>JAIYDI010000038.1 GCA_027487555.1 Hyphomicrobiales bacterium
ATGCTCCTTCAATATCCCGATGATCTGATCTTCGGTGAACCTGCTGCGCTTCATCTCTGGTCCTTGTCGTGGAGCCAGAGCCTACCTCAAACTGGATTAGCTCCAGGGGGCAACGTCAGGCGCAGTGGTGACACATATTGCCAAATATGACCTCGGAAACCCGCTCAGAGCCGCAACTCTAGCGGGTTTTCCTTTGAAAGGTTATTATGGCAATATACTACTTCGACGCGCCGGCAGGAGCCGGCAAAACGCATGTGCTAGTGGAGCACGCCCATCGGTTAGCCCAGAAGGGCCAAAAAACCCTGTTCGTGCAACCCAGCCGCGAACTCATCTCACGCACGATCAACGAGACGCTTGAGCCGCTTCATCCGACGTACCCGCGTCGTGCCATCCACGGCGACACTGATGCTAAGGTCACGGCGACTATTGTTGCGCATTTCCGTGACACGCCTCGCAATCAGGGCGAAATCCTCTTCATCACCCACGCTGCCTTCCTGCTGCTGCCGTTCCTCGAGAGGGCATGCGACTGGATAGTGATCGTTGACGAGGTGCTGCAGGTTGACCTGTTCGAGAGCTTCAACATCCCAGATACTCACCGGCTGATCACCGATGCGCTGACCTGTGTGCCCGGTGACGGTGGTTATGGCAGAATGCTTCCCGCGGTAAGCGCATATCCAGCGATGAGCCTCGATCAAATCGCCCGAAATTCCCGCTGTGACCAGGTTTTGGCTGATTTCAGCGGCTTCGCTCACCGCATGCTGTCGGATAACTGGGAGGTTTATGCCAACCGGGATAATTTTGAGCGGCTGATCGCAGGCGAAAATGGCGGTCAGCTCCAGACCTATTCATTGCTGGAGGCTGGGATTTTCTCCCGCTTTGCCGAGACCATCATTGCGTCAGCCTGTTTTACCGAGAGCATGCTCTACCAGCTCTGGTCTGCTCGTGGTGTTCAGTTGCAATCGGTTGGGCCGGAGTTCTTTGACGGGCTGCGCTACCAACTGCATCGCAACGGCGCACAGGTCACCATCCGATATGTCCTCGACGATCACTGGTCGAAAACTAAACGCGACATGCCCGTTGATGGCGGCGGCACACTCGGCGAGGCGGTCATCTCGCAAGTTGGACAGGCGCTTGGCGGCGAGCCATTCGTCTGGATGGGTAACAAGGATCAGAAAGGCGCGTTCGACCACTTGTCCAATGCGAAACAGCTGCCCAACTCCCCGCATGGGCGCAACGACTTCCAGCAGTTCCACAATGTGGCGGTGCTGTCGGCGCTGAACCCGCCGCCGACCCATTTCGCATTCATGGATTCGCTGGGCGTCAGTGGCGATGCGCTGAAAAACGCGCACTACCGGTCGGCGGTCTATCAGGCCGTTATGCGCAGCTCGATCCGAAACCCCAATGACCCCACGCCAAAGACCATCATCGTCATGGACCGACCGACTGCGCATTGGCTGGCAGATTGTTTTCCTGGTGCCCGTGTTGAGCAGCTCAAGATAAACGCGTCGGTGCCACATCGTCCGCGTGGCCGACCTCGTGTTGGTGACGCGGCGCTGAGCCCTGCAGAACGTGCGCGGCGGTGCCGACTGAACAAGCGGGCAGCATCAGCGAACACTGCTACGGTGGGATATGGTTCAGTGTTCCCAACGAGGTTCAGTTCGACCAGCACCCTGCAACTGGAACTAGACCAAGTCGATGATGATGGGTTCATAGCGCTTCTCGCCGAGCTGCATCAGCGTGTGGTCGAGGCGAAAGATGACAATTTCCTGATCTCGCCGGCTACATTCGATGCGGCCGTTGCAGGAGTAGATACTCAGCGGGGCTTGGACAACGTCACCCGAACGCGTGGCATTTGGCTTGATTTCGATGACGGTGATCTCGGTCACGACGATTTCGCAGCTGTCTTTCCTGCTGTTCGCCTCGCTGCCTTCAACACCTATTCCTCGACGGCCACCAGCAACCGCTGGCGCGCGTTCATCCCCACCTCACGCGACATGAGCGCTGAAGAGTACGCCGCTGTTGTGGGACAGATCGCGCGGCAATTGGTCGATCAGCGATGGGGCGACAGGTTAGGCAAGGGCAGGCGGCACGGCTTGGATGTGACCAAGATGCATGCGGCTTCACTGTTCTACGCCCCGTGCCAGGCGGCTGATCCAACTGCGTCATTCTTCCGCGATCACAAGGATCGGCGACGAACTGCCCTCGATGTAGATCGGTGGCTTGAAGGTGCAAGGAGCTTGCCAGCGGTGTCTGTGCCGACAACGCCATTGCTACATGGACCAATCGAACGGGCCGCAGTCGACAAGGCAATCGGCAGGTGGCGAGCAGCACCAGCTGGCTCCGGTCGTAGCGCCTTCTTTGCCTTATCAGCGCAACTGCGGCGTGCAGGCATGTCGGCTGTGGAACTGAAGGCGTTGCTCACGCAAGAGGCTGACCATGCGCGCTCGCCAAAGGAACGCCATGCCGAGATTCAAGGTTTGGTCGCAGCCGCTCACTTCACAAAACAAGCCGCATCTCGGGAGGGTTTGGCGCGAAATTGCTAAATACATGATGAAAACAAAAAACCCTACTACCTATACGAACGCCAAGCTCGCAGTGGATGCCAAGTTGGTTCAGCAGTTGCAGCAGATCGGTTTCGTCACCGGAATTGGTGACCTCAGTCGAGCGTTGGGAAAGAACCCGACATACTTTGCGTGCATGCGCAAACGAGGCTACAGCCTGCACATTGGCAGCCTCGCATTTCTTCAGGCCCGCCTTGCTCGTGAAATGCACGACACCGACGATGTTCGGAAGCGCGCCAAACTACGCATCGCGATGAGCGCCATCAACGAAGCAGTCCAGGAGAAGTGCAAGCTTCGCGAGCTGGAGCTGTTGAGCTAATGCGCGCTGAGGAAATCGACAGGTTCGACACCCAACAGCGGATGTACAATCTCCGAACGGAGATTGAAGAAATAACGGTGTTGGTGCGCGAGCTTCGGAGACGGCATGCGGCGGCGGGATATGACCGGGCAGCAACGCGGCTGGCAGCAGCACAGGCGCAGGTTCAGCAATTGGCCGGAGCGCCCAGAAAGCCACTGGGAATGCCTGCGCCGTAGAATGCTATCCCGCAAAGCCAGCCCGCTAGTCCCTCGCGACGACCGTATCGTACAAACCATAGTGGGTGAGCCCTCTGTGGCTTTCAATGCCGGTGTATCGGAGCGATGCGTCTTCGTAGCGTCGAAACGCAAATACAGCCTCGTTCATCCGCTCTGTGTTGAACACTTTTAGCCGCACGAGCAGGTGGAAGTCCGCCACCGTTAAGCCCGTAACCGTGAGGAACAGGTCCGGCTCCAGTCTGGTGATAACATCCTGCAGAGTGTTCTCGCGGAAGTCGGTGAGGTACATGAAGGCCGGAATGCGCGTGGCAAACTTGATGAGCTTTTCCTGAACGAGCTTGCGCTTGGACTTGTATTCCTTCTCCTCGTCGCTCAGTTCCTTCTTCTCGCTTATCGTAAGTTCGCTGCTCTTCGCCTTGTTCTTGAGTTCCTTGACCTTGTCGCTCTTGTTGATGATTGTCTCGATGACGTTGTCCCCGAGAGCACGCCAGCCCTCGATGCGTTCGACGGCCGCCATCGCTTCGGGACTGTCCAACACCCGGCGCAACGTGTCGTTGTCAACGTTCACCAGCAGGGCGGATTCCCACTTGCGGGCTAGCAGCGTGGCGGACGTTCCCGCCATTGCAATGTCGAGAATCCCGCCCGCATCGATCTGCGTCATGTTCGCGCCGTCATAGGCCAGCACCGGCAGGAACGAGACAAGCTCCCGCACGGCGTTCTCTGGGTTCGCCTCGCCAGGCGAAAGCCCGATGCCATATTCGGAAAGCTGGCGGAGGGCGCGAGTGGGCGCGAAGTCAAACACGAAGCAGACCGGCTTGAGGATTTCTTCCTCGTTGGGGTTGTCGCCGTTGGGGTTCTTGATAGACCACGGGGACTGCACCCGAAACGCAGCCTGAAAATAGGTCTCCGGTGATTTCAGGTTGCGCAGCATCAGGATGGACGACCACTGGGCCACCGTCACACCCGTTGTAAGCTTACCGCAGGACAGGGTGATGGTCTTGGTGTCGAAGCCGCTGTCGACCGCACGACGAACCGGCGGCAGAGCGTCTAGGCCAATGCCAGCCGACGTACCCGCCGCGACGACAACGGCATAGTCATGCCAGAAGGTGTTCTGACGTTCGACCAAGAGGTTCGCCATCGCGTGACACGCCGCAACATTGGGCAGGAACCAGAACGAATGCTGCAGGTATGGCAGCAACCTGCTGTCCGAGTAAGGGAATGGCGGTCGCTTTCCCGTCTTTAGGCTCTCCACCGTCTGCGGCGTGTAGCCACCCCGGATGATCTCGAGCCACTTCTGCACGTCGTCCTTGTGCTTGAACGAGGCGGCATCACCTGTGCCGGTGGCAGCGAAGAATGTGTTCAAGTCGAACTCGTCAAATTCCCCGGCACTGGCAATCGCCAATAGCTCGTCTGGCATTTGGTAGGTCAGAAGCCGCATCTGCGGCAACGCGCCATAGGGATTGCGCTTACCGGGGTTCGTCGCGGCGAACTCGGCCTTGGCCCGTTGCTCGTCGGTGTAAGTCCAGTTGAATATCTGCTCTTCGATGAACTCGCCGGTCGCCAGCGCCTTGAACGGGGTGCCGGAGAGGTAGAGATAGGCCCTTGTGACAATGGGTAGGAACTCGGCCTCGTCCTCAGAGAGCACACCGAGGTCTTCGTTCACATCTTCCAGAGCGTCGGCATATTCGAAGCCAGCTTCCTTCTTGGCAACGGTCGCATCCTCGCCCTCGAAAAGCTCCTTAGCCGTCTCCCGCCATGCGCCGAAATGGTACTCATCGAACACCACCAAGTCCCAACGGATGGTGTGAATCCATTCGTTGCGCGGCTTGATGTTGCCGGCCTTGTCCCGCCCCAATAGGTCCTGGAACGAGCCGAAATAGACAAGCGGCGTTTCTGTGGGAACTTCACGCGGGTCGCCGCCAGCGTTGCGCGATAGGTATCTCCAGCCATCGAAATCGACATGCGATTCAAGGTCGGTCTGCCACGCGTCCTCAACGGCCGGCTTGAACGTCAACACAAGCACCCGCTTCGCGCCCAGCTTCTTGGCAAGCTGGTAGCTGGTGAAGGTCTTGCCGAAGCGCATTTTCGCGTTCCAGAGGAAGCGTGGAACGGCATTCGCGTCCTGCTCCCAGCGCGAATGGTAGTAGGCGAAAGTCTGTTCGACGGCCGCCGCCTGCTCTTCGCGCGGTGGGAAGGTTTCGTGGTGGGTGCCGGAAACCACCTGGCCGGTGCGCAACTCCGTGAGCACGGTGCGCACATCAGCGAGCGAGCACTGCATCCATTCCAGATGTGGATTGGGGAAACCCTTGCGCCTCAAGGCGTCGCGAACAGCGTGGTCGGTGATGACGCCGCCATCGTCGCGTTCAGCAGGTTCGTCCAGCTCGATAGTGAAGTTGGCGATAGCGGCCGTCTTGAGCTGTTCGGCCACCCGCTGCCGTACATCACGCGTCGTCTGGCCTACCTTGAGAAGCCCATGATGCGCCTCGTCGGCGATTGCATAGGCATAGATGCGTGGGCGGGCCTCAGGCTTGGGCGCGAGGATTTCGTCGATGGTCTTAGTCATCGCCGGTGCCCATCGGGCGGATCATACGGTCGATGAAAGCGATCTCGGTCTCTGTGATGTCGTATTTTTTGTAGAGCTCTTTGTCGGTCCAGTGTTGGTCCCAGTCTTGTTGTGGAAGCCACCGATAGACACCCTTCATGGCATCCTGGCTGATCTTCCGAAGCGATACGAGGAACCTAGCAAACGACGTCTGTAGGTAGTCCGCTACTGCCTCTGCCTGTTTTTCAGTCCTCAGAGGTCCTGCAACAATCCATGTCTGGGTACAAACGGAGTTCGGCTCAGCAATGCTGGGCTTGCTCAGAACCGCATCGGGTATGATGTGTCCACCACTGCTTCCGGGGCCAGCTTTCGGCGCAAGAACCTTCCAGGCATCGATGAGGTGGGTATTCTTCGCGATGAGCGAACGCATCATCGCGCCACTTCGCCTACCCGCATTGGAGCTGGCGTAGACTTTGACTTCGCCTTCGCCCGGCTCACCAGGTCGAAACTCTTTGAAATTCGTCGCTAAGCCGAACGGTGTGTCGCCCGTTAAAAGCTCTTCGAAGCTCGGCTCGGTCCTCGCAAGCACCTTTTTGAGAATGCCCGCAGCACGCTCATCTCGAATGAACACATCGTACTCATAGAGGGCACGGGTGGTTGGCCCAACCACATCCTCGCCACGCACGAGCGTCACGGTGCAATCACCGTGATGCTCACGGTCCCAGAGGAAGTAGCAAACCCCACTCTTGAGGTCCACGCCGGGAAACACTTGCGCCGAGTTCGGATAGTCAACGAGGGAGCTCAGATGCCGGTCTCCAAGCATTGCTCTGCGGAACTCGTCCATTCCGCGCCCGCCCGCCATCCAGCGGGAAGGAATGACCATACTAATGTAGCGAGGCTCTAGTTCGGTCGCTTGCTTGACGAAGAGGTGATAAATTGAAGAATCGTTGGTTCCCCCACCGCCGCCGGTCATTTGGTACGGCGGGTTTCCGATAATTACATCGAACTGCATCTCGCCCCCGAAAAGCTCGCTCATGCGAGTCTTGATGTCGCTAGTATGGATAAAAGCATAGGCGTGGTTGTCCAGCCCGTTCTCGCGATCGAAGGTGGCACGGGGCGCACCGCAGAACTCGCACCTGTTATCCTTCCACGCATGCTCAACTCGCTGGAACCAGATATTGCCCTCGTCACTCGCAAAGCTGCGAGCAATGGAATGCTCGCCGGTCGCGTGCTTCGAGCAATAGAGACTTCGGCGTGCGAGCAGCGTGGTCAGCGTCGTAATGCCGATGCCGAACACCTGCGCGGATAGGACATGATCGACCCGCGCCTGGAGGTCTGGGATTTCTGCTGCCAGCCCGGCAATCAGCCGCGTGGTGATCTCCCGCAGGAACACACCGGATTTGGTGAACGGGTCCAGGAATTTGACCGAGCTGTCGGCCCAGATGTTCGCGCCGCCATTGCTGGCTGCCCACGCCTCGGCCAGCGTATCCAACATCCGGTTGGCAAATTCCGGTGGCGTGAATACCTCATCGTTGGAGAGGTTAGCGATACAGGTCAGAACATCAGGGTTGCGCCCCCGTAGCGTAAACCCGGCCTGTTCGTTCATTGGACGCCCCACGATTGCGCTTTATCGTCAAAGCGAGCCAAGTCGCTCGCCTTTGCTTGCGGATAGTCTCGGGTGGGGGTGAATATTTCGTGCTTGCCAAGACCGGCGAACAACGTCCCTTCTTCGGCGAAGCCCGCCATGCCGACAAGCACATCGAGCCGGAAATCACGTCGCTGAAAGATACCCTTGCCGCGATAACCCCATTCGACAACGGTGATTGGTGCCCCACCATCTTCGCGCATGGTCATGGCATCGCCGTGGATCAGATTGACCGACAGCACATGTGACCCGGCCCGATATAGCTCATCGCCTGGCGTAAGACTGAGATAGTCCGAAAAGACCTCAAGCATGTTAGCGCGGCACTCGGTGATGTTGTCGGCCAGCAATTCGATACCGTAGCAGCACATGAGCCCGAGCAGGGCATAATTCTCTTTCTCGAATTGTGACTTGCCGAATTTAAGCTCCACTGCTGCCAGCTTCCGCTGCAGGATTGGGACAAGGAAATTTCCGCTGCCGCATGCCGGCTCCAAGAACCGAGAATCGATGCGTTCAGTCTCGCCTTTGACGAGATCGAGCATCTTTTCGACCAACCATTTCGGCGTGAAAACCTCGCCATGGTCGGCCACGCGCTGCTTAGATTTTATTAGAGTTGCCAAGTACCTGATCCATAAGCCACGCGCTCGAACGATTCTTCGAAAGTGCGCGGGTTTACCCTAGCGTCTGCAATCGAGGCCGTTAAGTTCTTGCGTGCGCATAGGGTGATAAGTTCAGCTTAGGGGTCGGCTTTGCCCATAGCTGCCCCAACGCCTCGGAGGAACCTCCGCCCCGCTAGCCATATAGCGGCCCGCCCACGCCGACGCTGTATGGGCAGATTTCTGAGTTGCTAACGCAAGCGGTCCCAATGTCGTGTTGACGCGATAATTGCTGACGCAAGCCGACGCCAACAACAGTGTCATTTCGGTAGGAATATCAGATAGATGGCTGCATGCTTGCTTCATCGAAACGCGATGGAGAGCATGATGAGTATGCTGAAGGAACTGACGTTTGCGGCGGTGCCGCGTGAGAATTCGCTGACGCCCCAGCAGAAGCGGCGTGACAAGCTGATCTCCCATTTGCGGGAGCAACTGGCAATGGCGGAAGCCGAAATCGACGGGCGCATCCATGTCGTCAAGAAGCGCCGCTGGGAGCGCACGCAGGACGGCCAGAAGCACTTGGTGGAGGTCAACAAGCGGCTGAAGCAGTGGTGGAAGCCGCAGCAGGATGGCAAGCTGCTTCTCACCGTGCGCTATGGCGCAAAGGCCATCGAGTTCGAAAAAGGCAAGGACGCCGTTCTGCTTGATGATGTGCGCGAGTTGGCAGCTGTGCTGCCGAAGCTGATTGCGGCGACGGAGGCCGGCGAACTCGACGGCCACATCACTTCGGTGACGAAGTCGAAGCAGCCGGTTGTGATGAAGCGCTAGCCTGCGCCTGCTACAGCAACCTCAATGAGCGCGGATCACTCTGCGCTCTTTGCCCCTCAATCCGTCGAACGGCATTAAGTTTCCCACCGTGTTGCTGGTTGGTCGGTCGCCATCCGCGTCCAAAGTTGGCAGAAATCTCACCTGCAACTCTAAAGGACCTTCGCGACGTGATCCCGCTTCCTCCCGAATTTGAGATCATTGACGCGAAGCTAAAGGCGCGGCTGATCACAGGCAATGAAGCCTCGCAAGCCATTTACACCGCACGGCTTCGATTAGGGCCGCCATGGCACTGGAAATCTTGGAAGGCAGCAAGAACGCGAGTGCTGGGATCTGCCTGCGAAACCTGTGGGGCAGGCGAGGAAGCAGTTCTGTATGTGCAGCACACGGTCAGATTGCCAAAGATCAGCGCACATAAGGAGCTGGCGAAGAGCAAGCTAGCGGGCCGAGAGTTTGAGCCGATCGACTACGAGGGCTTGCGCCAGCAAATGTATGCAATCCGAGACGCTGAAGAGCCGGAATTGCGCGATTGCTGCCCGGTGTGTGGCAGCCTTTCCATTCAGTATCGCAAGAGAGCGGCAACCTGGATTTGTAACAGCACGTCGACGGGCCAGTACTGCGCACATGTCTTTGACGTGCCCGCCAAGAAGCCTGCGCTGACAGCTGACCAAAAGAGAGCGATCAAAAGGGAGAAGCGTCAGGCCTGGCGCAGCACCAACCTAAATCGTGATGATGACTGGATGCGGGATGCGATGCTTAGCTGGATCGACGAGTTGCGGGTCTACCTGTCGCTGAAGTACACGAAGACACTCTGCAAGCGCTGCGCCTTTCTTGAGGATATGACCGACGCCAAGCCGTGCCGATCTTGCGGGTTTGCCTACTCGAGGACTGAAGCGATATGTCCCGATTGCGGACAGCCTGATATCACCGCAACTCCCCAAACGACCTAACGCTGCAGGGGCAGCGCGCTAACGCTTGGCGTCTTACTATGCGTTTGCAAGCCCCTACAGCCCAATGCCTGACAGGCCCGCTATCCATACAGCGGATAGGGTGAGCTGCTGCTGCACGGGGCAATTCGAGGGGGTCTTGCTAACACAAGCCGTATAGGCCACTGCCACGGTACGTCAGCAAGCGGCGCTTGCTTCACCAGTTTGACAGGACGCCCGGCTACTCTGGGGTCGCTCTTAGCTTGTGCGTGTCCTTGAGCCTACCGCCCAATGTCGTCGCCATCAGCTTCGGAGTTGCCTGCTTCCCGTAGTACTGCTGGATCATCTCGACGCTCGTGCCCATATTGCGGGCTACGTCATAGATGCCGATGCCGTCGCGTAGCGCCATCACCGCATAGTAGTGGCGCAGGCTGTAGAGCGAGAAGCCGTCGCCGACGGAGTTGGTCTTGCGGTGGGCCAGCTCCAGCACCTTCGCGAACTGGTCGGCTAGCGAGATTATCTGCGACCCATTTGCCATCGAAAAGAACCAGGCATTTGGATCGGGCTTCTCGCCCTTGTCCGCCAGCACTCGCTCCACGTGCGATACGACTGAGGCGGCAGGAATAACGTCGCGCTCCCCAGTCTTGCCGCGGACCACAAATCGGTAGTTGATGCGGTCAAGCCGATCCACGAACCGATGAACGTCGCGAACCTTTAGATTGTTTGCCTCACCCACACGCATTCCGGACCGCCCCAAGACTGCCACGTAGTCTAGCAGCAGCTGCCGCGTGTGGAGGTGCTTGGGATTGTCGCAGTCTTTGATCCACTTGCGGATAGCACTCAGAACAAGGCGATAGTCGCCGTTCTCGAAGGCTGGACGAACTCGCTTCTTTTTCGGGGTGTACGTGAAGAGCGGCAGCGGGAGCAAACCTCTCCATCCCTGCTCGTGAGCCCACTTGATCACCGCTTTGGCAATCATCAGGTCGAACTGAAGCGTCTTGTCGGTCGGGTTGACCTTTACGTTCCGCTTCTTCGCCTCATTCGGGCGCTGCGTGTAGTAGTCCCGTCGCCACTGGACGTAATCGCGCAGCTCCTTGTCACCGATGGCGGTGATGAGCTTGTCGCCCGCATACGCTTGCCAAAACCGAACTACGCGCTTGATCTGCCGCAGCATGCCGTCTGACGTTCGGCCCTGTAGGTTCTCGGTTTCGCGGTGTTTCACATATCCGTCGATCACATCGCCAAACGTCTTGGCGCTGATCGGAATGCCGTGCTTGGCACTGAACTCGAATTCGAAAACAAGCTTCTGCGCGGTTCTGATTGCTACAGCAAGGTCGCCCGTTTTGAGGCTGCGATAGACGTATTTTCCGTCCACTCGAATGCGTGCCTGGTAGGTGCCTTCGCGCTTAAAGACGACAGCGTTGTCGTCAATTTGCGTTAGGTCTTCCATCCGGTTTGCCTAGCATTTGCCTAGGAATGCACACAGGAACCACATTTGCATATGTGGTGCCTATGTGCAACCGGAAGAAAAACCTGTTGTATTACAAGTACTTAGAACGCTCCGTGGCAGTGCTTGAACTGCCACTGCAAGGCAATTTGTATAGCAAAATCAATATGATGCATGGTGGTGATTTAGCGTGCCTGCTGGTTGCCTACGTTTTAGGCGATTGCCACGTGATGTTCCTGCATGACGTCCGCCTCCATATGGTGCCGCCGGAATGCCAGTTGCAATGTCCGACAGGATTGCTCGTCAGATTGCGTGTCGCAACCGCAATGGTGTCGCGTTCAAATCCTGCGCTGCAATCCCAACGATGCACGTTTTTCGTCAATCATGTACAGCATTTCTTTGACGGCTCGATCGCAGCGCAGCAACAGATAAAGGGTAGAATCACCAGAGTCGGGCGTCGGATTGTCGGGAAATGCGACGTCTGCCGTTATAGCGAGGACTGTGCCTATCAAAATAGCTGCCACACCTGCAATTATATTTACGTTCAGCAACGTAATTCCTGCCAGCGCTACAGTGCCTCCGAATACCATCATTGCGACGCGCTTCTTAGATTGCTTTCCGCGAATGCCCTTAATGTCGTTGTTGAACGAATGTCTAAATTGTGCAAGTGCGGCATCGGTTGTAACCCGCGGTAGTGCTGCGAGTTGGTCGATATTTTGCGTGCCAAATTCTCTCGTGAGCAAAGCGCCGACTCGATCAAACGCCTGCTTTTCAAATTTATCGAATGCAGCAGCATACCGTCGCTCGCCCTCCCTTACTGCAGCAGCCAGCGCCGCTGCCCGCTCCTTGTTGCGCTCAATCCGCTGCTCAGCTTCAAGTCTCTCGCGCTCAATCTGCCTGTGCGCAGCCACCACTTGGTCTCGAACCCAATTCTCGTTTGACGACACACCCAAAGCCTCCCCGTTACAGGCAATTTTGTGCATGGGACGGAACAGATGAGCAAATCCTTATGCCTCTGATTATCCGAGCCAATTCCGGTTGTTTTCCCTCTCCACTGACCGGCACAAACTCCGAAAAGGAGTGCGGCCGGAGTGGATGGAGGGAAGCTGGCAAGACGTTTGCTGCTGCTCCGTTCATGGGAACGGCAGCATATGCCGATGGCCGGCTCAATCATTGCTGGCGACATTGTGCTGCTAGCGCTGGCGCGTGATGACGGCGATGCAGCGCGTGTGAAGGACTTCCATCTTTCACTGCACTACAGCGAGGATCGCGTTAGCCAGGTCTTGAAGGAGCTAATCCGTGACGGCTGGCTGGTCATGGAACGTGACGAGGCTGATCGTCGTATGCGCAAGGTCCATGCCAGCGATCGGTTAGTTCTGCTGTTCGGTGAGTACCAGCGGTTCTTGTTCGAGATGCTCAGCGACGTGGACCGGCAGCAAGCGCCGAATGCCCCAGCAGGCAATTTCGTCGAAGCCATTGGCGACGACTAAGACGCTGCGCCATTACCCCCAGCAAAGCCCGTCAACATCATGTTCTCTGAATTCTGTGATGTTGGCGCGTACACCGTGTACACGCTAACCAGCTGACGACGCTGGCGTTTTTCGCCACGTCATTCCGGTTGCCCTGCCCAACGTCAGAAAGCATGCTGTTTGCGATGGATTTGTTATCCAGCAACGGAGCATGGAAATGAAGCAAGCGCAGGTGTTAACCGACAGGGACATGAAGCGTGTTATGGCGTGCGTATCGCGCAGTGCATTCTCCGAGCGTAACCGCTGTACGCTCCAGCTGAGTTGGCTGGCTGGAATGCGGGTTGGGGAGATTGCAGCGTTATGCGTTCGTGATGTGCTCGACAACGATGGGAACGTCCGTAACGAGATCCAACTGAAGGCAGCGCAGACGAAGGGCAACAAGGGACGCACTGTACTGCTGAACGCCCAAGCGCAAGCCGAAATTGCCATTTACGTTCGCACGTTGCGCGACCCTAATTCCTATGACCCGCTGTTCCGCAGCAGAGTAGGAAAGCGCTTTTCCGCAAACAGCCTGTGCCAGGTGTTCCTGCGCATTTACGACGAAGCTGGGCTGGACAAGGCCACGTCGCACAGCGGCAGGCGCACGTTTATAACGACGTTGGCGCATAAGGGTGTCAATGTACGGGTGTTAGCGGAGCTAGCCGGGCATCGGTCGATTGCGACAACCCAGCGCTATATCGAGCTGAACGAGAACGTACTACGAGCAGCGGTGGAGCTGATCTAGCCAGCCTGCCGTGCTCAGAATGTCGTGTAACACGACAAGCGGGCCGTCACTTGAAGCGGGGAAAGTCGCCCTTCGCCGAGAAATCTATGAGTGCCGTGGCTTTGCGATGAAGGCGCTGCACGGTCAGCGACATCATCCGGTGTTTGTACTTGACCTCCTCGTCATCATCGCCGGGAACGACGACATGGATCGGGCTCAGGTTGAGGTCTTCGCCGATTTGCCATGCCGGCTTAGTCGACGCTGCCTTGTGCGCCTCCCACACTGCCAACAGCGTCGGAAATGTCGCCATGCGAATGCGTTGGTTGGGATAGACGCGCCGACGTGCAGTGCTGTGTGAATAGACCCGCAGGCTTTGGCCGGGATGGTTTGCGTCAAGCAGGCGGTTCAGTTGGCGCAGGATCGTCTTGCGCTTAATCGTCAGTGGGATTTCCACGAACAGGCTGGCGTTCGAAAGCTCGTAGGAAATCTGCTCGCGATCCTCGAGCACCCGCACTCTTGGAACGGATGCCTGCTCGGCAAAGAGCATTCGGCCAGTCCTGTACCACCAATCTTCGAAATCGTCGTAGAGATGGCCAAAATCCCGAGCGACCCCAGCCCATGGCTCATCCCGCAGCTCGCCCATCTGCGCAGCACGGTACTCCACGCTCTCCTTTAGGAACCTCCACCACCAATAATAGAGACTGGTGCGGGCCGCAGCGAGTTCAGCCTCCCACGCGACCGTCGTCTCGCCAGGTCGGAACCTGTGCTTTGGCAACTGGCCGATAAACCGAAGGCGCTCAACGCGTCGCTCGTCGCTCATGATGTGAGTGAAACCAACAACTATCAAAAACTCAAAAATACTGCCTTGTTCGCTTCAATCTGTCAAACCCATTCTCATCCGATGACATGGTGTTGTCGGTTGATAAATGGAGCCTAATGACTATGACTAATCTCAATACTACAAATTACCAGTCGCCCGATGTTAACGACGCAGCGCCACCGGCCTATGCAAAGTCCAACAGTGCGTTCGCGCTCGACAACTTGATCGCGCTTCGTAATGAACATGATGCTTGGTTCAACGGCGCCTACAAAGCGAGCAATGACGAACTTTATCGTCTGCTAGCCAAGTGCTTCGACATTTACTTGCGCATGACGAAGCAGCGCAGTCAGATCGCAGCATTCGCGACTGAGTGTGCCAATCGTGGCTACAAGTTCAAGAACACGACACCGCTCATCTACCGCATCGTTAAGTACGTGTTCGCTGCCGACAGCAAGCGTTTGTCCCGCTACGCCAAAGTCGTCGCGCTCGCTCATGCCGCAAAGACGGTCGATCCGATGAACCTGCACACTTGGATTGCCAGCCAAGGTGGCGTCGAGGAAATTCAGGCCAAGAGCACGGGTCGAGCGTCGAAGAAGCAGACGCTTAAGGCAAACAAGGACACTGGTACTGCTGCTGCGCAAGTCGCAAGCGCTCAGCAGACGTATCATGTTCCCGGCTTCAGCATTAATGACGCTGCGTCTCCGTTCGTGGCTGTTCTTGCTCGTGTAAACGACGCCGGCGTAATCGAGCTCATCGCTCCGATTGCCGACGCCAATGCCGTCGAAGTCGTCCTTACTGCATATGGCGCAAGCGTCGCTGCTTCGAACGCCGCGAACGCACAAGTCGCAACGATTAACGCACAGAACGCCGCCATCGTCGCTGCACTCAACAGCTAACCATTCACGACGTTGCGGGGGCCTAGAGCCCCCGCTCCTTGCTCAACTCATTTCAGGATTAGAAAACATGCTGACTTTTCAGACGATAAACGCCATGCCGCTCAATCAGGCCAATGCTGACGCAAACCAAATCCTCAATGCCGTTGCCAATGGGAAACTGGTCGAGAATCTTCTTCTCTTCGGCGAGAACGGCTCAGGCAAATCGACGCTCGCCAGGCATCTCCCGATCTGGTTCCAGGCCTCGCGCGGTGAACCCGATGGTTCAATCTACAAACACATGGACGTCCCCAACGACCTCGATACCCAGGCGCTTTACACCATGTGCCGGCTAACCACGATGAACCCGACCGGTTACGACTGGATCGTGTTGGACGAAGCCGATAAGTCGACTGACAGAGCGTTTCTCGGCAAGCTTCACGGCATCCTTGAGCTCAACTCACAGAAGCGCTTCATTCTTACCGCGAACACGACTGCCGTGTTTCCGAAGGGTATCTTGAGCCGATGCATGCCGATCAACGTCGTTCCGCCCACCCCAGCTGAATACCTTGCTTACGCTCAATCCGTATTGGCCAAGCGTGGTGTGAGTAAGTCTGACGACTTCGTGTTGTCGCTGCTATTGAGCGCGTCCCTTGGGGGTGACGACTGCCGCAAGTATGAGCGCGCGATCGCTATGATCTAGCCAATTGAGCTGTGACCGAGTGGGCGGCGATCAGTTGCCGCTCATTTTGGGTCGAGATCAGAATGCCGTCTCCGACATATTTTCGTGTAACACGACATTCCCGTTCGCTCGCGAACTCCTATCTTAATGCCGATGCGCTGGCCCTGCTGTTTGGCCTCAAGGGCTTGGCGAAACGCAGTAGACTTATGCCATCCTCCTGCGAGGATCAGTTTCAGCCCACGCTTCGCGCGTGCCGCTCATTTCGTTCGTCTCGCCTCGCAAGCTCGCCGCCTCCCTCGTGAGCTCGATCTTTGCGCACTATAAGACTCAGATATGGCAATCAGATCCCTGTAACGAAAAGACCTTTATATAGATGATTTCGTTACATTTAACTCAGGTGAGGCTCACAAGGCCCAGAGTGCGCGAGCGCCATAATGATCAGATATTCGGCCTTCAATGCTCCGCCAGCATAAATAGCTATGGGAGCCGCTAGCGTTCTCAAGCTCTTTAGCAGGGGGCGCTGTGGTTGCACATATTGCCAGATATGACCTTGGAAACCTGCCTTGAGCTGCTAACTCGGGCGGGTTTTCCTTTGAAAGGCTATTATGGCAATCTCTTACTTCGATGCACCGGCAGGATCCGGGAAAACGCATGTGCTGATTGAGCACGCGCATCACTTGGCCCATCAGGGTCACAAAGTCCTCTTCGTACAACCCAGCCGCGAACTGATCACACGGACCATCAACGAAACGCTTGAGCCTTTGGGTGGTCGGTATTCCCATCGCGCAATCCATGGCGACACACACGGCGGCAATGTCGTCGCAGCCATAGGCAGCCATTTCCGGGATACCGCGCGCAATCAGGGCGAAATCCTCTTCATCACCCACGCTGCCTTCCTGCTGCTGCCGTTCCTCGAGAGGGCAGGGGACTGGATGGTAATCGTTGACGAGGTGCTCCAGGTCGATCTGTTCGAGAGCTTCAACATTCCCGATACGCATCGGCTGATCACCGATGCGCTGACCTTCGTGCCGGGTGACGGCGGATATGGCAGGCTGGAGGCGGCAATCAGCTCGGCCTCATCATTCAGCCTCGATCAAATTGCCCGCAACCCGCGCAGTGACCAGGTGCTGGCGCAGTTCAGTGGCTTCGCTCATCGCATGCTCTCGGATAACTGGGAGGTTTATGCCAGGCAGGAGAGCTTTAAGCGCCTTATTGCTGGCAACAAGGGCGGCCAGCTTCAGACCTATTCGCTGCTGAACGCCTGCATATTCTTCCGCTTCGCGGAAACCATCATCGCATCGGCCTGCTTCACCGACAGCATGCTCTACCAGTTGTGGTCAGGGCGCGGTGTGCAACTGCAACCAGTCGGCCAAGAGTTCTTTGACGGGCTGCGCTACCAGCTGCATGGCAACGGCGCACAGGTCACTATTCGATATGTTCTCGATGAGCACTGGTCCAAGACCAAGCGCGATATGGCCGTCGATGGCGGCGGCACACTAGGCGAGACGATCGTATCGCAGGTCGGGCAAGCGCTAGCCGGAGTGCCATTCGTTTGGATGGGCAACAAGGATCAGTCAGGGGCGTTCGACCATCTTCCCAATGCGACACAGCTGCCCAACTCACCGCATGGGCGGAACGATTTCCAGCAGTTCCAGCATGTGGTGGTGCTTTCGGCGCTCAATCCGCCACCGACGCATTTTGCGTTCATGGATACGCTCGGGGTCAGCGGTGACGCACTGAAGACCGCGCACTACCGATCAGCGGTCTATCAAGCCGTGATGCGCAGCTCGATCCGCAACCCCGATGATCCCACGCCCAAGACGGTCATCGTTATGGACCGGCCGACTGCCCACTGGCTGGCAGATTGTTTTCCTGGTGCGCGTGTTGAGCAACTCAACATGAATGCCACTGTGCCACACCGCCCGCGTGGCAGGCCTCGTGTTGGTGACTTGGCGCTGAGCCCCGCAGAACGTGTGCGGCGGTACCGGCAGAACAAGCGGGCAGCGTCAGCAAACCCGGCGACGGTGACATATGGCTCTGTGTTCTCAACCAAGTTCGCTTCCACCAGCGCGCTGCAACTGGAACTGGACCACGCCGATGACGATGGGTTCATCGCGCTGCTCGCCGAGCTGCACCAGCGTGTGGTCGAGGCCAAAGACGACAATTTCCTAATCTCGCCGGCTACGTTCGATGCGGCAATGGCGGGTGTAGATACACAGCGGGGCTTCGACAACGTCTCTCATGCGCGCGGCATTTGGCTGGACTTCGATGACGGCGATCTCACGCATAACGATTTTGCAGCGGTGTTTCCCCTACTGCGCTTTGCGTCCTTCAACACCTACTCTTCGACCGCCACCAACAACCGCTGGCGAGCGTTCATTCCGACGTCGCGGGACATGAGCGCTGACGAGTACGCCAATGTCGTGGGGCAGATTGAGCGAGGATTGGTCGATCAGCGATGCGGCGACAGGTTCGCGGAAGGCAGACGGCACGGCCTTGATGCCAGCAAGATGCATGCCGCCTCACTATTTTACGCTCCCTGTCAGGCGGCTGATCCAACTGTGTCGTTTTTCCATGATCACAGCGAGCAGCCACGAACTGCCCTCGATGTAGATCACTGGATGACGGCTGTAACATCTTCGATTGCCGCAAGGCCAATGGCGACGTTGCCATTGCTGCCTAGACCAATCGAACGAGCTGCAGTCGACAAGGCCATCGCCAAATGGCGAACAGCATCAGCTGGCTCCGGCCACAGCGCCTTCTTTGCTTTAGCAGCACAACTGAAGCGCGCTGGCATGTCGGCCATTGAAATGGAGAGCTTGCTGAAGCAAGAGGCACAGCACGGACGATCGCCACGTGAGCGCCATGCTGAAATCCCGAACCTCATCGCGCCAGTCTGAGTAACACAGCTGGTGGCAATGATCGGCGACGAACCTGGTCTGCTGGCGTTCGTCGTCGGCTCCATCGACGTTTTGAACTACTCGACTGCTGTGCCAACCAGCGTCGTGTTGACACGACTCTTGCCGTGACCTTGGTCCACGCAGAACCAGCCGATTAGCAGCCGAGCGTCATTGGGCTTGCTCCAGTGGCATAGTTGCCGTCAGGGACAAAGCCCTCGCTGCGCGCGTGCTGCTCACCTCGTTCGTCCGGCTTCGCAAGCTCCGCCGTCTCATTCGTGAGCGCGCTCTTTGGTCCAACACCCGATTATGCCTATAAACTCACCATGTAACGAAAAGACCTTTATATAGATGATTTCGTTACATCTTTCATCGATGGCGGCTCACAAGACACTGAGTGCGCGCGACGGCAGCTAACGAAATGGGCAATGGCGCAACCACGCATTCGGGAGCTCATTCGGTGTGCGATTCGTGCTCAGTTGCTAAATACGTGATGAGAACAAAATCCACCAAAACCTACACAAAGGCCAAACTCGACATCGACTCCGCACTAGTCGAGCAGCTCAAGCAAATCGGCATTGTCTCCGGCATCACCGACCTCAGCAGGGCTTTAGGCAAAAACGCCACCTACTTCGCTTGCATGCGCAAGCGCGGGTACAGCCTGCACGTTGGCAGCCTCGCATTCCTGCAAGCTCGTCTTTCCCGAGAAATGGACGAGGTAACCGACGCGAGAAAACGAGCGCGACTGCGGATCGCTGTCAGCGCCATCAACGAGGCCATTCATGAAAAGTGCAAGCTGCGTGAGTTGGAGCTGCTCAGTTGATGCGCGTCGATGACCTGGAAGATGACCACAACATCAAGCTGCGGCAAGAACTCACTGTGGCGGCCCGAGGGTGGCAGGGTAGGGCGTGGCGCATGCAGGTCGTGCTGGCGCACTGTGCCAAGCGCTTTCGTCGAACAGGTGTGCGGACTGATAGGGATGCCGAGCTGATGACGCTGTCCTGGTATAGGCTGCAGGAGGCGATCTACAACCTCAACCTCATCAAGCAGGCGCTGATTGGGCTATAGCTGGGGACTGGCGTCTGCGCTGCCCTACGATGCACGTACAGCCCCAAAGTCCACCCTCCCGCTACCCACATAGCTGCTCGCCCCTCTTGACGCTGTAGGGCAGACTTGCGCCTATGCATAACAGTCTCTGAATTCTCAGACGAAAACTGTAACTATTTGAATGCTGACCTCTCCAGTGTGGGTGAAAAAACAAGGCGCACGAAGGGCTCAGAACATGAGCATTCCTGCGTTTCTTTATCTTTTAATCCTGGATATGGAGTGCTAACACGCACTTCGTTCTTCAAAAATCAGACACTAATAATTCATTGCGGCTGCATGCAGGGCTCGTTCTGAATGGTATAGTTTAGTCGTGCTGCGCTCGATCTCGCACCACACTAACGCTCGGTTCCGCTAGCGTCCACTCGGGCGGGAGTAGTGCGAACGAGGAGTATGAAATGGCGGGTTGTCAGGACGTTCTGACCGAGACTTTTTTGATGCTGATAGCTCAGAAGGCGTCAGCTGAGGTGATTCTCGAGGTGCTTGTGGACGAAGCTGCTTTGCTGTTTCCAAGCCTTCAGCGACCAGATTTAGAGGCGATAGTAATAGGTGTGTTAGAAGAAGCGAAGAAGCAAAAATTATTCAACCGAAGTAAAGGCAACATTGTTCATTTTCCGAAAAGGGAGCTGCGGGGGCGCGCGACGAATTAAATAATCTGCGTCGTTTATCGTGCAATTAACATTGATTGATCATATACCGTGTTGAATATGTCTTAAAATCTGTGTTAGGCCATGCGCCGAAATGTATATGGGCTCACTTGTCTTTTTCGCTGTCAGCGGATTGACGCGCAAATATGAGGCCGATGGTAGCGAGGGCGCCGCCAACGACGACCAGTGCTCCGCCTATCCACAGCAGGTATGGTGCAAGCCAATAGGTCTTCTTTACCCACTGGATGTTGAGCGCGGCAATCTTTGGTGGCGTGTCAGCCGAGCTTAAGGAGGAAATCATCGCTGCTACGTGCAGATCCATGGCAAACCCCAGCAGCCAGCAGGCTAGTCCCGCTGCAAGCACCATCCAACCAACGCCGTGTGTCACTTTTGCACTCCATCTGGCGGAATAAGACTGCAGCGATTAACGGAAGCGGTTTGTGATACGTTTGAGCGATGTCAAACAGCCTTCCCGGATCGCACCTATATGCGCTGAGATAGGTGCAAAATGACGAATGTCTTGCGCGGGCTTGGTAGTGAGGCCGGCTGAGGTTCAGTTTGGAGGCGTCATTTCGGTAGGAATATCAGATAGATGGCCACATGCTTGCTTCATCGGAACGCGATGGAGAGCATGATGAATATGCTGAAGGAACTGACGTTTGCGGCAGTGCCGCGTGAGAATTCGCTGTCGCCCCAGCAGAAGCGGCGCAACAAGCTGATCGCCCATTTGCGGGAGCAACTGGCAATGGCGGAAGCTGAAATCGACGGCCGCATCCATGTCGTCAAGAAGCGCCGCTGGGAGCGTACGCAGGACGGGCAGAAGCACCTTGTCGAGGTAAACAAGCGGCTTAAGCAGTGGTGGCGTCGGCAGCAGGACGGCAAGCTGCTGCTCACCGTGCGCTATGGCGCAAAGGCCATCGAGTTCGAAAAGGGCAAGGACGCCGTCGTGCTTGCCGATTTGCGAGAGCTGGCAACGGTGCTGCCGAAGCTGATTGCGGCAACCGAAGCTGGCGAACTCGACGGCCACATCAATGCTGTGACAAAGGCGAAGCAGCCGACGGTGATGAAGCGCTAAACGACGCCTGCTGCAGCAAACCTTAACAAGCGCGGGTCATTCCGCGCTTGTCTCACATGCAGCTCGTCGCCTTATCAGCACAGAATCAAGTACGCTGGTTGGGTAGGAGGCCAACGATTGATCCCGCTGCCGCCAGAGTTTGAGAAGATAGATGCGCAGCTGAGGGCGCGGCGTATTACAGGGCAAGAAGCGTCACAAGCCATATTTTCCGCTCGCCTTAGGCTCGGCCCGCCTTGGCACTGGAAGTCGTGGAAGTCCGCTCGTTTGAAAGTGCTGGGAAACGCCTGCGAGACTTGCGGAGCTGGTCGTGAGGCAATCCTGTACGTGCAACATACAGTCAGACTGCCCAAGATCACCGACCACAAGGAACGCGCGAAAAGCGAACTAGCTGGCAGGGAGTTTGAACCGATCGACTATGCAGGGTTGCGCCAGCAAATGTACGCCATTCGAGATGGCACTGAGCCGGAAATGCGCGACTGCTGTCCGTTGTGCGGCAGCCTTTCCATTCAATATCGAAAAAAGGCGGCGACCTGGATTTGCAATAGCAAGTCGACCGGCCAGTACTGCGCTCACGTCTTTGAGGTGCCGGCCAAAAAGCCAGCGCTGACACCTGATCAAAAGAAGTCGATCAAGCGTGAGAAACGCCAGACTTGGCGGGACATCATCCTCAATCGCGAGGATGACTGGATGCGTAATGCCATTTTGGGTTGGATAGACGAGATGCGGGTCTATCTCTCCCTGAAGCACACCAAGACGCTGTGCAAGCGCTGCGCCTTTCTCGAGGACATGACCGACTGCAAGTCGTGCTTGTCCTGCGGGTTCGCGTACCCCAGGACAGAGCAAATATGCCCCGACTGCGGCGAACCAGATGCCTATGTCGCAGTTGGGACAACTTGAGCCGGCGTCTGCTTTGCGTTTGCAGCGCCCTACAGCCCCAACGCCCAGCCAGCCCGCTACCAATATAGCTGCCCGCCCATCTTGAAGCAGTAGGGGCAGATTTTCCCAAGTAGCATGGCTACCGCAAACCGCACCCACTGAAGCTGGCAACAGGCCGGCGTGACTACCGCCGATAACGTTGCGCTAACCCAACGGTGGCAGCATCACAGCCGGCGGAAACGTACCGAGTACCGCTAGCTCTCTTTCAGCTTATGCGTGTCTTTGAGCTTGCCACCCAACGTGGTCGCCATCAGCTTGGGCGTCGCTTGCTTGCCGTAGTACTGCTGGATCATCTCGACGCTGGTGCCCATGTTGCGGGCTACGTCGTAGATGCCGATGCCGTCACGCAGTGCCATCACCGCATAGTAGTGCCGCAGGCTGTACAGCGAGAAGGCGTTTCCGGCTGAGTTGGTCTTTCGCTCCGCTAGCTCCAGCACCTTCGCGAACTGGTCGGCCAGGGAAATCACCTGCGATCCATCCGCCATTGCGAAGAACCAGGCATTGGGATCCGGCTTTTCGCCCTTGCTAGCGAGCACACGCTCAACGTGCGGCACCACCGATGCCACCGGAATGACATCGCGTTCACCTGTTTTGCCGCGCACCACAAAGCGATAGTTCAGCCGATTATGATGGTCGTAGAGCTTGTGAATGTCGCGAACCTTGAGGTTGTTCGCCTCTCCTACACGCATACCCGAACGAGCGAGGATCACGACATAGTCCTCCAGCAGCTGCCGTGTGTGGAGGTACTTCGGGTTCTTGCAGGCTTTGATCCACTTATCGATCGCGTGCAGTACGCCGCGATAATCGCTGTTCTCAAACGCCGGACGAACGCGCTTCTTTTTCGGTGTGTACGTGAAGATCGGCAGCGGAAGTAAACCGCGCCAACCCTGCTCGTGCGCCCACTTGATCACCGCTTTGGCGATCATGAGATCGAACTGAAGCGTCTTGTCGGTCGGGTTGACCTTCACGTTCCGCTTCTTCGCTTCGTTGGGGCGTTGCGTGTAATAGTCCCTGCGCCACTGGACGTACTCGCGCAGCTCCTTATCACCGATAGCGGTAATGAGCTTGCTGCCAGCGTATGCCTGCCAAAACCGCACGACACGCTTGATCTGACGCAGCATCCCGTCTGACGTACGACCTTGCCGGTTCTCAGCTTCGCGGTGCTTCACATACTCGTCGATCACTTCGCCAAATGTCTTGGCGCTGATCGGAATGCCATGTTCGGCACTGAATTCGAATTTGTGGACGAGCTTTTCGGCAGCTTTGATTGCTACAGCAAGGTCGCCGGTTTTGAGGCTGCGATAGACGTATTTCCCATCTACCCGAATGCGTGCCTGATAGGTGCCTTCGCGCTTAAAGACGACTGCGTTGTCGTCAATTTGCGTTAGGTCTTCCATCCGGTTTGCCTAGCATTTGCCTAGGAATGCACACAGGAACCACATTTGCATATGTGGTGCCTATGTGCAACCGGAAGAAATACCTGTTATATTACAAGCACTTAGAACGCTCCGTGGCAGTGCTTGAACTTCTTGCCCGAACCGCAGGGGCAGGGGTCGTTTCGCCTTTGCGTCAGTGCCGGTTCGGATTTTTTGGCAATCGCTGCCGGCTCCGGCGTATCGGGGGTGCGCAGGTCATGAACCAGGTCTGGCTTGGCAACGCTCGAATGCGCCCAGGCGAATTCGCGCCTGTCGACGCCGTGCTCCTCGAGCAGCGGCGCCAGCGCCTCGTAGCAATGGTCGGGATCTGCCACCAGTCGCGGAAACTCGAGGAACAGCATTGGCACGCGGTGTCGGGCGAGCACCCGCACCAGCTCAAAGAACACCTGCGCCAGTACGGCTTCCTGTTCGCCCAGCTCTCGGGTCAGCCACACCGAACCTGGATGGACGAGCGGGTCGAAGCCTGCACGCTCGGCTTCGCGATAGACGCGGCGGCGGCTCTCTGCCGCATCCCGCAGGTTGCGCATCGGGATGATCATCCACGACAACTTCACCGACCCGGTGGACAAGCCGCCATCCAGCTGCTGGTGAAACCAGGGTGACTTGATGACATAGGGATTGTCCATGGCCATGAGCGGGCGCTCCAGTCCGGCACTGGAGATGGAATCCACATCGCGGAACGCTTCGGCAAGCGAGTATCCAGTGTCGAACTTCAACGCGGTGAACAACTGCACGAGGAAGGTTGTCCCCGACCGCCCGACGCCGCCGATGGCTATGCGCTCCTGCGTGAGGGGGCTGAGAGTTCTGAGTTTCAATGCGGCCGGCTCTTGGTTTGCCTCCCGCCGGATCGGATCCGATTCCGCGGGAAGGAGATAACTCGACCTGCTTCGATCATAGACGCTGACTAAAGTCGACGTTCGAACTTATGCGTATGGCCCGTACAAAAAGCAATCGACCGACGTGCGGGCGATCACGACGGCCGGTGTCAAGGTCTTCGACAGGAGCCCGCGGCCCGGTCGCTCAGACCTGTCCGTGGCAGTATTCGAACTGCCACGCTCATAAAATTAGTTTAGCACTATCAATAAGATAAGACTTGTAGATCTTGCGTGCCCGCGTTCTTCCCAACTCGCCACTTCACGCGCAGACGAAATCGAACTCAGGGAGACGCGTCATGCCACCGATGTGCAAGTCGAAGCCGGCGAAGTTGCCTTTGGTCCCAACCCTATTCACGGCCTGCATGGCGTATAGCCGCCTCGATTTAGGGAAGCAGCATGTTTGCTACCTCCCCAATGCAACACTCCGTCAAGCCCTTATGCTGGGGTCTTGTTGAGACGTGACTACGCTCAGAAGCGCAGGTTCAGGCCAACCGTAACCTGGTGCGAAGTTATATCGAGCGGGGTGTCAATTACGCCACTCGCCAAGTCTTCGTAGGTCGCTTCACCGAAATTGGAATAGCGATATTCGGCATTGAGCGACAGGTTTTCCGAGACGGCAAGTTCAAGGCCCGCGCCGGCCGTCCAGCCCACATGCAGGGCCGAAGCCGCGCCTGGGCCGAGACCGCCTTGGGATTCTGCGTCCGCTTCAAGCAACGCCAAACCGGCTGTCGCATAGGGCATTACGCTACCAAGGTCGTATCCGAGCCGCGCGCGCAGCGAGCCTGTCCAATTCGCGCTAACAGACCCGCTATAGGAACTAAAAGCAAAATCACCACCTGCGTCCGTCCAGGCAAGGTCAGCGACGACGCCTGCCACTATCGCATCGGAAATATAGGTATCAAATCCGACGCGGGCGCCAACCTGCCACCCCGAGATTTCGAAGCTGTCCTCATCAGGAAAAAAGGGGTTATAAAGTACCAAGCCCACGTCCGTTACGACACCAGTCGTCCGGCCGGCAAAGATACCCGCGTAAAAGCCATCCCAGTAGCCGCTGCTCGCACTCGGCGACACCGCTGCCATTGGGTCATCATAAACCAGGTCGGCCGAAAAAGCAGGCGACGCAACTCCTGCCAGCAGGGCTATCGCTGCCCATCCGAATGCACGTGAAGCCATTTCCTGATCCCCGACCGATACTTCCCAACAGGCTACTATACCGCCAGCTGCGATTGTACGTGTAATTCCGCATCACCCGGATAACGCAGCGAGATTTGTGCAAGTGTGTGTCTGTCTGGCAACTAACCGCACGCGCGGCGAAAACTGCAGATACCTCAGCGCTACATCCCGACCGGGCTCGTTGTGGAACGTCACAAAACTCTTGATCTCTGAGTCTGCGCGCTACGCCTCTGAAATTGAACCATAATCTGCGCGCTTGTCTCCGGTTGCCCTGCCCAACATCAGAAAGCATGCTGTTTGCGTTGGAATAGGTATCCGGCCACGGGCTGCTGCGTTTGGTGGTTCCTGCGCCACTAGACATAGCCACGCAGCTCGGTGTCACCGATAGCGGCAATGAGCGTGTCGCCTGCGTATGCCTCCCAGTACCGCACCACGCGCCTGATCTGCCGTAGCATGCCGTCTGACGTTCGGCCCTTTAGGTTTTCGGCTTCGCGGTGTTTCACACATTCGTCGATCACCTCGCCAAATGTCTTGGCGCTGATCGGAATGCCATGCTCGGCGCTGAATTCGATCTTATGGACGAGCTTTTCGGCAGCTTTGATTGCTACAGCAAGGTCGCCAGTTTTGAGGCTGCGATCGACGTATTTCCCGTCTACCCGAATGCGTGCCTGATAGGTGCCTTCGCGCTTGAGGACGACTGCGTTGTCGTCAATTTGCGTTAGGTCTTCCATCCGGTTTGCCTGGCATTTGCCTAGGAATGCACACAGGAACCACATTTGCATATGTGGTGCTTATGTGCAACCGGAAGAAATACCTGTTATATTACAAGTACTTAGAACGCGCCGTGGCAGTGCTTGAACTTCTTGCCCGAACCGCAGGGGCAGGGGGCATTGCGCGACACGCCGACCAGCAGCGCCGGGTCGATTGGCCGGAGTTCAGGGCGCTCTGCATCGGCGACCGCGCCGCCGCCACCGAGCGCCGCCAGCATGGCGGCAGCAGCCTGCGCCGTCCGCGGCTGGCCAGAACCTTCCGCGAATTCAGCCTCATTGAGGCCCGTCTCCGGGTCGAGGTGGATTTCACTCAAGCCATCCAGCGACGGCGGCGGCTCTGGCTGCCGCATCTGGATCTCGATGTGGCTCAGTTGCGTCGTCACCAGCTCGCGCAGGTTGGTCAGCAGCGCCTGGAACAGCTCATAGGCTTCCTGCTTGTACTCGTTCAGCGGGTCGCGCTGGGCAAGGCCGCGCCAGCCCACCACCTTGCTCAGGTGGTCGAGCGTCACGAGGTGCTCGCGCCACAGCCCGTCGATCGATTGCAACAGGATCGATTTTTCCACCTGTCGCATTATGTCCGGCGAGAACTTCGCGATCTTGGCGGCAGCAGCTTCGTCGGCCGCCTGCTGGATACGCTCCTTCACGATCTCGGGCTCTATGCCCTCCTCGTGGATCCACTCGGTCACCGGCACGTCGATATTGAGATAGGTCTTGGCCGCGGTCTGCAGTTCCTCGGACTGCCACTGCTCGGGATAGGTCCGCTCCGGGATGAACCGGGCAATGAGCCCATCCACCACCGATCGGCGCATTTCACCGATCGTCTCCTCGACGTCTTCGGAATCCATCAGCTCGAGGCGCTCGGTGAAGATCGCCTTGCGCTGATCGTTCATAACGTCGTCGTACTTGAGGATGTTCTTGCGGATATCGAAGTTCCGCGCTTCCACCTTGGCCTGCGCGCGCTCGATTGCCTTGGTCACCCACGGGTGCGTGATGGATTCGCCCTGCTTGAGGCCAAGCTTGCTCAGCATCGAATCCATGCTGTCCACGGGGAAGATGCGCATGAGTTCGTCCTGCAAGGAGAGGAAGAACTTCGAATGTCCCGGGTCGCCCTGACGGCCGGAACGGCCGCGCAGCTGGTTGTCGATGCGGCGGCTTTCATGTCGCTCCGTGCCGATGACATAGAGGCCCCCGGCGGCGAGCGCCTGCTGCTTGGCCACCGCGATCTCGGCCTTGATCTGCGCGATTTTCGCGTCGCGTTCGGCACCCTCGAGCCCCTGCGCCTCGCGCTCGATGCGCATTTCGAGATTGCCGCCCAGCTGGATGTCTGTACCGCGGCCCGCCATGTTCGTGGCAATCGTCACCGCGCCTGGCACGCCGGCATCGGCAATGATGTGCGCTTCCTGTTCGTGGTAGCGCGCGTTGAGCACGGCGACATTCTCGATGCCCTTCTGGCGCAGCAGTCCCGCCAGCATCTCCGAGCGTTCGATCGAGGTAGTGCCGACCAGCACTGGCTGGCCGCGCTTGCGGCAATCGGCGACGAGTTCGGCGATCTCCTCGAATTTCTCGACAGAGGTGCGGAAGATGGCATCGTCTTCGTCGACGCGCTGCACCGCGACGTTGGTCGGGATGGTGACGACGTTCAACCCATAGATGTCGCCGAATTCCTCGGCTTCCGTCGCGGCCGTACCGGTCATGCCGGCCAGCTTCTTGTAGAGGCGGAAATAGTTCTGGAACGTGATCGAGGCGAGGGTCTGGTTCTCGGCCTGGATCTTGACATGTTCCTTGGCTTCCAGGGCCTGGTGCAGGCCTTCCGAATAGCGGCGGCCCGGCATCATGCGCCCGGTGAACTCGTCGATGATCACCACTTCGTCGTTGCGGACGATGTAGTCCTTGTCCTTGGCGAACATCTTGTGCGCACGCAGTGCCGAATTGAGGTGGTGCACCAGCGCCACGTTCTCGACGTCGTAGAGCGAGTCGCCCTTGAGCTGGCCCGCCTCTTCCAGCTGCGCCTCGAGCTTCTCGATGCCGGCATCGGTGAAGGTCGCCGACCGCTGCTTCAGGTCGATCTCGAACTCTGCTTCCTCAAGGCCGGGGATCAGCTTGTCAGCCAGTTCGTAGAGCGCTGAACGGTCCGCCGATGGGCCGGAGATGATCAGCGGCGTCCGGGCCTCGTCGATCAGGATCGAGTCAACTTCGTCGACGATGCAATAATGGTGGCCCCGCTGCACCATCTGTGCACGGCTGTACTTCATGTTGTCGCGCAGGTAGTCGAAGCCGAACTCGTTATTCGTGCCGTAGGTGATGTCGCAGGCATAGGCTGCCTTGCGCTCCGCATCGTCGAGCCCATGCACGATGATGCCGGTTGTGAGCCCCAGGAATCGATAGATCTGGCTCATCCAGGCCGCGTCGCGCTTGGCGAGGTAGTCGTTCACCGTCACGAGGTGCGTGCCCTTGCCCTCGAGCGCATTCAGGTAGACCGGGAGCGTCGCCACCAGCGTCTTGCCTTCACCGGTGCGCATTTCCGAAATCGACCGGTTGTTCAGCACCATGCCGCCGATCAGCTGCACGTCGAAATGCCGCATGCCCAGCACGCGCTTGGAGGCTTCGCGCACCGTCGCAAATGCCGGCTCCAGCACCGCGTCGAGCGGTCGCCCATTGGCAACCTGCTCCCTCAGCATTGCGGTGCGCGCGCGCAACTCGTCGTCGGTCAGCTTGCTGACTTCGGCTTCGAGAGCGTTGATCGCCTGAACCCGCGGGAGGTACTTTTTTACCTGCCGATCATTGGCCGAACCGAAGATCGCCTTTGCGAGCGAAGCGAGAACCATTGCAATGTCCTTTGATGGGGCCGGGAAGGGCGCATTCTCGCCAATTTGGTGCCCGGCAGGGCGGCGGGTCCTGTCCCGTCAACTCTCACTTTGAAGTGGAGCGACATGTAAGAGCCGGTCTTTTGCTTGTCAACGGAGCGGAAATGGGCGAAACCACCCGCGCGACGGCCGGGGGCCCGTGCCAAGCAGAGGATTTATCGACGCAATGAACACGAAATTGAAGACCTTTGCCGGCGCCCTGATGCTCGGCTCGGCGCTGCTCCTTGGCTCTGTGGCCGCCCTCGCGCAGGATGCGCCGGCCCCCGCCGCCGATGCCGCTTCGGCTGCTGCCGCCCCGGCTCCCGTGGCCCCCGAAACCGTTCTTGCCACCGTCGGCGGCAGCCCGATCACCGAGGCGGACCTCAACTACGTCGCCGAGGATCTGCAGCAGCAGCTTCAGTCCGTCCCCCAGGACCAGCAGCGCGCGTTCCTTCTCAGTGTCCTCATCGACATGCGCCTCATGGCCAAGGCCGCCAAGGATGCCGGCCTCGACCAGTCCGCCGACTACAAGGCCCGCCTCGGCTATCTCGAGGATCGTACGCTGCGCCGCGAGTTCTTCTCCAAGAACATCTCCAGCGCGGTCACCGAGGATGCCGTCAAGGCCGCCTACGACAAATATGTCGCGGACTACAAGCCGGTCGAGGAAGTGCGTGCGCGCCACATTCTTGTCGCTACCGAGGAAGAGGCAAAGGCGGTGAAGGCCGATCTCGATGGCGGCAAGCCCTTCGAGGTCGAGGCCATGGCCAAGACCACCGATCCTTCGGGCAAGCAGAATGGCGGTGATCTGGGCTTCTTCCAGAAGGGCCAGATGGTACCGGAATTCGAGCAGGTCGCTTTCTCTTTGCAGCCTGGCCAGGTCTCCGATCCGGTGCAGAGCCAGTTCGGCTGGCACATCATCAAGCTCGAGGAAAAGCGCATGACCGCGCCCGAGCCGTTCGAGCAGCTGGCACAGCAACTGGGCCAGCAGGTGATCTTCGAGACCTATGACGCCGAGATGAAGAAGTTCAAGGCGGCGACTACCGTCGAAATCCCCGATGCGGCACTCGCCGAGCAGGTCCGCCTGCAGACCGAGGGTGGCGGGCAGTAAGCGCCCGCGTTTCCGTCAGAGCATCTGCGGGGCCTTCGGGCCCCGCTTTCGTTTGCGCGGTTCAAGTCACTCGGCCTGCGCCAGTCGCGTCATTGCCACTTGCCGCTGGTACGGCTTCGCGACACTGCCCTTGCGAGTCGAACTCGCTTGGGGCAAACGAGTTGCCGCGTGCCAGTCCGGCGCATCTGCCACGAACGAGGTATAGTCATGGCCCATCCGGTTTCGCCCTTGGCCCCGAAATCCTATCCGGAGCTTCCCGAGATCGCAGGCGTGCGCTTCGCGACGGCTGAAGCGGGTATCAAGTACAAGAACCGCACGGATGTGCTGCTGGTGGCGCTCGATCCGGGCACCACTGTCGCCGGTGTGCTCACCACCTCGAAATGTCCCTCCGCCGCCGTCGACTGGTGCCGCGATAACCTCTCCGGCGGTTCGGCTCGCGCGTTGCTGGTGAACTCCGGCAATGCCAATGCCTTTACCGGCAAGAAGGGCAAGGCCGCCGTCGAACTTTCGGCCGACATCGTCTCGAAAGCGCTGGGCATCGAGCCCAAGGATATCTTCCTCGCCTCCACCGGCGTCATTGGCGAGCCGCTCCCGGCCGAGAAATTCGCTGGCGTCGCCACTTCGCTCGTCGAGCGCCTCGCGCCCGGTCCGTGGATGGATGCAGCCAAGGCCATCATGACCACCGACACCTATGCCAAGCTCGCCACCGCAACGGTCGAGTTTGATGGCGTGCCCGTGGCGATTTCCGGCATCGCCAAGGGCTCGGGCATGATCGCGCCCGACATGGCCACCATGCTGAGCTTTGTCTTCACCGATGCGCCCATCGCCGCGCCGGTGCTGCAGGCGCTGCTCAAGCCCGCCATCGACACAAGCTTCAACGCCGTCACCGTCGACAGCGATACCTCCACCTCCGATACCTGCCTTGTCTTCGCGACAGGCAAGGCGGGCATTCAGCCCATCGCTGCCCTCGATGATCCGCGCGCTGCCACGTTTGCTGCTGCGTTGTCGGACGTCCTCTCGGAGCTCGCGATCCATGTCGTGCGGGACGGTGAAGGCGCGACCAAGATGGTCACCGTTACCGTGGAGGGCGCCGAAACCGACCGGAGCGCCTTCCGCATCGCGCAGTCGATCGCCAATTCCCCTCTGGTGAAGACCGCCATTGCCGGCGAAGACGCGAACTGGGGCCGTATCGTCATGGCTGTCGGCAAGGCCGGCGAGCCCGCCGATCGGGACCGGCTCGAAATTACCTTCGGTGATATCCGCGTCGCCACCGGAGGCGAGCGCGACCCGTCCTATGACGAGAAGGCCGTCAGCGCCTACATGAAGAACGAGGATATCGCCATCCGGGTCGGCCTGGGGCTCGGGTCGGGTACCGCCACTGTCTACACCTGCGATTTGACGCATGGCTACATCACCATCAATGGCGACTACCGGTCCTGATGATTCCCCTGAGCATCAGCCTCATCGAGGGGGCGACGCTCACCGCGTGGCCCGCCATCCGCCAGGCCCATGATGGGCTATGGCTGTGGCGCTATGCCAATGGCTATACCAAGCGCGCCAATTCCATCCATTGCCTTGATCCGTCCGACGGCGCCTATGCGCGCGACCGGATCGCGCGGATGGCCGAGCTGTCGGTGCGCCATTCCATCCCGCCGGTGTTCCGCGTCACCCCGCTCACCGCACCCTCGATCATTGCGCAGCTCGATCGCCTCGGCTGGGAGGAGTTCGATCATTCGCTGGTCATGGCGATGGAAAATCCCGCCGAGGATTTCGTCATTGATGCGCCGGTCAAGTTGTTCGATCCGGCCGACCCCGAATGGTACAAGGCCCAGTCGCAGATGGCTGGCTACGATGCCCCCACCGTCGAGGCGCTGCGCACCATCCTTGAGCTTATCCCCTGCGAGTCCTGCGGGGTTCTGGTCTATCACAAGGCCGGCCTGCCGGTGGCTGCCACCCTCGCTACAGTCGCCTCGGGCATCGGCATCTATCTCAACGTCGTCACCCATCCGTCCGCCCGCGGCATGGGTTATGGCCGCGCTGCCGTCAGCGCTGCCGTCAACTGGGTCCGCTCAATGGGCGCCCACCATTCGGCCCTGCAGGTGCTGGCCGGCAACGATCCGGCCATTCGGCTCTATTCCTCGCTCGGCTTCGGCGAAGTCTACCCCTATGCCTACAGGCGGGCGCCGGGATGGGCCCCGGCATGAGCCTGCTGCTCGTTGTCGCCTGCGCACTTGTGGATGCCGATCGTCGCGTGCTCATCGCGCAGCGTCCGGCGGGCAAGCAATTGGCGGGCTTGTGGGAATTCCCTGGCGGCAAGGTCGAGCCCGGCGAGTCCCCCGAAGCCGCGCTCATCCGCGAGCTCGATGAAGAACTTGGTATCTCAACCAAGGTGGCGTGTCTCGCACCGCTCAGCTTTGCCAGCCACAATTACGAAAGCTTTCATCTTCTGATGCCACTGTTTGTGTGTCGGAAGTGGCAGGGGACGCCCACTCCGCGGGAACACGCGGCGCTCAAATGGGTCCGTCCGCAGGCCCTGCGCGACTATCCCATGCCACCGGCCGACGAGCCGCTGATCGCGCCGTTGTGCGATCTTCTCTGACCGGGAGGTACCACCGATGGCGATGATGAAGGCGTTCTTGGCCAACGAGGACGGCGCAACAGCCATCGAATATGGCCTGATCGCCACGCTCCTCGCCGTCGCCCTTATCGCGGCCTTCCTATCATTCGGCTCGAGCCTTCGCGGATTGTTCAACTACGTGTCGAACCGTTCCGGCGCGGCCATGTCGGGCGGCTGACGACCGACTTCAGCTCGCCTTGCCCAACACCTCGCCGAGGCGCACCTTGGCGCTCCCCGGCTTCAGCGGCTTCTGCTGGCTTTCATGTGGCGCCCAGCCCGATATCCAGACGATCTCGAGCGTCGCTCCGATCCGCCCATCGGGGTCGGCGAAGCGCTCATGATACGCATTTGCCGCCGCCGCTACCAAGCCGCGTGTTCCGAGCCGGTCGGGCCGTTCCTTGAGTGGGTTCTGCGCGCCCAGCTCCTTCAACTCGCGCATCAGGCGCAGCGCATCACGGTAGCGTACCCGGTGCGTCTCGATATCGGTAACCGGCAGCGCGAAGCCCGCGCGCTGCAGCAGTCCGCCGGCATCCTTCAGCGGAATGAACGGTGCGACCCGAGCATAGGCTCCGCCCGTCACCTCTGCATCGGCGACGAGAAACGCCTGCCGCAGCTCCGTCAGGCTGTCCCCACCCAGAAATGCCGCCATGAACAGCCCGTCAGGCCTCAGATGCGCGCGGATCCGGGCAAGGAAGCCAGGCACGTCGTTGACCACCTGCAGGTCGAGCAGCGAAACGATCAGGTCATAGTCGTCCGACGGCAGCTCCAGCGCCTCGGGGTCGACAAGCGGCGTATCCGCACGATCGAGCAGTGTCGAAAACCGCGCGAAACCGAACTGCCCCTCCGCTGAGTGCCCGGTCTCGGGCAGTACCCGCGCATCGGGGCCCATGACCAGTGCCTTGCCGAACGGCCGGCTGATGGCCTGCATCCGCGTCTCGAGATCGTCCCGCACCAGCTCGGCGACGAAATCCGTGGTATCGGCCGGGCGGCGCGACAGGTGATGTGCTATCCGCGCCCGGTCGAAGATTTGCGGAGTGAGCGCTGGTGAAGCCATGGGCAAGCCGTTCGTTTCATCCTAGTCTTCCGGCTTATGGAGATGGGCGCAGGGCTTGTCAAAACCATGTCTCTTGCAGCGGGCCGCCTTGGCGTGGGCCTGCTCGACCTCGCTTACCCGCCGACCTGCCTTGCCTGCGGCGCGCCCACCGCCCGTCATGCCGCCCTATGCGCCCAGTGCTTTGTCGCGCAGCGGCCCATCACCCGGCCCTTTTGCCCGCGCCTCGGCCTCCCTTTCGAGCGCGACCCCGGCCCGGGTGCGATGTCCACTGCCGCCATGGTCGAGCCGCCACCATTCCGCAGCGCCCGCGCCGCGCTTGTCTACAACGATATGGCGCGCAAGGTCGTCGCCCGGATGAAATATGGCGATCACCCGGAATTGGCCCGCTATTGCGCCCGACTGATGCATGCCGCGGGCGCCGAGTTCTGGGCCGATGCGCCGGTGCTGGTGCCGGTGCCCATGCACCGCGCCCGGCTCTGGCGGCGCCATTTCAACCAGGCGCTCGAAATCGCGCGCGAACTTTCCCGCATCACCGGCTGTCCCGTCGAAACCGGGCTCGTCCGCCGCGATCGTCCGACCCGCGCGCAGGTCGGGCTCAGCGGGCGCGGTCGTCGCCGCAACCTGCAGGGCGCGTTCGTCGCCGACAAGGCCGTGAGTCAACGCCTCGGCGGCCGCCCCGTCCTCCTCATCGACGATGTCGTCACCACCGGCGCCACCGCCCGCGCCGTGACGCTCGCCCTCAATCGCGTCGGGCTCCACAATATCGATGTATTGAGCTTCGCCCGCGTTGTCGTCGGCGCCGAGACGCCCATATAACAGCCTACCCGCCCTGAACCCGATGGACCCGCTCATGAAGAAGGTCGAAATCTATACCACCGCATGGTGCCCCTATTGCCACGCCGCCAAGGCACTGCTCGAGGAAAAGGGGGCTGAGTTCGACGAGATCGATGCCTCCCACCCTGATATCCGCGCCGCCATGACGGATCGCGCCAATGGTCGCCGCACCGTGCCGCAGATCTTCATCGGCACGACCCATGTCGGCGGTTATGACGACATGGCCGCACTCGATCGCGCCGGCGGCCTCGACCCGCTCCTGTCCGATTGATCCCGATGCGCATTGCCGCCCTGCAGATGAACTCGGGCACCGAGCCCGGCCCCAATCTCGACCAGCTTGAGGGCCTCGCGCGTGACGCGGCGGGGCAGGGGGCGACCTACCTGCTTTCGCCCGAGGTCAGCATTGTCTTTGCTGAAAACCGCGATGGCCTCCGCGCCGTCGCCGGCCCTTGGGAAAACAATCCGGCCATCGCGCGTGTCTCCGCGCTCGCCGCCGAACTCGGCGTGCACCTGCATCTGGGCTCGCTGGCCGTGGCACTGCCCGACGGACGCTTCGCCAATCGCTCGGTGTTGTTCCGCCCCGATGGCAGCATCGGCGCGACCTATGACAAGATCCACCTTTTCGATGCGACGCTGCCGGGCCTCCGCCACTATCGCGAAAGCGAAACCTATGCCGGCGGCTCCGAAGCGGTGCTGGCCCCCTTGGGCGACATGACCATCGGCTTTACCATCTGCTACGATGTGCGCTTCCCGGCGTTGCATCGCGCCCTTGCGGAAGCCGGTGCGACGCTTATTGCCGTGCCCGCCGCCTTCACCGTTCCTACGGGCCAGGCGCATTGGTCGGTGCTGCTGCGCGCTCGCGCCATCGAGACTGGCGCCTATATCGTTGCCGCGGCGCAGGCCGGCCAGCACCAGAACGGCCGCGCGACCTATGGCCACTCGATGGTCATCGATCCCTGGGGCCGCATCATTGTCGAACTCGGAGGCGACGGCCCGGGCATTGCGCTCGCCGATATCGACCGAGCCGCTGTCACCGAGGCGCGCGCCAAGGTGCCGGCGCTGGACAATGCCAGGCCGTTTTCGCTATCCGTCAACACTTCGGGCGCAGCATGACCTTCAGCGTCCGGAAGGAAGCCCGAGCGTGATCCACTACACCCTCTCATGCGACAGCCAGCACCGCTTCGATGGCTGGTTCAAGAATGCCGAAGCCTTCGACCAGCAGGTCGAAAAGGGCATCGTCACCTGTCCCGTCTGTTCCAGCATCAAGGTCGAGAAGGCGCTGATGGCGCCCGCAATCGCGCGCGCCTCCGAAACCATGTCCGTCGCCGCGCCCGATCCCGCGCAGGTCCGCGCCTTCATGCGCGCCATGCGCGAAAAGGTCATGGCGGAAGCCGATTATGTCGGACCGCGCTTTGCCGAGGAAGCCCGCAAGATCCATTACAACGAGGCAGAGCAACGCGGCATCTACGGTGAAGCGACCCGCGACGAGGTCACGAGCCTTGTCGACGAGGGTATCGAATTCCTGCCGCTGCCCGCTATCCCAGACGAGCACAACTGAGCGCGGCGTCGGCGCGCACCACTCACCGCCTCACCTGCCCATCTGGGTCAGGTTGCCTTTGGCGCTGGCGTGCGCTCTATCATCGGCATGTCCCGATACAGGAGTTCGCTCATGTCCACACCCGACGCAGCCCGTTCGGGCACATTCGCCATCGGCGGCGATCTTGTCGTCAACCGCCTTGGCTTTGGCGCCATGCGCGTCACCGGCAAGGGCATCTGGGGCGAGCCAGAGGATCCTGCCGAAGCTCGCGCCACGCTCGCGCGCTTGCCCGATCTCAACATCGACTTCGTCGATACTGCCGAGTCCTATGGCCCCGAGGTCAGCGAGCGGCTGATCGGCGAAGTGCTTGCGCCCTATGCCAAGGGCACCGTCATCGCCACCAAGTCCGGCCTCACCCGCACCGGGCCGGATCGCTGGCTGCAGGTCGGCCGCCCGGAATTCCTCGAGCAAGGCGTGCATCTGAGTCTCCGCCGGCTCAAGCTCGAACGGCTCGATCTGTGGCAGCTGCATCGCATCGACGCCAAGGTGCCGCGCAATGAGCAGTTCGATGCCATTGCCGGCTTCATCAGGTCCGGCCTCGTGCGTCATGCCGGCCTCTCCGAGGTCAGCGTCGAGGAGATCGAAGCGGCGCGGAAATACTTCCCCGTCGCCACCGTGCAGAACCTCTACAATGTCGCCAACCGCCAGTCCGAAGCGGTACTCGCCTATTGCGAAAAGCACGGCATCGGCTTCATCCCGTGGTTCCCGCTCGGCGGTGGCGATCTGGTGAAATCCACCGCCTACCAGGCGATCTGCCTGAAGCATAACGCCACTCCCAGCCAGATCGCGCTGGCCTGGGTGCTGAAACGCTCGCCCGTCATGCTGCCCATCCCGGGCACGGGCAAGGTCAAGCATCTCGAAGAGAACACCGCCGCTGCCGATATCCAGCTCTCCGAGGAGGATTTCGTGACGCTCGACAGGCTCGGCCGGACGTAAGCGCGTGAGCGCCCTCGTGGTTTGACAGGCCACCATGAGGGCGCGAGCAGACGCTCCACTCCAGTCCTCATCCTCAGCTTCCTCATGGTGAGCTTGTCGAACCACGCAGAACGAGGACAGCTATCTGCTAACGCCTAAACCCCCGGCCTTTCCGCCAGCTGCATGTAGTTGATGCCCGTGTCGCGGCTCTGCCGCCACTCATCCGCCAGCGGGTGGTAAACCACACCCACGGTCTCGCGCACCGTGAGCCCGTTGCGCCGCGCCAGCGTCGCCACTTCGTCGGGCGTCAGGAATTTCTTGAAATCATGCGTGCCCTTGGGCAGCCACTTCAGCACGCGCTCCGCCCCGACAATGGCCAGCGCATAGGCGCGCGGTGTGCGGTTGATCGTTGCCGTCAGCAACAGCCCGCCCGGCCGCACCAGGCGCGCGCAACTCTCCATATAGAGCGGCACATTGTCGACATGCTCGATCACCTCCATGCTGAGCACCATGTCGAAGCGCTCGCCCGCCGCTGCCACGGCTTCAGCCGTGGTCGCTCGATAGTCGATGTCGAGCCCGGACTGCTCCGCGTGGAGGCTGGCGATCCGCATGTTTTTCTCCGAGGCGTCGATCCCAACCACCTTCGCGCCCAGCCGGGTCAGCGGCTCGCACAACAACCCGCCGCCGCAGCCGATATCGAGGATGCTGAGCCCATCGAGCGGCCGGATTTGGTTTCCGTCGCGCCCGAACTGCGCAATCGCCTGTGCTCGAATATAGGCGAGCCGCACCGGGTTGAACCTGTGCAGCGTCTTGAATTTGCCCGTGGGGTCCCACCAGGTTTCCGCCATGGCGGTGAACTTGGCCACTTCCTCGGGGTTGATGGTGGTAGTCGACATGTCGGTGCTCATGGCTCCTTATCGGCGCGTCCGGCCTTTGGAGCAAGGCGCGCTTTGCCGCGCATCGCTCCAGCCCGTCACGCCCTGAGGTCGGCCCATTCCTTGTGGCGACGGAACTGCAGCTCCACATAGGAGCAGACCGGCTCGATCCTGTTGCCCTCGGCGCGCGCATCGGCGACGAACCGCTGCACCAGTTGCTCGGCAATGCCCTTGCCGCGAAACTCCGGCGGCACCAGCGTATGGTCGGCCACCAGCACCTGGCCCTGCCGCTGATAGGTCAGTTCGGCCTCGAGCCCATCGAGCAGCACCACGTAGCGGCCGCGCGTACCATTGTCGTCTCGGGTAATCTCGAATGCGTCCATCGTCTCAGTGTCCGGTTTCCGTCGCACCCCAGCGTGCCTGCAGCGAGCGGCCGAAGCTGCCCATGAACGGCGCAAACAACAGCACGATCCGCTTGAAATAGTGTATCAGCAGGAACAGCGCGACGAGAACCAGCGTGCCGACGATGATCACCATCTCTAGGCTCAATCCCATCGACTTGAGCCAGGCCGAAACCAGCATGCCGGGAATGATATGCGCCGCCGCCCAGGCGAAGGCCGAGGTCACGTTGATGATCGAGAACTTGCGGTAATCCATGCCGAACATGCCGGCGATGCCAGGTACCACGGCCTTCACTCCGGGAATGAATCGCCCGATGAACACCGATTTTCCGCCATGCTTGGCAAAGAAGGCTTCGCCTTTCTCGATCAGCGGCAGGTAGTTGCGGAACGGCCAGATCGTCTTGATCTTGTCCTTGAGCCAGAAGCCCATTGTGTACGAGATCGCGTCGCCGATCACCGCGCCCAGCACGGCGGCAAGATAGACCTCCCAGAACGGCAGCTTGCCTTCAGCGATGATTCCGCCCGCAAGCAGCAGCACCGGCGTCGAGGGAACGAACAGGCCGAGGATGAACACGGCTTCGCCGATCGCGACCGCGAAGATGAACCAGAAGCTCAGCCAGAAATTTCCGGAAATCCCCTGCAGCAGCGCTTCAAGCCAGCCGGAGAATTGATGAAGTAGATCGAACATTGAGATCCTGGAGTTGTGTCCACGGGTCGGCCCGTGGGACACCCGAAGGGAACCTGTCATGTTCGGTGCCTGCCCGCCAGTGGCAAGCTACAGGCACCATGTTGGAGCATTTCACTGTGCGGGCATGAACTTGGCATGAATGTGCAGATTCATCCTGCCGTTGACTTTTTGACGCCCGATCGGGTCCACTCGTTGGGTTTCGTTTTTCGGAGATGCCCATGAGCCTGCCCATCCACCACATGATCGCCGCCGGCCCGCGCCCGGTCGCGCCCTTCAGCCACGCGGTCGAAGCCGACGGATGGGTGTTCATTACCGGCCAGATGCCAACCGATCCGGCCGCGCCCGATGCCCCGCTGCCCGAGGGCGTCGAGGCGCAGACCATCCGCGTCGTCGAGAATCTGAAGGTGGTGCTCGGCGGGCTCGGCCTCGGGCTCGAGCACGTCACCATGGCCCGCATCTATCTCACCCAGTTCGAACGCGACTACGCCGCGCTGAACGCGCTTTGGCCGAGCTTCTTTACGCCCGGCAAACTGCCGGCCCGCACCACGGTCGGCGTCACGGCGCTCGCCGTCGGTGCCCTGGTTGAGATCGATTTCGTCGCGCGAAGGCCTTGATCTCTTTGGCACAATCTTTCCGCGATTCCCTCCCCTGCTTGCGAGGCCTCTGCGAAAGCGGTGTCGGGCGCGCGGTTTGGGGGTATCGGAGCGGTGTTGGGCAGGTTTGTCGGCGCCGCGCCGGTCGGCGAGGTGGTATCGGGTAGGCTGCACAGGCCTGGCCGGTATCCCGGCCAGGTCCGTGGGGCGGCTCAGGCCCTGGTTGCCGTCCTCAGGTTGAAGGCGATGAGCACCAGGTCGAGGTGGAAGGCGTTGGCCACAAGGCCGCGATAGCGCATGCGCTCGAGCCCATAGCGCCCCTTGAGCTGCGAGAAGGTGCGCTCCACGGCTGTGCGCACACGGCCGATCAGCTTGTTGCGAACGATCTGCCAGCGGGGCAGCGTCACCTGGTGCTTGTTGCGCCGATGCTGGATACGGTCCTTGATGCCCCGTGCCTTGAGCGCCTCACGCCGCGCCCGCTTCTCATACGCCTTGTCGGCATAGACCGCCTGCTCGTCTCCCACGACGAGCGCATCGGCCACCTCGCTCTCATACACCTTGGCGGGGGTGAGCACCCGCGTCCGCACCAGCCCCGAGCCCGCATCCACCCCCACATGCGCCTTGTAGCCGAAGAACGCGCTGCGACCCGGCCCCCGCCGCGTCCAGTTGGCATCCGGGTCATGCGGCGAGCGGCTCTCGATCCCCTTGGGGGTCGTGCCCGATGCCGGCTGTCGCACCGCGCTGCGCACCACGGTCGCATCGATCAGGGTGCCCGTCTTGAGCACCAGCCCAGCCGCATCGAGCTGCCCCAGAACTTCAGCGAACAGCGTCTCGCCGAGGCCCGCCGCCTTCAGCGCATTGCGGAACCGGCACAGCGTCGTCTCATCCGGCGTCGGGGCATCCAGCGCCAGTCCGCAGAAGCGACGGAACGACACCCGGTCCAGCAAGGCCTCCTCAAGCCCGGGATCGGAGAGCCCGTACCATTGCTGCAGCAGCAAAGCCTTGAACATCGACAGCGGATCATAGGGCGGGCGGCCTGTCTCACCAGGACGCACCTGGCTCACCAGCGCACTGATCGGCTGCCAGTCCAGCAGGCCGTTGATCCGCTCCAGCCGTTCGTTCCGGCCAAACCCAGCCGGAAGGAACGCATCCAGAAAACTCACCTGTTCCATTCACCGGCCCTCCATCCAAAGCCAGTGAATCACATCCACAAACAATCGCAAGTTTCGCAGAGGCCTCCTCTTGCGGGAGAGGAATAGGGTGGCGGTAGACGCTTGCTCCGTGAATGAGGAATAGCCCCACCCAGCTCCGCCAGGGCGCTCCCGCGCCAAGCTAAGCTGCCCCTGCCATTCGAGCATAGCCCTGAAGGCCCTCTCCATTTGGATCACGCCGCGGTCGTGACCCAGCCTTCGGCACGTTCCGAAGCCCCGCAGGCGGGAGGGTTGCCGCGAGGCCGGTGCAGGGCCCTACTTCCAGTACTCGCGCAGCCATGGCGTCGAGAGGCCCCACAGCAGCAGCGATGTGAACGGCACCGACAGTGCGGTGGTCCAGATCACCGTGCGCCACATGCGGTTGATGACCGGCGCGCCCCGCTCGGTGCCCGCGATGAACTCGCCCGCATCCACCTGGTTGCGCACGCCGAATGGCAGAACCACGAACAGACACAGCCACCACACGACGAAGTAGATGGCGAAATAGGTACCGAAGGACATCAGGCAAACACCCGGGGGTTCAGGCTCACACGCGGTGGACGAACACGGTTACATTGGGTTTGCGCCCCCAGAAAGCCGACACTTCGCCGCGGAGCGACCTTATGAGCGCCCCCTGCACCATTTCGGCATCCGAACGCCGCTTGGGCGGGATCGACTTGAGCGTACCGTTGACCACCCGCTTGACGAGAAGCGACAGGGATTCCTCCTCGTCGGGTACCTCGGGAAGACCTTCGAGCACATAATCCGGACCTGACCGAACCTCGCCATTGGCAGAGACGCACAGACTAACGACGATGTGGCCGCCGAAGCTCAGCCGGCGGCGACCCTTCACGCCGCTTTCATCGGGCGTGCAGAGGATGTTGCCATCGAGGTAGAGTTCGCCGACCGGGATCTCGCCGGGGAAATGCGTCGTCTCGGGGAAGAGCCGCACCAGATCGCCATTTCGCGCGTGCACGACAGTCTCGATGCCGTGCTGGCGTCCGAGCGCGGCATGGGCTTCGAGATGGGCCGCCTCACCATGCACGGGGATCAGCAGGTCGGGCTTCAGAAGGTCGTAGAGCGCCTTCAGTTCCTCGCGCCGTGGATGGCCCGTGGTGTGGACAAGCGCCTGGTTCTGAGTGATGACGTCGACGCCGCGGTCGATCAGCATGTTCTGGATATCGATGACTTCGCGCTCATTGCCCGGGATGGCCCAGGACGAGAAAATCACCCGGTCGCCGGCATTCAGCGCGATTTCCGGATGCTCCTCGCGTGCAATGCGGGCGATGGCAGCGCGGGCCTCGCCCTGGCTGCCCGTGCAGATCAGCACGACCTTCTTGCGCGGCAGCGCCTTGTACTCGTTCTGATCGAGGAAGGGCTCGATGCCCTCCATCATGCCCAATTCGCGGGCAATGCCCGAGATGCGATGCATGGCGCGACCCGACATCACCACCTTGCGGCCGGCCTTCTGTGCCGCCCGCGCGATGGAAATCACCCGGCCGACATTGGAGGCGAAAGTGGTGACAGCAACCCGATGCGGCGATTCGGCGATGAGCGCCTCGAGCGTCGCGCCGACTTCGTCTTCCGAAGGGCTGGTGCCATCCTTCATCGCATTGGTGGAATCGCACACGAGCGCGAGCGGCGACGAGCGGTCGGCACCGATGGCGGCAAAGCGGGCGAGATCGGTGGGCGGCGCGGCGACAGGCGCCGGATCGAGCTTCCAGTCGCCGGTATGGACGACGCGGCCGGCCGGCGTGGTGATGAGCAGCGCGCAGCTTTCGGGGATCGAGTGGGCGACATTGATCGCCTCGACGGTGAAGGGCCCGAGGCTGAAGGGCTTGCCGACACGCATGTCGCGCACATCGACTTCGTCGACGATATTCTCGCTGGCGCGTTTCGCCGTCAGCATCGCCGCGGTGAAGGGCGTTGCGAAGACCGGCTTGTCGAAGGCGGGCCAGAGATCGAGCACCGCCCCATAATGATCCTCATGCGAGTGCGTGAGGATCAGTGCCAGCACATCATCGGCATTCTCTTCGAGGAAGCCCGGATCGGGCAGGATCAGCTCGATGCCGGGCTCTGCCGGACCGGCGAAGGTCACCCCGCAATCCACCACGATCCATTTGCGGCTGCGTTCTGGCCCGAAGCCATAGGCACCCATATTCATGCCGATTTCGCCGACACCGCCCAGCGGTACGAAAACCAGTTCGTCGCGATATGCCTTGGCCATCAGCCACTCATCCTCAGGCTGGCGGTTGTGCCAAAATGCACGTCGCCGGCAGTGATGAGCACACGCTCGCCGCCCGGAGTCCGCACGATCAGCCGACCGCTATCATCAATGTCTTCAAAAATGCCACGCACGACATCGGCGTCGCGCTTGACGACGACTTCGCTGCCGCGTCCGGCGGCCGCGTGCCGCCATTGTTCGAGTATAACGGCGAGGCCTCTGCCGCCGTTCCAGCTCTCATAGGCGTCGACCCAGGCCTCGGAGAGTTCGGCGAACACCGCCTCCGCGCTGGTTTCGATGCCGAGGGCCCGGAGCGAGGTGGCCGGATAGGGCAGCCCCTCGGGCGCGATCACGACGTTGATGCCGATGCCGATGACCACCCCGGTGCGGCCATCGGTCTGGCGCACCGCTTCGAGCAGCATTCCCGACAGCTTGGCGCCATCGGCGAGCACATCGTTCGGCCACTTGAGCGCGATACGGCCACCGGCGAAATCCGCCCCGTCCATGCCGGTGCGCAGCACGGCATCCGGAACAATGCGCCTCAGTGCGGCGCTGAGCGCCACGCCGGCGACAAAGCCGAGTGTGGCGATTTCGGCAGGCCCCGCCTCGGGCACGACAAGCACGCTGGCGGCCAGATTGCCGCGATTGGTATGCCAGGGGCGGCCGCGGCGGCCACGCCCGGCGGTCTGTTCGAGAGATGCGAACCAGACTTCGCCCGCGTCACCCTGCTGGGCGGCCTGCGCCGCCTCGACATTGGTGGAACCGACGCTGTCGAAACCGTGGAGACGATATCCGCGCAGCGTCGCCCGTGGGCCGAGCCAGAAGCCTGCCACTAGAACAGGCTTCCGGCCGCCAGATGCGCGGCATTGGTCAGCGGCGCACCGACGGTGACGAAATAGGTGACGATCAGGAAGCCGACCACGGCGATGATGGCGGTGAGTTCGTACGGCACCGCCACGTAGGAGGTGACCGGCTCATCGAAATACATCGTCTTGATGACCCGCAGGTAGTAGTAGGCGCTGACCGCGCTTGCGAGTACGCCGAACACGGCAAGGCCGAACAGATTGGCCTGCATGGCGGCGAGGAACACTTCCCACTTGGCGAAGAACCCGGCCAGCGGCGGCAGCCCGATGAGCGAGAACATCAGGATGGCCATGATGGCGGCGATGAACGGCCGCTTCTGCGCCAGACCCGCGAGCTCGGCGATCGTCTCCACCGGACCGGCCTCCGTGCGCAGCGCCAGGATGCAGGCAAAAATGCCGACCGTCATCGTGACATAGATGGCCATGTAGATGGCCACGCCCTCGACGCCGACTTCGGTGCCCGCCGAAAGCCCGACCAGCGCGAAGCCGACATGGCCGATGGACGAGTAGGCCATGAGGCGCTTCAGGTTCTTCTGCCCGATGGCGGCGAAGGCAGCCAGGCCCATGGACGCTATCGAAAGAAAGACGATGATCTGCTGCCAGTCATGCGTGATGTTGCCGAAGCTGACCGTGACGATACGGATCAGCAACGCCATGGCGGCAACCTTGGGGGCCGCGGCAAAGAAGGCGGTGACCGAGGTGGGCGCGCCTTCGTAGACATCCGGCGTCCACATGTGGAACGGCACGGCAGAGATCTTGAACGCGATACCGGCAAGCAGGAACACCACGCCGAAGACGAGGCCGATGGAGCGGCTGTCGAGGGCGATGGCCTTGACGATCAGATCGAGCTGGGTGGTGCCGGTAAAGCCATAGACCAGCGACGCGCCGTAGAGCAGCATGCCGGAGGACAGCGCGCCCAGCACGAAATACTTCATGCCCGCTTCGGTGGCGCGCGCATCGTCGCGCTTCATGGCCGCAACGACATAGAGCGCAAGGCTCTGCAGCTCGAGGCCGATATAGACGGTGATCAGGTCGTTGGACGACACCATGATCATCATGCCCAGCGTCGCGAGCAGCACGAGCACAGCATACTCGAACTTGTCGAGGCTGTTCTCGCGCGCGGTCGAGAAGCTCATCAACAGCGTGACGCCCGACGCCGCGACGACCAAAGCCTTCATGTAGCGGCTGAAGCCGTCCGAGATGAAGCTGCCGTTGAAGGCCTGCCCTTCCCCGCCGCCAAACAGCACGAGGCCCAGCACGCCGAGCAGCAGCAGCAGCCCGAGGCCCGCGATCAGCTGCGTGCGCTCGCGCTTGATGAACAGCGCACCCAGCAGCAGCACCAGCGTGCCAGATGCGAGGAGCAGTTCCGGATAGGCCGGCGCCAGCGCGGCGAAGCTCGTTACGTCGGACGTCATGCCCGTCTCCTAGTGAGCCGAGGCGACGGCCGCCGAAGCGGAACCGATGGCCTGGGCAAAGTTTTCGGCCACGAGGTTCACCGATGCGGCGGTCGCATCGAGAATGGGTGCCGGATAGAAGCCGAAGAGGATGGTGAGGATGATCAGGGGCACAAGTACCACCATCTCGCGCGCGTCGAGATCGAGTATGCCCTTGAGCGATTCCTTGGTGAACGCGCCGAAGATCACCCGGCGATAGAGCCAGAGCGCATAGGCAGCCGACAGGATGACGCCGAACGCCGCGAAGAACGCCACCCAGGTATTGGCCTGGAACGCCCCGAACATGGTCAGGAACTCGCCCACGAAGCCCGAGGTACCCGGCAGCCCGACATTGGCCATGGTAAAGACCATGAAGGCGAAGGCGTAGCGCGGCATGGGCGACACGAGCCCGCCATACGCATCCACATCGCGGGTATGCATGCGGTCATACACGACGCCGACGCACAGGAAGAGCGCGGCCGAGACGATGCCATGCGAGATCATCTGGAAGATCGCGCCATGGATGCCGTAGACGTTGCCCGAGAAGATACCCATGGTCACGAAGCCCATATGCGCGACGGACGAGTAGGCGATCAGCTTCTTGATATCGGTCTGCACCAGTGCGACGAGCGAAGTGAGGATGATGGCCGCAACCGACAGCACGAACACGAAGCCCGAGAACTGCTGCGACGCATCGGGGAACATCGACAGCGAGAAGCGGATGAAACCGTAGCCACCCATCTTGAGCAGGATGGCCGCGAGGATCACCGAGCCGCCGGTCGGCGCCTCGACGTGGGCTTCCGGCAGCCAGCGATGGAACGGCCACATCGGCATCTTCACCGCGAACGAGGCAAAGAACCCGATCCACAGCCAGGTCTGCACTTCGGGCGCGAACTTGAACTGCAGCAGCTTCTGGATATCGAGCGTGCCGGCCTGCCAGAACATGTACATGATGGCCAGCAGCATCAGCACGGTGCCGGTGAAGCTGTAGAAAAAGAACTTGTAGGTCGCCTGGATGCGCCGAGCGCCACCCCAGATGCCGATGATCAGGAACATCGGGATCAGCGTGCCCTCGAAGAACACGTAGAACAGCGCCAGATCGAGCGTCGCGAAGGCGCCGATCATGAACGTCTCGAGAATGAGGAAGACGATCAGGTATTCCCGCACCCGGGTATGGACCGAGCCCCAAGAGCTGAGAATAACCGCCGGCATCAGCACGGCGGTCAGCGGAATGAACAACACCGAAATGCCGTCGACGCCCATGCGGTAGCCGATCGAGTCGCCGATCCAGCTATAGTTCTCGACGAACTGGAAGCCGGTATTGGTCTGATCGAAGCCGGCCCAGAGCACGAGGCTGAGCGCCGCCGTGACCAGCGTGACCGCGAGCGCAATCCAGCGGGCGAGGTTATCCTGCCCCTTGCCCCCGACGACGAGCAGGATGAGCGCACCGAGGGTGGGCAGGAACGTGATGACCGTCAGAAGATGGTCGCTGAGGTTCATCAGAACAGCCCCCCGGCGGCAATGGCGAAGGTGAGCAGAGCGGCAATGCCGATCAGCATGGCGAAGGCATAGTGGTAGAGATAGCCGGACTGCAGCTTGACCACGCGCGCGGTGACATCCTTGACGCGGGCGCCAAGGCCTTCGGCAAGGGTCCGGTCAATGAGCCAATCGTCGAAGCCCTTCCAGATCGCCCGGCCGATGAATAGCGACGGACGCACGAAGATGCGGTCATACAGCTCGTCGAAGTACCACTTGTTGAGCAGGAACTGGTAGAGCCCCGGATTGGCGTCGGCGACGCGCTTCGGCATCTTCGGATCGCGGATATACATCTGCCAGGCGGCAAGGAAGCCAAGGACCATGGCGATCGTTGCCGACCACTTGACCCAGAGCGGCACCTTGTGCGCGGCCTCGAGCAGTTCTGCGTTGACGACCACCGAGCCCTGGAAGAAATGCTCGACATGCTCGGCATGGCCGAAGAACTGGCCGTAGAACACCATGCCGGCAAGGACGGCACCAACGGCAAGCACGCCGAGCGGCACCAGCATGACCATCGGGCTCTCGTGCGCATTGTCATATGCGCTGCCATGATGGCCGTGCCCATGATCGTCATGCGCGGCATGATCGTCGTGACCATGGCCGTGTCCGGCATGCGCCTCGCGCGGTGTGCCGTGGAAGGTCAGGTGGATCAGGCGCCACGAGTAGAAGCTCGTGAACAGCGCGGCGATGACCAGGGCCCAGAAGGCGATGTAGCCGGTGGAGGCGCCGGCCGCATAGGCCGTCTCGATGATCGCGTCCTTGCTGGCGAAGCCGGCAAAGCCCAGGGCGAAATCCGGAATGATGCCGGGTATGCCCACGCCGGTCAGCGCCACGGTGCCGATGATCATCATCCAGTAGGTGAAGGGGATCTTGTTCTTCAGCCCGCCCATGTTCCGCATGTCCTGCTCATGGTGCATCGCGTGGATGACCGAGCCGGCGCCGAGGAACAGCAGCGCCTTGAAGAAGGCGTGGGTGAACAGGTGGAACACGCCCGCCGAATACATGCCCGAGCCGAGCGCCACGAACATGTAGCCCAGCTGCGAACAGGTCGAGTAGGCGATAACCCGCTTGATGTCGTTCTGCACGAGGCCGACAGTGGCGGCAAAGAACGCCGTCATCGCGCCGACCAGCATGACGGTCGTCATCGCAATGCCCGAGGCCTCGAACAGCGGCGACAGCCTCGCGACCATGAACACACCTGCCGTCACCATTGTGGCGGCGTGGATGAGCGCGGACACCGGTGTCGGGCCCTCCATCGCGTCGGGCAGCCAGGTGTGCAGCAGGAACTGCGCCGACTTGCCCATCGCGCCCATGAACAGGAGCAGGCAGACCACGGTCATGGCATGCATTTCCCACGAGAGGAAATGCATGGTGGCATCCTTCTGCGCCTCGACGGCATGGAACGCGCCATCGAAATCGAGATGGCCCAGCACCACGAAGGCCGCGAAGATGCCGAGCGCGAAGCCGAAATCGCCGACACGGTTGACCACGAAGGCCTTCATCGCCGCCTTGTTGGCAGCCGGCCGCTGGTACCAGAACCCAATGAGCAGGTAGGACGCGAGGCCCACGCCTTCCCAGCCGAAGAACATCTGCAGGAAGTTGTCGGCAGTCACCAGCATCAGCATGGCGAACGTGAAGAGCGACAGGTAGGCGAAAAAGCGCGACCGGTGCGGATCCTCGGCCATGTAGCCGATCGAATAGACATGCACGAGGCACGACACGGAATTGACCACCACCAGCATCACGGCGGTGAGTGTGTCGACGCGCAGCGTCCAGTCGAGTTGCAGCGCCCCCGAGTGGATCCAGCTCAGCACCACCACCTTGGTCGCCTCGGCATGGCCGGCGCCATGCGCGGCGCCCTCGGCAGCCTCCGGCGCGAACCAATAGCCCGCGAACACAACCCAGCTCAGCAGCGCCGCCGCGATCATGAGCCCGGTGGTGATGTACTCGCTGGTGCGGTGCCCGATGATGCGGCCGAGAAGACCAGCAACGAGCGCCCCGACCAGCGGGAAGAATACGATGGCCTGGATCACTTCAATCAGCCCTTCAGCGCGTTGACGTCTTCCACGGCGATCGTGCCGCGGTTGCGGTAGAAGATGACGAGAATGGCGAGGCCGATGGCCGCCTCAGCCGCCGCGACGGTGAGGATCATCAGCGCGAAGATCTGCCCGGCGAGGTCGTTGAGCGCCGCCGAGAACGCCACGAAATTGAGGTTGACCGACAGCAGGATCAACTCGATCGACATCAGGATCACGATGACGTTCTTGCGGTTGATGAAGATGCCGAGCACCCCGATAGTGAAGAGGATGGCGGCAACGGTCAGATAGTGGCCGAGCCCGATTCCGGTTTGTGCCAGCATTTAGACGCCCTGCCCCGATTTGACTTTCTTGAGTTCCACGCCCTCGGACCGCTTGCGGCCCGTCTGCCTGAACACATCCTGCCGCTTGACATTGCTCTTGTGACGAAGCGTCAGCACGATCGCGCCGATCATGGCAACGAGCAGCACCGCCGCCGCGCCCTGGAACACGAAGACATAGCGCGTATAGAGCAATTGCCCGATGGCGCGGGTATTCTCGACGCCTTCAGGCATCGCGACCGCGGCCTTGGCCGCAAGCTCTGGCGCCACCACGAAGCTGGCCGCGACCATCAGCAACTCGAGCAGGAAGATGATGCCGACCACGACGCCCACCGGCGCGTATTGCAGCACGCCCTGCTTCAACTGCACGAAATCCACATCGAGCATCATCGTGACGAACAGGAACAGCACCGCGACGGCGCCGACATAGACCACGATGAGGATGAGCGCCAGGAACTCCGCCCCCGCCAGCATGAACAGCCCGGCGGCGTTCACGAAGGTGAGGATGAGGAACAGCACCGAGTGCACCGGGTTGCGCGACGCGATCACCATCAGCGCCGAGGCGATGGCGATGAACGAGAAGACGAAGAAGAAGAAAAGCGGGAGGGTCATCTCGTCTCTCTCACCGATACGGCGCGTCGGCGGCGATGTTGCGGGCGATCTCGCGCTCCCACCGGTCGCCGTTCTGAAGCAGCTTCTCCTTGGAGAAATACAGCTCTTCACGGGTTTCGGTGGCGAATTCGAAGTTCGGGCCCTCGACAATGGCGTCGACCGGGCAAGCCTCCTGGCAGAAGCCGCAATAGATGCACTTCACCATGTCGATGTCGTAGCGCACCGTGCGGCGCGTCCCGTCATTCTGGCGCGGACCGGCCTCGATGGTGATGGCCTGCGCCGGGCAGATGGCCTCGCACAGCTTGCAGGCAATGCAGCGCTCTTCGCCATTGGGGTAGCGGCGCAGCGCATGCTCGCCCCGGAACCGCGGCGAGTACGGTGCCTTCTCGAACGGGTAGTTCAGCGTCTTCTTGGGCGCGAAGAAGTACTTCATCGCGAGGAAGAAGGCGTTGACGAATTCCTTGAGCAGCAGCCCGTTGAGAAACTGGGTGAAGCGCATCAGGAGAGCCCTCCGTGGAAGCCCCAGCCGGTCAGCTGCAGGACAAAGGCGACGACGACGACCATCAGCAGCGAGATGGGCAGGAACACCTTCCAGCCGATCCGCATCAGTTGGTCATACCGGTAGCGGGGCACGATGGCCTTCGCCATCGCGAACATGAAGAACACCAGGCAGAGCTTGAGTGCGAACCACACGACACCCGGTACCCAGGTGAAGGGCGGCAGCGCGATCGGCGGCGCCCAGCCCCCGAGGAACAGGATGGTGGTCATCGCGCACATCAGGATGATGGCGATGTATTCGCCCAGCATGAACAGCAGATACGGGGTCGAGCCATACTCCACCATGTAGCCGGCCACCAGTTCGGACTCGCCTTCCGGCAGATCGAAGGGCGGGCGATTGGTTTCCGCCAATGCCGAGATGTAGAACACCACGAACATCGGAAAGAGCGGCAGCCAGAACCAGTTGAGCACGCTGAGCCACGGCACGCCGAGCATGGTGGCGATGCCACCCGACTGCTGCGCGGTGACGATATCGGTGAGGTTCAGCGAGCCGACGCAAAGCAGCACGGTGAGGATGACAAGGCCGATGGAGACTTCGTAGCTCACCATCTGCGCGGCGGAGCGGAGCGCGCCCAAGAAGGCGTATTTGGAGTTCGACGCCCAGCCGCCCATGATGATGCCATAGACGCCGAGTGACGAGATGGCGAAGATATAGAGTACGCCGACATTGATATCGGCGAGAGCCCAGCCCTTGTCGAATGGGATGACCGCATAGGCCGAGAGCGCCAGCGTGGCGGTAACAAGCGGGGCGAGCAGAAACACCACCTTGTTAGAGCCCGCCGGAATGATCGGCTCCTTGACGACGAATTTCAGCAGGTCGGCAAAGCTCTGCAACAGGCCGAACGGCCCCACGACGTTCGGGCCGCGACGCGCCTGCACCGCCGCCCAGATCTTGCGGTCGGCGAGCAGGATATAGGCGGTGAAGATCAGCAGCGCGACGAGCAGCAGCAGGGCCTTGTAGAGAAAGCCCACCTGCGAACCCCAGCCGAGGATGGGGACGCCCAGGAGATAATCCAGCGCGGATACGACGAAATCCATGTCAGACCCTTACTCGGCTGCCTGCTTGAGCCCGGCCTGCAGGGCCGCGCATTCGCCCATCACCGCGGAAGCCCGCGCGATGGGATTGGTCAGATAGAAATCCGCGACCGGCGAGCCATAGTTGGCGGCCTTGGTCTTGATCGAAACCCGCGACAGCGTGCGGATATCGTCCATGGAGCCCGGCGCGATCTGGTCGAGTCGCGCAAGGTGCGGATACTCCGCATAGAGCTTTGCCCTGAGCTGCGCCAGCGAGTTGAACGGCAGCGGCGCACCGAGCACGGCGGAAAGGGCACGGAAGATCGCCCAGTCTTCCTTGGCCTCGCCCGGCGGGAACACCGCCCGGTCAGCCATCTGCACCCGGCCCTCGGTATTCACATAGGTGCCCGACTTCTCGGTATAGGTCGCCGCGGGCAGGATGACATCGGCGCGGTGGGCGCCAGCATCGCCATGCGTGCCGACATAGACGACGAACGCCTGACCCATGGCCTTGGTGTCGTATTCGTCGGCCCCGAGCAGGAACAGCACATCGAGATCGCCACGAGCGGCGAGCCCGATCTGGTCCGCAGAACACACACCGCCGTCATGCGGCACGAAGCCGATATCGAGCCCACCGACGCGGGCAGCGGCGTTGTGCAGCAGCGCGAAGCCGTTCCAGCCCTGCGCGATATTCTGCCCGACGACGAGCTTGGCGGCGAGGCTGATGGTATCGCGGCCAATCTGCTTCGATTGCGCCGCGCCATGCGAAACGGCGCCTTCGCCAACAATGACCAGCGGCTTTTGTGCCTTGGCCCAGACTTCGGCAAACGCCCCCTGCCCGCCGATCAGATCGGTAAGCGCCGACAGGCCGTTGCCGAGATAGCTATAGGCATAGGTGAGGTCGGCATTGTCGCCCACGACAGCAATCGGCGTACCCTTGGCGCGCCATGCCTTGCGGATGCGCGCGTTCAGCACGGCTGCTTCCTTGCGCGGGTTGGCACCCACGATCAGGATGGCGTCGGCCTCTTCGATCCCGGCGATGGTCGGGTTGAAGATATAGGCTGCGCGCGGCATGGATGGATCGATGCCCGACATGGCCGGACGGCAATCCGTCATGCCCGAGCCGATCGAGGTCATCAGCGCCTTGAGCGCATACATGTCCTCCACCGAGGCGAGATCACCGGCAATGGCGCCGACCTTGTTGCCGCCGCCCGAGGCCTTGATGGCCTTGGCGACCGCGTCGAACGCCTCGTTCCAGCTGGCCGGCTTCAGCTTGCCGTTCACCCGCACATAGGGGCGGTCGAGCCGCTGCGCCTTGAGACCATCCCAGATGAAGCGGGTCTTGTCGGAAATCCACTCCTCGTTGATCGCCTCGTTGACGCGCGGCAGGATGCGCATCACTTCGCGGCCGCGGCTGTCGACGCGGATATTGGACCCCACGGCATCCATCACGTCGATGGACTCGGTCTTCTGCAACTCCCACGGACGCGCCTGGAAGGCATAGGGCTTGGAGGTGAGAGCGCCGACCGGGCAGAGGTCGATGACGTTGCCCTGCAATTCGCTGGTCAGCGCGCGCTCGAGATAGGAGGTGATCTCCGCATCCTCGCCGCGACCAAGAAGGCCCATCTCGGTGATACCGGCGACTTCGGTGGTGAAGCGCACGCAGCGGGTGCAATGAATGCAGCGGTTCATCGACGTCTTGACCAGGGGGCCAAGGTTCTTGTCTTCCACCGCGCGCTTGTTCTCGGCATAGCGGGATTTGTCCACGCCATAGGCCATCGCCTGATCCTGCAGGTCGCACTCGCCGCCCTG
>JAIYDI010000042.1 GCA_027487555.1 Hyphomicrobiales bacterium
ATTGTCAGGCCAAAAACCCCGGTCGGCCGGCGGGGCAGGCGCCTCGTCATACATTGCGGACTAACCGCGTTGGGGCAATCGCCCCGCCGGCCCGCTTTCTACCTCTGGCACCCGCGGCCCTCTGGCCGACGGGCGCACAGACACGTACCCATCTCCGCGAAATGGCCGGAACCGTCCTCACGTGAAGCAACAGAAACCTACCGCAAAGCCCTCAGGGCATTGAGGATAACCGCAACATCGATCGCCTCCTGCGCCAGCGCGCCGGCGACAGGGGGCAGGTAGCCGAGCGCCGCAAGGATCATGCCGATCAAGGACAGCCCGAGCCCCCCGAAGACGCTCTGCGCTGCGATCTTGCGGGTGCGGTTGGCGATGCGCCGTGCGGCGAGCACGCGATCGATATTGTCGACAAGCAGCACGATATCGGCGGTTTCCGAACTCGCTGCCGAGCCGCGCGCACCCATGGCGATACCGAGCGTTGCCGCGGCAAGCGCCGGGGCATCATTGACGCCGTCTCCGATCATCAGTGTCGGGGCGCGGCGGCTTTCCTCGGCGACGAGAGTGAGCTTCCTGGCTGGATCGAGATCGCCCTTCAGCGCATCGAGGTCGAGCGGGCCGACCACCGCATCGACTACGGCCTGCCGGTCGCCCGAAGCCAGCACGAAGCGGTCGATGCCAGCATCCCTCAGTCCGGCAATGACCCTTTGTGCTTCGGGGCGGAGCGGATCGCTGAGTGCGATCAGCCCGGCGATCTGTCCGCCAATCGCGACGGCAACGAGGGCCGCCTCGCCGGAAAGTCCCGCTTCGAGGGCTGCTATATCGCCGCTGCAGCGCGCACCGACATATCGGCTGCCCCCCAGGACGACGGCCACCCCATCGACCACGCCCGCGACTCCGGCTCCCGCGTCTTCCACTGCCGCCTCAGGCGTCGACAGCGCCAGCCCGCGCGATTTTGCCGCGCGGACGAGTGCCGTGGCGATGACGTGGTTCGAGGCCTGGTCGAGCGAAGCGGCGGCCTGCAGTACGCTGTCGGTCGTGAAGCCGGGCGCGGCCCGGATCTCCGTCACCTGCGCTTCGCCCCGTGTCAGCGTGCCGGTCTTGTCGAGAATGGCGGTTTTCACCTGCCAGAGTCGCTCGAGCGCGCCCGAAGTCTTGACGAGAATGCCCTGTCTGGCTGCCCGCGACATGCCGGAGATCAGCGCCACGGGCAGGGCGAGGATCAGCGGGCAGGGCGTTGCGACCACCAGCACCGCAAGTGCGCGCAGGTGGTCGCCGCTCAGCGCCCAGGCAAGCCCGGCGATCACCAGTGTGACGATGAGGAACACAACCGCATACCGATCAGCGAGGCGCCCGACCGGCGCTTTCGAATCCTGTGCTGCGGCGACGAGCCGAACGATCCAGGCATATGTGCTTTCGGCCGCAGGGCGCAGCGCAACAAGGCGGAAGGCATCCCCTGCATTGGTCGCGCCACTCATCGCCTCCTCGCCATCGGCGTGGAGCCGGGGCAGTGGCTCGCCCGTAAGGGCAGCGGTGTCGAGCAGCGCGCCTGCCGGTGTCGCCACCCGGCCATCGATCGGCAGCGTCTCGCCCGAGCGGATCAGCAGGATATTCCCCGCGACAAGCGTTTCGATCCCCACCTCTTCAAGTCTGCCGTCGTGCTCGCGCATCGCCGTGCGGGCAACGCGCTGCAGGAGGGCGGTCATTTCGCGGCGGGCGCGCCCTTCCGCGAAACTTTCGAGCAGTTGCCCTCCGGCATACATCAGCCCGACCACATTGCCGGCGAGCGATTCACCGAACCCGAGGGCAGCGGCCATCGAAACGGCGGCGACGAGATCGAGCCCGACCTTGCCGCGCATCAGGCTGGTGACGATTTCGACGAGAAGCGCCGCAAGGATAGGGAGGGTCGCGACCGTGTGGATAGCCTGCGCCCATCCCGGCAAGCCAATAAGCGGAGCGATGAGCCCCAGCACGAGGCCGAGCAACGCGATGACGACGAGCCCAATGCGAAGCTTACTCATGTCGCTACCTCTCCGGCGCCCGGTCTGGCGACTATCTCTGCGTGTCACACTATTCCCGAAACGACGAACCCCAATTGATCCCGCGCATATGCACGAAAGAAATTCTCGTCGGCACATGCCGCGGACTTGCCCGGTCATGGCCAAGTCCCTAGCGTCACACCCGCATCGGCTGCGCAGGGTTGATGCCCCGGCGCCGGCGAGCCCGTGTCGGGCGATGCTCTTGGCTTCCTTCCGCGGAGATAGTGCCTTGGTGAAAAAGACAGCGGCCGCGCCCCTCTCGGTCTGGCGGCCGATCAACCTCGATACCTTCCTCCTCGGCGCGCCGCACTACCCTGAGCACGTCGACGAGAGCTATTGGGACCGCGACGCCGAGCGCATGAAGAGGGCCGGTTTCAACGCCGTGCGCATGGGCGAGTTCGCCTGGCATTTATTCGAGCCGAGCGAGAATGTCTTCGATTTTGACCTGTTCGACCGCGCTATCGCCGGGCTTGGAAGGCACGGCATCCGCACCATCATGTGCACGCCGACGGCAACGCCGCCGCGCTGGCTGACCGAGGCCTATCCTGAGGTGCTGCGAGTCGACGGCAATGGCCGCGCCGCCGTGCACGGGTCTCGCCAGCATGCCGATACGGCAAGCCCGGTCTATCGCCGGCACAGCCAACGCATCACAAACGCCATGGCAGAGCACTATCGCGACAATCCGAATGTTATCGGCTGGCAGACCGATAATGAACTCAACACGTCGGAAAGCCGGTCGTACTCGGCCGCGTCGCGTCGGGAGTTCCAGTTGTTTGTGAAGGCGCGCTACGGCACCATCGACGCACTGAATGCCGCCTGGGGCGGCAATTTCTGGGCGACCGCCTACGACCGCTTCGAGCAGGTTGTTCTGCCGCACGACATGGCGCCGGTGTTCCCCGGGCCTGGCCACGTGCAGGATTACCACCGCTTCCTTGCCTTTTCGACCGCGCGCTTCCAGCACGACCAGGTGGAAATCCTGCGGGCGACGAACCCGGACTGGTTCATTTTCCACAATCTCGGCAGGCTGGACGACATCGATTTCCGCGGTCAGTTCTCGACGGATCTCGATTTCGCCGGCTACGACATCTACCCGTTCCTCTATGACGAGTTTAACCGCAACGGCGGCGTGGGGCAGGCGCAGGCTCTGCACCTCGATATCTGCCGAGGCTTCTCTGGAAATTTCATCGTACCTGAACAGCAATCCGGCTTCGGTTCACAGGTCGCCTTCACCACGCTGACACCCGAGCCGGGCGAGATGCGTCGCATGGCGATGAGTTCGGTGGCGCGTGGCGCGGACGGCCTGATGTTCTTCCGCTGGCGGCCGGCGCATTTCGGCGCCGAAATCTACTGGATGGGCATCATTGACCACGATGACGTGCCGCGCCGTCGCTATGCCGAGGCGAGCCGCTTTGCCGCCGATATCAAGTCGATCGAGAGCCAGTTGCTCGGCACACACGTGAAGATGGATGTCGGCATCGCAAGTGCCGATTTCGACAACCAGGAGGCGCACCGCACCTATCCGATGGGATTGCCGAGTCCGCAGGACGAGGCAGTGGGCCTGCATCGGTATTGCTACGAGCGCGGTATTTCGGCCGGCTTCATCCATCCCGAAGACGATCTCAGCAAGCTCAAGCTGCTCTATGTGCCGCATTGGCTGATCTGGAAGGATGAATGGACCGAAAAGCTTCGCGCCTTTGCCGAGGCTGGCGGCACGGTGGTGCTTTCGGCCCGCACCGGGTCGCGCGACGAAAACAACCATGTGATCCGTACGGCAGCGCCCGGCCCGAGCCTCGCGGCCTTGGCCGGTGTCGAGGTCGAAGAGTTCGGCCCGCTCGCTGGCCCGGATTCCGATGGGCTGTTCAGCCTTGCGGGGCCGCTGGGACCGCAGGGCACACGGACGCGGTTTGCGGCAGAGTCCGCACGCCGCCGCTACCGCATGAAGATCGGCAATCGCGAGATGGCAGCCGCCTATATGTACGAGCTGCTGTCGGTCAAGCCCGGCACCGAAGTGCGCGGCACCTGGTCGAGCCGCTTCGCCGAGGGGCAGGCCGCTGTGACGCTCCGGCATGTCGGCAAGGGTCGCGTGCTCTATCTCGGCAGCTACCTCACTGCCGATCTGCTCGATAGCCTCATTGCCGAAGAGTTCGAGATTGCGGGGATTGTGCCCGAGCTCGATGGCAAGCCCGAAGCGATCGAGCTCGCCGTGCGGCAGGGGTCGGGCTATCGGCTGCTTTTCGTGCTCAATACCGGCGATGCGACGGAAACCGTCGGCAGGCTGCCGGCGGGCGATCCGCTGATCGGAGCCGAGTTTGTCTTTGGCTCAAGCGCCAGCCTGCCGGCCTATGAAGTGCTGGTGATCCGCATCGCGGCGTGATTGTGCCAATGGAACCAGGCGCCCCCCCTGCAGTTCGCTCTCTCGTCAGAGGCGACCGTTGGCTTCGTGGTCGGATACCTCGAGGCTGCCCTCGCCGATGATCACCGCGTCGCCGCCGATACCGCCATGTGTGAATTGTCCGTCCTGCTTCCGCAATTGCAGCATGATCCGGCTTGGACGCCCCATCTCGTAGCCCTGCCGCAGCGCGATTTCGTTGGCGCCATCCGGGTAATAGGGTGCAAGCAGCGCAAGCAGTGCCGCGGCTGCGGCACCGGTTGCTGGGTCTTCCGGAATCCCCATTCCGGGCGAGAACATGCGAGCAGCGAGGTCGAAGCCCTTTTCTTCGGGGGTCGCCGCGAAGACATAGACCGAGTGGTCACCCTCGGGATAGGTCTGGTCCCAGCCGCGGCGCTCGAGACGTATGCGCGCCAATGCCTCGGCATCCTTCACCGGCACAAGATAGAATGGCACGCCTGCAGAGCACAGCGCCGGCTGGAAGCGTTCGGTGCCGATCTGCTCGAAATCAAGCCCGAGCGTGCCGGCGATGGCGCCGATGTCCGGCGCCTTGCCGACCACGGCGGGAAGCCTCGGCAGCGAGAACCGCGCATGCCCGACAATGCGGCTCTTCTTCTCCACCACCGACGTGATGAGCCCGATTTTCTCTTCGAGCCGCACCGCACTGATGCGCTGCTGCAGGCCAAGCACCACGGAAGCGCCGACAGTGGGGTGACCGGCAAAGGGGAGTTCCACCCGTGGTGTGAAGATGCGGAGCGCAGCGGTGTGACGTTCAGCTTTCGGCCGCTGGATGAACACCGTCTCGGACAGGTTGAACTCCGCTGCGATTGCCTGCATCTCGGAATCGGTAAGCCGGTCGGCCTCAAGCACCACTGCCAGAGGATTTCCGGTCAAGGGCTTGTCGGTAAACACATCGAGCAGGACGTAATTGAGCTTCATCTTGGGACCTTGGCGTGCGGATCAGAATGGGGGCAAGACATATTGTGCCGGGTCGCGGCCGAGCTCGAGCGCAATGGCCTCCACCACCAGCAAGTGATCCTCCCGCTGCGGCAGGCCGGAAACCGTGACCGAACCAATCACGCCGACCCCGGCGACCCTTATCGGAAAACCGCCGCCCGCTAGGGCATAGTCGGCCTGCGGCAGGGCCAGATGCTCGGGAAAATTGCGGTCTTCGGAGTTCCGCTCCCGCACGATGCGATAGGAGCTCTTCTGGAAGCGCCGCACGACGTTGTGTTTGCGCCTGGCCCATTCAGGATTGTCGGCAGTGGTCCCCGGCATGGCGAAGTAGAACAACTGCCTGTCCCAAAGGCGGATGTCGCAGATGATGCCGAGCCTCCGCTCGGTAGCCATTCGATGCAGGCGCGCCCCTAGCGCATAGGCCTTCGTCTCGTCGAAACCAGGAAACACCAAATCATGTTCCTGGCGCTTGATGATGGCGACGTCGTCGGGGTGTGTCATCGTGAGACTCGAAAGCTGAATGGCGCGCGAAGCCTAGCATGGCGCCTTCCGGCACACAGGAGTTTTCCGGGGCATACATCTCAGGACGAGTCTGCTCTGGATTTGGGCAATGGGTAGTTTATGCCTAAAAATTCGCGTTTCACAGAAAAGTCATCTTCATATGCGCAAACAGTCAGAACGAAATCCTATGAGAGACTCATATGCCCAACCTGCTCTCTGCGCTCTCCGAACGCGTCCGCCGTCGCCGCGCCTACAGCCACCTGCTTGATCTCGAGGATCGTCTGCTCGCCGATATCGGGCTGTCGCGTCACGATCTGCTCGAGTTGCGCAACGGACGAAAGTCCGGCACGCGCGGCTGATTGTGCCAAAGACGCAAGGACACCGAAGGCTTTGGCAGTCTTGACCGCAGCCTTTTGCTTTCGGGGCCCTTGAGCGGCGTTGCATGAGCTTTACAGCAGCCGGAACCGCGCGATAGAAGGCCTTTCCTGTTGTATCAGGCGGGGCCGAGGGGCCTCGCCTTTTCATTGTGCGAGACCTGTCACATGACCAGCGTGAACGACATCCGCTCGAGCTTCTTGGGCTACTTCGGCAAGAACGGCCATGAGCCCGTCGCGTCGAGTCCGCTGGTGCCGCGCAACGACCCGACACTCATGTTCACCAATGCAGGCATGGTGCAGTTCAAGAACGTTTTCACCGGCCTTGAGAAGCGCGACTATGCGCGTGCGACCACGGCGCAGAAATGCGTGCGCGCCGGCGGTAAGCACAATGACCTCGACAATGTCGGCTTCACGGCGCGGCACCATACCTTCTTTGAAATGCTGGGGAATTTCTCCTTTGGTGACTATTTCAAGGAGCATGCGATCGAGCTCGCGTGGAACCTTCTCACCAAGGAGTGGGAGCTTCCCAAGGAGAAACTGACTGCCACCATCTATGAAGACGACGACGAGGCGATGGCGCTGTGGAAGAAGATCGCAGGGCTGCCGGAGGACCGCATCGTGCGGCTCGGTGCCAAGTCGAACTTCTGGCAGATGGGCGACACCGGCCCGTGTGGCCCGTGCTCCGAAATCTTCTACGACCACGGCGACAAGTACTGGGGTGGCCCTCCAGGCTCGCCTGAGGAGGATGGCGACCGTTTCGTCGAGATTTGGAACCTCGTGTTCATGCAGTTCGAGCAACTGCCGGACGGCTCCCGAACGCGACTGCCGAAGCCGTCGGTTGACACGGGCTCGGGCCTGGAGCGTGTCGCCGCAGTGATGCAAGGCACCAACAACAATTATGAGATCGACCTGTTCCGCTCGCTGATCTCGGCGACGCAGCAGGCGACCGGCTTCTCCGGCGATCCGGCGACGCCCAGTCTCCGTGTCATTGCCGATCACCTGCGCGCCATGAGCTTCCTTATTGCCGAGGGCGTGCTGCCCTCCAACGAAGGCCGCGGCTATGTGCTGCGCCGTATCATGCGCCGCGCCATGCGCCACGCCACTTTGCTTGGCGCAAACGAACCGGTGATCCACAAGCTGGTGCCGGCGCTTGTCAAGGAAATGGGTCAGGCTTACCCGGAACTCGTCCGCGGCGAGCAGATGGTCGCCGAGACGATACGGCTCGAAGAGGGGCGTTTCATAAAGACACTGGGCCGTGGCCTCGGCATTCTTGATGAAGCGACCAAGGACTTGGGCAAGGGCGACATGCTCGACGGCATTACGGCCTTCAAGCTTTACGATACCTATGGCTTCCCACTCGACCTGACTCAGGACGCGCTGCGCCTGCGCGAGATCAATGTCGATCTTTCGGGCTTCGAAGATGCCATGGCCAAGCAGCGCGCCGAGGCGCGGAAGAGCTGGTCCGGCTCTGGCGAAGCGGGGGAGGACAAGGTCTGGTTTGCGGTGGCCGACAAGGTCGGACCGACAGAATTCCTAGGGTACGAGACCGAGGTCGCTGAAGGCGTGGTCACCGCGCTGGTGAAAGACGGTCAGATCGTCGAATCGCTGACTGTTGGCGAGACGGGTTTCCTCGTGCTCAACCAGACGCCCTTCTACGGCGAAAGCGGCGGCCAGGTTGGCGATACCGGCACGGTCTCAGGCGAGGGCGTTGCCGCCACCGTCACCGAAACGGTGAAGAACAACGGCGTGTTCGGCCACAAGGTGACCGTAATCGAAGGCACCTTCAAGCTTGGCACGGCACTGATACTCGTCGTCGACCATGCACGCCGCTCGGCGATCCGCGCCAATCATTCAGCGACACACCTTTTGCACGAGGCGCTCCGCATCGTGCTCGGCGACCATGTCGCGCAGAAGGGCTCGCTTGTTACACCCGACCGGCTGCGCTTCGATTTTGTGCATACCAAGCCGATCTCGCCCCAGGAAATGGCCGAGATCGAGGATATCGCCAACGATATTGTATTGCAGAATTCCAAGGTCGAAACCCGCCTGATGGGCGTCGAAGAGGCCAAGGAATCCGGTGCTCGCGCGCTGTTCGGCGAGAAGTATGGCGATGAAGTGCGCGTTGTTTCGATGGGCGATCCGACGGGCAATACGCTCGGCTGGTCGGTCGAGCTCTGCGGCGGCACGCATGTGAATCGCACAGGCGATATCGGGCTTATCACCGTACTTGGAGAAACCGGTGTATCTGCCGGCGTCCGCCGCATCGAGGCGCTGACGGCAAAGGGTGCGCGCCACCATGCGCGCACCAACACCAACCTGGTGCAGAGCGCGGCCGACCTGCTGCGTGCCACGCCGTCGGAAATGCTCGGCCGCATCGAAGTGCTGCAGGAGAATCTGAAGAGGTCAGATCGGGCGTTGAGCGAGGCGCAGAAGAAGCTGGCGCTGGGTGGTTCGGCTGGTGCCGCGGCACCATCAGCCGAAACCGTTAACGGCGTGTGCTTTGTCGGCCGAGTCGTCGAAGGCGTGGCAGCCAAAGACGTGAAAGGCCTCGTCGATGCCGAGAAGAAGCGCATCGGCTCGGGTGTGGTCGTCGTCGTGCTGAAAGGCGAGGACGGCAAGGGCACGGTGGCCGTCGGCGTGACCGACGATCTGACCGCAAAGTACAAGGCCGGAGAACTCGTCAAGCTGGCGACTGTCGCCCTCGGTGGCCAAGGTGGTGGTGGCCGTCCGGACATGGCGCAGGGCGGCGGTCCGGATGGAAGCAAGGCCGACGATGCTGTCGCGGCGATCCGCGCGACGATCTGACAGAACACTGTCGACCTCGCGAAGTACGGGCGCTCATCGGCATTTTTGGTCTAAATGCGCATGTGGCTGATCACACCGGATCCGGACCGGCCCCACGATAGCCCGTGGCGCCGGTGCGCTTCCGCTTGCCGCGATACTCGGCCCAGCGGCCAGCGATTCGGGTGCGTGCGCCATCGATCACCACGTTCGAAAGCCCGGCAAAGGTGACGACACCCAGACCGACCAGCCCGAGCGTATCGGGAAACTCCGAAAAGAACAGCGCGCCATAGCCAAGCGCCCAGATGAGCTGGCTGTACTGCGTGGGCGCGACCCGGCTAGCGGGTGCACGCTTCAGTGCGGAGATCTGGAACAGGTAGCCTGCGCCGCCGAGAATGCCGGCAAAGGCCAGCAACGCCAGGGTTTCGGGCCGCGGCACCATGAAGCCGAAGATCGCCATCAGCACGAGGTTCACGACCAGCGTATAGGCGCCGGGCACGAAGGCGAGGCTGATGCGTTTCTCGGTGGTAGAGATGATGCGCGTGCCGATGATCGAAAGACCCGCAAAAATCGCGCAGCCGAGCGCTGTGACATGGCCCAGTTCCAGAATCTTGAACCCTGGTCGCACCACTAACAGTACGCCGATGAAGCTGACCGCGATCAGCACCCAGCGCTCGGGCTTCACCTCCTCGCGCAGCAGAATCACCGAAAGCAGCGTGGTGAAGGCCGGCGACAGGAAGGCGATACAGTAGACCTCGGCGAGGGGCACCGTGACGAATGAATAGGTGATGAACACCGCGCACAGCATGCGCGCAAAGCCGACGCCATGTACCAGCCACGGCCGGTTGAGCTTGAGCAACTCTCCCCACCGTTCTTCGCGCCGTTTGGTGACAGCGGCCGGGATCAGAGAGAACAGCGTCGTGATTAGCCCGATTTCGAAGGTGCCCAGTTCGCCACCTGCGGACTTCACGATGGCATCCCCCGTCGAATAGACGCCATACGCCATCAGCCCGAACAAGATACCGATGATCGGGCGGCTGATGGTCACGGTACTTGACTGTCCTACTTGCCCATTGCGGGCGCGGTACTGCCCCTGTCTTGCTTGGGCTGATGTGCCGGCGGCTCATCCGTGAGTGGCGGACTTACTTCGGATACCGCTGATGCTGGGCCAAAAACGCTGAGCCGCGAGAATATTCGTACGCGTGCTTCGTCTGAGAGGACGTTCAAGATGCCGCCGGTTATAACTACCGCCAAGCCGACAAATGCAAAGGAATCCGGGAATTCCTTAAAGAACAATGCCCCGAAGATCACAGCCCAGATGATCTGGCTATACTGTCCAGGCGCGATCTGGCTGGCCTTGGCCAGCCGCGCAGCGGTGATGAAAAGGATATTCGAAGTGCCGCCGATTGCGCCGATCGCCATCAGCATGCCGAACTGCTCCAGGCTAGGTAGGCGAACGCCCTGAAACAGCATGATCAGTCCGTTGAAGATCACCACATACCCGAGCGGGATGCCAAGCAGGCTAACGCGCTTCTCATGCGGTGCTACACGGCGCAAAACAGTGGTGGTTATCGCGCCCATCAAGGCGGCGATCAGCGCCGCGAGATGGCCCGGATACAGTTCGCGGAACCCGGGCCGCACGACGAGCAGCACGCCGACAAAGCTCGCGAACAAGAACGCCCAGCGATAAGTCGATACCGATTCTCCAAGGAAGGTCCGCGACAGCGCGACCACAAAGATCGGCGCAAGGAAGGCGATCGAATATGCCTCCGCAAGGGGAATCGTTGTGAAGGCGAAGATGATGCAGATGTTTCCGACGAGCCCGGTAATCGACCGCAGGTTCACGAGGAACGGGTGCTTCATCGCCCAGAAATCCTGCCAGCGCTCGGTCTTGGGCTTGGTGAACACCACTGGAAGGAGTGAGAAAAGCGCTGTCCAAAAAGCTATTTCGAACACAGTCAGACCCGAGCCGAACCCCTTAATGATGGCGTCACAGCAGGAGTAGAGCAGGTAGGAAATGAGCGAGAGAGCGACGCCGGGGGGCATCTTTGGGACGTCCGGAGGAAGGGAAGGGCAAATCGGATAGTGTGTGATCGTATACGCTTTGTACACGCATACGTCGATGGGGCGCAGTGTCCCGCGCCCTAGTTATTTCGCTCTAGTTGTTGACGATTTTGCGACAGAAACCGTCGCAATCGCGTCCAGAATGCTCAGCCGCAACTGAGCCGCGTCTCGGCAAAGAGAGTGCCGCACATCAACTCGCGCAGCACCGCCATGTCTGCGTCATCCGCTAGTTCGCCATCAGGCCGCACTACCATAGCCTCGATGACTGTAGCGGTGTCTCCGACCTTTAGGCCGAACCACACGAATGGCGAGCCGGTGTCGCTATAGGTGCCCTCTCGTACGAAGCTCATCTCGTTACCGGCGTTGTTGGTGAACACTCGACCGAGGCCGGGGAGCGCGGCAGCGCTATCAAACAATGCAGCGGTGCCGACGCGTTCGAACACAACGACATTGCCCTTCGAGCTAACGCGTGCGTCGAGCCTTGCGGGCTGCAACTCGAAGCCATCTGGCAGGGTCGCCATCAGCGGCGGCAGTGCCATATAGAAGCGGTTCGCCTCGACTGCCGCCTCGCCGGGCAGGTCGAGGCTGTCGATCGGAACTCCTATCGGCAGGAGATAGTGGTTCAGCGGTCCCTTCTGGAGGATTCGCTTCACTGGATTTCCGCCGATGCCCATGCTCGACCAGCCTTCCTGCCGGTTGAAGAAACTCGACATCGGCGCGTTCGTACCATCGATGCCCGGTGTCATGTAGAGCGCCACTTCATAGTCACCATTCGTGGTGAGCGACTCATCGGTCACCGCGCAACTACCGATGTCCAGCAGACGCTCGCCGAGCCTAAAGCCGGAAATAGTGCCGAACTCAGTCTTGCCGATCTGGGGGACCCACTCAGTCGGGAAGGTCTCCTTGATATCGAGTGGGTCTGCCCGCTCATAGTTCGACACAAGCCGGATACACACATTGCGGACCGCCTCCTGCAAGTTGGTCACCCATGCGGAGGTAGGCGTCGGAGGCAGTGCAGTACGCGAAAGGTAGAGGTCGTCTGCGGCCACGAGGTTGTAGGTTTCGTCGGGCCCCATATTCACCATATAGAACAGCACCTCAGGGTCGACATTCCACTTCACCAACTCCTTCACCATCACGGCTAGGCTGTTGCGGGTATCGCCCTGCACTGCCATGGCGCCGCGCTCCTTCATGGCATTGGTGAAGTTTTCCTCGTCGGCATACGGCGCATGGAAACCGACGATGGAGCCGGGCTCGACCATTCGGTCGATATAGGTGCCGATTCCTTCCTGTGGTGAGTAGCCAGATCCACCGAGAAACGCGAAAGCACAGGCTGAGTAGCAGGTGGCGCCGCGCTCGACGACCGTGGCGATGTGGTTGGCGCGGAGGTAGTCGGCGATCGCTAGGCCCTCATAGTAAGACCCACCAGGGCCGTTGAGGGTCAGAAGGGCGGTCGCACCGCCCTCAGGTCCGATGCACGAGAGCCGGCATTTGACGAAGCTCTCGTAGAGCGCCTGAAGCGTCGCGAGATCGCCATCCTCCGTGGCCCCCTCGTAGTGCAGATGTGGCACGGGATGTCCAGCTGAATACTGCATAGACACCACGGATATGGTGGCTGCAGCGGCCGGGATCGAGCCAACTGCGACCACAAGAGCTAGAGCTGTGAACAGCGCTGTTAGGCTGGCAAGCAATTTTGGCATGGTCGTTTTCCCCAACGATGACGCAAGACTACCAGAGCTGAGACGGTGGTCGAGACGTAAACCTTGGGAAACTACAATGATCGGGCGTCCTCTCACGAAAGCGGCGACACATGTGTCTGTGCCGCCGCCTCGAACAGATCACGCTCGGACCCTTCTTACCAAGGCATAAGGCCGAGAAGCTTCTCGCCGAGCGGCGTCAGTCTCGCGGTTTCGGCATTGTGCTTTTCCCAATCGCGCGGATCGCCGGGAAAGGCATCGCGCTTGGGGTGATCGCGCTCGCGCCACAACCTTATGCGTTCCTCGCGCTCGCCGGTATTGCTCCACTCGGCGGGGTGCATCGAGATGTACTGCGCCATCCGTACCCGATTGTCCGAATGGTTCGGCCGCACGCCATGGGCGAGCAGCGAGTTGAAGATCATGAGGTCCCCCGGCTCCATGTCGATGTTCACGACATTCTGGCCAGCCATGTCCGGATGCATTGGGTCGCGATCGTCCGGTTGCGTCTTCACCCACTCTTCGAAATGCTCGAACAGGTACGGCACGCACTGGAAGCCCCCAACATCGCCATCCTGCTTCTTGAGGCTGAGCACGCCTTGCACGCCAATCGGTAGCGGGCGGATCGACGTATCCACGTCCCAATGGATGAAGCCGTTTGGGTTGCCCTTTACCTTCTTGGGCGGGTTGAGATTGGCCCGGTCGATGGTGACCCACAGGTCTTCGCGGTCCCAGATATCGACGAACGCGTCGTAAATGCGCGTCTCCATGCGGTTGTCCCAGAGTGCTTGGTGATTGTAGATCTCCAGCATACCAGTGCCGTTGAGCTCCTTCATGATATGATCGCGACGCTGCGGGGCGTACCAAGTGGAGGAATCGTGAGGGTCTTTCTCGTCAAACTGCCAGAGCACTTCGGATAGCCGCTCGACATTCGCCGCAGGCACGGCCTGCCGCAAGATCACGTACCCCTTGGTGATCCAGTGCTGCCAATCGTCCTGGGACAAAACTCTCAGCGGCAAGGTCTTCTTGATATCTTTGAGCTGGGTGGTCGCGGACGTCGTCGGATGGCTGTCGCGCTTCATGGCGGCTTGTTGCATGGTCATCTCCCAAGGCTGCTCTCCCCTCAATTGGTGAGCTCTTGCTATGAGCTTGACCCGGCCAGCGACGGTCGTGTTGTTGTAGTTCGGCAAACTATGGTACTATTCTGGCGCAGATGAGGGCGTAGGTGCCAGATGCGGCCATACCTCGAAAAGCCTCCCGTAGAACCGGGATCGTCCCTGTCGGTGCTGAACCGTCGGCTCGATGACGAGATTCCGTTTCAGTGGCACCACCACCCGGAATATGAGCTGACGCTCACACTCAACTCAGTTGGCCAGCGTTTCATCGGTGATCATGTCGGCGACTATTCCGATGGCGACCTGGTCTTAATCGGTCCCCACCTGCCACACACCTGGTCTTCGCGGGCGCGGATTGCAGATGGACCGCATATAGCGCTCGTGATGTGGTTTCATCCCGATTGGGTAGCAAAGGCCGTGTCCCCTTTTCCTGAGCTTAAAGCTGTCGGTTCGCTACTGCAGCGCGCCGGGCCGGGAATGGCCTTCTCGCCGAGTACTGCCGCAAGCGTTCGCGATCAGTTCGAGGCGCTCTTCACCGCTCGGCCGGTCGCACGCATGCTTGGGCTCCTGGATGTTCTAGATGGGCTTGCGCGTGACGAAGGCGCCGAGGCACTGGCCAGTCACGCCGCATTCGCAGCCGAACTTGGCGAAACGCGCGACCGCATCGATCGCGTGTTGGGACACCTTCACGCCAAGTACATCCAGCCTGTTTCGCTTACGGAACTCTGCGAGGTCGCCGCCCTGTCTGCATCCGGGCTGCACAGGATGTTCGTTCGGCAGACCGGGGCGACGATCTCGGACTATCTGATGCGCCTCAGGATCGGGGAAGCCTGCGCCCGGCTATCTGGAACCGACCAGCCGATCGCCTTCATCGCCGAGGCTGTTGGCTATGCCTCGCTCGCTAACTTCAACCGGCAGTTCCGAGCGCTACGGGGCATGACGCCGCGCGACTATCGCCGGCACTTCACCTCACGCTGAATCGGTTTAGGCGCGAAGTTCGGCCAAGAAATCCAGTATGGCGCGGTTGAACATGTCCGGGTGCTGCAGCGGCGCAAAATGCGAGACCTCGGTAAGCAACTGGAATCGAGCTCCGGGAATACTTGCCGCTATATACTCGGCATGGGCGCGGGTGATGAACTCGTCGTGCTCGCCGAGCAGGCTGAGCACAGGCACCTCAACGCGGGCGAGATCCGCGGCTGAGAGATTGGGCTCTGTCGCCTGCACCTTCGGCAAGGCTTCCTGCAAGGCGGAGAAGCCGGCGGGCGTGGGCGAATGCGCCTCGTAGTCGGCAACGATCTTTGGAAAGAACCGCCCGATCACTTCGGTCATTTCGAAGGGTTTGGTGCCGGTCGTATCGACATTGCAGGCAAAGAACACGAGCCCACGGATGCGCTCTGGATGGTCGAGCGCTCCAATCAGTCCAGTATCGGCGCCGTCGCTCCAGCCGACAATCGCGGCGCGATCGATGCCCCAATGGTCGAGCACCGCAAGCGCGTCCTCGGCGAATACGCGATAGCCGAGCGGAGCGTCGCCCCAGCTTGAGCGGCCATGGGCGCGGCTATCCATCATGATGACGCGGTGGCCCCCGGCGGTGAGGGCAGGGACCTGGTGCGCGAAGTTTCCCGCGCTGCCAAAGCCGCCATGCAGCAGCAAAACAGTTGGGCCGCTGCCATAGCTCGCGGTCCAAAGCTGCGCTCCGGCGCGCTCGACATAGGCAGCCGTGTCCGCCGGTGGCAGCGGCGGAAAACCTTCGGCTTCGAGGGTGCTGAGGTCGAGATCGATGAATGGCGGCATGTGCGTCTCCCTTTGCCAACTGGTCGAACGGCCCGACGATGATTCGACACAGTGTGGCGCGAGCGCTCTGCTTTGGACCTCGCAATTCGACAGGCTCCGGGTGGGTCCGATCCTGGCCACGGCGGTGCGGGGCATCATCCGCGTAACTGTCGAAGCACACCGAGGCACCCTTCACCCTCATGCTGACCTTGTCGATGCATGAGGGTGGCAGAGTTTGGTTGCCTCAGTAGCCCATGGCCTTCTTCAGGTTGGCGTCGATGGCGTCGAGGAAGCCGAGCGTCGAGAGCCACTTCTGATCCGGGCCGACGAGCAGCGCCAGATCCTTTGTCATCGAGCCGGCTTCCACCGTTTCCACGCACACCTTCTCGAGGGTCAGCGCGAAATTCATCAACTCGGCATTGTCGTCGAGCTTGGCGCGGTGTGCGAGGCCGCGAGTCCATGCAAAGATCGAGGCGATGGAGTTGGTCGAGGTCTCCTTGCCTTGCTGGTGCTGGCGGTAGTGGCGGGTGACGGTGCCGTGCGCGGCTTCTGCCTCGACGATCTTGCCATCGGGCGTCATCAGCACCGAGGTCATCAGGCCGAGCGAGCCGAAGCCCTGCGCGACGATATCTGACTGCACGTCGCCGTCGTAGTTCTTGCAGGCCCAGACGTAACCACCGGACCACTTGAGCGCGGAGGCGACCATGTCGTCGATCAGGCGGTGCTCGTACCAGATGCCGAGTTCGTCGAACTTGGCTTTGTAGTCGGCCTCGAAGATCTCCTGGAAGATATCCTTGAAGCGGCCGTCATAGGCCTTGAGGATGGTGTTCTTGGTCGAGAGGTAGCAGGGCACCTTGCGGTTGATGGCGTAGTTGAATGACGCATGCGCGAAATCGCGGATCGAGTCGTCGAGATTGTACATCGCCATGGCAACGCCCGCTGACGGCGCGTCAAACACTTCGTGCTCGATGACCTGTCCATCCTCGCCAGTGAACTTGATGGTCAGCTTGCCCTTGCCGGGGAACAGGAAGTCGGTGGCGCGGTACTGGTCGCCGAAGGCATGGCGGCCGACGATGATCGGCTGCGTCCAGCCCGGCACGAGGCGCGGCACATTCGAGCAGATGATCGGCTCGCGGAAGATCACGCCGCCCAGGATGTTGCGGATCGTGCCGTTGGGCGACTTCCACATCTTCTTGAGGCTGAACTCTTTTACGCGCGCCTCGTCGGGCGTGATGGTGGCGCACTTGATGCCGACGCCATGCTTCTTGATTGCATTCGCCGCGTCGATGGTCACCTGGTCGCCTGTGGCGTCGCGGTTCTCGACCGACAGGTCGTAATATTCGATCTTCAGGTCGAGATAGGGCAGGATCAGCTTGTCCTTTATGGCCTGCCAGATGATGCGGGTCATCTCGTCGCCATCAAGGTCGACAACGGGGTTCTGGACGACGATCTTGGCCATGCAATGCTCCTCTTGAGCCGAAATCCTAAGGTGGGAGGCTAATAGCATGAATTGCGGCGCGCGGAAGCGGCCGCGTCAGGGCTGCGGCTCAGACTGAGGGCGTAGGTCCGCGGTCAACTTGACATAGTGCTTATACACGGCGATTTCATGCCCTATGGACGACTTTTCGCTCTGCATGGTGTCGAACACGCGAATGGCCGCACGGGCCATCACCCGGCGCTATGACGCGCTGGCACGGCCCCATGGGCTGACGGCGACGCAGTTCTCGCTTCTCGCGACAGTCATGACGCTTGGCGAGATGACGGTCAGCGAATTGGCCGAGCGGCGCGGCTTCGAGCGCACGACACTGACGCGCAATCTGGACCGCTTGGAGGCAGACGGGTTGATCGCGTCCCGCGCCGCAGAGCGGGGAAATGGCCGGCTGGCCGGCATCACCGAGAAAGGCCGCGCCAAGGTGGAGGAACTGCTGCCCGTCTGGCGCAAGGCTCAGCACGAAGTCCGCGATGCGCTTGGGTCAGAGCGCTTTGCCGACGCAGTGACGACACTCAAGCGACTGGCGTCCCTCTGAAGGTGGGAAGCGCCACAACAATGACAGATTTCACCGTGTAGTTACACGGTAACAGGAGTGCGTCCATGGGCATCACAGATCCGATCGTCATCACCGGCATGGGCGTCGTCAGCCCACTCGGCACCGGTACGGGGACGACTTGGCGGCGCCTGCTCGCCGGCAACTCCGGTGTCGTCGTCAACACGCGCTTCGATACCTCTGCATTCTCCGCCCGCATCGCAGCGCTGGTGCCCGGCAAGGCAGATGATCCTGAGGGTTTCGATCCGTTGGTTGCCGTGGACGCCAAGGAAGTAAAGAAGATGGATCTCTTCATCCAATACGGCATCGTCGCTGCCAAGGAAGCGCTGGAGCAGTCAGGCTGGGTGGCGGATACGCCAGAAAAGCAGGCGCTGACCGCGACGATTATGGGCACCGGCGTCGGCGGCTCGCCGGTGATGGCAGAGGCGGTCGAGACCATCTTGACGCGCGGGCCGCGGCGACTGTCCCCCTTTACCGTACCGAGCTTCCTGCCCAATCTGGCGGCGGGCTGGATTTCCATTCTGCATGGCTTCAAGGGCCCGATTGGGGCGCCCGTAACGGCTTGCGCTGCCTCGGCGCAGGCAATAGGCGACGGCATGCGGTTGATCCTGACAGGCGAGGCCGAAGTTGCTGTCGTCGGTGGGGCAGAAGGTTCGGTCGATCCGATCTCCGTGGGTGGCTTCGGCGCGGCGCGAGCCCTCGCAACGGCCTTCAACGATGATCCGCAGTCGGCCTCGCGGCCGTTCGACCGGCGCCGCGACGGATTTGTGTTGGCTGAAGGTGCGGCTGTACTTGTGATCGAGCGATTGAGCCACGCCTTGGCACGAGGCGCCACGCCGCTCGCGGTGCTTGCCGGGTATGGCACATCAGCTGATGCCTATCATCTAACGTCAGGCGAACCGAGCGGCGCTGGCGCCAAGGTTGCGATGCGCAACGCGCTCAGGATGGCCGGGCTTACCCTGGCCGACATCGACTACATCAATGCTCACTCGACCTCCACTGGCGTCGGGGATGCGGCCGAACTCGCAGCGATCGGTGGCGTATTCGATGGGCGTGGCAAGGATTTGTCGATCTCCTCCACCAAGTCTTCGACCGGACACCTCATGGGGGCTGCTGGCGCAATCGAGGCGGTATTCTCGGTGTTGGCCATACGCGACCAGGTCGCTCCGGCGACGCTCAATCTCAATGACCCGGATGTTGGCGAGCAGTTCGATCTCGTGCCCAAGCTGCCGCGCATGCGGACCATCCGGCATGTGCTGTCGAACGGCTTCGGCTTCGGTGGCGTCAACGCTTCGCTGGTGCTTTCGGCTTTTTCTCCGGCTTAGGGGGTGCGGGCGGCAGCTTGCCGACAGCGTCGCGGGCGAAGAACACCCAAGATTGGAGGTCGTCATCTTCCGCCAACGCGTCGGGATCCACGAAGATGAAGCCGCGCATCACGCTGCCGCGGTGCTCCATCGGGGTGGCGCCAGGACGGGCGAGGGCGATCTCCTGATTGTCCTTGCCCACCGACAGCAGTGCGGATCCATCCTTGCGACAGCCGAACAGGATGTGCCCGTTGAAAAGGAAGGTCAGGCCTCCGAACATGGTCCTTTCGACGATGCGCGGGTCGAGCCCGACAATGGCGCGGACGCGATCGGCCAACTCGTCCATCCGGTCAGTCTCACGTGGCATGGCGAGTAGCGTCCTCGTGGCGCACAATCAAAGGTTTCGTCATAGCGCGGTCGTTGAGCTGGTATAGCATCGGCGTTTCCTTAGGCCTATCGACGCGCGCCACATGCCATGGCACTACCGGTGCAACTTGCTCATCCGACACTAATCGCATTGCAGGCGGCGCAAATTGACCAAATCGACCGCCGGTAGCGAACGCGGTGGCCGCAGCATCATGTTGCTGCTCGGTCTCTCTCAGATCATCGGCTACGGGACGCTCTACTACAGCTTCGCGATCCTCGCAGGCGCGGTGGCAGCCGATCTGGGGTGGCCGCAGTCCTGGCTCTTCGGCGCCTTCTCGGCAGGTCTGTTCCTGGGCGGATTGACCGCGCCGCTCATCGGCCGCCGAATCGACCGCCATGGTGGCCCCCGGGTAATGAGCCTCGGTAGCCTCGCCGCCGCGGCTGCGCTGTTCGTCGCCGCTGCGGCGCCGAATGGCTGGCTCTTCGCGCTAGCGGTAATCGCGATGCAGCTTGCCGGCACGCTCGTTCTCTACGATGCGGCTTTTGCCGCACTCGTTCAGGCGACGGGACCTTCGGCGCGGAAGCGCATAACGCAGCTGACGCTGATCGCGGGGTTCGCCTCGACGATTTTCTGGCCGCTGACCACCGCGCTCCACGGCTTTCTGCACTGGCGAGTGATCTTTGTCGCCTTCGCGCTGGTCAATCTCCTGGTCTGCCTACCCGTGCATTTGTGGCTCGCTCACCAGCGCCGCGCCATCAGCATCACACCGAGCGGTGATGCGGTTGTGCCGCCGGTGGTAAAGGGTAGCGTGCCCACGGCCTTGCAGGGCAGGGCGCTCTGGCTGGCGACGCTCGGCTTCGCACTCAGCGGCTTCACCCTTTCTGCAATGCTGACGCAGATGGTGCCCCTGCTGACAACGCTCGGTCTTGGCGCGTCGGCGCTCGTTGTGTCGACACTGTTCGGACCATCGCAGGTTCTTGTGCGCTTGCTCAACATGCTGCTGGCTGGAAAGCGTGACCCAATGGCGGCGACGCTGCTGGCTCTGCTGCTACTGCCACTCGCTCTTGCGATACTGATCTCCAGTGCGCCGATGGTCATCGGAGCGGCGGTCTTCGCCGTGCTGCTTGGCTTCGGTTCCGGCCTCAAGAGCATCGTCCAGGGCACCTTGCCGCTCGCGCTGTTCGGTGCCGAGGCCTATGGCGCGCGCCTCGGACACATGGCTTCGGTGCGGCAGGCACTCTCCGCTTTCGCCCCTTTCGTCGTCGCAGCGCTGAGTGAAGCCATCGGCGTGCATGCCGCGCTCTGGGTCACCGTGGCGATCGGCCTCGTCGGGCTGGGGGCGATGGCGGCGATAGTGCCGATGATCCGGCGCTCCGCCAGGGCAGGCTAGGGCCCGCTCCTCGCAAGCCGGCTTCCGTCCATTTTTGTCACCCGCCCCGCCGAAAGGTTTGCTCGCGGGCATGAAAACACGATATGTGCCGCCGACGACGAGGACAGCATGGCCGGCACCGACAGAACCATCGATATCCCGCTTCGCCCTAGCCCAGCGATCATACTGGTCGAGCCGCAACTGGGTGAGAATATTGGCACGGCTGCGCGCGCCATGGCGAATTTCGGCCTTTGGGACCTTCGTTTGGTGACCCCCCGCGACGGGTGGCCCAACGAGCGCGCCATCGCGGCTGCCTCCCGTGCCGACCATGTGATCGAGCAGGTCCGGGTCTTCGATACGCTCGAAGCGGCGACGGCAGACCTCTCGATGGTCTTTGCTACCACCGCCCGACGCAGAGACATGCAGAAGCAGGTCTACGGGCCGGAAGAGGGTGCTCAGCGCATCGTCTCGCATATCGCGTCGGGCGCCAAGGCCGGACTGCTCTATGGCCGCGAGCGCTGGGGTCTCTACAACGAGGAAGTGGCCATCGCCGACGCCATCGTCACCTATCCGGTGGAAGCGGCCTTCGCTTCGCTGAATGTCGCGCAGGCAGTGCTGCTGATGTGTTACGAGTGGCGGCAGCAGGCCGACAAGGGCGAGGTTCTGCCCTTTGATGGTGGGCTCGACCCCGCCGCGCCGCGCGAAGAACTGATCGGGCTGTTCCTCCACCTCGAGGAAACGCTCGACCGCACCGGCTTCTTCAAGACCGACGACAAGCGTCCGACGATGGTCGACAATCTGCGCAACGTCTTCACGCGCGCCGGCATGTCGAGCCAGGAAATCCGCACCCTGCGCGGGGTGATTTCCTCCATTGACCGCGCACATCTGCGCCAGAGGCCCGGCCGCGCAGTCAATAGCGACGATGAGGGCACCTCGAGTTCGGACTGAGCTGGTCACATCGCTCTCCGCGTCCAAAGTAGGCTTTGACGCGACGCTCTGCCGCATGGCATGACGCGCTCACCATGACATCCGCACCCGTTGTCCCCGCCGCCAGGGCCTTTACCTACCGCAACTACCGCTACTTCTGGCTCACGACACTCTGCGCGAGCTTTGCCGCGCAGATCATGTCCGTGTCGGTCGGTTGGCAGGTCTACGACATTACCCGCAACCCGTTCTTCCTTGGGCTCGTGGGCCTTGCTCAGTTTCTGCCGGCACTGATGCTGGTGCTGGTGACCGGTCTTGCCTCCGACACGTTCCCGCGCCAGCGCATCATGCAGGTGGCGCTTGTCGCCGAAGTCCTGTGCGCCATTGCGCTCCTCGCCTTCGCGTCGATTTCGGGCGCCCATGAGGTGTGGCCGATCTACCTCGTTCTGATCACCCTCGGCACTGCCCGCGCCTTCGTGGGTCCCGCTGGCGGCTCGCTCGCGCCAAATCTCGTACCGCCAGAGGCGCTGTCCAATGCCGTCGCAATGAATGCGACGGCGTGGCAGCTTGCCAGCATCATTGGTCCGGTGCTGGGCGGGCTGCTCTATGGCGTAGGACCCTATGTGGCCTACGGCACAGCCGGGCTGCTGGCGGTTACGGCATTCATCTCGATCAGCTTCGTCAAGGCGCCTGCGCAGAACCGCTCCGGTGAGCCGACCACCATCGGCACGCTGCTTGCAGGTTTCCAGTACATTTTTGCGCAGAAGGTCGTTCTGGGCGCCATCTCGCTCGATCTGTTCGCCGTGCTGATGGGCGGCGCGGTGGCGCTGATGCCCGTTTTTGCGCGTGACATTCTCGAGGCCGGCCCCTGGGGCCTTGGCCTGCTTCGGGCCGCGCCCGGCATCGGCGCGATCGTCTGCGCGTTGTGGCTTGCGAAGTTCCCTGTGCGTGACAATGCCGGCATAATTCTCTTCATCTTTGTAGCGGGCTTTGGCTTTTTCACCATGCTGTTCGGGCTTTCGACCTCGATCTGGTTCTCGGTGCCGCTGCTTGCCTTGATTGGCGCCTGCGACATGGTTTCGGTGTCGATCCGCGAAACCATCATGCAACTGTGGACGCCCGACGATGTCCGCGGCCGGGTGAACGCGGTGAACTCGGTGTTCATCGGCGCGTCCAACGAACTCGGCGAATTCCGCGCCGGCATGATGGCGACGGTGATTGGCGCGCAGGCCGCCGTTGCAGTAGGCGGCGCAGCGACCATGGCCGTCGCGGCACTGTGGAGCCAACTCTTCCCCGGCATTCGAAACCAGAAGACGCTCGACAAGGCGATGGTCTAGGCAGTGCCCCCTTGGGAAGGGACCGGATGGGAATGGTCCCAAGGTCCATTCGAGCACACTTGGTGCTGATGTCCCCTTGAAAGAGGGGCGCAGGCCATGCAACGGCGCATACACATTTATCATTGGCTCGCGACGTTCACGATCGTTGCGATCGTGATGTGGCCAGTTCCGACGGGGCGCCCGCTCTTCGATGAGACGGCTTTGCAGGTTCTCGGAGCTGCGCTCATCTTCACGGACATTGCCCGGCGTATCGCAGATAACAACAGCCGAAGTCGGCGCCTCATTTTCCTGTCTGTCACGGTGTTCGTGGCCGCGACTATTGCCGTTGCAGCATCGAGGGGCGGGCAAGGACCGTTTGTACCCGGCGACGAGGCCGCTACCCGGCTTCTGAACGAGGTCGCCGCTGGCATGACCGGGTTCGTTCGGGTAGGCATGCAGGGTGTTGCGGTCGCCGCCTTCGTGATGCGGGTGGCCGTCTCGCTGTTCGACGCCCTGGCCGCAGGCGGCTTGGCTGTGCGCGGGAGACGGCGCCGCGATCGTCGGCAAGTTATCCTGCAAGCAGGCACAAAGCGGCGGCTTGAAACGCTCTTGGATGCAAATCACGCCTATCTGGCGCACCGACTGAATCTGCGGGCCGTCGCAATGCGCCGGCAGAGCATGGTGATGCTGACCTTGATCGTTGTGCTGATCCTGATGGGAGTCGTGACGATATTTGCGACGATCGACGTGCTTACTGGTTCTGCATCTGTGCCAGTGACTCGGCTTGCACAAACGCAAAGTGTGCTCGTCAGCGCCAGGGAAGACTTCAACTCGCTCACCCAGATGCGAGACGGGACGGTCGCGGAGATTGCCAACAATCGTCGCGCGGCGTGGTCGCTCGTCGACCCCGAGGCCAGTGACATAGCCATTTCCACACGTATGCCGGACAAGCAGGCGGTCGCCATTGGCGCGGCCGATACCGAGGTGAATGCACTGCTGGACATCTACAGGGGCCGGGAAGACTCCCTCAACCAGCACCTTGTCTCCCTCAACGGCTATATAGATGGAGCGCGGGCCGTGTACACGGCGCTTGGCACCGCCATTGCGCAATCGTGGCAGAAGGACCTCACGCTGGTCGGTGCGGAAGCCGAGAGGGACGGCTGGCTCAAGTCGTCTGTGACGCGGTTGGGCGTTCTGCTGATCATCGTCTTTCTTGTGCAAATTCTGCTCAGCGTGTTCCGCTATTGCACCCGCATAGCCGCGTTCTACCACTCCCGAGCCGACGCGATGGTCCTGATCGGACGATCCCCCGGCGACCTTCATCAAACGTCTCGGGTGCTGAACCCCGAGAAGATCGGCTTTGGCGGGCATCCAGAATCCCCCTGGAGTGCCGTTGCGAAGGTACTCTGGGCGCTTCGCGGCACCAAGGCTCCGAACGAGCGCAAGAAGACGCGTGAGGCGGTCACACCCGCCGAACCACAGGCGCCGCCGGATCTTCCCCCTGAGCGATGATTTCGCCCACCTGCCTTGACACCCCAGGCGCGGGCGACTATCACGCGCCCACTTGTCGAGCCAAAAAGGCTCCACGAGCGCACCCGGGATTTGCTGAAATTCAGCAGTCTGTCGGCCCAATCGCAAGAGTGGGCAGAGGAGGGCGCAATCACTTTCGACCTTTGAAAGGATTACGATGTCGAAGCGCGATTCAGTTAAGCACAAGATCGACCGCCGCCTTGGCGAAAACCTGTGGGGCCGTCCCAAGTCCCCGCTGAACAACCGTGCCTATGGTCCCGGCCAGCACGGGCAGCGCCGCAAGGGCAAGACCTCTGACTTCGGCCTGCAGCTGCGCGCCAAGCAGAAGCTCAAGGGCTACTACGGTTCGATCACCGAGAAGGCCTTCAAGAAGCTCTACACGGAAGCGTCGCGCGTCAAGGGCGACACCGGCGAGCGTCTGATCGGTCTGCTCGAGAGCCGTCTCGACGCGATCGTTTACCGCGCCAAGTTCGTCACCACCGTGTTCCAGGCCCGCCAGTTCGTCTCGCACGGCCACGTCATGGTGAACGGCAAGCGCGTCAATATCCCGTCCTATTCGGTCCGCCCCGGGGACAAGATCGAAGTGCGGGAGCGTTCCAAGCAGCTGAACCTCGTTCTCGAGGCCAACCAGCTCGCCGAGCGCGATGTTCCGGACTACATTGAAGTCGACCATTCCAAGCAGGCCGCCACCTATGTGCGCGTTCCCGCTCTGGCCGATGTGCCCTATCCGGTGCAGATGGAACCGAACCTCGTCGTGGAATTCTACTCGCGCTGATTGGCGCGGGTGTTCCCGACGGATGCGATTGGGCTGCCCTCGTGGCAGCCCTTTTGTTTTGGGCACGCGGTTTACGACGCCTTTCATCGACGGTGCATCCACCTCTGATCCAAACAGCGGATGCGCCAAAACGCCCGCCGGCCCGGAAGCCTCGGTCTGTTGCGGGCCTCCATATTGCGGAGGCAGTGAAGCGGGGCCGGCGAGGCAGGTGCCCCGACGCGGGTAGTCCGCAGTGTTTATGAGGCTCCTGCCTCGCCGGCCGATCGGGGTTTTGGGCCAGGGACCTGGCGTCGAGGTGGACGCATCCGGCCGCGTGCGAAGGGTGCAGAACATGGGCTTCGGCGGATCTCCCCGCTTTCGTCCACACGCCACCGTCACGCAGGTAGCGCCGTCCCCGTGGGGGGAACATCGTGCTGTCCCCCCCGTCGCATGATGCGGCGAAGCCGATTTTCAACCGGACTTCCCTCTTTACCAGGCCCGGCCTGAGGCAGCGCGACCGCTGCTCCACCCGACCTCGCCCCGCCAACCACTCGTCATGATCTCGCTTCGGCAGGAACGATAGCGTCACTATCGCACGGGTTCGACGGGGTGGGGATAGATTGCCGTTCCAGTGTCGCAGCCACCCCGCATCCCGCACGTGCGGGGAATGGTCTGCTGCCCCTCGGCCAAGGCTCTCGTGGCGCACGCAGGTCTTCGTGGGTATCGCGCGCCGCGAGCGGCAAGCACCGCGCCCTTTCGACCGGCGTCCCGGAGTTGCGGGGCGGCCGTGTATCGTGGCCGCCCCAGCGTCTCATACCGTCAGCGCGAGGCGCCGGACAGCGGCTCCCTGATCGGCTCCTGATCACGCGGGATGAAGCTCTCGAAACGATGCAGGCGCTGGTAGATCGAGATCAGTTCAACGATGGTTGTCCATGCGCGAGCAAAGAACTGGAACGACGAGGCTACTTCGCCGAACGCGTTCTGCACCTGCTGGTAGATGCCGAGCGTCAGCGTGCCCGCAAGTATCGACGGCGAGAGCGCCAGAAGCGGGATATAGCCCGCCACGTTCAGGTAAGCATACCGCGCCAGATTGAAGTAGGTGTAGTGGAAATAGAGGCGGAAGTAGTTCCGCTGCACGTTGGCGAACAGTTCCTGGAACGTTGCCGGCTCCGGCCGGTTCTCGTGATCCTCGCCGTAGACGAGTTCCTTGCGGAGCGCCGCCTCGACCTTCTGGTTCTGGAAATTCAGACCCGGCAGCTTGATGCCGACGCCCCAGAGCAGTGCTGTGCCAAGTGCCGCCGAAACAAGGGCCACCCAAACGAGGCTCCCTGGAACGTTGCCGAAGATGGGCAGTTCGGTGATGTTGGTCGACAGGTCCCACAGGATGGGCAGGAATACCACAAGCGTCATCAGCGAGCTGACAAAGGCCGTTCCTAGGTCTTCCATGATGGAGGCAAAGCGCATTGTGTCTTCCTGCACGCGCTGCGCCGCGCCTTCGGTAGTGTGTATCGCCGGCCAATGGGCCATGTAATAGGACGTCATCGCCTTGCGCCAACGGAAAACGTAGTGCGAGGTAAAGAAGTTCAGAGCGATCAAGAATAGTATGTTTGGGGTCAAAACGGCAAACAGCGTGACCACATAGGGCCAGTATTGCTCGGGTGACACGGAGCCTGGCTCATTGAGAGCTTGCTGCAGAACATTAAAGAAACCGCCCTGCCAGTCGTTTACCCAGGCGCTGATCTGCACCTGACCATATACCGAAAGCATCAGCGCGGCCGTGCCGAAGACACTCCACCAGTACCATTCGTTGCGGTCGTAGAGGTACCAGAAAGTGCAGAACAGCACCGTCACCATCAGGATATACTGGTATTCCCAGATCTTCGCGCCGGTGAGAAAGTTGGTGTCCTCGGCGACGCAATTGGCTGGCGTAGCTGCGGCCGGAGTCGGTACGGCGGCGGTTCCCGCGGCCGCTGGAGCGGCGGCCTCAGTGTTTGCCGTAGCTTCGGCAGTTGTGGTTTGCGTGCCTGCAGCGGGCGTTGCCGTATCGGTGGACGAGGTGCCGCTGTCGGCCGTAGCGCCCGGTGCCGGGTTGGCCGCGGGCGCGCAAATCGCCGGCGCAAGGAAACGGTCGATGCTTATCACCGATCGGATCGGTGCGCCGATAACGAAGAACAGCACGATAGCTGCGACCGTGACGGCGATCGCCGAGGTAAAGAACAGCTTGGGATTGGGGAAGAATGAGCGGAACACGAGCGACTCCGAGGCTCCGGATTGTGACGGCCATGTAACTGCTGAAAACCCGGCAAAACAAGGAACTGCAGCCGACCTTTCGAAGAGTTAATCGGGATCGGAACGAATTGCGGCCTTGCGGCCGACGCAAACATGCTTTTCGCGCCCCTTCAGAGGCGCTATCAGCATCGGCCATGAACGAGATGCTTCAACCCGACCAGATTGCCGATGCTGAGGATATTGCGGGCGCACACCCGCTGTTCCGCGATGCGCCGCGCTCCGTGGAGTTCAACAAGCTCAGGAAGCGGTTGATCCGCCAGATGCGCGAGGCGATCGACACGTTCGGAATGGTGCGGACTGGAGAGCGCTGGCTGGTGGCGATTTCGGGCGGCAAGGACAGCTATGGCATGCTGGCACTGCTGCTCGACCTGAAATGGCGCGGGCTGTTGCCGGTGGATCTCATCGCCTGCAACCTCGACCAGGGGCAGCCGAACTTTCCCAAGCACATTCTGCCAGAATGGCTGTCGAAGCACGGCATCGCCCACCGCATCGAGTACCAGGATACCTACTCCATCGTTACCGACAGGCTTAAGCCCGGCGCGACCTATTGCTCGCTCTGCTCTCGGCTCAGGCGCGGCCACCTCTACCGCATAGCCCGCGAGGAGGGCTGTTCTGCGCTTGTGCTCGGCCACCATCGCGAGGACAGCCTCGAAACCTTCTTCATGAACCTGTTTCATGGGGCCAAGCTCGCCGCGATGCCGGCCCGGCTCATGAACGACGAGGGCGATGTCGAAGTGCTGCGGCCCATGATCTGGTGCGCCGAGCCCGACCTCGAGAAATTCGCCGAGGCGATGGCGTTCCCGATCATTCCCTGCGACCTCTGCGGCTCCCAGGACGGGCTCGAGCGCAACGCCATGAAGGCCATGCTGAACGATATCGAGAAGCGCATGCCCGGACGCAAGGATGTCATGATGAAGGCGTTGGGTAATGTGCGGGCGAGCCATCTGCTTGACCCCAAACTGTTCGATTTCCTGTCGCTGACCAAGGGCGACTGAAGCACCGCCGCCGCCAAGCGCCGTTTCCGGAGTAGCCCATGCCTGCCATCGATATCGACGCCCTGGCCAATATCCTCAGGGATGCCGCCAAGGCCGAGATCCTGCCGCGTTTCCGCAACCTCGGCGCCGATATGGTGCACGAAAAAACCGAGGCTATCGACCTCGTGACTGTTGCGGATATCGAAGCGGAACGGCGCATCAAGGCAGATGTCGCGCTTCTGGCCCCCGACGCAGTGTTCGTGGGCGAGGAATCGGTCGCTGCCCGTCCGGCGCTGCTCGATGAACTGGATGCGGCCGATCTTGCCGTGGTGGTTGATCCGGTCGATGGTACCGCGAATTTCGCCGCCGGGTTGCCGCTGTTTGCCGTGATGGCAGCGGTAGTGAGCAAGGGCGAGACGGTGGCCGGCATCATCTACGACCCGATGGGCGACGACTGGGTGCTGGCCGAGAAGGGCAGTGGCGCCTGGATGCGGCGTCCGGATGGTTCGGCGCGCCGGTTGCAGGTGGCAAAGGCGCCCAGCCTCGACCAACTGGTAGGGCATGTTTCGGTGACCTTCCTGCCGCCAGCGCGGAAACCCGACATCATGCGCAACTTGTCGAAAGTGCGGGTCGTGGCCAATTACCGGGTCGCCGGGCACGACTACCGGACGTTTGCGTCGGGCCACTCGCATTTTGTGGTGTTCAACAAGCTGATGCCCTGGGACCATCTCGGCGGCACGCTGATCAGCGCCGAGGCGGGAGCCTATGTCCGCCGCTTTGATGGCACGGAATACTTGCCGCGCCACCGCGAAGGCGGGCTGATCATCACGCCGGACCCGGACACCTGGGCGCTCCTGCGCCGCGAGGTGTTTACGGTCTGAGGGTGAGACCGGCGCGCCGGTTTCAGTGCACCGGGGCTTTGGGTGCGGGTGTGGCCTGGGGCTGCCCCGAGCCGAAGAGCCGGCCGCGCTCGGCAGTGAGCACGCAGACGAGGCTTGCTGCGCCCATGACGAAATAGCCGGTGGCGACCGGGGTCAGCGTGCCGTTGAACTGCTGCCCGAACAGCGTTCCGAGCACTGCGCCACCCACCGTCTGGATGAAGCCGAACACCGAGGCCGCCGTGCCGGCAACAGCGCCGAGCGGCTCCATCGACAGCGAGTTCATGTTCGAGGCCGCCCCACCGAACATGCATTGGATGACGAGCAGCAGCGCGAAGAACCCCCAGAACGGGATGGGGCCGAGCAGCGACCAGCCCAGAAGCACCACCGCGATGGCCAAATAGATCACAAGCGCGCCATGGCTCAGGCGGCGCATGCCCACCCGCCGCACGATCCGGGAATTGAGGAAGGACACGATCGCCATCGTAGCCGCCATGGCGGCAAAGGCGATGGGGAAATACGGCCCCAGCCCATAGATATCGACGAAGATCTGCTGGCTGGTCGATATGAAGCTGAACATCGCAGCGAACAGGAACATGCCGGCGAGCCCATAGCTCAGCGCCACGCGGTTGGTCAGGACGATCCGGAATCCCTGCGCCACCGAAGCCAGAGTGAACGGGCGGCGCTGCGCATCACTCAACGTCTCTGGCAGGCGGAAGAAGCTCCACGTCCCGAAGGCCAGCGCCAATAGAGCCATGAACACGAAGATCGTCTGCCACGGCCCCGTCAGCAGCAGCACCTGCCCGATGCTCGGCGCGACGATGGGAATGATCATGAACACCATGAAGGTGAGTGACATTACCTCGGCCATCTCACGGCCGGAGAAGCGGTCACGGACCACCGATGTCGCGATGACGCGGGTGGCGGCCGCGCCCACGCCCTGGATGAAACGGCAGGCCAAAAGCACGCCGAAAGTCGGCGCGACCACGGCCGCCAAGGCCGCCGCCACATAGATGGCGAGCCCCAGGAGCAGCGGCGCGCGGCGCCCGAAACGGTCGGACAGCGGGCCAAACAGCAATTGCGCACCGCCAAAGCCCAGCATGTAGACGCCAACAACGAACTGCCGCTCGTTCTCGTGGCTGATGCCGAGCGCCGCGCCCATATAGGGCAGGGCGGGAAGCATAACGTCGATGGCAAGCGCGTTCAGCGACATGATCGCCGCAATAAGCGCAATGAACTCGACGCGGGACAGCACCCGCGTCGCGTGCGTGGAATTGGACATTCAACCGGGCTTCTTAGCGCTAGGGCGCGTCAGGGCGGCGCGCGAGCATCTCCTTACGATGCCCGCCAAACGCGGAAAAGGCAACCCGAAACAAGCCCTGATGAAGCATGAAATACTCAGGCAGCGACGGGCGCGGCAAAACCGGTGCTAGGTCGCTCACGGATCGGCAAATGCAGCGCGGCCGAGCCGAGGCCCAGCAGGATGCCGAGATACCACACGAGGCTATACGAGCCGGTGTGATCATAGACATAGCCGCCGAGCCAGACACCGAGGAACGAGCCCAACTGATGGCTGAAGAAGGCGATGCCATAAAGCATGCCCATGTACCGCGCCCCGAAGAACACGCTGATCAGCCCCGCCGTCAGCGGTACGGTTGACAGCCAAAGCAGGCCCATGGCGGCCGAGAACACAAAGGCCGTCGCCTCGGTGACCGGCAGGAACACGAACAGCCCGAAGGCAATGGCGCGGCTGAAGTAGATGCTTGCGAGAAGCATCTGCTTGGGCAGCCGCCCACCGAGCCACCCGGCGGTGAGCGAGCCAACGATGTTGAACAGCCCGATGACCGCGATCGACCAACTGCCCACTTCCGGCGACAGGCCACATTGAACCAGATAGGCCGGCATATGTACGTTGATGAAGGCAATGTGGAAGCCGCACACGAAGAAGCCGATGACCAGCAGCCGGTAGGAACTGTGCCTGAAGGCGCGCCGCAGCGCCTCGCTGAAGCTGAGGTTTGTCTCCCCCGCGATGTGGGTGGACTTGCCTCTGAGCGCAAATGTCAGGGGCAGAACCAGCGCGAGAATGAGCGCGAACCAGATCAGCGCCTGCTGCCAGCCAAAGGCCGAGATGAACCCCTGGCCAACTGGCGCGAACACGAACTGCCCGAACGACGATGCCGCCGTGGCGACGCCAAAGATCAGGCTGCGCTTTTCCTGCGGCACGTTGCGCCCGAAGGCGGCCATGACGATGGAAAAGGAGGAGGTGGCGATGCCGATGCCCATGACAACGCCGGCCGTCAGCGTCAGCGTGCCCGCGCCATCGGAGAATGCCATGCCGACGAGTCCCAGCGCGTAGATGCCGAGGCCCGCGACAAGCACCTTGGCCGTGCCGAAGCGATCAGCAATGCCGCCCACGAAGGGCTGTGCCACGCCCCAGGCAAGGTTCTGAATGGCCATCGCCATGCCCCAGCCTTCGCGCGAAATGCCAAGGTCGGATGACATAGGCAGCGTGAACAGCCCAAGGCTGGTGCGAAGCCCATTGGTCACTGCCGCGATGAGGCAGCCGGCGACAATGAGCACCAGCAAGGGAACGACGGGCGAGCGGGTAGCGGGTGCTGCAATGGTCACGGGCATTATCCTCTGAGCGCCGAGCTAGCGCCGAGTCGCGCCACACGGAAACGAATATCGGTGATACGGCCATCACAGGATGGCATGCCTTGACCTGGATCAGATGTGCGACACAACAAAAGGCCCGCGCAGGAGCTGTCCGGCGCGGGCGGTGAGCAGTTGCAAGGTGTGGACTCAGGCGTCCTGCTTCACCGCGACACCCTTTTCGGACAGGTGCGACTGCAGTTCGCCCGCCTGGAACATTTCGGTGATGATGTCGGCGCCGCCGACGAACTCACCCTTGACGTAGAGCTGTGGGATGGTCGGCCAGTTGGTATAGGCCTTGATGCCTTCGCGCAGTTCCTGGCTTTCGAGCACATTGGCGCTCTTGTAGTCGACCCCGAGGTAATCGAGGATCTGTACGACACGGCCCGAGAAGCCGCACATGGGAAAATCCGGCGTGCCTTTCATGTAGAGGAACACGTCGTTGCCCTTCACCTGCTCGTCGATCAGCGCGTGGATGTCGCTCATGGGAAGACCTTCTAGCTATGACCTATCGGTAGACCTGCTACGGCAGGCCGTTGCGCCCTAGATAATCCCTGCATACCGGCCTGTCGAGGCTCCTCAACCCACCTGCCGACACGGTCAGGTGATCCTGAGATACATCCCGATCGAGTCGGGCGCGGTCGGGGCGAAGCCGAACTGGGAATAGAGCCTGTGCGCCTCGCCATCGGCGATGAGGCTGACATAGGCCGACGGCGGCGCATTCGCGTTTAGCCAGTCGACCAATGCGCCGACGATCAGCTTGCCAAGGCCGCGGCCCTGATGCGCCGGCAGCACGGCGATATCGGTGACCTGATAGGCCGTGCCGTCATCGCCGATGATGCGGCCCATGCCGATGACCTCGCCCCGATGTTCCACCACCACGGCATGCAGCGAGTTCGGCAGGCCGCGCGCCGCGGCAGCCTCGCTTTTGCCGCTGAGACCTGCTGCGGTGCGCAATCCGCGATAGGTGGCGATGTCGGGGATGCGGGCGGTGAGGGTATAGTCGGTCGTCACGTCAGCTGATCCTGGCTTTGATCCATGGGTGTTCTGCAGCATCGGCAAGGCCTGTGAACTCGACGGCCTCCCAGCCATGCGCACGGGCGGCCTTCACAACCTCCGGTGTATCGTCGAAGAACAGGGGCGGCTCGCTCTGTGGACCGAGCCTGTTGGAGACCCAGTCGAAGAAGGGCTTGTGCGGCTTGGTGGCGCCGATGCGCGCCGCATAGAATATGTCCTCGAAGTGATCGCGGAAACCGAGATTGCCCCACAACCATTGCGCCCGCAAATGCTCCTGGTTCGTGGCGATATAGAGCGGCGTGCCAACAGCCTTCAGCTTTGCGACCAGATCGAGCAGCGGCTGATTGATATTGCTGTCTTTTTCCAGCCAGTAGCGCGCAAATGCGAGAGACGGCCCGCGATACCCGAGACCAGGCAGCACCCTGTCCAGCCCGTCAAGCAGTGACATGCGGCCAACGATCACCTGCTTCACGAATAGCTCGTAGATGAACTCGGCGCGGAATCTGTCCGGGTTGACGCCCATATCGCGCTCCAGGTGCTCGTCCCACTTCACCCGCAGTTCCGGACGGAAATGGTAGCCGTTGATCAGCACCCCATCGACATCGAACAGCACGGCACGTGTCATCAATTACCTCCCGCTTACCAAATCATCGAGCCGGTATCGGCTCTTGCCCCGGTTTGGCACGAGTTGAAAAGAAACAATTATAAGTGCGACGATCTCACTTAAACTTTTCTGAGGAGGCAGGCGGTATTCCCACCTCATGAAGACGGCGCCCGGCGAACAGGGTGCGGCAGGAAAACACGGTGGCCCGAATGACTTCGTTCTCGTCCGCGCTGACCCAGCGCATCTCCCGGTTGGCTTGGTGGCAGGGTGCCGCCTTGCTGTGGCTTGCAACACATGCCGCGGCCGTTGCCCTTCTCATCGGGCTGACCACGCTCTCGGCGCCGGCGAATGCCGCGCCGCCGAGTTGCACGACGGTACCCTGCGAGCTGAAGAGCTATCGCGGCGGCGAATTCGAATGGCTTGGCTGGTATGCGAAGAATCAGGAGCGCGGCTTTGTCGTCGATTCCTACGAGGCGCCGCGTGTCACCAAGGCAGCCTTCCATGGCCAGCGCGAGTCAGGGCTTTGCGGCGGTATGTGCACCGCAGTGGCGGGCATTGCGTTGCAGAAGGGCATTGCACGTATCCATCCTGATGCGGTGTTCTGCTTCTGCGGCAGCATGCCGGCAATCTCGTCGGACCGATGGAGCATCTGGGCCTCCATCATGCCGCCCGATTGGGTCGACGCGATGCGCAGCCGCAAGCCGTTCCATTGGCCGCTGCGCGATGGCGAAGGCATTTGAGTCCCGTCACGACTCAACACTAGGGGCGCGCCGAGTTGGCTCCCGGCGCGCCTCTCGCTATTCGGCACGCACCGGCCCGTAACGCCCGCATAACGATTTGCGGCTTTTCGAAAACCAGCTGTCATGTGGCTGTTCGCAGCCTCGCAATACGGTGTAGCGGCAGATCGATTTGGCGATAGAAGCACGGCCTTATGGTGCTCATTCCCGCCAAAACACCGCCGGACAGTGCAGAATTGGAGTTCGTGTCTCGACGGCAGCGTCAGTGGCATACCTGGTCACCGCGAACGCGTCCGACGGCCTGACCTACCCAAGAATAACGCCCGCATAACGGAAAAACCCATGGCTGGCAGCGCTTTGGTGGCGTGAGGACGCCGGTCAGATCGACAGGCTTTGCCTGAGCCGCTACGTCTTCTAAGTTTAGAACTTGGGGGTACTTCATGCGACTGCTTTTGACGATCTTGTTCATCGCCTTTACTGCCAGTTCGGCACTTGCCGGAAGCGGCGCAGCCCTGCGCTGCGAGGATCCGGGCCTGCAGCAATGGATCCGGGATGGCCTCAAGGATATGCGCTTCGAGAGCCCAACCGGCTCGAATACGATGTCATATGGCGTCTATTCTGAAGACGTCACCAACTTCAAGACTGTGTCGTCGAGCAAGAACAAGGTCATCTGCAGTGTGCGCGTGCATATCACTGCCCGGGGCCAGCGTGACTCCTACCGCGCGCGCGTGACGTACCAGGCGTTGCCGAATGGAAAGGCATCCATGACCATTTCCGTCGGCGGGTGACCGGCCGGGCCTGACGGGTGTCGATACAGGTCAGTTGCAAGGCGGGCCTCGCCGATCAGCTGAAGAGTCGAGGATGCACACGCCTACCTGATCGTTTCAGCTTTCACCCAAAACCTTGAAATGATTCCAAACCGCGTCCAGGCGCGCTTGGCACCGGCAACACCGTTGCCACTTTTCCGGGCAACGCCACAGGATCACTGTCACAACGTCTTGCAACACCGGTGGCCAGCATCAGGTTCAGGCGCATCTCGGATGGGAGGCCTAGGCATCCGACGCGATGGCCGCAATCACCTGGACTGAGCGTGGCTGCCTGTTGCTCTTGCCACCGGGTGTCCATTAGCGCTTCGGCGGGCACTTGATCCCGAGGCTGGCGCGGGGGCTTGGCGGCGAAGCTCAAACGCAGATCACAACCACCGGCATCGTCTGCAGGATTTCCGTGGCGACCGCGCCACTCATCGCTGGCCGCTGACGGCGGCGCGGCTTAGGCCGGTATCTTGGTCGTCAGCGCCAGTGAATGCAGCACCGTGCCCATGTCGGCGCCGAAGGCGGCGTTGATCATCTGGTGCTGCTGTACGCGCGTCTTGCCGCGGAAGGATTCCGAAGTGACTGTAGCGGCATAATGGTCGCCGTCGCCCGCGAGATCGCGGATTTCCACGACAGCGTCAGGAATGGCCGCAAGGATGCGCTTTTCGATTTCGCTCGCAGCCATGGCCATGTGACGTCTCCGTTTTGAATGCTCGGCGCGACATATGCCATGGCGGGGAAGGCGCTTCAATGCAAACGGGGCGCTCCGAAGAGCACCCCGCGGCTAGATTGTCGTGTCCTCAGGCGGCGTTCTGGCGCTTGGGCAGCTTCCAGTTCGGACGCACGAAGTGGCAGGTGTAGCCGGTGGGGTAACGCTGCAGGTAATCCTGGTGCTCCGGCTCGGCGAGCCAGAACGGCCCGACCGGCGCCAGCTCCGTCACCACCTTGCCGGGCCAGAGGCCCGAGGCATCGACGTCCTTGATCGTCTCCTCGGCGACGGCCTTCTGCTCGGCATTCTCGTAGTAGATGGCGGAGCGGTAGGACGGGCCGAGGTCATTGCCCTGCCGGTTCTTGGTCGACGGGTCGTGGATCTGGAAGAAGAACTCGAGGATGTCGCGATAGCTGATCTTCGATGGGTCGAAGATGATCTCGACCGCCTCGGCATGCGTGCCGTGGTTGCGATAGGTGGCGTTGGGCACGTCGCCGCCGGAATAGCCGACGCGGGTGGTGATGATGCCGTCGCGCTTGCGCAACAGGTCCTGCATGCCCCAGAAGCAGCCGCCAGCCAGAACCGCACGCTCGGTAGTGGTCGCCATGATCGTTTCTCCATGTCTTGGAATGCGCTTGATATACGTATGACCGAGCACGATTGTTACACGCGATCACGAAAACGGCATCGGGGCTGGCTCCATGACCTGATCAGCCGCCGCGCCGCCTATATCCGCGGAAATAGTCGACTTCGATTGTGCGGGGGTAAGGCGTTGGGTCGTCCGGAAGCGTTTCGTGCGGACGCTCGTAGATGCCGAGCATGAACTGCATGGCGTATTGAGGCGATTGAGGTATGCGGCGAATGCGCTGGTTGTCGACGTAGAAATCCACATGCGTCGGCGTCCAGTCGAGGCCATAAACGTGGAATTCCGATGCGTCTATAGGCAGCCAGTCCTCGAACAGTTCCTCGGTAAGCGTGGGGTCGGACCATTTGAGCATGCCGTAATCCACTCGCGAGCGATCCGGGCCAATATTATTGCCGTGTATCTCGAAGGCGCGGATCTCGCCGGCCTCCGGGGCGTCGTGCCCGATGAGCCAGAGCGCGGTGTGGTAGCCATGAACCGGCGATGACCTGAGGCGCGTTTCGAAGAAGCCGAACTTGGGCAGGAAGCCGCGAAACTCGGGAACCTCGGTGGTGACGCAGAGTGTCCCGTCCCAGTTGAACTGACCCTCGGCCGATCCGAGCATCCCGGAAAACTGCCCGGTCGAGAGGTTGGACGCCCGGTCCCCGCCAAGACGCCACCGCTGATGATTGCTGTCGATCTGGAGCGTCAGGAGACCTTCTCCAAGCCGATAATCCGCAACTGATGCCTCGAGCGTGCTCCAGTGTGGGAGCATATTCGGGAGCCACTTGCTACGATCTAGAGAAGTCCCGCCGAACTCGTCGGAGAAGACCAGTTCGAAGCCGTGCCTCTCTTTCGGATTGGCCGGAAAGTCCACCACAACGGCCTCCTCAGGCGACCTCGCCCTTCATGTAGTTCGGGAACCAACTCTCGTAAGCCGTTTTTAGCTCGGTGATTTCAACCGGGCGCGCTTCGCCGAGCTTGAGGCTCGTGCCGCCAGTCACCCCGATCCAGGGCGCGAAGACGCCGGCATAGGGATAGACCTCCTCGTAGAAGCGCTCGAGGTTGTCGCGGCTCATGGTGACGAGATAGCGGCCCTGGTCCTCGCCGAAGAATTGCGGGATGGGGTCGCCGCCATCGAGCTGGTTGACGGTCGCGCCGATGCCCGAGGCCATCGCCATTTCCGCGAGGCCGAGTGCGAGCCCGCCCGAGGAGAGATCGTGCACGGCGGTCGCGACGCCGTCGCGGATCAGGATGCGGACGAGATCGCCCACCTTCTTTTCATGCGCGAGATCGACCTTGGGCGGCGTGCCGTCGCGGCGGTCGAAAATGTCGCGGAGGTAGATCGACTGACCCAGATGCGTGCCCCACCAATCGGGCGCGCCGAAGAGCACGATGGCTTCGTCGGGTGCGGCAAAGCCGATGCGCGCCATCTTCGAGGCGTCGGGGATGAGGCCGACACCGCCGATTGTGGGCGTCGGCAGGATGCCGCGGCCATTGGTTTCATTGTAGAGCGAGACATTGCCCGACACGATAGGGAACTCGAGCGCGCGGCAGGCCTCGCCGATGCCTTTGATGGCGTGGACGAACTGGCCCATGATCTCCGGGCGTTCGGGATTGCCGAAATTCAGGTTGTCCGTGAGCGCGATCGGCTCTGCGCCGGTGGCGGTCAGGTTGCGCCAGCATTCGGCCACGGCCTGCTTGCCGCCCTCATAGGCGTCGGCCTCGCAATAGCGTGGGGTGACGTCGGACGAGAAGGCCAGCGCCTTCGTCGGATGACCTTCGACGCGGATGACGCCGGCATCGCCACCGGGCAGCTGCAACCCATTGCCCTGGATCAGCGTGTCATATTGCTCGTAGACCCAGCGGCGCGACGAGGAATTGGCCGAGTCGAGCAGGCGCAGCAGCGCATCGGCCACATCCATCTGCGGGATATCGTCGGAGGCGAGCGGCGCAGGCACCTTGGGGGCAACCCACGGCCGATCATATTCCGGGGCCTCGTCGCCCAGATCCTTGATCGGCAGGTCGGCGACGGTCTCGCCCTTCCACAACACGCGGAAGCGCAGGTCGTTGGTGGTCTTGCCGACGGTGGCGAAGTCGAGCTCCCACTTTTCGAACACGGCGCGGGCCGCGGCTTCCTTTTCGGGATGCAGCACCATGAGCATGCGCTCCTGACTCTCCGACAGCATCATCTCATAGGGCGTCATGGCGTCTTCGCGCACCGGCACCATGTCGAGATCGAGTTCGATGCCGAGGTCGCCCTTGGCACCCATTTCGACGGCGGAGCAGGTGAGGCCCGCGGCGCCCATATCCTGAATGGCGATGACGGCGCCCGTCTGCATCAGCTCAAGGCAGGCCTCGAGCAGGCGCTTTTCGGTGAAGGGATCGCCGACCTGCACGGTCGGGCGCTTTTCCTCGATATCGTCGCCGAATTCGGCCGAGGCCATCGTGGCGCCTCCGACGCCATCACGCCCGGTCTTGGCGCCGAGATAGACGACGGGTTGGCCGACGCCTTCGGCCTTCGAGTAGAAGATCTTGTCTGTATCCGCGAGGCCCGCCGCGAAGGCGTTGACTAGGATATTGCCGCTATAGCGCTCGTCGAACTCGACTTCACCGCCCACGGTCGGCACGCCGAAGCTGTTGCCATAGCCGCCGACGCCCGCGACGACGCCCGAAACAAGGTGTCTGGTCTTTTCATGTGACGGGTCGCCGAAGCGCAGCGCATTCATGGCCGCCACCGGGCGCGCACCCATGGTGAACACATCGCGCAGAATGCCGCCGACACCCGTCGCCGCGCCCTGGTAGGGCTCGATAAAGGACGGGTGGTTGTGCGATTCCATCTTGAACACCAGCGCCTGCCCATCGCCGATATCGACGACGCCGGCATTTTCGCCCGGACCCTGGATGACGCGCGGACCGGTCGTCGGCAGCGTCTTGAGCCATTTCTTCGAGCTCTTGTACGAGCAGTGTTCGTTCCACATGGCCGAGAAGATACCGAGTTCCGTATAGGTCGGTGTGCGACCGATCAGTTGGATGATCTTGTCGTATTCGTCGGGCTTCAACCCGTGGTCAGCAACCAGTTGCGGCGTGATGGCGAGATGGTTGTCGAACGTCATCGAATGGAATCCGGCGCTGATGGGGCTTGGCACCCGCTATAGCGCACAATGTGGCGCGGTAAAGCCCTCAGCGCGGGTTTTGCCGCCGTGCTTGGGCGGCGAGGGACGAATTGTAGTAGCGCGCATCTTCGGTGACCTCCTTGCCGAGCCAGTCGGGAATGGTCACCGTCGCGTCGGCTCTGTCGAGTTCCACCTCGGCGAGCACCAGCCCCTCGTGCACACCCTCGAACACATCGACGACCCACTCGCCGTCCGGCAAGTCCAGCAGGAAGCGGCGCTTTTCGACTACAGCACCCCCTGTGAGTGCCAGCATGTGGTGGGCATCCTCAAGTGGGACGCTGTACTCGAATTCGGGTCGGCTGATTCCGTCTCGTTTACCCTTGATGGTAAAGAGCGCGGTGGCGTTGTCGATGATCCGGATCCGCAGTGTTACTGCCTCGCCCTCCGTGAGATAGCCCTGCACGATGGCGCCTGATTGCACGACATGCTTTTGCCAGCCATCCCCTGTGACGAGGAATTTTCGCTCGATCTCGATGCCCATCAATGCACCTCTGCAGGGCTTTGAGTATCACAGACGAGCTGGACAAGGCGCTTGGTCTTGTCGCCATAGACCCGCTCGGAAACAGCCGCGATCGCCGCTTCGGTTTCGATGCGGCGCCGGTCGAGCACGAAGGCGATGCCGTCGCGGTCGAAATCGCGGCCGAAATGCTCAGGTTCGTGGCTGAGGCGCTCGCTCAGCATCGCGAGATCGTGGTGGGTACCGAGCAGCGTGCCGAGGTTCGCGGCCTCCTTCTGCCGCGCCTCAGCGTCGGGCGTCGTGGCGAGGAGATCGAGATGGGTAGCGTGATACTTTACCAGCTTGCGCCACTCATGCAGATCCTCAGCATCACGGGTGGAAAGCGCCAGTTCGCGGCCCTTCCTTCCCTTGCGATAGATTGCGGCGAGGCCCTTTTGCCGCGTGTCCGCGTCGATATCACCGATCGGCCAGGTATCGGCCCGCGCCGCGATGGCTAGCAGCATGGTATTCGCCTCCGCTAGTGCCTGCTCTTCGCGCAGTTGCGCCTCAGGCGATGGGGGAAGAGTCGGCGCCGCGATTTCGGCCCAGCCGAAGAGATCGGCCAGCGCCTGCCGCAGGACCCGCTCGTCGCGGGCATCGGCGAGCACCCGGGCGACGTCGCGCAGGGCCCTGTCCTCTGCGCGGAACGCGGGAAAATCTGGCTCGACCATACGCAACAGGCCGCGAAGCTTCTTGATGCGACGGCGGACCTCGTGGATGCGCGGGGCGGCTTGCCTTTCCGTCGCCGCCGCTGCAGCCAGCGCCTTGCCGAGCTGCTCCCGCGCGATGCGGAGGAAGCCGCCGCCAACCGTGTCATCCTCTGTAAGCCAGACAAACGGCATCGCGCACCCCCAAGATCGTGGGAAGCCTAGAGGCTGCCGGGTAGCAAGATCAAGCCGCTCGCGGTAAGGGCACGCGTTCCGCGCCGGCTTGCTGTTAGGCTGCGAGTGTCGTCAGCGCTTCGAACAGCGCCCGACCATCGCTGCCGCCATGCGCGGCCTCGATCAGATTTTCGGGATGCGGCATCAGGCCGAGCACGTTCTTTTTCGTGTTGAGAATGCCGGCGATGTCATTGATCGCCCCATTGGGGTTGGTGCCCTGAGCATAGCGGAACGCCACCTGGCCATTGCCTTCGATGGTCGCCAGCGTTTCGGCGTCGGCGAAGTAGTTGCCGTCATGGTGCGCGACGGGGCAGCGGATGATTTGGCCCTGGGTATAGCCCCGCGTGAAATCCGTCGCGGCGTTGACCACCTCAAGCTTCACTTCGCGGCAGACGAAGCGCAACGAGGCATTGCGCATCAGGACCCCAGGCAGCAGCTGCGCCTCTGTGAGAATCTGGAAGCCGTTGCACACGCCCAGTACCCGCACGCCGGCCGCGGCACGCTCCCTTATCACCTGCATCAGCGGAGAACGGGCCGCGATGGCGCCTGCCCTGAGGTAGTCGCCGTAAGAAAAGCCCCCAGGGATAACGATCAGGTCTACATTGGGGATGTCGCCATCCTTGTGCCAGACAAGGGCAGGGGTTTCTCCGGTGATCTTGGTCAGGGCCGCGATCATGTCGCGGTCGCGATTGAGCCCGGGGAACAGAACGACGGCGGCCTTCATCGGCATCTCCCAAGAAAGATGCCGTTCCCTTTGCTGAGTCTTGGTACCAAAAGCAAGGCCGGAGCGGCGTCCACCGTCGCGCTCTTGTGCTTTACTCGGCCGGTTGCACCTTTGCCCCGTGCGCGTGAGCGCGCCTGCCTTTGGTCCCGGGAATATGCGCCCAATTGGGCCGCTCGAACAGGAAGCGGCCCCAGCCGGTACGCTGCATCAGCCAGTACAGCGCCAGCGGCGAGACAAGCGCCACGACCATGACGAGCATGCTGAAGCTGCTAACGTCCTTGATCATCCCGGTCCTGAGCAGCAGCTCGCGCGAGGCTGCCATGGGGATCGAGAAGCTGAGATAGACCACGATCGAATGCTCCCCAAGCCAGCGCAGCCAGTTCATGAAGGGCAGGCGGATCAGCAGCGCGCCCAGAAGGCAGACGAAGAGTGAGCCGCCGAAACCGAGCGCCAGGTGCAACGGCGGGAAGGCGGCATAGCCCATGGTCAGACCGCGCGGATGCAGCGCGCTGCCGCCACCGAACACCAGGACCCCCTCGAGAACGGCAAAGAGCACGAGGAAGGCGAGGGCTGCAGGGATATTGGCCAAGGCTTCGTCGACAATGCGAAACACCAGCTGCGCGCCGGCATAGCCGGCATAGAAGTACACGGCATAGGCGGCGAAGTGATCGAGCGTATAGATGCCTGTCTTGGGCAGGAACATCATCAGCGCCGCCGACCCGCCGAGCGCTGCCCAGTGCGGTACCTTCAGATCGTGCAGCAGTTTCGTTGCCACGGCATAGATGGCCAGCATGTAGATGAACCACAGCACGCCATAGGGGTCGACAACGGACCAGAGGATCTGGCTCACGGCCTCTCCGACGTCGCCCGTGCCGAGGCCAACCTTGAACAGCACCTGCAGGATGACCCACAGAAAGTAGAAGTAGAAGTAGTGCACGACGCGCCGATCGGCGAAGAGCCGCCATGGGCGCCCGACGACCTGGGCCATGAACAGGCCGGAGATCAGGAAGAATTCCGGCATACGGAAGGGCGTGGCCCAGCCGATGATGTAGTGGAGGATACCGGTGCCGCCCAAGTCCTCGCCTACACCATAGGCGGAATGCATCATCACCACGAGAATGATGGAGATTCCCTTGGCGGCATCGACCCAGTCGAGACGGGAAGCAGTGGTGGCCATTTCGAACCTCAGGCGGCAACTCGAACACGCGTCGCCGGCCATCTAGCGCGGCCCCAGTGCGGGTCGCGAGGTGAAGTTCGAAAGAGGCTTAAGCGGAAAGCTTAACGGGCGCGGTTTCGGCGCCAGTTTCGGGTGTTGCCGCTCAGGCGAACGTGCCGGCGCTCGTTGCGAGCATCAGGCCGAATGCGAAGAAGCAGAACGCGGAGATCGAGAAGGTCTTGAGCATTTTCAAACGTCTTTCACGCCCAGGCCAATCCTGGACGCGTTGGGGGTGGTGTGCGCATAAGTCAGGTGCGGAACCCGCAGGAACCGCATGCCGTAATTGCGCCTCGCCCTGTGAATGAAGACTGAATACGGCTGGTTAATGGCGCCGTTTCCATATGTGCGCGTAGCTCCCTTGCAAGAAATGCAAGGCTTAGGCTTAACGAAGACCTGCCGCAGCGCAATTATGGCGCAACAACGGCACCACACACATCAGACCGGCAGCGTCGCATAGGCCGCAAACAGCAGGCCGAGCGCGAGGAAGAAGGCAACCGAGAGGGAGAAGGTCTTGATCATCTGATGATGGTTCTAACTGGTACTGGCCGCAAGGACGCCGACGGCTCGGAGCTTAGTCGCACAGCGTTAAGGTGTGATTTCGATCGTGTAGTTTTCGATGACCGTGTTGGCCAGCAGCTTCTCGCACATGGCTCGCACATTAGCCTCGGCCTGTGACAAATCGGATTCAGGCAAAGCGAGGTCGAAGACCTTTCCCTGCCGTACCGCCGCGACGCCTTCGAAACCGAGGCTTTTCAGCGAGCCCTGGATAGCTTGGCCCTGCGGATCCAGAACGCCGGCTTTGAGGGTGACGGTGACGCGCGCCTTCATCGGGGTGTCCAGCTTCTTCTAAGATAACGAGAGGCCTGATTGCAGCGCCGCCGATCGATTGCGCCGCTGCGAGCGGGTCATTGCACGAGTCGCGGACCGGTGGTCAACGCATTGTCGTTTTCCACCAGAATCCCGAGCCGCTGAGCGACTTCCCGATAGGCGTCAACCAACCCACCGAGGTTCTCGCGGAAGCGATCTTTGTCGAGCTTGTTGCGGGTCTTGATGTCCCACAGGCGGCAATTGTCCGGGCTGATCTCGTCGGCGAGGATGACGCGCATCATGTCGCCTTCGTACAGGCGGCCGCATTCGATCTTGAAGTCGACGAGCTGGATGCCGACGCCCATGAAGAGGCCGGTGAGGAAATCGTTGACGCGGATTGCAAGCGCCATGATGTCGTCGAGTTCCTGCGGTGTCGCCCAGCCGAAGGCAGTGATGTGCTCTTCGGAGACCATCGGGTCACCCAGCGCATCATCCTTGTAATAGAATTCGATGATCGAGCGTGGCAACTGCGTGCCCGGCTCGAGGCCGAGCCGCTTGGTCAGCGATCCAGCTGCGACATTGCGGACGACCACCTCGAGCGGGATGATCTCGACTTCCTTGATCAATTGCTCGCGCATGTTCAGCCGGCGGATGAAATGCGTGGGAATGCCGAGCCCGTTGAGCTTGGAAAAGACGTACTCGGAGATGCGGTTGTTGAGCACGCCCTTGCCGTCGATGATTTCGTGCTTGGCACCGTTGCCCGCCGTCGCATCATCCTTGAAGTACTGGATGAGTGTCCCTGGCTCGGGACCCTCGTAAAGGGTCTTCGCCTTGCCGTCATAGATCTTGCGCCGACGGTTCATGTAGCCCTGCTTCGGTAGGTGGTGTGGAGGTTTGGCGTTCTCATGCGCCAGTTTCACGGCATAGCGCAAGCCTTTTTGCCCCGAGGAGGGTAAACGCCGCCGTCGTCGCACCCCCGATCTCCCGTTCTGATGGCCGTTGAAAACCAGGACCCTCAACCTTATCTGCAACTTGCCGGAGGCCATGTGCGCCAAGGGGGCGCGGCCCAAAGAAGAGGACCATCCGACATGCCGGGATTCGACGACCGCCAGAAGAGCGAGGAAGCCAGGTTCGCGCACGATTCGGAATTGAAGTTCCGGGCCGAGGCGCGGCGCAACAAGCTGCTGGGCCTGTGGGCTGCCGAGAAGGCCGGCCTCAGCGGCGAGGCTGCGCAAGCTTATGCAACAGAGGTTGTCGCGGCGGATTTCGAAGAAGCCGGCGATGAGGATGTCTTCCGCAAGGTTGCAGGCGACCTGAAAGCACGCGGCGTGGCGGTCGATGATGCGACGATCCGCGCCAAGATGGCGGAACTCGTGGGTGTTGCGCGTCAGCAATTGCTGACAGAGGGTTGACGCTCGAGACCCTCCTGCAAAGGCACGAAGGCGGCCCCTTTCGGCGGCCGCCTCCATCCAGCGAAATCTGCCGCTTACTCGACGATGACGGCTGAGGCGTCGAGCATGGTGCCGTTCTGCTCGAAGGTTATCTTGACCTTCTCGCCGACCTTGAACGCCGCGATCTTGATCGTTTTGGCGAGGTGGTAGATCGCCCCGTTGTCCAACGTGATGGTGTCCGCCTTGGCGTCGATCGCCTTGATGGTGCCTTCCACCGTAGAGGGGGTTGCCGCGAAGGCCAGGGACGAGGCCGAGAGCGCAGCGACAAGCACGAGGGGGAGAGCAAAGTTACGCATTTTAGTCCTCATATCGGGCCGCCCTCTGTTGGGGCGCCCCTTTGCCGAACTGACCAGCTGCGTCGGGTCGCAGGGGCTATTCAGGGATCCACCACCTGCCGGCGCCACCCAGTTCGTATGTGCTAAGTTACTGGTTTCGTTGCTGAAGTCGAGTTATGGAAACATAATCTTCGTAATGCGACGTGCCGCCGCAATTAGCCCGAAAACGGCAATGTTTCGACTGAGCAAGGGCAAAGCCATAGAAGCGATGCGGCGCCAGTTCGGCGGCGGGAGCTTGGCTTCCCCGCCCTCACAGCGGCGTGAAAAGGCTTGTTGAACGCAAGGAGAAGAGCGACTGGCAAGGCGCCGCCCAATGCGCGATTCACTTGCCGAGCCGTCACTGCCGGGCCAGTGCACCCGGCAAGTTACCCCTGGAGGCTTTCTAGATCCGCTGCATAAGACGGGTGAACATCAGCAGGCCTTCAGGCCACGGGCCGTGGCCGGACGAGATGTTGATGTGCCCGGCATTGTGCGCCAGGTGCAGTTCCGAGCCCCACGAGGCTGCGAGATCGGCCGCGCGTTCGGGCGTGACGTAGCTGTCATTGGTGGAGGCAACGAGCAGGGAGGGAAAGGGCAGGGGATCGCGCGGTACGTCCGCGAAGCCCGTGACCCCCTCCGGGATCGCCACGTTCTCGAAATCCGGCGGCGAGACGAGGAACGCCCCGACCACTTTGCCCTTCGGCAAACTCGGCGCAGCAAAAACCACCGCCAGCACGGCGAGCGAATGCGCGACCAGCACCACCGGCTTTTCGGCGCCGCTTACGGCCGCTTGCGTCGCAGTGACCCAGTCCGCCCTTTGGGGGCGGTCCCACTCGAATTGCTCGACGATCCGCCCGGTGGAGAATTTCTCGGCCCAGCGGTGCTGCCAGTGGCCCGGGCCGGAATTGCCGAGGCCGGGCAGGATGAGGATTTCGGCTTCGCTGATCTTCACTGGCCTGACCCTTACCCGACGAAACGATTGTTGCGCGGGAAGCCCGAGGGCACCTGACGCCCGGCGGTGGCGCGGTCGCCCAGCCACTCGGTGAGTTCGGTCACCGTGCGCGTGAAGCTGCGGCCCGACGAATCGCTCCAGGTGAGGCCAGTGTCCTTTGAGAACACCTTGAGGTCGCTGAGCCCGCCATCCTTGTAGCGCTGCAGCCGGACACCCTTGCCACGGGTCATCTCGACCACCTGCGCCAGCGGGAAGACCAGCAGCTTGCGGTTCTCGCCCACGACGGCGACCATGTCACCTTCCGCCGGAACGATCAGCTTCGCCTCCTCGCCATCGCCGACGTTGAGCACCTGCTTGCCCTTGCGGGTATTGGCGACGAGCTCATCCTCCGCGACCAGGAAGCCATCGCCCTTCCGCGACGCGACGAGGCGCTTCTTGCCGGGCCGATAGACGAAGATGTCGATCACTTCCTGGCTTTCCTCGATATCGGCCATCAGCCGCACCGGCTCGCCCTGGCTTCGGCCACCCGGCAGGCGATCGCCAGCCAGCGTGAACACCTTGCCTCCTGTGGTGAGCAGCAGCAGCTTGTCGGTCGTCTGCGCGTGCACGAACAGCTTCAGCCGGTCACCGGTCTTGAAGCCCTTGTCATCGATATCGGCGGTGTGGCCCTTGATGGCGCGGATCCAGCCCTTCTCCGACAGGATCACCGTGATCGGCTCGCGCTCGATCATCGCGGTGGCGACATCGTCGAGGTTCACCTCGTTCGGCGTGGCGAAATCCGTCCGCCTGCACCATTTCGGGTGCTTGGTCACGCCGTCCTTGAGGAACTTCGGATAGGCCTTCTTCAACTCGCCGATCTGCTTGGTGATCTCGCCCCACTGCTTCTTGTCCGACGCGAGCAGGGCCTCGAGATGCCCCTTCTCCTCGCTCAGTTGCTTGTGCTCCTGCCTAAGCTCGATTTCCTCGAGCTTGCGCAGCGAGCGCAGCCGCATGTTGAGGATGGCTTCGGCCTGGTTGTCGGAGAGGCTGAAAGTCGCCATCAGCGAGGCCTTGGCGTCATCCTCCTCGCGGATGATGCGGATCACCTCGTCGAGGTTGAGATAGGCGATGATGTAGCCGTCAAGCACTTCGAGCCGGCGGGCTATTTCGGCGAGGCGGTGCGCGGTGCGGCGGAGCAGCACATCCTTGCGGTGCTCGAGCCAGGCAACCAGCGCCTCCTTGAGGCTCATCACCTTGGGCACGACGCCCTTGTCGAGCAGGTTCATGTTGAGCGGAATGCGCTGCTCAAGCTCGCTGAGCTTGAACAGTTGTTCCATCAATATCGCCGGATCGACCGTGCCGGCGCGCGGTTCTATGACGAGGCGGATATCGTCGGCGCTCTCGTCGCGGATGTCTTTCAGCAGCGGCAGCTTCTTGGCCAGCAGCAGCTCGGCGATCTTCTCGACGAGGCGCGACTTCTGCACACCATACGGGATCTCGGTGACGACGATCTGGTAGACGCCGCGGCCCTTGTCCTCGCGCACCCAGCGCGCCCGGACACGGAACGAGCCGCGGCCCGTCTCATAGGCGTTTGCAATGCTGGCATGGTCGTCGACGATCAGCCCGCCGGTCGGGAAATCCGGGCCCGGGACGAATTGTGTCAGCGCGGTCGACGTCGCTTCTGGATGCATGATCAGGTGCAGCGCCGCGTCGCAGAGTTCGGCGACATTGTGCGGTGGCACCGAGGTCGCCATGCCCACGGCGATGCCCTGCGAGCCATTGGCGAGCAGGTTCGGGAAGTTTGCCGGCAAAACGATCGGCTCTTCGGTCGAGCCGTCATAGTTTGGCTTGAAATCGACCGCGTCCTCGGTGATGCCCTCGAGCAGCCGCAACGCCACATCGGTCATGCGGGTTTCGGTGTAGCGCATGGCTGCCGCGCCATCGCCGTCGATATTGCCGAAATTGCCCTGGCCGTCGGCCAAGGGGTAGCGCATCGAGAAATCCTGCGCGAGGCGCACCAGCGCGTCATAGATCGACTGGTCGCCATGCGGATGGAACGAGCCCATCACATCGCCGACGATCTTGGCGGATTTCTTGTAGGCGCCATCGGGGTCGAGCCGCAGCAGCCGCATGCCGTGAAGGATACGGCGGTGCACCGGCTTCAACCCGTCGCGGGCATCGGGCAGGGCGCGCTGCGTAATGGTCGAGAGCGCATAAGAGAGATAACGCTCCTCGAGCGCCTCGCGCAGGTCTACAACCTCGCGGGCATCGTCGGGCGGCGTTGTGTCGGACTTGTCAGCCATGGGCACCAGTCGTCATGCGAATCATGACCTGCACTATACCGGGACCGGGCGCGTTAAAAGCGTAACGGCTTTTGACAAACAGAAAGGGCGCGCCTCGCGGCGCGCCCCTCAAGCTATCCGGTTGTGACCGGTCAGAGATTGCAGCGGTGACGGTCCCCGTCATAGCCAAGATAGCTGTCCGACCGCGCATCGTAAGACTTGAAGCGAGCCTCGCAGCGATCGACGTGGTTCGACCAGCTGCCGCCTGAGCCGTAGCTCTCGTTGGAATTGCTTATCGAGTTGGCGATGCCGAGGCCAAGCGCGAGACCGAACAGGCCAAAGCCGACATTGCCGACGTCCGAGCGGTTCCACAGGTACCAGTTGCGGTAGTCGCTGCGCGACCAGTGATGCCGGTTCTGCCGCCAGTCACGGCACCCGCGGGCCCGTGGGTGGATGTCGCAATAGTCGCCGATATAGCGGTCCTGCTGGCCGAAGCTGAGCGTGACGGACGCAGCCTGTGCCGGGGCGGGCAGCGCCACCACCCCAGCGAGGCAGCTGGTGACGATAGCCGAGACGAGCTTATGCATGATGGGCTCCTGTATTGTTTCGCTGCGCTCTGTCGACGCAGGCTGTGTGCCCGGAACAACGCGGCCGGCCGCGTATGGTTGCCGCAGGGGTGGGCGAGGGCCTTCCGCTTCCGACAATTTTCTGCGATACAAATCCCTGTTCGCGCGACTGGCGAGATCAGATGGGACACCATCGGGGAACGCGAACACCAGCTGCCGCTCGCCTGGGCACCCGTTTGTTTTACTCAGGGAGCCCGCATGCCCTTATCCATCACATTGCTGTCGCTGGCCGTCACCAGCTTGGAAATCGACAAAGCTGCGTGCTACACGCTCGCCAACCTGTCCGACTGTCATCATTACACTTCCGGGAGCCGCCGATGAGCGCCGCCGCGAACCTTCCGCTTTTTCCCCGTTTCTTCACCAACACGCTGATCGAGACCGATCCGGAGATCGCCGAGGCGATACGCCTGGAGCATGGCCGCCAGCAGCATGAGATCGAACTGATCGCGTCGGAAAACATCGTGTCGCGCGCCGTGCTCGAGGCGCAGGGCTCGATCATGACCAACAAATATGCCGAAGGCTATCCGGGCAAGCGCTACTATGGCGGCTGCCAGTATGTCGATATCGCCGAGACGCTGGCCATCGAGCGCGCCAAGCAGCTTTTCGGTGCCAATTTCGCCAATGTGCAGCCCAATTCCGGCAGCCAGATGAATCAGGCCGTGTTCCTTGCGCTGCTGCAGCCGGGCGACACCTTCATGGGGCTGGATCTCAACTCGGGCGGCCACCTGACTCATGGCTCGCCGGTCAACATGAGCGGCAAGTGGTTCAACGTCATTTCCTATGGCGTGCGGCAGGACGACAACCTGCTCGATATGGAAGATGTGGCGAGGAAGGCCCGCGAACACAAGCCTAAGCTGATCGTCGCCGGAGGCACTGCCTATTCCCGCGTCTGGGATTGGGCGCGCTTCCGCGAGATCGCCGACGAAGTGGGCGCCTATCTCATGGTCGACATGGCCCATATCGCCGGCCTCGTGGCTGGCGGCGCGCACCCCTCGCCGATTCCGCACGCGCATGTGGTGACCACGACGACCCACAAGAGCCTGCGCGGCCCACGTGGCGGCATGATCCTCTCCAACGAAGAGGAGATCGCCAAGAAGATCAACTCCGCGGTGTTCCCGGGTCTCCAGGGCGGGCCGCTGATGCATGTCATCGCAGCCAAGGCCGTGGCCTTCAAGGAAGCGCTGCAGCCCGAGTTCAAGGCCTATGCGCACCAGGTGGTCAGCAACGCCAAGGCTCTCGCCGAAACGCTGAAGTCTCACGGTCTCAACGTCGTTTCGGGTGGCACCGACAACCATTTGATGCTGGTCGACCTGCGGCCCAAGAATGCCACGGGCAAGAAGGCCGAGCAGGCGCTGGGGCGCGCCTTTATCACCTGCAACAAGAACGGCATTCCGTTCGACCCCGAGAAGCCGTTCGTCACCTCGGGTGTGCGGCTCGGTACACCCGCAGGCACGACGCGCGGCTTCGGCATCGCGGAGTTCCAGGAGATCGGCAACTTGATCGTCGAAGTACTCGACGGTCTCAAGGCTAACTCGGAAGAGGGTAACGGCCTCGTCGAGGCAGCCGTACGCGAAAAGGTGCAGGCGCTCACGGCGCGCTTCCCGATCTACGCGAACTGACGACGTGGGGCGGGGGCCGGTCGCCGGCCCTCGCCAGTCTCGGGCCCGGCGCCACTGGCAAAGAGCCTGCCAAACTCCAGATATGCTTTAGCCGGCCCGGAGGCCCCGATGCGCTGCCCCTATTGCGGCAATGACGACACGCAGGTGAAGGACAGTCGCCCGACCGAGGACTCCAACTCGATCCGCCGCCGCCGCATCTGCCCCAGCTGTGGCGGCCGCTTCACCACATTCGAGCGCGTGCAGCTACGCGAACTGAGTGTAGTCAAGAAATCTGGGCGCAAGGTGCCGTTCGATCGAGACAAGCTCGCGCGCTCGGTGAATACCGCGCTGAGGAAGCGCGACGTGGCACCGGAACGTGTCGAGCGCATGTTGTCGGGCGTCGTGCGGCAGCTCGAAAGCCTCGGTGAGAACGAGATCAGCTCCGAGCAGATCGGTGCCTTCGTGATGGAGGGGCTCAAGGAACTCGACGACGTCGCCTTCGTGCGCTTCGCCTCGGTATATCGGAATTTCTCGGCCGCCGATGACTTTCGCAGCTTCCTCACCGAGCTGGCCCAGGGCATGCCGCTGAGCAAGCACGACGCAGAAGACTGAGCCTCCCCGCAGCGCTTTCGCCTCTCTGCCGTTGCGTATGGCGCGCCGCTTCGCTAAGTGGGCGCACCACTCATGGCGCTCACCGAACGCCTGCCAACGCGTTCTGCTTCGCAAGCGCAACCCGACACAACCCGACTCAGTCCATTCTTGCTGCTAATGCGTGTACTGATCCGGGTGCATGACCTGATTTGAGAGACGACATGGCTAACCCTATCGCCCGCGACACGACCCCGATCCGCCCAGCCAACCAGCGTGGTGCGGCGCGGCTCGCGGCTGTGCAGGCGCTGTACCAGATGGATGTCGGCCGCCAATCGCTCGAGGACACGCTCAGCCAGTTCGCCGCGATCCACAAGACGCGCGAAGTGGAGGGCGAGGAGTACCTCCCCGCCGATGCGGACTTCTTCAAGCAGATCGTTTCGGGGGTGATCCGCGCCCAGTTGGACATCGACCCGGCGATCGATGCGTCGCTGAAGGATGACTGGCCGATGTCACGCATCGACGCCACCCTGCGAGCCATCCTGCGCGCCGCGACCTTCGAGCTGGTGCGGCGCAAGGATATTCCAGCGCGTGTCGTGATCACCGAGTATATCGATGTGGCGAAGGCCTTCTTCGACGAGGACGTGACCCGCATGGTCAACGGCGTCCTCGACAATGTCGCACGCAATGCCGGCCGCGAGAACGAACAGACTCCCAAGCAGAAGTAGGGGCAGGGGACTGATGCCGTCCCCGGCGGGGAGGGCTGGTACCGCGGCTTGGCCCCGGTCAAATCGACGAGATCAGCGCATCGATGAACGAGCGGTCTTCGCCATAGGACGGCGTGCGGCGGCTTTCTATGGTGATGGCCTTGCCATCCTTCACGCTCAGGCGCTCGGTGTCCTTCACGCGGTTGTTCTTGTCGAAATACACCACCAGCACGGTGCGCTCCTTGTTGAGTTCCATGCCGAAGGCGGTCTGCTGGATCTTTTCGCCGATATAGTACCAAGCGCTTTCCGAGACGAAGGCGTTGGTCACCTGCGGCGAACCAAGCACTGCGGTAACGAGCGCGGCGCTCTGCCCGACGCGGATCTGCCGTACGGCGTCTTCGCTCAGGTCATAGCCGCGCGAGCGGCTCTGGACGACCGAAAGGCCGCTGGTGCACGCCGAGAGCGTGACCGCGAGCACAACGGCTGCGGCGACCGGGAAGGCGTAGCGGAGTTTGTGTGAGTGCCTCAATTTGACTTTCCCGATGGCTTGCGAATAGAACCCGACCCGTCGGCCGCCGGACTGTTTAGCTGCCAATTCCATGCTCTGGCAAGCTGGCTTGGCCCCAAGCCCCAACCGGTCCAAATCGGCCTTTTCCCCGTATTCCCTGCCGGAGCATCGGCGATGATATTGAACTTGTTCAGAAAAAATCCGGCGAGTGACGCAGTTCACGCGGTCTACCGGGCTATTGTGGCGCAATCCCGGCAGCCGGTGTTCTATGCCGAGTGGGGCGTGCCGGATACGGTGACCGGCCGCTTCGACATGATCACCTTGCATATGGGCTTGCTGTTCCGGCGCCTCAGGCGCAGCGGTAAAGCGCCGCAGGAGTTCGCGCAGGCGCTTTTCGATCTGTTTTTCAAGGACATGGATCGGTCGCTGCGTGAGATGGGGGTCTCCGATCTGGGCGTGCCCAAGAAGATTCAGGGCATGGGCAATGTGTTTTACGGCCTGTTGGGCAAGGTCAACGACGCGCTCGATGCCGGTGACGAACGCGAGCTCGACGCAGTGATCGCACGCAATCTGTTTGCCGAGAAGCCCGCGGAGGACACCTCGCAGCTGGCGCGCTACCTCGCACGGCAATCGCAATATCTCGCCACTCAGAAGATTGAGTCGCTGATGGCAGCCGATATCCACTGGGCCCCTGTGCTGAACGGGGAGGAGGCAGAATGAGCAGCCGTATCCATATCCACGACGCAGGCATAAGGCTCGATTCCATGCCGACCAATGGCCGCGATCTGGCGCTGACGGTCGATGCCGACACCCGCGCCGCCATCGCCGAATTCCTCGAAATCACTTCAGTCGAGCGACTGACCGTAGCGCTGCACGCCGTACGCTTTCGCGGCGGCATGCGCGTCAGTGGCCAGCTTGACGCGGAAATAGCGCAACCGAGCGTCGTCTCGCTCGAGCCGGTGCGGCAGAAGATCGTCGAGCCGGTGGATCGTATCTTCCTGCCTGGCGCCGAAAAGGATTTTGCCGACGACGCGGATACCGACGTGTTTGTAGACCCGGACGGCGAGGATATCCCGGACCATTTCGATGGCAACGAGGCGGATCTGAGCGACCTCATCATCGAGACGCTATCACTCGCCATCGACCCATATCCCCGCCTCAACGGCGAAGAGATTCCGGCCGAACTCAATCCCGAAGACCCGGATGACCGTCCTTTTGCCGCACTCAAGGTGTTGAAGGGCGACAAGAAATAGCAGTTCGGGCCCCAGGCGCGGCCGGGGAGTACCGGCGCACTCTACTTGTTTGCCCTTGGCGAATGGGTATGTTGGCGCCGACCCCGGCTGGGGCTAACGCTTGAAGCGGCGGGACATGAGCGAGTCGATCCGAATATCAGTGGATGCCATGGGGGGCGACAAGGGGCCGCGCGTGGCGGTGGAAGGCGCGCGGCTGTTTTTGCGCGAGCGCCGAAATGTGACCTTCATTTTCCACGGACGCGCCCCCGAGGTCGAGCCGCTCATCGCCGAGTTCCCAGAGCTGGTGCCGATTTCGCGTGTCGTTCACTGTGACAACGTCATTGCCATGGATGACAAGCCGTCGAACGCTCTCAGAAAGGGCCGCGGCAATTCATCCATGTGGGCGGCGCTGCAATCGGTGAAGGATGGCGAGGCCGACTTCGCCATTTCCGGGGGCAATACCGGCGCGCTCATGGCCATGGCGACGTTCTGCCTCCGCCCGATCGAGGGCATTTCCCGCCCTGCCATAGCAGCGATCTGGCCGACTTTGCGCACCGACATCGTCGTACTCGATGTGGGCGCGACGGTGGGGGGCGACGCCAAGCAGTTGACCGATTTCTCGATCCTCGGCGCGGCGCTTGCCCGTGCCCTTTTCGATCAGGAACTGCCGACAGTGGGCCTGCTCAATGTCGGCACCGAGGAAGTGAAGGGCCGCGACGAGGTCAAGGAGGCCGCGCGCATCCTGCAGCAGGCATCCGGCTCGGGCTTTGCCTATCACGGCTTCGTCGAGGGCGATGATATCGGCAAGGGCACGGTCGACGTCGTTGTCACCGAGGGTTTCGCCGGCAATATTGCATTGAAGACCGCCGAGGGCACTGCCCGGCAGGTCGGCACCTATATCCGCGAGGCGCTGAAGGCCGATATCGTCTCGATGGTCGGCGCCGCGATCGCCAGCCAGGCCCTGCAGGCGCTCAAGCGCAAGCTCGACCCTCGCAACATCAATGGCGGTGTGTTCCTCGGCCTGAACGGCGTGGTGATCAAGTCGCATGGCGGTACCGACGAGGTGGGCTTCAAGGGGGCCCTTGGCCTTGGCTACGAGATGGCCCGCAACCGCGTCATGGACAAGATTGCCGAGGGCATGCGGCGTTTCCCGACGCTCGGGAATGCTGCGGCCGTTCCAGTCACCGTCACCGTCACCGCTGCCGCCGAACCAGAAGCGAGACCCGCGTGAGCGAAAAGAAGACTTTCATCCGCAGCGTTGGTGGGTATCTGCCGGCCCAGGTGATGACCAATGACGATCTGAGCAAGATCGTCGATACGTCCGACGAGTGGATCCAGCAACGCACTGGCATCAAGCAGCGGCACATCGCTGCCGAAGGCGAGAACACCTCCGATCTCGCGGCGGCGGCAGGCCGGAAGGCGCTGGAGAATGCCGGTATAGACATCGCCGAGATCGACCTGATCATCGTCGCGACGACCACGCCCGACATGACGTTTCCGGCAACCGCGGCAATCGTGCAGCAAAAGCTCGGCATGCATCACGGGCTGGCCTTCGATATTCAGGCCGTCTGCTCGGGCTTCGTCTATGCGATCGGCACCGCTGATTCCATGCTGAAGAACGGCCTCGCGCGTCGTGCCCTGGTCATCGGTGCCGAAACCGCAAGCCGCCTGCTCGACTGGACCGACCGCACCACCTGCGTGCTGTTTGGCGACGGCGCCGGTGCCGTGGTGGTGGAACTTGGCAAGCCTGGTGAGGAGCGCGGCGTACTTGCTACAGCGCTCCGGTCCGATGGCCAGCACTGGAACAAGCTCTACACCGATGGCGGTCCGAGTTCGACCAAGTCGATGGGCCATATCCGCATGGAAGGCCGTGAGGTCTTCAAGCATGCCGTCGGCATGATTACCGATGTGGTCTACAAGGTGCTGGACGACACCGGCCACACCATTGCCGATCTGGACTGGTTCGTCCCGCACCAGGCCAACAGGCGCATCATCGATGGCGCCGGCCAGAAGCTCGGCCTGCCGCCCGAGAAAGTGGTGGTCACGGTCGATCGCCACGCCAACACGTCGGCCGCATCGGTGCCGCTGGCGCTTGCCGCGGCCGTCGCCGATGGGCGCATCAAGCGCGGCGACCTGGTGATGATCGAGGCGATGGGGGGTGGCTTCACCTGGGGCGCGTCGCTCATTCGCTGGTAACGCCCGCCGCCCGCATGTCAGCCGATGCGGCGGCACTGCCGTATCCGGCTCAACGGCCGGTCTTCTCGCGCAACTGGCAGCAAATCTTCCGAACAGTCTCTAGTCTTTGATAGCAAAGCGAGATTGCCAGCGCGCGAATGCCGCGTTAGTCTTTTTGGCCAAGGCAGGTGGGGCGCTTGCCGGACGGTCCTGAGAGGCGGATAGAGGGGCGACAACCATGCCGCAAAAGACGGTTACACGTGCCGACCTGGCTGAAGCAGTTTACGAGACGGTTGGGCTCTCCCGTACGGAATCTGCGGAGCTGGTGGAGCGGGTTCTCGATCTCATCGGGGAAGCGCTGATCAAGGGCGAGCACGTCAAGCTCTCGTCTTTCGGATCGTTCCAGGTGCGCTCAAAGAACGAGCGCATCGGGCGCAACCCCAAGACCGGAGAGGAAGTGCCGATCCTGCCGCGACAGGTGCTCGTCTTCAAGCCGAGCAACGTGTTGAAATCCAAGATCAACAAATCTATGGTCCGGTCTGGAAAATAACCCTTTTCCGGAAACGGTGAGTCCTTTTGGACAAGTCTCCAGAAGCCTTTCGGACGATTTCTGAGGCGGCCGACGAACTCGATCTGCCGCAACATGTGCTGCGCTTCTGGGAAACGCGGTTCGCTACGATTCGTCCGTTGAAGCGCGGCGGCGGGCGGCGCTACTACCGGCCAGAAGACGTCTTGCTGCTCAAGGGCATCCGCTATCTGCTCTACGACCGGGGCTTCACGATCAAGGGCGTACAGAAGATCCTCAAGGATCATGGCGCCCGCTACGTGATCGGTATCGGCGAGGGGCGCCCAGTCGAGTCGCTGCCATTGCCTGAGCCCGATATGGGGCCGGATGATCTCGGCGAGCCCGAAGTTGCCTTCGAGCCCGATGCCGACGAGAAAAGCGAGACGGCGGCTGAGCTGCCTGCCCCTTCTCGCGGGCTATTCGGTCTGAAGCCGAAGCAGGCCGGCGCCGGCTTGACGCATCGGGACCGCGAACGATTGAACGACGTGCTGCGCGATCTGCTCGACGCCAAGCGCCTGCTCGACCGTGCCCGCGAGAACTGAGAGGATCTCGGGTTGAACAAGCGTCCGGAAAACGGGCGGACGGGGAAGCATTTGGGAATGCAGACCAACCAACAGGCGGTGCAATGCTCCCCCGTCACTTGCTCCGGGCTCGTGGACGCGATCGCCCTGAACAAAGTCAGTTTAGAGAGATGAGGATTGCATATGTTGATCTACGTCAACCTTACGCCGCGATCCGCAAAACTACTTAAATCTTGTGCTGCATATTGATATCTGCGGCTACTATTGTGCCAGAGCCCTGAGGCCATGTCCAAGATCACACCCGGGACTGTCGCACTGAGCGAGGCTGGCATCGCCTTCACACTTTGCCCCTATGAGTACGATCCAGGTGCTCCGCGGATCGGGCTGCAGGCAGCCGCGGCACTTGGGCGCGATCCTGAGCAGGTGTTCAAGACCCTGATGGTCGAACTCGACGGCAAGCCGGCCTGTGTCGTGGCGCCGTCAGATGCCGAAGTGAGCATGAAGAAGCTCGCAGCCGCGCTGGGGGGCAAATCGGCCCAGATGATGAGGCCGGTCGATGCCGAACGGCTAACCGGCATGAAGGTAGGCGGCATCAGTCCATTTGGCCAGAAGAAGCGCGTCCCCACTGCCATCGACGAGACTGCGCTGCTCTTTGACGAGGTGCTGATCAATGGTGGCCAGCGTGGGCTGTTGCTGGCGCTGCGGCCCGACGACGCGATCCGTGCCGTCGGCATGGCGGTCGCTGACATTGTCGCTGCCTGATCAACCGCGGCTAGTCTGTCCGGCGGGCTTCCGTTGGTGCGGAATCATGGGTGGAGGCGACCCGTGCCCTGATATCGGAGGGATTTCTTGAAAGAGCTCTGTTTGCCGTCAATCCGGTCGCGTCGGCGAACGCGGCTTCCGTTCCAGTCGTCACAAAATTGCCTCTTGCCACAAAAGCCAAGGTTCACTAGTGGTTTGCGCCAGTCGGGGTGTAGCGCAGCCTGGTAGCGCATTTGTCTGGGGGACAAAGGGTCGTCGGTTCAAATCCGGCCACTCCGACCATTTTCCTCAACCGGGGCAGTCCATGAGTTCAGCGCGGCCCGAAAACGAGCCCGATGTGCTCGCTTTGGTCACCCGGTCGCTGCCCCTCTGGCGGGAAACCGAGGGCGGCACCCCTCGATTCATCAACCATTCCGAAAATCTGACCTTCCTTGTGGCAGGCCCCGGTGACGCGCGGCATGTGCTGCGGCTGCACCGCCCGCACTACCACTCGCGTACATCGATCGCATCCGAGCTTGCCTGGCTGGAGGCGCTGGAACCGGGGCCGGTGCCGGTACCGCGCCTGGTGCGGGCGATTGACGGGACATCGATTCAGGAAGTCGCGTCGGATCGCTACGCCGCCGTGTTCGCCTTCGAGGCTGGACAGGAGCCGAAGCCCGAAGATGACCTCGTGGCGCTGTTCTCGACCCTTGGCCGGTATGCCGCCGAACTGCACCTGCATGTCGGCCGGTGGGAGCAGCCTGAGCGCTTTGTCCGCCCGATCTGGGATGGCATCGGCCTGCTGGAGCCGGCCGGACTCTGGGGCGATTGGCGCAAGGCGCCGGGCGTCGAGGGCGAAATCCGCACCACGCTGCTGGCCCTCGATCAGAGGCTCCGGCAGGAACTTGCTGCCTATGGAACCGATATCGATCGTTTCGGGCTGATTCACGCCGACATGCGACTCGCCAACCTGCTGGTCGATGGCGACAGGGTGACGCTGCTCGACTTCGATGACTGCGGCTTCGGCTGGTTCATGTACGACCTCGCGGCCAGCCTCTCCTTCTTCGAGACGAGCCCGCAGGTACCCGCGCTTATCCGTGCCTGGCTGCAGGCCTACATGCAGGTTCGGCCGCTCAAGGCTGACGATATCCGCATGATCGACACGATGATCCTTTTCCGCCGGATGGCGTTGCTGGCCTGGATCGGTTCGCACGAGGAAACGGCTCTCGCCAAGGCCCATGCCGATCGCTTTGCGACGGACACCGCCGAGATGGCGCGTCGTTACCTCGCCCGCTGAGGCGCTCGCACCGGCAGTTTCGCGGTAAGGCCCCAGACGAGGCCGCCCACGAGGAAGAAGTGCCTCCAGTGGTCAACGTCGATGATCGCTGCCTCAAGGGCAAGCGGAACGAAGACCGAGATTGCCGGAATCAGCAGAATGCGGCTCGGCCCCGCTTGCCGCAGGGCGGCCAACCCTCGCCAGATGGTCAACAGTATGAAGCCGATGAACATCGCCCCCCCGCCCCAGCCATAGGCGTGCAGGACGTTGACATAGGTGTTGTGCGGCTCCTCCTTGACCCGGAGGTTGCGGAATTCCAGAGGGCCGAGGCCGAGCGGATGCGTCAGCGCCAGATCGAAGGCGTAACCCTGCCGACCGAAGCGGCCCGATTCGCCCGTATCGTAAGTCTGCTCCTGGGTCCGCAGTTCGATGAAACTGCGCACGCTGGGTATCGACAAGGCGACGCTGAGGCCGATCACGATACACAACACGCCGGCCGCCGCGACCGTGAGCATGCGCTGCCGCTGCGCCTTGCCAGCCTCGAGCGCGAAGAGAAGCACAAATGTCATGCCACTCGACAAGACGACATGTCCCCACGCGGCGCGGGAGAAACTCACCAGCACCCCGGCGAACAGCAGCCCGTAGATGAGCCCCCAAAGCCAGAAATCCCGCCGTGTGCCCATCAGAAGGTGGGTCATGGCCCAGGTCGCAGGGAGAATGAGGAAGGGGCCGAACACGTTTGGATCGTTGAACAGCGCCTTGGCACGGTCGTATCGCGTCAGCAGATCATGCGCGACGCCCAGGTAGCCGATAATGCCGAGGACCGCCGAGAACGCCGCCGCGCCGATGTAGGCCGCCATGATGCGCTTCATCCGCTCTTGCGGTGCATCTGCGACATAGTTCGCGACCCAATAGGCGGTGACGAACAGGAAGATCGTCACCGACTGATAAATCAGCGCGTCGGTCACGCCGTTGAAGCGTACCTGGAAGGCCGCAACATAGGCGAATGGAATGAACAGCCCGATGAGTCCGAGCAGACCCAGCGAGCCCCGATGGAGGTTGAAGCCGCCCAGCAGCGAGGCAGCAAGGACCAGCAGAAATGCTACCTCATAGGGTGAGGGTTCGGTGATCACCACCGCGCCACAGGCGATCCAGAACGGCACCAGCCGGTCGACCAGTGTCAATCCCCGAGCGCGGGGCCGGGCTGGCGTGACGGCCTGGGGCAGGGCGAGCGTCATGGACCGCCCCGGCCTAGAAGGCGTTGTTCCGGTTCTTGATCAGCGAGATCGGGGTCATGAGCACGATCTTGAGGTCCAGCCACAAAGACCAGTTTTCAATGTAGTACAGGTCGTGGCTGACGCGCTGCATCAGCTTGTCGACGGTGTCAGTCTCGCCGCGCCAGCCATTGATCTGCGCCCAACCGGTCATGCCTGGCTTCACCCGGTGACGGGCAAAATAACCCTCGACCGCTTCATAGTAGAGCTGGTTGTTCGCCTTGGCCTGCAGCGCATGTGGGCGCGGGCCGACGATGGAAAGCTCGCCCTTCAACACGTTGAAGAGCTGCGGCAATTCGTCAATAGAGGTCTTGCGGATAAAGCGACCGACCCGTGTGACGCGCGCGTCGCCCTTGGTGACGAGCTTAGCCGCGCCATGGTCAAGTTGATCGGTCCGCATCGAGCGGAACTTGTACATGTCGATCAGCTGGTTGTTGAAACCGTGCCGCTTCTGGCGGAACAGCACCGGACCCGGGCTGTCGAGCTTGATGGCGATCGCTGTTCCGATCATCACCGGCGAGAGCAGGATCAGCGCGGTGAGCGCCACGACCTTGTCGAAGACCCACTTGAACACGAGGTTCCAGTCCGAGATAGGCCGGTCGGCCATGTCGAACACCGGGACGTTGCCGATATAGGAATAGGCCTTGTGGGTGAATTTCAGCTGGCTCATGTGAGCCGACAAGCGGATATCGACCGGCAGCACCCAGAGCTGCTTCAGCATGTCGAGCAGCCGCGTTTCCGCCGAGAGCGGCATCGAGACGATAACGAGGTCGATGCGTGTCATGCGTGCGAACTCTATGAGGTCGGACACGTTGCCCAGCTTGCCCACGCTCGCGACCGATTCTGGCGAGCGGATGTCGTTGCGGTCGTCGAAGAGACCGAGCAGATCGATATCCTCGGTGCCGCCAGTGCGAATAAGGTCGATGAGCTGCTCGGCCGGTTGGCCGCCGCCGACGATAACCGTGCGGCGCTTGAGCTTGCCCTCCGCCGTCCAGTGCCGGACAAGGGCCCTCAGTGCAACGCGATACACGATGATGGCCGCGATGCCGAGCGCCCACCAGCCGATGATGAAGTCCCGCGCCATCGATTCGTCGCGGTCGAACAGGAGGTTCATCACGGTCAGGAGCGCGATCACGCCGCTCCAGACAAGACCGGTGACAGCGATCTGCTGAAGGAGCGTGCGATAGGCGGCGATAGTGTGCTGCCCCGCCTTGCCTATCAGCGTCTCCGCGCCGATCGCGACCGCAAGGATCACCATCACATTGAGCAGTCGATCGCCGTCATGCAAGAGACTGAACCCGAAGCCCGCAAGCATGAGCAGCCCCGCCTCGACCACCTGCGCCACACCACTGACGATCGCCGGCGGGACGATGGTGCGGGCCGGGCGCTCGGCAACCTCGCGCATCATGCTCTGCAGATCGGACGGCGCCCTGGTTTCCGCAGACTTATTGACGTGGTTGAGTACAGCCTGTTGTGGGTCGAAACGATACATCTTCATCACCGGTCGCAGTAATACCGGGACAGGTGTAGCGGCGAGCCATGAAGATCAGGTTTAGTTCGAGCCCTGCTTCTTTCGGTTCGCCAGGGCGGTCCGATACAGCGCTTCGATCTGTCCGGCCATGTGCGCCACCGAAAACCCGGCACGGATGAACCTGAGGCGCTCCATCGCCTCGGCACGGGCTGCAGCCGGATCGTCGAGGGCATGCTGCATCGCAGCGGCCAATGCCGGAGCATCGGCAGCCGGCACCAGGCTGCCTGCTGTTGGGCCATAGATCTCCGCGATGCCGCCCACTTGCGTCGAGATCACCGGCAAGGCCGCGGCCGCTGCCTCAAGGATCACATAGGGAAGCGACTCGGCGAGCGACGGGATAACCACGACGCGACCATTCTGCAGCGCGTCACGGGCAGGCCGGACACCCAGCAGGCGCACGCGTCCCACAAGGTCGGGCTGGGCAATCCGCGCCGCTACGGCTCCGAGGTCCGGGCCGCCTCCTGCCATTGCAAGGGTTGCCGGCGTCCCGTCCGGCCTGCGACAGGTCGCGAGAGCGTCAAGCATGAACGGAATGCCCTTGGCCGTGCGGAACTCGCCGATGAACACGAAGTCAGCCGCGTCCGGCAGCGGGATGATCGGCGCGAATTCTCCTGTGGTCAGGCCGTTGTAGATCACTGGATACGGCGCGCCCGGCGTGCCGATCTGTTCGATATAGGCTGAGCGGGCGAACGCACTCTCGAAAACGAAGGCATCCGTCGCACCCATTATCGCGCGCTCGATCATCCGGAACGCGCGTCCGGCGGCGCTGCCGGGCTGGAAGTTCAGTACTCCGCCATGTGGCGTGTAGAGGGCTACGCGGTCGCGGTGACCGATTCGGCCAAGCCGAGCATTGAGCCCGCCCTTGGCACCATGCCCATGCAGCACATCGATATCGAGCTGCTTGGCCAGCGCCCGCACCTTGAAGGGCGTCGTCAGATCCTGCGGACCCAGCATTCGGGGGATAGGCAGCGAGTGGATGCCCAGCTTGCAGGAGGCCGATAAGGCAGCGAGGCGCTGTTCGGTCAGGGCGTCTGTATGCAGGCTGTCGGCGATGATGCCGATCTCGTGGCCCCGCTGCGCCAACGCCTGCGTCAGGTCGGAGACGTGTCGAAAGAGCCCGCCGACCGGTGCTCGCAAGATCTGCAGGATGCGGAGTGGGGGTGCTGTCACAATACGCCCTTGCCTACCACGATTGCATCGCCGGGAAGGATTACAGCATCGGGCGCCAGCATGCCCTTCATCATCTCGTCGCCCTGCCTGCGATAGACCGTGACCAGACCGCGACTGGCGCTGTCGGTATAGCCCCCTGCGACGCTGATCGCGGCCCGCACCGTCATGCCGTAGGAATAGGGGAACTGTCCGGCCGTCTTGACTTCACCCTGGATAAAGAAGGGCCGGTACGTGTCGATCTCGACGGCGACGCTGGGGTCACGGATAAAACCGGCCGCCAGCGCTGCAGAAACCGCTCCCGCCGCCGCCTGCGTGGTCTTGCCGCGCACAGCCACGGCGCCGATCAGCGGCATGGAGATTTTCCCGGCATCATCGACGCGATAGGACCTGCTGAGTTCCGTCTCGCCATAGACCGTCACCCGAACGATGTCGCCGCTGTCCAGCGTATAGGGCAGGGTGATCGAACTCGTCATCAGGTCGCCCCGCGCATTGATGGCGCAGGCGCTGAGCGGAATGAAGAGAAGCAGCAGCAGAAGCCGGAACAAACGCATGGAAGAACCACATAATGACCTATGTCGAATGTCGGGCTTCATGGTTAATTTTGTGCTTAAGGCGGTCCGATGTGTTGGCGATATGCAACGCGGCTTAACCGAATCTTGACCACGTTCCGCCCACCTTGGGGCGAGTAAGCGTGGGGTATAACGAATGCAGAGCGCCGATTCTTCTCAGGCACTCGGGTCGGGGGCGGTTGCCTATGGCGAAACCGACCGGCTGGACATGGCCGGGCTTCTCTTTGCCATTCGTTTGCGCTGGGTGCGCATTGTCCTCGTGACGCTGGTTGTCACCGCGTTGGTCGGCGGGGTGCTGCTGTTTGTTCCCAAGACCTATGAGTCGTCGGCTAGCCTGCTCGTCGAGCAGCGCGACAACAGCTACACCGGCAGTGCCGCGCAATCGGGCACCGCCGTCGGCATGGATGCCTTGATGTCGAGCCAGATCGAGCTGATCAAGTCGCGCGATCTGCTGCTCGAAGTAGAAAAGGCCGAGGGTCTTGAAACTGTAGCCGAATTTGCGACGCCGACGCCGTCTCCGGTCGGCATTCTGCTGACCGCGCTCGGTCGCCCGCCCGCACCGCGCAGCGTCGAGGAAACCGTGCTCGCCAACCTCGCCGACCGGATGACGGTGATCCGCGAACGCGACTCGGCTGTGATCTCTATTTTTGTGCGCTCCACAGACCCCGTGCGCGCAGCGAGCCTTGCGAATGCCATCGCCGCAGCGCATGTCAAGCGGCGCGCCCAGCAATCGGCCAGCGATGCGGCCGAAGCCACAGTGTGGCTGCAGCAGGAGATCGACAGGCTGCGTCTCAGGGTACAGCAGGCCGACACCGCCGTTGCCAGCTTCAAGGTGAAGAACAACCTCTTCACGGGCAGCAACGCCACGCCGCTGGCGGACCAGCAACTCTCCACCGTCACCCAGCAAATCGCAGATGCCCAGCAGCGCAAGAATACCGCCGAGGCGCGCGCCATAACCATCCGCCAGATGCTGGCTTCCGGGCAATCGCTCGATTCCATCGCCGATGTGCGCGAGTCGCCGTCCTATCAGCGGCTGCTCGATAGCCGTTCTGCTCTGCAGGCGGATCTTGCGCAGAAATCGACGACGCTGCTTGGCAACCACCCGACCATCAAGGCGCTGAAAGCGCAGATCCGCGACCTGAACGCTCAGCTTCTGGACGAAGGTCGCAAGGTTGCCGATTCGCTGGAGGCCGAGGCCAATGTCGAAGCTGCGCTGGTGAAGCGGCTGACTGCCGATCTCGGCAATGCACGGACAAATGTTGGCGACGCCACAAAGGGTGGCGTGACACTCGATGGCCTCGAGCGCGAGGCGAAAGCGCAGCGCGACCTGCTCGAAAGCTACCTGACGAAGTATTCCGATGCGCTGTCACGCAGCGCCGACAATGCCGTGCTGCCGGACGTCCGCATCGTCTCCGAGGCAGCACCCTCGGCTGATCCCGCCTCACCGAAGGTGACCTTCATTGTCGGCATGGTGGCATTTGTCACGGCCGCGCTGCAGATTGGCGGCGTGGTTTTCGGAGCGCTACTGGCTGGCCGAACCATCGGCGATCGTCTTGCCGAAGAGGAGGTCGATGCCGAGATCGCGGAAAGTGACGAAGAGACCGAGGCCGTGGTGGCGCGCGAGCCCATAGCCAAGCGCGAGCCGCGGCTCGCAAAGCGTGCGGAACCCTCCCCGGAACCAGAACGCGGCCGGGCCTTCCTCGCCTCTGACCTCGCTGGTATCGCGGCGCGGGTCGACGCAGGCAGCATCTCTGCAATCCTGCTGGTCGGTCTCGATGAAACCGCCGACCGGGCGGCCGTCGTCGGGCATTTCGTTGATCTTGCCATCGCTGCCGGCCTAAGCGTTGCCACGGTCGAAGCTGGGCGGCCGTCAGTCTCCCAATCGTCCGAGCCGGGCATTTCCGACTTGAGCCTCGATCTGGCCGACTATGGCGAGGTGGTGCACCAGTTCAACGAGCAGATGGCCGTGGTGCCCTGGGGCAACGGCAAGCGCCTCGACTGGCGCTCGCCAAAGCCCTTGATTCTCGCCGAGGCGCTTGCGGACATCTACGAGCTGGTGCTGATCGATGCCGGGCCGGTCGGCATGGCGTCCAATCTGCCGATCTTTGCCGGTCTTGCTGCCGAGGTGCTGCTCGTCGCCGATGCCTCTGCCGATGCGGCGACGCTGTCGCGGGTAAGACGAGATATCGGGCGGTTGGGCTTCGAGGTCGCCGGTGTCATCGTGCCCGACCGCGGCCTCGCCGCTGTCGCCTGACAATGCAGAACATCCGCTATACACTGTTTCGCGCTGCCTTCGAAGCGCTCGCGCTGAGCCGGATCACCTGGGTCCTGCGGCGGCTGTCACGGGCACGCGGCCTGATCTTCACACTGCATCGCGTTCTGCCGGAGGCTCCGGCGGATTTTTCGCCCAACGCGATCCTGCAAGTGACACCGACTTTCCTCGAGCAGATGATCGGTCGGGTGCGGCAACTGGGCTACGAGATTGTGCCGATCGACGAGGGCCTGCGCCGCGTTGCCAGCGACGCGCCGGAGCGGCCGTTTATCGTCCTCACCTTCGACGACGCCTATCGCGACAACCTTGTCTACGCCTGGCCCGTGCTGTCACGCCTGCAGGCGCCATTTACGCTCTATGTGCCGACTGCGCTTGTCGACGGGGTGGGCGAGGTCTGGTGGCAGGCACTCGAGGATATTGTCGCGAGCCAGAACGCCATGGCCATCACCCACCACGGCGAAACCGAATACCTGCCTTCGGCGACTCTCGGCGAAAAGCAGGTGGCCTACGCTACGCTCTACAGGCGCATGCGGGCGATGCCCGAGATGGACCGAGTCGACCTGATCCGCGGCCTTGCCGAGCAATACCGGTTGGATCTGGCCCGTCATACGCGCAGCCTGATCATGGATTGGCCAGAGGTGCGCAAGCTTGCCGGGAGTCCGCTGTGCACCATCGGCGCCCATACCGTGCATCACTACGAACTCTCCAAGCTCGAGCCTGAACAGGCGCGGCAGGAGATTGCCCAGTCAATGGCCATCCTCAAGGCGCAGTTCGGCTCGGCCCCGGCGCATTTGAGCTATCCCATCGGCAGCCGCGTCGCCGCTTCGGATCGCGAGTACGGCATCGCCCGCCAATCGGGTCTCGCAAGCGCCGTTACAACGCGGCCTGGTGCGCTACACGCGCGCCACCGCCATGGCATGTTTGCCCTGCCGCGCATTTCGCTCAACGGATTGTTTCAGGCCCGTCGCTATATCGATGTGCTTGCGACACCTGCGGTGTTCGATTTGCTGCCTGGCTGATCAGGCGGGCTTGCTCATCCAGCGGATGATGCCGGCCGCAGGGAAGAACCACGACCCGCCGGCGACCGCGAAGAACGCTATGAGCCCGAGCGGCGGCAGGCCCGCGAAAAACTGCATATACAGAAATGTGCCGAGCCAGCCCCACACGACGATGGAGAGCAGGATAAGCACGGTTCCAAGCAGCTTGCGGGTGCGTTGGGTCATCGGGGGCATCACCTCTTTGCCGGCGGGGGATGCGGCAATGCCGCCATTGATCCCGTCTGCTGCAAGGAGTAGCAGACGCCGTCCTCTATGGAGCCCGCCCGCCATGAGCGCAATCGTCCAAACTGCCTCACTTGCCGAACTGTCCGCCGACCGGCTGCGCCCGGTCCGTATCTGGCTTTATGTGATGGCCTTTCTCGTGCTGTGCATGGTGGTTGTAGGCGGAGCGACCCGTCTGACTGAATCCGGCCTGTCGATCACTGAGTGGAAGCCGGTCGCGGGCGTGATCCCACCGCTAAGCGAAGCCGATTGGCTCAAGGAATTCGACGCCTACAAGCAGATCCCGCAGGGCCAGCAGAACGGCTGGATGCAACTCTCCGATTTCCAGTACATCTTCTGGTGGGAATGGGCGCACCGGTTCCTTGGGCGCGTCCTCGGCCTCGCTTTCGCAATTCCATTTGTTGTCTTCCTCGTGCAGCGCCGCTTCTCATGGACTCTTGCGGCGCCGCTGGCAGGCCTCTTCGTCCTTGGGGCCTTCCAGGGCTTCCTCGGCTGGTGGATGGTGTCATCGGGCCTGACCAAGCTCACCTCGGTGTCGCAATATCGGCTTGCGGCGCATCTGTTCGCCGCCAGCCTGCTGTTTCTCGCGCTTGTCTGGGTAGCGCGGCGCCTGACGCCCCTGCCGAGTGGCGCTGGCAACGTCACAAGCCCCGGCTGGCCGGTCTGGCTGCTCCTGGTGCTGGTCGAACTGCAGATCGTGGCTGGCGCCTTCGTGGCGGGGCTCGATGCCGGCATGGGATACAACACCTGGCCGCTTATGGATGGCGCACTCATCCCCAACGGGCTCGACGTCATCCAGCCCGCCTGGAAGAACCTGTTCGAGAATGCGCAGACGGTGCAATTCAATCACCGTATTCTGGCTTATGTCCTCGTCGCCTACGTGGCCTTCCTGGTCTGGCGGCAGGCGAGGAGTGGTGGCTTCGGCGGCGTCCATGGCTGGATGCCGCGCATTGGTCTGCTCGTCGTGCTGCAGGTGGTTCTCGGTATCGGCACCCTTGTCATGCAGGTGCCGATCAGCCTTGCGCTTGGTCATCAGGCGCTTGCGTTCATGCTCGCGGGCACAATCGCGGCCTATCTGGCTGACGCAACGCCACGCCGCGTCTGACATTTCCAGCAATTTCAAACGCTTAGAATGTGGTATCATTATACCAAAACGATAAGCCGCTGATATTGAACGAGAAATCTTGTCGCTTGACGCAATCGGTGCTCACGGCTATATGCCGCGCACGAAATCGAGGGCAGGGGAGTTTCCTGCCTGCTTTCAAGGAAAACTAGAATGAGCACCTACACGGCCAAGCCGGACGAGATCCAGAAGAAGTGGATCCTGATCGACGCCAAGGACCTGGTGGTCGGCCGTCTCGCCTCCATCATCGCGTCCCGCCTGCGCGGCAAGCACAAGCCGACCTACACCCCGCACATGGATGATGGCGACTTCGTCGTTGTCATCAATGCCGAGAAGGTGAAGCTGACCGGAAAGAAGCTCGACCAGCGTCGCTTCTACTGGCACACCGGCTACCCCGGCGGCATCAAGGATCGCACGCAGCGTGAACTGCTCACAGGCCGCTTCCCGGAGCGTGTTCTCGAGAACGCAGTGCGCCGCATGATCCCCGAGGGTCCGCTCGGCCGCAAGCAGCTCGGCAATCTGCGCGTCTATGCCGGCGAAACCCACCCGCATGAGGCTCAGCAGCCCGTGATGCTGGATGTCGCGTCCTTCAACTCCAAGAACGTGAGGGCCAAGTAATGGCCGAGACCATCAATTCGCTCGAAGACCTGGGCTCTGCCTCTGTCGCCGTCGCGGCCGCTAACCCGGCCCCCGTCTATGTGCAGAAGCTCGACGCACAGGGTCGCGCCTATGCCACCGGCAAGCGCAAGAACGCCATCGCGCGCGTTTGGCTGAAGCCGGGTAACGGCAAGATCACCGTCAACGGCAAGGACTTCAACGCGTTCTTCGCCCGCCCGGTGCTCCAGATGATCCTGCAGCAGCCGATCATCGCCGCCGCTCGCAAGGACCAGTATGATGTCGTCGCCACCGTATCGGGCGGCGGTCTCTCCGGTCAGGCCGGTGCCGTTCGTCACGGCATCTCGAAGGCGCTCACCGAGTTCGAGCCGGAACTGCGCGCGGTCCTGAAGAAGGGTGGCTTCCTGACCCGTGACAGCCGCGTCGTGGAACGCAAGAAGTACGGTCGTGCCAAGGCACGTCGTTCCTTCCAGTTCTCCAAGCGCTGATTTCAGCCTTCACAAGTTTCAAAGGGGCCGGAGCAATCCGGCCCCTTCGCTTTGGTGGGCTTGATCTCGTGATGACGCACGATCGCAGGCAGCGCGACTAGGCCCGCTTGTGTACCCGAGCACAGACTGCGCGATACAGGCTGTCCGGATCGAAGTCGGGATCAAGGTCCGCGGGGGCCTGTACTGCGACTTCCTCCGCCGTCAGCGGTGTCATGACGGCGGGGATGATGTCTCGAAAGCGCTCAGGAAACTGCAGTATCGGCAGCTGCCGCAGAAACGTTCCCGTTGCCTCCGTGTCTCCGGATGATGCCTCATGCTCGATCCGTGCAAGAAAGCTGAGAATCATTGGCATGAAATGGGCAGGGGTAGCGGCATCTGCGAATCTACTAGAAGGAATACTGTACATCTGGGCCACATAGGCGTCGGCCGGAACCCGGAAATGTACGCTGTGGCCGTTCTCCATCGCGTGGGTTGTCCACACAATGCCATTTCGTACCATCCAACGCCGCCTGGTGTTCTCCTTGTCAAACCGGGCCAGATGCAAAAGGTAGAGACCCGGCGCGAAGTTGCGGGCGCGGTTCGACCAATGAAAGCCGGGCGTAAACCTTACTCTGTGGCTGTGTATCAACTGCTTGCAATACATGTTGTCGATAACCCCGAACCGGCGTTGGTGCAGTACGGGCGCGTCTCGACTATATTCTGTTTCCGTATGAACGTTATGAAGGACGTTGATGCCGACGGCATTGAGATGCTTGCCGCCGACTTTGCCCAAATACGCACCGAAATCCATCTTGATCAAAGGATCGAGGACCAAGAACTCATCCACATCAGTGTAGATGACCCAATCGTAAAGCTTGAGGAGTGCATCGAGGAACAAAGAGATTTCGTCTGCCCGCTCGCGTTCGTCAAACGGCCGCTGCGGACGCTTGACCACATGTGTCGGAGCGAGATTTTCAGTCGAGTGATCGGTTGAGCCGTCATCGATGACAATAAGGTTGTCATAACCAAAGTGCCCGCCATAGTATCTGCGCCACAGAGGCAGGAATAAATCCTCGTTGTTCACCTGTGTAACAACTGCGATGTGGGGCATCTGTAAGGCTCGGGGATTGGCGGACGCGATGCACCGAGTGCATGGCGAGACTCCAATGCAGCACACTGAACAGCCGGTCCACCAAGTTTAAGGTCCATTTTGGCGGTGTTCGGGCCGCGCAGTTTCTCGGCGATCCGGTCAACCATGGACCTGTTCGCCTCAAGGCCAAGCATCTAGCCTGGCGGGTCAACCAGTGTGGCGAGAGCGGCATTGTTCGAGGGCAATGTCATTTGTCCTGTAGGGTCCCCGTACCGCCGGATCCGGACATCGTTCCATTGCTCGGGTGGAAATACTCCAATCTCGCGCACGATGAACAAGACGTCTTTCGCTGTACGATCGGGCCACACCGGGCAGACCCGCTGTGTCTTGCCGCAGCCGCTTGTCATCTACAGGCTCGCGGAGCCTCGGGCGCGCCTTGCGCGGTGCTCTCCAAGACTTGCTCGACCTGCACGAATAGCAGACGCGGCCGTGCCGGTCGCAATGGGTCATGCCAGCTCATACGTCCCGTGAGCCAGGACTATTCAAGGTCGACTTCCAAGGCCAATTCATGCGCCGCCGCAAGTGCGACGTTGAACATATCTTCTGCCTGATCCCGGCCGACGATCCGCCCGGTTGCATTGGTGGCAGCAACTCGCTCCAAAACGGGGTGGATTACGCCGCGGAACCGATCAGGGCGCTCGACAAGTCCGCGCGTCAGGCCTGCCTGCTCGAAATCCTGGTACTTTTCGAGGCCCTCGAGGGCCTTGAGCTTTGCAACCACGAAATCGTTGAACAGCGCCATGCGAGGTGCTGCCTCATAATCCTCTGGCCGGTATGGGTTTACCTCCGCCATATACTGCTCCGGCGTCTGCCGGTTCTGGGAGCCGTGACCCAGCCTCAGCGAACGGTCGCTCCATGCGAGGCGTCGGCGGTGCTCGATGCGCCGTAGCGCAACTCGGGTGTCAAACGCTCGCAAATGCAGCAGATACAGTCCAGGCGCGAAGTTCAGTGGCTTGTTTGTCCGATGAAAACCAGCCCCATACTTCGCTGGCGCCTTGTGGACCAGTTGTTTGCAATATCCAAACTCGAACTCAAGCCACTGTCGGACCTCAAGCACCGGCACGGATGGCTCATAGTCGGGTTCATGCTCCGCTCGGTGCAGTATGTTGAAACCCACAGCGTTGAAGTGTTTGCCGGGGATTCTTGCGAGATAGTCTGCAAAGGGCAGCCTGATGAGTGGATCTACAACCAGGAGTTCATCGACGTCGACGTAGATAACGACGTCATAGTAGGCGAGGAGCGCCTCAGTCATGTACCCGATCATGGCCGCTCGCACGATCTGATCTATGGGCGCCTTTGGTCGCTTGATGACATGGCTCGGCTCAAGTCCGTCCGTCGATCCGTCCGTCGAACCGTCGTCGATGATGAAGAGATTTTCCTCACCGATCAACCTTGCATAGTGTCCATGCCAGATCGGCATGAACTCTCGCTCGTCGTAAACGGTTGTGATCGCGGCAATTCTCAGCATGTGAACTCCGTTACGGATTGGTCGTCCGGCCAAGCAAGCAGGCAGTGTTATGCCTGGCGCTGGGGGCACCCTAGGCTACGGCCAATCGCGCTATCACCTGCGACACCCGCTCGGCCACGGAACTGTCGGCTTTGAGGTGTAGCACCTTGCCCGCGGGCTCCACCAGCGTGGCGAGCCCGGCAGTGATTGAGGCCGCCATCACCTGCACGGTCAGGTTCGTGCGCCGCCGCATGCCCAGATCGTTCCGGTCCTCGAAGGGAAATGTTCCGATCGGCAGGACGACTACGAGGTCGTAGGCCCCGGCGCGGTCCTGCCACAACTGGTGCAGGCGCTGCGTCTTGTCGTTGGCGTCGTGTGCTGGGAAACAGCGTATCCAGTTGCACATGATGTCCATTTCCCACCTGTCCGCTATGAAGCCGGCAAGGTTTGCGGTGCGCGCCGCATGTATCGCGCACCACTCGAAATGGCTATCCATCCAGGCCCACACGGCAGCCCATTGCCGGGCTTCCGACGCTGCTGGTGGCTGTTGGCTTTTGTGAAACTCCGCCCGCCGTTTGTAGATGTGCTCGAGATTTTCGGGCAGGACTGGTAGCGAAAGTGCCTCCCCAAGTGCGCTGGCTAGCGTGGTCTTGCCCGCGCCCGCAGGGCCGCTGATGGCTATCTTATACGGCGACTTCTCTCTCCGCTGTGGTTGGATCTGAACGTTGCGGCGGAGGCGCCCGGTGAGGCGCGACGCTGCGTCAACTTCAAACCTTAGCCAAATGTGACAACAATGTCGAAATTCGTGAAGCGCAATAGCGCGTGCGAGGCCAGTGGTGGTTCAGCAGCGCTTGTCTTGTCGGGGCGTCGTACCTAAAGCATCGCCAATGGACTCGGCGGGCGCGCGTCGCCTTCGCCTGAAAGCATGAAGGCCAAGAACTCCGCGATGTACCCCCGTTCGATTCTCATCGTTACCGATGCCTGGCACCCGCAGATCAACGGGGTTGTGCGGTCGATCGAACTGGTGAAACGCGAACTGGAGGGGCGAGGCATTACCGTACACATCCTTGCGCCTGATAGGTTCCGGACTTTCCCCATGCCGGGCTATGATGAGATCAGGCTGTCAGCCACACTCGCGGCGCCGGTCTACCGGCAGATCGAAGCTTTTGGTGCGGACGCCGTGCATATCGCCACAGAGGGTCCGCTTGGCCTGATTGCCAGACGCTGGTGTGTGCTCAACAGGGTGCGGTTCTCGACGGCCTACCACACGCAGTTTCCCGAGTATCTGCGGGCACGGCTGCCAGTTCCGCTGCATTGGAGTTACCGGTTCCTTCGCTGGTTTCACGGCGCGGCGGACTATTGCCTGGTCGGCACGCCGCACCTGAAGACGCTGCTCGAAAATCGTGGCTTCAAGAATGCGGTGATCTGGCAGAAAGGGGTCGATACCCAACTTTTCAATCCCGCGAAGCGGGCCGAACTCGACTATAGGGGTCCGGTATTCCTTTATGTCGGCCGCGTTGCGGTGGAAAAGAATATCGAGGCTTTCCTGGCGCTCGACCTGCCGGGCACCAGGCTCGTTGTTGGCGGAGGGCCGAGCCTCGAAAAGCTGCGCGTTGCCTATCCGGATGCGGTCCTTCTCGGACCCAGGCAGGGTGAGGAACTGGCGCGGCTCTATGCATCGGCGGATGTTTTCGTATTTCCCTCCAAAACCGATACGTTCGGTCTCGTCTTGCTCGAGGCGCTGGCTAGCGGAACGCCGGTGGCCGCCTACCCGGTTACCGGCCCGATCGATGTCATCGGCGATGCTCCCGTGGGCGTTCTGGACCGTGACCTGAAATCGGCCGCGCTCCGCGCCCTCGATATTCCGCGCGCCGAGTGCCGCGCCTATGCCGAAGGCTTTTCCTGGGCGGCCAGCACCGATCAGTTCCTGGGCTACATGCCGGTGCGGCAGGGTCGGTAACGGCGCAACTGCCCTTTCGACAAGGTTTGCATCCCTTGTGGGTCACAATAACAGTCCCAAAAAGACGTTCCATGATTGCGCAGCCGACCGAGCGGCATAGGATGGTGTCGCGGAGGAACAGCGAGAGAGGAGAGTTGCTTTGCACCGGTTCAAGGTTACCAAGTCGAAGAGCGGCGAGTTCGTCGCGAAATTTGTCTACAACGCCGAGACAATGCTGTGGTCGGAGGGGTACTCGGCCAAGGCAAGCGCGCACGGCTGCATCGAAAGCCTCAAGAAGAACGCGCCTACCGCTCCAACTGTTGATCTCACCAAAGAAGAGACCGGCAAGGGCTATCGCTTCGAAATCGCTGGTTCCAAGGACGGGCAGTTCTTCGTGCGGTTTGTTGCAGCCAATGGCGAGACAATGGTGCGCTCCGAAACGTACACTCGCCGCGCGAGCGCAGTGAAGTGCATAGAGTCGCTCAAGGCACGCGCTGGCACAGCAGAGACCCTCGAGGAATTATGACCGAGTCGGCGCCCTCGTTCCATGCGAGGGCGCCTTGACCACGTTTGAATCGCGCCCTAAACATCAATCACTTGCATTGCGCGGAACGGGTTATGGCTCAGGGAGTAGCAGCGACAGTCGCCGTCGGCCGGATGGCCGCAGCCTCCGCGCGCGCTCACGCCCCCGCTCTCTAGCTCTCCCCATGGGCCGCCACGCGGCCGGGGAGAGCGGAAACGACCAGCCGGCCCAGCGGGGCCGTTTAACCCAGCGACAACCATAATTCCGCGATAATCAGCGCCGCTATCAAAGCGCGTTGCCCGCCTGAGGGCGAAACGAGTCGCGGTCAGCAGAGGTCAGCCATGTTTGAAGATTTCCACCGCATTCGCCGCCTGCCGCCCTACGTGTTCGCCCATATCGATCCGATCAAGGCGAAGTTGCGTGCCAATGGCACTGACATTATCGATCTCGGCATGGGCAACCCGGATATGCCCACCCCGCAGCACATCGTCGACAAGCTCAAGGAGACGGTGAAGGACCCGCGCACCCACCGCTATTCGTCGTCGAAGGGTATTCCTGGGCTCCGCAAGGCGCAGGCGAGCTATTACGGCCGCCGGTTCGGGGTAAAGGTGAACCCGGATACGCAGGTCGTCGCGACGCTGGGCTCCAAGGAAGGTTTCGCCAATATGGCCGCGGCGATCACCGCGCCGGGCGACGTGGTGCTGGTGCCGAACCCGACCTATCCGATCCATTCTTTCGGCTTCATCATGAGTGGCGGCGTCGTCCGCTCCATGCCCGCCGAGCCTGACGAGAACTTCCTCGTTGCACTTGACCGTGCCGTGCGGCACTCGATCCCGAAGCCGATCGCGCTGATCCTCAACTACCCAGCCAACCCAACGGCCTATACGGCGTCGCTGGACTTCTATGCCGAGGTGGTGAAGTACTGCAAGGCCCACAACATCTGGATCCTGTCCGATCTGGCCTATTCGGAGATCTACTTCGATGGGGAAGTGCCGCCGTCGGTGCTGCAGGTGCCTGGCGCCATTGATATCACAGTCGAGTTTACCTCGATGTCGAAGACCTACTCAATGCCGGGCTGGCGCGTTGGCTTTGCGGTCGGCAACGAGCGGCTGATTTCGGCGCTGACCCGGGTGAAGTCCTATCTCGACTACGGTGCATTCACCCCCATCCAGGTGGCCGCAGCGGCAGCCCTCAACGGCTCGGATGACGTCATCGAGGAGGTGCGCAACGTCTATCGCGAGCGCCGTGACGTGATGATCGAGAGCTTCGCGCGCTCTGGCTGGAACCTGCCGTCCCCAAAGGCGACGATGTTCGTCTGGTCGCCTATCCCACCGCAATATGCGCATCTGGGTTCGCTTGAGTTCGCCAAGCTGCTCATCCAGGAGACCGGCGTCGCTGTCGCTCCTGGTGTCGGTTTCGGCGAGTATGGCGATCAATATGTGCGTCTGGCGCTCGTCGAAAACGAGCAGCGCATCCGGCAGGCTGCCCGCAACATCAAGAAGTTCCTCGCCGCCGCCCCCTCGGGGCACAATGTCGTGCCGCTCGCCGCGGCGAATTGAGGCTTTCTGCTGTCCTAAACATCGCTCCCGCCGATATCTCGGCGGGAGTGGATGATCTGGATCACATCTAGATCTTCTGCCCGGTAGCGGAACAGCACCACGTATGCGCCATGCGGAAAGCTTTGCACCTCAGCGCCAAGTTCGGGCCGTGCCCGCCCAATGGTGCCGGGAAGTTCGGCAAGGTGCAGGATTCGCGCCTCGATGGCGCGCACCAAGCGTTCGCCGGCTCGGGCGTCCCCGGTTTCGTCGAGCAGGTAGCGGTTGATTTGGCGCAACTGCAGCAGCGCTGTTCGGCTGAACCGGACCCGCCTCATGACTTTGGGTCGTAACCTGCATCCGCTTCATGCATGGAACTGGCGAGGTCCTCGACGACCTCGTCAGCGCTGTACCATTGGTCTACCGCCAGCGTCGCCGTCACCGACTGCTTCAATGCGACCAAGCGAGCCTCTTCAGCCTCCACCTGACGTAGGCCATGACGGATGACCTCGCTTGCCGAACCAAACCGGCCGCTCCGGACCAGTGTTTCGACAAAGGCTTCCCAATGTGCGCCGATCGACACGTTCATCGCGATGACTCCTGCAGGTAAGTCGATAACAAGAATGGCGCATATCCTGTTATCGCGCAAATCCTATTGACGGATAGGCTAATACCTACCAGAACCACCACTAATCTCCCGCCGGGTTGCGTCTATGTCCGATATCCATTCCTTCCGCCAAGCCGTCGAAACCTTCATCGCCACGAGGGGATGGACACCCACGCGCTTCGGCCGCACCATTGCCGGTGATCCGCTCTTTGTTTTCGACCTGCGCGAGGGCCGCGAGCCGCGCTCGGAGACGCGCGCGCGCATACTAAAGGCCATGCAGGATTTTGCCGATGCCGGCGCCGAGGCGCCACTGCGCATCGGTGTTGCCGGGCTCGGCAATGTCGGCGCGACGCTGGTGCGCATCATTCAGAAGGATGGTGCCGAACTCACCCGCAAGCTGGGCCGCCGCATCGCGGTCACCGCCATCTGCGCCCGTTCGCGCAGTCGCGACCGCGGCATAGATGCCTCCGACGTCGAGTGGTTCGACGACCCGGTCGCCCTTGCCAAATGGGATGGCATAGACCTGTTCGTCGAGCTGATCGGTGGCGAGGATGGGCCAGCCCTGGCCGCGGTGAAGGCTGCACTCGAGATTGGTCGACCGGTAGTTACCGCCAACAAGGCGTTGCTTGCGCGCCATGGCGTTGAACTCGCCAAGCTCGCCGAGGAGACCGGCGCCCAGCTCGGATTCGAGGCTGCAGTCGCCGGTGGCATCCCGGTGATCAAGACTCTGCGCGAAGGTCTCGGCACCGCCAAGATCGAGCGGGTCTATGGCATCATGAACGGCACGTGCAACTACATCCTCACCCGCATGGGCAATGAGGGCATCGGCTTCGCTGAATGCCTCGCCGATGCGCAGAGGCTCGGCTACGCCGAAGCCGACCCGACATTCGATGTCGGCGGCTTCGACACCGCGCACAAGCTCGCCATCCTTGCCTCGCTCTGCTTCGGCTGCGAGATCGCGCCGGACGAGATCTTCGTCGAGGGCATCACCACCATCTCGCAGGCCGATATCAAGGTTGCGGGCGATCTCGGTTACAAGATCAAGCTGCTTGGCATCGCCCAGCGCTCCGCCGACGGTATCGACCAGCGCGTGCACCCCACTCTCGTGCCGAAGTCGTCGTCCATCGCCGGCGTCGATGGCGTGCTGAACGCCGTGACCCTGGTAACAGATCATGTCAGCGAGTTGCTGCTCGCTGGCCCTGGCGCGGGTGGCCCACCTACCGCCTCGTCGGTACTGTCGGATATTCTCGACATTGCCCGTGGCACGCGTGTGCCGCCGCTCGGTGTGCCGAGTGCCGAACTCACTCCCTATGTGCAGGCGCCGATGCGCGCCCATGAGGGCGGCTACTACATCCGACTAAACGCCAAGGATGTGCCGGGCGCCTTTGCTGCTATTGCTTCTCGCATGGGTGCGGCGGGCATTTCGCTCGAAAGTGTCATTCAGCGGCCGGATTTGCGTGTTGATGATCCGGCGGCCGATGGCACTGCTACCCGTACGGTGGTGCTGCTGACGCATTCCACCATGGAGCAGGCGGTTCGCGACGCCCTGGCCAAGATCGCGAGCGATGGGTTCATAGCGGGTACCCCGCAGATGATCCGCATCGAACAACTCTAGCAAGGCTCCGCATCTCCCGCGGAGCAGGAGATGCCATGAAGCTGAGCGCCCTCGACGAAACCTCCGCCAAGCCGGCCGTGATCGGCCGCGACATGACCCTCGAGATCGTCCGCATCACCGAGGCTGCGGCGATTGCCGCCTCCGCCTGGCGCGGCAAGGGTGACGAGAAGGCGGCGGATGCCGCGGCCGTGGAGGCGATGCGGGCCGAGATGGGCCGCATCCGCATCCAGGGTCGCATCGTCATAGGCGAAGGCGAACGGGACGAGGCGCCGATGCTGTTCATCGGCGAGGAGGTCGGCATGGGGCAGGGTCCCGAGGTCGACATCGCCGTAGATCCGCTCGAAGGCACGACGCTGTGCGCCAAGAACCAGCCCGACTCGATCTGCGTACTCGCGATGGCCGAGCGCGGCGGGCTACTCAACGCGCCCGACGTCTATATGCACAAGCTCGCCATCGGGGCCGGCTATCCGGATGGCGTTGTCGACCTCGACCAGTCCCCCACCGACAATGTGCGGGCCCTCGCGCGCGCCAAGGGCGTCCCGGTCAACGAGATCACCGCTTGCGTGCTGGATCGCCCACGGCACGCGGCGCTGATCGAGGAATTGCGCAGCACCGGCATCGCCCTAAAGCTGATTTCCGATGGCGATATCGCCGGCATTATTCACGCGGTGAACGCCGAGGATACCGGCATCGACATCTATCTTGGGTCGGGTGGCGCTCCCGAGGGGGTGCTGGCCGCTGCGGCGCTCCGCTGCATCGGCGGCCAGATGCAGGGCCGCCTGATCCTTGATACCGACGACAAACGCGACCGCGCGCGCCGCATGGGCATCACTGAGCCCAATCGCAAATACCGGACCGAGGAACTTGCCTCTGGCGACGTACTATTTGCCGCTACCGGCGTGACGGATGGCAGCTTCCTGTCCGGCGTGCGCTTCCGCAAGGATCATGTTCGGACTCAAACCGTCGTCATGCGCTCATGGAGCCAGACAGTCCGCTGGATCACCGCCGAACATCGGCGCTGAGGCCCGACCCGCCCAAGAACAGGAACCTCATCCTGAGCTTGTCGAAGGATGAGGTTCCTGTGGGATAATCTGATACCGCTTCGCTACGCGTCCTGGATGGCGCTGATGATCCACGGGGCGCCGATCTGGCGCCTGAAGGTCCAGACCTCGGTCGCTTCGGACACGCCATCGTTGCCGCCGACAATCTCGCCCGAATTGCTGTCGCGGAGGATATCGCGAGACTCGTAGCGCAGCGCCAGCGTGGCATATTCCGCGTTGTCCTCCCGCCAGGCCTCAGCGACATCGCCCGAGAGCAATTGAACGTCGAAGACCTCGTTGCGTACCCCGCGGGCGCGGTTGTCCTCCAGCTCGTCGGTCAGCACGCGCACGACTTCCGGAGTTGCTATCCGACGCAGCGTTGCCATGTCTTCTGCCGCATAGGCGGTCTGAAGCGTGATCAGCCCGCGCTCGAAGTCAGCAAGATCCGCGTCGGTGATGCCGATCTCGTCGCGTCGACCGGCACGCCGCGACGCGTTGGAGCGAGGGGCGGCGTTCGCCGAGCCGCTGCCCGCATATCCGCCACTGGCGCTGCCCTCATAGGCCGCCGGTCCCATGCCCGGCCCAGCCGCGGTGGCCCGACGACGGCGCATGAAGAACCACACGACGAGCGCAACGAGCCCGACCTGGAACAGCAGCGCCAGCAGACCCGCGCCACCGCCAAAGCCATAGCCGAACAACAAGCCGAAAAGGCCGCTGAACAGGAAGCCGCCCAGCATGGCGCCAGCGAAGCCGCTGAACATGCTGGGGCGCGGGCGGGCGGCCGCCGCGGCCGTTGCGCTACTGCTGCTGGCTGGTGACGTCGTCTCGGTGCGCTGCACAGGCGCGGTCGTCGTTGGCGAGGTTTGCGTCTGCGGAACCGCCCTCTCGGTGCGGACGCCACGACTGCCGAAGCTACCGCCGCGCCGCGCCTCGGCGGTATCGATGGCGACGATCGAAAAGGCCATCACCAGACTGGCGACAAGCGCGGTCAGACGAAAGCCCTTGGAGCTGAACATTCCGGATCCCTCTTGAATTCAAGAGATCACCATATGGAGACAGCGACGGCCAATGTGTAGGGCCAGCCGACCCGAACGCTGCGATTTTCTCTCGGGTCGCCGAAGCCTTAGTTCAACCGCCCCTCGTCCAGCGCCTTCAGGATCCAGTCGCGGTATTTTGGGTCCTTGTCATTGATCTCTGGCATCACCCGGCTCGCCTCTGTCATGAAGAAGCGGTAGTCGCGCCCCATCTCCTGGCCGCGGAGGGTATGCATGTCGAGCGCCACATCGGGGATTTCAGGCAGGTTCTCGCCGAGTTCCACCGAGCGCTTCGCCCAGTTGACCATGTCGTCGGTCGTGCGGTCCTTCTTCGACGTCGCCAGCACGCGGATTGCATGTGCTGCAAACAGAAACCGGTCACCGGCCGGGCGCGGGTAGCGCTTGTGCTGCTGGTAAAGTGTTTCGACCAGCACCGGCGCATCGAGATTGCCGAAGCCGATATCCTCCACCGCCATCACGCACAGACGCGACCAAAGCATTTCCTCCATTTCTGCGCTGGTGATGAACATCTCCCAGCCAAGCAGCAGCACATTATCGAGCATGCCGCGACGCATGCATTTCTGCAGTGCCGAGATAACCTCATCGGCGGCAAAGCCGTGCTCGGTCGTCGTGCGTTGCCACGGATCGGGCGGCTGCTGGACCTTCACCATCGTCTCCATCCTTCTTCAATCGCGGCGGCGCCGCCGCAGAATCATGCCGTTCGCTCTACAGCGATCATGGCATTGCGCAGCCAGCTTGGCAGCCCGCCCCCGTCCGACGACGCTGCATGGAGCCGTGGCGCAAAAAACAAGCCCGGGCAAGCGCTGGGAAACTGTCGATCGGCACTCGACCCGGCGCAAAGTTCTGCTTAACTCCCCGCCATGCAGACCGAACGCCGCCATTTTCTCGATGTCGAGGCCTCAGTGTCCGGTCGCCCCTGGGTGGATCGGCTCACTCAGGCGGCCCAGCGCAATGCGCTGGCGATTTCGCAGAAGCACGAGGTCTCCGATATTCTGTCGCGAATTCTCGCCGCGCGCGAAGTGCCCGAGGCCGAGGTCGCCGATTACCTTGCCCCGACCATCCGCGCGCTGATGCCGGATCCGTCGACCCTGGCCGATATGGATGCGCTGGCCGAACGCCTCGCGACCGCGGTTGCCGACAAAGAGAAGGTCGCGCTGTTCGGCGACTACGATGTCGATGGCGCCTGTTCCACCGCGCTAATGGCACGTTACCTCAGGCATTTTGGTCTCGACCCCGAGGTCTATATCCCGGACCGGGTTTTCGAGGGCTATGGCCCCAATATCAATGCCATCGACCGGCTGGCGGCGGCCGGAGCGACCCTTCTGATCACGCTCGATTGCGGCACCACGAGCGACGGCCCGATTCGCCATGCGCGGCAACGCGGCCTCGATGTGCTCGTTATCGACCATCATCTTTCGGACAAGGATCTGCCGGAGGCGAATGCACTGGTGAATCCGAACCGGCCCGACGACATATCCGGGCTCGGCTACCTCTGCGCCGCTGGCGTCACCTTCATGGTCCTCGTCGCTGTGAACCGCGCCCTCCGCAAGCGTGGCGATACCGGTCTCCCTGATCTTATGGGGCTGATCGACCTGGTCGGGCTTGCGACCGTCTGCGACGTGGTGCCCCTGAAGGGCCTGAACCGCGCCTTCGTGCAGCGCGGCCTCGAGATCGCGCGGGAAGGGCGCAATCGCGGCATCGCCGCGCTTGGCCTTGCCGCCCGCATTTCCGGACCGCTCAATCCGTATCATTTTGGATACCTGATAGGCCCGCGTATCAACGCAGGTGGGCGGATCGGCGATGCGGCTCTTGGCTCGCGGCTGCTGACGCTCGAGGATGAGCAGCAGGCCATGATCATCGCAGCGCAGCTCAACGAACTGAACGCCGAGCGCCAGCGCATCGAACTCGCAGCCGTCGAGCAGGCCTATGCCGCGGCCGAGGCCGAAATCGGCAGCGGCGAGGGCCCGCCGATCCTCGTCCTCGCCTCGGCCGACTGGCACCCGGGCGTGGTTGGGCTCGTCGCGGCGCGCCTCAAGGAGCGCTTTGACCGCCCGGCATTCGCCATTGCGATAGGCGCGGATGGCGGCGGTACCGGGTCTGGCCGCTCGGTGCCGGGCGTCGATCTGGGCACCGCGGTCATCGCCGCCGTCGAGAAGGGCCTCGTGATGAAGGGCGGCGGTCACGCCATGGCGGCAGGGATCACGCTCTCGCCCGAGCAGTTCCCCGCATTCAGGGCGCACCTTTTCGAACTGCTCGGCGACAGCGTTGCCACCGCGCGCGCCCGCCGCGACCTCGAAATCGACGCAGCCATGACGGCGCGCGGCGCTGCAACCGGCTTCGTGCACGATCTCGAGCGGGTCGGCCCATTCGGATCAGGCAACCCGCAGCCGGTTTTCGCGTTTCCTTCCCATCGCGCACGGTTCGCCGAAATCGTCGGCGCCGGCGGGCACGTAAAGTTCACCCTTTCTGCCGATGATGCGGGACGGCTCAAGGCCATCGCCTTTCGTGCCGCGGGATCGCCACTCGGCGATGCCTTGCTATCGGCTGGCGATCGGCCCATGCATCTTGCCGGCACGCTCTCACTCGACCATTGGCAGGGCCGCGAGGAGGTGCAGTTTCGTGCCACCGATGCGGCCTGGCCGCGAAACTAGTATCTGATCCGGCGCGTAGCTTCTTGCGTAGCCTCAACAATATCGTTTGGAGACGTGCAGGTATGACCCAGAAGTCGGTCGCAATCATCGGGTCAGGAATATCTGGACTCTCGGCCGCTTGGCTGCTTTCACGTAGCGCAAAGGTAACGCTTTTCGAAAAGGCCGCCCGGCTGGGCGGACACTCGAACACTATAGATGCAGAGACGCCCAAGGGGCCGGTTGCTGTCGATACGGGCTTCATTGTCTACAACGACAAGAATTATCCGAACCTCAAGGCGTTGTTTGAACACTTGTCGGTCCCGACCGCCAAGAGCGACATGGGTTTTGCCGTTTCGGTAGAATCCGGCCGGATGGAATATTCCGGCCAGCACCTACCCGGCCTGTTCGGCCAGCGGCGCAACCTTTTCCGCGCTGAGCACTGGCAGTTGGTGCGAGATATCATGCGCTTCTTCCGCCTCGCCGAGAAGCAAGCGGAGGGCATTGAGGAAACGCTGTCGATCGGCGCGTTCCTCGAGATGCACGGCTATTCCCGTGTATTCATCGAGGATCACCTGCTGCCGATATCAGCGGCCATCTGGTCGACCCCGACGCGCGCCATGCTGGAGTTCCCGGCGCGTACCTTCATCGACTTTTTCGCCAACCACAGCCTTCTGCAGGTCACCGGTCGTCCGCGCTGGCGGACCGTAACCGGCGGCTCGCGCGAATATGTCTCACGGATCGTCGCCGACACGCAGATGGATACAGTGCTCAATTCCGGCATAGCGTCGGTGCTGCGCTCGAATGGTCGCGTCGAGCTGGTCCTCGCCGACGGGCATCGCCGGCAGTTCGATGAGGTTGTGTTTGCCTGCCACGCCAATGAGGCGCTTGCTCTGATCGGCGATGCTAGCGAAGACGAGCAGCGCCTGCTGGGTGCCTTCCGCTACAGTTCCAACCGGGCCGTGCTCCACACCGACCGGCGCTTCATGCCACGCCGCCGGCACCTGTGGAGCGCATGGAACTATCTGCGCACCTGTTCGGAAACCGAGACGGCGTTGAGCCTGACCTACTGGATGAACAAGCTTCAGCCGCTCAAAACACGCACACCCGTTTTTGTTACGCTCAATCCGGGGCACGATTTCGCGCCGGGCACCGTGCAGTACGAGGTTGATTACGAGCACCCGCTGTTCGACTCCGCCGCCATCGCCGCGCAGCGCGATATCTGGCGCATCCAGGGCCGCAATTCTATCTGGTTCGCGGGCGCTTGGCTCGGCCATGGTTTCCACGAGGATGGCCTCCAGTCCGGCCTCGAGGTCGCCGAGCGCATCGGAGGCGATGAGCGTCCCTGGACTGTGCCTGCTGCGCGTGGTCGCATCGCCCATAACTGGGCGGCAGAGGGTCAGTTGCAATGGGCAGCGGAGTGATCGGCCAGACCGAAGCTGCGGGAGCCATCTATAGTGGCGACGTCGTCCATAAACGTGTGCGCCCAAAACGGCACGAGCTGCGGTATTCGGTGTTTGCACTGCTGGTCGACCTCGACCGGATGGGGGCGCTCGCAAAGTCTCTCAGGTTGTTTTCGCATAACCGCTTCAACCTGATCTCGTTCTACGACAAGGACTTCGGTGGCCATGACGGCACGCCACCCGCGGACTTTATCCGGGCCCGGGCGATCGAACAGGGGATCGCCGAGCCGATCGCCCGCATTCGCATGCTGGCCTATCCGCGCATCGCGGGATTCGCGTTCAATCCGCTCACCGTGTACTTTTGCGACGGGGCCGATGGCGAACCGGTGCTGATCGTCTACGAGGTGCACAACACCTTCGGTGAACACCATTTCTACTTCTCAAGCCTCAGCCTTGAGAATGGCGTCGCGACGCACTCAGTCAAGAAGCAATTCTACGTATCGCCCTTCAATTCCTACGAAGGGCACTACCGGTTCACGATCCGGCCGCCGGCCGAAAAAGTGTTTACCGGTATTGTGTTGGAGACGGACGAGGGGCCGCTGCTCAGCGCGTGGTTCGATGCAAGTCGCACCGAACTGACCGATGGGCAGCTGCTCAAACTGATGCTTGCATATCCCCTTATGACAGCTAAAATTGTGTTGGGAATTCACTGGGAAGCGCTGCTGTTGTGGCTCAAAGGTGTGCCGCCGACCTTGGGTCTGCGCCGCCGAGTGGGCAAGCCGGGCGCAGCACGACGATAGTCTGGATATTGGTTGAATGGATAAGCTCGCGGTCGATCCCAGTTCCGGTACGCCGACGCTGATGACAAATCTCTTGTCGACGGCGGCAGCCTTCTTCGGCAGACAGCTGATCGGCAAGCCCAAGCAGGGCAGCGTCACGGTCACCTTCCCCAACGGCAAGACGCGCACCTATGGGAGCCCGGGCACTGGACAGCATGCCAGCATCCGGCTCAGGAACTTCGATGTCGTGTCCAAGACACTGAAGCGCGGCACCGTGGGTTTTGCGCAATCCTATATTGATGGCGACGTGGAGGTTGACGACCTGACGGCGCTGTTCCGGTATTTCGTGCAGAACCGCAATGTCCTCGATGGCGGCAAATCCAGCTGGTATGGCCGCGCCGCCCAGGATATCGCCTACCACCTGTCGCGCAGCAACTCCAAGGAAGGCTCGAAGAAGAACATCTCCGAGCACTACGACCTCGGCAACGACTTCTATTCCGAGTGGCTCGACCCATCGATGACCTATTCCTCGGCCTATTATTCCGAGGCCGATCTGACGCTTGAGCAGGCGCAGGTCGAAAAGTATCGCAAGGTCGCCGATATGGCTGGGCTCAAGCCCGGCGACAGCGTTCTGGAAATCGGCTGTGGCTGGGGCGGTTTCGCCGAAACTGCCGCGCGTGACTACCAGGCCAATGTCCACGGCATCACTCTGTCAGCCGAGCAGCTGAAATTCGCGAACGATCGGATGAAGCGTCACGGGCTCGATCATCTCGCCAAGCTGCATTTCGAGGACTACCGCGACACGCAGGGCCAGTTCGACCATGTTGCCTCGATCGAGATGATCGAGGCGGTGGGCGAGGAGAACTGGCCCAGCTATTTCCGTACGGTGCACGACCGCTTGAAGCCGGGCGGCACCGCCGCCATCCAGGCAATCACCATTGCCGAGGAAGATTTCGACGATTACCGCGCCCGCCCAGATTTCATCCAGCGCTTCATCTTTCCCGGCGGCATGCTGCTAACCAAGTCGGCAATGCGTGACCAGGGTGAGAAGGTGGGCCTCGTTCTCGATACTTTCGAGTGCTTTCGCCTGAGTTACGCCAAGACACTTGCGCTTTGGCGTGAGCGCTTCCTCGACCGCTGGTCGGAGATCAAGAAGCTTGGGTACTCTGAGGAATTCCGCCGCAAGTGGGTGTACTACCTCAGCTATTGCGAGGCAGGTTTCGCCGAGGGCTCGATCGACGTGGGCATATATCAGTATCGCCGCCCGCTCTGAGCGGGCCGTCGCTTGCGCCTTGATGCGGACGGGCAGCCTCGTCTCCGGGCAGAGCGGGCTGAGCCGACAAGGCGCGACGCTGGAAGCGTCCCCAGCGACCGTGCAACTGAGACCACGCCGCCTACTTGGGCATCATCTTGTCTGTGATGGCGAAGGCCAGAGGATAGGGTAGAATTCTCAGTACCTTGAGAATCCAGGCCATCCGGCGCGGGAACGCTACCTCGAACTTCGCTGAGTTCAGCAGGCCGTCAAGGGTGCGCTCGGCCGCCTCATCGGTTTCAAGCAGAAACGGCATCGGGAAATCGTTCTTCGCGGTCAATGGCGACTTGAAGAAGCCAGGCGACACCAGCCGCACAGCGATGCCTTTCGGCTTCAATTCGGTACGCATCGATTGTGCGAGGCTGATCAGTGCAGCCTTCGTTGCATTGTACGCGGCGGCCCGAGGCAAGCCAAAATAGCCGGCGACCGATGCAATGATCGCAAACTGCCCGCCACCGCGCGCCGCCATTTCCTGCGTTACCGGGTTGGACATGCGCACGAGGCCCATCAGGTTCGTATCGACGATCTGCTGGAACTTCGCGGCGTCGTAGTCGCCTACATCCATGGGCTGCCAGGCCGCGGCGCCATAGATGAAAAGGTCGATCTGCCGGTGGTCTAGCCCGACTTGCCGCACCACGCGCTGGATGGCGACACTATCGGTCACGTCCAGCGCATAGGCGATGATCTTCGTGGGGTTGTGCCGCGCCGTTTCGTCCAGCGCTTCCTGGCGGCGACCGGAAATCGCCACCGTCCAGCCGCGGTTCGCAAGCATCCTGGCCATAGCGGCCCCAATACCGGAGCCGCCGCCCACGATCCATGCGACCCCCGGCTGCGTGCTCATATCCCGAAGAGCGGCTGCAGGGTGCGGACAAGGCGGCTGCGGAAGCTGAGCTTGGCGTCCACCGCCACGAGGCAGATGCAATCCTCACCCGGCTCGGCGATGGGCTGGTGTTCGACATCCTCGTCATGGTCGGCAATATCGCCTGCGGCGAAGACTCCAAACCTGTCGCGGTAGGCGCCCTTGAGGATCAGCGTCAGTTCCTGCCCGCCATGGCTATGCTCCGGCACCTTGCGGCCACCGGCTACCCGAAGAAGCATAAGCCGCCCACTGGCATTCCGGCTGGTCGGCAGGTCGGCGATTGCCACACCAGGACCGGAGAATTTCCAGTGCACTGCATCAATGCCATCCGGGAGGTAGGCTGCGAGTGGCGCTGGGACACCAGGCTTTGACTGCTGCTTCGGCTGTACCGGTTCGGCGTCATCGAGCCGCGACATGAACCTGTCGAGGGAACCTGCGGACATTTCCGTGGCAGGCTCGAGCGACAGCAAGGCGCCACCAATGAGGTTGGTGCGCTTAACCTGCTCGCGGCAGGCCTCGCACATGGCGAGATGCGTCGAGATGACGACCGCATAGGGTTCGTCCAGTGTCCCGGCTGAAAAGCTCATCAGCGTCGCGATGTCGGGGTGGAACGAGATGGTCAATGGAGGTCCTCCAGAAGGGGACGCAGCCGGTCATACGCCAGGCGCAGTCGGGATTTCACGGTACCGAGGGGGATTCCAGTCCGCTCGGCGATTTCTGATTGCGGCATCTCCATGATGAAGCTGAGGCGCACGACCTCGCGCTGCTCAGGAGGAAGCACGTCGAGGGCCTTGGCTACACGCGCCACGATCTGTGACTGTTCGACGACCGCCGACCCAAGCGGTGCGTCGCTTTCGATCTCCACATCATCCAGATCGACATAGGGCCGGCTCGATTGCCGCCGGATATGGTCGATCCTCAGGTTCCGGGCGATCGTGAAGATCCAGGTGCTCGCAGCACCCTTCTCGGCAGAATACAGATGTGCTTTCCGCCAGACGTTAAGCATCGTCTCCTGCGCCAGGTCCTCGGCAGTGCCCGTCTCGACGCCGAGCCGCAGCATCATGGATTTCACCCTCGGCGCAAAGCTCTGAAAGAGCGCCGAAAGCGCTGCCTTGTCCCTGGTCAACGCAACGCGCTGCACCAATTCTGCGGGGTCGATTGCCCCTGTTGGCTGGGGCGCTGATATACTTGAATCTATCGCCAATGCTGATCGCATCGCCGTCTCCACATTTCCTTTCCAGCTACGCGCCGGTTTGGAGTTTGGATCAGCGATCTCCCGTCTACATGGTTTTGCACAGGTGCCGTGTACCCTGCGTCGCAAAAGAGTCTCGCGTCAAGCTTGGCAATTGTGGCACAAAGGCGGGGCAGGGGGGCGCGACCTGCGTGTGTGGGGGAAGCCGGCTCTGGTGCCGGGTGGAGGTGTCGCGTCATGGGCAAGGCGCTCTTCATCGTCATTTTCAGTCGCGACAACTGGTGGGTAGACTTTGAGGGCAAGGCCTTCGGGCCCTTCCAGAACCGTGAGCTTGCGGCACTTGAAGCGCGGACGCGCGCGGGCTCGATTTCGCGCCTTGGCCGCGTCTGCGAAGTGGTCGTACCGGACGACAAGGGCCAGCACTGGGTCATCTGGTCGAGCGCCGGGGGCAATGATGGCGCGGCCTTCGTGCCGCACAAGGCAGGACGTTCGTCACTGGACGCGAAATCATCCTGATAACGTTGCCGTCACCGATCGATTGAGTGAAGGCCCGCTGCGCGCAAGGATCAACGCCAGCGCGATATCGCATGGCGCTTAAGGAGCAAACTGTCGCACAGCGGGGTGCTTTGGCCGCAACCGCCGCATCGCCGAAGATTGCCCTCGCCAATCATGGGGCACGGTTCACACCTCAAGCGATTGCGTGCAGGACTGTTTCGTCGAGCGAATGCTGGACGCTACGGCAAGGGACGCGCCCCAGGCGCAAGCCGGAGGCGGTTGGCTCGACGGCGCGGATCATCTTTGCTACTCACCGGGCATGTGGCGATGCATACAATTGCTCAACAGGTCGCCAGAGGCTAGATAGGCCTCACCGGTAGCTAGCGGGACAGCAGGATATGTCGAAGCGTCAACTCTTGGCAGTCGCGTCGGTGACGCTTGCGGCAGGATGGCTTGGAACCGTCGCGCTTTCTTACGCGCAGGAGTTCGATTGCGTCGTGGACCCTTCGGCGCGGGCGAAGCTGTCCAGTCCGGTTTCGGGGCTTCTCGCCAGCGTCGAGGTTTCGAAGGGCGACTTCGTCGAAGCCGGCGCGGCGATTGCCCACATCGAGGCCGGAGTGGAAGAGGCGAGCGTCGAACTCGACCGTGCCCAGGCCGGATCAAAGGAAGAGCTGAACGCCGCTGAGACGCGGCTTGCCCTGGCAAAGAGTAAGCTGGACCGCACACAGTCCCTTTCGGCGAAGGGCCTCGCCACGACGGAAGTGCTGGAACAGGCGCAGGCAGAAGTGCAGATCGCGGAGAGGCAGCGCGACCTCGAGGTGCAAAAGCGAAAGCTGTACGCGCTTGAGCTGAAGCGTTCCGAGGCGGCGCTGGAGCGCAAGACAATCAGGGCGCCGATCGCGGGATATATCGCCGACCGCAGCCTGAACCCGGGAGAATTCGTCGACCAGAACGCACCAGTTGCCACTCTGGTGAGCCTTGATCCGCTGCGGGTGGAGACCTTCCTGCCGGTGACGGCCTGGAACAGCATCAAGCTGGGCGACAAGGCCAGCATCACACTCTCCGAGCCGGTTGCCGGCACCTATGCGGCAACGGTAACGGTGGTTGATCGCGTCTTTGACGCCGCAAGCGGCACCTTCGGCGTTCGTCTTGCTCTTCCCAACCCGGGTAACGCCCTTCCGGCAGGCCAGCGCTGCACCGTTCGGTTTGCGCTGACCGCGCAATGATGGAACGATCCGCACCCTTGTCGGATGATCTTTCCCGGCCCGGCGATGGACGGGCGGCTTTCGAATTCCTCGATGATCTGCTCCATAGCGAGATTGACGCGCGGCTGATCGCCCTTGGCATCCGCTACGGCTGGTTCGGACCGCAGCAAGCAGAGCCGAGGGCATTCGAACAGCTTTCCCCCAACGCCCGACGGCTCGCGGCGACCCGGCTCGCGGCCCTCGGACTATGGACGGCGGAGCGACCTGGCGTCGCCGGGCCGCGTCTCCCGGCCTTTGCTGCGCTTCGCGAGCTTATCGAGGCGCGGCTATGGTTCCTGCTCGAGATCGCGCCCGACTTCAGCAGTTTTTTCGAGCTGTTCCTTGGGGATGGCGGTCCGCTGGTGCAGCGGGCGAAGCTGTTTCGGTTGTTCGACTATTCAGCAGCACTGCAAGATGATGTCGATGCGCAACATCGGACGTCGCGCTGGCTGAGATACACAACGTTGCTCACGGAATTCGAAGGGCCCGATATTGCGCCACGTCTCGGCATCGAAGGTGTTGCCCGGCTGGTTGATGCCGGCGGCAATAGCGGTGCGTTCGGTCTGGCATTGCTCCAGCATTATCCGGCACTTTCAGTCGAGGTTTTCGACCTGCCGGCCGTGTGTGCGCTCGGCAGGAAATATGTCGAAGGCAAGCCGGAATCCCGCCGCATGATGTTCACCGCTGGCGACCTGAGGGCGTCGCGCATCCCGGCGGCGGATGCGGTGTGCTTCAAGTCAGTGCTGCACGATTGGCCACCTGATATGGCCCTGATGTTCATCACAAAGGCCGCCGATTCAATGCCGTCCGGTGGGCGGCTCTTCATTGTCGAGCGCGAGGCCCCGGATTTTCCACCTGGTCCAAGCCAGGAAAAACCAGGCTTCTCGCAACTTGCCAACTTCGCGTTCCTGCCGTTCTATCGCGCTGCGGAAGCATATGTCCTTCTGCTCGAGGAAGCCGGCCTGAGGACCAGGCGCGTGGAGCGCTTCGCGCTTGACGGACCATTCTTCCTCATCGAGGCGGAGAAGACATAGTGGCTCAAGGCGATGTCGGAGGCCGGTCCCGCGTTGCGCCGCCTGAGGAGGTGCGGGCGTGGATTATGGGGCTGAAGGGGCCGTTCGTAACCGAGCGGTCGATGAAGCTCACGCCAGGGAGCCTGTCCTCATCGCGGTTTCTGGCCACATGCCAGCCAGACGTTCTGGGCGCCGATCCGCTGGCAGAGTTCCGCAGGATCGCTCAATGGCTTGGCTGTCCGGAACCTGCCATTGCTCGGCTTACAGAGAACTGGGATCGCGTGCTCACCGTCCATATCGGCTATGATGGCCTCGATCCTGCACTGTACAAACTCTATGTAGAGTTTCCCCTGGGGGAATCCGGTCGGTCCGATCTGCCGCCCGATACCCTGTTTCTGGCGGCCAAGTGGCTTCCAGATAGCCAGGCATATTTCAGCACCTATCGCCACTTGCCGCGACCGCGAACCGGACGCGAAGCGCGCGCGATGATGGATCGGGATGATCTGCCCGATATCGGGTCGGGCGCACGGCGCTTTGCGGCGCGCGTCCTCGACGAACTGATCGTGCCGGACGGGCAGGTCGATGTCATGCTCGTGGAAGACGAGGGGCGCCCCAGACGCTCCTATGACATCAATCTGTATCGGGTCCAGACACCGCTCGCACGGCACCGGGGCGCGATTGCAGAACTCTGTCGGGCGTATGACCTGCCCGGCGCCCTCGGATATGTCCTCGAGGATGGAGCCGGCAGCAATCTCGGCCATGTCGCTGTTGGCCGATCTGCGCAGGGGGACGAATTCGTGACGCTCTACTATGGCTTCGAGCAGCATGTTCCCCGCTGAGATCCCCACTGCGCTGGCCTTCGACCCGCAGGTGCAACTGGCGGATTTCTGCCTGTGGCCCTATGACCCGCTGGGTGTCCAACCCAATCGGCTGAAGAGCGAGGCTCTGCTCTGGGCCGCCACCCGTCTCGATCCACTCGGCGATCACATGATGGCGGCAATCGCCGCCCTCAAGGCCGAGCTTGGCCCCGGCCGCACGGTGTGGGGTATGAAGCTGCGCGACGGCGCGCTCAGCTTCGAACTCTACTTCTACGACTATGCGCGGCAACAGCGCCGGGTTTCACCGGAAAGAGTGTTTCGAGCCCTGTCGCCATTCGCGGTAACCCGGATGCTCTTGCCGGCGAGCCGGCCCTACTTCATGTTTTCGTTCGACGTGACGCCCAGCGGCCTTGCCAGGCGCTCGCCGATCGACGAGATCAGCTACTATGTGGGCAACCCGAGCGGCGATGTGTCATCGGGGCTGTGCCACAAGCTTGACGCCCATGGCCTGCATTTCGCCAATCTCTACCATTTCTTCCACACAGCGAGCCATCGCGAGGCGATCGCCGGCAAGCTCTCCGCCTCTGTCCATCTCGATGACGCACTCGAGCAGATGCAGGATCTGCTGCTCCCGGATCGTCTCGGCATCGTGACGGTCATTGCCAACAAGCGATCCGGCGACGGGCTCTACTACTCACGTGTCCGCGCCCGGCAGATGGCTGATTTTCTGGAACGGTACCGGTTTCCGGCCCAATTACGAGATTTCGCACGCACTTGTGTGCCTCGCCTGGACCATCTCTATTTCGATCTTGGCCTTGATTATGCAATGGTCGACGGGCGGCCGACGGTGACCAAATGCGCTGTCTATGGTTTGGCTTGAGGGGACGCCATGGGTCGGTATGACAACCAGAGCTATGTTTCGGCGACCCTCGAATTTCGCTGCAACCTCAAGTGCGTGCATTGCATGATCGAAGGCACGATGGATCGGCTCGATGCCGTACCTGACGCGGCCTTTGACGACATTCTCGAGAGCAATCGCCGCACCGGTCGCTGGACTGGTCTCGTGATGACCGGCTCGGAGATCACCCTGCGCCGCGACCTTCCAGATCTGGCGCGCCGCGCACGCGCCGCCGGCTTCGAGCACATTCGCATCCAGACGCATGGCATGCATCTGGCTCGTCCGGGCTACGTCGAAACGCTGGTGGAGGCTGGCGTGGACGAGTACTTTGTTTCGGTCGCCGGCTGCGACGCGAAGACACACGACGACATCACCCAGGTGCAGGGCTCCTGGGAAAAGATGATCCGCGGTCTGGAGCTTGTGTCGCGCTTCTCGCACACCGCCATCATCACCAACACGGTCGTGACGGCGCTCAGCTACCGGTTGCTGCCCGACGTCGTGTCGGCGCTCGATGGCATCTCCGCCCTGACACAGATGGAGTTCTGGCACTACTTCCCCATGCGCGAAAGCGACGACAAGAAGCTGCTTGCCGACTACCGCGATATTGTCCCCTACCTCGCGGAGGCCTGCCGGCGCGCCGATGCGCGCAATGTCGCTGCCGAAATCAAGAACGTGCCTAAGTGCCTGTTGGGCGCGGATGCTGGGCGACTCGACAACACGCAGGCGGCACTGCTGATCGATCCGGCCTTCTGGGTGGAGTTCGACCGCAACGGCTTCTACCAGTGCCCACACCGCGCGCAATGTAAGGCACGGGACTGTCTGGGATTGACTCGCGCCTATGTGGAGCGTTTCGGCAACATGGCCGAAAGTCTGCGGCCTTTCTTGTAACCCCGATTCATCACTGCTCACATGCATTTACGGTGACATTCACAAAGGTTGCCAGAGTGTAAATGTTAGTTGATCAAAGCGTTCCGCGTTGCTACGGTCCCCTTGTATACAATGAGGCGGTCCGTGGGGGATCGCGTCGAATCGTGAGTGGGGACGAGTTTGCCCAAGCAGTTATTGATCTATGAGACCGCAACGCCGGTGAACCGTTCACGGCATGCGAATCTCTCCGTAAAGGTTGGCAGCAATTACGCTTTTGCCGCTGAGGTGAACTCGGTGCCGCTGATGGTTGCCGAGTTTGCCCAGGTCGCGAACGAGCTGACCATCGTGTTCGCCGGTCCCGGCGATGATCTCATCCCTGCCGTCTTGCTCGGGGTGCGGGAAAACGAGAATCTTCTGGTCGATGGTGAAGGCAAGTGGCTCGGCCGCTACGTCCCGGCTTTTCTCCGTCGCTATCCGTTCGTCTTCTCCTCTGCTGATGACGGGCAGAACTTCACGTTGTGCATCGATGAATCGTTCGATGGCGCCAACGTCGAAGGGCGCGGCGAGCGCCTGTTCGACGCTGATGGCGAGCAGACCCAGTACCTCAAGAGCGTGCTGGGCTTCCTCCAGGCCTACCAGGTACAGTTCCAGCGGACAAAGGCGCTGACAAAGCGCCTGCGCGACCTGCAACTGCTGGAGCCGATGCGGGCGCAGTTCACCTTGCGGGATGGTCGCTTGATAACGCTTGCCGGGTTCGAAGCCGTCAGCCGCGAAAAGCTGAAGGCCCTGGCTGCCGACGAGATCGCAGCGCTGTTCGCCTCAGAGGATCTTGAGCTGATCTATCTCCATCTGCAGTCGATGAAGAATTTGCAGGCGACAGCAGAGCGCATGGGCGTGGCCTCATTGCCAGCGTCCACCGAGACCGCTCCGGCTCTCTGACAAGCATCTTTGTCCGCGCCTGTCGCGGACTTTTGCCATGGATCGCTTCCGCATGCGGGGCGGTCATGAGGGGTGGCGGGCAACGCAGCCCGGCACCCTTTATGTGAGTGATACGCAGTCAATCCAACGTGATGGCCGCTTTTCCCGGGCGGTCGATGGAGACTACAATGGCATATCCGTTCCGCTCCGAAGGTGTGTTTGGTCGTCCGAAGTCGCATCGGCAGGTGCGCCTCAGCGATGCGCTGCGCGATCGTTTTGCGCGGCTGCTGAAGCGGCGTGGGCTGGACCGGGAATTTGCGGACAGGGTGCGCCTTGTGTTCGATCCGATGGAGCCGCGCCTGTTGCTGAACGCTGACCTCACGGTCAATCTTTCGACGGACGGGACCGCCGAGGATAACGAAATCCTGGTCCGCCTCATCGACCAGATCCAGACGGTCAATCTCGTCAGCACCAGCGTGCAGCGGGTCGAGATCGTCGACCAGTCGCAGGGTGGCAAGGTCCTGGCGTTCGGCGACCTGAGCTCCATCTCGGCCATTTCGATCACCGGCGGTGCGGGAGCCGACCGCGTGATCATCGACGAGGATTCGTTCGGCAGTTTCTCTATTCCGTCGATCACCTTCGATGGCGGCGATGGCGCCGACCGGCTGGATTTCGAATCCACGAACAATGCGGCCTGGGCCATTACCGGCGATCAGAGCGGTACTGTCTCCGGCGGACAAGCGAATGTCACCTTTCTCGACGTCGAGAACCTGCGCGGTGCCGATGGCAACAACGACACCTTCACGATTTCGAATGGTGGCAAGATCGCAGGTGTGATCGACGGCGGCTTCGGCGGAACCGACAGGATATTCTACGACAGCATTTCCGCGCAGGCGAGTACCGCAGAACTTGGCGCCAATGGTTCGGGTTCGGTTACGCTTGGCTCTGGCGGTAATGCCTTCACCATGCAGTTCGCCCATATGGAGCCATTCTCGGTCGCGAGCGACGTCAACGTTGTCGATCGGTCTGGTTCTGTAACGGCCGGCCTCGATTTTTCCATTTCCGGCAGCGGATCCAATCTGTCCTTCTCGCCTTCGGTCGGTGGCAGTGTCGCGCTCACGGGCAAGACCTGGCTGTATTTCGGGCCGAATGCCGGGACGATCACCATTACGTCCCTGCCGAGCACTGCCGGCATTTCGCTGATGATCGATGGCGGCGAGGAAATCCTCGTCAACACCAATGTGTCGTTGAGCGGTCACCTCGGACTGAGTGCGTCCAATATCGAGGTCGGTTCCTCCGGCGCCATCACCGCGCAGTCGATCGAGCTTGCCGCATCCGGCTGGTCTCGTATTTCCTATGGAGCCTCCAACGCCAATGCCGATGGCGACAACGACAACACCACGCTCGTGTTCTCGGGCATGGGTCTGGCCTCCATCACGATCGATGGCGACCTGAATGCGACTGCCGGTGCCGTAACAGTTGGTGCCACCGCGTCGAACATGCTTCGCGTTCATGGCAAGTCGGCCAACTCGCTGCGCGACTTCGAGCACAACCTGACGACGACGGCGACAATTGCGGTGGGTTCGGGCGCAAACCTGACCGGCACCAGCGTTGATATCGACGCCAATACGTTCGTCACGACCGAGATCTACATCACCGAAGCCCCGATTCCGAACCTTTTCGGATTGGGGGAAGTTCAGATTCCGTCGTCCGTCTTCACCTATCCGGGCATGCCTAACCCGCCGATGACGCCGACGATCCAGTTGCCCCAGGACGCCTATCAGGCTCTGCTGTTCCCGGAAGAACTGGGCGGGCAGATGGCGACGACCATCAACAGCTACAGCGATTACTTCGTCAGCCTGATCGAATATGGCCTGATTACGATGCGTGACATCCAGTCGGCGCTGATGAACACCGTCGATTTCGACGATGCCAAGCTCGAAGCTGAGCTGAACAGCACCAGTGCCGCGTCCGTGACGGTCGACCAGGCTGCCCGTATCGTTGCCAATGGCGGCGGCGCCATCGGCATCAATGCCACCGATACCTCCCTGCTGCGCGATACGCTGCAGACGGAAGTGGACGCGATCCTGCCCAAGAAGCAGGGCATCGTGGTGTTTTCCTCGATCGATTCCGATCTCGAGGTGGTCCGCAGCGCCAACGTGTTCGTCGGCAAGGCGACCGGTGTGGTGACCAGCCGTCCTGAGGTGCTTACGACGAGCGGTGACGTCTCCATCGGGGCGGTGACCCGGGGTGACGTTCGCAACGAAATCGTATCGAACGTGCTCGGTTCAAACACCACCGACGTCACCGACAATGTCAGCGCGCAACTGCGCGGCATCGAAGTCGGGAACGGGTCTGGTCGTGCGGCCAGCCTTACGGTCAGCGCGCTGGCCGATACGTTCTACAGCTCGATTGCGCTCGACCCCGAGAACGAGATCGTCGGTGAGACAACCGCTTCGCTCGATGCGGTGAATGTCGATGCTGCGAGCGGCGGCATCACGGTATCGGCCGTGGATAAGTCGAGCGTCATGGCGTGGGCGACACCCTATACCGAGGATATCGACCTCAATGGCGACCAGCCCAACGAAGTGGTGAAGAAGGTCATGGCGCGCGTCGCGGTGATCAATGAGCTTTCGAAGACCACCACCGCATCGGTGACCAGTTCGACCTTGCGGTCGACGGGTGGAGTGACGGTCAAGGCGACCAATCTCACCACCGCGACCGCCTATGCCAATGGCACGCCGTTCGAGGACAACACCACGACCGACCCGCTTCAGGCAAAGTCCGTCAAGGCGGGCATGCTGGTCGCCAATATTGTCGGCGGTGCCACTCTTGCGACTGTTACCGACAGCGCGCTTACCGCTGGTGACGACATCACCGTTACTGCGACCGACGACAGCTTCTACGATGCAACGATTTTCGATGATGTGGAAGGTCGCGCTATTCCTGGCAGCAAGCTGCGCAAGATGCTGAAAGGGGGCGCCAGCTCCACCAGTTATCTTGTGGCGATGAACATTGTGGGCTTCGATATTGGTGGTGGGCCGACAGTCTCTGGAAACACGCTTGCCTTCCAGAAGGCAACGATAGATGCCATTCTCGGTACTGAATTCTTCCAGTCCGAAAATCAGGTCCAGGTGGCCGCGACAGTCACCAATACGGCTCTGGTCGCCGCCGGTGCCCTTGCCGTAACTGCTGCCTCGAAAGGCGTGTCGAACTCAACGATCTCAGATACGTCGAAGCAATTCTCGGACGTCGGCGCCTCCCAATCGAAGGCAGGTGCCAAGGGCTATATCCTCTCCACCAATCAGATCAGCCGGAAGGCGATCGCGACAGTCGATGGCGGTGTGACCCGCACTCTTGACGTTGACGGAGACGTCGTGGTTCGCGCTACCGACGAAACCACCATTAATGCCAACATCAAGGAAAGCGGCTCTTCGCAGGCTTCTTCCGACGGCGGGCTGCATGCTCTGGAGCGGTTCCTTGAGGGCGGTCTCACCGACCTGATCCGGGAAGTCGTCACCGGCGTGCCGACCGAGAACCGCGGTATCCAGATGGATACTGCCCGCACCCTGACCGATGGCCTCATCACCCCTCTGGCCTATGGCACCGAAGTTGGCCTCGACTATCAGCGCACGACCAATCTCAAGGATCCGCTGACGATCGAAAATGGCATGATCCTTTTTGTCAGTCAGGTCGGAAATGCCGGCAAGCTCTACCAGTATGTCGGACCGCAGCCGACGCTTACGATTGAAAACTGGAAGACCCTCGCTCCAGAAACCGACTTTACCAACACTACCTATTGGAAGGCCATCAAGGGCGAGCCTGGCGAGACCTTCACCTATCTGGGGGCTGACGCGCCGAGCCTTGACCTCACCGATGTTGATTTCAGCGACAAGGACCTTTGGAAGCCCGAGTTCGACTACTCGATGTTCACGGACAAATACAATGTCCGTGCCGTCAGCGCCAAAGCTAAGGTCATGGCGTTTGCCCTCAATGACCTGCGTGGGGGCGCGGCGGCGCTCCTGACCAATGTCGACGGCAATCCAGCGAACGTTACCGTGGAGGCGCTGTCGGCAAGCACTGTGAATGCTACCACCGACGCTTACAACGAGGTCGTCGGTGGCGGTGCCGTCAACGACAAGGCCCTGATCGACAAGTTCAAGCCCAAGAAGATGAATTTCCTTCAGGCAAGGATCTTCAGCGCTGTCGTTGGAAAGGGCGGTACCACAAGCGCTCAGTCATCGGTCATTTCGACCAATCTGATCCAGGGCGAGACCAGCGCCAAGATCGTGAATGCCAATCTGGGAACGATCGGTGCGAAGGCTGGTGACGTCACAGTCCGTGCCGAAAACAGCTCGGCAATCACCGCTACCAATTCCGCCATCAATACAGGCGAGGGGGCGAAGGGCGTCAAGGCGTTCCAGGTCGCCAACAACACCATAGGCTGGGAACGCAGCAACCTGCTGTTCAATTCGCTGGAAACTCTGCTGGGCGATGTTGTCTCCGACATAAGCGACCAGACAGACAATCCGCCGGTCGCGCTGCGGACCCAGAACCCGTTCAACGTCACGGCCCAGATCGTCGACAGCACGATAGTGTCAGATGGGGACGTGACGGTAGAGGCGGACAACAGCGCCATTATCACCGCAACTACGGACAACAAGGCGACCGCCGCCGCACAGCAGCTGTTGGGCACGCAAGTCTCCGCCAAGACCATGGCTTTCGGCGGCAACAAGGTGGCAGCCAATGCTGAGGCAGCCATCATCGGCGGGTCGGTTACCGGTAAGGACGTCAGCGTCACGGCCGAAAACGGCGCAGTTATTGATGCCTGGACCAATATCGGTTCTGGGGCAAAGGCGACGACGACCTACGGCACCGACGTCCTCGACGACATCGTCAATGTGATGATGAACGACTACAAGTATACCACCAAGTCCGGAACCCCGGGCATGGTGCCCGGTACGACGCCGCTCACATTCGGCGATAAGGTTCGCGTCGAGACACCCGAGGTGGATCTCGACGATCTGCGCCCCGACTCTGACATCAACATCGTGTTCGGCGACCGGGTGCTCTCCGGTGGCGCCATCTACCGCTATGTCGGCAACGCGACGCTGACATCACTTTCGGGCATTGACTTCGCCACCTCGGCCGATTGGGAAGAGACTTTCGGCGAGCCAGGCAATCTCTACCAGTACATGGGCGCCGATACTTCGAGCATCAATCTGGCGACGGCCGACTTCACCGATTTCGGCCTTTGGAAGAAGATCAATACGGACTCGCTCTTCCCGGCCGAGGCGATCCAGACCGTTGTGACAGCGGTGTTTCCTAAGGCAGACAAGCCCTTCTACCAACTCACCCAGACAGAAGCCGACAAGACGCAGGCAATCGTCGTAAGCAAGACGAAGGCCGTGAACGGAATATTCGCCCGCAACCAGGTGGATGCCTATGTTACGGCGCGCGTTGAAGACAGCACCATCAATGCCGATGGCGCCGTAGACGTCATTGCCCGTCAGGCGGCAACCATCACGTCCGAAGACACGACCGTGATGTCGGCTGAAAATGACACCAACGGCAATAAGACCAAGACGGACTCCAAGGTTGTTGTGGTCAACACCGTGGTGGGCGCGACGCTCGCCACGGTGACGAACAGCACTGTCACCACCACCGCCGGTGCCGACAACGACCTGACGGTCTCAGGCGAGAATGTCGGCCGCATCGATGCCTCCGCTTTGACCGAGATGCAGTCGAACGGCAGTGCGATTTCGACGAGCATTGCTTTCAACAGTATCGGCTACAAGCCACAGAGCCTGTTGTTTGATATTCCGGATGCAATTATTGGCTCGCCGGAAGTGGCGCAGGCTGTTGGTGCCGAGCAGCCATTCAGCACCACAGCGTCGATCATCAACTCCGATATCGATGCCGGCGGCGATATCGCGGTGACGGCGACGAACTCGGCCGACATCTCGGCTGTCACTGGCAACGAGACCAGCCGCGACTGGGAGAACCGCTTCGCGGTGATCGCCAAGCAGGGCGCCAAGGGTACGGCGGCCGGCGTCGTGCTGTCGATGAACAGGGTCAGCGCCGGTGCGACTGCGCTTATCGACAATACCGGATCGACCGGTAAGCAGGTCGAAGCGGGCGGCAGCGTCTCGGTACTCGCCAACAACCGTGCTTCAATCGAGTCCGACATCAGCCTTGTGGCGTCTTCGATTTCGGCCAACTCGCTCGCCGCATTGACGGATTCGCTCGGCAACCTCGCCGAGCGCCTCGGTGCCGACGACTACACCTACACCACCAAGTCGGGCGTCCGCACGGTCGAAGAAGGCCAGAAGGTCCGCGTCGCGCTGGACTACACTGGGAATCCGTCTGTCATCAAGGGCGCGGTGTACGAGTATCTCGGGGATACTCCACTGACCTCGGTGAACCTGGCGACGGTCAACTACGCCGACACGAATCTGTGGAAGCAACTGCAGGCTTCCGATTTCCGCGACATTTTCTTCCCCAATCTCGGCAATATCCAGACGACCAAGGCGACCTCGGTCGGTATCATCGTTTCGTTCAACAATGTTGCTGGCGACACGACGGCCTCGATCGTTAATGCCATCGTCGACGCCAAGGGCACGGGCGCCGAGGTCGGCTCCATCATCGTTTCCGCTCTCGCCGCGCAGACTATCCGCTCGTACCTCACCAGCACGGTGAATGCGTCGGGGGGCAGCGGCATCGACGGCTCGGGTACGGTGCTGTCCCTGAACGGCCAGATCAACACCAACGTCGTGCGCGGCGGAGCACTCGCCCTGGTCGACGAGAGCGAGTTGACCGCAGCCGACGATGTTGCCGTTTCGGCCGACAATGCCTCCCGTATCGACAATCGCCTCTATGCATCGGGTCTCAGCGGCGGCACCGTCGCATCGGTGACCCTCGCGTTCAACACTATCGGGTGGAATCCGCAGAACCTCCTGTTCAACACGCTCGATACCCTGCTCGGCGCAGACTACATTTCTGGCGACACGGGCTTCGGTGGCGAAGTCGGTGCGGACGCCGTCGCCCGCGTGCACAATTCCAACGTGACGGCCGGCGGCAAGGTGTCCGTCACGGCCCAGAATCTGGCGCAGATCAACGCCACGATGTCGAACACCGCCATTTCCGAGACATCGGCGCTGTATGGCGCGGCTGCCTCGGCATACGGCATTGTGCTGTCCGGCTCCAAGGTGTCCGCGAAGGCGCGGGCCGCCATCGAAAACGACGAACTTGCGGTGCATTTCGTCTCTGCCGGCGGTGACGTTCGCGTCGAGGCCAACGATGCGTCGGGCATCTATTCCAATGCCAAGCTGGTCGCAGAAACGTCGGTTACCAATGACGGCGGCGTTGCCGTTATCCAGGAAACCATCAACGACCTCCTGGACGCCGACTACGATACCGTCGCCGACCTCAGCGGCACGAAGCTTCGCGACATTAAGTACGGCGATCGCGTGCGCCTCGACGACGACTACGGCTCTGTCGATATCGATATGAGGCTGACACTTCCCATTGATGTGGACGTCGAAGAGGGCCAGATCATCCAGCTTTTGCCGGTAGGCGAAGCGGAAGAAGGCGACAAGTACAAGTATATCGGCAACGGCCCGTATGTGATCGCCGATGTCGACACCGAGAACTTCGCCGACAAGACGCTGTGGGTAAAGGTCGGTGGCGAAGCCGGTCAGATCTATACCTACATGGGCACGACGGCGACAGGGCTCGCGACCGAACTGACCGAGACCGATTTCGGCGACCTCAATTTCTGGAAGCCTGACCCGGTCACCCGGATTCTGCTGCAGGAACTCAATCTCAGCGCGTCGCCGGCGACTACCGTTGCAGGCCTGGTTGTGATGAACGACGTGCGCGGCGGTGCCCATGCGGCTGTTTCCGGCGGCACGCTCACGGGCACGGGATCGGCTCGCCAGGTTGTGACAAGCACCGGCGGCGAGGTGAACATCATCTCGACCGAGCAGGCAGAAATCACAGCAACCTCGGACTCCTCTGCCTATGCAGTGGGTGGCAGTTCGGTGTCGAGCGAGATGGGTAAGTTCTTCTCGACGCCCAAGCTTGACAAGAACGGCGTCGAGAAAGAGCCGAAGGACCGCGTGTTGTCGTTCAACGGCAATATCGCGACCAATCTCGTTCAATCGGCCGCGAAGTCCGAGCTGACCAACGCCGATATCAACGCGGAAACGCGCGGTCGTGTCCATGCGGTCAACGAAGCGACGATCGAAGCAACGGTACTCACCACCGCATACACCTCGGGTGGCGACACCTTCGGCATCACGATGGCTTTCAACGCCGTAGGTTGGGCGCCGACCAATGTGCTGTTCAACACCGTGGATGCAATTCTCGGCGATGACCTGCTTGCGGACGAGGCCTTCAACAGCCGAAACGAGGCGCGCGCGGACGCGCTCGTGACCAACGCTTCGATTGTTGTCGACACCGGCCTTGCGTCGGTGCGTGCGGACAATACCGCAACCATCCAGTCGGAAGTCAGCTCGGATTCAACGTCGCAGGCGACCTCGATCGCGGGCACCGATGGCAAGGCCCTTGGCCTGGTGATTTCGTCCAACAAGACCGCGACCGGTGCGAGTGCCATCGTCGACAATACCGGGCGACAGTCCGCGCTGATCGACACGGTCGGCCTCGATGTGTTTGCGAGCGATGCAGGCCGTATCTCGGCCAATGCCGACATGAAGGCACTCGGCGAGATCAAGAACGACTACGGCATCAGCGTCGCCGGCAATGTGCTGACGCAACTGCTCGACAACTACCAGTACACCAACAAGTCCGGGCTGCAGACCGTGGCCGAAGGCGATCTTGTGTATCTGGGTGACAATTATCTCGATCCCACGAAGGTCGGCAAGGTCTTCCGCTATACTGGCGCCACTCCGCTCCAGGTCAATTTCACCGACGCGACTCCGATCGTGACGACCGGGCAGGGCGCAGTCTGGGAAGAGTTCGAGCCCGGCAAGGCGGCTGAGACGATCAACGGCATCCTGACCGGACTTGGGATCGATAGCCCTGCGGGTGGCTCGGCCATGGGTGTCGGTGGCCTTGCCATCATGAACCTCGCCGAAGGTGGGTCCGAGGCCAAGGTCAAGAGGGTCAATTCCATCGACCTGAACTCGGGCGCGCTCTCTATTGTCGCCAAGCAGGAAGGCAATATTGTTGCCGACCTGAAGAGCCGCGTTGAAGTAACCGGCAGTACGCGCGTCCAGTCTGGATCGCTCGCTGTGAATGGCATTATTGCCACCAACAATGTCACTGGCAGCAACCTTGCGCAGCTGGAGGACAGCACTGTTACCGCTGCGGGGACTGTCGACATAAAGGCCGAAAACAGCGCCGCGATCCAGGCCGATATCGATTCCGACACGATCTCCCGCAAGGGGGGCATCGGCGTCACGCTGGCCTACAACAGCATTGGCGTCCAAGCGCAGAACTTCCTGTTCAACACCGTCGATGCCATCGCCGGCACCGATATCGTCAGCGATCTCAAGGGTGCATCCAGCCTCAGTGCCACTGCGCGTATCACTGGCGGCACGCTCGCCGCGACCGGTGCCATCAACGTCGATGCCAAGTCACTTCAGACCGTGCGGGCCGATATTAGCAACTCGGTGCAGACGATCCGTGCCGGTTCAGGTGCGGCAATCGATGTGGGCGCCGTCATCGCGCTCAACCGTATCGACGCCGATATCGTCGCCGAGATCGCCAATACGACCTCCGTGACGACCAACGGCGCGCTCACCATCACTGGCGCCAATGACTCGTCGGTCGAGGCAACCGTGGTGGCACCCGTCATTGCCATCCAGTACGAGATCTTCAGCACCGATCCGGGCAAGGCGGTCTCTATTTCCCTGGTGATTGCCCGCAACGTCATCACCGCAGATGTCACGGCGCAGATCGATACCGTTGCCAATTTGGATGTCGGCAGTGTCACCATACGCGCCCAGTCCAATGCGCAAATCGATGCAACGGCCGCTGCGGCTGCAGTGGCTATCAGCGGCGGCATCGGGTCGGGTCTCGCCATCTCCGGTGGTGGCGCCATCGTCTTCAACACCATCCTTGGGGAGACCCTGGCGCAGATTACCGGTTCGACCGTGGATGCTGCCGGTCATGTGACCGTTCAGGCGGGCAATCCGGATGGCACGTCCAGTGCCAGGATCAAGGCGCTGGTCGCTGCGGCGGCTGTGTCGGTCGCCGGCAGCTTCTCTGCAGGTTCGAATGCCGTGGCCATTGGTGTCGCACTGGCGCTCAACCATATCGGCTACAACGGCACAACGACCGACCGCGGCAATGCCGCCAATTACGATACAACCGCGCAGATCGTGAATTCGGATGTTGCCGCTCGAGGCGTGACCGTTGCGGCGCATTCCGAGACGCATATCGAAAGCACGGTGGTTGCCGCCGCCGTTGCCCTCTCGCTTTCCTTCAAGGGCGGCCTGACAGCGGCCGGTGCCGGTGCTGCGGCGCGCAACGAAATCGCTTCGCGTACGCGCGCCCAGATCATCAAGGGCACCGAGCAGAACGATTCCACTTTGGTCGCAGCCAGCGCGGACGGCGTCACCGTCGACGCGTCCGCGGCCAACAGCATCATCGCGACTTCTGCCGCGGCCTCCATCGCGGCCAGCTTCGGCATCGATGGCGCAACCGCAGTCGCCATCGGCATTGGGCTCGCGCTCAACGATATCGCCAGCGATGTTGCCGCGAGTCTCGACTCGGTCACCGTTACCGGGTCCGGCGCCTCGAAAGTTGTGGCGTCAGACACCTCGCAGATCAGCGCGACAGCTGCCGCTGCCGCCTTTGCCGTGACCATTTCCTTCGGCAGCGGCGTCTCTATCGCTGGGGCCGGCGCAGCGGCGCGAAATGTCATCCGCACAGATGTGACGGCCGACGTGACGAACAGCACAGTCGGCACCGGCAGCCTCGAAGTAGCTGCCGACAGCAATTCCGAAATCGACGCGCTGATTGTCGCGGCGGCCTTTGCTGTGGGTCTGGGCAAGACCGGTATAGCTGCCAGCTTCGGCATCACCGTCGCGGAGAATCTCATCGGCTCGAGCGCCGACAAGAATGTCGTCCGGGCGCGCGTCATCGATTCCGACGTCACCACTGGTGGCGAGCTCAAGGTGGAGGCCAAGTCGGCCGGCCATATCAATGCCAACCTCGCCGCGATTGCCGCTGCGGTGGCGGGTGGCGCCACCGGCGTTGCCATCGGCGGGGCAGGGGCAGGCAGCCACAACCTTGTGGCGGTGGACACCTCCGCAACGATCACCGGCAGCAGCACCGACATCAATGCCGGTTCGGTCACTGTCAACGCGCTCAACAGCAGTGCCATCGAAGTCTTCACCGGCGCGGCGGCGGTGTCGCTCGCCATCGGCAGCATCGGCGTAGGGATTTCGATCGGCATCGCCATCGCGCTCAACGAGATCGACACCGACGTCAACGCGAGCATCAACGCCGTACGTCCGGTCATTGCCCATGGTGGTGTGACGGTCTCCGCCACGCGGTCGGGTAGCATCAAGGCAACCTCTGCTGCAGCGGCCATCGCGGCTGGGTTCGGTGCCACGGGTTTTGCGGTTTCGGGCGCTGGCGCTGCCGCCAAGAACGATATCCTTGGGTCCGTCAACGCGCTGATCAGCGGTACGGAAATCACCGCGGATGGCACTGTGAGTGTGTCTGCGTCCGCAACAACTGACATCGACGCCCTGATCGCAGCCGTGGCCATCGCCATCGGCGGCGGAGCGACTGGTGTCGGCGTGGGCATCGGCATCGGTGTTGCCATCAACCGGATCGGCGAATGGGACGACAACCGCACCTACCAGGAACTCATCGACCAGGAGGACCCGTTCACCCGCACCAGCGCCTTGGCCGATGGCCAGGCGGTCGTGAGCGCACAGATCGTCGGTGGCGGCATACAGGCCGGCGCCGTTGATGTCTCCGCCAAATCCGAACAGTCGATCGACGCAACAGTTCTTGCGGCGGCCGGCGCGCTGGCCGCCGGTGTTGCGGGTGTCGCGGTCGCCGGAGCCGGCGTCTATGTCGAGAACCTGATTGCAGTCGATACAGTGGCGTCGGTCCTCGGCGTAGCCAACGACCGGATCAGCGTCGACGCAGGTTCGGTGTCCATCTCCGCGAAAAGCGAGTCGGAAATCACTGCGCTTGCCGGTGCCGCCGCCCTTACAGCCGCCTTCGGGGCGACTGGCGTCGCGGTGAGCGTTGGCCTCGCCATCGCCAAGAATACCATCGCAGGCGATACCGAGGCTTCGGCGCAATATGCCGATATCGAGGCGACCGATCTGCTTGAGCTGCCCGGCGGCGCCAACCCGCCCGATGCCCCCACTCCGGGCAAGATTTCCATCTCAGCCGAAACTGACAACACCATCACAGCGACCTCGGCTGCTGCTGCCGTCGCCATCAGCGCCGGCGCAGTTGGCGTCTCCGTCGCCGGCGGCGGCGCGGTCGCGCTCAATACCATCCTCGGCGATACCCAGGCCTTCGCTTCGAACAGCAGCCTGTCGTCCGGTGGCGACATTGACGTCGCTGCCGAGTTTACGTCCGACATCGATGCGGAGATTCTTGCAGTTGCGGGCTCGGCCGCCTTTGGCGGTGTCGGCGTAGCGGCGTCGATCGGTATCGGGATTGCTCGCAACTATATCGGCTACGAGACGCTCGGCGCCGATGTGGATGCAACCTACAACCCGGTCGCGCTTTCGGCCTATCTGAGCAATAGCACCGTCGACAGCTGGGGTGACATGTCCGTCACCGCCTCGGGCGACCACACCATCACAGCCTCGGTGATCACGGGGGCGGTTGCGCTCGCAATCGGTGGCGTCGGCGTCTCGGCCACGGGTGCCGGTTCCGAAACCACCAACCGGATCGGCATCGACACCTCGGCCTATGTGCAGGGTGGCACGAGCCTGACGGTCGGCACGCTCGATGTAGATGCCAGCAACGAGATCGACGCGACCGCCTATGCTGGCGCGGCCTCGATTGCGGGCGCCGCTGGCATCTATGGCGGCGCTGCATCTGTCGCGGTCACTGTGGCGGAAAACTACACGGTCACCAGCACCAAGGCCTGGCTCGACGATATTGGTGTTCTCACCGCGACCGGCGCCGTTGCGCTCGACTCCCAGGGCTACCTGTCGCGCTATGACGACTTCGACCCGCAAACGACCAACCCGCTGATCTATGCCGAGAACAGTGGTCGCGTTGGCGTAGGCGCGCATTCGACCACTACCCTGTCGGCAACCGCCGAACTGGCAAGTGTCGCGGTCAATCTCAGCATCGGGCCGACCCTCGCGGGCGGTGGCGCACGCACCACCAACAGCGTCACCACTGTCACCTCCGCCATGGTCACGGATTCGGTTCTGCATGTGAACGGCGATGTGGAGCTGAACTCCGACGATGCCGTCACCACGACTGCAGTCAACCGTGCTCTGACGGTCGCAGCGGGCCTGTTCAGCCTCGCAGTCTCCGGGCTGGACGCACAGTCTCACGTCGATATCGACAGCAAGACGGCCATCGATCGCTCCACTGTTGACGCCCATGATGTGTCCGCAGTTGCCACCGCCACGCCGTCTGCCTCCGGCTCGACCGAGGCGGCAACCGGCGGCGTGCTCGCTGTCGGTGTCTCAAATGCGGACTCCATCGTGGATGTCGCTCTGACGTCACAGGCCGTAGGCAGCAGTTTCGACGTACACGGCCTGTCGCTGCGTGCCATCGAGCAGCGCGCCTCGGACAGTGCCAACACGGCCTTCGCGTCGGCCCAAGGTATCGTTGGTGCCTTGATCGGCACTGACGCAACAGTGACCAATGCCGAGCATAATGGCACCATATCGGCCCTTATCGGTGCCGGTACGACGGTGATCGCGACAGGTGTCGTTGCCGCAACCGCGCGCGGCGACAACCGCCAGCGCGCCAGCTCCGACAGTGCGGCCTATGGTCTGGTCGCTGTCGGCGCGACCACTGCCGATGCCACCTCCTTCTCGCGCACCACAGCCACCGTTGCGGGGACTGCCAACATCACCGCCGGCGGTTTGGTGGTGAAGGCCAATGGCAATGACGACAACGCGGCGACCGCCAACCCGGGCGCAGGCGGTCTGATCGGTATCGCGGCAGGTACCGCGGACACCTCGGCAGACGTGAAGTCGGAAGCCGTCCTCGCAGCGGGCACCCGCGTAACACTTATCGCTACTGAGGCCGGTGGTACGGGCGCGCTCGAAATTTACGCCGACCAGAACACCGGTGCCAATAACAGCATCAACACCGGCTCTTATGGCCTCATTTCCGGTAGTGGTACATCGGCTGAGAACGAGATCGATGCCTTTGCGATCGCCCGCTTTGGCGATGGCGTGCAGGTTTCTGCCGTCAGCATCGATGCAGGCGCTACGAACCGCTTCCACAAGGACGATATCGGCCAGAACATCGACGGCGTCTCGGCAGGCGCGATCTCCGTCGCTGGTGTCGACAGCGAGACCGACCTGAACCTGACGACCAAGGTGATTGTCGAGGACAATGCTCGCCTGATCGTGGCCAATGCCGACCCGGATGACGGCGGTATCACGCTCAAGGCCTTCAACGACATCGTCTATCACGAGGCCATTGGCTACAAGGGTGGCGGTGTTGCGTCGGGCATTGGCGCCAAGAGCGAACTCGATGCCGACGACGTCCTGGGCCTGGTGCAGATCGGCACCAATCCGGTTACGATTGCCGACAACAACGTGTTCATCCGCTCTACGGGTGACATCAAGTTCGCGGTCAACAGCCATACCGATGCAACCGCCCGCGTGAGTGTCGACAATTATGGCTTCGTGACGGTTTCGGTGGCGCAGTCGGTCCTCGACATCAGCCCGGAACAGCAGATCGTCCTCGGGGGCGGCACGGATCTGCGCGCGCTGCGCAATGTCAGCATGGTCACTGGCATGGACGAGAACTTCCATCGCGACGACCACAACCTCGCGACCTTCTCCGATACCCTGGCCGGCAGTGTCATCCCGATCGGCGACGTCAAGGTCGACTCCCTGCTGATGATCACCAACAGCATCGACATCAAGTCGAACGCGCAGGTGGTCTCCGGCGGCAATGTGCAGTTGTTTGCCGACACCGACGCGCTTGCGAACATCACGTCGCAGGGCAAGAACCGCAACTGGGCGACGGGGCTGGCCGACGCGATCAACTCCGCGCTTGGCGGCGCCGAAACCTACAAGAGCAATGGTGGCTCAGAGGCAGATGCGCATGTCCGCGTCGATGGCCTCGTGCAGACCGGCCTCAATCGTGAAGTCAACCTGGTCATCAAGTCGATCATCGACAGGAATCCGAGTCCAAGCGTCATCGATCCGGCGCTGGTGGTCGAATTGAACGGCCAGACTCTGGGTTCGGACAGCCCGGTGTCGGTTGCCCTGTCCAACAAGCCGCTCGCATCGAACTACCTGAAGGACCTCGGCGAGGCGCGCCTGCAACTGTCCCGGTATCGCGACGACGCGGCGCTCACCACCTTCTGGACAGGCGAGATCAACCGCATTGTCCGCGAGATGGTGTTCCTCGGTCTTGCCATCACCGAAACCGACAACACCGGTGCGACGGTGGTGATCCCGATCGAGCGCAATACGCCGACCGCGACGGTCAACCACATCTATGCCAATGCCGGCTATATCCTCGTGATCGCCGATGTGCTCGACGGCAACGGCACGCTCGACGCGCCGGGCGACGTCACCGTGCGGATCGAGAACCAGACCGAGGCTTTCCTCGACATCACCGGCATAACCGTGCCGGAGAATAATGGCGGCGTGTTCTTCAACGGCTTCCAGAACGAAGTCTCAAAGGCGCCCAACCCTAACGCAGCCATCAACGCCATCAACCTGCAGAACATTGCTGCCAAGAATGATGCAAACGACGATTCCGCGGTGGAACACACCTGGACCGCCGGCATCGCGAACTTCAATGTAACCCCGACTTCCGATGCCGGCGAGCGGCCGGAAATCGTCATCATCAATACCTGGCTTCGCAACAGCCTCGATAAGCCCTGGCCGGGCATCACCATTTCCGGTGCGATCGATGCGATCACCTCCGGTGTGTTGATCGACAACTCGATCGGTTCCGGCGACATCACCATCAACGCGCAGATCGACAGCGCCGACCTCGACCTCATCACCGGCGGCTATGTGCTGGTCGATCTGCCGCCGGGCAGCATCTACTACACAGGCGGCAGCTCCTATGCGAAGTGGAAGGCGGCGCAGGACGGTGGGTATGGCGATGTGTCTTCGACGGACGCGAGTACCATCCTGGACCAGGGCGCGACCTCGGGCATCTCGGCGAACCGGATTTCCATTTCGGCCGAGTATATCGACCTCAACGGCTATGTCCGCTCCGGTCAGAAGGACTATGAGCTTGTCCTCGATGGTGCGACAAGGAACGAGATCGCCCAGATCGAGCGCGGCAATTACGGCCCCGGCCAGTACCTGCTGACAAGCGCCAGCACTGGCGCGTTCAACGCATATTGGGACACACAGACCAAGCAGATCGTTCTCGAGGAATTCCGCGTTCCCGGTGGCTCGATCACCTTCACCGGCAACCTCGTCAACACCGGCAATGGCGTCGTCGAGGCGCTCGGCGGCTATGTGCACGTGAAGGTGACGAACAACACCAACTACGATCTGGTGGTGAAAAGCATCGACGTGACGACCCGTGGCGCCGGTACCATCCGCTTCAACGACAAGGCCAAGTCCAATAACGGCGGCTATCTGCAAACGTGGTACCAGATGGAGGCGGACGGGTCCGTCACCACCCGCACCGCGTCCTTCAACCTGGTGCAGTCGACAGTTGGCATCAACAAGACGCGCTCCTTCGTCGAGGATCAGTTGAGCCGCGTTACGACGAATGGCTTCTTTGGCCAGGCGGCCTACAACGAGAGCTTTACCTACAATCCGGAATCCGGTTGGCGCTTCGGCTGGACGGTCGGCGTGGTCAAGGAAAAGCTGACGACAAATATCTACACCACGTCCAAATGGCTCGGCATCGATGCTCTTGCGGCTGACCCCGACGACATCACCGAAACGCGGGTGCGGATCATCGGACAGCCGACGCTGATCGATAACTCTGTGTATTTCAGCCAGGACGCTGTCTACCGGCCCGCCTTAACCTTTCTTGGCTCGCCGACGCCGCTCGCCAATGTCAACGGGCTCGACCCCGATCACACCTATGTCGAGCGGACATTCAATACGGCCGCGCCGATAACGACCTGGACCGATCTGCCGACCATCAGCCACTGGTACGGCACCAAGGAATACCGCAAGCAGGAAGACATCCTCGAATCCCAGCAGACCAACGGGTCGCATACGATCCAGGCAGACCGGCCCGTGACAGTGCGCTTCATTGGCTACGATGAGGCGCGCGTGGAGATTGACTCCAACGGCTCCGGTCAGGTGCTGATCGAAAAGGGTATCTACAACGATACCGGCCTCACAAAGATCAGCTCGGAAAACAACATCGAGACGATGACGGACACCTCCGTCGTGCAGGGTGTGCGGATCGAGCTCGAGGCCAAGAACGATATCGGCGAGGACAATGTCACCGGTGCCGATCCGACCGGCGGCACGCTCACCGGCATCAAGACGCTGCATGTGGACCTGGTTGACCAGTATCCGGATGGGTACAAGCAGAACCCCAACACATTCGCCCGCCTCACGGTGCTGTCACGCACAGGTGGTGCCTATGTCGAGGAAATCTCCGGCGACATGCAGATCATGTCCGTCGAGGCCAAGCAGGGCAATGTCGTGCTGGTCGCGCAGGGCGGCATCGTGTCGGCCGAGACGTCGCAGGGCGTTTTTGCGCAAGGCCTGGTGAAGGGCAACTCCATCGACCTCATCGCGGACCGCTATCTCGACCAGAGCACCGGGCTGCCGTCTGGTGCGCTCGGCGGCATCGGCCGGTCCGAGGCGCTGGCGCTGCAGATCGACTCCGGCAACCTCGCCGACCACCGCGTCACCATGCTCGCCGCCGGCAACATCTTCGTGCGGGAGATCGCCGGGGATATGAAGCTGATCAAGGCGCAGACCCTCGGCGACGTTTACATCAAGGTGGATGCGGGCTCCCTGATCGACGCCGACTTCACGGTCACCAAGGATATCCGTGCCTATGAGCAATTGCTCAGCGGTCTGTGGAGCGATCTGCAACTGACCGATGGCACCGGTGCGCAGCAGAAGATCGAGAACACGCTCACCGGCTACGAAAGCTGGAAACGCGGTGAGTATCAGGCCTACTGGAAGTTCAATGGCCAGTTCGACGGCACGACAGTCAAGCTGACGGCGACGGAATTCGCCTACATGCAAGCCAAGTTCGGCGTCGATGCCCCCGATGCCATCGCCGCGCTCGAGGCCAGCCGCACGCAACAATACAATGCCATCAAGGGCATCTATGTCGACTACGGTGATGTCCAGCGTTCGGATATCGATGCCGCCTATGGGCAGTACTGGACCTACCGGAACACCCAGCCCAACCCCGCCGTGTTCGACGGGACTTTCCAGATCACCCTGAGCAATGCCGAGAGGTCGGCGCTTGAGGCGGATCTGCGCACCGAAGCCGCCAAGTTGGGCAATGTCGGCGGCGATATCGACACCTATGTCGCAGCTAACCTTGCGAACCGGATTGCGGACGAAGAGTCACGCAGGACAGACGACTATCGCGACCTGCACAAGATGTTCGGCAGGCTTGGCGAGACGGCCCAGTCGTGGGACAAGACCGGCCTCACCGGTACCTCTCTGTCGACCTACAAGTACCTGTTTGCCGTCGGCACCGTGCGGAACGAGCTGGTCGGTGGCATCAAGGTCTGGACCGAGGACGAACTGCTCTTCGCCTTCAACTCGGATATCTTCCGGCCGGTCACCGATACGGAAACGGTGATCGAATCAAACAATGTCGACGCGAATGGCAACCTGAAGCTCGACGCCAACAGGAATATCGGCAAGGTCGAGACCGACATCGTCATCGACCTCAGCGTGCCGGGCGCGAAATTGACCGACGACCAGAAGGTTGCTCTTGCTTCGGCTGAGCGCACCGACATCGTCTATGCGAGCCGTGTGGATCAGTTCACCGGCGTGTCATTCAGCGGCAACCAGGTGACCAAGTCGGGCGGCTGGTCTGGCTATGCCGTCGGTGACGAAATCTACATCGGCGGCGACACCACCAATGCGACCAACCGCGGCGTCTACCTGAAGATCAGCGCGATCAGCGGCAACACCGTGACCCTTGCCGGGGCAAGCTTTGGCACCGAGGTCGGGAAGTCGGTCACGGTCGCCAAGACCGTGCGCGATCCGCAGGGCTCCAGCGCATCGGTGAACTACATCATCGTCAACCGCCGGGACGACGTCGATGTTGCCATCGACGGAGACATCAACGCCCGCGCGGGTGGCGATATCTATCTCGGCTCCGAGCAGTTGATGAAGATCGGGACTGTCGAGGCGGGGTCCGCCGGCACGATCCGGATCAAGACTTCCGATGACATCGTCGACTCCACCGCTACGGGTGGCGTGAACTTCCGTGGCAGGGATATCCTGCTCGAGGCGGCCGATGGTGAAATCGGCAAGCCGGGCAGTGACATCACCGTCGACATCTTCAGCGGTGGCGGCCTCACGGCACGTGCCGAGAACGATGTCCGGATCACCGCGCCCACGACGGATCTGCTGATCCGCCAAGTGTACTCGCGTTCCGGCACGGCCTATCTGACCACCACGACCGGCTCGATCCTCGATGCCACCAATTCCGGCACCGAGAAGATCCGTGCGCAGCATGTGGTTCTGACCTCCGCCGGCTCGATCGGCACCAAGGACAACCCGCTCGAAATCTATGTGACGGGCGACTACAGCAACGATCCGAGCGACAGTTCGCCCATCGGCACTGTCATCGCCAGTGCCCGCGGCGACATCGTACTGACCGCGACAGAGGGCGATCTCAACGTCCGCAGGATCGTGTCGTCCCATGGCGACGTGGTGCTCAAGGCCGACCTTCTGTCCATTCTCGATGCCGGCTATGTCGCACCGGGCACCGGTCCGAACGACCTCGCCGACATCGTCGGCAACTCGATATCGCTCTCGGCTCGTGTCGCAATCGGCCAGGCCGGGAACGAACTGGATATCGACGGCTCCGCGCAGGCGACCGGCAGCATTCGGGCTTTCACCGATCTCGAGAGCATCTATCTTGCCGAAATCGCCGGCGACATGAACCTTGACCAGGTGGGCACACCAACCGAGATTACCAATAATCTCAAGCCCTTGGCCTTCCTTGTCGCGCTGTCGGGCAGTATTCTGAATGCCCGTCCGGTCAACGCCACCGATCCGCGCAACATCGTGTCGCGCATGACCTTCCTCTCGGCCGCCAAGAATGTCGGCACCGAGGCGCGCCGCATCGTCAGCACAGTTGGTAATGTCGAAGGCATAGCGATCGACGGCAGCTTCTGGCTGCAGAATATCGGCGGCCTGATCGTCGGCGACGTGCAGTCCAACTATAGCGGCATCTCGGCAAAGTCGGCGGGCTATGTGATTGCCTCAAGCCCGATCGAGATCGTCGAGTCGTCCATCGCGCTGCAGGACATCCTCGAGTTCTGGGCCGAGGATGACGATGAACTGAGCGGCATTGGAGACGACGCACTCGTCGACAATGTTACCGTCAAGGCCGGCGTTACGCTCGAGGCCTTCAAGGAAGTGCGACTTCTCGCCGGCGACAATCTCTATGTCGAGGCCGGCGCCACGATCATTGCCGGTGAGAAGATCACCATGGCGGTGGACTATCAGGAGTCCGGTGTGACCGACCCGGATGGCGACGCTGCGAATGGCGGCTATGGCGAGCTCAAGGGCAGCTTCACTGCGCCAGAAATCGAGGTCTATGGCGGTACACAGGCGGACTCCGTCCTGTTCCAGGTCGAGGCGCTCAACGGTGATACCCACGTCTTCGGTGGCACCGGCGACGACCTGGTTACCGTCGACCAGCTGGTCACCATGACCACTTACCAGGCCGTCGACATGAACGGCGTCTTTGCCAGGGACGCCAATGGCCGCGAGCTGCGTGACGAGCTGACCATCGATGGTCAGGACGGCAGCGACCGGACCCTGGTCAATGTTCAGGGCACAACTTCCGACTATGTGATCAACGTCGTCGACACGGGCTCGAAGCTCGATGCGCTCGATGTTCTGCAGGTCGAGGGCACCAGCCAGGATGACGTCTTCCTGATGCGTCGCGACATGGTTGCTAACCTGCACCGCACCGCGCCGGACACCTATGCCGATGCCTTCGAGCGCATCAACTACACGTCCGATATCAACGGCCGCGTCATCGTGAACGGCAACCAGGGTGCCGACGAGTTCTACTTCGACGACAACTCGGCGATCATGACCGTCGATGGCGGTCTGGGGAACGACAAGTTCCAGGTCGGCCAGGTTTTCGCCACGCCGCGCGATGCGGCAGCGATCGAAAGCGTGGAGGATCGCTTCGAGACGGTCGAGATCAGCTTCGGCGCCTATCTCAGCCGCGGCATTTCCTTGCCGACGGTGATGTATGGCGGTGCCGGCCAGGACCAGTTTGTCGTCTACTCCAACAAGGCCGACCTGCGCCTTGAGGGCGAGGACGGTAACGACGAATTCGTGATCCGCGCGTTTGCGCTGGCCGATGGCACCAATGTGAAGGTCAATGGCGGCACTGGCGACGACGTCATCCAGTACAACGTCAACGCTCCGGTCGATATCGACGGTGGTCTTGGCTTCGACAAGATCGTCGTCCTCGGCACCGAGTTCGCCGACAACTTCGTCATTACCAAGGATGGTGTTTACGGCGCTGGCCTCACGGTGCGCGTTGCCAATGCCGAAGCAATGGAAGTTGACGGGCTCGAGGGCAACGACACGTTCTACGTGCTCTCGACAGCCGCCGGCATCGTCACGACGATCATCGGCGGCCTCGGATCCGACACGTTCAACGTTGCTGGTGATGTGACCAAGACCGTGGTTGCCGACAATGATGGCGACCAGGGTACGGTGACGCACACGGTGGAAAGTGCCGATCCGCGCTTCAACGGACTGTTTGTCCGCGGCATCGACTTCAATGCCAAGGGCGCGTCCACGGCAACCGCGCAGATCGATGTGAATGACGGGCTGACCGTTCTCGAAGATGGCGGCGCAGCCTCGGTTGACGACTATACCTTCACTCTGCCGAGTGCCCCGGCTCTGGGGACCACGGTGTTCGTCACCATCTCGGCGGCGCAGGCCTCTGCGCTCACCACGGCGCGTCCGGGCGGCCCAGGCAAGACCATCCTGGTCTCGCTCGATGGCATCACCTATTCGGCTGCGGTCACCGTTGGGTTCACCTCGGCCAACTGGGCCGCTGGCCAGACGATCTATGTGAAGGCCGAGAGCGATACCGCGCTCGAAGGCGAGCAGACCGTGGTCATCTCGCACTCGGCGATCAGCACCGATCCGAACGACGCCGTCTATGGCATAGATCCGGCCACCAAGGCGCCGCGGTTTGATATCCCGAACGTCTCGGTGAAGCTGCAGGATGACGACAAGCCGGAACTGCTGATCAACGAAACCGGCGGTTCGACGCAGATCTTCGAAAATGACGCTTCCGGCGACACCTACACGGTACAGCTGACCCGCGCCCCGAAGGTCGGGGAAGTCGTGACCGTGACGCTGAACGCCGGTACCGGACTGTCCTTGTCACAGTCTGTGTTCAAGTTCGGTCTCGTGGCCGACGCGCCCAATGGCATCCTCGCCTGGAACGACGCCCAGACCGTTACGGTCACAGCCTTCAACGACGGCATAGACAACCGGTATTTCTCGACCATCACCAACACGGTGACCAGCTCAGATCCGACCGGTCTCTACGCGGATGTCAGCGCTTCGCTGGTTTCGGTGGAAGTGGTCGACACCAATACCCCCGGCGTCGAAATCATCGAGACGGACGGCTCGACGCAGGTGTCGCAGGCCGGCCAGACCGACAGCTACGACATGGTGCTGACGGATGCGCCCACAGCGGATGTGCGGGTGAACATCCTCGTCAAGGGCAAGGCGATGCCGGTGGTCGGCGGCCGGGTCCAGCAGGATGCCGATGGCTACTTCGTCACGTTCACCGCGGCCAACTGGAACCAGCGGGTCACCATCAACCTCACCTATGATGCGACCGGGCTCGACTCGACCCAGAACGTCAAGGTGTTCAGCCAGCAGCCGCATGACCTGGTATCGATCCAGGGCCCGCTGTTCCTTGAGGGCGGCGTCGGTCCGACCGATCGCTCGATCACCCGTGCCGTAGTGCTGCCGGGCGAGACCAATGAGGAAGTCGAGCGCGACATCGTCGACGACGGCGTTCCCGACCTCGACCAGACCATCTTGTTCGCCGACACCGTGCAGGCCAACAACACCGGCAGGCTCACCGCCAACACCGTCACCGGCCTCAACATGCCGGGTGGCGTGCTGACTGTCGATAAGGGCGACGGCACCTTCGAGGATTTCGCCCGCGGCATCACCTACACGAACATGGGCGTCATCGAAGTCCTCCTCGGCAATGGCGAGGACACGTTCCATATCGATAGCACCAACGAGCAAACCCTCACCGTCGTGCATGGCGGCGGCAAGTCCGACAAGCTCTATGTGCATGACAGCACGGGCCCGGTCGTGCTGTTCGGCGACACGTCGGCCAATGGGCTGCGCTACAATTCCGTCCCGGGCAACCCGGATGGCAGCGCCTACAAGTTCACCGAGTATGGTGATGACCTGATCGATGCATCGGGCGCAAATGGCATCGTGGTGCTCGACGGCGATGCGGGTGAAGACACAATTATCGGTGGCAACGAGGTGAGCTTCATCGCCGGTGGCACCGATGACGACAAGATCACCGGCGGCGTGGGCAAGAACTGGATCATCGGCGACAGCGCCTTCGATGTGGACTACGCCAAGCGGTTCGTGATCATCGACGATACCGCGACGACAGCAGGCAAGGACATCATCACCGGTGGCGCCAATGCCGATGTCATCCTCGGCGACCATGGTCTGATCTGGCAGAAGGACATGGACGAAGGCGTGCTCGACATGATGGTCGACCGCGAGGTTGTGCAGGTCCGGACCACCAACACCACAGTCGGCGGAAACGACGAGATCGACGCAAAGGCCGGCAAGAACATCGTGTTCGGCGGCTCGGGTGCGGATCGCATCCGGGGCGCCGGCGGCACCGATATCCTCTTCGGCGACAATGGCATCGCCAAGTTCGCCGATGGTCAGCCCACCGAGATCGAAAGCCAGAACCCGGAGGACGGCGGCAACGATCACATCACCACGTTCATCGGGGCCGCCGTTGTCGGCAACCTGCGCAATGTCGTGGTGGGTGGCTCGTTCGACGACATCATCGACGTCGAGGCGGGGGCCCCTGGCGTCGATCCGGGCAAGGCCGGTGACGTGATCCTCGGCGACAATGGCTGGATCGTCTTCGACGATGCTGCCCTCGTTTCCTCGATCATCTCCTCCTTTGTCGATTTTGGCGGCAAGGACACCATCACCACCAGCGCCGGCCGCAACATCGTGTTCGGCGGGTCCGACGAGGACGACGTCACCTCCGGCGACGAGGCTGACGTGATCCTCGGCGATAATGGTGCCGCGTTCTTCGCGGCGGGCATCGCGTTCCGTGTGGAAACGACCGCCACCAACAAGGGTGCGAAGGACACGATCCGAGCCGGCGGTGGCAAGAACATCGTGATGGGCGGCGCTGGCGGCGATATCATCACCGCGGGCGATGGGACGAGCGTCATTCTCGGTGACAACGGCCTTGCGCTGTTCAACTCCGATGGCGAACGCCAGGTCGTCCAGACCATCGCTGCCGCCGACTTCGGCAATGACGAAATCACAATCGTCGACGGCAACCACATCCTTCTGGGCGGGTCGGGTGCCGATACCATCAAGGCGGGCGACGGCGACAATGTCATCGTCGGCGACAATGGCGTCGCCAATTTCGAGGGCGATGAACTGGTGGCGCTGGTCAGCCAGTCCACTGCCTTCGATGGCATCGACACTATCGAGGCCGGCAATGGCTTCAACACCGTCATGGGTGGCGGTGCCGGCGACCAGATCACCATCAAGGATGGCGATAGCGTCGTGTTCGGTGACTATGGCTACGCGAAGTTCCTCGAAAATCAGGCGACGCTCGCCTTCTCGCTCGAGCCCGACAAGGGCGGTGCCGATGTTATCCGCGCCGGCAACGGCAACGCCGTGATCTTCGGCGGCGCTGCCGGTGACGACATTGCCAATGGCAATGGCAACAGCACCATCTTTGGCGATAGCGGGCTTGCCGAATTCGACAAGGGCGTGGTGACGCTGGCCTATTCGATCGCCACAAATACTGGGGGCAAGGACAAGATCGTCGCCGGAAACGGCAACAATGTCGCTCTGGGCGGAGCGGACGACGACGACATCACTGCCGGCACCGGCCAGACGGTGATGTTTGGCGACAATGGCTATGTCAGCTTCGTCAAGGGTTCTCCCACGCTGGTCTATTCCATCGACCCGACCATCGGCGGCAAGGACAAGATCCATGTACTCAATGGTGACCACATCGCTATCGGTGGCGCCGACGGCGACGAGATCACCACTGGGTCCGGCTCGGACATCATCTACGGCGACAATGCCCGCCTGGAGTTCGCCGAACTGGCGCAGAACGCTGCACCGGGTACGCCGCCCATCCTGCTGAAGGGCTTCGTCATAGCGCCGACGGCCGGTGGCGACGACATCATCGATGCGGGTGCTGCCAACGACATCGTCATCGGCGGCACGGGCAAGGACACGATCGAGGGCGGCGAGGGTGACGACCGGATTTTCGGCGACCACGCTCTTTTCGATGTGACCACGCCGGAAAACCAGCGCGTCATTGCCATCTATACCGGCGCCAACGACGGCGGAAATGACGACACGATCTATGCCGAGGCCGGCCATGACATCGTCTATGGCCAGCAGGGCAACGACCGAATCTGGGGTGGCGACGACGATCTCGTGGGTGGCCACAATGTCGTCGGTGGTACCGACGGCAACGACACGATTTTCGGCGATAGGGGCGAAGACGTCATCCTCGGTGATAATGGCATTGTCGGACGCACCGTGGTCAGCGGCACGAGCTGGAAGAACTTCACCTTCAAGCTCAACCCGACCATCCCCGGACGCGTGGATGCGCTCATGCGCGAGGTGGTGCTCTTCGACCATGCCGACCGGATCGGCGGCAACGACACGATCAATGGCGGGGATGGCGAAGATCGACTGTTCGGACAGCGCGGCAACGACACCATCAATGGTGATGCCGCGACGGACGAGATCGTCGGCGGCCTCGGCAATGACACGGTTACCGGCGGCGAAGGCAGCGACCTGATCCTTGGTGACGAGGGCCAGATCGTGCGGGCGCTGAGGGCCGACGGGAGCGCCATCCTCAATTCGGATGGCACCTGGCATCGCGACATTGTGCTCGAAGAGGTTGCGCGCGCCGGCGGCGTTCTGCAGCTGTCGAGCAACAGGTCCCTTACCGGGCTCGGTGCCGCGAACTTCATGCTCGACTACGACGCGCTGCTGATCGGCGGGCGCCAGGGCAGCGACGGCAGCTATAGCCAGACCGGCTCTGGTACGTGGGAAACGGTGGCGATCGGCGTCACGATCGAGATCGGTGGGGATGATACGATCAGCGGCAATGCCGGCGACGACGTGATCTTTGGCCAGCGTGGCAACGACACTCTGCGCGGCGATGCAGGCAACGACACCATCTTTGGGGACGGCGCCAGCAACACGGCGGCCTTCGCCACCGACTTGCCGGGCATTGTCAACGGCTATAGGGTCATCGCAGCCGATCAGAGCCTCGGCCTGAACCTGCCGATCTATGGCGAACTGGTTGTTCCCTCTGTCAATCTCGTCCCAAGCGAGTTGACGGCTACGCAGCCGCAGATCGAACTCTATCCCTATGCCACCGGGTTCCTCGGTGACATGGCGGCGCGCGACAGCCTGATGATCAACGCAGGCGGCAGCTTCAACGTGCTGGCCAGCGTCGTCGGCGATGCGACCAATGCCGATACGCTCTACGGCGACGACACTATCTATGGTGGCGACAACAACGACATGATCTTCGGCGACAATGCCCGGTTCATGCCGGAGCAGGGCACGGGCTTCGCGACAATTGACGACAACCTCGCGGGCCTGTCTGTCACAATGCGCGATATGTTGACCAACTTCTCATCGCTGGCCTTCGCGGCCAATGCGCTGGCGGGCGGCAGCAATGTGACGGTGCGTATCGGCAAGGACGTGATCTATGGCGATGCGGGTGTCGACACGATCTTCGGCGATACCGGCACGGTAATCGTACCCTCGAGCTATCTCGTGCTCGACGGTGCCGATGATCGGGCGGCGGTGCTTGGCATGAACGCCTTCGTCATGCGGCTGCAGACGGTCTTCTCCGATCTCAGCTACATGGCGCAGGGCGCGGGTGCCAAGGTCATTGCGGCCTATGGTACGGCAAAGAGTGTCACCGGCAACTTCACCGCAAGCAAGACGACAACCCTGTTCGGGCAGACGCATATCCTCGATATCGGCAACGATACGATCGTCAGCGGTGCCGGTGCGGATATGGTGGTTGGCGACCACGGCGTCATGGTGATGACGGCGCTGACAGCGGATGTCCCCAATACGTTCCGCATGCTGACAGCGCAGACCAAGTCGTCGCTTGATGCAGCCTTGGCTGCACAGGATGCGACCCTGACTGCACGTCTGAATGCTCACCTGTCGGCAGACCAGCGGATCGACGTTTCTGCCGCCGCGCAGGCGGGGTGGTTGTTCGGGCGCCAGCTCGGATATGGCCTCAACGTCGGCAATGACATGATCGACGGTGGTACCGAGGACGACGTGCTTGTGGGTGACAATGGTCTCATCCAGCAGCCTGTCCTGCTGAGCGGCTTTGGCGCGCAGTCAGCCAAGTCGCTTGCCGACCAGGCGCAGAACAGCTTCCTGCGGACCGTGGATGCCCTGTTCTTCGGCAATATCGGCAGCACGGTGGCACTTGCCAATGCGTTCGGTGTGCAGACGACCCTGACGAAGGCCCGCCAGACGGATTGGTCCAGCCTGGGCTCGGTCTCGGCGTGGCTGACCAATCTCTCCGACCCGCGGCAGGCCAGGAAGCCGGCCATGGACTACATAAAGCTCAATGGCGACAGCATCACCGCTGGGGCGGGCAACGACATCGCGGTCGGCGATAACGCCTATGTCATGCCGGTGGTCAATGGAGCGACGGCGGCCGGGGCCATCACCGCGATGCGCATCCTGCCGATCGGCGAGCCTGGGGCCACGCAAGCCTCAACCCTGCGGTACAGCTACGACTATGGCGCATTTGGCCGGCTCCACCGCACGGCCGACAGCGATGTCAACCTGAAGGCGATCTTCCGCATCGACAACGACACGATCAATGGCGATGCAGGCAACGACGTGCTCTTCGGTCTGCAGGGCGATGACGCCGTCTTTGGCGGCGACAACGACGACACCATCTCCGGTGGCAACGGCTTTGACCGCGTCAACGGCGGTCGGGGCAACAACGTGGTGGCCTTCGACCGGACGCGAGACGTCGCGGAGAAAGGCGGCGGCAAGGACTCGGTCAAGCAGACGGTCGATGCCAGCGCCAACAGCACCATCCTCGGGCGCAACTGGACGATGCCGCAGGTGCAGGGCCTTGCGGCCGACATCAACCGTGCCAATGCGAGCGGCACGCTGTTTGGTGTCAATAGCGGGCGGTCTTCCACGCCCGCCTATCTGGGCCAGACGATCGAGGGGCGGGTACAGCCGGCGCCGAAGCAGCCGTTCAGCTTCGTGACCGGAGCCGACCCGAGCCGCATCGTCCACACGCCGATCGATCTCGCCAACCGCGAGATCATTGCCGAGTACCATTCGGCCCGTCCGCTGCCGTCCGACCTGATCGATCTGCTGAAGTCAGGCGATATCACGGTGGAAGTCGAGGATGAGGATCGGCTGGCCTATCGCGACGATCTCGATCACTGGGCCTATGACATCCTCACCGGAACCTTTGTGTCCGTGCCGACGGTAAGTGGCGCGCGGTCCAGTGGTCCGGGGACCACGATGGTCTTCAACGAGGCGACGGGGACGTTTGTGACGACAGGGTGATGGAAGAACGTCTGCCGCGGTGCTCGTGCCGCGGCAGGTCCGGCACGGGTGTTGCCATGCGGTCACTTTGCGACGCCCGCATGGGGACAAGTGCTACGAAGTTCGTTGTATACCGGAGCGATTCGACACCATAATGAATGCAATTTGGTGTCTCTTGTGGGGAGACGTATGCAGAAGATCGCTTTGGCCGCGGCGTGCGGACTGATTTGGGTAGGCGGCGCGGCCGCGGCAGATCTTGCGATCTATGCCGAACCGTCTCCGTCGCAGCCTGTGTCGAGTTCCCTGGCGCTGGCAGGGTTCTATGTCGGGTTGAACATCGGCAACGCCTTTGAAGGCTTCGAGTATACCGATAACGACTTCGATCCCCCCGAGACCTACGATTTTGCCAAGGATCCGCTGCTTTACGGGTTTGCGGTTGGCTATGATGCCCCAGTTTCCGGCCGTTGGCTGCTCGGCGCCGAGTTGCGCTACGACCAGTTGGACGCCGCGTTTGCCCCGTTCTCCGACGCCGGGCTCCCGACTCTTTTCAAGATGCACAGCAGCACGAGCGTCGTGGCGAAGGTAGGCTACCTGACCGCCCCCGGCACGCAGGTCTATGGTGTACTTGGTTACGGTTCGGTCGCGGTCGAGGCGGAGGAAGGCTTTGATGGCTGGGCTACCGGGAATGTCGGGGGCATTGTCGCCGGCATTGGTGCCGAGACGCGCCTGACCGATCTGCTGTCGGCCAGCGTCGATGCGCGCTATTTCCGCGGCGGCAGCACGTTCGTCACCGAGGACGACGAGGAGTTTCTGCCCAAGTATCTTATGGTCACGGCTGGCCTGAAGGTCCGCACGGGTCAGCCCGCGGCAGACACGGAACTTGCGTCGTCGCAACCTTATGACTTCACCGGTTTCAGCCTTGGCGCTTCGCTCGATGGCGCGGTCGGGTCAATGGTCCGGACGGTGTCGACCCCCGGGGCTGAAACGGGTCCGTTCTGGTCCGAAAACGTCGGTGCAGGCGTTAGGGCGGGTTTTGATGGGGCGTTTGGAGATATCTTCCTCGCCGGTGTCGGTGCGACGGCCGACTTCTATCACCTGCCATTCTACGATCCGGCGCAAGACTCTCCCGATGTGGCTGGCACGACACTGTTCGGCACGGTCGAGAGCGTGTTTGCATTGACTGGCAAGCTGGGCGTTCAGGTCGACCCGAGCGCCGTGCTTTACGCCAAGGCGGGCTTCGCCGCGATCTACACCACCGCCAACGAGGATTTCTTCGCTCTGGACGGCGGAGGAACGAAGGTTTTGCCAGGCTACCAGGTTGGTATCGGTTTGGAGACTGCTCTGGTCGACAACTGGACGCTCTCGGTTGAAGGTCTCTATACAGAGGCGCTGGAGGGGCTCACGACCGAAAATACGCAGTTGAATCAGGTGGCGTTGTTTCCGCATCTGCTGACAGGCAATGTCGGGGTGAATTATCGCTTCTAGCGCCGGCCGGCCGCGCGTTACCGGGCGGCCGAGACGGTGCCCTTTGTGTATGGAGTAGGGGCATTATGGCAAGTAAATCGAAATCCGAACCGGCGACCGAGCAGGCGGCTGCGGAGCAGGGCGGGGTCGTGTGGAAAGAAGACGCGATGCGTACCGAGTTCGCCAATGTGGTGAACGTGCAGGGCACGCGTGAGCAGGTGGATATATTCTTCGGCACCAATCGCACATGGTCGCCGCAGTCTGGCGCGCCGGTCGTGGTTGAACTGTCCAACCGCATGATCATGACGCCATTGGCCGCCAAGCGGCTGAGTGCCATCCTGGATACCGTGCTCCGGGAACACGAGCGGCGCTATGGCGTCCTTGAAGTCGAGTGATCCTGTTTCCGGTCATGAGCTAGATCGGCAAGCAGAGGTGTCGCCGGAGGCAGCGACCGCCGCTGATCCACCGGCGGAAGCCGAGCTCTGGCGCAGTTTTCTGGCACCTTCGACGGACGAGCAGTTCTTCGAACTGTTCCCGGCGCTCCTCGCGCGTCAGATCGAAGGGGCGCGGCAAGTCGCGCTGTTTCGTCATGACAAAGGTCAGGGTCTGTCTACCGTCTGGCCGGCCGGAACATCGATCGATCCGATTGCTGAGCTTGTTGGCCTGGTTTTCGCCGATGGGCGCCCGATGCTGCGCATGGGACGAACGATCGGCGGGGCGACCCGTATCATAGCAGTACCGGTTGCCGTGGATTCGGCGACGGTCGCGGTGCTTGTGACCACCATCGCCGCTGGCGCATCCGACCCCGAAGACCTGGCCGCCCGTCAGGTCCGCCAGCTCCAGTGGAGCCTCGGCTGGCTCAGGGATCGACTGGGCAGCGGTACCAGTGCGTCTCTCAAGCTCGAGCGCGACAGAACGCGCCGGGTGCTGGATGTGCTGGCCACCGTTCTGGACCGACAGGGATTTCGTGCCGCGACCCTTGCCGCGGTGACGGACCTTGCCGTGGCATTCGGCGCCAGCCGGGTCAGCCTCGGGTTCCGCCGATGGGGTGCCTCGCGGGTCGAGGCGATATCGCACAGCTCTACCTTTTCTCGTCGGGTGAAACTCGTTCAACACATCAGCCGAGCCATGGACGAGGCCATCGATCAACGCAGCCTCATCCGATACCCGACCTCGGCGGACGAGTTGGTCTTTTCTACCGCCCATGCCGAACTCGCTACCGACGCCAAGAGTGGCAGCATCGTTACTGTCCCGATCTTCGTGGTCGATGCCTATGAAGGCGCGTTCGTTTTCGAGCGCTCTGGCGGTGCGGTCTTTGAAACAGAAGCCATGACCCAGATTTCGGCCGCCGTGGCCGCGATCGGTCCGCTGCTCTACGAAAAGCGGCTGAACGACCGCTGGCTGATCGTCAAGGCCTGGGATTCGACCATCCGGCAGCTCCGCCGGCTTCTGGGCCCAGGATACATGGGCAGGAAGCTCGCGGCTTTGTTGGTCCTGGCGAGTGTGGCGACGTTGACTCTGTGGACAGAAACCTTCCACGTCGTCGCCAATGCGCAGTTGGAGCCGCTCGAGCGGCGCGCTGTCGTTTCGGCCTATGATGGCTATGTGCAGTCGGCGAAGGCGCGAGCCGGCGACGTCGTCAAGGCGGGCGACGAACTGGCCGCGCTCGAGGACCGTGAACTCAATCTCGAACGCTTGCGCTGGGTCACCGAAAAGCAGCAGCACCAGTATGAGTATGATCGGGCTCTGGCGGCGCGCGAACTCGCCAACATCAATGTCGTGAAGGCCCAGATCGAGCAGGCCGAGGCGCAGATTGCGCTTATCGACGAGCAGATCACCCGCACGGTGCTGACCTCACCTTTTGATGGCCTGATCGTGAAGGGCGACCTCACGCAACGCATCGGGGCTTCGGTAAGCCGTGGCGAGACCTTGTTCGAGCTGTCGCCGCTCTCTCGCTACCGTGTGGTGGCGGATGTCGGTGAGCGGGATATCGCCCGTTTGGAGCCCGGGCAGCAGGGCGAGGTCGTGTTTGCGGCTTTGCCGGACCAGCCAATCGCGATTGTGATCGATCGGATCACGCCCGTCGCCTCCGAGGGGCAGGATGGTACCGGCTTCCGCGTCGAGGCCTCGCTGGCGGGGGATAATGAGCGGCTCCGGCCCGGCATGACCGGCGTGGCGCGTATCGACCTCGACCAGCAATCCGTCATCGCGATCTGGACGCGCCCATTCCTCGATTGGCTCGGCCTGCTCTGGTGGCGGCTGGTCCCCTAAAGTGCTTTCAGGGAAACGGGCCACGGTTTTCCGGTTCGGAAGCGTGACAGACGAAGGACTTGGAGCAGTTCAGCGTTTCGGGTGAAACGTGAAATGATCTGGTAAGGCGCAACGTGAACCATTCCCTGCTGTCATCTTCCTGGTATCGGGTTGCACCTCTGAAGCCGCGCCTGCGCGAACAGGCGGTCATTCATCGCCAGCGCTTCCGCAAGACCGTCTGGTACGTGCTTGAGGACCGGCAGAACGGCAAGTTCCACCGCCTGTCCACTGCTGCGAACCTCGCCGTCGCGCTGATGGACGGCAAGCGAACCATGGAGGAGATCTGGGACGGGGTAGGGCAGAGGGCTGGTGACGATCCTCCCACTCAGGACGAGATGATCCTGCTCCTTGCGCAACTGCACAGCTCCGACCTGCTGCAAGGAGAACTGCCCCCGGACTTCGGCGAACTGGCCGAGCGCTCTGAAAAGACGGCGCGGACCAACATCATCAGCAGGCTGAAAAACCCGTTGGCGCTGAGGATCCCCGTCTGGGACCCGGACCGATTCCTGGACGCGACCGCAAGCGTCGCCCGTCCGATCTTCAGCTGGTTCGGGTTTGCGGTCTGGCTGGTGCTGTCCGTCGTCGGCGTCGCCCTTGCCGCCCTGCATTGGGATGGGCTGCAGTCCGCCGCCGCCACACAGTTGGTCAATGCCGGCAATCTGGCACTCATTGCCCTGACCTATCCAGTGATCAAGGCCCTTCATGAGGCGGGGCACGCCTATGCGACGAAGGTCTTTGGCGGGCACGTCCATGAGTTCGGCTTCATGCTGCTTATCCTCGTGCCTGCGCCCTATGTGGATGCGACGGCGGCTACTGCCTTTGCCAGCAAGTGGCAGCGGATCGTTGTCAGCGCCGCCGGCATCATGGTGGAAACCGGTCTCGCCGCACTGGCCATGATCTTCTGGCTCAACGCCGAACCTGGGCTTGCCAAGGAACTGGCGTTCAACGTCATGTTGATCGGCGGCGTGTCGACGCTGCTGTTCAACGGCAACCCGCTGCTCCGCTTCGATGGATACTACGTGCTTGCGGACTTTCTCGAAATTCCGAATCTTGGCACGCGCGCAAACAAGTATTTCTTCTACCTCATCCAACGTTACGCTTTCGGCGTGCGCACGGCGGACAATCCCTCGCACGACCGTAGTGAACGGAAGTGGCTGTTTGTATACGCGATTGCCGCCTTTCTCTATCGCGTGGTCCTGAGCCTCTCGATTGCAATGCTCGTAGCGACGCGCCTCTTCTTCGTGGGCGTGGCCTTGGCATTGCTGACGTTGTTTTCGACGTTCGTTATGCCGGTACTGAAAGGCATCAAATATCTGTTCACATCGCCATCCCTCCGTCACGAGCGGCGGCGCGCGATGACAGTGACCGGGGCCGTCCTCGCAGGCGTGTTCCTTGTGGTCGGGGTGCTCCCGCTGCCCTACGCGACCGTTGCGCAAGGGATTGTCTGGTTGCCGGGTGAATCTGAGGTACGCGCGGGCTCGGCTGGCGTCGTGACGCAGATGGCCGAGTTGGGAACCTCCGCTCATGTCACTGCCGGCACGCCGCTCGTAACTCTCGAGGACCCAGGCATTGCCGCGCGCATCGGCGTTCTCGATGCCCGTATCGCCGAACTCGATGCCCGTTACCTCGCCTTGCAGTTTAGCAATCGCGTTCAGGCAGCGCAGGTCCTGCAGCAGCGAGACCATCTCGATGCGCAGAAGGCCGACCTTGTGGAGCGTCAGGGGCGACTTGTCGCCACGGCCCCGATTGATGGGCACTTCATTCCCCTCGCTCACAATGTGCCGGGCAGTTTCGTGCCCCAAGGAAGGCTGCTCGGCTATGTCCTCGACGATGCGGAGCCCGTGGTGCGGGTTGTGGTTCCGCAGTCCGATGTCGACTTGGTGAGAGCGGCCACGGACGGCATCGAAGTGCGGTATTCCTTCGCGCCGGACCGCGCCGTGACCGGCCGCATCATTCGCGAGATCCCCACCGCACAGAATGATCTCCCAAGCCTGGCGCTGGCCGAGCGGGCGGGGGGCGATATTCCCATCGGGCACAATGCCGACGGCGCACCCGTGGCGCTCGAGCGGATCTTCATCATCGATGTGATCACCGAACGGCCGCCACACGCACTGCCCTATGGCGCCCGCGCCTATGTGCGCTTCATGCACGCGCCCGAGCCGCTCTATGCGCGGCTGGTCCGCTCCCTGCGTCAGACGCTGCTGCGTGTGTTCGGTGTGTGACCCATGAGGCATGACATCCCGCGCGCGCCCCTGCTTCATCCCTACCAGTTCGTGCGGCACAAGGAGCCGAAGGGCCTCGACAAGATTGCAAAGGGCATCTGGTGGCGCATCGATCTGATGTTGGCGCGGCGCCATTTGTTTGCCTTGCGGCTTACGGTGCGCCGGGCTGGCAAGCTCGAGGCGCGGTTCTCGGGGCTGGACGATGCAGCGCTCGACGCCCTGGCCCCCGATATCGGCGGACGTTTGAGACGCTATGGCCTGAAGCATCACGGACTCTTGGGCGAAACGCTGGCCTATCTGCGCGAGGTAACCCGGCGCACGCTGGGCCGACGTGCCTATGATGTGCAATTGCTTGGCGCGGCGACGCTGCTAAGCGGCCACATCGCCGAAATGGCGACTGGCGAAGGCAAGACGATGACCGCGGCCATGGCCGCCGCACTCAACGCCATGGCTGGCCGGCCGGTGCATGTTGTGACGGTCAACGACTATCTGGCTGAGCGTGACGCTGAACTGGGCCGCCCCTTGTTCGAACGCCTGGGCTTTGCATTGGGCATCATCGTTGGCGGGCAGGATCTGCAGGAGCGGCAAGCCATCTACGCTGCTGACATTGTCTATTGTACCAACAAGGAAGTGGCGTTCGACGCCTTGCGCGATCGGCTGGTCCTCGGCGACAGGGATGGCGATGCGCGGCTCCGCCTGGATGCCCTGCGCGTCGGTGGCAGCGTCGGCGAGGAACTTCGGTTGCGCGGCCTCAACGCTGCGATTGTCGACGAGGCCGACAGCGTGCTTGTCGACGAGGCCCGCACGCCGCTGATCATCTCCCGGACCGTGCCCTCGCCCTTCGACGGCGCAGCAGGCAGGGAGGCGCTGGAACTGGCATCTTCCATGCGGCGGGGTGTCGACTTCGAGCTCCATGGCACAGAGCGCCGCATTTCGCTGACCGAAGCCGGGCGCGATATTGTCGCCGGCTTTGCCGAAGGGCGTGGCAATGAATGGCGCGGCGTAATTCGCCGTGAAGAACTCGTGCGGCAAGCCCTGACTGCCTTGTTCCTGTTTGAGCGCGACAAGCACTACATGCTGCGCGACGACAAGGTAGTCATCGTCGACGAGCACACCGGCCGAGCCATGCCAGACCGCAGCTGGAGCGACGGGCTGCATCAGTTGATCGAACTGAAGGAGGGCCTCGAGCCATCCAAGGCGCGCCAGACACTCGCCCGCATGACCTATCAACGCTTGTTCCGTCGGTACAGCTATGTCGGCGGGCTGACCGGCACGGCGCGGCAGGTGGCGGGGGAACTGCGCCAGGTTTACGGGCTCGCTGTCGTGCCAATTCCCACACACCGCAAGGTGCAGCGGCGCCATGCGCCCACTCGGGTGCTTGGAAACCGCGAAAGGCACTGGCGCGCCGTCATTGACCGTGTCGCTGAACTGCACCGCCACGGGGCACCGGTCCTGATCGGCACACGCACGGTCGCATCTTCGCTCGAACTTGGCCGAAGGCTTGCTGAAGCGGGTTTGCCACACGCCGTGCTCAATGCCCGGCAGGATGGCGAGGAGGCCGATATCGTGGCGAGGGCCGGCAATCGTGGCGCCATCACCGTTGCAACCAACATGGCTGGCCGGGGGACCGACATCCAGTTGGGCGCGGGGGTGGAATCCCTTGGTGGTCTTCATGTCATCATGGTCGAAAGACAGGAAGCGCGTCGCATCGATCGCCAGCTTGCTGGCCGCGCCGGCAGACAAGGGCAACCAGGCGGCTTCGAGCCGATTCTCGGTCTCGATGACGGCATTCTGGTGGAGGCCGGAGGCGTGCTCTGGCGGGCCGTCGCCAGGTTCGGTGTCATCACCGGGCAGGGTTGGCTTGCAGCCCTCGCCATAGACCAGGCTCAGCTTCGCCTGGAGCGCAGCCATGCGTCCATGCGTCGGCAATTGTTGCAGACAGACGTCCAGCAGGCCAAATCCTTGGCCTTTGCGGGCCGGCAGGAATAGGGCCAGCGCCCGGGACGATCCACCTCGCGCACTGCGGCGCCTTTCGTCCAAGACGCGGAAGCATGATCCTGGGCGCCAGGCCTCGCCGCCGAAACGGACCCACCCGATTTTCGGCCCAGACTCCGAGCACAGCGTTTTCGCCTGTCTCCGGCCACTCCTCAGATTGGGGAGAGACCGGGCCCGCGTCAGCGGGTCCAGACCACGGCATTCTCGTGCCGCTTGATCGTGTGCTTCAGGTCATCGAAGACGCGGATGATGTGGTTGACGAACCGGTCCGCCGCCGGCACCCGCGGCGCATCGAGCCGCCGCAATACGCCGAGCGAGCGGTCGGGTTGCGGAATATCGAAGGGTAGCATGGTCACGCGGTTTTCCCGCCGCAGCGCGAACACCACCGAGAAGGGCAGAACCGCCAGTGCATCGGAGTCGGCGAGGAAGTTCATCACACTCATGAGTGACCCACCCGAATAGCGGATATTGAGTTCGGAGAGTCCGATACTGAGCAGGATCATCTGCAGATCGGTCATCAGGGGCGAGCCCGGGAGTGGAGCGATCCATGGAAAGGCGGCCAGGTCCGTCGCGCGCGGTCGAGTCCGGCGCATCAGTGGATGGCCTGTCCGGCAGGCAACGACATTGCGCCCGGGCAAGATGTCGATGAACTCATAGGCCGTCCCGGGATGCGTCGTGCCGACCGGAGCAATGGCCAGATCGATAAGGTGTGCGTCCAGGCCCGACACGAGCTCTGGCAGGTTGCCATAGCTCTGGTTGACGGTGATCTCCGCCTCTTCCTGATGAAAGCTCGCGATCATCTGGCTGACCAGCGCATCCATGAAGAACGGCACACCACCAACGCGCACCACGCCGCTCGTACCCTTGAGATGCCCCTGGACGGCATCGGTCGCCCGCCGCGACGCCGTCAGAATGGCGCGCCCGTGGATAGCAAGTTGCAACCCCAGAGCGGTGGGCTGGAGCGGTCTCCGGCCTTTGATGAAGAGCGGCTCACCGACCCGAGCCTCCAGCATGGAGAGCGAACGGCTCACCGCAGGCTGGGTCATTCCGAGTAGCGCTGCCCCTTCCGAGACCCCGCCGCAATCGAGCACGGCAGCAAGCTGCATCAGGTGGCGTTCGTTCATCTTCATAGCAAATTGCTATACAAGCCTTCCCACTTCTCATCAACATCGTCGGCACCGCGTGGCAGGGTCCGGGTGGGGAAGGGAGGCCCCGCATAATGACGAACGGCGCCATCGAAAGGCGGGACGAAGTGGCTTTCGCGAGCCTGCGGACCTTCCAGGACCGCATGGCCGCGCTGCCGCCCTCCCGGCTCGGAGACGCGCTGACCGTCATCGTTGCGCATCTGCATCAGGTGCTCGTGCGGCTGCGGCCTACGCCGGATGAATTCCGAGCCGTCATCGAGTTTCTCACCGAGACGGGTCACTACACCGATACGCGACGGCAGGAGTGGGTCCTCCTGGCCGACGCGCTGGGCTTGTCGGCAGCACTTGAAGACATCACCTCCAGCCGGCCGGCCGGCGCTACACCGGATACCGGCGCTGGCCCGTTCTACCGGCCAGACACGCCTCTCGTCGGCCATGACAGCACACTCTCGAAGGACGGTCGCGGTGAGCCGCTTCTGGTAAGCGGCACAGTCAACGCGCTTGCTGGCGGCCCCGTCGCCGGAGCGACGGTGGAAGTGTGGCAGGCCAATGGCGAAGGTCTATATGAAAATCAGGCGCCGGACCGGCAGCCCGAGCACAATCTGCGCGGTCGCCTGACGACTGACGGACAGGGCCGATTCCGTTTCCTATCGGTCAAGCCGCGCGGCTACAGCCTGCCGGCCGATGGTCCGGTCGGCCAGATGCTCGCCCGGCTTGGCCTGCCCCGGTCGCGCCCAGCCCATATCAACCTGCGCGTCTCTGCAGGCGGCTACGAAACGCTGACCACGCATATCTTCGACAGGGCCGATCCGGCGATCGATAGTGACGCAATCTATGGGGTTCGGCCAACTCTGCTCGCCGATTTCAACGTTATGCCGTCCCTTGATGGCCGGGTCACCCACAGTCTCGAGATCAATCTCGTGCTTTGCCTGCGGGGCGGGGCACACCCCATGCCAGGAAGGAGCTCAAATTGAGTGGCATCAACGGTTACCATCATCTGACGCTGTCGACGGACGGCGCTCAGGACGATTTCGATTTCTATACCAAAACGCTGGGCCTGCATTCGGTGAAGCGCACCGTGCTGTTCGATGGCGTGCTGCCCGTCTACCATCTCTACTATGGTTCGCCCAATGGCGATGCCTCGACCATCATCACGACCTTCCCCTTTCGCAGGCCGGGGGTGTTCGGGCGTCGCGGTACAAATCAGTCGCGTGCCATCCTTCAGGCCATCCCAAAGGGCGCAGCGAATTTCTGGGTGGATCGGCTCAATGCCCGCGGCGTCCCGGCGCATAGGGCGACCCGTTTCGGCACCGAGCGGGTGATCTTCGCCCATCCCTGTGGCATTCCGCACGAGTTGGTGGAAAGCGATAGCGACACGCGCGAACCGATCACCAACACCGACCAGGGTATCGGGCCGGCGCATGGCATCAAGGGCATCTATGGCAGCGTCGTCGCCACCACCGACAAGAGCGCCATGAACGATTTCCTCACGATCGCCCTGCCGCTCGAGCTGGAGTCCCGAACCGACGATGGCGACGTCTATCGCGTGCCCGATGCCAGCGGCGTCATCCAGCGCGTCGAGGTGATCACCGATCGGGATAGCCCGCAGGGCACCTGGACCCTGGCCGGTGGAACGATCCACCACCTCGCGCTCAATACCGGCGACGAGGACACCCAGCTCAGGCTGCGCGCTCATATCGAGGGGCTCGGCTTCACCGATATCTCCGAGCAGAAGGATCGAAACTACTTCAAGTCCTGCTATGTCCGCTCGCCGGGCGGCGCTCTGTTCGAACTTGCCTGGACCACGCCGCAGGGCTGGACCAGCGACGAGCCCGCCGGCCAGATCGGCAAGACCCTGGTCTTTCCGCCCTGGTTCAAGGACCGCGAAGCCGAGCTGCTTGCCGGTCTCGAAGAGGCGGCGTTTGTCTGATGGCTTCGGCGGCTGGACTGCGCCGGGGCGCGAGCGGCATGGGGGTCAGGGCGCTCTGCGTCCTTGTCCACGGCCGCGGCCAGTCGCCCGAGGAGATGGAAAGCCATGTTCTCCGGCGGCTCTTCGCACCTGAAGTGGCCTTCCTCTTGCCGCGCGCCCCAGGGGGTTCGTGGTACGACGCGAAGGCCATTGATCCACTGACCGAGGTGACCCGGGCCCAGCTTGGCGAGGCACTCGTTCGGCTTGCCGAAGAGATCAGTGTGCTCCGTAGCGACTTTCCCGGCCGGCCGCTATTGCTCGCCGGCTTCTCCCAGGGCGCCTGCCTGTCGATCGAATATGTCAGTCTGGGTGTCGATCCGCCCCAGGCGCTGACTGCGTTCACAGGCTGCCGGGTCGGCACCAGCACCTGTGCCCGGCCCGACTCCGCACCTGCCGGTCTGCCGGTCTATCTGAGCGGCAGCGATGGCGATCCGTGGATCCCTCTCAACGCAATGATGGCGGCCGCCATCAATCTTGGACTGCGCGGCACGCGGCTGCGGGCCGATGTGTTCCCCGGGCGGCCCCATGAGGTCTCCGATGCGGAGGTTACCATGCTGGCGGGCGCTCTCACCGATCTCGCCGCGGGGCGTCCGCCGGGTTTTGGGTCAGCCAGATGAGGCAGTCGAATTCAGTCCCTCCAGAGAATATTCTGCTCATGCTGCTGGATGAAACGGGACAGGTTGCGGAACTCGGTATCAATGAAGCGGCGGAACCGGCGGACCGTGGGGTTGTCGCTCTCCGGATCCTTGGTGAGAATGCCAAGCATGCGCTCAGGATGTCCGATGCGGATCGAGAGTGCGGAGACGATACGCTGCCGCCGTGCCATGAACACCACAGAGTATGGCAGCACCGTCAGGGCTTCCGAATTGGCGAGGATCGCTGTGATCGACGCAAGCGTACCGCCCGAAAAGGAAATGCGGGTATCCGTAACACCGATATCCCGCAGAATGTGCCGCATATCGTCATAAAGCGGGCTCGATGCCGGTGGCGCGATCCAGGGGTATGGCGCGATATCGGCCAGCCGCAGCGAGCCCTTCCGGAGCAACGGGTGGTGACTGCCGCAAGCGATGACATTGCGGCCGGGCAGAACCGGAACGAACTGGAAGCGGCTGCTCACCGCGGCCGGGTTCATCGGGCAAATCGCCACATCGAGCGTGCCGGCATCCAGCTTGTCCATCAGGTCCTGCGCATAACCGTAGCATTGCTCGATTCTGATCTGCCGGTTCTGCTGGAACTCGGCGATGAGCGTCGAGATCACGCCATCCATGAATACCGGCGTGCCGCCGATGCGCACCATACCGCGATGTCCGGTTCGGAACGTCGTAACAATTGCCGACGCCGTGTTGCCCGCCGCGAGGATGCGCCGACCCTCCCCCGCCAGCGCAATGCACAACTCTGTCGGCACCAGCGGCCGCCGGCTCTTTTCGAACAGCGGCGCACCAATCCGCGCCTCCAGCATGGCGATGGTCCGCGATACGCTGGGCTGCGCGCGGCCGATCGCCTCCGCCCCTTCCGTGAGGCCGCCGCCGTCGACGATGGCCGCCAGGATCTCGAGATGTCGAGGGTCAATTTTCATAACATCAAGTTATGTTACGTCACGCCAATCCGATCAAGCCGGTATGTTGTTTGTGCCATGTTCCGTGCGGATACACAGGCAACGTCTTGTGCGGGGAGGGGATGATGTCGCATTTCACGTCGAGCTTTGCCGTGCAGTTCGCGCCTGTCCGGGTCCGTTTCGGTGCTGGTATCCGCGCTCAGGTGAGCGAGGAGATCGCCCGGCTCGGCCGGAAGCGGGCGCTGGTCCTCTCGACGCCCCCACAGGCCGACGCCGCCATGCAGATGGCCCAGGACATTGGCGACCTTGCAGTCGGCGTCTTCACCCGCGCCGCGATGCACACGCCGGTGGCCGTGACTGAGGAAGCGGTGGCGCATGTCCTTTCCGTGAGGGCCGACTGCCTTGTCGCCATTGGGGGCGGCTCGACCACTGGATTGGGCAAGGCGATAGCGCTGCGCACCGATCTGCCGCAGATCGTCGTACCCACCACCTATGCCGGCTCGGAGGCCACCAACATTCTCGGGCAAACCGAGAATGGCGTGAAGACCACCCTCACTGATGCCCGCGTGCAGCCGGAGGTCATTCTCTACGACGCTGAACTCGTCAAGACGCTGCCGGTGGGCATGACGGTTACCAGCGCGCTCAATGCCATGGCCCATGCCGTCGAGGGGCTCTATGCCCGCGACCGAAATCCCCTGTCGACGCTGCTCGCCATCGAGGGGCTAGAGGCATTTGCCGAGGCGCTGGAGAAGGTGGTGGCCAGCCCCGCAGATCTGGAGGCGCGCGGCCGCACGCTCTATGGCGCCTGGCTCTGCGGCACTGTCCTCGGCCAGGTTGGTATGGCGCTGCATCACAAGCTTTGCCACACGCTGGGCGGCTCCTTCGACCTTCCGCATGCTGAAACCCATGCGGTGATCCTGCCGCACGCGATCGCCTTCAATGCCCGTGCCGCGAGCCGCGAACTTGAACCTGTCGTCCGCATCTTCGGCGGACCCGAACCGGGCATCGCGCTTTACGATTTCGCCCGTCGGGTCGGTGCCCCGCTCGCGCTGAGGGAGTTCGGCCTTCGCGAGGAGGACCTCGACAAGGCGGCGGAGATCGCCACGTCCAAACCCTACTGGAACCCGCAAAAGGTGACGAAGCAGGATATCGCCACCCTGCTGGCGGCTGCCTGGAGGGGCGATCCGCCGGCCTTTTGATACTGGCCGCAAGGCTCATGACTTTTGGGAGGAGAACCAATCATGATTACCCGTCGCAATCTGCTCAAGGGCACCGCAGCCACCGGCATCATCGCCGCAAGCGGAGCCTTCCCCATGCCGGCCATCGCGCAGGGGGCCAAGATCAAGCTTGGCTATGTAAGCCCGCAATCGGGCCCGCTCGCGGCCTTCGCCGAGGCCGACAACTTCATCCTGGCCAATTTCGCCAAGAGTGAAGCCGCCGCAAATTTCGAAATCGTGGTCAAGGACAGCCAGTCCAATCCAAACCGCGCCGCAGAAGTGGCGCAGGAACTCATCATCCAGGACGAAGTGGACCTGATGCTGGTGGCTTCCACGCCGGAAACCACCAATCCGGTTACCACCACGGCCGAGGCCGAGGGCGTGCCACTGATCTCGACCATGGCGCCCTGGCAGCCCTGGTTTATCGGCCAGCAGGGCAACCCGGGGGATCCCGCAAGTTGGAAGCCCTTCGAGTATGCCTACCACTTTTTCTGGGGCCTCGAGGACGTCATCTCCGTCTTCACCAACATGTGGGCCCAACTCGAGACCAACAAGATCGTCGGCGGGCTCTTCCCCAACGATGCCGATGGCAATGCCTGGGGCGACGCGCAGAACGGCTTCCCGCCGGCGCTGGCCGCCAAGGGCTTCCAGATGTTCGATCCGGGCCGGTACCAGAACCTCACCGACGATTTCTCGGCACAGATCAATGCCTTCCGTCAGGCCAAGGCTGATATCATCACGGGCGTGCCAATCCCGCCTGATTTCACCACCTTCTGGACACAGGCCCGTCAGCAGGGGTTTGTCCCCAAGGCGGCCTCGATCGGCAAGGCCATCCTGTTCCCGCAGGCGGTCGCAGCCCTGGGTGATTCCGGCCACAATCTGTCGTCCGAAGTCTGGTGGTCGCCCAGTCATCCCTTCGCCTCGTCGCTCAACGGCATGAGCTCGAAGGACCTCGCCGACACCTACACGGCTGAAACCGGCAAGCAGTGGACTCAGCCCATCGGCTTCGTGCACGCGCTGCTCGAAATGGCCGTCAACGTGATGGGACGGGTTAGCGATGCCGGCGACAAGGAGGCGGTGGTCAAGGCCATCGCCGCCACCAACCTGGAGACCATTGTCGGGCCGGTGCGCTTCGACGGGGCTGGACTGCCGCCCTTTGCCGCCACCAACGTCTGCAAGACGCCACTTGTCGGCGGCCAGTGGCGCAAGCGTGATGCCGGCGGGTACGACCTTGTCATCGTCGACAATACCAACTTCGACAAGATTCCCACCGGCGGGAAGATGGAAGCGATTTCCTGACCAAGGCCAAACAGGCCGGGCGTCTCATGATGCCCGGCCCAACGGGATCCACTCATGTCCATCATCGCTCTCGATAGCGTTTCCAAGAGCTTCGGCGCGCTCAAGGTCGCCGATGCGATCACCTTCGAGGTGCGCGCTGGCGAGGCTTTGGGGATCATCGGGCCCAATGGCGCCGGAAAGTCCAGCCTGTTCAACCTCATCACCGGCAATCTCGCCGCCGACAGCGGCAGCATCCGGTTTCTCGACGAGGATGTGACGCGGCAGAGCGCCATGCAGCGCTGCCTCAAGGGCATCGGTCGCTCCTTCCAGATTCCGCAACCCTTTGGCAAAATGACGGTATTCGAGAATCTGCTCGTTGCCGCGGCCTTCGGGCAGGGCCGGAGTGAACGGGCCGTGGCGATGCAGGCCGCCGAGATTCTGGAGCGCACCGGGCTCCTCGGCCGTGCCAATGTGCTCGCCGACAGCCTGTCGCTGCTCGAACGCAAGCGCCTCGAACTGGCCCGGGCGCTGGCGACCGATCCGAAACTGCTCCTGCTCGACGAAATCGCCGGCGGCCTCACCGAGGGGGAATGCGGACAACTGGTGCGCACCATCCGGGATATCCATGCCAATGGCACGACGATCATCTGGATAGAGCATGTGCTGCACGCGCTCACATCGGTCGTCGAGCGCCTCTTGGTGCTCGATTTCGGCAAGGTGATCGGCATTGGCGAGCCGGCATCGATCATGGCGAGCCCTCAGGTGCGCGAAATCTATCTGGGGATCGAGGTCTGATGGCGCTTCTCTCCACCCACGGGCTCACCGCCCACTATGGGCAGTTTCAGGCGTTGTTCGGCGTCGATGTCACCCTTGATGCCGGTGAATGCGTCGCCATCATCGGGGCTAACGGCGCGGGCAAGACCACCTTGATGCGCTCGATCTCGGGCGTGCTGCGCAATGAATCGAAGTCCATCCGCTACAGGGACCTGCCGATCGGCAGCCTTGCCGCCGACGAGGTGATGCAGCGCGGCATCGCTATGGTGCCCGAAGGCCGCCGGCTTTTTCCCTCACTCACCGTAGAGGAAAATCTTCTCATCGGCGCCCAGGTCCGCAAAGGGCAGGGGCCCTGGACGCTCGAGGCGATCTACGAGCTGTTTCCCATCCTGAAGGAACGCCGGAAGAATGCCGGCACGGCGCTCTCGGGCGGCCAGCAGCAAATGGTGGCGATCGGCCGCGCGTTGATGAGCAACCCGGATGTGTTGCTTTGCGACGAGATTTCGCTCGGCCTGGCGCCGGTCGTCATCCGCGACATTTACAACGCGCTGCCGAGAATCAGGGCCGGCGACGCGGCCATGATCATTGTCGAACAGGATATCGGGCAGGCGCTCAAGGTTGCCGACCGGGTTTACTGCATGATGGAGGGTCGGGTGACCCTCACCGGAACACCGCAGGCGCTGAGCCGCGAGGCCATCCACAACGCGTATTTCGGAGCGGCCGCATGAACTGGATAGACACAATCGTTCAGGGTGTGCTGCTGGGCGGGCTCTATGCGCTGTTCGCCTCCGGATTGAGCCTCGTCTTCGGCATCATGCGGCTGGTCAACCTTGCCCATGGTGACCTGATCGTGCTGGGTGCCTATCTCATCCTGCTCATTGTCTCGCTGCTGGGGCTCTCGCCCTTTGTCGCGGCAATGGTTGCTTTGCCGCTGATGTTCGCCCTTGGCTACGGACTGCAGAAATTCGTCCTCAACCGTGTGCTGGGCGAAGACATTCTGCCGCCCCTTTTGGTTACGTTCGGTATCTCCATCGTGGTGCAGAATGCCTTGCTGCAGGGCGCCTCGGCCGATACGCAGCGCCTGCCGGCCGGCGATATCGGCGTGGCGTCGCTCAATCTCGGCATCGTCAATATCGGCGTCTTGCCGCTCCTCACCTTTGGCTCCGCTGTCGGCGTCATCCTCATCCTCAACCATGTCTTCTATCGTACCGCGCTCGGGCGCGCTTTCCGCGCCACATCCGACGACGCGACCACAGCGAGCCTCATGGGCATCCGGCCAAGGGCGGTGTTCGCACAGGCGACCGGCATTGCCATGATGATCGTCACTATCGCTGCGCTCTATCTCGGATTGCGCGCCAGCTTCGACCCGGCCGTGGGTCCAGCGCGTCTCATCTACGCGTTCGAGGCGGTGATCATTGGCGGGCTCGGCTCACTCTGGGGCACGCTGGCGGGCGGGGTGATCATCGGGCTCGCCCAGACGATTGGTGCGGCCATTAACCCCGAATGGCAGATTCTTGCCGGCCACGTCGCCTTCCTGCTCGTCCTTCTGGTAAAGCCGCGCGGCCTGTTCCCGCGCGCATTCGATTGAGGCCGGCCATGAACACTCCAGCATCGCGCACCCCCTATCGCGTTGAAACCCGCACCCGCACCTCGTCTATTGCTGGTTTCACCGCCATTGCCGTCGTCGTTCTGCTCGTTGTCCTGCCGGCTTTCGCCTCCCGCAGCCTGATCCAGGATCTGTTCTTCATCCTTACCATGCTGACACTGGCGCAGTTCTGGAACCTCCTCGCCGGTTATGGCGGCCTGGTATCGGTGGGGCAGCAGGCGTTTGTCGGCATCGGTGCCTACGCGCTGTTTTCGACTGTGATCCTGTGGGGTCTCGATCCGGTGCCAGCCATTCTCCTCGGCGGTCTCGCGGCGCTGGTTCTCGCGGTCCCGTTCGGCTTTTTCGCCTTCCGCCTGCAGGGCGCCTATTTCGCCATCGGGACGTGGGTGCTGGCGGAGGTCGCCCGCCTCGTCGTGGCGCAATGGAAGGCAGTCGGTGGTGGAACCGGCACTTCGCTGCCGCGCAGCGCCACCGAGAGCATCATCTTCACTAGTGAGATCGCCACCCTGTTTGGCGTCCGGGCCTCGGCGGCGCGCGACATCCTTGCCTATTGGCTGGCGCTCGTGCTCGCCATCGTTGCGATAGGCGGCATCTACTGGCTGCTGCGTTCGAAACGCGGCCTGGCTCTCGCCGCGGTCCGTGACAATCCCCAGGCGGCGCGCTCGGTCGGCGTCGATGCGCAGCGTGTCAAGTGGTTCGTCTTCCTTGTCGCGGCGCTAGGTACCGGGCTCACCGGCGCACTCATCTACATGCAGAAGGCGCGCATCTCCCCCGACGCGGCCTTCTCGCTCAACGACTGGACCGCCTATGTAATCTTCATCGTCGTCATCGGCGGAATCGGCACCATCGAGGGGCCAATTGTCGGCGTCCTCGTCTTTTTCGCCCTGCAGGCGCTGCTTGCCCAGTATGGCGCCTGGTACCTCATGGTGTTGGGCGTCATCGGCATCGGCGTCATGCTCCTCGCGCCCCGTGGCCTTTGGGGCAGCTTCTCCGATCGCACCGGCATCCAGCTGTTTCCCATCCGGCGCCGGCTGGTGGTCGGCGCCCTCACACCAAAAACGCCCTCAAGGGAGGAATAATCATGGCGGATATCACAACCGACGTCCTGGTCATCGGCACCGGACCGGCCGGCTCGGCCACGGCGGCGCTGCTCTCCACCTATGGCGTCGATAACGTCGTCATCAACCGCTACCGCTGGCTCGCGAATACACCGCGCGCCCACATCACCAATCAGCGCACCATGGAAGTGCTGCGCGATCTTGGGCGCGATGTGGAGAACGAGGCCTATCTCTTCGCCACCCGGCAGGACCTGATGGGCGAGAATATCTTCTGCGAGAGCCTCGCTGGCGAGGAAATCGGCCGCATGAAGAGCTGGGGCAATCATCCGCTGTCGCGCGCCGAGCACGAGCTCTCTTCGCCAACCCGGATGAACGACCTGCCGCAGACATTCATGGAGCCGCTGCTGTTCAAGACGGCCTGCGCCCGCGGCTCCCAGTCGCGCATGTCCACCGAATATCTGCGGCACGAGCAGGACGGCGAGTTTGTCCTCACCACCTGTCTCGATCGCCTGACCGGTAGGGAACTCACCATCCGCTCGAAATTCCTCGTTGGCGCCGATGGCGGCAATTCCAAGGTGGCGGAGCATGCTGGCCTGCCCTTCGAGGGGCAGATGGGCGTGGGCGGCTCGATGAACATCCTGTTCCGAGCCGATCTCTCGCGTTACGTCGCCCACCGGCCCTCGGTGCTCTACTGGGTCATGCAGCCCGGCGCCGATGTCGGCGGAATCGGCATGGGCCTCGTGCGCATGGTGCGGCCGTGGAACGAGTGGCTGATTGTGTGGGGGTATGACATCAACAAGCCCGCGCCAGTCGTCGATGCCGAATTCGCAACCGGCGTGGCGCGGCAGCTGGTGGGCGATCCGGCGCTCGAAATCGAGCTGCTCTCGGCCAGTACCTGGACTGTGAACAACATGTACGCGACCCATATGCAAAAGGGCCGTGTCTTCATCATGGGCGATGCCGCACACCGGCACCCACCCTCGAACGGTCTCGGCTCCAACACGTCCATACAGGATGCCTTCAACCTGGCATGGAAGCTCGCCGCCGTGGTGAAGGGCGAAGCCGGGATGGGCCTTCTCGACACCTATTCGGTGGAGCGCGCGCCAATCGCCAAGCAGATCGTCACCCGCGCCAACCAGTCGATCGGCGAGTTCGGCCCGATCTTCGAAGCACTGGGCATGACGGGCGGCACAGATATCGAGAAGATCAGGGCCTCCATGGACGCCCGCTGCGATGCAACCCCGGCGGCGGAGCGTCAGCGCGAGGCGTTGCGCCAGGCCATCTCCTTCAAGAGGTACGAGTTTGACGCCCATGGCGTCGAGATGAACCAGCGCTACAAGTCGGCCGGCATCGTCGCCGACGGGCAGATGGAGCCGAGTTTCGAGCTCGATGCCGAACTTCACTACCAGCCGACCACCTGGCCCGGAGCGCGCCTGCCGCATGCGTGGCTCTTTGATACCGAGGGCGGCAAACACTCGACCCTCGATGTCACGGGCAAGGGCCGCTTCACCATCCTTACCGGTATTTCCGGCGAGGGTTGGAGGCTGGCCGCCGAACAGGTGGCGAAGTCGCTCGGCATCTCGCTCGCCACCCATGTCATCGGCCCGCGCCGTGCCCTGGCAGATCTCGAGGGCGTCTGGTCGCGTGCCCGCCAAATCACCGATAGCGGCTGTGTCCTTGTGAGGCCCGACCACCATGTCGCCTGGCGCGCCGAGGAGATGGTCGCCGATCCGGCTGCCGAGCTCACCCGCGTCCTCGCCGCCATTCTTGACCGCGATGGCGTCGCCCAGCGCCACGCCGCCGAATAGGAGCCTCAGATGGCCGAAACGATCGACTATTTCACCGAAGCGCGCAGCGTCGAGGCGGTCAATGCCCGCATGGGCGCGGACACCGCCCCGCGCCTTGCGCAGGTTATGGCGTCGCTGGTCAAGCACCTCCATGCCTTCGCCAAGGATGTGGAACTGACTCAGGAGGAGTGGGGCATCGCCATCGATTTCCTCACACGTACCGGCCAGATGAGCGACGGCAATCGACAGGAGTTCATCCTGCTCTCCGACGTGCTCGGGTTTTCCATGCTCGTCGATGCCATCAGTCATCGCCGCCCGTCAGGTGCCACCGAAAACACCGTGCTCGGTCCGTTCCATGTCGCGGATGCCCCGCGTTACCCCATGGGCACCAACATTTCGCTCGACGGCAAGGGTGAGAGCTGCCTGTTCCGTGGGCATGTCCGAGATGGTGACGGCGCCCCGATCTCTGGCGCCAGCATCGATGTATGGTGTGACAATGCCGAAGGCTTCTATGATGTGCAGCAGCCCGGCATACAGCCGCAATGGAACAATCGCGGCATCTTCACCACCGGAAGTGACGGCGCCTACAGCTTCCGCGGCATCCGGCCTGTCGCTTATCCCATCCCCGCCGATGGTCCGGTTGGCCAGATGCTGGCCGCGCTTGGCCGCCACCCGAACCGTCCGGCGCATATGCACTTCCTCGTCAGCGCCCCGGGCTACGAGACCATCGTCACCCACACATTCGTCGAAGGCGACCGCTGGCTGACCTCTGATGCCGTGTTCGGGGTCAAGGCTTCGCTCATCGCAACTATGGAGGCCGGCACCGACACCGCCTGGATCTCTGCCTTTGATTTCGTCATGACGAGGATCGGCTGACGCCCGTTCCGGCGACGATCTTCTTCCCGAAGGTCACCCCAGTTCCGCACAGATGCCGCCTCTGGCAAGACAGTCAGGGCATGGCAATGCGCCCCGGGTCGGCCTCGCCGTCTTGGATGGGGTGACCATGGGATGTCCCCGGCTGGCTGGTCCTGCAACAGCACACCGCGCTTGATCTCTTCCGGGTGACAGCAGGGAAGCGCGCTCTGCAGGTCGAGGTCATTGTGCGCCAGATGTCTCAGCTGGCCCTTTCGGCCGATGAATGTGTATCTGGTTGGCCTGCAGGCCACGTGTGACTCCAGCCCGCATTCCGCACATACCGGCAGCATGTTCGGGCTTCCCATCATGGCCAGTGACAGTTTGGCTGCAGTCCGCGGCATGTGGACGCAACACCGGCGAGCGGCCTCGCCCGCCGTCTGGCGGCCGCACCGTGGGCTTGAGACTCGCTGTCCGCGCGCTCACGCACCCCCTGCAATTGAGGTCGCTCGCGCCCGATTCAGTTTGGTCACAATCGACCCAGAACGGGCCAGGCGCCGGTCATCTGCAACAGAGATTTCAGTGCTGGCACGGCATATGCCGCTCCCCTCCATCTCACGGAACTGCTCGGCACGGGTCTCACCGGGAACAATAGCCATCGGACCCATGCCGCACCGGCGCGTTGCGCGCACACATCGATTTTCATCAATGCGACACCGTATCCGGACGGTCAAAAAAAGCAGCCGTCGAGTGTAACGACGACATCAAATGTTCCGACGGAGTTTCTGGGGAAGGTGTTGGCGCGCCCAAGGGGAATCGAACCCCTGTTTTCGCCGTGAGAGGGCGACGTCCTGACCGCTAGACGATGGGCGCAACGGGACTGCTCATATTGGTCCCGACCTGTTCCGTCAAGTGCAGGGCACGAAATGCGACCAGAAGTTTACGGCCGGGCGCAGGCAATGCGATGAGCGAAGATCTCTCGCCTGATCAGCAGGCCGCTGGCGGGGCAGGGTGATGCGCTGCCGTTTGGTCAGCCCAAACCATGTGACCACGAGGCCGTCCGGCCCTGCGATCGCAAGTCGCTGAATATGAAGGAAGAAATGGCGCGCCCTAGGGGAGTCGAACCCCTCTCTGCACCGTGAAAGGGTGCCGTCCTAACCGATAGACGAAGGGCGCCGCGGTGTGAGGTGCCTATAGGGTCGTTCCCGCCGCGACGCAAGCGGAAAAATGCACGATCTCAGCATCCGCTGAACGTCACCGGTCCGTTGTGCCCGCGCGGCCTGTCCCGCACGTCGACATGAATGAAGCTGCGGCCCGGATAGCAGCCAAGCCCGCCTACCGCGCTGTTGCGTTTGGCAAAGGCAATGAGCTTCCGTTTGTCTACTCCGGGGATGAACAGGTCCGCCGCCATGCACTTGAGATGGTAGCTCTGGTCCTGCCCGCCGACCGCGGCATTGTGCCAGGGGTTGCGGTAGCCAGAACTGACCACGACTTTCTTGCCGAAATAGCCCTCGAAATCCCACAGCAGGAACCTGAGTTTCGGCGTCATGCAGAATGTGTCGACATGCGATCCCGAGACGAAGGTGCCCCAGTTTTGCCCATAGCTGCGATATCCGTCGCCCGAGGAGGCGAAGAGGAAGAGCGGGAAGCACCCGGCGAGCAGCAGCGCAGCGGCAATGACGGTGAGAATACGGAACATCGACAATCCTTAGGTCTCCGGTCCGCGCAAGGCGCGCGAACCGGATGGAGATTGCCGCGGATGCTAGGCAACTACGGTAAAGCGGCCGCTAAGCCGCATGGTTGACGTGTGGTTACCAGGCCCCGGTATTGGGCATTGATGCCCACGGCTCGGCCGGGGGCAGGGCACCGCCTGCCTGCAGGATTTCTACAGAAATGTTGTCGGGCGAACGCACGAACGCCATGCGGCCCTCGCGCGGAGGCCGGTTGATGGTGTAGCCGAGCGCCTGCATGTGGGCGCAGAAGGCGTAGATGTCATCGACCTCATAGGCGAGGTGGCCAAAATTCCGGCCACCCGTGTACACTTCCGGGTCCCAGTTATAGGTGAGTTCGACTGGCGTCTCATGCTGGCCCTTCGGAGCCAGGAAGATCAGGGTATAACGCCCCTTCTCGCTCTCGCTGCGCCGGATCTCCTCGAGCCCGAGTCCGTCGCGATAGAATCGCAGGCTCTCTTCGATATTGGTGATCCGCACCATCGTGTGCAGGTACTTCATCGTCTTCCTCGTGTTGTTATCGGCCCACCGGGCGTCGGAAGGGAGCCTACGGGCCGCGCTTTCAGGGGGAAACCACGCCAAATTGCTGAGCCGACTTTAAATGGAGGATAAACCGGCAACGTCTCCTTAACTTTTCGGGGTGAATCGGCCAAGCTGTGTCTAATTTGTGGCGTACCCCGATGGCTGCGGGGCGAGTTGGAAGGCTTAGGCGATGGGGGCCAAGTTCATACCAGGTGCGGACCAAGCGGTTTCGCTGGACGGGGAGGCGTCGGCCGATAGCGGGCTCGACGTGATCGAAGTCGTCGGCAGCATCAAGTGGTTCGATGTCGCCAAGGGCTTCGGCTTCATCGTCCCCGATGATGGCAAGGCCGATGTGTTGCTGCATGTCACATGCCTTCGCCGCGACGGTTACCAGACGGCCTATGAGGGGGCTCGCGTCGTGTGCGAGGCTTTGGCGCGGCCCGGTGGACTGCAGGCATTCCGCATCATCTCGATGGATGACTCGACAGCCAGGCATCCGGCTCAGATGCCGCCGCCGCGCACCCACGTCACCGTCGAGCCGACGTCGCGGCTCGAGAGGCTTGAGGTGAAGTGGTTCAACCGCATTCGCGGCTTCGGTTTCCTGTCCGCCGGCGATGGCGCGCCCGATGTTTTCGTCCACATGGAGACGCTGCGCCGCTTTGGTATCACCGAACTGCGGCCGGGGCAGTATGTGCTGGTGCGCTACGGCAATGGCCCGAAGGGCCTGATGGTTGCCGAAATCCGTCCGGATGGGTGGGGCGAGGCCCCGTCTTCCCACTGAGTTCGGGGAGGTCCGCCCCGAATTGTACGCTTGAGCGGGCGAGGAAGACCGGTTTCGGTACTCCGGGCCACGAACGCGCGACGGAATGACGGCTCGGGCCATTCCCGCGTTTGAGCCGAAACGTGCAATGATATCTGTCGCCTCGTCATCAACGGGAAGCCCACCATGGCGCCGATTCGGTTCATCACCCAGCTCGCCTTTCTCCTGCTGCTTGCGCTCCAGGTGCCGGCCCTCGCGAACGAGACGACTCTCGTGGTCAAATCGCGCAATGGTGACCACCGCTTCACCGTAGAGGTGGCCGCTTCACCGGCCGATCGTTCGCGTGGCCTGATGTTCCGCGAAAGTCTGGCGCCCGACGCTGGCATGCTGTTCGATTTCAACGAGGAGCGGCCCGTCAGCTTCTGGATGCAGAACACGCTGATTCCGCTCGACATGATCTTCATTCGCGCATCCGGCGAAATCGCCAACGTGCACGCCAACGCCAAGCCGCTGGACACGACTTCGATTCCCTCGGATGGGCCGGTGGCTTTCGTGCTCGAAATCGCTGGAGGGCGCGCCGCAGAACTCGGCATCGCCGCAGGCGATGTTGTCGTGCACGATCGCATACCGCTGCAGCGCTGAGCGTGGGTCAGGCCTTGAGCGTCATGAGCGCGACCAGATGCAGCGTCGCGCCTCCGACGACGAACAGGTGCCAGATGGCATTGTGGAACCTGAGGCGCTCCCACAAATGGAAGACGAGCCCCGAAAGATAGGCGAGCCCGCCCGCGAGCATCAGGTTGACAGTGACTGCCGGCAGCGTTGGCGATAGCTCCACGACTGCCACCACGCCGGTAAGGGCCATGCCGACATAGACGGGCAGTGCCTCCCGTCCGAAGCGATGGGGCAGGGAGAGTTTCAACCCCGCGCCAAACAGCGCACCGCCCCAGATCACGAACTCGAGGCTGGTTCTCAGGCCCGATTCCGGCAGCATCAGCAGGTAGGGCGTGTAGCTGCCGCCGATGAACAGGAAGATCGCGGCCTGGTCGAGCCGCGCGAGCAGTCGCTTGCCCGGCCGCGTGATCGGCCAAAGGTTGAACGCCATCGAGGCCGTCAGCACCAGCCCGAGGCTGCCCAGATACACGGCTATTCCCGGCAGATCCGGCGCCGCGGTCCTGAGGCCGAGCCGCACGAGCAGGACGCCCAGTACGAGCGTGATCGCCTGGCCTGCCGCATGCACTGCCGCATCGGCAATCAGCTCGGCGCGGCTGAACGGCCGGCCGCGCGTCCACCAGGTGCGCTCGACAGTCTCTGGCATCGGGGGTTCGGCTCCATCGCGTGAATAATCTGTGACAACTCCGTCATGGCACTGTCACAGTCAACGCCGACATGCTTTTCATTCGGCCCGTAACCCGATTGTTACTGCTAAAAGCCCGTCATGCCATCTTCCAAGCCTGAACTCGATACCCTCGTGCAGCTCTACTCAGCTCTGGGCGACGCGACTCGGCTCTCCGTGCTCGAACTGCTCGGCAACAAGCCTCGCCCCGTGCATGATCTGGCGGTTGCCTTTGATATCTCTCGCCCGGCGATCAGCCGGCACTTGCGGGTCCTCAAGCAGGCTGGCCTCGTGGTCGAAGAGAAGCGGGGCCGCGAGAATGTCTATGCGCTGATCCGCCCGAGGCTCGAACCAATGAGCCTCTGGCTTGACGCTCATGCCAGGGAAAAGCTGGCGAAACCGGTGGTGGCCAAACCGAAAAAGACAAAGGCCAAGCCTCTGGCAAACACAAGCGCTGCGCCGAAACGCGCCAAGGTCGCCTTAAAGGCGGTTGCCAAGCCGTTGGCCAAATCGGGCAGCGGAAAGTCTGCCCCGCCCCAGCCGGATCCGGCGCCGCAAATGGGCTTCGATTTCTGACCCTGGACCTCAGGGGGCAGGGAACGGGTCATCGATTTTGCCGGCGAGCCAGTACCCCAATAGCCCGGCCCATTCACGCACCGCGAGATTCGTCGTCACGAGTTTGTCCGAGGCATCGCCAAGCGTGATGGCAAAGCTTGGCTCGCCCGCGCTCATATAGTCCGCCGGCCATGCGATCACCTCGAAGCCGGCGCGCCGGAACAGGGCGATGCTGCGCGGCATATGGAAGGCCGAAGTGACCAGCAGCCAGGTTTCGCCGGGCTTCGGTGTCGCGAGTTGCAGAGAGAACTGCGCATTCTCCTCGGTATTGCGCGAGTTCGATTCGCGTATGAGCCGCTCGTCGCTGATGCCGAAGGCGCGATAGAAGCGCGCTGCCGACTCCGCCTCTGCCTCCTGGCCGCCATATGTCACGGCCACGCCGCCGGACAGCAGCAGCTTTGCTTCGGGATGACGCAATGCGAGCCGCAGGGCTTCGACGAATCGGTCGCCGGAATACTTGAGTTCCCACCCCTTCCGCACCGTGTTGACGGCTTGGTCCATGCCGCCGCCAAGCACGATGATCCCGTCGATATGGCTGGGCTCCTCAATCGGCTTGAAACGATTCTCCAGCGGCGCGATCAGCACCTCGCCGATATTGGTGCAGGTGGAGACGGCGAGGATCAGTAGCCCAAGCGTCCCGCTCGCAATGCCAAGGCGCCGAAAGCGGAACGCCACCAGCACCAGCCCCAGTGTCGACAGAATCAACGTGAGCGACAGCGGGCTCAGCAGCGCCCAGGCAATCTTGGTGAGATAAACGAACATGGCGTGCCCCCGGTCGGCGGGAAGCTCTCACAGGTGTTGCAACGCGACAATATCATTGCCAAACAACCCCTGACATGACGCGGGTTTTGCGCTAGATGCAGCCCAAGTGGCCTCGTAGCTCAACCGGATAGAGCACCCGCCTTCTAAGCGGGTGGTTGCGTGTTCGAGTCACGCCGAGGTCACCATTCATCACCGATCCGCCACTTCCCGCAGCGGCGCTAGTGCTTCAGCCACACCATCACGGTGTCTTCGGGCACGAGCCGCATGCCGTCGTTGTTCTCGACAAAGACCAGCGCATCATCGCCTATGGCACGGATCATCCTGGCCGCGAACAAAGCGTCGGCGATGGCATCTTCCCTCCGGGTGTAGGGGCGTGGGCCTGTCGCCGGATGTATCTCATGTTCCGATGCGGCGATTTTCCAGCCGGCCCCGTCATGGCGAACGAATATGCGCACTTCCGTCATGGCTGGCTCTCCGTGCTGCCATGTCAACGCCTGAGATCAGGGGCGGTTGCTCCGGCTTTTTGCGAAAGGCGGGTCAGCCGAGCCGTCGCGTGCTGTCGCGCACCACCAGTTCGGACTTGAGCATCACGTGCCGGGGCCGCTCTTCCGAGACGTCGCCCTCGATGATTTCGATCAGCGCTTCGGTCGCAATCCGTCCGATCGCCTCGCGCGGCTGGTGCATGGTGGTTATCGCCGGATCGTAGTAGCTCGCCACCGCAATATCGTCGAACCCGACTACCGAAACGTCGCCGGGGCAGGATAGGCCAGCCTCCCGAAGACCCCGGATCACGCCGATCGCCATCTCGTCATTGGCTGCAAAGATCGCGGTCGGCATATGGCCCGAGGCCACCATCTTGCGCACTGCGCCCAGCCCGCTCTCCATGTTATAGATGCCGGGCACGACCCATTCGGGCACGATCTTGAGTCCGAGCGCCCGCATTTCCGTTTCGAATCCCAGCAGTCGCTCATTGGTCGACTGGTTGCGCGAGAGTCCGCTTACATGGCCGATCTGCCTGTGCCCGAGGCCGTGCAGAAACTGCACAACCCGCCGCGCCGCCTCGCGGTTGTCGATCAGCACCGAATGCACTGCCGGGTCGGGCGGTTCGTCATAGGCTGCCACCAGCGGCAGGCCCTCGGCGCCGCCCAGATCATGAAGTCGCGAGGTGTCGAGCGAGCCGTCAAACAGCAGCAGCCCGTCCGCCCGGTTGGAATTGAGATAGTCCGACAGCCAGCGGTTGGGATCGTCACCCAGCCGGCTCGCGACCAGGACGCCGTAGCCATGCTGCCCGGCTGTGCCGATCACCGCCTCGACAATGGTGGAGTAGAACGGATTTCCGACGTCGGGAGCGGCGAGCAGCAGTGTTCTCGCCGACCGCATGCGGAGCGAGCGCGCCGCCTGGTTGATTGTGTAGCCCGTGGCGCGCACCGCTTCTTCCACACGCTTGCGCGTAGTCTCACTGACGCGCTCGGGCGAACTCAGTACGCGGCTCACTGTGGCTGCCGACACTTGGGCGTGCCGCGCAACATCCTGAATTGTCGGGATTTTTCGTGTTACGGCCATGGTTTTCCGAAGCCCCCTCCCGGCCATCGCCAAGCCTTACTAGATCGACCTTGACAGCCAAGCAAGGAATGATTGAAACTCACGCAATCGATTGCATTGAACTCGTGTGAAAACTCGTGTAATCGATTACACGTCGTCGGTGGCGAGGCTTTGGGAAAGGTCGCGCCGGTGAGCCGACGTCGTTTTCGCAAAGGGGGATGTCCCCCTGGGTGAACGTTGGGAGGACTACATTATGAAATCTCTTTTGTCGGCGGTGGCCCTGACGGCTGCTGCCCTGATGTCGAGCACGGCTGTCCACGCGGCTGACGTTGAAGTCATCCACTGGTGGACTTCTGGTGGCGAGCAGGCGGCCGTGTCCGTCTTCGCCCGCGAGTTCGACGCGTCTGGCGACAAGTGGGTCGATACCGCGATTGCCGGCGGCGAGAACGCGCGTTCCGCTACCCTGCAGCGCATTCTCGGTGGCGATCCTCCGGGCGCCGCACAGTTCAACCCCGGCCGTCAGTATGAAGAACTGATCGCCGGCGGCCAGCTGCTCGATCTGACCGCTCTCGCCGAGAAGGAAGGCTGGGAGAAGCTTATCCGTCCCGCCTCGATCTCGTCGGCTTGCCTCGTTGACGGCAAGTGGTGGTGCGTCCCCGTGAACATCCACTCGTGGAACTGGGCCTGGGCGTCGACTGCTGCCTTCAAGAAGGCCGGCGTCGAGCTGCCGACCAGCTTCGATGACTTCCTCGCCAAGGCGCCGAAGCTCAAGGAAGCCGGCATCATCCCGTTCGCAATCGGTGGCGAGTCGTGGCAGATCAACGGCGCGTTCGGCGTGCTGCAGACCTCGCTGCTCGGTCTTGAGAAGCGCGAGAAGATCCTGAAGGACAAGGATCTCGAACTGGCCAAGGCTGAAATGCCGGCCGTGTTCACCAAGTGGCGCGAGTTCAAGCAGTGGTCTGACGAAGGCGCTGCCAACCGCAACTGGAACGACACCACCAATCTCGTGGTGACCGACCAGGCCGGTATGCAGATCATGGGCGACTGGGCCCGTGGTGAGTTCGGCGTTGCCGGCAAGCAGCCTGGCGTCGACTATGCCTGCTTGGCGCTCCCGGTTGATGCTCCGACGGTTTCGACCGGCGGCGACATCTTCCTGTTCCCCAAGCAGTCCGACCCGGCGGTCGAGGAAGCTCAGCTCAAGCTGGCCTCCCAGATGATCAGCCCGCGCGTCCAGGCGCTGTTCAACAACGCCAAGGGCTCGATGCCCGTGCGTGACGACGTCGACATGTCGCTCGCCGACGACTGCATGAAGAAGGGTCTTGAGATCATCAAGAACCCGGCCAACATCGCAGAAGATGCCGGCCGCTGGCTCTCGAACGATACCACTGGCCAGATGAACGATCTCGTCGCCCAGTTCTGGTCGGATGACACGATGACTGTCGACGCTGCCGTCGCCAAGTACGTCGAAATCCTGCAGAACGCCGACTGATTTCTGGTACTGTTCGGGCGGCCCCAGACCGGAGCCGCCCGAATTCTATCGGCATGAACCGGACAGCCAAGATCCGGACGTCGAACAGCCTTCTTTCACGTCGGGGAGTCCCTTATGTCCCAGGTTGCTCAGGGCGGAGGCGCGGCAGCAGTGCCGGCCTCGTCGGCTTTTCCGGTCAGGCGGCGCCGGAAATTCAACTACCAGTCCGTGCTCGGCACCCTGCCGATGATTATCACCGCCATCGGCGTGTTCGTCATCTGCATCATCTTCTCGGTGATCTGGTCCTTCACCAATTCCAAAGTCTTCCCGAACTTCAATTTCGTCGGCTTGGCGCAGTACCAGCGCCTCTGGACAACCGACCGCTGGCTCATTTCCGTGCAGAACGTCGTCATCTTCGGCGCGCTCTCCATGGTTTTCGGCATGGTGTTCGGCTACCTGCTCGCGGTCTTCATGGATCAGCGCATCAAGCAGGAAGACCTGTTCCGGTCCATCTTCCTTTATCCCTTCGCCATGTCGCTGGTCGTGACCGGCCTCGTGTGGCAGTGGATGTTCGATCCCAATCTGGGTATCCAGGCCGCCGTCAGGCAGATCGGCTGGACCAGCTTCAGTCTGGCGCCGCTCGTCAACAAGGAAACAGCGCTCTACGGTGTGGTCCTTGGCGGACTCTGGAACGGCGTGGGTGTCACCATGGCCATTATGTTGGCCGGCCTCCGCGGCGTTGATGCCGAAATCTGGAAGGCTGCCAAGGTTGATGGCATCCCTACCTGGAAGACCTATCTGTTCATCGTTTTGCCGATGATGCGGGGCGCCATTGCCACTGCCTTCATCCTGCAGCTGACCGGCGTCGTGCGCGTCTTCGATATCGTCATCGCCATGACGCAGGGTGGTCCCGGCATCTCGACCCAGGTGCCCGCCATCTACGTGATCCAGCACATTACCGATCGCGCCAATGTCGGGCAGGGCATGGCGGCGGCCACCATGATGCTGCTGCCCGTGCTGCTGCTCATAGTCGTGCAGGGCCTGCTGCAGTGGAATGCCAAGCGCAAGCAGGGGAGGGCCTGATGTCCACCAACGCTCTTCCGCTCTCCCAGCCGATCGTTGACGGGCCGCGCGGGGCCAAGCCCAAGCGCATTACACCCGCCCGTATCGGCGTCTATGCCTTCCTTGTCCTGTCTGCGCTGTTCTTCCTCCTGCCGCTATGGGTGATGATTGTCACCTCGCTCAAGGGCATGCCGGAGATCCGCCTCGGCCACCTGTTCAACTGGCCCGCGGAACTGACCTTCGATCCGTGGATCAAGGCCTGGGATACCGCCTGTACCGGGCGCGACTGCAATGGCCTGAAGCCCGGCTTCTGGAACTCTGTCAAGATCACGCTGCTTTCCGTGCCAGTGTCGATTGTCGTTGCCATGATCAACGGCTACGCACTGAGCTTCTGGCGTTACAAGGGCTCGGAACTGCTGTTCGCCGTGCTGATTTTCGGCGCCTTCGTGCCCTACCAGGTGGTGATCTATCCGCTCATCATCGGGCTGCGCGAGGTTGGCCTGTTCGCCACGCTGCCCGGCATCGTCGTCGTGCACACCATCTTCGGCATGCCGATCCTGACGCTGCTCTACCGGAACTTCTTCGCGTCGCTGCCGGCGGAACTCTTCAAGGCCGGCCGTGTCGATGGAGCAGGGTTCTGGGGCATCTTCTTCCGCATCATGCTGCCCATGTCGGTGCCGATCACCATCGTTGCCGTCATCCTGCAGACCACGGGCATCTGGAACGACTTCCTGTTCGGCACCGTGTTCGCTGGCCGTGAGAACATGCCCATGACCGTGCAGCTCAACAATATCGTCACGACCACCACCGGCATTCGCGAGTACAACGTCAACATGGCGGCGACCATCTTGACCGCAGCCGTGCCGCTGGTCGTCTATTTCGTCTCTGGAAAGTGGTTCGTACGCGGCATCGCGGCCGGTGCGGTGAAGGGGTAAGCAGCGATGGCGTCAAGCGTTTCCATTCGGGACCTCAGCCTCAACTTCGGTAATGTGAAGGTGCTGCAGCACCTCGATCTCGAGGTCGAGCAGGGCGAGTTCATCGTGCTGCTCGGGCCATCCGGCTGCGGCAAGTCCACGCTGCTCAACTGCATTGCCGGCCTGCTCGATGTGTCCGACGGGCAGATCCACATCACCGGCAAGAACGTCACCTGGGCCGAGCCGTCCGAGCGCGGCATCGGCATGGTGTTCCAGTCCTATGCGCTCTATCCGCAGATGACTGTCGAGAAGAACCTCAGCTTCGGCCTGCGCGTCGCGCGCATGCCGAAGGACGAGATCGACAAGCGGGTCGCCCGCGCATCGGAGATCCTGCAGATCCAGCCGCTGCTCCAGCGCAAGCCGGTCGAGCTCTCCGGCGGCCAGCGTCAGCGCGTCGCCATCGGCCGCGCGCTTGTTCGGGATGTCGAGGTATACCTCTTCGACGAACCGCTCTCGAACCTTGATGCGAAGCTCCGGTCCGACCTGCGCGTCGAGATCAAGCGGCTGCACCAGCGGCTCAAGAACACCATGATCTACGTGACGCACGACCAGATCGAGGCGATGACGCTGGCTGATCGCATCGCGATCATGAAGAACGGCATCATCCAGCAGCTCGACGATCCGCACACCATCTACAACAAGCCGGTAAACCTGTTTGTTGCGGGCTTCATCGGATCGCCCTCGATGAATTTCATCAACGGCACGCTCGATGGCAGCAACTTCACCGTGCCCGGCTATGGTGTCATTCCGCTCTCGGGCTACCAGTTCGTTGCGCAGAAGAACGGCAGCACCGTTCTTGGCATCCGTCCCGAGCATATCGCGCTCGGCGAGGATGCACGCAAGCTGCCCGTTCAGATCGAGACCGAGATCGAGATCGTCGAGCCCATGGGCTCCGACACCATCGCGTGGACCAAGATCGGCGGACAAGCGCTGACCTTCCGTGCCGCGGCGGAAGTTGCGCTCGCACCTGGCCAGAAGGTACTGATCGGCTTCGAACCGGCCCGCGGGTCGGTCTTCGAGTCGGAGTCGGGCAACCGAATCTGACCATGCGATGCTGACGCCTTACCTGGCGCGTGGAGGTGCGCCGGGCGAGGCGCTATGTCCGACAATAAGGATTGTGAGGCCCGCCGGCTTGCCGGGCGGGCCTTGCGGTCAAGAAAAGGCCGTAAGAGGAGGCCCTCGTGAACTTTTCATTCCAGCTCTATTCCGCACGCAATTTCCCGCCGCTCGACACCGTGCTCGGCCGCCTCGCGGCGCTCGGCTACAAGCAGGTCGAAGGGTTCGGCGGGCTCTATGGCGAGGCCGATACGCTCGCCGCTGCGCTGAAGAAGCATGGGTTGACCATGCCGACGGGGCATTTCGGCCTCGCGCAGCTGCAGGATACAGATACCGCGTTGCGCACCGCCGAAACGCTGGGGATAAAGTATCTCTACTGCCCGGCCATCTCGAAAGAAGAGCGCGACAACCAACCCGAGAGCAAGTGGGTCGCGCTGGGTGAAACCCTCGCCCGGCTGGGCGAGTCCTTCCGCAAGCGCGGCTTCGGGTTCGGCTGGCACAACCACGCTTTCGAGTTCGTGCCACTCGCCAATGGCAAGCTGCCGATGGATATCCTGCTGGAGACCGCCTCCAACAACGAGTGGGAGATGGACGTCGCCTGGGTCGTGAAGGGTGGCGAGGATCCGCTCAAGTGGATCAAGAAATATGGCAGTCGCATCAACGCCGTACACGTCAAGGATATTGCACCCGCCGGGCAGGCCGTCACCGAGGACGGCTGGGCTGATGTCGGCTTCGGTACCATCGACTGGAACGCCATTCAGCAGGCGGTCAAGACCGACACCAATGTGCGCTACTGGGTGATGGAACACGACAACCCAGCGGACGTCGATCGTTTCGCGTCGCGCTCCATTGCCTCCGTTTCCGCTTGGACCAGGTGAGATTTATCCATGGATATCGGCTTCCAGCTTTACTCCGCCCGTAACTTCCCGTTTGCCGAAGTGCTCAAGACCGTCAAGGATCTGGGCTATGCGCATGTCGAAGGCTACGGCTCCCTCTATACCGACCCGGCGGCTCTGAAGGCGCAGCTCGATGCGCATGGGCTCGCCATGCCCACCGCCCATATCGGCCTCGATGACCTCGAGGATACCGACAAGACCCTGAAGCTCGCCGAACTGCTCGGCATCAAGGTGGTCGTTTGCCCCTGGCTTGCGCCCGATCAGCGTCCGACATCGGCCGATGGCTGGAGGTCCTTCGGCGAAAAGCTGCAGAAGATCGGCAAGCCCTTCCAGGATGCCGGTTTCACCTTCGGCTACCACAACCACGATTTCGAGTTCGCGACTTATGACGGCCGCTACGCCATGGACCTGCTGCTCGAAGCCGCACCCGCGGTAAATGTCGAGGCCGATATTGCCTGGATCGTGCGCGGCAAGGCCGATCCGGCCGCTTGGCTTGCTGAAAATGGCGAGCGCATCGTCGCCGTCCACGTTAAGGATATCGCCCCCGCCGGCGAAAATCTCAACGAGGATGGCTGGGCCGATGTGGGGCAGGGCATTGTCGGCTGGCCGGCGCTCTGGCCGATTGTCACCGAGCAGACCCGCGCGCGCTATTTCATCGCCGAGCACGACAACCCGTCCGATATCAACCGTTTCGCGTCGCGCTCCTTCGCGGCGATCAAAGCTCTGGGAGTCTGACAATGGCCAAGATGTATGGCGTCGGCATTATGGGTGCCGGCAATATCTCCGCCGCCTATCTCCGCCTTGCCCCCCTGTTCAACAATCTCGAAGTGCGCGGCATTGCCGATATCAAGCCTGAGGCGGCCAAGTCCCGCGCCGACGAATTCGGTGTTGTGGCGCAGACCCCCGATGAGCTGCTGCAGAACTCCGAGATCGACGTGATCGTGAACCTCACGATTCCCTCGACGCATTTCTCGGTGTCGAAGGATATTCTCTCGGCCGGCAAGCACGCCTATTCGGAAAAGCCCTTCGTCCTCAGCGTCGAAGAAGGCATCCAGCTCAAGGCCCTTGCCGACGCCCGTGGCCTCAAGGTGGGCTCCGCACCCGATACCTTCCTCGGTGGCGCCCATCAGCAGGCACGCGCCATCATCGATTCGGGCAAGGTCGGCCGCATCGCGTCTGGCACCATGCATGTCATGAGCCGCGGCATGGAGCACTGGCACCCCAATCCGGATTTCTTCTTCCAGCCCGGCGGCGGCCCGATCCTCGATCTCGGTCCCTATTACATCACCGACCTGATCAGCCTTGTCGGCCCCATCAAGCGCGTCACCGCCTTCACCGGCATGGCGCGCACCGAGCGTGAAGTCACTGCCGAAGGCCCGTTCAAGGGCACTTTCGTCAAGGTCGGCACGCCCACCACTATCCACGCCATCCTCGAGTTCCACTCCGGTGCCATCATCACGCTTGGCGCCAGCTGGGATGTGTCGAGCCATGGCCACCACAATATCGAGCTCTACGGCACCGAAGGCTCGCTCTACGTGCCCGATCCGAACTTCTTCAACGGTGACCTGACGGTTACCGATCGAGCCGGCACCAAGGAGAAGGTGGAGGCTTGGGATCACCCGTTCGGCGTCGCCAACCAGGGCCTCGATACGGCCAACCCGCGCGCCAACTACCGCAATGCCGGCCTGTCGGACCTGCTCAACTCCATCGAGACGGGCAAGCCGGCGCGCTGCGGGCTCGACGTCGCGCTCCACGCCATCGACGTCATGACCTCGATCCTGAAGTCGGGCGAAACCGGACAGGTGATCACGCTTTCCACCACCTGCGAGCGCCCGGCAGCGCTCGGCCCCGACGAAGCCCGCGCCATGCTGCGCTGAGGCGACAACGCACCTTGTCCTGAGCTTCGTCCGTCGAGAGGCCCAGGATGAGGCTTCGACGGACGATGAGCCACCGCTTTTACTCTCCCCTCAGGGGAGAGGATGGCGCATAGCGCCAGGTGAGGGGTGAGGCAGAGCCGCTACACGTTGTAGAAGCATGGGCAGCACTCTACTTCTTGTTGGAGTTTTCCTCCGCCACAATATCTCCGCCTTGCCGCCGCGAAGGCGACAAGGCACCGGGTTAACGGCCGCGCTACGGTTTGTTCTTACGCGTCAAGGAGATGGCATGCGCACTTTGCTTCTGGCTCTCGGCGTCACCCTTGCCGTCACGGGTGCTGCGTCAGCTTTCGATGAGCCCAAAGGGCTGCTGAAGGCGATCTATGCGCCCTATATCGAGGGTCGACAGCCGCCCGAGCCCGACACTTGGTACTCGAGCCGGCTCAAGGTCATCTACGCCAAGAACCTCGCCGGGCAGGTCAGGGACCAGGCCACCGGCGAAAGCGTCGACCCCGGCGCCCCCGCGATGCTGGCGTTCGACCCCTTCATCGAAGGCCAGCATTCGCTGTTGCTCGATGTGGCGATCACCGACCCGGTGATCAGCGGCAAGTATGCCGTCGCCAATGTCAGCTTCCACAATTTCGATCACGCCAGCCTGCTGTCGGTCTCCATGGTCAAGGAAGACGACGGCTGGAAGGTCGATGACATCGCCTCCCTCGGCAACGAGCAGAAATGGCTGCTGAGTTGGCTGCTGCAATACGATCCGTTCAGCGTGAAGTGAGCTATATTGCCTGCGTCGCAGCCTTCAGCCAGTCGCGCACCGGGCCAGTGACACTCGGCCCGATTTCGGCGAATACCCGCGCGTGGAACCCGTTGAGCCAGTCGCGCTCCTGCGGGCTCAGCAGGCTCATCTCGAGCAGCCGCGTCTCGATTGGCGCCAGTGTCAGCGTCTCGAACTCGAGGTAGCCGGGGAACGCCTTGCTCTCCACCACCTCGATGACATTCTCGATGCGGATGCCGTAGCCGCCGGTCTTGTAGACTCCCGGCTCGTTGGACACCACCATCCCCATCTCGAGCGGCGCGGGCGCGCGCGGCGAAAACCCGATCGGCCCTTCATGCACCGATAGGAATGCACCCACGCCGTGGCCTGTGCCATGATTGTAGGTGACGCCGTTGGCCCAGAGATATTGCCGCGCCAGCACATCGAGCTGCGCGCCGCTCGTCCCCTTGGGGAACCGCGCCTCGGTGAGCGCGATCATGCCCTTCAGCACGCGCGTGTAGCGGTCGCGGATCTCGTCCGATACCGGCCCGGTCCACAGCGTGCGGGTAATGTCGGTCGTGCCCGAGAGATATTGTGCGCCCGAATCGAGCAGCATCAGTTCGCCCGGTGCGAGCTTGCGGTTGGTCCTGCGGTCGACGTGATAGTGCACGATGGCGCCGTTCGGGCCAGCCCCGGAGATCGTGTCGAAGCTCGCATCCACGCAGGTCTCTTCCGCGCGGCGGAAATGTTCGAGCGCTTCTACTACGCCGATTTCGTCGAGCTCGCCCTTCGGCGCCGTCTCGTCGAACCAGGCGAGGAACTTCGCGAGCGCAATGCCGTCAAGCCGGTGCGCCTCGCGCATGCCGCTGAGCTCGGCTGCGTTCTTCCGTGCCTTGGGCAGCAGCACCGGGTCGCGCCGTTCGAGCGGCACCGCATCGCTGCCCGCTTTCAGCGCATTGACCAGCGCCACCGGCACCGTCGCCGGGTCGACGATCACCAGCTTGTCCGCCGCACCGAGCTTGCGCAGGTCCGCGATCAGTGTGTCGCTCGCAGCAAGCCTTGCTATCCCGCGCAGCTGCGCCTTGAGCTCCGGCGTGATCTTCTCGCGGTTGAGGTAAAGCACCGGCGTCCCACGCCTCGGCACATAGGCAAAGCCCAGCGTCACCGGCACATTGGGCACGTCGCGCCCACGGATGTTGAACAGCCAGTTGATCGACTCGGGGATGGTCAGAAGCAACCCATCGGCGGCATCCTTCGCAATCGCGGCGCGGATTTCCTCGAGCTTGTCGGAGGCATCGCGACCGGCGCGGTTGTGCCCCAGCACCTCGATCGGCGTCGCAGGCGGCTGCGGACGTTCGGTCCAGATCGCGTCGACGAGGTTGGGCGAAGGCACCAGCATGGCGTAGTCGGCCAGCTTGTCTTCAAGGTCCTTCACCTCGCTCGGCGTGTGGAGCCATGGGTCGAAGCCAAGCTTGCCGCCCTTCGGCACATAATCGGTGATCGAGGCGGCAAAGCCGCCCTGCAGGCCATCGAGCACCGTCACCACCTTGGTATCCGTCTCGGCCGGCGCCTGCAGCGTGTATCGGCTGTCGACATAGAGTGCGGCTTTCCGCATCCCGACGATTGCGACACCCGCCGAGCCGGTGAAGCTCGTCACATAGGCGAGCCGCGCCTCGCTGTCGGGTACGGATTCCCCGCGATGGGCATCGGCCCGCGGGATGAGGAATGCGTCAATCCCGGCCTCGGCCATGGCCGCGCGCAGCGCCTTGACGCGCGGCTTCACCGTAGCGGGGCTGGTACGGGTATCGAACTGCTGGAAGCGGGCGGGCGCGAAGGTCAATTCATCCATCTCGGGCTGCAATGGCTCAAACTGGGGCAGGGGCGTGGGCGACGTCCGCCCCATCTTCGCCGCATACACTAACGCCGCAGCCGCCTAACGCCTAGGCGATTCAGGACAAATTAAGCCGAGTTGCGCACGCGGCATGGCTGCCCTCCACTCACAGGGCTAACGCACATGGTTTCGACGGCCTATATGAACGCTGTGGCCAATGGCCAGAGCGATTCACTTAACGGGAGAGTTCGATGCCCGAGAACAGCAATGATTTCCGCAAGGCGCTGAGCGGCCTGGTCGAAGCGCGGGGCCGCGAGGCGACCCGCAGCATCCACCGCACGCGCGAACATCTGCTGCTCGGTTCGGTCACAAAGCGACCGAACTGAACAGATAGCCCTTGAATTGGAAACCCCCGGTCCGTGTGACCGGGGGTTTTGCTTTGGTGCGTCCGAGCGTCACAAGTGCAAACGCCTCACCGCGAGCCCGTGGGCGGGAGAGGCGCAACCACCTGCGGTGGCTAAAGCTTCTCCAGCATCAGCGTCGACCATTCCTTCTTCTCGATGCGCTGGCGCAGCACGATGCCCTGCCGCCCATAGGCCGCGATCACCCGCGCCGCCTGGTGGTTGAGAATGCCCGAGAGGATGATCACGGCCCCGCGCCCCGCCACCCGCTTCATCGCCGGTGCCAGGGCGGCCAGCGGCGCCGCGAGAATATTGGCGACGATCAGGTCGTAGGGCGCGCCGTTCTGGATGACGCGATGCTCGAGCCCGGTTGCCTCGATGCCGATGATATAGCGGCCGACGCCGTTATTGCGCGCGTTCTCGATGGTCGTCTTCACCGCGATCGGGTCGATATCGCTCGCAAGCACCGGCAGCCTGAGCCGCTTCGCCAGCGCAATGGCAAGTACGCCCGTGCCGGTGCCGACATCCAGCATCGCGTGGAAGCGCTGCCGCTTCAGGGCCCGGTCGATGCCTTCGAGGCAACCGGCAGTGGTTTCATGATGTCCGGTGCCGAAGGCTTGCGCCGCATCGATCTCGATTGCCGTCAGCCCAGACGCGAATGGCCCCGGGTCGTGGCTGCCATGCACCACGAATCCACCTGCCACCACCGGGTGCAGGCCCTCGAGGGATTTCGCCACCCAGTTGATCGTGGGGTCGATGGCTTCCACGGCGAAGCTCACCTCGCCGCCGAGAATTTCGCGCGCGACCGCCTCGAACTCGGCGATATCGGGCGCCTCGCTGCATGTCGCCTCGAAGAACCACTCGCCCGTGTCCTGATCCTCGTAGGCCGAGGCCGTCACTGCCAGGTCCTCGCGCGCCGCGACTGCGTCCACCAGCATGTAAGCCTGATCCCGCGTGAGCGGGGTCGAAACCTGCGAAAGCGTCATCTCGTCATCCTTTGCTGCCGCGTCTCATGCCGATGGCGGGGCAGGGAAGTCAATGCTCATGCCTGTGCTCGGTTAAGGCCGAGCCGCGCCCATACCGGCAGGTGGTCCGATCCTGTCCGCGCCAGCGCCGTCCGGTGCACGCCGGTCGCCTCCACAACGATATCGCGGCTGGTGATGATCCGGTCGAGCTGCAGCATGGGCCGCCGCGCATGAAAGCTCGGGCCCGGCGCGATGACATTGTGGTGCAGGGCGAACTGGGCGAGGCAGCCGCCATCGGGCGCCCACTGGTTCAGGTCGCCCATGAACACCGTCGGCACCTTGCCCTCGATTTTTTCGAGATAGGCGACGATCGCCTCGGCCTGCTTCAGCCGCCAGTTGCCGAGCAGCCCCAGATGCATGCCGACCACCCGCAGCACGTTGCCGTCCACCTTCACATCCGCCAGGATCGCGCCGCGCGGCTCAAGTGCCGGCAACTCGATCCGCCGCTGGTCGACGACCTCGATACCTTTCTTCACCAGAATGGCGTTGCCATGCCAGCCGAGGCTCTGTTCGCGGATACCGAAGCGCACAGGCATATAGGCCGTCTGGTCGATGATCAGGTCTGGCGACAGCGTCGAGACGCGCGTGCCAAAGCGCATGTCCACTTCCTGCACCGCGATGATATCGGCATCCACCTCTGCAAGGATCCTGAGGATGCGGTCGGGGTTGCGACGCCGATCGGTGCCGAGCGACTTGCGGATATTGTACGAGCAGACCTTGACCATGTGCCGTCAGAGAATAGGGGAAAGGAGCCGGGCCGCGCTGCCGGCCAGCTTGTGGAACGGGTTGCGCCTCAGCACTTCCTCGCGTGTCACGATGCGGGAGTCCGAGAAATCGCTCTGCAGCATGTCGGCCACAGCCTCAACCATCCTGGGCGAGGGCATCCACACCGTCATTTCGAAATTGATGGCGAAACTGCGGTTGTCGAAGTTCACGCTGCCGATCGAGGCGATCCGGTCGTCCATCAGCAGCACCTTCTGGTGCAGGAAGCCCTTGGTATACCGATAGACCGAAACGCCATGCTCCACCATGGCGTCAGCATGCGCGGTGCTGGCAAACCACACCATCAGGTGGTCTGGCTTTTCCGGCAGCATCAGCCGCACATCCACCCCGCGCAGCGCTGCCGCATAGAGTGCTGTACGTACGTCGGTGTCCGGCACGAAATACGGGCTCACCACCCATAGCCGCTCGCGCGCCTGCCCGATGATGTCGGTGAAGGCGATCGCGCAGGTCTCGAACTTGTCGGCCGGCCCCGTCGCCATCAGCAGCGCCGGAGTGTCGCCCACCGGCACCACATCGTCGGGAACCGGCAGGTCCAGCTCTTCGCCCGTCGCCCAGCTCCAATCCTCGCGAAACACCAGCGCAAACGCTTGCGCCGCAGGCCCTGCGACGCGCAGCTGCGTATCGCGCCAATGGCCGAAACGCTTGTCGCGGCCAAGATATTCGTCGCCCACATTGGCGCCGCCTGTCCATGCCACCAGGCCATCCACAACGACGTTCTTGCGGTGGTTGCGATAGTTGATCCGCATCGGGCCAAACAGCCGCAACAGCCCATGCCGCTCGTTGAACGCGCATACCTTTATGCCCGCCGCCTCAAGTCTGCGGCGGTAGGATTTCGGCAGGCCGTTGCTGCCCACGTCGTCATACAGCACATAGACCCGCACACCGGCCCGCGCCCGCTCCTCCAGCGCCTCTGCCACCTGCCGCCCGATCGCGTCATCCTTGATGATGTAGAACTGCAGCAGGACGTAGCGCTCGGCCTTGGCAATCCCCGCGAGGATCGAGGCAAAGATCGCCTCGCCGTTCACCAGCACCTCGGTATCGTTGCCATTGATGAAGGGGAAGCCGGCCGAGCGCACCAGCACAGGCCAGTCCCGGCCCGTATCCCGGTCGATCACCTTCAGCTCGTCGGCGCGCAGGATACGGTTGTGCCGGATCTTCATGCGCGTACGGGTGTAGGAATCGAAGTGCTTCCACCCGAACACGAAATAGATGAAGGCCGTCGGGAATGGCAGGAATGCCAACGCCACGAGCCACGCGATCGACCCCTGCGACGTGCGTGAGGCATAGACCTCGCGGACCGCGCATACGAAAGCCAGGACGTAGTTGATCGCCACCAGCGCCGCGATCAGCGACATGTTGGCGACAATTGTCTCGATGGCTTGAGCCATATCGAATCTCCACGGCGGGGGAACATCGCCGCTGGTCCATTTGCGCAGTGTATCGCCGCGGATCGCTTAGGGAAATGTCGTGCTTGCCTAACGCACGAGCCACGGCGAATGTGCACCCCAAACGCAACGAGTCCCGCCAGTGCCTGCCGATCCTCAGCATTTCACCCCGCCGGCGCCGCGCGGCGCTCTTACGGGCATCGCCTTCAAGGTCGCGTCGGTCATCATCTTTCTGGGCATGTCGAGCTTGCTGAAGGCAGCGCCGCATATCCCGGCGGGCGAGCTTGTGTTCTTTCGCTCCTTCTTCGCCCTCATTCCCGTGCTGGGCTATCTCGCCTGGCGCCGCGAACTCTCCACTGGGCTGCAGACGGCGCATTTTGCCTCGCATATGGGCCGCGGGCTCATCGGAACCACCTCGATGATGCTCGGCTTCTATGCACTCACCCAATTGCCGCTGCCCGAAGCTGTCGCCATCAACTACGCAACGCCGCTCGTCATCGTGGTGCTCAGCGCCCTGTTCTTCCACGAGAAAATTCGCGTCTATCGCTGGGGCGCCGTGCTGGTCGGCTTTGTCGGCGTGCTCATCATCATGTCGCCGCGCCTGACCATCTTCTCCGGTGGCGTCGCCGATACCCCCGGCACGACGCTCGGTGCCTTGGCGGCGCTCCTCTCCTGCTTCTTTGCCGCTGTCGCCATGCTGCTGGTGCGCAAGCTTGTCGCCACCGAGCGCTCGGCCACGGTCGTGCTCTACTTCTCGCTCAACTCCTCGCTGATCGGGCTCCTCACCCTGCCATTCGGCTGGGTCATGCCGACACCTTCGGAATTCGCGTTTCTGGTTGGGGCAGGGCTCTGCGGTGGGGTCGCCCAGATCCTCCTCACGGAGTCCTATCGCCACGCCGAAATGAGCGTCGTCGCGCCGTTCGAATACGCGTCGCTGATCTTCTCCGTTGCCATCGGCTACTTCATCTTCGCCGATCCGCCGACGCTCACCATGCTGGTCGGCGGGGTGATCGTCGTCGGCTCGGGGCTGTTCATCATCTGGCGCGAACACCGCCTGGGCCTCGATTCAAGGCGTGGGGAACGCACGACGCCATCGAGCTAGAGTTCAGAAGGGCGTGCCCGGATCCAGTCCTTCGACAAGCTCAGGATGAGGTCCTAGGTGCCATCGGCGGCCACAAAGGCTGCAGTCGGCGCTCCTCCCCTGCTTGCGGGGGAGGATACCGCCGTCAGGCGGAGGTGGGGGTGCCGCTTGCGCCAAGTCTCTACATAGCCTGCACAATTCAGCGCAAGTGGCACCCCTCACCCGCCCTTCGGGCACCCTCTCCCTCACGAGGGAGAGGGACGCCGACTGCAAGGCCTGCGCCTGATTTCCGTCCTCATCCTGAGCTTGTCGAACGACGAGGACGGCTTGGCCGAAGCCCTCACACCTTCTGCACGAAACTATCCAGCACCTTCTTCTTGCCGGCCTTCTCGAACGCGATGCTGAGCTTGTTGCCCTCGATGCTTTCGACTTCGCCATAGCCGAACTTCAGGTGGAACACGCGCTCGCCCAGCCCATAGCGCGAGCCGCGCCCGTCATCCACCGAGCGGGCGACGAGATCGCCCTCGATCGTCAAGGGCCCCGATGATTTCCGCGACCCCTGCTGCGCCCGCGCGCGCTGCCAGCCCGGCGTCTCGTAGAGGGAATCGAACGGGTCCGATGTGTCGAAATTGCTCGTCCGCCGCCCGCCATAGCCATAGCCGCCATAGGATGAGCCGGTGTCCTTCACCTCGACCACGCCCGCAGGCAGCTCGTCCAGAAACCGCGAGGGAATCGCCGATTGCCACAGCCCGTGGATGCGGCGGTTCTGCGCCACATAGAGCTTCAGCCGCTTCCGCGCCCGCGTCAGGCCGACATAGGCGAGCCGCCGCTCTTCCTCGAGGCCCGATTTGCCGCCTTCATCCAGCGCCCGTTGGTGCGGAAACAGGCCTTCCTCCCAGCCGGGCAGGAAAACCGTGTTGAATTCCAGCCCCTTGGCTGAATGCAGCGTCATGATCGACACCGCGTCGTCGCTCTCGCCCGTGTCGCGCTCGGTCACCAGCGTCACATGCTCGAGAAACCCCGCGAGGTTCTCGAACTCCTCCATCGAGCGCACCAGTTCCTTCAGGTTTTCGAGCCGCCCCGCCGAATCCGGCGATTTGTCGAGCTGCCACATCTCGGTATAGCCGCTCTCGTCGAGCACGGCCTGCGCCAGCTCGGCATGGGGCAAGGTGCGGCCACGGTCCGCCCAGTCGTCGAACTGCAGCACCAGGTCGCGCAGCGTCGTGCGCTGCTTGGGCTTCAAGTCCTCGGTTTCGACCAGCATCCGCACCGCCGCCATCAGCGGCACCTTGCTCGCCCGCGCCGTATCGAACACGATCTTCAGTGTCGTATCGCCTAAACCCCGCTTCGGCGTGTTGACGATGCGCTCGAAGGCCAGGTCATCCGCCGGGTTGCCCACAAGGCGGAGGTAAGCCAGTGCGTCGCGGATTTCCTTCCGCTCATAAAAACGCGGGCCACCGATCACGCGATAATTCAGCCCCAGCGTGATGAAGCGCTCTTCGAACTCGCGCATCTGGAACGACGCCCGCACCAGAATCGCCATCGAGTTCAGGGCCTCGCCCTTCTGCTGCAGCGCCTCGATTTCCTCGCCAACCTGCCGGGCTTCTTCCTCGCTGTCCCATACCGAGGTGACGGCGACTTTTTCGCCCTCTTCGCCGACATCGGTCTGCAGCGTCTTGCCGAGCCGGTCTTCGTTGTGGGCGATGAGGTGCGACGCGGCCGCGAGGATATTCGAGGTCGAGCGGTAGTTCCGCTCGAGCCGGATCACCTTGGCGCCGGGGAAATCCTTCTCGAAGCGCAGGATGTTGTCCACCTCGGCGCCGCGCCAGCCATAGATCGACTGGTCGTCGTCGCCCACCACGCAGATATTGGCCTTTTCGGCGGGCATGCCGCTCGCCAAGAGCCGCAGCCACAGGTACTGCGCGACATTGCTATCCTGGTATTCGTCGACGAGGATGTAGCGGAACCGGCGATGATATTCCTCAAGCACATCATGGTGTTCGCGGAAAAGCTTAATGCATAGCAGCAGGAGATCGCCGAAATCTGCCGCGTTCAGCGAGGCCAGCCGGTCCTGATATTCCTGATAGAGGTTGTTCGCCTTGCCATGGGCGAAATAGCTGGCATCACCCGGCGGCACCTCCTTGGGCAGCAGCCCGCGGTTCTTCCAGTTGTCCAGCATCCCGGCATATTGCCGCGCCGGCCAGCGCTTCTCGTCGATATTGTGCACATCGAGCAGCTGCTTGATCAGCCGGATCTGGTCGTCGGTGTCGAGAATGGTGAAATCCGACTTGAGCCCCACTAGCTCCGCGTGCCGCCTGAGGATGCGCGCGCCGATCGAGTGGAACGTGCCGAGCCACGGCATGCCCTCGATGCCCGAGCCGACCAGCGTGCCGATCCGCTCCTTCATCTCGCGGGCGGCCTTGTTGGTGAAGGTCACCGACAATATCTCGGCGCCGCGCGCCAGACGTGTGTTGAGGATATGCGCAATCCGCGTCGTCAGCACCCGCGTCTTGCCCGTGCCCGCGCCGGCAAGCACCAGCACCGGCCCCTCCGTGGTCATCACGGCGTCCCGCTGTTCCTCGTTCAGGCCCCTCAGATAATCGGGCGCCTGCCGGGCAAACTGGCTGGTGATCGGGCCAGGGCTCGATCGGTCAAGGCGTTGCGGTTCGGCTGCCATAAGGGGGAAGCGATTCCTCGTTCGTTCTCGTTGGCGAATATAGGTATCCGGCGCCCGCCTGTATACGCGGGCCCTTGGCCATTCTGCGCACGTTGTCATGATCCAACACCCGCCCTGTCGCAATCCTGTCGCCTGCCCGTCATCCGGCCTTCAGAATCCGTCCATAGAGGAGCACCATGCCTCCTGCTCGTGGGGCGCGGGGCCGGTCTCCCTTTCGGCCGGTCCCGCCTTTATCCCCCGCGCTCTGGCGGCGAATGCGGCCCGAGACGTGACGTGGGCACGATTCTTCCCTACATTGACGCGGGTTGGCGGAGAAACCTCGCCTCGTGCTGAACCGTCTCTTCATTGTCGTGGGCACGCTGGCCATCCTGTTGCTGGCCGCCGCCTTTCTCGTGCCCGGTTTCGTGCCGTGGTCGAACTATCGCGCCAATCTCGGGGCCATGGCTACCGAGGCGGCGGGCCAGCCTGTGCGTATCGCCGGTGACATCCATTTCACGTTGCTGCCCGAGCCGTATCTCGAATTCGAAGATGTGTCGTTGGGCGCGGGTGCCACAGCGCTCACGGTGGCCAAAGTCGACGCGCGCTTCTCGCTGCTCGATTTCCTGCGCGATCGCTACACCATCACCCGACTCGGCCTCACGCAGCCGAGCCTGAGCGTCACCATCGGCACGGATGGCCAGATATCCGGGCCTCTGCCGCTCGGCGGCGCGCCGACGACCGCTCGAGTCGCCATCGCCGCGGCCGAGATCAGCGGGGGCAATCTCGTCCTCGGCGACGGCCGCTCGGGAGAGGTCGCCACGGTGACCACTATCGAGGGCACGCTGAAGTTCGATGCAGCCTCTGGCGCCATCGCGCTTCAGGGCAACGGCACCTATGAGGGGGCGGTCTACGGACTGCGGCTCACCACCGGCGCCCGCCGCCCCGATGCCGCGCTGCCGCTCGCCATCACACTCAGGCCCGCAAGCGGTGTATACGCGCTCATTGCCGAAGGCGCCGTCGATGCCCAGAGCGTCTTTGATGGTGCGGTTACCTTCCGGCAGGAGCCGCCCAAGGCGTCAGCGGAGCGCACAGCTGCGCCAGCCGTCTCAGCCACCACCGGCGATGCGCAGCCAGCGGCCGAGTTGGGGCAGGGCGCCTTCGTCGTGGCCGGCACGGTCAAGGCCAGTACCGCCCGCATCCTGTTTTCCGACTATGTCCTGCAGCCCGACGAAAACCGTCCGGCCACGAGGCTCAGTGGCGCCGCCGAACTGACTCTCGGTGCGAAGCCGGAATTCAACGCGGTCGTCTCGGGCGGCGTCGTGTCCATGCCGGCTGTTGCGGACACCGTCCGCCCCGGCCCCGCCTCCTATGGTATTGTCGAGCTTCTGTCCGACCTGCCGCTGCCCGCGGTGCCTGCGCTCCCAGGCACTATCGGCGTTGACATCACTCAGCTCGATCTGCACGGCACGCCGCTCCGCAACCTGCGCCTCGATGCCACCACCGACGGTACCGCATGGAATGTAGCGCGCTTCTCGGCCCTCTTGCCCGGCAACGTCGCCATGCTGCTTGCCGGCCGCGTTACTCCGGGCCCAAGCCGCGGCGAGTTCGCGGGCACCTTGAAGCTGACAGCCCCACGCCTCGAAACGGTTGCCGCTCTGTGGCGGCGGAAACCGGTAGATACAGCGCCGCTCTTCGCCGTTCCAGGCGCGCTCGACGCCAAGGCCAATCTCGTCGGTGACACGCTGTCCTTGAGCGACGGCACGCTCATCATCGGTAACGATGCCTTGCCCTTTGCCATCGAACTCGGGCTCGCTTCGCAGCACGAGTTGCATGTCAACGCCGGGCTCGGTCGCCTCGATGACGAACTGAGCGCGCGGCTGTTCGCGCTTCTGCCCGATCTCTCGTCCGATGCCAGCTTCCCGGCAACCTTTCTCACCGGCGCCATTGATATCTCTGCAGAGCGCATCGCCATTGCCGGTTTGCCCGCTGCGGGGCTCAAGCTCGCCGGCACTTGGGAAGGTGGGGTGCTGACCCTGTCCGAGGCGCGCGCCGATGATCTGGGCGGCGCCCGCATTGCTCTGACCGCCACTGCCTTCGGGACGCTCGCACGGCCGGAACTCTCGGGCACCGGCACCATATCGATCGAGAGCCCGGCCGCGCCGATTGTCGCCGCGCTGTCTAGGGCTATTCAGCTGCCGGCTCCGCTTTCGGCGCAGTTGCCCACGCTGTTTCCGCTCCAGCTTGCAACAAAGCTCGGCGCACCGAGCGGCAAGGGCGGCCAGACGCTGACCGTGTCCGGAAGCCTTGCCGGCACCGGCCTCACTGCCAGCGTCGAGCTCGAGCAGGGCCTGCTCCGCGTCGCCACCGGGCAACTCGATCTGCGCACCGATCTCCGCTCGGACGATCCTGCGCGCCTTTCGGCGCAACTCGGCCTCGGTTCGGTCGGCCTGCTTTCCGCCTCTGGCAGCATGCATGTCGTCGGCCGTGCCACCGGCCATGTCGGCAATCGCTTCCAGGCGACCATCGTCGCAGAGGGCGGCGGCCAGAGCCTCGGGTTTTCGGGCGATATCGTCGCGCCAGATCTCACCAGCCTCACCGGGAAGGGCACTGTAAAGCTCGATCTGCGCGATCCCGCGCCATTGCTGGCGCTGTTTGGCGTCACCGGCATTGCACCGCCGGCCTTTGCGGCCAAGGGCATGCTCGATTTCGAGCAGGGCCGGGCTCTGCGGCTCTCCGATTTCACCGGTCTGGCGGGTGATATGCCGTTTTCTCTGATGCTCGATCTGTCGACCGTTGGTGCCCGTCCTCTGGTCACCGGCAGCCTGCGGGTCGGTCAGGGCGATGCTTCGAGCCTTTTTGCCACCATTGCCGGGCGTGCGGCGCTGCTGAAGTCCGTTAGCTCGACCTGGCTCGATGGTCCGCTCGATCTGGGCGATCTGCCCCGCTCGACCGATGGGCGGGTTACCGTCACCATGGACAAGCTCGCCCTCGGCCCAAACCGGTCGCTCGCAAGCCTCGGCTTTGATCTCGCCTGGGATCAGACCTCCACTTCTCTGAGGAACGGGACTGCCGCGGTTGGTGGCGGTACGCTTTCGTTCGATGCGACGCTGTGCTGCGCCGGAACAGTTGCCGACAAGACCTTCTTCGGCCGCGCAGCGGTCACCGGCGCCGCGCTCGCCGATCTCCTGCCACCCGGCGCCTCGGCCACCGGCACCCTCACCGGCAGCCTTAGGCTTGATGGCTTGGGCGATTCCCTCGCCGCCGCCGTCGGCGCCGCCAATGGCGAGGGCACCTTCGCGATTACCGACCTGTCGCTGCCGCTCATGGCAATCGCCAGAATACCCGACAGCATCGCGGCATTGCAGCTCACAGAAGCCACCGAGACCGATTTCACCTCTGCCGTCGAAACCGCGCTCAGCTCGGCGACACTGGCCGCGCCGGTCGTTTCGGGCACATTGTCCGTCGCCTCCGGCACGGTCCGCAGCCCCAATCTCGCGGTCGCCGCGCCTGACGCCCAGCTGTTCGGCAATCTCACCATGCGCCTGAGCGACCTCGCTCTCGGTGGCAGCTTCGCCGCCCGGCCTGCCACCCTGCCGGCGGAGTTCCCGCTGGAGCTGCCCTCCGTTGAGCTGACCATCGCACCGACGGGCACCCTTTTCGCTCCGGCGCGCAGTGTCGACGCGACCGCGCTCTACAACGCGCTGCTATCGAGGGAACTGGAGCGGCAGGTCATCGAAGCTGAAAAGCGTCGTGCCGAGGATGAGGCGCGCGCCCGGGCCGAAGCGGCGGAGGCGGCACGGATCGCTGAGGAGGAGACCAGGGCCGAGGCGGCTCGCCAGGCTGCTGAAGTCGCCCGCCAGGCCGCCGAAGAACAGGCCCAGGCAGACGCCGCCGCAAGGGCCCTGCAGGAGGAGCAATTACTGACTCAGCCGCTCGATCTCGGCCTCGGCAACTGACCCCGCGCCTGGGGTAACGTTCAACTCGCCTGCGTGGGACGCCAGCGGTTCAGCACCGCGACCCGCAAGGCCGACGAGAGGTTGGGCCCGTCGCGCGTTTGGTCAATCTCGCGTACCAGGTGCGGCAGGGTCAGCCCGCGCTCCAGGGCCAGTTCTTCCAGCGCCGACCAGAATTCCGGCTCGAGCGCAATCGATGTGCGGTGTCCGGCAATGGTCAGAGAGCGCTTGAGCACGCCCTATTTCTTTCGGAAACTGTCGAGGCTGACGACCTTCTCGCCCGGCGGGCCTTCGGGCGCCGTGGGCTTGGGCGCCTCGGCGGCCGGCTTCGCCGCAGCGGTGGCAGGCGCAGCCGCAGGCTTTACGATCGCCGGCTTTGGCGGCTCTGCCGCCTTTTCCTCGGTCACCACGCGCTCCACATCGAACTGCAGGCCGAACTGCACGGCCGGGTCGAAGAACGCCTTGAGCGCCGCAAAGGGAATGCCCAGAGTTTCTGGCCGCCCTTCGAACGACAGGTCAACTTCGAAGCCCGTCTCGCTCACCTTCAGGTTGGCGAACTGGTTCTGCAGCACGATGGTCATTTCCTTGTCGTACTGTTCCAGCAGCCTCTGGCTGAGCCGCACTCCAGGCGCTCGGGTGACAAAGGAAATGAAGAAATGGTGCTCGCCCGGCAGGCCCGTGCGCGCCACCTCGGAAAGCACCTTTCGCACCACGCCGCGCAGGGCTTCCTGGGCAAGTATATCGTAGCGGATCAGGTCTTCGGCCATGTTGGTTTCCGGGTTCGCGGGGAGATTCCGCTTCGCGCATAATCGCCGAGGCAGGGGGGCGAATTCAAGGGCCTCGCATCGCCGGTTTTGCCGCACTTGCCCAATTTGGACCTTGTTGATCGAGCAACGCCGGTGTCCACGGCTCTCGGTCGGGAATCCACCAGCCTAGGCAGGAAAGTGCAGGCTTCTGTTGCCAGGTGCCTGCGAACCCCGCCTGACGCCCTGCTAGGAGCGGAGGACTTGAATTCCCAGTGCTAGCGCCGCATTACGCAGCGAGAGCGACCGGAGCATAGTTGTCATTGGCAACTATTAGGATGGCCCGATATCGGTGGTACCATGCCGAGCAAAAGTCTACCCTTTACGCCCTTGTCGATCCTGTTTCGCCCCCGCGCGCCCCGCCATGACGGGGGAGTTTGGTGGAGGCGCCGGGCACTGCCCCCGGGTCCAATGGGTTTATTACGATAGCCGTTTATCGCCATAGCCGTTGCCGGCAAACTCTATATAGGCGCTGCGGTGGGCGCTGCAAAGTGCTCTCGGCACATCCTTTCGCGCCATGACGCGGTTTTCCGCGTGAGCATGCTAGTCGCCGGATCGCCAATCCACCAAACGCCTCCCATGCCTCAGGATGTGCTTTCCATGCGTCACCGCTTTCGGCTGCCCGCTCGAGGCCATTGGGCTTCAGGCAACTCCGAGTGCCGGTTGAGATGCAAAGTGCAGAGTCAGCCACAGGTTGCGCTCTTCCATCTGGCTCAGTAACGGGTTGCCAAGTTCAGACCGCTGTCTCGCTGGGCATCTATCTTCACCAGGAAAAACAGCAATACCAGAAACTCCGGCAGCATCCTGAAGCTCGAAGCCATGAGGGCTGCAAACGTGCCGGTCAGCGTTACGTTTCCCAGCAACGATATGCCGGTCACCACATAGACCAGTTTGTTGCGGGCGATGTGGTCAAATATCACGAGAAGCAGGATGAGCCCAGAATACAGCATGAAGCCCGCAACGAGGATGAACGGAAACCCTCCGATGGCGTAAAGCTCGCCAGCGACAGTAACCAGCGGCCGTCCCACAGACTGGCGGGGCCGGAGGCTGAGCCCCCAGACCAGTTCGTCGCTGTAAAGCAACTCCTGCTTGTCGCCGAAGTTTGGCAGAACCGATCCGACTGTTCCTGCCACTATGCGCCAGTCGATCTCGTCCGGCTCGGCTAGCCGCCCCGTAACAATGTCCATGTGGGCAATCAGCGCCAGACGCCCCGTCCAACTCGTATCTGCCACAGGGCCCCAGACCGAGGTTCTGATGAAATCAGATCGATAGGCCGACCCTACCGTATCATAAATGGGTATCTCGTCATCGGAGATCAGGAGCAGGTGCGTCAGCCCTTCGGGCGAGAAAGCAATGTTGATTGTCTCTTCGAAAACGTCCGTCGTATCGGTCCTGAACTTTCGTGCTTCCAGAAACGAGTACGATATCCAGTTGAGTACCCCCAAGCAGACGATCCCTAGAACAATATTCTTGATGGTCAGGACGCGTGGTGCATAGGCTATCATCAGGAGCGCCCACGCCAGGAGCAGAACCAGAAGAATGGTACGGCCGTTCGTTATTGACGAGATCAGGAAAAACGCAATCAGAGTAGCCAATGCGAGTCCAGCTATCTTCTTGCCGTTCCGCGCATGTACTGTCCACGCCACGGTCGCCACGATCAGCCCCACCAGCACAGGCGTATGGGCAGTGAGGAACGTCAGGCGGGCTGATGCGAATACTGCCAGTACCGCCACTAGGACCCATCCCACCCGCATGGCGTAGGGGTTTGACGGTGCAGTGGCTTCTGCCGCCGCGTCGTGCTTGCGCCCGGCCACGAGCAGGATGAAAGCATCCGCTCCAAAGATCGCAAACTGGTAGACCAGCGTGATCGTGAACCCCCGTCCGGCATTCAAAAGCCCGTCGAGGCCGGGATTGCCGTTCAGGAAGCCATAGACCAACGTGAAGAACATATAGCTGATCGTTGGGTGGGCGACGAGCAGAAGGCGCAGGATGTCGCGCTGGTAGCTGAGCGCCGTCAGCGACAGCAGTCCGCTGCCTACTCCGCACAGCGGGACGACGAAATCACGCGAAAACACACCCGACAGCAGGCTGAGGAAGATCGTCAGCCACGCCACCCAGCGCACGAAGGCGGCGATGCGCTCTGACAGCAAGTCGTAGCCCACGGCAGGGCCGGTTCGAATGGCAGCGTCGCCCGGATTTTCACGGAGTACGACCATTCGTGTCCTCGGTGGTGCTCACCGATTCCTATATCCGAGGGCCGGGCTGATCACCAGCCATCAGCCGCGTGGTCATCGCGCGGGTTGCGCCACTGCGCCTGCGAACCGCACCGGCTCCCGTCGCTCATAATCGGCGTCCGAATAGAGCCGCGAGCGGGTCAGGAAGCGCCGTTCGGTGCCGTTGTCGAGGCTGAACATACCGCCCCGACCGGGTATCGCATCGATGATCAGCTGCGTATGCTGCCAGTATTCGAACTGGCTCTCGTTCATATAGAACTGCGCACCGCCGATCTCGCCCATTCGCACGTCGCGGTCGCCGAGCTGGAACTCGCCGGTCGGATAGCACATCGGCGACGAACCGTCGCAGCATCCGCCGGATTGATGGAAAAGCACCGGACCGTGCCGCTCGATGATTTCGCCCAGCAGCGCTAGCGCCGCCTGGGTCGCCAAAACTCTTGGCACAGTGATGCTGGGCTCCTGAGCGTCCATTGTTCCCTCCCGACGGGGACCGGGGCAGCGCTGCCGCCCCGGTCGCGTGCCACCAATCTCAGAAGAATCCGAGCTTTTTCGGCGCATAGGACACCAGCAGGTTCTTGGTCTGCTGGTAGTGGTCGAGCATCATCTTGTGGGTCTCGCGCCCGATGCCGCTCTGCTTGTAGCCACCGAACGCCGCATGGGCCGGGTAGGCGTGGTAGCAGTTCGTCCAGACGCGGCCGGCCTGGATGCCACGGCCGAAGCGATAGGCGCGGTTGCCGTCGCGCGTCCACACGCCGGCGCCGAGCCCATAGAGCGTATCATTGGCGATTTCGAGCGCCTGTTCCTCGGTCTTGAAGGTGGTGACCGACACCACCGGCCCGAAGATCTCTTCCTGGAAAATCCGCATCTTGTTGTGCCCACGGAACACCGTCGGCTGCACGTAGTAGCCGTCCGACAGCTCGCCGCCGAGTTCGGCGCGCGCGCCGCCTGCCAAGAGCTCCGCGCCCTCCTGCCGGCCGATATCGAGGTAGGAGAGGATCTTCTCGAGCTGCTCGGACGAGGCCTGCGCACCGATCATCGTCGACATGTCGAGCGGGTTGCCCTGCACGATGGCGGCGACCCGCTTCAGCGCCTTCTCCATGAACCGGTCATAGATTTTCTCGTCGATCAGCGCGCGGCTCGGGCAGGTGCAGACCTCGCCCTGGTTCAGCGCAAACATCACGAAGCCCTCGATCGCCTTGTCGAGGAAATCATCGTCCTCGGCCGCCACATCCGCAAAGAAGATGTTCGGCGATTTGCCGCCCAGTTCCAGCGTCACGGGGATCAGGTTCTGGCTGGCATATTGCATGATCAGCCGGCCGGTGGAGGTCTCGCCGGTGAAGGCGATCTTGGCGATGCGCTTCGACGAGGCGAGCGGCTTGCCCGCCTCGAGTCCGAAACCGTTGACGATGTTGAGAACGCCCGGCGGCAGGATATCGCCGATCAGCTCGGCCCAGAGCAGGATCGAGGCCGGCGTTTGCTCGGCGGGCTTCAGCACTACGCAATTGCCGGCAGCAAGGGCAGGGGCAAGCTTCCAGGTCGCCATCAAGATCGGGAAGTTCCACGGAATGATCTGTCCAACCACACCGAGCGGCTCATGGTAGTGATAGGCCACCGTGTCATTGTCGAGTTCGCCCAGCGAGCCTTCCTGCGCCCGGATCGCGCCAGCGAAATAGCGGAAATGGTCAATGGCGAGCGGCAGGTCGGCCGCCGTCGTCTCGCGCAGCGGCTTGCCATTGTCCCAGGTCTCGGCAAGGGCGAGCAGCGCGAGGTTTTCCTCCATCCGGTCGGCGATCTTGTTGAGCATTTTGGCGCGCTCGGCGACGCTGGTGCGGCCCCAGGCATCCTTCGCCTTGTGGGCGGCATCGAGCGCGCGCTCCACATCGGCCGCCTGCGATCGGGCCACCGAGCAGATTACTTTGCCGTTGATCGGCGAGGTGTTCTCGAAGGTCTGCCCATCGAGCGCCGGCACCCATTCGCCGCCGATGAAATTGCCGTAGACCGCCTTGTAGGGCGACTTGGTGCGCTGGTCGAGAAATGCGGGCTTGTTCATGGGTTCCTCCCCGTTTTGCAGATGGGGAACACATCGCAAGCGCCGTGCCAGCCGGCCCAACCGCGGCGCCGCGACCGCCAAGCGACTGGTATTCCTGCTGAAACGTTCTGATTTGATCTGGGTCTGGACAGGTTCCGAAAAACGCGCTCCCCTCCGTGCAACAGGGGAAACGATGGCGGATGCAACACCTGTTGCAAAATGCCACACCTGTTCTGGAGCGCTTCCAGGAAAAGTGGTGACGGTTTTCCGGTTCGGAAGCGCGACTAAGCAGAAACGAGGATCATGCATCGTCGCAACGCCGACATGCGATGATCCGAGGAGGGGATGATGGCACAACAGCTCAGCGAGGCTCGCCTCGACGATGCGCGGCGACGGTTTTTTGCCGGTCACGAGCTGCCCGAGGGATTGGTCCCGGCCGAAATCGTCAAGTCCTGGCAGCGCTGCGTCGCGCAGGGGCTCGTCGGGCACGACCTCTCCACCATCGAGCCGCTCACCGCGATGGAACTGCGCGAGCGGCAACAGCGCAACGATCTTCTGCGCCACCTCGTGCGGCCGGAAATCTCCGTGCTCCGCTCCGAAGCGAAAAGCACCGATAGCGTCGTCATCATCACCGACGCACACGGCATCGTACTTGACGCCGTCGGCAGCACCGAGTTCGCCGGGCAGGCCTCCCAAGTGGCGCTCCGGCCCGGCGTCCTTTGGTCCGAGGCCTCAACCGGCACCAACGCCATAGGTACCGCCCTCATCGAGCGCCGGCCGATTTCGGTGCATGGCGCCGAGCATTATTTCGAACCCCACCGCATGCTGGCCTGCGCCGCCGCCCCGATCTTCGATCCGTACCTTCGGCTCGCGGGCGTGCTCGATATGTCGGGCCACGCTTCGGTGCAGCACATCCACGCCCTCGGCCTCGTGCGCCTCGCCACCGAGCAGGTCGAGCACCGCTTTTTCGCCCGCGATTTCGACGGCTGCGAGATTGTCCGTTTCCAGAAAGAGGCCGATCTCCTCGGCACCCCGCGTGAAGCCATCCTCGTCTTCCGCGAAGGGGTGCTCATCGCAGGCAATCGCCGCGCTATGAAGCTGATGGCGCTCGACCGGCGCGCCTTCGGCACGGCGCTCCGCGAAGACCTGCTGCTCGGCCAGGCGGATCGTGCCGGTGCGCTCGTCACCACCTCGGGCGAGCGCTTTGTTTCGACCCCGGCCGCGCCGCGGCCACGCGTGCTTGCCGGGATGGACCTTAAGGAGGTTCCCAAAGCCTATTTCACCACCGAAACGCAGAATGCGCTGCGCAAGGCCGTGCGCCTCGCCGACGCTGGCATCCCCTTGCTCATCCAGGGCGAAACCGGCGCCGGCAAGGAAGTCTTCGCCCGCGAAATGCACCGCCACACCGCGCGCAACGGCAAGCCCTTCATCGCCATCAACTGCGCGGCGCTGCCCGAAAGCCTCATCGAAGCCGAGCTCTTCGGCTATATTGATGGCGCCTTTACCGGCGCCCGCAAGCAGGGCCGCGAGGGCCTGGTGCAGCAGGCCAATGGCGGCATCCTGTTCCTCGACGAGATCGGCGACATGCCCCTCTCGCTGCAGTCCCGCATGCTGCGCGTCCTGCAGGATCGCGAGGTGATGCCGCTCGGCGGTGGCAAAGCCACCAAGGTCGATTTCCTCCCCGTCGCCGCCACGCACCGCCCGCTCAAGCAACTGGTCGAAGAAGGAAAATTCCGCCCCGATCTCTACTATCGGCTCGCCCATTACGTGGTGGAACTGCCACCCCTTCGCGATCTGCCGGGCAAGCCCGATATCCTCCGCGCCCTCTGGCGGCAGGCTGGGGCCGGGCGCGAAGGCGTGACGCTTTCCCTCGAAGCCGAGGAAAGGCTGCTCGCCTATCCATGGCCCGGCAATTTCCGCCAGCTCGCCGGTGTCGTCCGCGCCATGCTCGCCCTTGCCGACCCTGGCCAGCGCCTCGGCCCCGAGGATCTGCCCGCCGAAATCCTCCTGCCACTCGCAACTCTGCCCACTGCCGCCATCGCGCCGGGGGCGTCGCTCGAAACCCTCACCGACGATGCTATCCGCCAGGCCATCGCGGCGGCCGGTGGCAACATCTCGAAGGCGGCGCGTGCCTTGGGCATCGATCGCTCGACGCTCTATCGGCGCGCCATCTGGAAAGGCGTCAGCGCCAGCCGCCATTGAGCCGGGAGTCGCCACGAAAGCCGCGGTCGGGCGCTCCGGTGGAGCGACCGAAGGCGATGAAGGTGCCCGAAGGGCAGGTGAGGGGGGCCGCTTGCGCTGAGCGCGCTTGGCCAAATAGCTGGGAATCACCACCCAGCCATTCGGCCAGCGTTCAGCCGAATCGGCCTAGAAGCTTTGGTCATGCGCCAATATCTCCACATGCTCGGCGAGGTGCTCGCCAACGGCTCCGACCGCCCCGACCGCACCGGCACCGGCACACGCTCGCTGTTCGGCAATCAGTTGCGCTTCGATCTGTCAGAGGGATTTCCTCTGGTCACCACCAAGAAGCTGCACGTCAAATCCATCATCTACGAACTGCTCTGGTTCCTTCGCGGCGAAACCAATGTGCGCTGGCTGCAGGAGCGCGGCGTCCGCATCTGGGACGATTGGGCCGATGAGAACGGCGATCTTGGCCCGGTCTATGGCAGCCAGTGGCGCTCCTGGCCCGACGGCAAGGGCGGCACCATCGATCAGATCAGCAATGTCGTGCAGTCGATCCGGACCAAGCCGGATTCCCGTCGCCACATTGTTTCGGCCTGGAACCCGGCCGAAGTCGACGATATGGCGCTGCCGCCGTGCCATTGCCTGTTCCAGTTCTACGTCGCCAATGGCAAGCTCAGCTGCCAGCTCTATCAGCGCTCGGCCGATATCTTTCTGGGCGTTCCGTTCAATATCGCTTCCTACGCGCTCCTGACCCACATGGTCGCGCAGGTGAGCGGGCTGGAAGTGGGCGACTTCGTGCATTCCTTTGGCGACGTGCACCTCTACCACAACCACTTTGACCAGGCCCGGTTGCAGCTCTCGCGCGAGCCGCGCCCGCTGCCGCGCCTGACGCTCAATCCGGACCGTCATGATATCTTCGAATTCACCTTCGAGGACTTCATGATCACGGGCTACGATCCGCACCCGCACATCAAGGCCGAGGTTGCCGTATGAAACCGCTCCTTATCGCCGCGCTTGTCCTGCCGCTCTTCACGGTCCCCGCCTTCGCCAACGACACGATGAGCCAGCTTGGCACGGGTGGGCTGATGTTCGTCACCTCAGACAAGGTGACCATGACGTCGGAAGACCTCTTCGTGTCCACCGATCAGGTGCGGGTGAAATACCAGTTCACCAACACCGCCGATTCCGACCAGACCTCGCTCGTGTCCTTCCCGCTGCCCGATATCACCGGAAGTGGCGATTTCATGGTCTCGGTGCCCGGCGAAGACCCGGCCAACCTGTTCAATTTCAGCACCACCTTCGATGGCGAGCCCGTCGAAGCCACGCTGCACCAATATGTCTTCGCGTTCGGTGTCGATTATTCCGATCTGCTCAGGGGGCTCGGCGTGCCGTTCACGCCATTCGGCAGCCCGACGACCGAAGCACTCAACGCGCTGGACCCTGCCGACCAGCAGAAGCTGCTGCATCTGGGGCTCGTCATCCCGATGGAGTATGACTCCGGCTCTGGCTGGATGACGGACTATGTGCCGGTCTGGACTCTGCGCTCGACCTATACCTGGGAAGCGACCTTCAAGGCAGGAACCACCCACGAAGTCGTGCACATCTACCAGCCGAGCGTCGGTGGCACTGTCGCGGTGACCTTCCTCGCAGAGCCCTATGACAATTACGACCCGGCCACCGAGTACAAGAAGAAGTACTGCACTGACGAGGGCTTCGTGAACAGTGTCAAGAAGACACTGCCCGACCCGAAGGAGCCCTATGGCGCGCCGTTCACCGAAATGTGGCTGAGCTATATCTGGTCAACCGGCGCCAACTGGAACGGCCCGATCGGCAAGTTCCGCCTGACCATCGACAAGGGCCGGCCGGAAAACCTCGTCTCCTTCTGCTGGGACGGCAAGGTGACCAAGACCTCGCCCACCACCTTCGAGATGGAAGCTACCGATTTCTATCCGCCCTACGACCGCGAACTCGAAATCCTCATCCTCAACCGCAACGATCCCGACCCCAATGTCGGGTGATCCCCGCCTGTCCGAACTCACGGCCAAGGTCGCAACGGTCTCCGATATCTTTGCCGCGCGCTGCGACATCAGGCGCCATGAGGATTGGTACCTCCTGAAGCTGCAGGAGGAGCTCGGGGAACTCACAGCCGAGGCCTTGCGCGCATCCGGCCGCGCGCGTCGGCGCGACGAATCCGCAGAGGATCAGCGGCTTGCGCTCGAAGACGAAGCCGCCGACCTCTTCGCCATGCTGCTGTTGTTCTGCCGCCACCACGACATCGACATCGCTCAAGCCCTTGAGCGCAAGTGGTTCAAATACCTGCCGCACACGCCCCTTCCTGCTGCCAGTGTGGATGAGCGATGATCACACGCGAGACTTTGCAGCGCTTGGCGATCGGTAAGGTCGCCGATGCCGAACTTCTGCTGTCCCATGGGCGCTACTCCAACGCCTACTATCTGTTCGGATACGGCATTGAGTTGGGTTTCAAGGCACGCATTGCGCGGGCATTTGTGGCCGAGGCCATTCCCGACAAGAGCCTTGTTCTGGCCACTTACACGCACGATCTGGCTAAGCTGGCGGGGCTGGCGCAGCTGGCTTTGACAATCGACAGACGCCGAACCGAGTCGCCCACATTCAGTGCGAACTGGGCCACGGTGGTCGAATGGTCCGAGGAAAGCCGGTACCAGGAGGTGGATTATTTCACCGCCAGAAATATGAGAGATGCTATCATGGGCGAAGAAGACGGAGTTTTTCCATGGCTGCAGCGCAACTGGTAGGCAGTGAGATCGAAGCGGGCCTCGCACTTGTCGGCGTGCTTGATTCCCTTGATTTCGGCGTTAGGGCAGCCCTCTGGCTCTACAATGGCGAGACGGAAAACTGGCGGTTCGTGATCGGGGTGGACGGCGACCGCGAAGAATTGAGCCGGCAATACTACAAGGCCGCATTCGCCCTGGCCGAGTGGCGCAAGGCGCATCCCGAACATCCCGATCTTCTCGATTTGGCGCGGGTGAAGTTCGTGTTGATGTCTGATCCGCTCATCACCGGTCTTTCCAGTCTGGTGCAGTCCCCGACCCTCGGCAGCAAGCGGCTGACCGGCAATGTCGTGAATGGCGTCTATGTCGAGGACGCGCTAGTGCACCGTATCGCCGCATAACCTTCGGACGATGACCCTCTCCATCCGCCCCGCGACGCCGGACGATACCGGCACCATCCTGTTCTTCATCCGCGAACTCGCCGAGTACGAGAAGCTCCTGCACGAGGTCGTTGCCACCGAGGCCGATCTCGAGCGCGATCTTTTCGGCCCGAGCCCCAAGGTCTTCTGCGAACTCGCTGAACTTAATGGCAAGCCGGTCGGCTTCGCGCTCTGGTACTACACCTATTCCACCTTCCAGGGCCGGCACGGGCTCTATCTTGAAGACCTCTATGTCCTGCCAGAAACGCGCGGGCAGGGGGTCGGCAAGGCCCTGCTGGTCGAGCTCGCACGCCGTTGCGTCAGCGAACGTCTCGGCCGCTATGAGTGGTCCGTGCTCGATTGGAACGAGCCCTCCATCGCCTTCTACAAGGCACAGGGCGGCGCCTTGATGAGCGAGTGGATCCGGGTGCGCGTCACTGGCCCGGCGCTCGAAAAGCTCGGCGCCACATGAGGCATCCCGTCGCACTTATTGCTGCAATCGGCGAAAACCACGTCATCGGCGTCGCAGGTCGCATTCCGTGGCGGCTGCCCTCCGACTTCGCCTTTTTCAAGCGCATGACGCTCGGCAAGCCGGTGATCATGGGCCGCAAGACATTCGAGTCGATCGGCAAGCCCTTGCCAGGGCGTACCAATCTCGTTGTCAGCCGCCAGCCGGGCAACCAGCCCGATGGTGTCATCGTCTTGTCGTCGCTCGATGCGGCGCTGCTCCATGCCGATGCCATCGCGACCGCCGATCATGCCGACGAGATCATCGTTGCGGGCGGCGGCGAGATCTATCGCGAGGCTATGCCGCGCGCCGATCGGCTGGTCATCACCCATGTGGCGCTCGCCCCCGAAGGCGATGCGCGCTTCCCTGACATCGATCCAGACGTCTGGCAGGTGATCGATATGCCCCAGATTGCGCGCACCGAGCGCGACAGCGCCGATTTCTGCGTCAAAATCTACCATCGGCGGCAGCCCGCGTGACATTGATCGCCGGGTAGGGCTTTCCTATATGTGCCTGAACGTGACAAGAGCCGTGAAAGGAAGCAGATGCCCTGGGACAACAATACGGGCGGAGGGGGACGTACGCCCAATAATGGCGGCCCCTGGGGAAATGCGCCCGGTGGGGGGAATGGCGGAGGAGGTGGCGGTGGCGGCGGCCGGCGAGGCGGCGGCACACCACCCAGTCTCGAGGATCTGCTGAACCGCGGTCGTGATCAGTTCAAGGGCGGCGTGCCCGGAGGCACCCGTTGGGCTGTCGTCGGCGGCATCGCGGCGCTTGCCGTGCTGTGGCTCGCCAACTCGGTCTACACCATCGAACAGTCCGAAGTCGGCGTGAAACTGCGCTTCGGTAAGCCGGTCGAGCTGTCGAATGCCGGCCTGCACCTGCTGCTGTGGCCGATCGAAGCCGTCGAGCGTGTCAGCTTGCAGGAAAACCGCACCGAAATCGGTTCTCTTGCTGGCAGTGCCACACCGCAGGCCACCGAGGGTCAGATGCTCTCGGGCGACCAGAACATCGTCAATGTCGATTTCTCCGTGCTGTGGACCATTTCGGATCCGGCGGCCTATCTGTTCAACGTGCGCGATCCGGACAGCCTGATCCGCGCCATCGGCGAGAGCGCCATGCGCGAAGTCGTTGGCCGGCGTCCCGCGCAGGATATTTTCCGCGACGACAAGACTGGTATCGCCAACGACGTGCTGCAGATCGTCCGCACCATCACCGAAAGCTACAAGATGGGCGTCACGGTATCGCAGGTCGCCATCGGCCAGGCGGCTCCGCCCGCCGAAGTGGCGGATGCCTTCAACGAAGTGCAGCGCGCCGAGCAGGATGAGGACCGCTTCCAGGAAGAAGCGCGCCAATACGCCAATACCTTGCTCGGTGAAGCCCGCGGCCAGGCAGCCCAGATCCGCGAAGACGCCGCCGCCTACAAGACGCGCGTCGTGCAGGAAGCGGAAGGCGAGGCGGCCCGCTTCCTTTCCATCTACCAGCAATATGCCAATGCGCCTGAAGTGACGCGCAAGCGTCTCTACCTCGAAACCATGGAAGAGGTGCTGCGCGGCTCCGACAAGGTCGTCATCGATCCTTCGGCATCCGGGCAGGGGGGCGTCGTGCCCTATCTCCCGCTTCCTGAGATCAGGCCGCAGTCGGCAGCCCAGGCCGGTACGACCACCACCACGACGGGGGCGAACTGACCATGAACCGCCTTATCGCACTTGGCGTTGTCGCCATCGGCCTCTTCTATGTCTTCGTCTCGTCCATCTATGTGGTGAACGAGCGTGAGCAGGCCATCGTCACCCGCTTCGGCCAGATCATCGACGTGAAGACCGAGCCCGGCATGTACTTCAAGGTGCCGACGAACGTCGTCGATAACGTGCAGATCATCGAGGATCGGCTGCTGCGTGCCGATGTCTCGAACATGAGCCTGCAGGTCTCCGACGGTAAGTTCTACATCGTCGATGCCTTCCTCAGCTACCGCATCTCCGATCCACGCCTGTTCCGGACGCGTGCCCAGGGCGAAATCCGCGTTGCGGAAGACCGCCTCACCACCCGCCTGAACTCGGCGCTGCGCGATGTCTATAGCCGGCGCGACTTCACCGCCGCCTTGTCCGACCAACGCTCCGCCATGATGAACGAGGCGCGCGATATCATCCGCCCGGATATGTCTCCGCTCGGCATCGATGTGGTGGACGTGCGTATCCTGCGCACCGATCTCGACCCGAACGTGTCGGCCGATACCTTCAACCGCATGAAGGCCGAACGCCTTGCCGAGGCCGCCCTGCTGCGCGCCCGTGGCCAGGAAGCCAAGCGCACCGCGACTGCTATCGCCGATCGTCAGCGCACGGAAATCATCGCCGCCGCCCAGCGCGACGCCGAGATCCTCCGAGGCGAGGGTGAAGCCGAGCGCTCGGGCATCTTCGCCGAGGCCTATACCCGCGATCCGGATTTCTTCCAGTTCTACCGCTCGATGCAGTCCTATCGCGCGGCGCTGGGCGGCACCGGCACCACCATGGTGCTGTCGCCGAACTCGGAGTTCTTCCGCTACTTCGAGAATGAAAACCCGGACAATATCCAGGTTGCGCCAGGCGCCGGTGCCGACATCCCGGTCACGCCGCTGATCGAGACCCCGGCGGAATCTTCGCCGATCCTCGACACGCCGGCGGCGCCGGCTGATGCGACCACCGTGACGGAGACGGCCCCGGCCGCCACCCCGGCGGTTGAGACGGCCCCGGCCGCCCCGGCAACGTCGCCATAACGCTTCCGAAGCCGGCGCCTGTCCATTCAGGCAAGCGCCGGCTTCACCAGTTTTTGCGCATTGCCGCGCTGGACACCCCGCTTGAGTTCCTTTCAACTGCCCTCCCAATGGCGAATGCGTCGCGGAGGTTGAGTTGCTGAAGGTCCTGGGGTTCATCCTCGCCATTTCCGGTTCGCTCGTCGCGGCGCCTGCCTTTGCCAAGGGCCCCGATTCCGTTGCCGGCCTCGCCGAACAACTCTCACCGGCCGTCGTCAACATCAGCACCTCGCGCATGGTGCCGGGTGGCTTTGGCGTACCCTACCCCGAAGTCCCCGAAGGGTCCCCGCTCGGCGACCTGTTCGACGAGCGCAACCCCAACAACGGCGAAGGCGAGGACCGGATGGAGGAGGCGCGCAGCCTCGGCTCGGGCTTCATCGTTTCCGCCGATGGTACCATCGTCACCAACAATCATGTCATCGAGGGCGCCACCGAAATCGAGATCTATTTCGCCGACGGCAGCTACATGCCTGCCACCATCGTCGGCGCCGACGACAAGATGGACCTCGCCGTCCTGAAGGTCGAATCCGACAAGCCGTTGCCCTTCGTCGAGTTCGGCAACAGCGACAGCGCCAAGGTGGGTGATTGGGTCATGGCCATCGGCAATCCATTCGGCCTTGGAGGTTCGGTCACGCTCGGCATCGTCTCGGCGCGCAATCGCGATATCCAGTCGGGGCCCTATGATCAGTTCATCCAGACCGACGCCGCAATTAACCAGGGCAATTCCGGTGGGCCGCTCTTCGATATGGATGGCAAGGTGGTGGGCATCAACACGGCCATCATCGCCCAGGGCGGCTCGTCCCTCGGCATCGGTTTTGCCGTGCCCGGCAATCTTGCGAGGCCCGTGCTCGACCAGCTCTCCCAATATGGTGAAACCCGCCGCGGCTGGCTCGGCGTTGCCATCCAGGAGGTGAGCGAGGACATCGCGGCGTCGCTCGGCCTGTCCAGCACCGCCGGCGCCCTGGTGGTTGATGTCACCAAGGGCGGTCCCGCCGAGGGCAAGGTGCAGGTCGGCGATATCATCCTGCAGTTCGATGGCAAGCCGATCGCCCGCATGCGCGACCTGCCACGCGTCGTCGCGGAAACCGCCGTCGGCAAGGCCGTCGCTGTCCGGCTCTACCGCAATGGTTCGGACGAAAGCCTCAACATTACACTTGGCCGCCTTGAGGATGGCGAAAAACTCATCGCCCAGAACGCGGGCGCCCCGGCCACGGACCAGCCACTCGCCCCCGATGCCCCGGCACCGGAACCCGATCCAGCCGAGCCCACCTCCGAAGAGCTCTCGCCTCCTGCCGCCATGCCCGATCTCGTCGGCTTCGATATTGCCGTGCTCGATGAGGCGCGGCGCGCCGAGTACGGCCTCGCGCCTGAAACCGAAGGTTTGGTCGTCGTCTCGGTCCGTCCCGGCTCGGATGCGGAGACCAAGGGCATGGTCCCGGGCCTGATCCTCAGCGAGGTTAACCAGAAGCCGGTCGCAACTGTCGAGGATGTGACCGCTTTGGTCAGCGCTGCCCGCGATGATGGTCGCCCCGCTGTGCTGTTCAAGCTCACCGACGCCACCGGCGCCTCGCGCTTTGTGGCGGTGAAGCTGGGGTAGGGGCTCAATACCTCGTGAAACTCGATGTCATCCCGGCACTTCGATGCCGGTCGCCGCAGGCGATGAATGTCTCCGGTGGAGACATTCAAGGCGAGAAGGCCATGAGAGCTATGCTCGAATGGCTAGGGACCCAGCCTGAGATATTGTCGCAGCCGCAGGGCGATGCGTGAGCCACCCCAAGATGGGCCCCGACTTTCGTCGGGGTGACACTGTGCAAGCGGCTAATCACACTCTCTCCGATTGCCGATTGCCGATTGCCGATTGCCGACTGCCGACTGCCTAACGCCTCACCCCGGCGCCAGCCACACCGGCCTTCTGATCCGGTACAGCACATGCGGCCTGAGCTGGTGCCCCACGGGCACATCCGGGTGCTCGAAGCTGCCATCGGGGTCGTGCACCATGCAGAGCTTTTCCATCACGCGGCGGCTCGGCAGGTTACCCTCATAGGTGATCGCCACCACCTCATCGAGGCGCGCGGTCCCGAAGGCAAAGCGCAGCACCGCGAGCGCGCCTTCGGGCGCGTAGCCCTGGCCCCAGAACTGCTGCCCGATCTGCCAGCCGATCTCGACCTCGGGGTGTCCGGGGATCGCCGCACGGATGTTTTCGTTGAAGGGCGCCATGCCCAGCATGCCCATGAAGGCGCCGTCTGACTTTCGCTCGAGCGCCAGGAAGCCGAAGCCGAACTGCTTCAGCCGCTCTCGCGCCCGCTCGATGCCCATCGCAGCATCGAGCGGCGTCCCGAGCCCGGGGAAGAACCGCCGCACCACCGGGTCGCCGATCACCTTCGCATAGAGCGCCTTATCCTCGTCGCGCCACTCACGCAGCACCAGGCGCTCCGTTTCGAGCCTCACCTGACGATTTCCTCTTCCTCATAGCCTTGCAGGTAGAGCAGTGCGGTCAGGTCGCCATGGTCGATCCGCACCCTTGCCTCGGCCGCGACATGCGGCTTGGCATGGATTGCGACGCCGAGGCCTGCGGCCTTGATCATGTCGAGGTCGTTCGCCCCATCGCCTACGGCCAATGTCGCGCTCAACGGCAGGTTCCGCTCTGCCGCCAGCGCCTTGAGCCGCGCAAGCTTGGTCGACTTATCGACAATCGGGCTTGCCACCGTCCCGGTCAGCCGCTCGCCGTCGAACTCAAGTACATTGGCGACAGCTTCGTCGAAGCCGATGCGTCTAGCGATAAAGTCGGCAAAAAACGTGAACCCGCCCGACACCAGCGAGGTATAGGCGCCAAAGGATTTCATCGTATGCACCAGCGCCCGGCCGCCCGGCATCAGGGTAATACGCTCGCGGCGGATTTCCTCGATCACCTTGCGCTCGAGCCCCTTGATCAGGCTCACCCGGTGCCGGAGCGCCTCGGCGAAATCGAGCTCGCCATTCATCGCCCGCTCGGTAATGCGCGCGACTTCGGCCTTGATGCCCACGGCGTCGGCCAGCTCGTCGATGCATTCCTGCTCGATCATGGTCGAATCCATGTCCGCCACCAGCACGCCCTTGCGGCGGTGCTCGGAGCTGACCAGCCCGGCATCGACGGCGCGGCTGCCGATCTTGTCACGCGCGATCGCCACCGGGTCCGGCGCCTTTGGCGCATGGATTTCAACCGCGATCTTCTGATGCAGCCAGTTGATCTCGCCACCGGTTTCGTGGTGGATCGCGCCGACCAGCTGGTAATCGAGCGCCGGATCGGCAGGGTTGGCAATGAGGCACAGTACCGGCATGAACCCTCGCACAAGGTCTTGAGCGGATGGCAGGAAGCCCCCGAAGACGCGCGGTCCTGATAGCCGGTCCCACCGCCAGCGGCAAGTCGGCGCGCGCCCTGCGCCTTGCCCGCGAGCGTGGCGCGGTGATCGTCAATGCCGATGCGCTGCAGGTCTATACGACGCTTCGTATCATCACGGCGCGTCCGTCCGATGACGATCTGGCGCTCGCGTCGCATCGGCACTACGGCACTGTCGATCCCGCACGCCGCTATTCCACCGGCGACTGGGTCCGCGATGTATCCCTGATACGCGACGAGGAACAGGGCAGGGAGCTGATTTTCGTTGGCGGCACAGGCCTCTATTTCGAAACCCTCACCCGTGGTTTTGCTGACGTGCCGGAGGTCCCGGCTACGGTCGTCGCCGCCATCGAGGCCGAAGTCCTCGCCCTTGATCGCGATGGCCGCGCCCGCCTCATCGCCGCCCGCGATCCGCTGATTGCCGCACGCCTCAATGAGCCCGATCCGCAGCGCGTTACCCGCGCCCTTGCCGTGCTTGCCGCCACCGGCCGTTCCCTCGCCAGCTTCCAGGACGCGCCGCAGCCGCCGCTGCTCGCGGGCTGGGAGATCGAGAAGCTCGTGCTCAATCCCGATCGCGATATCCTCCGCGACCGGATCGCCCGCCGTTACCGTTCTATGCTGGAAAATGGCGCCATCGCCGAAGTCGAGGCGCTGCTCGCCCTCGGGCTCGATCCCGCGCTGCCAGCCATGAAAGCCATCGGGGTGCCGGAGATTTCCGCCATGCTGCGCGGCGACCTCTCCCCATCTGACGCCATCGAGCGCGCCATCATCGCCACCCGCCAATATGCGAAACGCCAGCGCACCTGGTTTCGCGGGCGCATGGCGGATTGGACGTGGGTGCAGGCGTCGTGAGGGCGCCGCAGACTCAGTGTCACCCCGGCACTTCGACGCCGGTTCGGCATCGCCGAACGCAAAGCCCCGGTGGGGCTTGGCGAGGCTAGAAGGCCATGAGACTTCGAAGGATCAGGAATCGGTCCAGTGGACCGATTCCCCGCAGAAGGCTCGAATGGCGAGGGGCCCATCCTGAGATTTCACCCTTCACCGCGAGGTCTCAAAGGGGAGGCTGGATGCCGGGCTGCGCCGCCATGACGCAGTGAAGTGACGGCGCCTCACAGTGATTTGCCTCTTCCAGGGCCTGTCGAAGGACCAGGAGGTCACCACCGGGGTATGTCCCTACGCCGCCAGCCGCCCGAGGTGCAGCCGCTCGCGCATGGCAAACCGCACCGTCAGCGCCACCGCGACGGCACCGAGCCCCGCAGCCAGCCCGTACCAGATGCCCATGCCGCCGAGCCCGAAGACGAAGCCCGCGATATACGAGGTCGGGAACCCGACACCCCAATAGCCGATCAGTGCAATCACGAGCGGCATCCGCGTATCGGAGATGCCGCGCAGCGCCGCGGCCATCGCCACCTGACCGCCATCGGCCAGCTGATACAGCGCTGCCACGCTGAGGAAAGTCGCCGCCATGCTGAGCGGGCGCATGTTCTCCGCCACCGTCCCGTCGAGGAAAAGGCCGACCAGTTGGTGCGGAAACAGCACCATCAGGAGCGCCGTGCTCGACATGAAGGCCAGCGTCACGCCAAAGGCAGTCCAGCCCGCTATGCCCACGCCGTGCCGGTCGCCTTGTCCAAGCGCCAGCCCGACGCGCACCGTCGTCGCCTGGCTGAGGCCGAGCGGCACCATGAAAGCCGTGGCGGACAGTTGCAGCGCCACGGCATGGGCGGCAACTTCAGCCTCCCCGATCCAGCCCTGCAGCAGCGACGCGCACGTGAACAGACTGACCTCGGCCAGCAGCATCAGGCCGATCGGCAGGCCGATCTTGAGCAGTTGCAGAAAGGCCGGCAGGTCCGGGGCGGATAGCCGCGCGAAGATGTGGAACCGCCGGTGCCGCTTGTGCAGCACGATATAGGCCACCATCATCAGCAGCATCACGACGTTTACCAGGGTCGTCGCGATACCCGCCCCCGCCAGTTCGAGGCGCGGGAACCCGAAATTGCCGAAGATCAGCGCGTAGTTGAACAGCACATTGAGCGGAATGCCGGCGAGAGTGATCACGAGGATCACCCGTGTCGCCCCCAGCGCCGAAAGAAACGAGCGCAACACCACGATCATGAAGGCCGGCACGAACAGCCATACCGCGGTATGCACGAAGCTTTCCGCCAGCGCCGACAATTCCGGGTCCTGCCCGATGGCGAGATAGATCGGCTTGATGTTCCACGCGAGCGGCAGCAGCAGCACAACCAGCACGACGCTCAGCCACAGGCCCATCTGCACCGTCTTGCGGATGGCGCGCAGATTGCCCGAGCCGCGCGCCTGCGCCACCAGCGGCGCCACGGCGCTTGTCACGCCGACGCCGAACAACTGGATGCCGACGAACAGCGCGTTGGCCAGCGTCGCCGCCGCGAGATACTTGCTGCCCAGCCAGCCGATCATGATCACGTCGGTGGTGAACAGCGCGTTCTGCGCCAGTTGTGCCAGCACCAGGGGCCACCCGAGCAGCAGCAACTCCTTGAGTTCTCCGCGCACCGTGCGCCTTGGGGCGCCCTGGGTTGCGCTCGCTGTGTCCGCCATGATCGTTTCTTTCCAACTCGCGAGGGGAGCCATAGCCGCCTTCGCGTTCCGTGCCTAGTACGGCGGAAGCTTGGGGGTGGGGCCTTCTCTGCCTGGCATCGCTCATCCCCCAAGGGAGAATCTCGCAGGTTGGGCGCCGGGGCGCTCTCGCACCTTTCGGGTAAATTCTCCATCTCGACTGGTGATTGAGGCACTCCCGCGCTACCCTTGCGGCAGGGAAATGCGAGAGACCTGCCATGGAAGTCGTCAACGGCCTGCTGATCTTCATCCACGTCGTCGCCTTCATCGCGGGCGGGGCCAATTCCGTCGTCCATCCGCTCATCGATCCGCGTATGGCCACGGCTGCGCCGGCGGCGCGCGATGCCTATATTGCTCTGCGCAACACGCTCGCCGTGGTCGGCCGCTACGCCATGATCGCGCTGCTCGTCACCGGCGTCCTGACGCTTTGGCTCAAGTGGAACTTCACCCCGCCCAATTTCTGGTTCTGGATCAAGATGCTGGGCGTTGTCGCCATGCTCGGCTTCATCGGTATGGGCGAAAGCGCCAAGAAAAAGGCCGCGTCCGGCGACGCGGCGGCGATTGCCCGTGTCGAGCTTTCCAGCAAGCTCACCGGCGCCGCCTTTGCGGTGGTGGTGTTTTCGGCGGTGTTCGCCTTCGCTGTCTAAGGCCGGTGCAGGCCGAACAAGCCTCTTGTGCGGCGCCCCGCTTTGCGCCATGTTGGTCGCCGTACAGGAATTTCGCCATGTCGCGTGCTCGCGCTATTGCCATTGCGATGATTGAGGAAAAGACCCGTCGGGTTCGCCTGATGGCGCTCGCCTCCCTGTTGCTCGTTCCTGCTGCTCTCCTTCTGCTGCTTATCAGCCCCTGAGTACCGGCGGTCCGCTTGCGGACGGGTGGTCAGGGGAGATAGACGAGACGCCGAACATCAGCTTTGTCCGGCCGCGAGCGCACGCATGCCGCCCGGCCGCCCCCACAGGAATATCGCCATGACTGCTATTACGAGCAACAAGGACCGCGTCTACATCTTCGACACCACGCTGCGCGACGGCGAGCAGAGCCCCGGCGCGACGATGACGCTCGAGGAAAAGATCCAGGTCGCCGAGGCCCTCGACCAGATGGGCGTCGATATCATCGAGGCCGGCTTCCCCATCGCCTCGAACGGCGATTTCGAGGCCGTCGTCGCGGTCGCCAAGCAGGTGAAATCCGCCGTTGTTGCCGGCCTCGCCCGTGCCATCCCGGCCGATATCGCCCGCGCCGGCGAAGCCGTCCGCCACGCCAAGCAGGGCCGCATCCACACTTTCGTCTCCACTTCGCCCATCCACCTGGCGCACCAGATGCGCAAGACCGAGGAGCAGGTGCTGGAGATCATCTCCACCACCGTCGCGCAGGCGCGCAACCTCATCGACAATGTCGAATGGTCCGCCATGGACGCCACGCGCACGCCGCTCGATTATCTGGCGCGCTGCGTCGAGGCGGCTATCAAGGCTGGTGCCACCACCATCAACCTGCCCGATACTGTCGGCTATGCCGTGCCCGAAGAGCATGAGCGCATGTTCCGCTCCATCATCGAGCGCGTACCGGGCGCCGACAAGGTGATCTTCTCGGCGCATTGCCATGACGATCTGGGCCTCGCCGTCGCCAACTCGCTGGCCGCGGTCCGCGGTGGCGCCCGCCAGGTCGAGTGCACCATCAACGGCCTCGGCGAACGCGCCGGCAATGCCGCGCTGGAAGAAGTGGTGATGGCGCTGCGCACCCGCGGCGACGCCATGCCCTACGACACTGAGGTCGATGCCACGCACCTGAGCCGCATCAGCAAGATCGTCTCGGCCGCGTCCAACTTCCCGGTGCAGTACAACAAGGCCATCATCGGCAAGAACGCCTTCGCGCATGAAAGCGGCATCCATCAGGATGGCATGCTGAAAAACGCCCAGACCTACGAAATCATGACGCCGGCCTCGGTCGGCATCAAGGAAACCACGCTCGTCATGGGCAAGCATTCCGGCCGCGCCGCCTTCAAGGACAAGCTGAAGGAGCTTGGCTACGATCTGGGCGAAAACGCCTTTCAGGAAGCCTTCCAGCGCTTCAAGGATCTGGCCGATCGCAAGAAGCATGTCTACGACGCCGATATCGTCGCCTTGGTCGATGACGAAGCCGGTTCCGTCGACGATCGCATCAAGCTCGTCGATATGGAGGTCATCTCCAAGACCGGCGGCATCCACCGCTGCGACATCCGCCTCAGCATCGATGGCAACGAGATCCATACCACCTATGACGGCACGGGCTCCGTCGACGCCATCTTCAACGCCATCAAGAAGGCCATCGGGCACGATCCGCACCTGGTTCTCTATGCGGTCGATGGCGTCACCGGCGGCACCGACGCGCAGGCCAGCGTGCATGTCCGGCTCGAAATGAACGGCCGGCTCGTCTCCGGCAATGCCGCCGAGCCCGATACGCTGGTCGCGTCCGCGCGCGCCTATCTCAATGCCTACAACCGCCTCATGATCGAACGCGGCGCAGCCGCGCAGGGCGCCACGGAGGCTGTCGCCAGCTGAAATTCTTCAGCAAAGGCAACGAGTTCGAAGGCGCCCCACGGGGCGCCTTTTTTGTTTCACCGGAGCGCTTCCAGGAAAAGTTGCAGCACCTTTCCGGTTCGGAAGCGCGACCAAACAAGGACTCGGATCACTTGAGCGTTTCATTTGAACCGCGAAAAACGAGGAGGAATTGATGAGCATCGAATTGAAGGAAGTCACCACCGAAGTCGATTGGGAGGCGCTGCACACCTTGCGCGAAACCGTGCTGTTCACCGAGGCGCGGCATCCCGGCGTGGTCTACGATCCAGCCCACCCCCACGATACCAACCCGGCCCATACCAAGCTGTTGCTGATCAAAGAAGGGGAGCCGGTCGGCTGCACCCGGCTCGATCCGCGCCCGGATGGTCTCGTGGTCGTACGGCTCGTCGCCATCGCCAATCACCTGCAGCGACAGGGCCTCGGCCGCGACCTCGAGCGCCTCGCGCTCGATCGCATCCGCGCCATGGGCAGTCCGAAAGCCGTCCTCAACGCCGCCGCCGATGCGGTTGGGTTCTACGAAAAATGCGGCTGGACGCGGGAGGACTGGGACCTCACCGATGGCGGCGCCGGCGCCACTTCGGTGCAGATGAGCAAGGCGGTGTGAGTTAGAGTCTGCGCCGAAGCCCGCAGTCGGCGCCCCTCTCCCGTTTACGGGGGAGGGTGGCGCATAGCGCCGGGTGGGGGAAGCCGCTTGCGCTAAACCTCTATCCGTCTTGCATAATTCAGCGCAAGGTGCACCCCTCACCCGCCCTTCGGGCGCCTTCATCGCCTTCGGTCGCGCCACTGGCGCCCCCAATCGCTACGCGACCGGCTCGAAGTCCCGTAAACGGGAGAGGGAAGAACGGACGCCACATCCCCCTTTCCTCCGCCGCAATCCCGCGCCATATCTTGGGCTCGACCAAACGGGGCGCCGGCAATGAAGCGTGAGATACGGGGCGCCCTCACGGCGCTTGCCCTTGTGGTGACCGCGCTGCTGGCCGTCGTCGCCGTGCAGCCCGGCCTGCCGCTCGAACAGCTCTTCGACTCGCTGCGCTTCCACGTCGCGGCCGCGCTGCTCGTGCTGGTCATCGCGCTCAGTCTCTTCGGCGGCCATCTGCGCGCCGGTATCTTCGGGCTCGTCCTCGCCGCGGCAATCGGGCAGGGCGCCCTGATTATTATTGACCAGCAGCAGGCCCGCGAGTTCGCCAGGGCCGGCACCACGCCACTGCTCAAGCTGGTCAGCTACAACACCCTGCAGGGCAACCGCCCGAACGGCAAGCGCATCGCCGATTGGCTGATCGCGTCGGGTGCCGATGTCATCTACCTGATGGAAGCGGGCCCGGTCACCGATGAAATGCCACGGCTGCGCAAGACCTATCCTTATACGGTCGGCTGCGAGGCCGGCCGCGAATGTTCGACCGCCATGTTGTCGAAAACCCCGCTCACCGAAATCGGCATTCACTCGCTCTCCTCGGTTTGGCCCAACCGGCTGATCGTCGCCAAAACCACCATCAAGGGCACGGCGATCAATCTCGTCCAGGCCCATATGGTGAAGCCCTATTTCGATGATTTCGCCGAAGGTGAGGCTTGGGTGCTGGCCAATGGCATCAACAAGCTCGACGGTCCCGTGCTGCTCGCGGGCGATTTCAACGCTGCCGCCTGGTCCGCCAATATCGATAATCTGCGCAAGGCCGCCAGCCTCGTGCCGCCGCCCAACTATCCGGCCACCTGGCCCATCCGCCTCGGGCCGCTCGGCGTACCCATCGACAATGTCTTCACCCGCGCGCCGCTCGTCATCACCCAAATCGAGGCGATGGATGACGCAATGGGCTCCAACCATCGTGGCCTCGTCGCCGAGATCGGACTTGCGGCGGCGGCTTCACAGGCGGAGGCAGTCGGGTCTCCGTCCCCTTGACGGGGAGGGGGTGATGAGCCGCCACGCGAAGCTCCGGTGGATGTAGCGCGTCGCCGGGTTTTGCATTTTTCACGCCGGGTTTTAACATAGTGTGAGCGGCGCTTTCATGCCTCTCAACGCCCTTTCGACACCCTCTCGACACCCAGTCATCACCGCACCCGCTGCAACGCAGCCATCTGCTCAGGTGTCGGGTCGAAGGGGACGATCGCATCCACCTTCGCCGCCCAGGTCAACGCCACGTCCAGCTCCTGGTCGGCGTTGCCCGCTAGCAGGTCCCAGGTGCCTGCACGGCGCCCCTTGCGCAGGATGCGGGCTCGAACATCCCCATCCGCGGTCATGACGATGCAGAGCTCGTCGACCAGGCCGTCGTGTGGTGCCTCTTCCCTGTTCTCGTAGACGAGCAGCCAGCCATCCTTCAAAGGCGCAAACCGATGCCCTCTCAGCATGCGCGCCGCCGTGTGCTCGGTCTGCCTGATCATCGGGATGCTAAACGCTGCCTGGCTCATCACTTGACCCTTTGCCTTACCCTCACCACTATGAGCGAGCGCACCGCAGCCCTGCCAGGCCACGGTGCGCTCTAACCACGACGAACATGCAAGGTTCATTCATGGCTGACGACGTCAGAGCATTTGGCGCGCGTACGCGCAATCACACTTTCACCAGTGCCGCAGAGAGCTACATCGCCAACGGTGGAGAAGCTCGCTACCTGCCACCGATCATCGAATGGCTGGCCGATCGGCCACTCACCGAGATCGCTCCATTCGACATCAGGCAGATGGCCGAGCAGCTGCTGCCCGACGCAAAGAACAGCACCCGCAACCGGCAGGTCATCACCCCGGCAAGGGCTGTCCTCAGCCATGCCTATGACCGCGGCTGGGGGCCGCTCATGCGCATCCGTAACCTGAAGACCGAGCCCGTGAAGCGAAAGCCGATCGCGAATGCCCCCTGGATGTTCGCGTTCCTTCGGCAATGCGATATCGACGGGCTGCCGCACCTCGGCGCTATCGTCCTGATGATGCATCAGACGGGCGCGCGTGTTTCGGAAGCCTGCAGGGTGCAGTGGGGAAACCTCGATCTGCCCAACCGCACCGTTGTGCTGGTTCGCACCAAGACGAGCCGCTTCGAGCAGCGCGCCCTCACCGATGAGCTCGTCGCTCGCATCGGAGCGCTCCCTCGTCTTCCTGGGCTGCCAGTGTTCCAGTACACGGCACGATGGTCGGTAAACTGCGCCGTCAAAAGGGTCTGCGAGCGCGCCGGCATCTCCTACAAGTCCTCTCACACCCTTGGCCGGCATAGCTTCGCGAACAATGCGATGGCCTCGGGCGCGGACATCCCGACCGCCATGCAGGCTGGCGGATGGAAGTCGTCGAAGGTGTTCCTGGAGACCTATGTTCACGACGAGACGGCCGGGCGCCATGTGTCTGACCTATTCAATAAGATGAGGTTCGACGCGAGCCTCTAGCCCTCAAGCAGATGGCCCGGATCGCTCCGGGCCATCGTCATTTCAGGGGATCGATCTCAGGCCGGGGACGCGCGGACGGCACCGAAAAAGTGCGACTTGCGGTCGATGCTGGAGAAGTGGTTCCGGCGTGCCTCCAGACGCCGGCGCAAGGTGGCAGCGCTGTCGCGAGCGGAGAGCTGTAGAGGCTGGCGAGCATTGGCGATGCGGTCGGCCGTGCCCACAGCCGCAAAGAACGATACGGCCAGCGACACCAGAGCGTCGATGATGCTCAGTATCTGGCGCCCGATCGCAGCGAAGCTGTCGACGAGCGCAATGATCGGGATGAAGTAGTCGCGGTTCATGGTTCACCTCCTGGGTTGCGGCCGCTGCTTTCCCGGCCTGGTCGCGCCCGCTAGGGCTATTTCGCCACCTGGGCGCGGACGGCTGCGTCCTTCGCCTCAAGCAGCTTCCGGAGCGCAACAGTGCGCTCGGGGTTGCGTGGGATAGTCCCAACGATTGCCCTCGCCAGGTCACCGAACGGCCGGCTCACCTGCTTGAGATTTTCGGGCAGGTGCTCGTAGGCAAAGAACTGCAGGATGTGCTCCTGCGGGGCCTCAGCGATGGCTGGGTCGGTCTGCATCGATAGTGCCTTTCGTGATTAGGGCGGGGGCTTAGAAGTCCATCGGCACGACGCTGAGCCCCATGGCCGCGCGACGCTGGCCGGTGAACGTGTATGGGCTTTCGTCGCTGTCATTGGCCCACAACTGCAAGGCTGCGAACGCGGCAAGCGCAGCGGCCTCGGACACCACGCCATCGACACCGTAGGTAATGGGGTCGCCGTTCACGTCGTTCTCGGGCAACGTCCCCGCCTTCGCCAGTGAGAACAGCGAGTAGTCCATCGGCGCGGCAGACGCGTTGTAGCTGTGCCAGTGCGTTGCAGGGCTCGAACTGGTTGCCGGGTTGTCGGTCGTCAGCTTTTCTCCGAACGTGTCGGCCCCCCAGCCATAGGCCACGAAGAAAGCATTGAGGTCGGCCTGATGCGCGGTCGAAATGATCCCATAAATCTGGCTCACTGGTAGCTCCTCTGGAATTGGCTGAAGATCAGGTCGGCCTCGGAGGCCGTGATCTTTCGGTTGATGGCGAGCGCGGCGTATTCCCGGCCGGTGATGAAGCCGCCCGGCGTCCCGGCATTGTTGTAGGCCCCGAGGGCAATCGGGCTTGTCGCACCGGAGGCCGAACCGCTTGCCGCTCCGGTGTAGACCGGGGAGCCCTGCGCATAGAGATCGACTGTCGACGCGTCGGCGCTCATGATGAGCACGGCGTCTGTGCCACGCAGATCGTTGCCGCCAAAGATGATGTTGGAGCCGTTGGCACCCCAGGCCCCGCCCGCCTTGCCGTTGGTGTCGAGGCCGAGATAGGCGCGGCGGTTGCCAGCACTGTCGCCGCCACCCAGAGCCCACGTTAGCCCGCTCGTGATGCGCGCCGCCACGGCCAAAGTGCAAGCCGCGCCTGGGTTGAACGACGTTACCAGCCGGTCGTCGGTGCCGTCGAAACTCAGGTACGGCTTCGGGCTGTTTGCCTTCCAGAACGGGCGAAAACCGGTGTTGACGGACTGGAGGGCGTGGTTGCCGGCGATCAGCTTCTGCGACACCCCGGCGTAGAACCGGATCGTGATGTTGACGGCGCCAGCCGTGAAATAAAGCAACGGTGTCGAACGCACCTTGCCTGCGGTCGCCGACGCCTGTTTGTAGACAACGCCAGTCCCCAAGGAGCCATCAAGCGGCATGTTGCTGCTTACTGTCAGGCTGATAAATGCGTTGGCCGCTGTTTCGTCGACCAAAGCGCACTGCAGCTGAGTGACGTTTGCCGTCGTCCCTCCGACCGCCTTGGCTTGGGTAAAGTTGCGCCACAGTTGGCCCGGTGAAGCGACCGCGCGGGAAGCGCTGCCTATTGCACCGTTGAAGTCGAGAGACCCAGACCCTGTTGCTGTGCCAGATACCTGGTAATCGGCATAAGCGCCCGTCGCATCTGTTCCGGTGCCCACTTTGGAGACCGTAAGGCCAGCAACAGCGCCTCCACTTGCGCTCCAATTCGCGGGGCTCAGGCTATCGGCATAGCACTCTGCGGCTTGCGCAATCTGCTGCGCCAGCGTTCGCTTTTGCCATTTGCTATCCTCAAGGGCCAGGCCGACCGGATCGGCATCATTGGCAACGTTGGTCGGTCCCGTCGACGCGGTGAACAACCGGGCCAGGTCGCCAAAACTGCCGAAAAGAAAACCATCCTCGCCGTTGGCAAACAGGCGATAGAGGTCGCTGCCGCCCTTGTTCGGGGTGTGCTGAATGCCGACACCAATGCCAATGCCTGAGACCATGCCCCGCAGGCTACGCGCGCGCGGGAGGCCTGGGCACCCGCGCGGCTAAGTGGGTGCCTTAGGCGACAGCGCCCTTGATCAGGTTGAAGCCGAGCACGATCGCCTCGGAGAGCGACCCGCCCGAAATGTTGCGCACATTGATGTTGGCCGACCCGGCTGCGCACTGGGCATTGATGACGTAACCTCCGGCCGTGCCGCCCGACCGATGGTTCACCACCAGCGTATCGTTGGCCCCGATTTCCGAGTTCGTGAGCGTAAAGGTCACTGTCGTCGAGTTGGCGAGCGCCGCCGCATTCATGGTGATCGCGCCACTGGGTTTGTTCAGCGTCACGCCGGTGCTCTTGCTAGTGCCCTGGGAGACCGTACCGCCCGCGCCGGCGACATAGCCGATGCCGCCATTGGCATCCGAGACGATCGCCCCGTGCACCGAAAGGCGCTTGTCCTGCCCCAGCCGCATGCTCTCGGTCGGGGCTGCCGATCCGTCCGGCGTCGTGTGCCATTCGAAGCGACCGGGGCCATCGTTAGCGCCCGGCGTGCCGTCGACCGCCGCCCGGAACAGAGCGATGACCGGCGCGGTCGCGGTGTGGGTCACCTGGTAGGCCGTCGCCCCCACAATATCGCCGTTCGCCACATCGGCGCCGGCCGCGCGCGAGCGCCGATGGGTCATCTGAGCGTTGGTGTTGGTGTCGGTGATGGCCGCGACAACGCCCCAGACATCGGTACCGCTCACCTGGGCGTTGACCAGGCGCGTGGTGTCGATCGCCGCGCCGCCGAGCGCTAGGCGCAGCAGTGTCATCCCCCCGTTGTCGTCGAGCGTCACCTCGCTACCCTGCAGCACCCCGCCGCCCACGCCGTCGGCACGCAGCAGCCGGTTGTCGGTCGCACCGGTCGAGCCGAGGATAATGGTCCCGCTGGCATCCGGCAGCGTTGCTATGCGGTCGGCCGCGAGCGCAGCAGGTGCCGCAATGGTGATCTTGCTGGTCCCGTTGGCGGTCGCCTCGGCAAGCGCCAGGCTCGCGGCCGCGCCAGTCACGGCCCTGGCAAATGCCCCGGCGAGCGTCGTCAAATCGTCGTCGAGCGGCTGCTTTGTCCCGAGGATGGTGATGATCTCCTCAAGTGCCGCCTGCGCATCGGTTGCCGTGAGCCCGACGATCGCCGCGACAGCAATATTGACGGCCTCTGCCACCGGGTCGACCCAGTCGGCGTCGTAATCGGTGCCGCTTGCCTTGGCGAGCACCTGTCCAGCCGTGCCACCCTGCGGCACTGCCGCCTGCCCGAGCAGCTCGAGCACACGGCGGGTCTGCGCGGTGGAGCGCTCGATCTGCCCGACATAGCGCACCTCGTAGCCACCAGCCGTCACCGTGGTGCCGGGCCACGGATGCGCCAGCGTCAGCGACGTGTTGCTCGCCACCGAGGCGATGCGCTGCGGCGGGATCGCGGCCTGCCCCGGCACCATGAACAGGTCACCGGGCAGGATCACGTCACTGCCCCACGTGGTGCCCACGCCAGTCACCGCCGTGCCGCCTGCTGCGATCGAGACGGTGCCGGTATCGTAATAGGTCGGGAGTGCCATGATCGTGCTCCTAGCTGCGCCGGCCGAACCAGCCGCGCACGTCTACCGAGTAGACGGATTGATAATTGGTGGGGTCGGTAGTGGTGCAGGCGTTGGACTGCCCGAGGCGTAGCGTGACATAGGAGCCCGGTGAGCCGTCGGTGTTCACGACGCGTGACGCCGTCTTGTAGTAGGGGCTGACGTTGTCAGACCACACGATGAAGCCGGGGCTGGACGATACCTGGTAGTCGCCGCCCTCCTGGTCCTGAGCGATCGGGAAAATTGTGGGGTAGTCACCCCAGGTGCGCGGCCCGACGCCACCTGTGGGCGGACCCACGGACTGTTCGGCGACGAGCCGCAGGTTGCCGCCCTCGATCACCAAGTGCAGCGCGCGGGCGATGCCAAGCCCGGCCTCCATCAGGCCCGAGCCCTGCCACGGGATCCACTCGCCTTCTTTCTGCAGCACCTGCAGCGTGCGTCCGTACCAGGTGTGGCTAGGTGCGCTCACTCGGCTCAGCCTCACCTGCCCGAAAAAGATATCCGCTCCGTCAGGGGCAGCCATCAGCGTGATGCCAGCCTCGTATTCCTGCGAGAGGCGAGTGAACAGCACGCGCGCCTGCTGGCTTTGCGCATAGCTGTCGGGAACAGACGGCGACGGGTTGAACCCATAGTTCTGCTTGCCCTGCCATGCGTAGCAATAGTCGGCGGGCGGGTCCGGGAAGGTCACGATCTGGCTCGAAAACTCGTAGAGCGTCGAGAGCAGGCAGACGAGCGTGCCATCCGTTGTCGCCACCGTGCGGCTGCCATCCGTCACCACGAACCTGCCGGCGCCGATCCCCCAGGAACTGCTCATGGCGCCTGCACCTCAAGGATTTCGCCGGGCGTCCACGCGCCGTCATAGGCCATGGAGTTGCCATAGGTCAGCGTGTCGGTCGCAAACTGCCCGCTGCCGAACCAGACGCCGGTTTTCGTCGTCGCCGGCACCGGGTCATAGGTCGAGCCGTCGGCGCGCGCGAGCCGGTAGGCGCCATTTTTAAGGTCGATGGTCCGGCCATAAACCAGGCCAAACGGCGTGCCGCCAGGCACCACCTGCAAGTAGCGCCGCTTGTTCGAAAACCGGCCCTCGCCGAGACGCAGCTCTCCGGTCGTGGGGTTCCAGTCGATCAACTGCCCGGTGCCATCGGCGGCAGGCTGCCGCTTGAACACCAGCACCCGATAGTCGATCGCCACGCCCGCGAGGCCGGTCGCACCACGGCTCTGGAACTCGCGCAAAAACACCTTGTTCACCGTCACATAGGGCGAGACATAGCGGGCCGATCCATTTACCGAGCCCGGCACCTGCACCAGGTAACCCGGCGTTATCATGGCCTGCCCGACGGCGATGAGCACCAGCGGCTCATAGCCAAGCCCGTGCGTGCCGATGTCCCAGTCCAGCAGGTTGCCGTTCGCATCGAAATCGCTGGCCACGACATTGTCACCCGCAAGGCTGCCGGCCGCCGCGTCGATCGCCGAGTGGTTGATCGACACAACGGTGTCGGAAACAACCTCCATAGTGTCGAGCAGGATGTGCCAATAGAGATGTGCGAGGTTCGCGGCCGGGTTGTTGAGCGGCGCATTGCGCGCGCTGTCCGGGTCGGCCGGGTCGCCTGTCCCCACAGGCTCGTCGTAGAGCCCAACATTGCCCGTCGCCGGGTCGGTCATGAACGCCCAGCCCATCATCAGCCTCCCGAAACCCGGAAGGCGCCGGTCGAGAGGTTCCAGAAGCTCGCGCCGCCCGGCCCGACGATCGTGCCGACCTTGAGGTCGCGGATCACCGCGCCGTCGCTGTCAAACAGGGCGACGACGCTCGTTCCACCATCTGTCGAAATCACGGTCTGGTCGGCGTCGAGCACGATGCGGGTCGGCTCCGAGGTCGATGCCGGCACATCCAGGAGAAAGCTCGCCGACCGGAACGAGCCGTCGTTCACCGCCGCCTGGATGGCGTAGCGCGCGGCAAAGCCCGATGGCGCGGCCACCGCCTGCCAGCGGACATTCACCTCGCTCGAGCTGCCACCCATCGCCGCATAGAGGCTCGACAGCGCCGTGGCGATCGCGCCACCTGGTCCCAGGGCCACCTCGATGACCTCCGAGAAGCTCGCCTCGAGCGTGCCGAGCTTCTCGGTGAGCTCGCGGCTCATCACCCGGCGCTCGTTGTAGTTGGCGATGTCCTGCTCTTCGATCAGGGTGCCGAGCCGCTTGAAGCTCTCGAGGGTCGCGCGCACGCCGGCGCCGATCCAGTTGAGCTGCTCGGAGATCGCGGCCGCGACATCGCCCAGCTCGATTTCGATATCCGCCGCCCCGAGCAGGATGTTGGGCGTGGTCACCGTCAGCCAATAGCCCTCGGTGCCATCCTCGTCCTGGTTGCTCCACAGCGTTTCGCGGCCCGAGAACGGCAGATACTTGCCGCGCACCTCATAGGTCGTGTCGGGCAGGAAGGTCGCATAGAGCAGCGCATCCGGCTCGGTATCGTTCGGGTCGTAGGGCAGCTCGCCATCGAATACCGGGGCCGTCGCGCCCGATAGCCGCACCTGCACCCGCACCGCCCGCACGTCGACGAGGCCCGCCGAAAAGCTCACTTCGATGGTCGGCCGGCGCGGGACGCCATCATTGTCGGGCAGGTAGCCGGGCGCGGCCGACCAGCCCGTCATCACCTGCGGCGACGGCCGGATGACGGTGAGCGGCGCCACGTCATGCGGCAGCTCAAGCGACACGCTCCAATCGTAATCTGCCGGGTCGGTCTCCTGCAGCCCGACAAACTGGTTGGCGGTCGGCAGGTCTTCGATGAGGGTGATGAGGAAGTCTTTGGCGTCGTAGCCGTTGCGCGGGCTCGTCCAGGCCACCACGTCCAGCGGCTCCATTTCCCACCACTCGGGCGGCGTGGTCACGGTGTGCTTCCGGAACCGGCGCGCATCCTCGATCGTGATGCGCATCAGCTCCTGCACCTGGACGGGATGCGGCACGGCGCGGAACGCCGTCGAGAACGGCAGCCGGCGTCCATCGTCCTCCGCCTCGAGCACCGACGAATAGCGCGGCGGCGCCTCGGTCATCACCCAACCGGCGGTCGGGTCGGGATAGGTCGCCGTCATGGCGTTGTAGAGGTTCTCGAGGCCGGGGAACGGCTCGAAGGTCTGCCCCTCGGTGATGACCAGGTCTTCGTCGGTAAAGCTCAGTTCGGCGCTGCCGGGCGCCCCGACCAGAAACCGGTAGACCCCGCCGAGATCGGCCCATCTGCCGGCGCAGCTCTTCAGGATCTCCGAGATGATCCCGTGCGGCTCCTCGTCGAGCGCGATATCGAGGCCGATCCGGTAGCGCCGTTCCGTGCTGTCGTCGCTGAGCGTCCGCAGCACGTCGCATTTGTCGGCCTCGGCTTCGATGTTCTCGAGCCGGAAGTTCACGTCGGTGATGCCCTGCGGGCCATAGACCCAGTCGCTGCCGTAGCTCAGGCCCTTCATCAGCGTGTAGGCGGCGATGATCGGGTTGTCGTGCATGGCATCGCCACGCGGATCCTCGAGCGAGATCCCGTCGACCTCGGCAAGGATATCGGGGATCGACGAGAACAGCTCGCGGTTGACGAGCGCGGTCATCACGAAATACCCGCAGCCGCGGCCGATCATGCCGGCATAGGGCCGGTCGGGGTCCGAGCCAAACTTTGCGACCATCAGCGGGTCCGCGCTGGTCTGGCTGCCCAGATACGGCTTGATCCACAGGTGATCCTTGCCCTTCTGCCGATACTCGAGCACGGCATAGCCGAGGTCGCCGGTCTGGGTATCGGCCAGCGTCACCAGCTCGCCATCGACATAGAAGGCGCTGAAGCCCCGGATCGGCAGGCAGCTCACCTCGATCACGCGGCTGAAATAGGCGTTGGGCACATCGCCCGAGCTGCCCCAGGTGCCGGCATAGCGCAATTGCCCGGCCGTGCCGTAGTGCCCGACGATGAAGCGGGGCGACAGGTCGCCGCCCATTTCCAGCGTTCCGCGGACGCCGGCCTGCTTGGTCTTCGGCGTCGTCATCGTCGAAATGACGGTCGCCGCGACGTTGAGCGCCAGGCTGACGAGGAGTTGTACGAGCCAGATGGGCATCAGCTGTCCGCCTTCTCTTCACCCCACCAGATCGACCATTGTCCGGCCGTTCCGGTATATTGCCCCCACAAGTCACCCGAGCGTCGGGCATAGAACTCCTGGCTCGCCTTGGCCGGGTTGGTGCGGGTCAGCTCGCGGCTCTGCGACACGATGGTGAGCACGATACTGCCCTCGCCGCCCTTGGCCGGGGTCTCGATCGGCGTGCCGTTGATCTGCCCCAGGCGCCGGCAGCGCGGTTCCGCGACGAGCAGCATGCTGTCGGGCGACAGCCATCCACGGTGGATCTGCACCGGGGCGTTCCGGCAGTTATAGGCGCGGACCAGGTCCTGCACCTGGGGGTGCAGATGCGCCAGCGTCACCCGCACATTGTCGATCTCGACCCCGAGCCGCAGCGGCATGCTGTCCATGCCGACGATGGGCCGGTTGTCGCCATAGAACGTGTGGCTCACGGTCGAGCCGGTGAGCCCGTCGACAATATTGGTCGCGACATCCTCGCCGAAATCGGTGAAGCCGAAGGTCTTTGGGCTGCCGCCCGCGATCGGGGTCACCGGCCCGACCAGCACGAAATTGCGGGGCACCACGGCGCGGCGATCGCGGATGGCGCTCTGTGTCGCGACGTCGAGAACACGTACCATGGCTCAGCCCGCCGCCAGCGTCTGCCGCGCCGAAAAGCGCAGCCGGTGCAGCACGCTCGACACCTGCGTGACAGCGAGGCTCTTGGGCACGAGCTTCACCTTCGCCACGGGCTTCAAAAGCGTCACGGCCTGCGTCGCCGCAATCCAGGGCCTCAGGTGCGGCCGTACTTCCACCGGCCCGGCGACCTCGCCGCTGCTCGCCGTCACGCTCGCAACCAGCTGCAGCAGCGCCGTGCGGGATGGGCTGCCGGCCGTCACCGAAAAGAACGTCCCGGCCGGCAGCACGAACCCTGCCGGCAGGCCGGTGAAGGTCAGCTCCTTCCGGTTGGTTTCGATCGACTGGATGGTCACCGTCGCGCTCGCGAGCAGGCTGCCGGTCGGGTCGGTCGCGGGGTAAGGGCGGCGCGGGTCGAACAGGTAGAAACTGTTGATCGCGCCATCGAGGGCGTTGAAGCGCGCCCTCAGCGCCTCGATCGCGTCGATGCTGTCGGGCGTCGTCGAACACTCCGCTTCCCACAGCCGCGGCCCGAGGTCGGCCGCGAGCACCTCGCCGCTGCCGAGGTTCGACAGCTCCTGGTCTTCGCCCAGCGTCCATTCGGCGGTCTCGACCAGCATCAGGTCGGCCAGGTTGGCGCGGGTGATGGGAAATGCGAGTGCCATGGTCAGCCCCTTGCCAGCGGGTCGGCGGAGATCGACGCCACGCGGCCGGGCAGCGTGAAACGGTCGTAGCGGTCGAGCGCATCGGTCACCACCTGGCTGAGCTCCGATTGCGTGAGGCCGCTGCCGTTGATGGTGATGTTGTTGGTGCGCCCGCCCATGCCGCTGAGGCTCGAGTTCGGCAGCACCATGGCGCCCTGCGAGGTGCCGATGATCGGCTCGGGGCCGTTCTCGCCCACGATGCCGAACGTCCCTGTAGGGATCAGCCCGCCCTTCGCGAAGAAGCCCGAGAACAGGCTCGTGAGCACGGTGCCCAGCGGGTTGTTCTCGCCCATGCCGCTGATGGCCTGCTGCATGAAGAACTGCGCAGCCATCTTCAGCACGTCGGCGAGGATGCCGAGCAGCTCGGTGCCCGTCACCTTCCCGTCTTCCATGGCGCTGATCAGGCCCTTGAGCGCGGTCTGCCCGATCTGCCCGAGCAGTTCATAGGCCTGCTGCTGCTGCTCGATCGCGAGCTTATGCGCTTCGGTTTCGGTGATCAGCTTGCGGATCGCCTGGCCTTCGGCGTCCATGTCGGTGACGCCGGCGCGCCGCTGCGCATTGAGCACCTGCTGCTCGAGCGCCGTCTTGCCTACCATCTCGGCTTCGAACTGCAGGTCCGCGATCAGATCCGCGCGCGCCTTCTTCTGCTTCTGCTGCTCGTCGGTGAGCACGGGCGCAACCGACGCGGTATTGCCCGTGCCCATGGTGACGATCGGCGGATTGCTGGCGGCATCGGCCGCGGCGCGGCGGTCGAGTTCGGCCTGCAGCACCTGGTTGCGCTCAAGTAGAGGCGCGACATCGTTCGAGATTGCGTTCTTGGCATCGCCGCTGCCTGCCGCCTCCCACTGCTTTCGCAGCTCAGCAATCTGCGCCTGGTTGCGGGCCATCTCCGCCTGCAGGCCGATCGTCGAGACCTCCTGGTCGGACCGCGCGAAGAAATCCTTCAGGTCTCGCACCGCATTGAAGGTCACGGTCGCCGCCTGGGCGATGAGGTTGATCACCCCGATGATCATGTTGCCGAAGCCCATGACCCCGTCGACGAAGTCCTGCGAGGTCAGCGTGTTGATCAGCGAGATCAGCGTGTCCCTGAGGTCGCCGGCATTTCCCTTGCCGGTGACCAGGTCTTCGAAGGCGTCTTCCCAGACCTTCTGCCCGAGCGCGAGTGCCTTGGTCAGCCCGTTGAACCCGGCTTCCGCCACGCCCTTGACCTGCGCCTCGAGTGCATCGAACACCACGCCCTGCGCACGCGCCTTGTCACCCGTTGCGAGGAACTGCTCCGCCAGCTTCTTCTGGTCATCCGTGAGCTTCACGCCGCGCTTCGACAGCATCGCCATGCCGTTGATCGGATCGTCGAGCGCCCGCGACAGCCCTTCGAGGTTCTGTTTGAGGTCCCCACCCCAGGCGGCGGACATATCGTCGGCGAGCTGCAGCGCGCGGTAGAACTCCTCGCGGCCGAAGCCATAGGTCGCAAGATTGGACGACACCGCCATCACCTCTTCGGCGGCGCGCCCGGTGCGCACCTCGAGCTGGTCGGCCCATTTCTCGATTTCCGCCGCCGAGGTCTTGGCGGTGTTGCCGCTGTTCTTCAGCGCCTGGTCGACCTGGGCGCTCGATTTCTTCATCTCCTCGAGCCGCATCACGGCGTCGGCCACGCCCTTGCCGAACGCGATCGCGCCCACCGCCGCTGCCGCGCCCAGGGCCTTGCCAAGCAGCACCGCCTTCTTGGACGTGTCGTCGAGTTTGGTTCCAAGGCCGTCCGCATCTCGCAAGGCACGGCGAATGCCGTCGCGAAACTGCTTGTCGTTGGTCATGAGATCGAGGATTGCCTCGCCGAGCTTCTCACTCATCGCTCTTTTCCTTCACCACGACTTCGACGCCGATCGCCGCGAGCAGCTCGGGCGTGGCCTTCGCCCGCGGGCTTGCGCCTTCCATCATCCGCCGCAGCCGCCCGAGATAGCGCTGCTGGTCGGTCTTCTTCATCGCCCCGAAGGCGGCAGCCATCGCCTGGATGTTGCCCATCTGCCGCTCCGCCTCGAGCCGGGGCAGCATGGTCACGAAAGCCCGGATGAGGCCGGCGGGCGTTTCGTAGAGCCAGCGGCGAGGATCGCCGCCATAGACGTGCTGGAGCCGAGGGATGAGTTCGCCCCAGTCTGCGGGTTTGCGATCCTTGCGAGCGCCCCTGCCTGGCTGATCCGCTTCGCCATCAGGAGCCCGGTAAAAACCTCGACGATCGCCATGTTCTGCGTGCTCGACAGCTGTGCCAGAACCTCGTCCGGCACATCGGCCGCGGCCCGCTTGACGATGGTCCTGAGCAGCAGCTCGAGCCCGTCCATGTCGTCGCTGTCATTGCTCGCGCCAAGCACCTTCAGCTCTTCTGCCCGCTTCCCGAACCACTGGCTGTCCATCAGGCTCAGCTCGTCGGCCGTCTTCAGGTGATAGATGACGCCATCGATCCGGATCGGCGGGCGATCGTCTTCGATGGTCGAGAGGTCAAGAATGGGTGCCGTGTGCCTGGCCATGGACATGTCCTTCGCCTTGGGGATTTTCGTAAGTGACCGAGATGCCGAGCGCCGCGAGCTGCGCTTCGATCTTCGCCTGCCGGTCGCGCGCATCCTGGGCGAGCCGGCGATGATGCGATGCGGCCCGCTTGTGGCGGCGCGCCTCCCGGTCGAGATCGCGCGCCGCCTTCACCAGCTCCTGGCCCGTCATCGTCAGAGCGCGACGGCGTGCTGCATCACGAGCCGGCCGAACCGCGCCGCGGCGGACGCGGCCGCCGGGTCCTCGAGCGCCGTGAACTCGAGCGCAAGCCCGGCCGGGTCGCCCTTCTTGAACACCAGCTCGGGCGATGCCGACTGGTAGCAGAACGGCACTTCGTACTGGGCGGTGTAGGCATCGCCATACGCTGACCCGGTGCCCCGCACGAGCAGCGCATAGGTCGTGACGTTGAGGCCCTGGTAGAGCGGCAGGTGCTTGTAGCCAGCCGTGCCGACGCCGGCCGCAACGGTCGTGACGGCAGCGCCGTTCATCGCCAGCTTGTACTGCTCGAGCGAGATATCGAGCAGGGTCAGCGAGACGACGAGGCCCTCATCGGTGCGGAACGCCTTGACCGGACCGGTCGAGCCGGCAACCTTCACCTGGCTGAAGTCCTGGGAATGCGCGACGGTGACGCCGTCCTCGCTCTCGGAGCGGTCGCCATTCGTGCCGACCTTGATCCATTCGCTGGCGGGCGCGGCGCCCACGAGCGGGAATGCGGTGGCAACCGGCGCAACCCAGAGGGTGAACGGCGCGGCAATGATTTCATAGGGCTGCATCAGATGACCTCTTGGGTGGCGAACAGGGTTTGGAAGGACTGGAAGGCGAAGGGCCACTGGCCGTCGCGGTCGCGGGCCGTGAGGAACCCGCCCGCCGACTGCACCCAGTGGACCAGGACGCCCGACGACACCTCGCGGCGCACTGCCACCAGGGCATCGCGGCCCGCATTGCGCAGCCGGTCGGCGAGATAGGGGCTCGCGCCATAAGCGATGAGATCGAAGCGCTGCGTGTCGGCATCGACATAACCGCCCGCCTGGAACGACACGCCGCCCGAAGGCTGCACAACAATGCAGCTGCGCGGCATGGATGGGGTCTCGGTATCCGGCAGTTCGTTGCCGAACACCCGCACACCGCAAAGCGCAGCGACCGCGGCATCGGCCTTCAGGATTTCGACGATGGCTGTCACGATGTCGGCCATAAGCACCCCATGCCCGGCGAGGCGGGCGTATCGGGGTTACGGTACGGGCGGGGGGCAGCCGAAAGCATCCACGCAGCTGCGCGGGTGGCGGATCGGGGCCTATCGATGTGGGTGTGAGCGCACCATCCGGTGCCGGCGCGCCGCTGTCAAGCGGTTCTCAGGAGCCGCCGCCCGAGCCGCTGCCTGAGCCGCCCCCCCCCGCCTTCTCGAATGCCTTCCGGATGCGCTCGGCGAGCTTCGGATACTCGAGGTCGGCCGCGGGCCTCAGGTACGGATGGGCGGGGATGGTGACGCGCGCCACGAACCTCACCGACCCATCCGCCTGCGGGATGGCAAGGGCCTTGGCCTTCTTTGGCACGATGGTGCCGCCTTCTTCGAGGATCCGCGCCTGCACCATGTCGCGCACCCCCCAGGTGCCCTTCACGCCATTGCCCTGGGCGGCGGCAAAGCTCGCAATGTCGATGGCGCCCTCGAGCAGGCCGGTGCGGTTCTGCCAGGGATGCTTGGTCTTCGCCCGCACCACGCAGGCGCTCATGGTCTGGTTGACCCCGAGGATCTGCGCATCGCGCATCGCCTCGGTCACCGCCTTGCCATACCACTTCAGCGACTTGCTCTTGCCCGCCATCCGACGCCCCTATGACAGGCGCTTGAGTGCGGCTTCCACATGGGTGTGCTTCCGCTGCACCGGGCCATCGACCTTCAGCCGGCCGGGGATCAGCACATTGCCCAGCCGGTCGGTGATCGCGACGAGCTCGTCGTCTTCGGTGAGGTCCGACCCGAGTGGCGCCATCAGCCGCAGATCCTCGAGCATCGCCGACTTGTCGCCGTCGACGATCTCGCGGGACTGGTTCGACCAGGCGAAGCACCGGATCGTGCCGATGGCGGAAAACGCCGGCGCGACGGCTCCCCCCCAGGGGTCTTTGCCCGTGGCGCCGTTGCGCTCGACGACGGCGCGCATGGTGAACCGTCCCGCGATCATGCCATCACCAGGCGGTCCGGCCCGCCGAGCGCGTTCAGCAGGTTCTGCCGCTCGACCTGGTAGCTGTCCGACGCGAGCGAGCCCGACCACTGGTAGTCGCCGGCGCGCTCCGACTTGATCAGCCCGCGATAGCTCAGGTCGAGCTGGATGATCTTGATCACCGTCTCGTCCCGCATCGACTGTGGCACGAGGGCGACCGGCGTATAGGTGATCTCGACCAGCGGCGCCCAGTAGCTCTGCCCATGCGTGCCGCTCACCAGGCGCTGCAGGGTGCGGCCGGCATGCAGCACCCGGTAGTCTGTGCTGTCGAGCGTGATGCGCGACCCAGTCAAACCGCTGTCGATCGGTTCGATCTCGACGATCGTCACCGGCTGCGTGGTGTCGATCGGCCGGGCGAGCGTCAAGGTCTTCTGCCAGCGCTCTTCGGTATCGGGTTCGCCCAGGGTGGCCTCGATCGTCCCGGAGGCGGCGCCGTGGATGGCGTCGATCTCGGCAGTGATGCTGGTGATCATCGCCGTGAGTTCGGTATCGGACAGGTCCGCGCCGGTCCGTTCCTTTACCCTGTCGAGCAGCGCCATCCACGCCTCCTGTTCAGTAAAGGCCGATGCAGTTGGTGACCGTGGTTCCGGTCGAATAGAGCCGCTTCACCCGGAGCGGCAGGAACGATCCTGCCGGCACGGCCGGGAGCACCACGGGATCTGTGTCGCCCTGCAGCGTCACCTTCAGGTCGCCGCCCGAGCCGGTATAGATGGCACGGGTCGGCTGGGTGAGGTCGACCGTGTCGCTCTTTGCCAGGTAGGCATCGAACGCGCGGGTTGCCGGGCTCTCGAGGCCCGGCACGTTGTTGCCGAAGACGTCAGGCATTTACGCCCCCTTGTTCTCGGCGGGCTTCTGCTCCTTGTTCTCAGGCGCCGGCTTTTCCTTCTTCGGCTTCGAAGGCTCGGGCTCGGTGGCAGGCTTCAAGCCGCCATCGACCAGGCCGAAGAGCTTCACGGCGCTGTCCGGGATTTCGTCCCCCGGCGAGCAGTAGAGAAAGGCGGCGCGCTCGTCGCCCTGGGCGACCACGGCAGACTTGTCGGCGGTGAGGTAGAGGCGTTCCTTGGCGATCATCGCTTGGGTCCTTTCGCCTAGAGGGTTTCGTAATAGTCGACTATCACCGCCGACCCGGCGAGCGCCGTGCTGAGCGTCACCGTGTTGCTCTCGAGCGCGGACGCCGAGAACGCCACGGTGGGCGCGGTCGTTTCGCGAACGCCACCGATAAAGGCGGCGACCACGGTGTTGCGGCTGAGCAGCGCCGGCAGCCCGAGCTTCGAGCCGACGCCGATGCGGATGCGCTCGGTATTGGCGACCGCATATTTCGGCAGGCTGATCGAGGTGACGCTGGCGAAGGCCTTGTTGCCGACGACGACGGCCGACCCGTTGAGCGCGATCGTCTCGGTGATCGTCTCGCCGGCGATGTTCCGGCCGGTGATCACCACGTTGCCGGTGACGTTGCCGTCATTGCCCTTGACCGTGAGGTTGCGGGGCACGTCGGGCTGGGCGGCGAAGCCCGAGCTGACGACGGTCGGGTTGACAGCGTCCAGCGCGGTATCGCCGAGGATGGTGGCGTTGCTCCCGAGGATCACCGCTGCCAGAGCATAGGTGGCAATGCGGGGGCGGGAGCCTTGAATTTTGCCCATTTTGGTCTCGTCCGTTTCTTGGGGTGAAGCCGGCGCCCCGAGGAGCGCCGGCCGGTTTCACGCCGCTTGTGCCGGGGCTCAGGTGAGCCCGGTCACGTCGCAGAAGGCAGCCGGGCGGAACACGACCAGGGCGGCACGCATGTCGGCACGGATGGTGCGCTTGCCCTCGCCGAACTGCGAGCCGACATAGCCCACCTGGATATCGACGCCACGCCGTTCGAACAGTGACACCCATGCCGGCTGGAACGAGCCGACCATGCCCGAGCCGGCAGAACGGCTATCCGCCTGCACGACCGGCAGGCCCCAGAGACGATCGGCGCCGGCTTCGCTGGGCGAGCCCCAGATATAGACACCGTCCGACGTGCGCAGCAGGCGGATATTCTGCCAGTCGGTCGGGTGGATGATCGAGTGGGTCGGGATGGCCCGGCCGGTGACACGCACCTTGACCATCGCCTTGTAGTAGGCGTCGGGCACCGGGTCCGAGCCCCGCGCCTGCGTCTGGATACCCGAAATGTTCACAAGTCCGCGAAGGTTCGGCGAGCTGCCGTCGCCGGTATAGACCTGGGTATCCAGGCGCTGCCGCACGCCGAACACCAGGCGGCCATTCACATAGCCTTCCATCATCGGCACGTCGTCGAACTGTTCGTCCGTCACCGGCAGGCTGTCGGTGATCTTGCGCACATCCGAGTTCTTTTCGGTGAAGACGAAGGTGCTTTCCGCATAGGCTGCGCCTTCCGCCTTCTCGGCGGACGCATGGGTGCGGGTGGTTTCCTCCATATACTTGACGACCGGCTGACCGGTCTGCGCCATGGGGATGATGTCGAGCAACTGGATCGGCCGCGTCGTCGCTTCCACGAAACCCGGCAGGCGCACGCTCTCGGGGGCGAAGCCAGCGGCCGTGGTCATCAGCGTCTTGGTGAGCAGCGTCTGCGCCTCTCCGGCCTTCGCCAGAATGTCGGACGGCCAGAAGTCATAGGAGAAATCGAGGCCACCGGCGCGGCCGCGATCGATCCAGGACTGGTAGGCCTTCTCTTCGGCGAGCAGCTGGCCGAGCGACTTCACCTGCGGCCGCTCGCGATTGGACTTGCCCTCGGGGAACAGCACGCTGCCGCGCGCCTTCTCGCGCACCGCCTGGTTGGCAGCCATCTTCTCGACGCTGTCGAGTGCCTCGACTTCCGCGCCGATTTCATTGAGCTCGCTGTCCAGCTCCTTGAGGCGCTTCGCGATGTCGATGGTGCCGGTATAGTGCTTGCCCAGCACTTCGACCTGCGTCTCCTTCGACACCTTCTGGAAGTCGTACTGGCCGTCGTCGGTCTTGGCTTCGGTGAACACCTTGCCGATTGCCGCCTGCTTTGCCGCGAACTTCTCGCGGACCTTGTCGATGGTGGACATTCGTCCCCTCCATGTCATGAACCTCAGGCCTTGCGTCCGCGCGTCGGCCGATGCGAAACGGCCCCGCCGTCGGCGACGGGTGTCGTAGGCTTGAGGGTATGGTCGGGGGCGCTTCGGACCCATCCACGCAGGCGCGCGGGTCACTGGTCTATTCGGCTCTCGGAAGGTCGCATCCGGGCGGCAGGAAGGCAAGAGGCGAGGCTGCGATCTCGCTCGGCGGGCCGGATACCATTTGACAGGTGTTTTGACAGGTCAGGCGGGCCAAGACGGCCCCGGCGTGACCATCGGCCCCACCGATAGCCTCTGCCGTCCTATGGCGAGGCTATCGGCTTTGGTGTCTCAGCCCCGCTCGAAACGCTGGCGGGCGCTCCTCGTGAGCCAGTCTGCCACGACGGCATCGCCGGCCGCGTCGTCTGCTCTCAAGCCGGCGTCCGAGGCAGCCGACTTGCTGATCAGCTCCTCGAGCTTGGCCTTGAGGCTGGTGAGCTGGTCGAGCCGGGCCTTGCTCATCTCGCGGCCTTCGGCTGCCCTGAGGCTCGCAACGTCGCCGGCGCGATCGATGATGTCGGAGATCTCCGAGATGACGCCGTCGATCTGCTGCGCAAAGCCGCCGCGCGTCTTCATCGCAAGAGTGGCGGTGCCCATGCCGGCGCCGCGCACCACGGGCGACACCTCGTGCACGTCGAGTTTCCTGAGCACCCGCACCCGCTCGCCCTGGCGATCCTCATAGGCGGCATCCATCACCGCGAAGCCGTAGCTCCATTCCTGGGCGGGCATCCCGGTGGCGAGATCGAACTTGAGGTGCGATGCCCAGTCCTTGCCGTCCGTCGTCTCGAGGTTGAGGTGCAGGTCGGCGAAGGCCACGCCGTCCTTTTCGAACACCTTGGCCTTGCCGAGCGGCAGCGCGTCGCGGGCATGCGCCGGCAGGATCGGCACCCACTGCTCCTTCCAGCCGAAGGCACCGGGGGCATAGGTGTCGCCGTCATGGTCGACTTCAGAAAGGGTTGCGATGCGGGCGAGGCCGGTACCGGCCGCGTCCATCTTCTCGACAACCAGGCTCTTGATCACGGTCTTCATGTCAGTCCTCGCCGAAATAGGGTGAAAAGCTCAGGGTGCCGTTGGGGTGCTCGTCGGCAGCCATCTGGTCAGCCTGAGCCGCCGACACGATGTTGCCGTCCCGCGCGATATGGTCGGGCAAGGATCGGCCCGGCCCGAGCCGGCCGTCATGCACGATGAACTGGGTGACATTCGCCGCCTTCGCCCGTTCGATGGTCGAGATGTTCTGCGCGTACTTGGTCTCGGTGCGGGCGATCGTACGGGCGCGGGTTTCGACGCTGCCCCAAGGCCCGGCCTCGATCATGCCGGCAATGCGGCTCGCCAGCGCTTCCGCGCCTTCGCCTTCCGAACGGCCGATCGCCAGCGCATCGAACAGCGATGTGCGCGACTGCCCGGCAAGGTCGATGAGGCCCGCCCGCCGTCCACCTGCCGCCGTGATCGCGCGCGCCACCGGGTCGGGCAGGCTGCCGCTGATGCCGGCGAGGTTCGCCGCATCCGACACCGCCTTCGCGACGTCGAGGAAATGCCCTTCGAAGATCCCGGCAAAGGTCGCCCGATGCGCGTCGATCCCGAGCGCCTCGAGAATGGCATCGACCACCAGGTCATCGGATTTCTGCTCGGCACCCTTCGCCATCTTCGGCAGCTCGCGCTCGAGGATCGGCCGCGCCTTGGCCTTGGCATCCTTCCCGAAGGCGGCGAAGAACTTTTTGACCCGCTGATCCATCGCCTTCTCGAGGCCGGTCTGCTGCCGCTCGAGCGTGTCGACATAGACGAGGCCCTTGAGCCGTGCCGCGCGACTTGCTGCCGCCTTGGTCTCCGACTTGCTGCCCGGCCTGGTCGCGTCCGACTTGCTACTGGTGGCCGGCACTTCGATCGCCATGGCGGGGCGCAGGTAGATGCGGTCGGCATCGGTTGCTTCGAGCCCCGCGGTCGTGCGGGCTTCGTGCACCTGGACCCAGCCGGTACCGACCGCGGCATTCATCCGCTCGAACAGCTTCGCCAGGTCATCCTGCAGCGCCTGCACTTCGGACACATCCCACCAGGTGCGCAACCCGGCCGTGTTGCCGAAGTCGGGCAGCAGCGAGCGGTCGAGTTCGTCGGCCAGCACGCGCTGCAGCGGCAGCACGCCGTTCTGCCAGGCGAGCTTGCGCAGCTCCTCCATGGTCGCCCCGACCTTGGTCGACTGCAGGCCCGCGCCGAACCCCACGACCGCAGCCGGGATGCCGATGAGGGCGCAGATGCGCTCCTCGGCGACATCCCGCGCCTCGCTCATGTTCATCTGCTGCGGGTTGAAGCCGTAGGCGTAGACGTCGGTCGGCGCGCCCATCACCAGTGGCTCGCCGCGGCGGTCCCCCGAGAAGGCCTGCTTGAACCAGCTCTTCGCCGCCTGCACGTCGTCTGGGTCGACTGTGCCGCCGCTCTTGGGCGAGATCACCATGCCCGGCACGCCCATGTTTTTGAGCAGAGAGGCAACGAAATTGCTGCTCTCGAGGTCCATGAATATCTCGCGGAGCGCGCCCTCGATCGGCGACAGCCCCTTGCGCAGGTTGCGCGGATCCATGCCGTGCCGGAAATGTACGATGTCCTGGGGAGCGTAGCGCACCATCTGCCCGCTGCCCGGCCGGTACTCGTAGTGCGAGATGAAGGTCTCGCCGTCGATCGAGCCCTTGGGTTCCATCGTCCAGTGCGGCACGTACCAGAGTTCGGCAGGCCTGTTGCCCAGGTTCCTGAGCTTGATCCAGTAGGCATTGCCATCGGTGAGGTAGGAGAACACCGTCGCTGCCCAGAGCGCCAGGTCGCCATAATGCGGGTTCGGGCGCTGGATCAGCGCCAGCATCGGATGGTCGGCCCGCTCGTCAAGGCTGCCATCCCTCTTGGTCAGCCGCACCGTGAGCCGCGCCTCGGGCAGTGAGCGCTGCACCCACTGCACCGGCGCGGTCACGACCGATGCATCGATCATGTCGCCGACTTCCTTGCGGTAGTCAAAGCGGGTCCGCTTGATACGGCTCATGAGGCCGGTCGGCTGCGCGGCATGGCGCATGCCCAGGGCTTTGACGACGGTGCGCTGCAGCCAGTTCATCCGGGGATCCAGTTCTCGTCGAGATTTTCGGGTGTCACGGGCACGTTGCCCTTGGGCAGGTTGTCATTGAGCGGGCGCCACGACTGGCTCGGCGCGCCATCAGCCGCATGGATTGCAAGACCGAGCGCCCAGAAGCGGTCGGCGTGGCCGTCCGGCGTGCGCTCCGCCATGAAGCGGATATTGCCGGCCGCGGTCACCTGCTTGGTCACCTGCCTCAGGTCGGCCCGGATCGGGCCGCTATGCGGGATGCGGATGCGCCGGTCTTCCATCCGGGAGCGGATTGGATAGGCGAGCGCTTCCTTGGTGGCCGACGTAAAGCTCACGCCCTCGACCCGGTACTGCCCGAACTTGTCCTGCGCATCATCGACCCAGCCGATGCCGAGGCCCGTCTGGTCGATGCAGATCCGCGCGCATTTTTCGAACCAGGGCCAGAGCACCTTCTCCTGCTCCGACTTCCGCATCTTCGACAGCTCTTCGACATGCCGCGTGTAGAGCACGTCACCGAGCTTCTCCACGACCCAGAGCACGGTGAGGTCTTTCTTCCGGCCGATATCGACGCCGGCATAGAGCACCCCGCCTTCGCGCGTCTGCCATGCCGCTTCGCGCGGATACTCAGCCGAGGCGATGAGGTCGTATTCGAGGAAGGCCGCGTCATCGTCGGCCGGCTGGCACATGTATTCCTGGAGGAAGCTCTCCTCGTCGGCCGCGCCCGACTTCACCCAGGCGAAATATGCCGCCTCGTCCATCTCCTGGCGTTCGTCGTCGGCCGGCAGCGACTGCTGCAGCTTCCACAGGAACCCCTGGTCGAGCGCGTCCTGCAGCGTCACCGTGTGCAGGCTGATCTTCTTGGGGTTGCCGCTTTCCTTGATCTCGCGGACCAGCTGGTTGAAGAAGTTGGCGCTGCCGCGATGGGTGGAGATCACCTCCATCTGCCCGCCCCAGGTGATGCCCGGATAGGCGATCGTCCAGAGCTTGCGCGGATCAGGGTGGAGCGCAAACTCGTCGAGCACGCGGCTGCCGCGCTTGCCGGCCTGGGCATCCGGGTTCGAACTCATCGAATGGATGCGCTTGCCGTTCGCGAACGAGAGCACATAGGCGGAGTGCTTCTGCTCGTCGATCACGACTTCACCCATGTCGCGGGCAGCGATATCGGCGATCGACGCCCAGAGCTTGCAGTCCTCGAGATAGAGCCGCGACTGGATTTCGTCGCGCGACGAGACCCACTCGTCATAGCGGGCCGAGGCGAGCGCGACGCGAGACACTTGCGCATACGCCGTCGACCAGCTGATCCCGATCTGGCGGCTCTTCTCCATGAGCTTGAGGCGCGACTTGTCCGCGATCCAGCGCGCCTGGAACGGCAGGAAAATCACTTCGGTATTTGCCGGAACGACGCGCGCATTGCCCATCACGCGAGACCCGATAGCTTGGCGGTGATCCTGCTCATCACCTCGTCGGAGACGCCGGCCTTCTTGCCGATCTGCTCAATGTCTTTCTTTGCCGCCTCCACCTTCTGCGCGAACTCGCGCTCAAGCATGCGGCGATAATCGGCCGACTGCTTCTGTGCGGAGGTCGCCGCCTGGGCGGCGCGCGCCAGTTCCATCAGATCCTTGGCCGCAAGCTGTGCGCCCTCGGCTTCCATCAGCTTCACCGCCGCGACCTGCAGCATATTGGATAGGTTGATGGTCAGTTGGTCGGAGCCATCCGTGCCGAGCACCTCGGCGAGCTCGCGCGACATGCGCAGCGTTTCGTCCAGCTCGCGGAACTGCATCGCCTTGCGCACGGCATAGCGCGAGAACGAACCATTGCTGATCGGCTCGATCCCGAGCGCCGCCAGCTTCACGTTGAAGATGTCGCGCAGCTCGTTGAGCGGGCGGCTCTTGGCCCGGATTTCGGTGTTCAGCCAGGTCAGGTGTTCCTGGGCTTCCTCGGGCAGCATGTCGAGCCGCGACAGCCGACCGCGCCCCTGCCGCCGTTCGGTCTCGCCGGTCATGCTCAGAGCTCCGGTGAGGGGCGCGCGACCCCTTCGACGAACGAGCGCCGCTCGACATGGTCCATGCCCGCGCGGGTGATCGCCGCGACGAGCACGGTGCCCGCCTCGCTGTTGCGGACGGCACCCAGCTCGGCGAGCTTCCGCAGCTGCGTGCGGATCCAGTCGCGCGAGCGGCGATGCCCGAAGGCGTCGAGCACCTTCTCGAGCAGCACTTCGTTGAGCCGGCCATCCGGCTGCGCCGCAAGTTCACGCAGGATGATCAGCCGCGCGTCCTGCGTCATGTGTTCGTCGTAGTTCACTGGCTACCCCCCTTGCTGCGCAGGTAGTCGTCGATCCGGTGGACGGTGCGGCCGACCGATCCGATCTGCTCGTCCATCCGCCCCATCGCGCCGCGGATTTCGGTCATGGCGAGCTTGAGTTCCATCACGCTGTCCTGGGTGGGCAGGTGCTTCATTTCGAGTTCCACCTGCTGCAGCCGCTGGTCGTGCGTTGTCATCGTCGCCAGCACCTTGTCGATAGCCTCGGCATTCTTCTTCGACGGCGACTGGATGAACGCCCAGATCCCGAGCACCGCCCCGAGCACCGCGCCGATGCCGACGATGATGTCTTTGACGAGCAGGATATCCATCAGCGCTTCCCCAGGCGTTCGCGCGTCTCGGCGCAGTCGATGCAGTGTCGAGCCGAGGGCAGCGCCCGACGGCGCGCCTCCGGGATTTCAGCGCCGCAGGCGCGGCAATGGACTGCGGGCGCGCCGGTCACCTTGAGGCCGGATCGGGCACGGGCGATCGAAGCGTCACGCTCCTGCTCGACCCGCTGCTCAGCCTGCTCGATTGCGAAATTGCCGAGCGTGTTCATCAGCCAGCCTTCTTGCCGAGCCGCCCGAACAGCCCGCCCCACTGCTCGCGCACCATTTCGAGCAGGGTATGCCCGCCCATGTGCAGCGTGAGGTAGAGGCCGGTGAGGGTCAGCAGCGTGCCGACGTCCAGGACGTCGATCTGCGGCGCGTCGAACCCTGCCTTGCAGGCGCCCTTGCACACGGTGAGCCGGATCACGGCATTGCCCACCGGGGCGAGCAGCACGACGAAGCCCCAGAAGAGCATCAGCAGGTACTGCCACACGACGAGCCAGCGGTTGCCGCTGGTCACCGGCGCATTGAGCCGCTCGTTCGTGAGCCGCTGGCTCTCGTTTGCCGCGTCCTGCAGCTTCGCCTGGGCGAGGATCATCTCCGCCGTGCGCCCCTCGACCTCCGCCACGACCCTGCCGAGCTCGGGTGCCGGCAGCTTCGCCGCCGCCTCCTCGACCTTCACCGGGTCGGCCTCGACCCCGAGCGCTTCCGCCAGCATGCCGAGCGCATCGCCGGCAATGGCGCCGACTTCCGGTCCGAACTGCTTCGCGGCCATCCGCGACAGGATCTTGCCGCCCGCGTCGAGCAACAGTTTTTCAAGCCCGGCCATCATTCATTCTCCAGGTGGTAGGCAATGCGCTCGAGCGCGGCCGCGATCCGCGCGAGGTCGAGCGCGGCGCCGGTGCCGATGTTGAGGAGTTCCGTGGCGACACGGTTCACGTCCGGCCCGCCGCCCTTCGCGATCTCGCCGAGGATGGCGTCCCGCGAACGATTGATCTGATCCGCCCGATCCATCAGTTGACCCCACCGATGGGCATCACCTGCCGCAGCGCCTCTGCCTGTTGCCGGTTGAGGATGGCGCGCCAGGCGAAGACCAGTGCGACGAGCGCGATCACGACGCCGATGCTGGTGAGCGTCCAGTCGACCGCCTGCTGCGAGGATGAGCCGATGACCGTCGTGCCGCTGCCGACCGAGCTTGCGACCGATCCGGCATTCTGGCGGCGGGCAACCGCATCCTTCTTCGCGGCTTCGGCACCGAGCTGCTCTGCGACGACGGATGGGGCGGCACTTGCCGCGAGCGACCACATGATCGCCTTCGCCTGGATGTCGGCGACCCGCCTCCCCCAGCCCTTGCCGAAACTCTTCCAGATCTTCAGCGACTGCATGAAGCCGAGGCGCTTTGCGCAGATGGCCTTGATCGTCTGCACGTCGCTGCCGCCGATCGAGGCACGCAGCCACTTCAGCCCTCTCGACACACCCGAATTGACCGAGGCGTCATAGGTCGCGAGGTCGACGCCGATCGCCAGCGTCTCACCATTGATCGGGGACCAGAACAGGTCGAAGAACAGCTGCTCGGCTTCGGTGGTGCTGATGCCTTTGACCGGCTTCAGCGACAGCCCCTTCTTCCGGCGCCACGCATCATAGGTCGCCTGGGTGACGCCGCGATCGGTCGGCCCGCCGGGGTCTTTCGGATGGTTGACATAGCCGCCCTCCCAGGCGGCGGTCACTGCATCGCAGCGCTTGAACTTCAGGCTCGGAAACATCGGCTTGCCCCTGATGCGCAATGCGCGCCCGGTGCGGCGCGCGATCATGGAGGCAATCTGTCAGGGTTCAGCGCGAGCGATCATCCACGCAGCCGCGCGGGTGTCTCAGATGGGGAGGGTCAACTGCTCGGGGGCCTGGGGGCCAAGCCACTTGCGGACGGTGGCGACGTCGGCCCGAACGACGCGGGCAATCTCGTTATAGCTCTTGCCGGCATCGCGAAGCGTTTCGGCGATCCATTCCCGAGCCAGCGGCACCTTGATGTACCCGTAGCCCATCGCCGCTGCAAGCCGCTCGACATTGTCGGCGCCGATCGTCTTGGCCGCCAGGCTCCTGTCGCCCGATCCGACCGACAGGTAGATCTGTGATCCACCGAGCGCGAGGAACAGCGCGAGCGCCCGCTCCGTGCCGATCACGTCCACATAGGCGGAGATATGCGCGGCCGGCAGGCGCTTGGCCTTAGTCATCGCGCATCTCCGGTAGGGCGCGATCGCGCGGCCGCTGCGGGCGGTCGCAGTTGACCACCTCGACCGTTGTGCGGCCGTTGGTCTGCGCCGCGTCCTCGAGATGCAGCCGCACCCCGTCCGTCTTCACGGCGACGGCGCCGAGCTCGGCGGCGCTCATCGCCATGCCGCCCAGGTGACGGCGCACGGCCGGGACATCGATCCCGAACTTCTGTTCCAGGTAGCGCAGCACGGCATGGTCGGTAACGTGCAGGCGAACTTCGCGTGTCTTCATTTCTGCCAATGCCTCAGTTCATGGCCTTCCACCTCGGGGTGCTCTGGCACCTTGGGGAGCGGCCGGTGGAGTTCGATGGAAAGCAGTTCCGCGGTCACCCGCCTGAGCCGGCGCTGCAGCTCGGGACGAGAGCGGGGTGCGTCGGACAGGAGCCCGACCAGCATGTCGCGCTCGGTGCGGACGATGTGTTCGGGGCGCATCTTCACTTTGCCCTGGGCAGCGCCCGGATTTTCTCGCCGAGACGGTTCATCATCTCGATCGGCGCGATCGCCCGGCCCACTGCACATTCGAGGGTCGCATCGACAGCGCCGTCGCCTGATGCTTGCCTGAGCATCCGCACCTGTGCGGCCAGCACACAGTCTGCCGGGTCCTCGTGCTCTTTCCAGTCGACGCCACCCGACCGCTCGAGCCAGCCCTTCAGCCCCTCGATCGCCTTGGTCGCGTCCTGTGCATGGCGGAGGAACCGGACATGGTCGAGCCCGGTCTGCCGCTTGACGAAAGCGAGGAGCGCGCGGTCATCGCGATCGCGGACCAGGCCAAGATTGTAGCCCGCGATCCAGAGCGCCTGCAGCTTGCCGGCATAGGCCCCTTCAAGGGGTTTTCGAGAACCTTTCGACCCTCCTTTGAAACCCTTTGAACGGAAGTGCTCCAGCACCTTCTGCCGCTCGGGCTCGGTCATCTCCGCTGAGCTCGACTTCCCCGTCACCTGGGCGAGGGTCGCCCGATAGGTCGCGTCGTCGAGACCCAGTTCCTTCTTGGCGACATGCATCGCCGCTATCGATCTGCTCATTTCATCTGCCTCCGAAGTCCGGCCTGGTCCATCTGGTCCAGTGCTTCCGTGGCGGCGCGCCGTGAGCGCACCCAATTGCTGTAGGCCCAGTCGTGGCGGTGAACGTTGACCGGGTGCGGATCCCGCGCCCGGATGGTGAGGCCCGCATTAGTGACGCGGACTGGCTTGAGCGTTGTGACCTCGAGCACGGCAGCGACGACTGTTTCGCGGTCGAGCTCGAGGCCTGCGGCGATCTCATCGACGGTGTAGCTTTCGCTCAGCCCCCAGAGGATTGGCTCCAGGAACCCGTCGCTGAAACGCCGCCGCTTCTTCACCTCATGACCGCCCGCTCGGCAGCGCGCCGCGCGTCACGGCCGGCCTGCCGCAGCAGCCTGAGCCGCTTCCGCTTGGCCTTGATATGTTCGTCGATCGAGGCCAGCTCATTGATCGCGTGGGTGTGGGCAGCGCGGGTCTTCTTCACCGCCTCCTGGGCGGCGAGGAGCTTGGCCCGCTCGGCTTCCGTGATCCGGATGCGTGGCATCGCCGCCCCCTCACGCCCGAGCGAGGTCGATGGTGACGGTCTGCCAATCGTCCTGGAACGAGGCGCGCCGCGCGAACCGCACATACTCCTTCCGCCCGACCACCCGCATCGCATCGCGGATCGCCGCCATGGCCCGCTGCCAGCGTTCGTCCTCGATCTCGAGGCGCAGCAGCATGAAGATTTCCGAGCGGTTGATCTTGCCTTCCTTGTCGGTGTTGAAGGCGCGGGTGATGATCGCCTTCACCTCGGGGCGGGCATCGGCCGACCACTCGTTCAGGCACTCGTCGAGCAGGCCCTTGGCGATCTGCAGCTGCGGGCCGAAGTCGATATAGTCGGCCATCTGCACCGTCACCTTGAACAGGGTATCGACGGTCATGTAGGTGCGGTTGCCCTTGCCCTGGTTGCCCCGCTTCACGAGCCCGTATTCCTGCTCGAGCAGTTGATCGAGGCTGTCGAGGTCGGCCATGCAGTGCGCCTTGAAGCGCTCGAGCTGCTCGCTCGCGGCGACGGCAAAGCCCATGATCTTTCGCACCGTCTCGTCCTGCAGCTTGTCGGCGGGCTTGATCAGCGCCACCGGCATGTAGCCGCCGCGGCCGTCCATCATGCATGGGTTGCCGGCCACTTCGATGATGCCGGTCGGAATGGGTGCGGGCGTGAACGCCGTCTTAGCGGTTTCCATTGTTGGGGAACTCCTGGTTGAAACGTGTCTTGAGGTCTTCGAAAGCCGCGTTGAACTGATCGACCCTATCGGCCAGGAGCCGGGTCAGGACGTCGTCGTTGATCGGCGCGGCGATCACCGCCGCGCGGGTCTCGGAGAGTGCGGCATGGGCGGCTATCACCTGGGCAAGCCGCGCCGCGACTGTGCCCTTGATCGCCCGCCCATAGAGCGGCCACTCGGGCCAGCGTTCCGGCAGGTCGTTCTTTGTGAGAACGAAGCAGGCGAGCGCGACGAGTTCGACCTCGGTCGTTTCCTCCATGCCTGTCGGGGTGTTGAGGATACGCTGCGCGACCGCGAGCACATTCACAGGGATCGGCGGAATGGCGGGGGTGCTCATGCCGCACCGCCTTCGCCGCCGCCCACCGGGGTGTCGCGCTTCCGCTTGACCTCGGCGATGAGGTCGCGGTTGTCGCGGCACCAGGTGAGGGTGTCGATCGCCGCACGCAGCCGGGCATTGGCCTCGTTGGCCTCCGCCTGGCGCAGCTTCCCTTGCGAGACGAGCTTGGGGTAAACGCCCGCCCGCATGCCGAGTTCGCGGTTGAGTTCGTCGATCTGCAGCTGGATATGGACGCCGCTCATGGGTCGATCCCCGCAGCCTTGCGATACTCCTGCGCGGCCTGCATGAACGGCAGTATCCGGTTGGATACGTCGTTCAGATAGGCCTGCGCTGCCGGACCAAAACCCTCAGCGTCAAACAGGCTGACGATCACGCCCGCGTAGAGTTGGATGCCGAGTTCGGCGACGACGGCAGAAAGGTCGACCGGGTCAGTGCCCCTGCTCACCTCTTCGACCATCCACTTTTCCATGAGCTGGTGGATCCCAGAGGCGATCGCGCGGCCCATGCATTGCTGGCGCGGGTTGCTGCTGGTCACCATCTTGGCAACCAGGTCGAAAGCTTCTTCCGTGCCCGGCTTCACAGTGACGATCGTCATGCCGCACCGCCTTCCGGCTCGCGCCGGACCGCAGTCCCGCGCGGCACCACGGGCAGGATCGAGACCTTGCCGTCGGCGATCGTCGCCTCGAGTTCGGCACGGCGGTTGCGCTTGGCATCGCCCGCCGCGCGGCGGTTCCACTCCGTCTTGTCGACGAGGTTCTCCAGGTGCTTCGCCTCGTCGCGGATCACCTTGAGCCCGGCGATATAGGTGGCGACATTCTTCCGCGTCATCACCATGCCGGTGTCGCCGCTGGCTTCCGCCACCTGGATCAGACCCTCGATCGCATCGGATACGTTCGGACGCTCGACCATCATCAGACGAGCTCCACATCGCGGTTCGACCATGCGGCGCGGAGGTCGCCGAGGGTGAGCTCGCGGCCCTGTCCCTGCGCTACCATGCGAGCGAGCTTGATCGTCATGTCGACCTGCCCGAGGGCACCCGGCTTCATGCCGACGCCCGTGAGGAACTGCACCTGGTCGGGCGCTTCGATGCCCCAGCCGGCGATGAAGGCGGCGAGATCGTCCTCGCTTGGGCGCTCTGCCCTGAGCCGCTTGAAAATGCGGCGGGCGAGCTGCCCGTATTTCTCGCCTTTCCCCCAGGTCGCGAAGCGCTGGTAGGCGGCGCTGTTGCCGAGGATGGCGATGCCGCAACGGCACTCCTTCGCGTCCGAAAAATAACGCAGCTGGTTGATGGCATCGTCGGAGAGGTTCTGCGCCTCATCGACGATGAGCAGCGTGCCGTCGCCGGTGCGCTGCAGGCGCCGCGCGATCGCCGACACCAGCTTGCCGGCGTTGAGCTCTTCGACGCCGAGCTTGCGGGCAATCTCCGCCAGCATGTTGTGGATGGTGCGGGTGCCGGGCGAGATCGTCACCAGGTACGAGTTCGCCCGCGTCCGCACATACTCCTCGGCGGCCGTCGTCTTGCCGATGCCGGCCTCAGCCGTCACCATCACCACGGTGCCCATGATCTGGGCGATCGACAGGGTGCGCTCGACGGCGGTCGAGAAGCCGAGCGGCAGGTAAGTCGGGCCGACCGGCACGCTCGCCGCGACCTCTTCGACCTGGTCGACATTGCCGAGCCACGTCGCCATCTTCTCGTTCACAGTGTCGTACCGGCCCGCATAATTGCCGGTGAACCACTGGTTGAAAGTGCCATGGCCGACGCCTGAACGGCGCGCGACTTCGGCCTTGCTCCAGGCTTTCTCGGTCATCAGCCGGTCAACTTCGGCGACCAGCTCGGCACGACGGCGCATATCCTCTGCACTTCGGCCTGGCCCGCTTGCCAGATTTGTACTGCTCATCTAGGTGTCCTTCTGTTCTAGTGTTCAGTCTTGAGCCCACCGGCGCCTTGCCCGCGCCGGTGGGTTTCGTTTTCCGCTAGGCGCTACGTCTCGCGTTGCGCTGCGAAATCATGTCGACGACGGCGCCGAAGCCGTCCTCATGGTCTGGGGTCCAGTCGCTGGGCTTGGCCTTGGGTGCGCCGGTAGCGAGCCGCGTGACGGCAGGCTTCTGCGGCGCGGTCGGCGCCTGCAGCGTGGGCGCATAGAGTTCGCCCAGCTGGTCGGGTTTCATGGTGACGTGCAGGTCGCGGAGCTTCTTCTGCGTCTTGACGTATTCGCTCCTCAGGCGAGCCGTGCGGTGCGCCGCATCGGCGTCGAGGAAATCGACATCGCCGAGGGCGGAGGCCGACATCAGGAACCCGCCCTTGCGGTCATAGACCTTGATGTCGCGGGTAAGATCGTCGGGGTCGAAGCGCACATGCACCTTCCGCCCCGCGAGCGCGACGAGCCCCGGCGTCCAGTACCGGTTGCCGAGCAGGTGGATTTCCCCGCTGCCGCGCTGCGCCGTGATCTCCTCAGCCATCAGCAGCCACAGGTCGCGCTGCTCGGTGGTCGGCCACCGGACAATCGTCATCGGGTCGGCGAGCGATGCCGCAAACACCTGGTCGAAGCTCTGCCCCTGGGCGGTCTCGCTGCGCCGCCCGGTGCGCGCATTATGTTCGGCGATCATGCCGTCGACGAAGGCCTTGAACGCATCCCAGGCGATGGCGCGCGTGCCGTAGTCCTCGGGCTTCGCCATCGGGTTCGGGCCGGTATAGGCACCGGCGCAGAACGGGTGCCGCGCGATGTTCTCGCAGAAGTCCTGCCAGGCGCGCTCGATCGGCTTGGCCTGCCCATGATAGGGCGTTGCCCAGTGGATTTTGACGCCGAGCTGGGTGAGGAGCCCATCGGGTTCATCGTCGCGAACCTTGAACCGGAAGCGCGTGGCCGTGCCGCCCGTGATCCATTTGCTCGCGAAGGCGCGGCCATTGTCGAGGATCATCTCGTCGGGGATGCCGTACTTCTCGACCATGTCGCCGATGGCGAGGCGCACGGCGATCCGGCTCTCGGTCTCGTCGAGACGCCAGCCGACGAACTTGCCCGAATAGATGTCCTGGATGCCCACCAGCATCGGCCGGAACGGCACGCCACCGGGCTTCTTCACGAACACGTCGAAGCGGTGCCCGTCGATATTGACGAGGCTCATGGCCCGGAGCTTGCGCTTTGTGCGGCGCTGCGCCGGATAGATCGCCTTCATCTTGTCGGCGCCATCGCGGGCGAGGGTGATCACCGCTTGAGGCACCTCTGCGGCGAGGCGTCGACGAAGCGCCATCTCGCTCGGGATTGGCGCCCAGCCGCGCTTCGCCGCAACGTCCGCCATCCGCCGATAGCAGGTCGAGAACTTCGGCTTCGCAGCCCGGAGGTAGTCCGACTTCAGCGCGGCCCATGCCTCTGGGTGGCACTCGGCGAAGCTGGCGGTGGCCTTGTATTCGGGCGCCAGCGCGGCGAGCCAGTCGGCCCGGTTGTGCGACTTCACCGCCTTCAGCCAATTGCGCAGCGTCGACACCGACACGCCCGCCTCTGCAGCCGCAATCGCCGCCGCGGCGACCAGCGTCATGCCGGTGTCCATCAGCTGTCGCGCTGCCGTCACGGCCTTGAGCCGCCCGGCACAGGCCTGCTTGTGGTGATCCGGCAGCGCGTCATAGCGCTGCCACAAGGGCGAGCGCTCGGGCGCCGCGACCTCTGCTGCAGGGCGGGCGGCGAGCAGCAGCCGCACCTGCGTCGAGAGCGGAAACAGGCTCAGGTGATAGACCCAGCCCTTGCCGTCGCGACGGGCGCGGTCGGTGGCATTTCGCCAGCCTTCGGCATCGGCGATCTTCTGCCACCCGCGCACCGTTGCTGGCATGGTCAGGTCACCGACATCTGCCGCCTGCTGTAGGCTGAACCACTCAGTGGAGTGCGTCATGGCACACCCCGAAGCTGTGGTTGATCTGGCAGGTCGCCATGCCGTCGTCGCCCAGGACATAGAAGGCGACCGAGACGAAGACCAGGAGCGAGAGGATGAGCGCGAGGGTGCGGATCACTTCTGCACCTTCACGATCTGGTAGCCGAGGCTCTTGAACGCCTCGCGGACGGCCTTCTCGTCCTGCTTGAAATGCTCGACCGTGGCGCTCACCCGGCCCTTGAAATCAAGCTGGCTATAGGCGCTCACCGCCTGCTGCCAATGGTCATAGGCGGGAGGCTTGGCCGGCGCGCTGTTCGTGGCGAGCACGTCGCCGAGCGTCGCGCCGCCCGCGATCTTGGCGAGCAGGTCGCTCTGCTGGTCGGGTGTCGAATTGAGGATCGACATCATGTTGAAGAAGTCGCCCTTGGCCGCATCGAAGGCGGCGGCGGCGCGCTCCAGTTGCTCCTCGGGCAGCGCCGAGAGCTTGAGCAGCTGGCTCTGGTTGCGGGCGATCTTCGAAAAATGCAGCCGCTCGGCGAGGCCTTCCGGCTTGGTCAGCACGGTGCCGATGCGGATGAGCCGCTCGACCTGGTCGGATGACAGGTCGAACACGCGCATGGCATGCGCCGAGAAACTCGTCTCCAGTTGATCTAGCCGTTGGAAGGCTTCGCTCTTTCGATCGCCGCCCCGCTGGCCTGCACCGATCGCATCCCGATAGGCGACCAACATGACAGCCCGCCCGAACGGCGAGACGTCGGTGCGGGCCATGTTCTCCTCGATCTCGAGGAGCCGTGCCTGCTCAGGGTCGACCGACAGCTTGTCGAAATGTACACCCTCGGCGAGCTGCTCAACCCCGGCGATTTCGAGCGCGCGGAGCCGATGCCGGCCATGCACCAGCACCCACTTCTTCTCGCCGTTCGGCGTATGCCTGAGGCCGATCCTGTTGATCAGCTGCCCATGCGCCACAAACGACGCGGCGATTTCCTGGGCCTGCGCCTCGTCCAGCGGCTGGACGCGGTTGCTCGTATCGATATCGGCGAGCGCGATGGTGAAGGGCGTCTTGCGCGGAGCCATTATGCGGCGCTCCTGCGCGAGGCGCTCGGCCGGGCAATGCCATCCGGCCACTGCAGGCCTTCGGGCCAGTTGCGGTCGAACCAGCTCAAAGCGAGCTGATAGGTTTTGATGGTCGTGCCGTGCCCCTGCTTTAGGCGGGAGAACAGTCGCGCGTGTCCGACGATCCGATTGGAAATGGTCGCCGGGCTCCGCTTCTGATGGAGCGCGTAAAGGTCGGAGAGGGTGATCAAATCGGAGGAGTGCATATTTCCACCATAAAGCCGGATCACCGCTCCGGTCAATGGAAATTTACACTTTCGCCATTTGCATCAAAACGCGCACTATTCCGGGCGTTTGAATGGTGCATATATGCACTTCCATGGAAACGGACGCGCTCTATCGGATGCTCGAGGATCGCCGTCGGGAACTGGGGCTCTCACAGGCTGCAGTGTCCGAGGCCGCGTTTGGTCGTGCCGATACATCGGCGTTCCAAGGCATCCGGCGCGGCAGCTCCCCATCGGTCGATCGCCTGGCGGAAATGTGCCGGGCTCTGGGGCTGGAATTTTACATCGGGCCGCCGCGATCGCCTGAGCAAGCTGCTACCCCTCAAGATGCTGCCTTCCTCGATCACTTCGATCTGCAGGTAAGTGCCGGGGGTGGCGCAATGGGCGTGGCAGAGCCGGTTGATCCAGTGCCCTTCAGCGCGAAGTGGCTGCGCCGGCATGGTCTGAGGCCGGGGCAGGTGTCCGTGCTCGAGGTGCGCGGCGATAGCCAGGAGCCCATTCTTTTCGACGGCGATTTCATCATCGTCGATAAGGCCAAGAGCAAGCCGAAGAGCGGCGATCTATATGTCGTCGTCAGGCCCGAAAGCGTCCAGGTGAAGTGGGTACAGGTGCTGCGCAACGCCGTGCAGCTCATCTCGGAGAACCCTGCCTACCCGCCCGAGCGCGTCGAGGCGCACGAAGCGCCCGACTTCTACAAGGTCCGTTGGTTCAGTCATTTCTTGAGGTGATGATGATGAGGTGGGTTGCACTATTGGCTATGGCTTGCGCACCAGCTGCAGGTGGGGCGACCGAAGCGCTGGCCCAGTCTACTGGGGAGCAGTGCGCCACCATCTCCGATAGCGCTCATCGGTTGGTTTGTTACGACGGGATTTTTCTTTTCAAGACGAACGCTGAGGAGCCGTCTACGACGCCGCCGGTGTCAGCATGGAGGGTCCGTGAGGACGTATCGCGGATCGACGATAGCAAGTCGGTTTTCTTGAGCACGGTGGCGCTCCAGCCGTACGACGACGACTATGGCGCAAAGCGACAGCCGATCTTGTACGTGCGCTGCATGGAGAATGTCACGGCCATGCTGATCGACTTCGACGGCGACTTCATGTCCGATACTCGGTACTACGGACCGGTCACTCTCAGGGTAGACGACAAGCCCGCAGTGGATTTTGCGATGGACGCCTCGACTGACAACAAAGCTCTGGGTCTTTGGCGGGGGGGCAGCTCGATCCCTGCGATTAAGTCTTTGCTCGGCGGTCATCGTTTGATCGTGCGGGCGGTGCCTGTAAACTCGAGCGCCGTGACCGTCGAATTCGATATCACCGGGCTGGAGAGCGCCATCGACGGCGTTCGTAAAGCTTGCGCTTGGTGAAAGGATCAAACCCGCACGTTTGCGGGTTTGATAGTTCCAAGTGGGCGGCGTGGTCTGCTTGCTGTATTTGTGGCGTAACGTCTTGACGCGACATGTGTTTCTGGATTCTCGGTACCAAAAAGAACTGAGTTCCACGAAAGTTTTGGTTGCCACCCTGTCGAAGCCGCGACGCGGCGAGGTCGGCGGGTGGCGGCTCATTCGTCGAAACCCCTTGTTGACTGCGGGTTTGACGGTTCGGGCCTCGGGCTTGACGGGTGCTCGACAGCTGGCGGAGAGTGCCTCGACAGGCCCGGCGCGTTTTGGTGTTTGGTGCAAAACCCGGCGTGAAATCCGATACCGCCTGGCTCGCCGTGATCCCACGTCTATCCCGTTGCGCTACCTGATGTTTTTCGCCGTGCCCGCGCCATCCCGGATAATCCCGTCAAGTGCAATACCCGTCGTTAAACAACAGTGGAGCTTAGCGGCGAAGAACGCCCGTCAGGCTATGCCTGCGGGCTACGGGTGGGTTGAGCCTTGGGCGCTGCATAAAGTGCTCCAATGGATCCTATCCACCCGCCCACATCCGTCCACCTTGGAATGCCTGCCCTTAGGTGCTAGACACGCGCGCTTGCCGTGCCCCGGCAATGGTGCCTGCGTACGGCCAATCCTTTGGAGATGAAAATGATCAAGGTAACGTTCCCTGACGGTGCAATTCGCGAATACGCGATCGGCACCACCGGGACTACCGTGGTCGAATCCATCTCGCCCTCGCTCGCGAAAAAGACCGTGGCGATGAAGTGGAACGGCGTGCTGTCCGACCTCTCCGACGTCCTCGACGCCGATGGCGCCATCGAGTTCGTCATGCGCGACAGCGCCGATGGCCTGGGCCTGATCCGGCACGATGCCGCGCACATCCTCGCCGAGGCGGTGCAGGAGCTTTGGCCCACGACGCAGGTCACTATCGGCCCGGTCATCGAGAACGGCTTCTATTACGATTTCAAGCGCGACACGCCCTTCTCGGAGGATGATTTCGCCGTAATCGAAAAGAAGATGGCCGAGATCGTCGCTCGCGGCGCCCTGTTCACCAAGGAAGTCTGGAGCCGCGACGAGGCGAAGCGCGTCTTTGCCGCCAAGGGCGAAGAGTTCAAGGTCGAGCTCGTCGACGCTATCCCGGCCGACCAGTCGATCAAGATCTACAAGCAGGGCCAGTGGTTCGATCTTTGCCGTGGGCCGCATATGCGCTCCACCAAGGATGTCGGCACGGCCTTCAAGCTCACCAAGGTGGCGGGCGCCTATTGGCGCGGCGACAGCCGTAACCCGGTGCTCAGCCGCCTCTATGGCACGGCCTTCGCCACCCAGAAGGAACTCGACGATTATCTGACGATGATCGCCGAGGCCGAAAAGCGCGACCATCGCAAGCTCGGCAAGGAGCTCGATCTCTTCCACCTGCAGGATGAGGCACAGGGCTCGGTGTTCTGGCACCCGCGCGGCTTCACCATCTACAACCAGATGGAGGCCTATATCCGCCGGCGCGTCAACGCCAACGGCTATCAGGAAGTGAAGACGCCGCAGCTCATGTCCTCGAAGTTCTGGGAGGCCTCGGGCCACTGGGGCAAATACCGCGAGAACATGTTCGTCGTCCCCGACGAGGTGCCCAGCACCGAGGACGAGGGCCCGGTGCTGTCTGGCGAAGGCGAACTCATGGCCTTGAAGCCGATGAACTGCCCGGCGCATATCCAGATCTTCAACCAGGGCATCAAGTCCTATCGCGATCTGCCGCTGCGCATGGCCGAGTTCGGCTGCTGCCACCGCAACGAGGCACATGGTGCGCTGCATGGCCTGCTCCGCGTTCGGCAGATGACGCAGGATGACGCGCATATCTTCTGCACCGAGGAGCAGATCCAGGCCGAAACCGAGCGTTTCGTGCATCTGCTCTATTCGGTCTACGAGGACATGGGCTTCGAAAACGTCGTCATCAAGCTCGCGACGCGGCCGGAGAAGTTCGGCGGCACCATCGAGCGCTGGGATGCGGCCGAAAAGGCCCTCGGCGATGCGCTGCTCGCCACCGGCTACAAGTTCGAGATCGCCCATGGCGATGGCGCCTTCTACGCGCCCAAGCTCGAATTCCACCTGAAGGATGCCATCGGCCGCTCGTGGCAGGTCGGCACGCTGCAGCTCGATTACGTGCTGCCCGAGCGCCTTGGCGCGACCTATGTGTCCGAGGACGGCAGCCGCAAGTTCGCGGTCATGCTGCATCGCGCCATTCTCGGGTCGCTCGAGCGCTTCATCGGCATGATGATCGAGCACTATGCCGGCAAGATGCCGCTCTGGCTCGCCCCGACCCAGGTCGTCGTCGCCACTATCGTCTCGGAAGCCGATGACTACGCGAAAAAACTGGTTGCGCGCCTCACGGCCGGTGGCATCCGCGCCGAACTCGACACCCGCAACGAGAAGATCAACTACAAGGTGCGCGAGCACTCGGTGCAGAAGATCCCGCTGATGTTCGTGGTCGGCAAGCGCGAGGCTGAAGAGGGCACCGTCTCGGTCCGCCGTCTCGGTACCGAGGGCCAGTCGGTCAAGGATGCCAACGCGGCGATCGTCGAGATCATGTCCGAGGCCGTGCCGCCCGACCTGAAGCGCGCCGCCCAGGCCGCGGCGTAAGAGCCCCGGCTAAGCCACTGTGGTGCCACGACTTTCCCTCTCCCGTTTACGGGGGAGTTCTGAGCGCCCTTGCAAAGCTCCGGTGGAGCTTTGCAGCGAAGAACGCCCGTCAGGCTATGCCTGCGGGCTATGGCCCGAAGGGCGGGGGGTGCCCCAGTCGCTATTCTAGCAGGTTATGGTCGCCCTCACGCTGCCGCGATACTGAACGTCACCCGGCACGCGGTGCAGTGCTGTGCCGGCGCCGCTGTCTTGACCAAAAAATGCGCCGTCCGCCGGTCGTTGTTCCGCCATGCGAAGAACTGACCGGGTGCCACCCGCGCGACTTGGCCGCCGGCGAGCGACATCTCCGCGCCGTTGATCATCATCTCGAGCGTCCCGTCCTCGATGACGATCAGCGTCTCGGCCGTCAGGTGCATCACCGGTTCCGATTGTGCGCCCGGGGCGACGCATGTCGCGTGCCCCTGATAGCTGAGGCCGGCCCGCACGCGTTGGGGATAGGGATGACCTTCCCCCCCGGCGACAAGCAACGCGCGCGGGTGGCGTGTGGTCTTTTATGCATATCCTCCCCCGAGCTCATCGGGTCGGCATGGGTTTGGCGCCACAGGATCACGCTTGAATGGATCGGAACCAAAGCACTCAACCCGCGTGGGGAATACGCCGCGCGAGTGCCCGTGCTTCACGGCGTGACGAACTGCACACCCAGTTCCTTGAGGCTGCGCCACACGACGAAGCAGGGTTGCGGAGCGATTTTCTCGACCAGAAGGTCGAAGGTCCGCGGAATGCTGACCACCGAGGTCACGTCCAGCTTGGCGCCGCTTTCGGAAACATTGCGGATCGTGCAGTGCACGCGTGTTCGGCCACCCTCGAACACGATCACAGCGGGAATGATGACGTTACGTCGCGGAGAAAGCCGCTTCTCCAATCGAATATCCATGAAGCCTGATCCTGCCGCAACCAATGGCTGCAAGGTCACAGCCGCAACTTGCCGGAGCGTTAATCCGAACCTGCAAGTTTTCACGACCTCCGTGTGGTTCCCGCAACGACCTCATTTTGGCTCAGGCGGCCACCAGTCGCCGGATCTATAGCTCTGCTCGTGCTCAGGTGCCCGCTGCACTATAGACCGTCGTCAGAACTTCGATCTCCTTGGCCGGCCCGGCCTGCACCTGGAAGGCGCGGTTATAGACCTGGTCTCCGCGCTTGGCGAAAACCTCGTACTCGCCTTCACCGAGGACCGCAGCCGGAAATGCTCCGGTCGCGGCGAAAATCTGCTCGCCATCGCCCGTCTTCACGGTCCAGTCGATATCGGCAATCGCTTCGCCGCCTACCTCGCTCACCAGCTTGAACGAGACCTGCGCGGCCTTGTGATACAGCGTCGCGTCGGTCATCTGGCCCGGTTCGACGCGCAAGTCGGCGCGGACAACCGCGTTGACGTCGCCGAAATACGACACGACGTGATAAGTGCCGGCGTTCAGCGTCACCACGTCATTGGGCCCCAGGCTCTGCGCGACCGGCTGCCTGTCGGCATCCGTCGACCCCGAGAATATATCGAAGCGCAGCAGGTTGATGGGGATTGGCACATCGCCCGTCACGGCCGCGTTGAGGCGGATCGCGCCAGCGTCGAGGACCAGTTCCTTGCTATTGCTTCCATCCGAAACCGTAATGGTCTCAGTCGTCTGGGCGCTGCCATAGGCGACATGCACCACATAGCTGCCCGGTACCAGTTCAAACGACGCCTTCGCGTCCTCGCTCTTGCCGGCGAGCGCCAATTCGCCAGAGGCATCGGTTCGGGTCTCGAAGACCCGCCAGGTCAATCCGTCGGGAATATCCTGGCCGTCCTCGGTCACCTTGGCGACCAGCGTCACTTCCTGCGGCTTGCCCACGGGCTGGGCAACCTGTGCCGCCGCTTCGACGGCAGTGGTTTGGGCTGCGGCAGGGGTCGTTGCACTCACCTGCGGCACTGCCGGGGTCGCCTCGGTGCCTGCCGGCATGCGCTCGGCGCGGCGCGGCAACGGCACCGGCGGATCTTCCGCTACCACCAATGTGGGCGCAACCAGCACGAGGGCGGCCAGCAGGGCAGAAATGAACGGCTTGCGCTTCACGCGATCACCCAAAGTCCGGGCTCCGATGCACTCATCCGCACGCCTACTCTTGGATTGGGGAAAAGCTGTGTCATAACCGTCCCGCCGCCGCAAGGAGTCGCAAATGGCCGTCAACACCGCTCTCGTCACCCACCTGAAAACCCGCCGCTCCGTCGGTATCGGCTTTCTCAAGGATCCGGGCCCGACCGATGACGAGTTGCGCGATATCCTCGCTATCGCAACGCGGGTGCCCGATCACGGCAAGTTTGCCCCCTGGCGGCTGGTGGTCTTCCACGGCGACGCGCGTCGGAGAGCCGGTGAACTGATCGCTGGTCTGGCGCAGCAGATTCGGCCGGAGCTCGACGCGGCCGGCCTCGAAATCGAGCGCAACCAGTTCCTCCCCGCGCCGGTGACCGTGGGCGTGCTCGTCTCGCCCAAGCCCAACCCCAAGGCGCCCTACGAGGAGCAGTTGCTCTCGGCCGGCAATGTCTGCTTCAACCTCTTGCATGCCGCCTACGCCTTCGGCTTTGCCGGCAGCTGGACCAACCGCTGGTATGGCACCGATCCGCGCGCCCAGCAGCTTCTCGGCGCCCGCGGCGGCGAGCATTTCGTCGGCTTCATCCACATTGGCACGCCCACCGCACAGGTCGAGGATCGCGATCGGCCGGCACTCGCCGATGTGGTCACCTATTTCGGGTAACCAATCCTTAACCTTCTCGGCGCATGTCTTAAGCGAACGTTAACAGCCGGTCGACGCGATGAGTGGGGTAAAGCCGATTTCGGTGCCGCAGCCTCTTGCCTATGCCATTGATCAGGCAGGGGCGAAGAGCGCGGTCGATTTCGACTATCTCCTGCAGACCGCCGCACGGGAGAGCAGCCTCAACCCTGCCGCCAAGGCCCGGTCCTCAAGCGCCACGGGTCTTTTCCAATTCCTTGATTCGACGTGGCTTCGGGTCATGAAGCAGGAGGGGCCACGGCTCGGCTACCAGGCCTATGCCGACGCGATCAGCGTTTCTGCCGATGGCGATTACTCCGTCGCCGATCCGGAGACCCGCGCCGCCATCCTCAAGCTGCGCGAGGATCCTCAGGTCTCGGCCGATCTCGCCGCAGCATTCACCGCCGACAACGGCGCCTATCTGCAGTCGAAATTCGGCCGCATGCCGAGCCCGGGCGAGCTCTACATCGCGCATTTCCTCGGCGCGCAGGGGGCTGAAAAGCTCTTTCGCGCTGGGCTTGCCGACCCCGACCAGAGCGCAGCGGCGCTGTTTCCGCGCCAGGCCAAGGCGAACCCGACCATCTTCTATCGCGATGGGGCGCCCCGTTCCGTGCGCGAGGTCTACAAGGTGCTGACCGCGCAGCAGGCAAGTCTGACGCCAGAGACAAACAGTACGTTCCTTGCCCAGCAGCTCGCTGATTCTGGCAGCACGAAATGGCAGGCGGACGCGGTCCCGTCGCGGTTTGGTCCTTCCGACCTGAGCTTCGCCTCGCTGTTCTCCAATGAGGCCAGCATACCGGGGCGCACCCTGTTGTCGCCGGCAACCGAGGCGGCTGGAGCCGGGCTGTTCGATAGCCTTTATGGGCAAGGCGAGGCCCCGATACCAGGCGCCAATGGCGACTGAGGGGTCAACCGCGCCCAAGGGCGCTCTCAGGGAAAGCTGCATGACTTTCCCGCCTCGAAAGCGCGACAAAACAAGGGTTTAGATCATTTCGGCGTTTCAACCGGAACGTGAAATGATCTTGGGCACATGGTGAACCCTTCCTTAAAGTCTTGCCGCTTTACTCTCTCACGGGCTCGCAGGAGCGGAGAGAGCGGTTGATTCCGTACGAAGAGTTTGTTTGGCTTTGCCATTCCACCGACAGCGAGGAGCGGGGGCGTGCGGCGCATATGGCGGCCCGGGCCTTTCTCGGACATGTGGGTCCGGCCGACGAACACGCGGCCCTCTACTCGGCTTTGGTGGAGTTCCTTGACGATCCCTCGCCACGGGTACGTGGCGCGCTGGCCTATGGCTTGCTCCATGCCAGCGAGGCGCCGCGGCCAATCATGCTGGCACTGCTCGGCGACGTTCCGGTCATCGCCCGGGCCGTAGCGCAATTCTCCCCGGTACTGGTCGATGCCGATCTGAAGCGCCTCGTCCTCCGTGCCGATCCCGAAATGCTGGCGGCACTCGGCGCACGTACGCATCTGGGGCCCGAACTGGTGAAGTTCATCGTCGCGCGCGACAATTCCGCCATAACCCGGGCGCTGATTTCGCGACGCGACCTCGTCGTGCCGCCTGAGACGCTGGAGGCGCTGGCCGTCGGGCCGGCGCGCGCCGATGTCGAATTGAGGGGGCTGCTGCTCGATCGTCCGGACCTGCCAGCCGCAGCGCGCATTCATCTCGTCGCAGCTGTCGCCGAAAGCCTTCGTAACCTGCGCCTCGTGCGGGGATCGATCCAGCCCGACCGGCTCACCCGCCTCATCGGCGACGCCACCGAACTCGCCATCACCCAGATCGGCGAGCGCGAAGCCGGGGCAGGGCGGCAGGATTATGCCGAGACCCTGCTCGACAGCGAGGTCGTCACGCCGCGCGTCCTGCTCAAGGCCATCGTGTCCGGGCATTTCCTGTTCTTTTCGAGCTGCCTGGCTGCCTTGGCCGAAATGTCGCGGCGCAAGGTCGATAACATCATCGATACCGGCGGCGTTGCGGCGCTCGAGGCGCTACTTGCACGGGTCGGGCTCGACGACGCGATCCGCAGCCTGTTTGTCCGCTTCATCCTGGCTGCCCGCGACGCCGGACCGCTCGATGATGTCAGCGTGCGCCACTACGTCGTGATGTCGATGTGTGACGATCTCATTCACCGCTATGACGGCGATATCCCGCCCGAGCTTGAGGAGAGCTTCGAGTATCTCTCCCAGCAGTCGATCGTGCTGGCCAAGGCTGCCGCCCGCGGCGTTGTCGATGGCTTTGTCGAAGTCGCCGGAAGGCGGGCAATAGCGCCGCCTGTCATGCTGCTCGATCAGGCGCTGCTGCCCGCGGCGTAGAGAGCCACAGATCCCTCAGTCGGGATTCCCTCCCCTGCTTGCGGGGGAGGGTGGCGCGGAGCGCCGGGTGGGGGGTGCCGCTTGCGCTAAACCGCTGACATCGTGAGGAATTCAGCGCAAGGTGCACCCCTCACCCGCCCTTCGGGCACCCTCTCCCGTGAACGGGAGAGGGCTCAGACGGCAGACAACTTCCTAATACCTGAACTGCTCGCTCAGCACGCGCTCCTCAAGCCCCGTACCCGGGTCGAACAGCAGCGTGACACGCTGGCTGCGGTCCTCCCGTACGACCACTTCGGTCACGCGCTTGAACTCGATATTGTCGGCCACGGCGCCCACCGGGCGCTTGTTCCACTCCCGCGCCCGGAACGCCACCACCGAAGTGTTGGGCAGAATCGCGCCGCGCCACCGGCGCGGTCGGAAGGGCGAGATCGGCGTCAGCGCCAGGAGTGGCGAGTCGATGGGCAGGATGGGCCCGTGGGCCGAGAGGTTGTAGGCGGTCGAGCCGGCAGGCGTCGACAGCAGCACCCCGTCGCAGATCAGTTCCTCGAGCCGCGTCTTGCCGTCGATCAGGATCTCGACCTTGACCGCCTGGTAGCTCATGCGGAACAGCGAGACTTCGTTGAGCGCCAGTGCGCTGTGCTCGCTGCCGTCTTCGCAGCGCACCCGCATTTCGAGTGGAAATATATGCGTCGGTTTGGTCTGCTCCAGCCGCTCCAGCAGCCCATCGGCACTGAAGTCATTCATCAGAAACCCGACGCTGCCGAAATTCATACCATAGACCGGAATGCCACGACCCATGCAGCGGTGCAGCGTCTGCAGCATCAGCCCGTCGCCGCCGAGCGCCACCACCGTGTCGGCATTGTCGAGGCCGCAATCGCCGTAGCGATCGCGCAGACCCTGGGCGGCGGCATCCGCCTCGGGCGTCCCGCTGGAGACGAAAGTCACGTTCTTCGGATGCTGCACCAGCGCCTCCCTTGGGCTCAGTTGCCTAACACGACGGCATCGGGTGGGGAAGAACGGGTTGATCCCTCGGCATACGTCGACTAAATCAGCGCCAAACCTTGAAGGAGTGCCCATGCGCGCCGAAATCGAGAAGATCGTTGCCGAAATCCAGCAGGTCGTAAGCCTGCTGAGGAGGCATCTTTGACTGGGATACCGCCCAGGCTCGCCTAGACGACCTCAACGCCCGAACCGAACACCCCGATTTCTGGGCCGATCCGGAAAAAGCCCGTCCGCTCATGCAGAAGCGCGACGAGCTCGACGCCCAGATCTCGCAAGTGAAGCGCCTCGAAGCCTCCGTGCGCGACAACATCGAACTCATCGATCTCGGCGATGCCGAGAACGACGCCGATGTCGTCAAGGACGCTGAGGATGCGCTCCGCGATACCCTCAAGGATGCCCGCTCGGCGCAGGTTGAAACCCTGCTGTCCGGCGAAGCTGACGGCAATGACTGCTATCTCGAAATCCATTCGGGCGCGGGTGGCACCGAAAGCCAGGACTGGGCCTCGATGCTGCTGCGCATGTACACGCGCTGGGCCGAGCGCCGGAAGTTCAAGGTCGAGACCATGGAAATCCACGATGGTGAAGAAGCCGGCATCAAGTCGGCCACCCTCAAGATTTCAGGGCACAACGCCTATGGCTGGATGAAGACCGAGAGTGGCGTACACCGCCTCGTGCGCATCTCGCCCTATGACAGCGCCGCGCGCCGCCACACCAGCTTCTCGAGCGCCTGGGTCTACCCTGTGGTCGACGATACCATCAATATCGAGATCAACGAATCCGACCTCAAGGTCGATACCTACCGGTCCTCGGGCGCCGGCGGACAGCACGTCAACACGACGGACTCGGCCATCCGTATCACCCACGTGCCAACGGGCATTGTCGTCGCCTGTCAGGCCGAACGCAGCCAGCACAAGAACCGGGCGACCGCCATGGCCATGCTGAAGGCGCGGCTCTACGAGCAGGAGTTGGAGAAGCGCGAGGCCGAGGCCAACGCCGCCGCTGCCTCCAAGACCGATATCGGCTGGGGCCACCAGATCCGCTCCTACGTGCTCCAGCCCTATCAGATGGTCAAGGATCTGCGCACCGGGGTGGAAACCTCCAACACCTCGGCCGTGCTCGATGGCGATCTCGACGATTTCATGGAAGCGTCGCTCGCCGCCCGCGTCACCGGCTTTGCCGACAAGGTGCAGGACGTCGATTGATCGGTGTCTGACCAGACAATTTCGGGTCGCGTGTTTCGATGCGACCCGGAGCGCTTCGAGCAAGAGTGGCAGCACTTTTCCGGGTTCGGCAGCGCGACCATAAGTGGGTTCGCATCACGTCACGTTTGGGTTGAAACATGACGTGATCCGGGGTGCGAACGGCACTCCCTCACCATCGACCGCAGCCGCGTTCAGAAAGCGTTCATCGAGACGGAGCGGGCGTGTCCGCAGCGTGGCTTTTTCAGGGCAGGTATCGCTTGAGGTCGCAAGGCCAGCTGGCCTGCCGGGCATCCGCGTCCGCTATATCCCTCTGAAATAGCGATCTTTTCTAAACTTATCCCCGCGCTTCCGCACCATGAGATAATGCCCCGGTCGATAAGGGACCGGGGCATCTGGGCATATGCGGAAATCGCCGTTCATCTTTAGATTTCACCCCGCGCCGCAGCCGGGAGAAAGAAGGATAGGGCAGGGAAGTTTGGCTCCCCCGCCCTGTCAAATTCACTCCGCGGCGGCCTTGGCCTTGGTGGCCCGCTTGGCCGGTGCCTTGGGCTTTGCCGGCGCATCAGCGTCCGCCGCTGCCTTCGCCTTCGCGGGAGCCTTCGGTTTGGCAGCGGCTTTTGCCTTTGCCGGGGCCTTGGCGGCTGCCTTCTTCGGGGCCGTGCGCTTGCTCGGCGCAGCACCACCCTTGGCGGCAATCAGCGCAAGCGCCTGTTCCAGCGTCACGTCCTCGGGCTTCACGTCCTTGGGCAAAGTGGCATTCACCTTGCCTTGGTTCACATATGGCCCATACCGTCCCGGCCGAACCGAGATTTCTCCGCCATCATGGGGGAAGCTCTTCAGCGCCGTCACCGCTGCGGCGCCCCGGCCAAATTTTCGCCCCCCACCTGCTGCCTTTTGCGCCAGAAGGTCGACGGCGCGGTTCAGGCCGACTTCGAAGACTTCCTCGATATCCGAGAGGTTTGCATAGGTGCCGTCATGCAGCACAAAGGGTCCATAGCGGCCGAGCCCGGCCGTGATGGGCTTGCCGGTTTCAGGGTGCGCTCCGACGTCGCGCGGCAAGGACAGCAGCTTCAGCGCCGCTTCGAGCGTCAATTGCTCGGGCGTCCAGCCCTTGGGCAACGACGACCGCTTTGGCTCGGGGCCGTCTCCAAGCTGGATATAGGGCCCGAAGCGGCCGGATTTGAGGAACACTTCCAGCCCGCTTTCCGGGTCGCTGCCAAGCGATCCATCGCCAGCCGGCGCTTCGCCGGCCGCACCCGCTGCCGCATCCGAAAGCTGCAGCGTGTACTTGCAGTCCGGGTAGTTCGAGCAGCCGATGAAGGCACCGAACTTTCCAAGCTTCAGCGACAGCTTGCCGCCGTCGCAGCTCGGGCACACCCGCGCGTCCCGTCCATCGGCACGCGGCGGAAAGATGTGGTCCTGCAGCAGGTCGTTGAGCGCATCGAGTACCTCCGACACGCGGAGGTCCTTGATCTCCTCGACATGGCGTTGGAACTCGATCCAGAACTCGCGCAGCACATCCTTCCACTCGAGCTTGCCGTCGGATATCAGGTCGAGCTTCTCCTCGAGGTTGGCCGTGAAGCCATATTCGACATAGCGCTCGAAGAAGCTGGCGAGGAATGCCGTGACGATCCGGCCGCGATCCTCGGGAATGAGCGCGCGCTTTTCCACTCGGACATAACTGCGCTCCTGCAGCACACTCACAGTGGCGGCATATGTGGATGGCCTGCCGATGCCGAGCTCTTCCATCTTCTTGATCAGCGAGGCTTCGGTATAGCGCGCAGGCGGCTGGGTGAAGTGCTGCTCAATCAGCGCCTTTTCCAGCTTGGGCCGGTCGCCGATCGCAAGCGGCGGGAGTTCACGATCGTCCTCCGCGTTCTCGTCGTCGCTGCGGTCCTCCTTGGCTTCCACGCCGTACAGCGCAAGGAAACCAGCGAAAGTGACTACAGATCCGACTGCGCGCAACAATATGTTGCGCGCCGAGCCGAACACCGAAATATCCGCCGTCGTCCGCTCGATCTCCGCCGAACGCATCTGGCTCGCAAGCGTGCGCTTCCAGATCAGGTCGTAAAGCCGCGCGGCATCGCTTTCGCCCGAAAGGGTCGAGGGATGACGAAACATGTCAGTCGGTCGGATGGCCTCGTGGGCCTCCTGGGCGTTCTTCGCCTTCGTCTGGTAGAGCCGCGGCTTTTCAGGCAGGTAGTCCGACCCGAATTGCTTGGCGATGGCGCGGCGCGCCTGGTCGATACCTTCCGGCGCCATCTGCACGGCATCGGTTCGCATATAGGTGATGATACCGTCTTCGTACAGCCGCTGCGCTACCTGCATGGTGCGGGCAGGCGAGAAGCCGAGTCGCGACGAGGCATCCTGCTGCAGGCTCGAGGTGGTGAACGGCGGGTAGGGGTTCCGCTTGGTCGGTCGCTTGTCGACCGCCGCCACGTTGAATGCCCCGGCTTCGATTGCTGCCTTCAAGGCGGCAGCTTCCGCCTCGTTCTTGACCGCCAGCTTGTCCGTGCGCTTGCCATCGACTTCGAGCAGCCGCGCCTCGAAGCTCTGGCCCTTTTCATTGAGCCGCGCGCCAACCGACCAGTATTCCTGCGCACGAAAGCGCTCGATCTCTGCCTCACGATCGCAGACGAGCCGCAGGGTCACAGATTGTACCCGGCCCGCCGAGCGCGATCCCGGAAGCTTGCGCCACAGTACCGGCGACAGAGTGAAACCCACCAGATAATCCAGCGCCCGGCGTGCCAGATAGGCGTCCACCAGCGGTTCGTCGATGGCACGGGGGTGCCGCATGGCCTCGGTGATGGCCTGCTTGGTGATCGCGTTGAACACGACACGACTGACCGGTTTGTCCTTGATCAGCTTTTTCTGCCTGAGCACATCGAGCACGTGCCAGCTGATCGCCTCGCCTTCGCGATCCGGGTCGGTGGCAAGAATGAGTTCGTCAGCATTCTTCAGGGCGTTGCCGATGTCGGTCAGGCGCTTGCGGGATTGGGCATCAACCTCCCACGTCATCGCGAAGTCCTCGTCCGGCAGGACGGAGCCATCTTTGGCGGGAAGGTCGCGAACGTGCCCAAAGCTCGCCAGCACCTCGTAATCCTTCCCGAGGTAGGAGTTGATCGTCTTCGCCTTTGCAGGGCTTTCAACGATAACAAGCTTCATCGGGCACACTTTCGGCTGGGCTTAAATCGCCGGCAACATGGTGAAGGGCCGTCGCCGTGTCAACGTAGCGATGGGGCGATAGTGGGCGACCCACCCCTGCGTCAGGCGAAAACGCGCCTATGGCATAAGGGCGACATACTGCCCGCTGGACCATTCGACGCGTCCCTCGAGGTCGAGTTCCAGCAGCATGCCCTGCACTTTCGATGCACGCAGACCGGTCGCCCGCACGATGTCGTCGACATGCACCGGGCTGACGCTGAGTGCGCTGATCAACAGGCCCAGTTCATCCGTTGTGTGAACGGCCTGGTCCAGATAGCCATCGTCCGGCACCCAATCTGGCTCCAGAAATTCGCCCGGGCCCGGCCGGAACTGTTGCAGGGAATCGATTATGTCGCGCGCATTGGTGATGAGTCGGGCACCCTGCTGGATAAGGTGATTTCCGCCTTCGGCTCTTGGATCGAGTGGCGACCCCGGCACGGCGAACACCTCGCGGTTCTGCTCGAGCGCATATTGCGCCGTGATCAGCGAGCCAGAACGCTTTGCCGCCTCGACCACGACAACGCCCTGGGAAATGCCCGAAACCAGTCGGTTGCGCCGGGGAAAATCCCTTGCGCGAGGTTCCCACGAAAATGGCATCTCCGAAAGCAGGGCGCCGCCATTGTCGAGTATCTCCTGGGCGAGGCCCAGGTGTTCATCGGGGTAAACACGGGCGAGCCCGCCAGCCAGGACCGCAACCGTGCCGGTCCTGAGGCTAGCCTTGTGCACTGCACCGTCTACGCCACGGGCCAGCCCCGAGATTGTCGCATAGCCGGCCTCGCCCAGTTCATGCGCCAGCAGGGCAGCCATCTTCAGCCCAGCCGCAGAGGCGTTGCGTGCGCCAACCAGTGCGATGCTGCGCGCCCAATCCAGTCTTTCGCCGCCGAGGACCGACAGAACCGGCGGTGCGCCGCCGATAAACTGGAGCAAAGGCGGATACGCCTTCTCACCCTGCAGAACGACCCTGCCACCGGCACGCTCGACCTGTTCGAACTCCTTCTCCGCCTCGCCAATCGAGGGCACGCGAATGGTCTTGCCAAGCTTTCGCGCCAGTTGTGGCAATGCCTCCAGCGCGGCTTCAGCCGACCCCTCACGATTGATCAGCTGGCGAAAAGTCGACGGCCCGACATTCTCGGATCGGATCAGTCGGAGCCACGCAAGTTTCTGCTTTTGCGACAGCTCCATGATCTGATGATCCTATGCCTTGCTCTTCTCCGACCCGATCTTCGGTTCTGTTCCCTTGATCAGCCGCTGGATATTTCCCCAGTGCCGGTAGAAAAGCAAAAGCGACAGCAGAGCACAAGCAGCCGCCATGTTGAGGCCGCTCTTTTCACTTCCTGCCAGGCCATAGGCGAACAGTGGCGCTGTTGCTGCGGCGGTCAATGCTGCCAGAGACGAGTATTTCCGCGCAAAGGCAATGATCAGCCAAGTGCCGCAAAACGCCAGACCGACGCTCCAGTGCCACGCGAACAGGATTCCAATGTAGGTCGCAACGCCCTTGCCACCATTGAAGCGCAGCCAAACCGGGAAGACATGCCCTATGAAAGCGCCGATGCCCGCGGCAAAAGGCACGATGTCGCTTGGGTCTGCGGTGCCAAGCAGCCGTCCGGCCAGCAGAACCGCGACAATACCCTTGCCCGCATCGAGCAGCAGCGTGGCCAGGGCAAGCCAGCGCTTGCCGGTCCGCAGAACATTCGTCGCCCCGATATTCCCGGAGCCCACCGACCGGATGTCGATGCCGACGGCGCGCGTGAGCAGCAGCCCGAAAGGGATGGACCCGAACAGGTAGCCGACCAACAATGAAATCAGGATGTTCATTTCGCAACTCCGGTGATCTCGTCGACGCTGTAGACGGTTTCGCCAGCCACCAGTGTCCGCATGACCTTACCCGACATCCGGGCACCCTCGAAGCAGGTGTTTCGCGACCGGGATCGCATGCCCGCTTCGGTTACAACCCACGGGTAGTCCAGGTCCACCACGACTATGTCTGCTGGTGCACCGCGCGCCAGGCGCCCGCTCTCAAGCCCAAGCAGAGCGGCCGGCCGAGTGGACATAGCCCGGAAAAGGGTCAGCAGATCGACCTCCCCGGAATGGTAAAGGCGAAGCGCTGCGGCGAGCAGCGTTTCAAGTCCTACCGCGCCTGCCGCCGCCTCGGCGAAAGGCTGGCGCTTCACTTCGCTGTCCTGTGGGTCATGGTCGGAGTGTATGACGTCGACGGCTCCGCTGCGCAGTGCTTCCACCATTGCAAGCCTGTCTGCCTCGGCACGAAGCGGCGGCGAGAGCTTGAAAAATGTCCTGTAGCCCGCGACGTCGTTCTCGTTGAGGGACAGGTGGTTTATCGAAACACCGGCGCTTATGGTTTGCGACTTCGCTTTCGCAGCAGCCAACAACTCGACAGATGCTGCACACGAAATCTGGGCTGCATGATACCTTACCCCGGACAGCAGGGCGAGTTGCAGGTCTCGAGCGAGCGCAACGGTCTCGGCTTCACGAGGAATACCCTTGAGACCAAGAGTGGTGGCGAGGAGGCCGTCATTCATCGAGCCCTCGCCAAGCAGCGAAGCCTCGATCGGCTGGTGCACGATCATCATGCCGAAATTCGCCGCATAGGTCATCGCGGTGCGCAGCAACGCTGCCGACTGGACGGATTGTCTGCCATCGGACAGGCAGATTGCCCCCGCCTCCCTAAGCAGGCCGAATTCGGTGATCTCTTCGCCCCTGAGGCCCCTGGTAATGCCCGCAGCCGGAAGGATGTTCGCTTTGCTATTGGCCTTCGCCCTGCGAACGAGAAAATCCACAAGTGCACCGTCATCGACCACGGGCGCCGTGTCCGGCATCATCACGAAACTTGTGACGCCTCCAGCCACCGCCGCATCGCCTGCCGACTGCAGCGTCTCCCTGTACTCGTGTCCTGGCTCACCCGTGAACACGCGCATGTCTACAAGGCCAGGGGCAACCAGTTGCCCCCCTGCATTGATGAGCTCTGCACCATCTGGCACCCCGACGGGGCCACCTGTGCTCACGTCGCTGATATGGCCGTGTTCAATCAGAATCGCACCGCCGCCCTGGTCCGTGCCTGACCACGGATCAAGGATGCGGGCATTTTCAATTAGGACTGGACGAGTCATGCATGGACCCTTGCCGTGATGAGACTGTCGAGTACGGCCATTCGAACGGCGACTCCCATTTCGACTTGGTCAGCGATCACTGACGCTGGGCCGTCCGCAATTGCGGGGTCAATCTCCACACCCCGGTTCATCGGCCCAGGGTGCATCACGATCGCATCGGGTTTCGCCACTGCAAGCTTGTCGGCGTCGAGGCCATAGAACCGGTAGAACTCGCGGATAGAGGGGATCATGCGGCCATTCGCCCGCTCGTGCTGCAGGCGCAACATCATTACGACATCGGCGTCTCGCAGGCCCTCGCGCATGTCCGTGCACACTTCTGTGCATAGGGCCTCAATTCCCGACGGCAATAGATTTCGGGGGGCCACGACACGGGTCTTTACCCGCAAAGCACCCAGAAGCAGCAGGTTGGACCGCGCCACCCGGGAGTTGATGATGTCGCCGCATATTGCGACAGTAAGGCCTGTCAGCCGCCCTTTGTGTCGACGGATCGTTAAAGCATCCAGTAATGCTTGGGTGGGGTGTTCGTGCGCCCCATCGCCGGCATTGACAACAGCGCAGTCGACCTTTTGCGCTAGCAGTGCCACGGCGCCAGACGAGCCGTGTCGGACCACTAGGACGTCAGGCTGCATCGCGTTCAGCGTCGTGGCCGTATCGATCAGCGTCTCGCCTTTTGTAATCGAACTCGTCTTCACCGACATGTTGACGACCAGCGCGCCTAGCCGCTTGCCTGCTATCTCGAAAGAGGATTGCGTGCGGGTCGAAGGCTCGAAGAACAGGTTGATCTGTGTCTTGCCGCTCAGGGTAGATAGCGACTTCCGATCCTGCCGCGAAACAGGCACCAGATCATTGGCCTTATCGAGGAGAAAGATGATCTCGTGCGGCTCGAGATCTGCAATGGAAAGCAGGTGCCTCTGTCGGAAAGGAGGGAGGGGCTCTACCGTCATGCGCAATCTCCTCGCTGCAGGCTGTCGCGGTCTAGCCAAGCGCAGGTGTTCCCGCAATTCCAAGTTGGGCTTATCCCCGCCGCATACGCTCCAGCGCGCCTTGCAAAATGTAGCTCGCTGCCAGTTTGTCCACTACTTCGTCGCGCGTGTCACGGCGAACATCGGCCGCGATCAACATCCGGTTCACGGCAGCCGTCGAGAGTCGCTCATCCCAGAAAGCGATCGGAAGCGAAGTTCGTGTGGCGAGATTTCGCGCAAACGCTCGCGTCGACTGGGCTCGCGGGCCCTCGGTACCGTCCATGTTTAGCGGCAATCCGACAACGAAGGCGACCACACCGTTCTTGTGCACTATGCCCAGCAGAGCTTCTGCATCTATGGTGAACTTGCTCCGCCGAATTGTCAGTAGCGGAGTAGCCGAGTACCGCAGCGAGTCAGAAATTGCCACACCGATGGTCTTGGTGCCAAGGTCGAGCCCGAGCAGTTTGCCACTGTCCGGCAGATTTTTGAACGGTGTGTCTACCAGCGTCGACATCGTGTCCCCTCGGATCAGCCTACCAAGTTCGGTATCTAGCGACTGGCTAGGGAGCAAGCCTTGAAATTGACCTGAGCCCCTAGATCTCCTCCAGATTTTGGTAGAGTCCGACGTCTTGGAAGGACGATCGGATGAAGCGCAGCAGGTTTAACGAAGAGCAGATCATTGCGATCTTGAAGGAGCATGAGGCCGGGCTGGGGACGGCAGACCTGTGCCGCAAGCATGGCATCAGCAGTGCCTCCTTTTACAAGTGGAAGGCCAAGTATGGCGGCATGGACGTCAGTGAGGCCCGACGACTTAAGGTTCTTGAGGATGAGAACGCCCGGCTCAAGAAGCTGCTGGCGGACAGCATGCTCGACAATGC
>JAIYDI010000022.1 GCA_027487555.1 Hyphomicrobiales bacterium
CAGAGACGGCAGCGTCGCCAGGAAAAGTTGCAGACTTTTCCGGTTCGGCGGCGCGACAAAGCAGAGACGGCAGCGTCGCGGTGAAAACCGGCCCGCGCGACCCAACACTGAGGCACGATCGACACACATGAGCGATCTCGGCACCCCACTCCGTCGGCGCAGGCTACGCCAGACGGCTGCAAGTATCGAGCGCCCGCCGCGCCATATTCCCGTGGCACGCATCGCAGCCGGGCTCACCGGTCTCATCCTTGCTGTATTCGTGGGCCGCATCCTGCTCGTCGATGATCCGATGGGCGGCCGTCCCACTGCCAGCGCCGAGATCGCCCCCGCCGGGTCCACCAACACCCTCGCGTCCGAGGTCACCCCGGCCCAGGGCGGCAAGGCAACCATCACCGCCTTGGGCGACGCACAGCATGTGGGTGATGTCGGCCATGGCGATAGCGCCGCCGCTGGCACACCCGCAGCGCCGGATGAGCTCGCGTTCATCGATCCGGAACTTGAGGAACAAACCGAGTTTGGCGCCATCCCCCGTATGGCAGGCACCGGCCGCAAACCCTTCGACGCCTATCGCCGGTCCGATGCCGCCGCCGCCGATGCCGCCAGCGGGCCCCGCATCGCCATCATCGTCTCGGGGCTCGGCCTCAACTTCTCGGGCACGCAGGAAGCCATCGAGAAGCTTCCCGACACCGTCACACTTGCCTTTGCCCCCTACGGCAAGAGTCTCAAGCAAAACGTCACCACCGCCCGACAGCAAGGGCACGAGATCTTCCTCGAAGTGCCGCTCGAGCCCTTCGATTATCCGGACAACGACCCGGGCCCCGACACGCTGCTGACCGGGCAGGCGCCGCGGGACAACCTCAACCGGCTCTACTCGGTGATGAGCAAGTTCCCGGGCTATGCCGGGGTCATCAACAATATGGGCGCGAAATTCACGGCTTCGGGCGCCGATTTCGGTCCGATGATGGAGGAGCTTGCCGCGCGCGGCCTCGGCTATGTCGACGACGGATCCTCCAATCGCTCCCTCGCCCCGCAGCTCGCCGCCGCAAACCGCCTTCCCTTCGCGCGCGTGACCAACACGCTCGATGCCGACCCTACCCGCAACGCCATCCTCGACGCGCTCGATCAGCTGGTTGCCAAGGCCAGGCAGGATGGGTCCGCGGTTGGGCTCATTTCCGCGCTGCCGGTCTCGATTGAAACCCTGTCCGATTGGGCGCGCCAGCTCGGCGATACCGGTGTAGAGATCGTGCCGATGAGCGCGCTGATGAAAGGATGACCATGCCGATCCGTGAGAACATGCCCTATCGGGATTGCGTCGGGGTGGCGGTGTTCAACAGCGCGGGCCTGGTCTTTGCCGGCCGCCGCATGCCCGAGGATGACCCCGAGGATTCCGGCGAGCGCAATGCCCCCTGGCAGATGCCGCAGGGCGGCATCGACAAGGGCGAGAGCCCGATTGAGGCGGCATGGCGCGAGCTCTATGAGGAAACCTCGATCAAGACCGCCGAGCTCATCACCGAGGCGCCGGGCTGGATCCATTACGACCTGCCCGATGAGGCGCTCGGCATCGCGCTCAAGGGCAAGTATCGCGGCCAGCGCCAGCGCTGGTTCGCCTTCCGCTTCCTGGGCGACGAGAGCGAGATCAACGTCACCGCCCCCGGCGGCGGCAAGCACACCGCCGAGTTCGATATGTGGCGCTGGGAACAGCTCGAGCGCATGCCCGACCTGATCGTGCCCTTCAAGCGGCTGGCCTATCTCGAGGTGGTCAAGGCCTTCGCCGATATTCCGGCCAAGCTCAGGGGCTGATCAGCAGTCGGGACTCCCTCCACCGTTTACGGGGGACTTCGAGGGATCAGCGATTGCTCCAGTGGAGCAATCGCCCCGAGAAGGCCATGAGGCCTATGGCCGAATGGCGTCAGGCGCAGAGCGCCGGGTGGGGGGTGCCGCTTGCGCTAAGCTACTAAGATCGTAAGAAATTCAGCGCAAGGTGCCCCCCTCACCCGCCCTTCGGGCACCTTCATCGCCTTCGGTCGCTCCACCGGAGCGCCCGACCGCTGCGCGACCGGCTCGAAGTCCCGCAGGCGGGAGAGGGCTCCGACTGAAAGCCTTGGCCCACCCTCAGTGCCCCTCGTCCGGACCCGGATTGCTGCCCGTCGACATGGCGCAGATGCGCGAGATATGCGTCACCGGCAGCCCGGTTTCCTGTGCCCATGCGTTCATCTGCGCCTGGATGGCCGCGAGATCTTTCTTCGATTTCGCCTCGGGCGAGGTCGCGACGCCGGCGTCGATCAGCGCGGCGACCATGTCCGTCGATGTAATGAACCCGTCCCATCCGAGCTGCCTCAAGAGCATCTGGCCGGTATTGCCGCCCAGCCGGCTACCGCGCTTCGCGAGCAGGTCGAGCAGGCCCACCTGATCGGCAGGATCCCAGCCATGCAGGAACGTGCCGAAGCTGCCATGTTCCTTGGCGATATCGAGGAGGAACCCGGCATTCTCCCGGACCGACAGGATCTTCGCGCCGTGGCGGACAATGCGCTCGTCCTTGGTCAATCCATCCCAGAACGCGTCGGGGGATAACGCGAGCGGACCCGGCTCGAAGCCGAGAAACGCAATTTCGAAGCCCGGCCACTTGGCCTCGATCACGCTCCACGCAAACCCGGCGGAGAACACCCGCTGCGCCATGGCCGAGAGTACGCGGTCGTCCTTGAGCTCGAGCAGCGCCGCGCGGGGCTTGACCTGGGGCAGTTGTGCCGCAAGTGCCGCAGCCCCACCCTTCCGCTCTTCCGCCCGCGCCCTGATCTCACTGAATGTCGTCACTGCCCAAGCCCTCCAATGTCTCGTGGTTTACGCCCCCGCGCGTGGCCCGGATCAGGCTGCCCCACGCACGGGCCCGGCTGCCAGTATCGCGATCGGCCCAATCTTATCCCCGCCTCCAAAACCTCGCTTATACTCCCCCTCATCTTCTCGCATGGAAGCGGGGTCGCGACGAACGGTCCGGCGGGGAGAGATCGGGCGGATGGGGAGTCGTCCCTGTTCGGGCCGCTATCGTACGGCATGGCGCCCGAAAAGGGCCCCGCTGCCAATGCGCCCTCATGGGAGATCACTCTCCTCGGGGGGCGCGGCAGTCCGATGCGTCGGGTGCAAGATGATGGCCAGGCCAAAAACCCTGATCGGCCGGCGAGGCGCGAGCCTCATACACATTTGCGGACTAACCGCGTCGAGGCAAATGCCTCGCCGGCCCGCTTTCCACTACCCGAGCCCCGGGGCCCATGGCCGCCGGACGCGCCTTCTCGCCTACCTTCTACCTCCTCTTCCCATTCGCTACTCGCTACGCGCTATTCCCGACTCCCCCGATCAACCGCTACAACACCACCATGAAAACCATCGGCCTCATCGGCGGCATGAGCTGGGAATCCACCGCCCACTATTATGCCGCGCTCAACCGCGAAACGGCAGCCCGGCTGGGCGGCCTCCATTCCGCGCCAGTCATCGTCCACTCGGTCGATTTCGCGCCCATCGAGGCGCTGCAGCGCGCCGGAAACTGGGATGCCGCCGGGGACGAACTCGCCCGTATCGCCGCGGGGCTCGAAGGCGCTGGCGCCGAGCTCATCGGGCTCGCCACCAACACCATGCATATCTGCGCGCCGCAGATCCGCGCCGCACTCTCCGTGCCCTTCCTCCATATCGCGACGCCCACGGCGGAGGCCCTCGTCGCCGACGGCATGCGGCGCGTGGGCCTGCTCGGCACCCGCTTCACCATGGAAAAGCGCTTCTATATCGAGGAACTGGAAGCGGCCGGGCTCGAGGTGCTGGTGCCCGATGTCGGCATCACCAACCTCAACGGCATCATCTACGAGGAACTCTGTCGCGGCATTGTCCGCGACGAGAGCCGCGCCATCTATGTCGAGGCGGTCAACCGGCTACGCGGCCGTGGCGCCGAGGCGGTGATCCTCGGCTGCACCGAAATCGGCATGCTGATCGACGACGACGTGAGCCCGCTGCCCACCTACGACACGACGGAGCTCCACGCCAGGGCCCTGGTGGCGGCGGCACTGGCGTAGCGTTCAGACCAATATCGGCGTCCAGTGACCCGGCATCACCAAGCCCCTCAGCCGCACGTCTGGTGGGCAGTCTGCCTGCCAGCGCGCGCCCTACTTTGGCGGGGCGATGGTGAACTTGTACTTGCCCGAAACGGCGATCATCGCCTCGACATCCGATATCGTCAGTGGCGGGGCCTGTGTATTGCGAGTGCCCTTGTGCCCGATCTCGGTGAACATCCCTTCCATGCCCGGCGGATTGTACATGAACAGCATCCGCGCCAGCTTGGTGTCGACATTCCTGAAGCTGTGCACCACGCCGCGCGGCACGAACACCGTCGTGCCCGGCTCGGCATGGATCGTCTCGTCGCCAACCTGCAGGATCACCTTGCCATCGAGCAGGATGAAGGTTTCGTCCTCGGCGTTGTGGTGGTGCGGCGGCGGCCCGGTATCGGGCGGCACGAGCGCTTCGAGCAGGGTGAACGCGCCGCCGGTCTGTTCTCCGGACAGGATCACAGTGTAGGTGTCCCCCACGAGAAACACGGTCTCCCCGGCATCGGGTCCAACAACCACCGTTTGCAATGCGCTTGTGTCAGCCGCCATCTGAGCCTTGTCTCCGCTGAGTCATGGCCCAGACTACGTGTTTCAAGGTATGGCAGCAATGGCGTCGGCGGACACGACGCCGGCCGAAACGACAGCTTGGATCACGTCCGCGTTTCGGCCTTGCAGCGCCGAGACTCAGGCCGCGGCGCGCCGGCGCATCGGTGCGTCTTCGATCACGAACACTTCGACGATCCTGTCCAGTTCCTCGGCCTGCGCCTCGGTCTGCTCGATTGCCGCGCTCGTCTCTTCCACCAGCGCCGCATTGTGCTGGGTCATCTCATCCATCAGCCGCACAGCCTGCGACACCTCGTCGATCGCCGAAGCCTGCTGCCGACTGGCGGACGCGATATCGCCGATCAGACCGGCGCTCTCATGCGCCGTCGCCACCATCGAGCTCAGTTGCGATGCAGCCTGCGTCACGAGCCGCTGCCCGCCCGACACTTCCGCTGCCGATTGGTCGATCAGTGCCTTCACCTCGCTCGAGGCTTCTGCTGCCGATTGCGCCAGCCGCCGCACTTCAACCGCCACAACGGCAAAACCCTTCCCAGCCTCCCCCGCCCGCGCCGCTTCCACCGACGCATTCAAGGCGAGGAGATTGGTCTGGAAAGCGATGTCGTCGATGAGCCCGATGATGTTTGAGATCTTGCCCGAACTCTGGGTGATACGCTCCATCGCATGGGTGGCTTCCGCCATCACCTCGCCGCCGGCCCGTGCCGCGGCACTGACGGCTTTTGCCTTGCCGCTTGCCGCTTCCGCGCGCTCGGCATTTGAGGTCACTGTCTGCGCCAGTTGCTCCATGGTCGCCGAAGTCTCTTCGATCGTCGCCGCCTGCCGCGTCGTCCGCTCGGACAGGTCGTTGGTCCCCTCCACCAGTTCGCCAGTCGCCGTGCGCAGCGATTTGGCGGCGGTCTTCAGCCCTGCCACGATGCCGGCCAGCGTCGTTGCCACCTGGTTGACGTCGGTCTGCAGCCGCCCGAAGGCGCCGCGGAAATTGCCTTCCATGCGCTCGGTCAGGTCGGTGCGCGCCAGCGCACCCATCACCCGCGCCGTCTCCCCGAGGCCGGTTTCCACGGTCTGCACCAGGTTGTTGATACTCGATGCCAGCGCGTTCATCTGCTCGTCGGGGAAGCTCTGTTCCACCCGGCGCGAGAAATCGCCTTCGACAGCCGCATCCACCACTTCACCGAAGGCCTGGCGCAGGCTGGACATCATCGACAGCCGCTCTTCACGCCGCCGGATAGCGGCCTGCCGCTCTTCCTCCGTCATCTCGTTCATGCGCAACCCGTTCTGGCGGAACACTTCCACGGCCCGAGCCATGGCGCCCAGTTCGTCAACCCGCTTGATCCCGGGCACCGGCGTCTCGAGTTCCCCCTCCGAGAGCTTCGACATTGTGCGCGTCAGGGCCGAGATCGGGCCTGTGATGCCCCGTGCGAAGAGGAATCCGATCCCCGCGACGATGGCGAGCAGCGCACCCGCAATCACCAGCATGGCGTTCCGCATGGCATTGATCGGCGCGAACACCTCATCGGCGCGCATCACCGTCGCCAGCGCCCAGTTGAGCCCCTTGGCTTCCACCGGTGCGGCCGCAACCAACGTTGCCGCGCCATGATAGGACGCAAGGTCACCGCTGGCCGCAGTTCCGGCTGCAGCCGCTGCAAGTACTGGGGAGTCGATCCTCACATTCAGCACATCACTCTCGTCGGTAAATGCCGACTCCGAGCGCATCAGCCCATCCGCGCCGACGATCAGGGTCTCGCCGCTCTGGCCCATTCCTGTGCGGTTGTTGATCACCGGCAGCAGCAGGCTCGCTGGTACCGCGAAAGCCAGGACGCCGATCTTCCGCCCCTGCGCGTTGAAGATCGGTTTGGCAAAAAAGCCGACGGGGCCCTTCAGGCTTGGCGTGTACTCGCCGAGGTCGGTCAGCACCGAATCCGTCGGGCTCTCGATCGCCAGCGCCTTGGTCACAGCCTCGCCGAGCCCGGTCTTGGCATAGGGCCCGTCCGTCACGTTGGTGGCGAAGTCATCCTGCTTCGCTGCCGAATAGACCATCTGCCCCTTGGGGTCGAAAAGGTAGATATCTGCGTAGCCCAGCGTCTGCATCTTCACACGGTATTGCGGCTGGATCGTCGCGTGCGGCGTCGCATAGGTGAGGGTAGTCTCGGGCTTGTCGAGGTTCACCCGGTCTTCCGGCGGGTTCGGATTATCGGTGAGATAGACTTTCCGCACCGCATCGGCCGGTGCACCGTCCTTGATCTGCAGCCAGGCGCCAGCAAAGTCCCGCATGGCCTGGATCGTTGTTGCCGAGGCGGCCGTGGTATCAAGGTCCACCTGCACGCTGTTGATATACTGTCCGAGCTGGTTGGACCGTTCGAAGGCCAGTGTCGACAGGTTCTGACGTGCCTGCGCTTCGAGCGCACCCGACCCGATGACATAGCTCGCGGTGCCCACACCCGCCCCCACTGCAAGTGCGGACAGGATCAGCGCAAGAGGCAGCTTTCGGGCTATCGTGAAATGACGGGCCAGCAAATTATCCCCCTTCGAGACGGCAGCAGCGAACAGATCGGACCACCATCAAAGCGCATCGAGGTGAATGTGGATTTAATCTGCAAAACTGACATATTATCAGGCACAGACAAACGCTGATATATCAGAGCTTTGCTTCACAAAAACAACGGGTTCCGCGATGTTTCACGCGGAACACGATTTTACTTGATCAACAGGTTCTGCAGCCGGACGACTAGGCCGCGCGGCGCCGTTGCATGGTGCCGCCTCGGTGGGCCTCCGTGTCGGCGATGCGGAACACAGCAACCACTTCGTCGAGGGACTCCACCTGGATTTCCGTCTGCTCAATGGCGGCATTGGTCTCTTCGACCAGCGCCGCATTGTGCTGGGTCATCTCGTCCATCTGTCGCACCGCGACATTCACCTCATCGATCGAAGCCGCCTGTGCCCGGCTCTGCCGCGCGATATTGGCTAGGAGTTCCGAGTTGAGCCGCGCGCCCTTGACCATTTCGTCGAGCTTCCTGGCCGCATCGCCCACGAGACGCGTTCCTCCAGTGACTTCCTTGGCCGATTGCTCGATCAGCGCCTTCACTTCCGCCGAGGCCTGCGCGGCCGATTGCGCCAGCCGCCGCACTTCCACTGCCACCACGGCAAAGCCCTTGCCGGCCTCGCCCGCGCGCGCCGCCTCCACCGAAGCATTCAACGCCAGGAGATTGGTCTGGAAGGCGATATCGTCGATGAGCCCGATTATGTCCGATATCTTGGCGGAGGACTGCGTGATCCGCTCCATCGCATGGGTTGCCTGCTGCATCACGCTGCCGCTTTCCTCAGCGGTATTGGCCACCCCAGCCGCATTTGCGCTGGCCGATTGCGCCTGCTTGGCGTTCTCGGCAACGGTGGTCGCGAGCTGCTCCATGGTGGCAGCGGTCTCCTCGATGGTCGCCGCCTGCTTGGTGGTACGTTCCGACAGGTCGTTCGCGCCGGACAGGATTTCGTTTGTCGCCGTCTTCAGCGCCCCCGAGGCCGCCTTGAGCTGCGTCATCACGTCGGCCAACCGGTCCGCCACGGCATTGGTGTCGTTTTTCAGCTGGTCGAGCGCGCCGGCATATTCGCCTTCCATGCGACGGGTCAGGTCGGCGGCGGCGAGGGCCGACAGCACCGACCCTGTCTCGGTAATCGAGCGGTCCACAGTGGTGAGAAGGCTGTTCACCGTGTCCCCCAGCTGCCGCAACTCGGCATCGACATATGTCGTCACGACACGCTTCGAAAAATCGCCGGCCACAGCCGCCGCGGCCACCGCCGCTATCTCGCGGTTGAGTGCTGCCGAGGCCTCCGCTTTCTGGGTGATCGCCGCGCTCGACGTCCTGGCGTTTTCCGAGAAGCGGTTGCGTTCGAGCAGCGCGCCCTTGAAAGCGCGCTGCACGTCGCCGAGCACGCCCATTTCGCGGATCAGGAACTTTGGCGGGGTCTCGACCGAGAGATCGTCGTTGACCAGTTTCTGGAACCCGGTCGTCAGCGCGGCAAGCGGCCTGAGGAAGATCGCCCGGCTCATCATCAGCACCAGGGCAGCAAACCCGAGCAGCGCGAACACCGATCCGGCCGCGACTGTCGTGGCGAGGTTGCCATTCTGGTGGGCCTCGACATAAACAGCGGCATTGGCGGCCTCGATCGTGTCGGACAATGCCGACATCTTGTCCTCCAGCGCCTTGAATGCCGAGTCGAACGCTCCAAGCTTCGCTTGCGCCGTCTCCATCTGCTTTGCGTAAACAAGGTTCACGAGGCTGCCGGCCGCGCTGATATAGTCGTCGAGCGGCTGACGCAGCTCGGCGACCGCGCTCACAACCTGTGGCGGAATGGCCAGCCGGTTCTGCTGCATGACCGCATCGCGGAACTCTCCGCTATACTCCTGCACTTCCTTGCGGGTGTCTGCCACCATGGCTTCATCGCCGATGGCACCCGCATAAAGCGACCGGAACACCACGCCGCGCAAGCCGTCATGCAGCATGTCGGCGGTCATCTGCGCCCGCATGGAGCTCAACAATGTCTGTGATTTCTCGCTCGACTGCGAGAAGCTACCCGCGAGCAGCATGATGATCGCGGCGAAAGCCATACCGACACCGACTACCGAAGCACCCAGCGCAAGCACCACCTGATAGGTCGGCACGCCCGGCAGTTTCTCGCGAGTTCGGTAGGCCTTGAGCCGTTCGAGCAACTGACGCAGATTCAGCATGTATTACCCCAATTTGCCTTGCAGGCGACACTCCTGTGCGCCCACTTTCCCTCTTGCATCGGCACCGGCGCCGGTCGTTCGGGTGAGCGACCGGCATCGGGCATCGAATAGATCAGAGCAGGGGATCAGTTACTCGTCTCAAATTCCGAGACGAGTAGAACTAGAACTCTGCCCAGTCGTCTGACTTCACCGCGGCATTGCCCTGGCTAAGGTAGGTCTTTGCCGCCGATTTCACTTTCTGCTGCAGGGCTTTGATGCCCCGCGGCTGCGCTTCGGGCACGGCCTTGGCCGTTGCCGGTCGCGTAGCCTGCTTCACCGGCTTCCGCATGGCCTCAGGCGCCGTATTGCCGCCAGAAACCGTGAAGACCGCCACGATCGTATCGAGTTCGCTGGCCTGGCTTTCCGTCTGCTCGATGGCCGCATTGGTCTCTTCCACCAAGGCCGCATTGTGCTGCGTCATCTCGTCCATCTGCCGAACAGCGGTCACGACCTCGTCGATCGAGGCGGATTGCTCACGGCTTTCCTTGGCGATGGCATCTAGCAATTCGCGGTTGCGCCGCACGGCATCAAGCATGGTCTCGAGCTTGTTGGCCGCATGTGCGACGAGCTTCGAGCCTGAGTTCACTTCCGTTGCCGATTGTTCGATCAGTGCCTTCACCTCGGATGAGGCTTCCGCCGCCGATTGCGCCAGCCGCCGGACTTCCACAGCCACAACCGCGAAGCCCTTGCCGGCCTCACCGGCGCGAGCCGCTTCCACCGAGGCATTGAGCGCCAGAAGGTTGGTCTGGAAGGCGATATCGTCGATCATCCCGATGATGTTCGAGATCTTGCCCGAACTCTGCGTGATGCGTTCCATCGCCTCGTTGGCCTGCACCATCACGGTACCGCCCTCCTCGGCCGCAACCGTCACGGCCTCGGCATTCTGGCTCGCATCCGCCGCACGCTCGGAGGTGTTGAGCACCGTGCGCGCCAGTTGCTCCATCGCCGCGGACGTTTCCTCGATGGTCGCCGCCTGCTTCGTTGTCCGTTCAGACAGGTCATTGGCACCAGACAGGATTTCGCTCGTCGCGGTCTTGAGGTCGAACGAGGTCTTCTTCAGCTGCCCGACGATTTCGGAGAGCTTCGAGGCCACGGTGTTGGTATCGTCACGCAGCTTGGCGAACTCGCCCTTGTAGTCGCCTTCCATCCGCTGCGTCAGGTCGGCTTCGGCGAGCGCCGCCAGCACCTTGCCCGCCTCGTTGAGACCCGAACTCACTGTGTCCATCAGGCGGTTGAAGTTGCCTGAGAGCCGCGAGATGTCGGCATCTGTGAACTGCACGTCGATGCGCTGGCTCAGATCGCCGTTCAGCGTCGCATTCACGACATTGTCGAAGGCGCCCTGGAAGGCTTCCATTGTGCGGGCGCGCTCGGCGGCCTTGGCCATCCGGGTTCGCTCGTCCTCGTTCATCTGGGCGACCTTGATGCCGTTCTCTTTGAACACCTGCACCGCGGCCGCCATGCTGCCGACTTCGTTCTTCTCGCCGACATAGGGCACGTCAACGGCAAAGTCGTCGTCAGCCAGGCGCCGCATCACGTCGGTCACCCGTGCAATCGGGGTATCGATGTGGCGCTTGGCGATATAGGTCGCAAAGAGCGCCGCGCCCAAGACACCGATCATCGTTAGGCCGGCGAGCAGCGGCAACTGCAGCGATCGGAACGCGTCGAGCTCCGCTTTCACCTTGGCATAATAGGACTGGTCGCTATCCACCACTGCGTCGATTTCGCCCTGATAGGCTTTGCGGTTGGCGCGATTCTCGTCGGTATTGCCCTGCGCATTGGCCTGCGCCGGGTCGATCAGCCCAAGCCGCGCGGTCTCTGCGCGGAACTTGCGGAACTCCTGGGAGCGCACCACCATCTTCTGGAACATGTCTGCCTGTTCAGCCGGCACGATCTGCGACCATTCCTTCAGATGCGCGTCAATCTTTTCGAGATTGGCTGTGATACCGTCGGCGAAGGGCTTGGCCGTCTCAGTATCTGCGGCCGAATATATGCCGCGCGAATCCATCACCACCGCCGTGACGAGGCGGTTGAGATGCTCGCCGTTGAAGGCACGATTGGAGGCCAGTTCCATGTCGCGGACATGGTCGGAAAAGGCCGAGGCAAAATACAGCGACACGCCGCCTAGCAGCACCATTACGGTGGCCATGAGCGCGACGATGGAATAGATTCGGGTTTTTATTGTCATTTTTTCGGGCCGGTTTCGCAGCGCGTGACGACGACCTGAGGACTGACGCTTGTTTGCGTCCAGGCCCCGTCACGGCTGTCAAGATGTTGGTAACTCACCGAATACAGCTCCCCACTCGACAGCTGTCCAGACCGCCGGTGACCTCTTTAGTGCTGCATTCCCGCATTCTGTTTAGCGCCAGTGCCCTTAAGGCTTGGTGAATTGCTTCCCAACGGGCATCTAATCTCTTTTCTCGACAAACGCTCAGGTCGAGTAACCAACACAACGTGCGACGGGTGCGCCAGGCTTGAAGCACTCCCAATGCAATTCGCGTTGCCGAACAAGATTTTGCCGCCGTGATTTAAATGGACTTCTGACCATGGCGCGCTGTACTGGCGCCGCTGGGTACACAGATCGCTGCATTGCAACCGCACAAGACATCCACTGCGCACGCCGGAAAAACGAACGCCGCGCATATATCTTTTGCGGTCACAATCGCGTGTTCAACGGATCGTTCCGAAGATGCAATAAACAAGGGCGCCACATGGGCGCCCTTGAATCATAAGTCTGTCTGTTGGCAATCAGTGCGCGGCGGCTGCGCTACCGGTCGACCCGGCTTCCAGCAGCAGGTTGCGCCAGGTGTCGATTTCGTGCTGCAGGCGGGACTCTTCCTCCGCAGTCGTTGCCGCTTCCTGCGCGGTCAGTCCGGACGCAATCAGCCCTTCGATATGCGCGCGGTCGAATTCGGCGATCGGTTTCGCGTCCTCCGCGAGGATGGTCAGTCCGTCCGGCGTCACATCGGAGAAGCCACCGCTGACATAGTACACATGGCTGATGCCCTGGGTATCGACAACAGTGATGAACCCGGCGCGCAGCGTCGTCATGTAGGGCGCATGCTCGCCCAGCACGGTGAAATACCCTTCCGCCCCGGGCACAGTCACAGACCGGACCTGCTCGGAGAGCAGCAACCGCTCGGGCGAGACGATTTCGAGTTTGGTGCCTTCGGCCATATTGTTCACTCGTGAAAGGTGAAAATCGGATGGTGACTGGGCTCGATGCCCGTCACACGCCGCACTTCACGTTCACGTCCTTTCCACCATTCACGATTCACTATTCGCCATTCACTGCTGCCGTTAGGCGGCGGCGGCCAGCTTCTGCGCCTTCTTCACCGCGTCTTCGATCGTACCGACCATATAGAACGCGGCTTCCGGCAGGTGATCGTACTCGCCGGCGACCAGGCCCTTGAAGCCCTTGATCGTGTCTTCGAGCTGAACGAACACACCCGGTGCACCAGTAAATGCCTCGGCCACGTGGAACGGCTGGCTCATGAAGCGCTCGATCTTGCGGGCGCGCGCCACGGTCAGCTTATCCTCTTCCGACAGTTCATCCATGCCCAGGATCGCGATGATATCCTGAAGGGCCTTGTAGCGCTGCAGGATCTGCTGGACGGTACGGGCAGTGTTGTAATGCTCCTCGCCCACGATATTGGCGCTCAGCATGCGGGACGTTGAATCGAGCGGATCCACGGCCGGATAGATGCCCTTTTCGGAGATCGCGCGGTTCAGCACGGTCGTCGCGTCAAGGTGTGCGAACGAGGTCGCAGGGGCTGGGTCGGTCAAGTCGTCGGCGGGCACATAGATGGCCTGCACCGAGGTGATCGAGCCCTTGTCCGTTGTGGTGATGCGCTCCTGAAGTGCGCCCATGTCGGTCGCGAGCGTCGGCTGATAGCCCACGGCCGAGGGGATACGACCGAGCAGAGCCGACATTTCCGCGCCTGCCTGAGTGAACCGGAAGATGTTGTCCACAAAGAACAGCACGTCCTGGCCCTGGTCGCGGAAATGCTCTGCGACGGTCAGGCCCGAAAGCGCCACGCGGGCACGCGCCCCCGGGGGCTCGTTCATCTGGCCGAACACCAGTGCGCACTTCGAACCGGCGGTGGAGCCATTGTTCTCGTGCGGATCCTTGTTCACGCCGGACTCGATCATTTCATGGTAGAGGTCGTTGCCCTCGCGGGTGCGCTCACCCACGCCGGCAAAGACCGAGTAACCGCCATGCGCCTTGGCGACGTTGTTGATCAGTTCCTGGATCAGCACGGTCTTGCCAACGCCGGCGCCGCCGAACAGGCCGATCTTGCCGCCGCGTGCGTAGGGGGCCAGCAGGTCCACCACCTTGATGCCGGTGACCAGGATCTGCGCTTCCGAACTCTGCTCGGTGAAGCTCGGCGCTTCCTGGTGAATGACACGCCGCGACGCGGTGACAACCGGTCCGGCTTCGTCGATAGGCTCGCCGATCACATTCATGATGCGGCCGAGCGTCTCGTCACCCACCGGCACCGAGATCGCCGAGCCGGTGTCGGTCACTGCGGCACCGCGCACGAGCCCTTCGGTCGTGTCCATCGCGATGGTGCGCACGGCGTTTTCGCCGAGATGCTGCGCCACTTCGAGCACCAGGCGGCTGCCATTATTGGTCGTCTCGAGTGCGTTGAGGATGGCCGGGAGTTCGCCATCGAAGGTCACGTCCACTACGGCGCCGATCACCTGGCTGATCCGGCCCTGGGCTGCAGTCGCTGAACTGGCCATGTCTTACCTCTTGAAGCTGTTAGAGCGCTTCGGCGCCCGAAATGATTTCGATGAGTTCCTTGGTGATCTGGGCCTGGCGCTGGCGGTTATACTGCAGCGTCAGCTTCTTGATCATGTCGCCAGCATTGCGCGTGGCGTTGTCCATCGCGCTCATCTGCGCGCCAAAGAACGATGCGTTGTTCTCGAGCATGGCCCGGAAGATCTGTACCGAAATATTGCGCGGCAACAGATCGGCGAGAATGGCCTCTTCATCCGGCTCGTAGTCGTAGACAGTGTCCGACGCGACCTGCGCGGCGCCGGTGTCCAGCTTCGCCGGGATCAATTGCTGCGCCGTTGGGATCTGCGCGATCACCGAGCGGAAGCGCGCGAAGAACAGCGTCGCCACGTCGAATTCGCCAGCCTGGAACATGGCGAGGATCTTCTCCCCCACCGACTGGGCATTGGCATAGCCCAGTTGCCGGACATCGCGGAAGCTGATCTGCTCGACGATCTGTTCGGCAAAGCTGCGCTTCAGGATATCGTAGCCCTTGCGCCCCACGGTGAGGATCTTCACCGTCTTGCCTTCGGAAAGCAGCTTGTTGGCATGATCACGCGCCAGACGCGCGATCGAGGAGTTGAAGCCGCCAGCGAGGCCGCGCTCGCCCGTCGCCACGACGAGCAGGTGCACCTGATCGCGGCCATTGCCACCCAGCAGCACGGGCGCGTCGGAACGGTCGGCATAGGCCGTACCCAGCGCCGCCAGCACCCGCCCCATGCGCTCGGCATAGGGGCGCGCAGCCTCCGCCGCTTCCTGCGCACGGCGCAGCTTGGCGGCGGCGACCATCTGCATGGCCTTCGTGATCTTCTGGGTCGACTTGACCGAGGCGATCCGGTTCTTGAGGTCCTTTAGCGAGGGCATTGGGCCGCTCTAGCTCCTCTCAGGCGCGGCCCCCGCGAGGGGAACCGCGCGTCCATCCCAGTTCTTACGCGAAGGTCTTCTTGAAGGCCTCGATCACGGCCTTCAACTTCGCACGGGTATCATCCGACAACGACTTTTCGGTCGCGATCGTCGTCAAGATATCCTGATGCTTGCCGCGCAGCGCCGCCAGCAGACCCTGCTCGAAGGCGCCAACCTTGTTGACCGGCAGGCTGTCGAGATAGCCTTGGCCACCAGCAAAGATCACCGCCACTTCCTCTTCCGGCTTCAGCGGCGAGAACTGCGGCTGCTTCAGCAACTCGGTGAGGCGTGCACCGCGGTTCAGCAGGCGCTGCGTCGCGGCGTCTAGATCCGAGCCGAACTGCGCGAAAGCAGCCATTTCGCGATACTGGCTGAGCTCGCCCTTGAGCGAACCGGCAACCTGCTTCATCGCCTTGATCTGGGCCGAACCACCCACGCGGCTCACCGAGATACCCACGTTCACAGCCGGACGGATGCCCTGGAAGAACAGGTTGGTCTCAAGGAAGATCTGGCCGTCGGTGATCGAGATCACGTTGGTCGGGATATAGGCCGACACGTCGTTGGCCTGCGTTTCAATGACGGGCAGCGCGGTGAGCGAGCCGAGGCCATGGTCCTCGTTCAGCTTGGCGGCACGCTCGAGCAGGCGCGAATGCAGGTAGAACACGTCGCCCGGATAGGCTTCGCGGCCCGGCGGACGACGGAGCAGCAGCGACATCTGGCGGTAAGCCACGGCCTGCTTGGTCAAGTCGTCATAAGCGATCACGGCATGCATGCCGTTGTCGCGGAAATACTCGCCGATCGCGGCGCCGGTCATCGGCGCGAGGAACTGCATCGGCGCCGGGTCCGATGCGGTGGCCGCGACCACGATCGAGTATTCCAGAGCGCCAGCATCTTCCAGCACCTTCACGAACTGCGCGACGGTCGAGCGCTTCTGGCCCACGGCGACATAGATGCAATAGAGCTTGTCGCTCTCCGACGCGCCCGAGGCGTGTGCCGGCTTCTGGTTCAGGAAGGTGTCGAGGATCACGGCAGTCTTGCCGGTCTGACGATCACCGATGATCAGCTCGCGCTGGCCGCGCCCGATGGGGATCAGCGCATCGATGGCCTTGATGCCAGTCGACATCGGCTCATGCACCGACTTGCGCGGCAGAATGCCCGGAGCCTTCACGTCGACGCGACGACGTTCGGTATACTGGATCGGGCCCTTGCCGTCGATCGGGTTGCCGAGGGCGTCAACCACGCGGCCAAGCAGGCCCTTGCCGACCGGGGTGTCCACGATCGAGCCGGTACGCTTCACGGTATCGCCTTCGCGGATCCCGCGGTCGGCGCCGAAGATCACCACGCCGACATTGTCGGATTCGAGGTTCAGCGCCATGCCCTTGATGCCGCCCGGGAACTCGACGAGCTCACCGGCCTGCACATTGTCGAGGCCATAGACGCGGGCGATACCGTCGCCGACGCTGAGCACCTGGCCGACTTCGGAGACTTCGGCTTCCTGGCCGAAATTCTTGATCTGGTCCTTGAGGATCGCAGAGATTTCCGCGGCTTTGATGTCCATTATCCGACCTCTTTCATCGCGATCTTCATCGCCGTGAGCTTGGTTTTGAGTGAGCTGTCGATCATCCGGCTGCCGACCTTGACCACGAGGCCACCGATCAGGCTGGGATCGACATGTTCTGTGAGCGTGACGGCCTTGCCGATCTTCGCTTTGATTGCCTCGGCGAGGCTCGCGACCTGGTCGCGGCTGAGCGGTGTGGCGCTCGTCACGTCGGCCTTCACTTCCCCGCGCGCCGTAGCGGCCAGTTCGCGGAACGCTGCGATCAGCGCCGGCAGGATGAAGAGACGGCCGTTGCGGGCCACCACCTTCACCAGCTTGGTCACCGTCGGATGGGCATTGGCCCGCGCGAGAATCGCGTCAATGGCCACGGCCTTGTCTTCCGAGTTGATCACCGGAGAGCGGAGGAAACGCTGGAAATCGGAGCTTTCGCCGATCAGCGCATTGAGGGAGACCAAGCTGGTCTCCACGGCATCCACGTTGCCTTCGGACGACGCTATGTCAAACAGCGCCGACGCGTAAGGCCGCGCGATCTGGGTAAGCACTGAATCCTGCGCTGCCAAGTCCCCGTCACCCTCGTGCTGCGCAACCCAAACCCGGCCAATGGGACCCGAGCGGTTGCATTCGCTTATGATGGATCGCCGGAGTTAAAGCCAAGAGCCCCCGGTCTGCGCGCCCGCTCTAACACGCGAAAATGCGGGAACGCAAGGCGGGGATTCGGACTCTTTCGGTCAGATTTGTCGCAGGGGCGGGGCAGCCGCGGAAAATGCCGGGATAACGGCGTATATGGTAGACTTCCGAATGTGACCGAGAAGAAAGTGCAGGCGGTGCAGAATGGGGAGCCTTTCTAGAGAAGACGCGGCCGATATTGCCGGTTTCGACGCCGCCATGGCCGATCTGCCGGGGCGCGATCCCCTGCCCCATCACGTCTCGCAGGCCATGCTGAAAGGCGACAGCCTCCTGAAGGCGCTCCGGCAATGGCGCGATGTCGGGCAGGTCAAGCTTGCCTCCGATATCGGCACGTCGCAGGGCTTCATTTCCGATCTGGAAAACCGCCGCCGCAAACTCACCGAGGACGTGGCGACCCGCATTGCCCCTGCCCTCGATACTCCGCGCCATTGGCTGGTCTAGCGGGAGCTTCGCGCCGAGCGGGCCGAACACACGGGGTCACCCCGGCGGAGGCCGGGGCCCAGCCTGTGACCTTGCCACCCCCGGGGACGCTCACGCCGCACCGGTCGCCGCCTTGATCGCCGCAGTGGCGATTTCCTTGGCCTTGGCGGCATCTAGTTGGCTTGCGGCCGCGGCGGCGTCAACGGCGGTATTGGCCACCTGCGTGGCGGCGTTGACCCTCGTCACTGCGTCGATCTTTGCCTTCTCCGAAGCAAGGGCGGCGTTGGCCTTCACCTTCGCCACTTCTGCGTCGGCTTGCGAGGTCTGGCCGGTCTTCATCACGTCGGAGAAACGATTGACCGCATAGGGAAGGAACAGCGCAGCGCCTGGCAGTACATATCCCTGGATGGAGTTGAGGAACTCTTCGGCCTGTGCCGGGTTCACGAGACCATTGTAGATGGCCACGTTTCCAGCCGCCCATAGGAACATCGTCACGATCACCCCGCCCAGAAAGCTGATCACGCGCGCGCTGCTGGTCTGCTCGCGTGGATCCTCGCCCGATGGCGTATCGACCTTCTCGGCAACGATCTCCCTGATTGTGAGCACGCTGAAGGTCTTGAGAAAAGCGTACCCGACGCTACCGTTGAACACGGCCGCACTGGCGACCCAAGCCAGGTTCGCGAAGAGTTGCGTCGTCACCTCTGTCGTCATCTCAGCCCCCGATCTTCACGGGGACCAAGGGACGCCTGACGGCCGACGCCCGCCAGTTGGCACCGCGCCTATTGGTATTTTCCCAATCGGGATCGCCTCACAGAAAGCTCTGCGGGTCGATATCCACCTGCACGCGCAGATCAGCGCGAGGCTGCGGCGCCTGCTTGAGCCAGAACCGCACATATCCGGAGAGGTCGAACTCCTTTGGGCTCTGCGCCAACAGCCGCACGCGGTGCCGGCCGCGGATCATCGCAATCGGCGCGTCCGCCGGCCCGAACAGCTTCAGGCCTTCGGCCATCGGCGCCGCCGACAAAATCCGCTTCGCAAAATCATAGGCCGGGTCGTGTTCATTGGCCGAGACGATCAGCGCCGCGAGCCGCCCAAATGGCGGCAGCCCACCCGCCTCACGTGCCGACAGTTCCTGCCGGTAGAACGCCTCGCGGTCGCCATTCACCAGGGCCTCCATCACCGGATGCGTCGGATGATATGTCTGGAGCAGCGCCCGCCCTGCCCGCGTCGCGCGCCCGGCACGGCCCGTCACCTGCGTCAAAATCTGGAAGGTCCGCTCCGCCGCGCGCGGGTCCCCCTTGTCGAGCCCGAGATCGGCGTCGAGCACCCCCACAAGCGTCAGCTTCTCGAAATGGTGCCCCTTGGCCACGAGCTGCGTGCCGATGATCAGATCGTGCTCGCCGCGCTCCACCTCCTCGAAGCGCTGCCGCAATTGCTGCTGGCTGCCCATATCCGAGCTCAGGACCACCGTCCTTGCTCCGGGGAAGCGTTTCGTTGCCTCCTCCGCCACCCGCTCTATGCCCGGCCCCACCGGCACCAGCGAGTCGTCCGTGCCGCATTCGGTGCAGGCCTTGGGCGTTCTCTGCTCGTGCCCGCAATGGTGGCACATCAACACGCCACGGAACCGGTGCTCCACCAGCCAGGCGGTGCAATTGGGGCACTGATACTGGTGCCCGCAGCTCTTGCACAACGTCAGCGGCGCGTAACCCCGCCGGTTGAGAAACAGCAGCGCCTGCTCGCCGCGATCGAGCGTCGCGAAAATCTCGCGCGCCAAGGGCGGCGAAATCCACTCGCCTTTTTCCGGGCCATCCTCGCGCATGTCGATGGCCTTGATGTCGGGCATCACCGCCTCGGCAAAGCGCGATGTCAGGCGGATATGGCTGTAGCGCCCGAGATTTGCGTTGTTGCGGCTCTCGACCGATGGCGTGGCGGATGACAGGATCACCCGCGCCTCGGCAAAGCGGGCCCGCACCACGGCCATGTCGCGGGCGTGGTAATTCACCCCTTCCGATTGCTTGTAGGCCGTGTCGTGCTCCTCATCGAGCACGATGAGCCCGAGTTCGCGGAACGGCAGGAACAGCGCCGAGCGTGCCCCCACCACGGCGCGCACGCTGCCCTCCAGCACGCCGCGCCACATCCGTCCGCGCTGCACCGTCGTCATGTCCGAGTGCCATTCGGCCGGCCGCGTACCGAACCGCTCGGTGAAGCGGGCGAGGAATGTCGAGGTGAGCGCGATCTCGGGCAGCAGCACCAGCGCCTGCCGCCCGGCGCGCAACGTATCCGCCACAGCCTCGAAGAACACCGCGGTCTTGCCCGCGCCGGTAACGCCATCGAGCAGCGCCACGCCGTAGTCCTTTGGGTCGAGCGCCCGCAGCCCAGTAAGCGCCGCCTGTTGCTCCTCGGAAAACCGCAGCGCCTTGGCGTCGGGGTCGGGTGGCGAGACAATCGGCTGCGGCGGCAATTCCACCCGCGCCACGGCACCGGCCTTTTCCAGACCCTCGATCACCGCCGGCGAGACGCCCGTCGCGCCCACCAGTGCCGCCTTGGCCCACGGCGCGCCATCCTTCAGGCAATCGAGCACTTTCTGGCGCGACGCCGTCACCTTGGCGAGCGGCAGCCCGGTGGCACGGAAACCCACCAGCGGCTTTTCAGGTTCCAGCGCTTCGGCCGATCGCAGTACAGAGCGCAGCACCGCGCCGGGCGGGGCGAGCGTATAGCGGCTCACCCAATCCACCGTCTTGAGCAGCTCTTCCGAGAGCGGCGGCACATCGAACACCCGCTCTATGTCTTTCAGCCGATTATGCGCTGTATTGTCGATGGGCTCGCCCCACACCACACCCAGGGTCAGCCGACCAACCAGCGGCACCGCGACGATCGAGCCGCGATACACCTTCATGCCATGCGGCACCCGATAGCTGTACGGCCCCTCGACCGACACGCTGACCATGACCGCGACAATGGACGGCAAGGGAGATGGAAACAGCTCCATAGTACCTGCTTTGTTCACGTCCGGCGCTCAAAACGCAAGGACGAAATCTGCAGGCAGGCAAGGTGTCGCTACGCTCCGGCAAGAAATCTGCGTCACACTCCCCTCATGAGCAGCGCCGCCTATACCGCCGACGAATCCCTCCTTGAGGCCATCGCCCAGTGGCGTGGCGAATTGGGCGCCATCCGTCGGCTATCCGCCAACACGCTCGAAGCCTATCAGCGCGATCTCGGCCAGTTCCTTGGGTTCCTCAACATCCACACCGGCGGCACCGTCCGGCTCGCGACACTCAGCGATCTGCGCGCCGCCGATTTCCGTGCCTTCCTCGCCGCGCGCCGCACGGCGGATATCGGGCCGCGCTCGCTCGCCCGAGCGCTTTCCGCCATCAGGAGCTTCTTCGGCTATCTCGAGCGCCACGGCCTCGCCTCGGGCGATATCCTCGCCACAATTCGCACCCCGAAACAGCCGCGCTCGCTGCCCAAGGCCCTCACCGTCGCTGAGGCAAAGTCGGCGCTGACCGCGCCCGAACTCCTCGAAGAAACCCCGTGGGTGGCCGCCCGCGACTGTGCGGTGCTCGCGCTGCTCTATGGGGCAGGCCTGCGTATCTCCGAGGCTCTCGCCGTCACCGCCGCGGACCTGGAAGCCGAGGCACTTCGCGTCACCGGCAAGGGTGGCAAGACCCGCATCGTGCCGCTGCTGCCGCAGGTCCGGCAGTCGATCGAGGCCTATCTGAAGCTCAGCCCCTTTTCTCCCGGTCGTGAAGAACCGCTCTTTCGTGGCGAAAAGGGCGCCCCGCTCAAGCCGCGCCTCATCCAGTTGCGCCTGCAGCAATTGCGCGGCGCGCTTGGCCTGCCCGAATCGGCAACCCCGCACGCGCTGCGGCATTCCTTCGCCACGCACCTGCTCGGTCGCGGGGGCGATCTGCGCGCCATTCAGGAACTGCTGGGCCATGCCTCGCTGTCGACCACACAGGTCTACACCGGGGTCGATACCGAGCGGCTGCTCGAAAGCTACCGCGCCGCCCACCCCCGCGCCTGAAGCTAGGTTCCCGAACGCAGCGTTCGCCTTTCGAGGTGCTTTACAGCCCGATGGTCCGGGCGTAATCCTCTTCTTATGATCGCTAGCATTCGAATTATCGCCAAACTTCGTCTCTGGACCTTCGGGGCCCGGATAGCTGGCGGTCGTTAGGATCACTTAGCTTCACCGGCCCCGCCTTCAGGCGCGGGAATGATCCGGTGAACTGAAGGCGGGCGAACAGGAACCCGCTTATGTCGTCCCCCACTTCGCCGATATCGTCCACGACAGCCGCGCCCACTCGCGCCTGGCTCGGCATTGCGCTCGCACTGCTCGGCGCCGGGCTCTTCGCCACCAAGGGCATCGTGGTGAAACTCGCACTGCGCGAGGGCATCGATTCGGTGACGTCGCTCACCTGGCGGATGATCGTCGCCGTGCCGATCTTCTTGCTTGTCGGCTGGCTCGGCTATCGCGCCGAACGCAAGAAGCAGGGACCAGGCGCCCCGCCAATCCTCACCGGGCGCACGCTGGCCTCGGTCATGGGCGTCGGCATCCTCGGCTACTACGTCTCATCCACCCTCGACTTCTCATCGCTCGCCCATATCTCGGCGCAGTTCAACCGGCTGATCCTGCTCACCTATCCATTTTTCGTGGTGCTCTTTGCGGCTGTATTCTTCAAGCGCCGCATCACTGGTACCATGATCGCGGCGCTGCTGGTCTCCTACGCTGGTATCGCGGTGATCTTCTGGCGCGATTTTTCGATCGAAGGGCATGACGTGCTCCTCGGTGCGAGCCTCGTTTTCACCGCCTCCATCACCTATGCCGGCTACCAGATTCTCGCGAAGCCCTTGATCGACCGCATCGGCGCGCAGCTCTTCACCTCGCTCGCCATGGCAGCGGCAGGACCGGTGGTCATCGCGCATTTCGTCCTGACCCACCCGCTCTCCGATCTGGCGATTTCCGGTAACGGCTTCATGCTGATGCTGGCAATCGGCACGCTCTCCACCGTCGCGCCGGCCTATTGTATCTCGTTCGCCATCGGTCTGATCGGGCCCGAGCGCACCGCCATCATCGGCAATGTCTCGCCGCTGGTCACCGTTTGTCTCGCGGTGTTCATCCTCGGCGAAGCGTTCACGCTATGGCACGCGCTCGGCACGGTGCTGGTGCTCGGCGGTGTCTGGCTCTTTACCCGCAAGGGAAAACCGCGCGAGCGGCTGGTGGAAGAACAGCCGGCCTAGCGCGCCTTCAGGCAGGGCTGCATGATTTTCCCGGTTCGAAAGCGCGACAAGATAAAAGCTCAAATCCTTTCAGCGTTTCAACCAAAGCGTGAAATGATCTAAGCGCCCCGCAACCGCCCGACCACGCGTCCGGCGAACACATTGACGAGGAGGCCGAGGAATACCAGCACGCTGCCGGCAATCTCGGGCACCGTGATGGCTTCCCCCAGCAGCAGCGCCGCGCTCGCGATACCTGCCACCGGTACGAACAGCGCAAAGGGCGCCACCACATTGGCCGGATAGAGGCTCAGGAGCTTCGCCCAGACGCCGAAGCCGAACAGCGTGGCGAAATAGGCCATGAAGGCCAGCGATCCGATGCCGCGCGGGGTGACGTGCGCGAGCGCGGCAGCCAGAGCTCCCGGCCCCTCGAACGCCATCGACAACGCGAGGAGCGGCAGCGGCGGCACCAGCGAGGTCCAGACAATGAAGCCCAGCATGTCCACCTTGCCGGCCATCTTCGACGCGGTGTTTCCCGCGCCCCAGCAGACCGCCGCCCCGACCGTCATCAGCAGTGGGACCAAGGCCGCCGATTCGAACCGCTCGACCGCGATTGCCACAATGCCCACGAAAGCTATCGCCGCGCCCGAAATCTGTGGCCAGCGCGGCCGCTCGCCAAAGGCCAGCATGGCGAAAAACATCGTGAAGAACACCTGCAGCTGGATCACCAGCGAACTCAGGCCGGCCGGCATGCCGAGCCGAATTGCGACAAACAGCAATCCGAACTGCCCAACCCCGATCGCGAGCCCATAGGCGACCAGCAGTTTCAGCGGCACATTGGGGCGCTTCACGAAAAACACTGCCGGCAGCGCCGCGAAAACATAGCGCAATGCCGTCAGCAGCAGCGGCGAAACTTCCTCGACGCCCCAGCGGATCGCAACGAAGCTGATCCCCCAGATGGTGGTGACAGCAAGGACCAGCAAAAGGTGGCGCGGCGACATAGGGCCCAATCTTGCAGGCTCGAATCCCGGCCCTCGTGGTTCGACAAGCTCACCATGAGGGCGCGAGTCTTGCGCGCGATGCTTGCACTTGGCCTCATCCTAAGCGCGTCGAAGGACAAGGCCGAGCCCGATCGACTGCCAGCCCGCGATTGCCGCAGGCGCTTCTTCGCTTACAGCACCACGCCGAAGAACAGCAAGATCAACCCGATAAGCGATACCACCCAGGCGAGGCTCCTGAGCTGCGGAATGCCGATCAGATAGAGCGGCAGGTAGACGATCCGCGCGCCGTAGTAGAGCCCGGCGCCCCACTGCGTCAGCCCGTTGGATTTGCCCGCCACGGCTGCGGCGAGCGCCAGCGCCACGAACAACCCATAGGTCTCGAGGAAGTTCCTGAGCGCCTTCTCCGCGCGCGCATTCATCGGATTGGGCGGCGCCTCGTTGTCCCGCGCCGTATTGGCGAACTTCACGCCATGCTGCATGCGGTACAGCGTCGACTGCACGCCGATGTAAAGGGCAAAGAGCAGCGCGCTCCAGACAACCAGCGTGAGTTCGAATGACATTGGGGCAACTCCATGAGCCTAGGGCGAGCAACGCGTCTCAGCCGCCACCGGTTCACTGCCTCTACTTGGCGCAAGCCGCAAGAGTGAATATGTCCTCGGGACCACCCATCTCGGTGAAGGCCAGTTCCCTGATCGGCGAGTACCACACGCCCGCCGCGAAATCCGGCAGCAGCACCTGCTGCGGCGCTGGCGCCGACCGGTTCTCGTAGTCCACCGGAAACGGCTCGATGCCATTGCCCACCAGCGCATAGATCGAACCGTCATAGCCCCGGCAATCCTCGGCAGCGGCATCTATTGCTGCCTGATCGTCGGCATCCGCATCTTCCGCCTCGGCGATATCGGCCGGGCAGCCCTGGTCCACGCTCGCCATGACCTGCCCGAATCCGTTCGGCTGGTAGATACCGCCCTCCCATGGCGTGATACCACCGGGCGCCTCGAGCCTGAGCGCCACGAACTGGTTCGCCGCGCCGTCCTCGCCAACTGGGCTGATCTTCAGCACCCAGCCCTTGGTCTTCTGGGTATAGATCGCATGGTCCACTGGACACTCAATGGCCAACCCGGAGGTGGCCGAAAGCACGGTGAGCAGGCTGGCAATTGCAGTGGCGCGCATGGAAACTCTCCTGTTTCTCATATGACGCCGCTCGCTGGCGTTTCCTTTGGTACCGCTCATGGCTGGATTGCCCGGCCCCCGGTCACCGCCAGCGTCGTGCCAGTCGTGTAGCTCGCGGCGTCCGACAACAGCCAGAGGACGGCCTCTGCCACTTCCTCCGCTGTCCCTGCCCGCCCCAATGGCAGGTTGGGGCTCATCTTTGCCACCCGGTCCGGCTCGCCACCCGACGCGTGGATTTCGGTATCGATGATGCCGGGCCGCACCCCGTTGACCCTGATCCCCTCGCCTGCCAGTTCCAGCGCCAGCCCGACGGTCAGCGTGTCGATCGCGCCCTTGCTCGCAGCGTAGTCCACGTAATAGGCCGGGGAGCCGAGCTTGCTCGCCGCCGAGGACAAATTGACGATACCGCCGCCCTTGCCGCCATGGCGCGTCGACATCCGCCGGATCGCCGCCTGCGCGCAGAGGATTGAGCCGATGACATTGACGCGCATCATGCGCTCGAGCCGCTCGATGCTCATCTCGTCGAGCCGCGCCGCCTTGTCGACGATGCCGGCATTGTTGACGAGCCCGACCAGCGTCCCGAGCCCATCGGCCGCCGCAAAGATCGCGTCCACGTCAGCCGGGTTCGCCACATCGCCTTTCACGGCCACAGCTTCGCCGCCCATGGCGCGGATCTCGGCGCAGACCGCATCCGCCGCCGCAGCGTTGGCCGTGTAGTTCACCACCAGTTGGTAGCCGCGCTTTGCCGCCAACAGGCAGGTCGCCGCCCCGATCCCCCGGCTGCCGCCCGTCACCACCAATACCTTGTCAGCCATGCCGCTTCCCCTGCGCATCGATTTGCACATGAGGCTAACCTATTTCGCAGGCTTGGGAAATTCTGTCCGCGTGCCTTCTTCTCGTCACGCCGGCATAACGGGCAATCCGTATCATGCGCAATGCGGTCGCCGCCCTGAGGGACGGCGCCGCTACGCCAATGAGGATTTCACAACATGCGCATTGTTCTGGCTGCGGCCATTGTCCTGGCCACGAGTGTAACGGCTTTTGCCGCGTCCGCACCCAATTTTTCCGACATGACCCAGAAGCAGGTACAGGCCTTTTTCGCCAACAAGACGGCTCTCGACAAGCTCCGTTGGGGCAATGTCGCCTTCTATTTCCGCTCCAACAGCACGCTCTATATGGGCGGCGCGGGCTCGAGCCGCGTCGAGAAGTCCAAGTGGAGCGTGAGCTTCGTCGACAACAAATGGCAGATCTGCTTTGCAACCGTGTCGCGCTGGGTGCCGGCGGCTCAGAGCCGCATAACAGTCGGCCTTTGCGACGACGCCCGGCATTTCCTGCGCGAAGCCGACGATTTCCAGGCCGGTGATCCGCTGAAACTGTCGAGCGGCAAGCTCAAGATCGACCTCGGCACCAAGAAGACCACGCTCGCCAAGCTCGCCGGCAAGCGCTGAGGCAGCTCGCACGAGGCCCTGCGCTTCCACCGTAATGGCCGGGCGCCACACCCGGCCACCGAAGACCGTGTTGGGGGCCGTGTCTTGTCCTTGCTTCCTGCGGGCGCCACCAGGCTTGCGCAAATAAAAAACACTGTTCATAATATTTTGAACGGTGTATTTTTCCTTCGTCTAGGGTGGTTGAGGTGGTGTTGATGCGTTCCGCGCTGGTGATGTTCTGCGCAGTCACGGCGCTTGCAGCCGCACTGGGCACCGCACTTATGCGATTCCCATGGGACCCTTACTTCTCGTGGCATACACTCAGTGTGGCGGTAGCCACTGCGCCCACTTACACCCTCCTCGCCATTGGCGCCGCGCGAGGGCGGCGTCGGGTGTTGCTCGATGGTACCATCCTGATTGCGGTGATCGGTTTTGTTGCCTGCGCAATCTGGTACGCCACGATGTGGTTCGGCCCGTTTCCAGACGAACAGACCGCCGCTCAGAGCCGCAGTTGGGCGGGCATGGCCTGGACGTACTATCTCCTGGCACTTGCCAGCATCATCCCAGCCCACATCCTCACCTTCCTCGCACTCCGCCGCACGCCGCTCCTGCGAGGCCTCGTACCCACCCCTTCGACATTGCCTGAGCGCTCGAAAAGCACTAAATAGCTAGCCAGTCTAGCCAGATAGGATCGCGCATGACTTGGCACCTACAGGATGCGAAAAATCAGTTCTCGAAACTGGTGCAGAAGGCGCGCGACGAGGGCCCGCAGGTGGTCTCTGTGCGCGGCCAACGGGCCGCCGTCGTACTCTCCGCAGCCGACTATGATGCCTTGACCGGCAACCGGCCGAGCCTCGTCGAGGATCTCTTGTCCGGCCCCGACTGGGACGATGAGGTCTCCGAAGCGGTATCGCAGCGCGCGAAACTCCCCGGTCGTCAGGTCGAATTCTGATGTATCTCGTCGACACCAACGTCATTTCCGAAGCGCGGCGCGGTTCGCTCCCCGCGGTGAACTGGCTCCGCTCGGTCGATCCCAGTGCGGTCTATCTCAGCGTCCTGACGCTGGGCGAAATCATGCGCGGCATTGCGCTGAAGGAAAAGTCTGATCCCGTCGCCGCGGCACACCTCTCGGCATGGCTACGCCGTTTGCGCGATGATCACGCCCGCCGCATTCTTCCCGTCACCGATCGGATCGCCGTCGAATGGGGCAGGATCGCGGCCATCCGCCCGCGGGGCGATAGCGACGGCCTCATCGCTGCGACGGCGCTTGTCCACGACTTCGCGGTGGTGACGCGCAACACCGCCGACTTCGCCGACACCGGCGTCACGGTCATCGACCCTTGGGCCACCTCCTGACGGCTTGGGAAGCGACTCCAGTGTCGGACTCAGTCTACTCCTGCAAGACAAAAGGGCCCGCCGCAGCGAGCCCTTGAACACTTGATCTGAAGCAGAAGCCGCTGAGGCCGCGGCCTCAGAGATCGAGCACCAGCCGCTCCGGCGCCTCGAGGCTTTCCTTCACCCGCACGAGGAAGGTCACGGCTTCCTTGCCGTCGACGATGCGGTGGTCGTAGCTCAGCGCCAAGTACATCATCGGGCGGATGACGATCTGGCCGCCCACCACCACCGGGCGCTCCTGGATCTTGTGCATGCCGAGAATGCCCGACTGCGGCGCGTTGAGGATCGGCGTCGACATCAGCGAACCGTAGACGCCGCCATTCGAAATGGTGAAGGTGCCGCCCTGCATGTCCGCCATCGAGAGCGCACTGTCGCGGGCGAGCTTGCCCAGTCGGGCGATGTCCTTCTCGATATCGGCGATCGACATCTGGTCGGCATTGCGCACCACCGGCACGACAAGACCCTTTTCGGTGCCCACGGCGACGCCGATATGCGCGTAGTTCTTGTAGATCAGCGAGTCGCCGTCGATCTCGGCATTGACCGCCGGGATTTCCTTCAGCGCATGCACCACGGCCTTGGTGAAGAAGCCCATGAAGCCGAGCTTCACGCCGTGCTTCTTCTCGAACAGGTCCTTGTAGGATGTGCGCAGGTCCATCACCGGCTTCATGTCCACCTCGTTGAAGGTGGTGAGCATTGCGGCGGTGTTCTGCGCATCCTTCAGGCGCCGCGCGATGGTCTGGCGCAGGCGGGTCATCTTCACGCGCTCCTCGCGCCCCTCGTCCGCAGCGGCAACCGGGCCACGAACAGACACGGCAGGCGCCGGCGTGGGTGCTGGCGCAACCGGCACCACGGGGGGAGCCGGGGGCGCGACGGCCGCCACCACCGCGGCCGGAACCGGTGCCGCGGCCGAACCGCTCATTGCCGAAGGCATGGCTGCGGGTGTTGGCGCCGCCACGGCCGCGAGCACGTCTTCCTTCAGCACCTGCCCGCGCTTGCCCGAGCCGTCGATATCGGCGGCATTGAGCCCGGCTTCGGCGATCAGCTTCTGCGCCGATGGCGAGGGCGGCACATCGGCGCCGCCGGCCTTCGGGGCAGCGGCAGCGGGGGCCGCAGCAACCCCGGCGCCCGAGCCTATGGCGCCGATCAGCGCGCCGACATTCACCGTATCACCGGGGTTCGCGACAATCTGCTCGAGCACGCCGGCCGCGGGGGCCGGCACCTCGATGGTGACCTTGTCCGTCTCGAGTTCCACCACCGGCTCGTCGGCCGCTACCGTGTCGCCGACCTTCTTGAACCACTGCCCGATGGTCGCTTCGGTAACGCTCTCGCCCAGCGTGGGCACCCGGATTTCAGTCGCCATAGTCTCGATCCCCTAAAATTGTGCCGGTTCTAGAGCGCTTCCAGGAAAAGTGGCAACGGGATTCCAGTCAGGAAGCGCGACAAAAGTTAGAACTCGATCATTTCCACGTTTCATTGAAACAGGAAATGATCGAGCAGTTCCGCTTACTTGGCGAAAGCCTCTTCAAGGAACGCCTGCAACTGCTGCAGATGCGTCCGCATCAGCCCCACGGCGGTCGATGCCGACGCCGCGCGGCCAACATAGCGCGGACGCTCGCCCGGCCGGCCCATCTGATCCAGCACCCAGTCGATATAAGGCTGCACGAAGGCCCAGGCCCCCATGTTCTTCGGCTCTTCCTGGCACCAGACCACTTCGGCATTCTGGAAGCGGCTCAGCTCGTCGAGCAGCGCCTTGGCCGGGAACGGATAGAGCTGCTCGACGCGCAGCAGGTACACATCCGTGATGCCGCGCTTCTCGCGATCCTCCAGCAGGTCGTAATACACCTTGCCCGTACACAGCACCACGCGGCGGATTTCGGCGTCCGGCGCGAGCTTGATCGTTGTCTTCGGTGCGCCCGGCGCCTCCGCATCGTCCCACAGCAGGCGATGGAAGGTCGATTGCGGCCCGAATTCGGCAAGGCTCGATACGGCGCGCTTGTGGCGCAGCAGGCTCTTGGGCGTCATCAGCACCAGCGGCTTGCGGAAGTCGCGCTTCAGCTGACGGCGCAGGATATGGTAGTAATTGGCCGGCGTCGAACAGTTCGCGACCTGCATGTTGTCTTCGGCGCACAGCTGCAGATAGCGCTCGAGTCGCGCGGAGCTATGCTCCGGGCCCTGCCCCTCGTAGCCATGCGGCAAAAGCATCACGAGACCCGACATGCGGAACCATTTCCGCTCGCCCGACGAGATGAACTGGTCCACCACCACCTGCGCGCCATTGGCGAAGTCGCCGAACTGCGCTTCCCACAGCGTCAGCGTGTTCGGTTCCGCCAGCGAATAGCCGTACTCGAACCCGAGCACCGCCTCTTCCGACAGCATCGAGTTGATGACTTCGTAGCGGGCCTGGCCCTCGGCGATATTGTTGAGCGGCGTATAGGTTGCGCCATCACGCTCCTGGTCGTTCAGCACCGAATGCCGCTGGCTGAACGTGCCACGCTCGACATCCTGGCCCGAAAGCCGCACCGGGTGCCCCTCGTCGAGCAGGGTCGCGAAGGCCAGCGCCTCGCCGGTCGCCCAGTCGATGCCTTCGCCGGCCTCGATCGCGGCAAGCCGGTTGTCCATGAAGCGCTTCACGGTCTTGTGCACGTTGAAGCCCGCCGGCACATGGCTCAGCTTCTGGCCAATCTGCGCCAGCTTGTCGATATCGAAGCCGGTTTCGCCGCGGCGCGGGCCATCGACATCTGCAGGCTTCATATCCTTCCACACGCCATCGAGCCAGTCGGTCTTGTTGGGGCGGAAATTCTGCCCCGCCTCGAACTCGCCCTCGAGATGCGCGCGCCAGTCGGCCTTCATCTGGTCGACCTGCTCGGCGGTAAGGTGTCCCTCGCCCACCAGACGCTGCGAATAGATGTCGAGCGTCGTCTCGTGCGCCCGGATCTTCGAATACATCAGAGGCTGCGTGAAGCTCGGCTCGTCGCCTTCGTTATGCCCGAAGCGGCGATAGCAGAACATGTCGATCACGACCGGCTTGCCGAAGCGCTGCCGGAACTCGACCGCCACCTTGGTGGCATAGACCACCGCTTCCGGATCGTCACCATTCACATGGAACACCGGCGCCTCGATCATCTTCGCCACATCGGTCGGGTAGGGCGAGGAGCGCGAGTACATCGGCGCCGTCGTGAAGCCGATCTGGTTGTTGATGACGAAATGGATAGAGCCGCCTGTGCGGTGCCCCCTGAGGCCCGAGAGCCCGAGGCATTCCGCCACGACGCCCTGACCGGCAAACGCCGCATCGCCATGGATCAATAGCGGCAGCACCACCGAGCGGTCGGTCTGGCGCGTATCGGGGATGAACTTGCCGTCCACCGCCGAGCGCTGGTCCTGCTTGGCGCGGGCCTTGCCAAGCACCACCGGGTCGACGATTTCGAGATGGCTCGGGTTGGCGGTCAGCGACAGGTGCACGGCGTGACCGTCAAACTCGCGGTCCGCGGACGCGCCCAGATGATACTTCACGTCACCGGAGCCTTCCACCTCTTCCGGATAGAAGGCGCCGCCCTTGAACTCGTGGAACAGCGCGCGATGCGGCTTGGCCAGCACCTGCGTCAGGACGTTGAGCCGGCCGCGATGCGCCATGCCGAGCACGACATCCTTCACGCCCAGCGCACCACCGCGCTTGATGATCTGTTCGAGCGCCGGGATCAGTGATTCCGAGCCGTCGAGGCCGAAACGCTTGGTGCCTGTATATTTCACATCGAGGAACTTCTCGAAGCCTTCCGCCTCGATCAGCTTCTTCAGGATGGCTTTCTTGCCCTCGGGCGTAAAGGAGATGGACTTGTCCGGCCCCTCCATGCGCTCCTGCAGCCACTGCTTTTCCTCGGGGTCCGAGATGTGCATGAACTCGATGCCGACCGTCGAGCAATACGTGCGCTGCAGGATCGCCAGCATCTCGGGGATCGTCGCGTATTCGAGCCCCAGCACGCGGTCGATGAAGATCTTCCGGCCATGATCGGCTTCAGTGAAGCCATAGGATTTCGGGTCGAGCTCCGGCGCCGGTTCGCGCGACTTGAGCCGCAGGGGGTCGAGATCGGCATGCAGGTGGCCGCGCATGCGGTAGGCGCGGATCATCATGATGGCGCGGATCGAATCGCGCGTCGCCTGCAGCACGTCGACCGGCGTCGGCGCGGGCGCGCCCACGGCCTTTGCCTTCTCGGTCAGGGCCTTCTTGGCCTTGACCTCGATTTCGCCCCAATTGCCGTCAAGCGCCGAAACCAGTTCGCCATTGGCCGCCTGCGGCCAGTCGCTGCGGCCCCAGCTCGGACCGGCGGCGTTCTTCGTCACATCGGCTGAATTGTCCTCGAGCCGGGCGAAATAGCTCGCCCAGGTCGGGTCGATCGAGCTCGGGTCCGCCTGGTAGCGGGCATAGAGCCCCTCGATATAGTCGGCGTTGCCCCCATAGAGAAACGAAGAGAGCAGGAACTGTTCGTTCTGATCTTGTCGGGTCATGACCTCTGATGCGAGGCCTTTTCTGCCCCGCCTTCCTTTTCATCTGCCCGGGATAACTCGACCGGGCGTCCAGCGCGCGGGCCCAAACTGCCCGCAATATCTTGTCTTGCCGTTAAGGCGCGAGGCGTGTCCCGCGCCTTTGTGGCGTTTCGATGCCGTTTCCGATCACCCTTTCAGGATTTCGGCGAGCGTCGCACCAATTCTGGCAGGCGAAGGCGACACCTTGATGCCAGCCGCTTCCATGGCGGCGATCTTGTCTTCCGCGCCGCCCTTGCCGCCCGAAATCACCGCGCCGGCATGGCCCATGGTGCGGCCCGGAGGCGCCGTGCGCCCGGCGATGAACCCGGCCATCGGCTTCTTTCGGCCCTTCCTGGCTTCGTCGATCAGGAACTGCGCGGCTTCTTCTTCCGCCGACCCGCCGATTTCACCGATCATGATGATCGACTTCGTCGCCTCGTCAGCCAGGAACATCTCGAGCACGTCGATGAACTCCGTGCCCTTCACCGGGTCGCCGCCAATGCCCACGGCAGTCGTCTGGCCGAGGCCGGCATTCGAGGTCTGGAACACTGCCTCATAGGTAAGCGTGCCCGAGCGCGAAACAATGCCCACCGAGCCCTTCATGAAGATCGAACCCGGCATGATGCCGATCTTGCATTCTTCCGGCGTCAGCACGCCCGGGCAGTTGGGCCCCAGGAGCCGCGACTTCGACTTTTCGAGCCGCGCCTTCACCCGCACCATGTCGAGCACCGGAATGCCCTCGGTGATGCAGACGATCAGCGGAATTTCCGCATCGATCGCCTCGATGATTGCCTCGGCTGCGCCCGGAGGCGGCACATAGACCACCGAGGCATTGGCACCGGTCCGCGCCTTGCCTTCCGCCACCGAGGCGAAGACCGGCAGCGTCGCCGAACCATCCAGCCCCGATGTCCAGGTCTCGCCGGCCTTCTTCGGGTTCACGCCGCCCACCATCTTGGTACCGTAATAGGCGAGTGCCTGCTCGGTATGGAACGTGCCGGTCTTGCCGGTCAGTCCCTGCACGAGCACCTTGGTGTCTTTGTTGACGAGAATGGACATGGGGAGAGGGACTTTCCGTCAGTTATCGAGGAAGGGGGTGATGGCCCTGACAGAGCCATGGACCTGGTTGTGGTTCAGGTCCTCGGGATAGGAAATCGACGCCGCACTATGCTGGGCAACCGTGCACGGCAGAACGCGGGCGGGCCGGCCAGCCGCTTCACGTTCCATCTCTGCGGTTCCGGTGTTCACTGCGCCCATCTCAGCAATAGCTCTCCGGCACGGTCTCGCCCGGGTCGGGTTCGGATGTGGTGAAGCTCAGCCCCACGCCGGCGAACGGCACGTCCGGCGCCACCGTGCTGCCGACGGGCACGAAATTGAGATAGGTATCGAGCGTGCGCGGATAGGGACATGTCGGCCCCCACACATGCGAAACCGCACCGTCGCGTTCCTCGGTGCGGGAAATCTCGCCTTCGAGCACGGCGCTTATCGGCGCCGGATCGACGGGTACCGTGGCATCGAAATTGTAGAGATAGCACCCGGTGACGATCCAGGGGTCGGCGGGGTCGGTGACCACGGCCGTCGTGCTACTCACCACCAGGTAATGCCGCTGCCCGTCAATGTCGCGGGCATAGGTCTTGAAGACAAACGTCGCCTTGAGCTCCGGGTCGGCGGCCCCCCGTTCCGAAGCCGCCATCAGTGCATCGAGCCGCGCGTCGTCGCTGCGGGGCACTTCTGCCCAACCCGCTTCCACGGCTGCGGCCTGAGTCGTGCCGTAGCCCAGGCGGCCGGGAATGCAGGTTTCCGCGAAGCTTTTCGCAAAGGCCTCGTCATAGGTCGATGGCGCAGCATAGGCCGGACCGGCGGCGCAGAGCGCCGCCAGCCCCAGCAGATATCCCCGCCAGTGCGCCATTCTCAGCGGCCCTTGATCGCCGCGACGATCTTCTGCGCGGCATCATCAAGATCGTCGGCCGAGACGATATCGAGGCCGGAATTGTCGAGCAGGTCCTTGCCTTCCTTGACGCGTGTGCCTTCGAGACGCACCACCAGCGGCACCTTCAGCCCCACGTCCTTCACCGCGGCGATGACGCCCTCGGCGATCACGTCACAGCGCATGATGCCGCCGAAGATGTTGACCAGGATGCCCTTGACGTTCGGGTCGGCGGTGATGATCTTGAACGCCGCCGTCACCTTCTCCTTGCTCGCTCCGCCGCCCACGTCGAGGAAGTTGGCGGGCGATTCGCCATAGAGCTTGATGATGTCGAGCGTCGCCATGGCGAGGCCCGCGCCGTTGACCATGCAGCCGATATTGCCGTCGAGCGCCACATAGGCGAGGTCGAACTTGCTGGCCTCGATTTCCTTGGCGTCTTCCTCGGAGAAGTCGCGCAGCGGCTTCAGCTCTTCGTGCCGGAAGGCGGCATTGTTGTCGAAGCTCACCTTCGCATCGAGCACGCGGATATGCCCATCTGTCATCACGATCAGCGGGTTCACTTCGAGCAGGCTCATGTCGGTCTCGACAAAGGCCTTGTAGAGCGCCGGGAACACCGCCTTGGCGTCTTCGGCTGCCGCGCCATCGAGCTTCAGCGCTGCAACAATCGTCGCCACTTGCGCATCCGTCACGCCCACATCGGCATCGACGCCCACGGTGATGATCCGCTCGGGCGTATCATGGGCGACTGTCTCGATGTCCATGCCGCCTTCGGTGGAGACAACGAAGCTCACCTTGCCGGTCGAGCGGTCGACGAGCAGCGAGCAATACAGCTCGCGAGCGATATCGGCGCCGTCCTCGATATAGATGCGGTTCACCTGCTTGCCGGCCGGGCCGGTCTGCTTGGTGACGAGCGTATTGCCCAGCATTTCCCTGGCGTTGGTCACCACGTCGGCGATGGTCTTCGCCAGCCGCACGCCGCCCTTGGCCTCTGGCGGCAGCTCCTTGAACTTGCCCTTGCCGCGCCCGCCGGCATGGATCTGGCTCTTCACCACATAGAGCGGGCCCGGCAACTGCTGTGCTGCCGCCTCGGCCTCGTCCGCCGTAAAGATGGCGACACCCTTGGCCACCGGCAGGCCATAGGTAGCGAGCAGCGCCTTGGCCTGGTGTTCGTGGATGTTCATGGGATTGAGATCCTTCAGTTTGCCGAGGGGGATGCGGGCTGCCCGGCCCCCGGCCGGCGCTCACGCGGAAAAGGCGAAGGCGCCCCGTTTCGGGGGCGCCTTGCTTGTATCAGGCCAGTTTCGGGTCGATCTTCTTGCAGGCCTCGACGAGGCCGTGCACCGCCGCCACCGAGCTGTTGAAGGCTTTCTGCTCGGCGCTCGACAGCGAGATTTCCACGATTCGTTCCGCGCCACCCGCGCCGATCAGCACCGGCACGCCGACATAGGTATCCTTCACGCCGAATTCGCCATTGAGATAGGCGGCGGCGGGCAGGATGCGCTTCTTATCCTTGAGGAAGCTCTCGGCCATCTCGATGGCGGAGGCGGCCGGCGCGTAGAAGGCCGAACCGGTCTTCAGCAACCCGACGATCTCGGCGCCACCGTCACGAGTGCGCTGGATGATCTGCTCGAGGCGCTCTTTCGAGAGCCAGCCCATCTTGACGAGGTCCGTCAGCGGAATGCCGGCCACGGTCGAGTAGCGCGGCAGCGGCACCATCGTGTCGCCATGGCCGCCCAGCACGAAGGCGGTGACATCTTCCACCGAAACCTTCAGCTCGTCGGCGATGAAGTAGCGGAACCGGGCCGAATCGAGCACACCGGCCATGCCGATCACGCGGTTCGCCGGCAGGCCCGAGAACTTCTGCAGCGCCCACACCATCGCATCGAGCGGGTTGGTGATGCAGATCACGAAGGCAGTGGGCGCATACTTGGCGATACCCGCGCCAACCTGCGACATCACCTTGAGGTTGATCTCGAGCAGGTCGTCTCGGCTCATGCCGGGCTTGCGCGGCACGCCCGCGGTGACGATCACCACGTCCGCGCCTTCGATATCCTTGTATTCCGTGGTGCCCTTGAGGGTGGCATTATAGCCTTCCACCGGGCCAGTCTGGCTCAGGTCGAGCGCCTTGCCCGCGCCGATGCCGTCGGCCACGTCGAACAGGACGATGTCGCCCAGCTCCTTGGTCGCTGCCAGCAGCGCCAGAGTGCCGCCAATCTGTCCTGCGCCGATCAGTGCGATCTTCTTGCGCGCCATCCACGAACCCCTATCTCACCAGCTGGAATTTGCGCGCTCCTATTAACCCTGTGGCGTTTCCGGGGCAAGTGAGCCGTTCGCCCAACAGACATGCCTGGGCTGAAGACTGTGGTTGGGATTATCGAACGATGAAACCGGTGCGCCGCGCCTGCGCTCCACCGGGTCATTTCAGGCCGGCACCTGCCCGTTGGCGGCGGCGAGGTAACTCTCCGACTGCATCTCGATGAGCCGCGACACGCAGCGCTGAAATTCGGCGCGCGTCCTGTCGTCCTCGCCAAGTTGGTCGAGCGGCACGGCAAAGCTCGCGCAAAGCTTCACGCCACGGTCGTAGAGCGTATCGACAAGCAGGATGAAGCGCTTAGCCGCATTCGACCTTGTGCGGTCGAATTGCGGCACATGCTCGATCATCAGTGCATCATAGGCATGGGCGAGCCGCACATAATCACGTGCGCCGAGCGGCGTGTCGCAGAGTTCCGCGAACGAGAACCGTGCCGCGCCCATCGCCGCCAGCGGCACCGGGATATCGCGCCCCAGCGAGTGCAGCGTCGCCTTCTGGCCCTGCTGCCCGCCGGTCAGCCTGAGCCACAGCCGGTCCATCTCCCGATCGACCTCGGGCCCCGTCCCGAACCGGTACACCTCGGCGCCCGCGAATTTCAGCCGCCGATAGTCCTTCGGCCCGTCGAGCATTACCGTCTCGCACTCGGTCTCGAGCGCGGCGATGAAGGGCAGCACCAATTGGCGGTTGAGGCCGTTCTCATAGAGCTTTTCGGGCAGTGTGTTCGAGGTCGCGACCACGGTCACGCCGCCTGCCCAGAGCTTTTCGAACAGCCGCCCGAGCAGCATGGCATTGGTGATGTCCGACACCTGGAACTCGTCAAGGCAGATGAGCCGCATCTCGGCGATCAGCGGCTTGGTCACCGCCTCCACCGGGTCGGCATTGTCGGCCTTGCCTTTCGGACTCTTGCGGAACGCAGCGATCTCCTGGTGCATCTCGTCCATGAACTCGTGGAAATGCACGCGCCGCTTGCGCGTCTCGGGCACCGCCTCGAAAAACAGGTCCATCAGCATGGTCTTGCCACGCCCCACCTGCCCCACCAGATAGATGCCGCGCACCCGCTCCGGCTTGCCGCCGAGCAGTTTACCCAGGAGCCCCGCCGGCTTTTTCGCCAGGAGATCCGCCGCCAGCCGGTCGAAATGCCGGGCCGCCTCGTCCTGCAGCCAATCGGCGCTGATCGCGCCCTGGGCGACAAGCGCGGCGAGCGCGGCGCGCGTCGGCCCGCTGGCGAAGGCCGCATCCGGGGCCGCGGCTGGGGCTGTGTCGGGGTGTGCCATCTGCTATTTGCTTCGTCCGCGGCGGTCGATCGCCGGCCCGGCCGGAAATCCATGATCGCGCGCCAGATTAGCGGCGCCGCGTCAACGCGTGGTTTCCATCACTGGACGTTAGGAGGGCGGGCCTCAGCCCACCATCGATATGCCCTGCCCGCCCGCCACCGTGCCGATGAAGCGGTTGCCCGAAAGGATCAGCGAGGCGATGATGTCATTGTTCTCGTCGAACAATTGAACCTGGCTGCCCACCAGTTGCCATGAGGCAACGACGCTAAGCCCCGGCAGCGCGCAGCCCGGCGTCGAGGCGCGATAGCGGTCGGTGCCGGTTTTCTGCGTATAGGTCAGGTTGAGCTTGCACTGATTGGCGCCAGCCACCACCGTCCAGCCGCCAAGCAGCTTTTCGATGCTGAGCCCGCCTGCGAGATCGCGGCCCGGCGTCGCCGGCACCTGCCCGACGCTGTCGAGCGTCACGAAGGAGCCGTCGGTCGAGGCCACCTGGGTCGCCAGCGGCGTCGCGGGCTGGGCGTTCGGGCCCTGCAGGATAGCCGGGTCGAAGCTCTGCCCAAGGCCGTCAGCCATCTGCGTCGAGCCGGTCAGCGGCTGCGGCGGCGGCAACGCGCCCGGGGCGAGCGGCTGCGTCGGGGTAGCGGTGGCCATCGTCATTGCGCCATCGACGGGCGGCAGCGACGCGGAACTCACAGGCACGCTCTGGATCGGCGCGATATCATCGGTATAGGCAGACGCCCCCGCACCCGCACCCGTCGAGGCACAGCCACTCAGCATCAGGCTTGCGAGAGCCGCGAAGGCGAACGCGCTACGGCCAAAACTGATCATGCATCCGGCTCCGTGCCCAAAAGGTTGAGAAAGTGTTACTTGGGGCGCGATATAGCCCTGACCCCGCCCCCGGTTCAACACTTCGTTCAGTGGATGCTGCTATGCGCACGGCTTTGTGGCGATGTTAAGGTTGGCGGGGCGGCGAGGTTGAGGCGGCCTTGGGCACGATCTTGGTGAAGGGCATGATGCCAAAGACGGTGCCCGACGCGTCGATCCAGACGGCCACAATCACACTGTCGGTTTGGCAGGAGACAAGTCCGACCCGCACTTCATTTTCCCTCAATGCGCTCAGAACCTCGTCGAAACCCGGCGGTAGCCGCTTTATGACCCCGATGCGCCGCCTGAACTCCCAAAGTCTGGCAACCTCCGTCGAAATGAGACCGTAGTCTCGGACTCTCAACGCAGAGCAATTCTCTGGACCGAGCATGTCAACCGCGACTGTTCGGATCGCCGTCAATCTCGGGGATGCAAGCGGTGCGGTGGCAAGGTCTATCGTGATCGGCGCTGACATGAAGCCTCACACCGCGATCGGCTCTATCCGGTCGAGTTCATCCGCCAGCGCGGCTGTCTCCACCGCGATGTCATAGGCCTGTTGCAGGTTCAGCCAGACATCCGGCGATGTGCGGAGATATCGGGCAAGCCTCAACGCCGTGTCAGCGGTAATCCCGACCTTCTCCTTCACGATCCGCTCGATGCGAGTGCGCGGCACACCAATCGCTTTCGCCAGTTTCCCGGCCGACAGCTCGAGGGGCTGCAAGAACTCCTCCCGCAGGATTTCTCCAGGATGCAGTGGCGTCTTGAACGCGGTCATGACCAACCGCCTACCCCTTCATCTCCGCATAAAGGGCTTCGGCCAGAATCCTGCCGTCCCGCGCCTCATGCTCGGGCAGTACCAGCGGAATACCCTTGGGGCCATAAATGCCGGCAAGCCCCGGCAGCCCATGCGCGGCGCCCTCGTCGGGGTGGAAGCCATGCGCCTGCATCGCCGCGATCAGCACGCGGGCGATGGCAGGGTCGTCCACGTAGAGCACGGTTTCAAACATGTCTCAGATATCGATCCTGAGGCCGCGTTCCTCGGCCGCCTTGCGCAATTCCTCCAAGAGCCGCGGCCCCATCTCCTGCGTCTTCTGCAGGATGGTCGGCGTCACCTTGGCCATCAGCTCGGGCAGCTTGGCCTGGTACTTTCTGCCCACCGGGCTCGTGTAGAAATCGACCAGCGCATTGAGTTCGTCGAGCGAGAATTCGGCGGCGTAGAAATCCACCAGATCGACCGACATCTCGGCCACTATCTCGCCGCTGACATCCGCCATCACTCCCTCCATTGCCGCGAGCTGCTCCGCGGTAACATCCGGATTTTGCTGGACGATGGTGTCGCGTACAGGTGGCCAGACGGCTTCGTTCATCGCCTGCATGATCGTGTCGGTCGTGGTGATCCCGACAATCTGCTCGGCGGCGGCCTGTCGCGCCTCTAGATCATCCTGCGCATAGGCCGGCAGCGCCAACGCGCAGATGACACATGCTGCGGCGAGAATCCGTATCACGCGACCTCCCGAGTCACCATCATCTTCTTGATCTCGGCGATGGCCTTGGCCGGGTTCAACCCCTTGGGGCAGACCTTGGCGCAGTTCATGATCGTGTGGCAGCGATAGAGCTTGAACGGATCCTCGAGATTGTCGAGCCGCTCTTCTGTCGCCTGGTCGCGGCTGTCGATCAGCCAGCGATAGGCCTGCAGCAGCACCGCTGGCCCCAGATATTTCTCGCCGTTCCACCAGTAGGACGGGCACGAGGTCGAGCAGCAGGCGCACAGGATGCACTCATAGAGCCCGTCGAGCTTTTCGCGGTCGCCCTTCGATTGCAGCCATTCCTTGTCCGGCGTCGGCGAGGTGGTCTTCAGCCACGGCTCGATCGAGCGGTGCTGCTCGTAGAAGGTCGAGAGGTCCGGCACCAGGTCCTTGATCACCGGCATATGCGGCAGGGGGTAGATCGAGATCGGCCCCTTGATTTCGTCCATGCCCTTGGTGCAGGCGAGCGTATTGGCGCCCGCGATATTCATCGAGCATGAGCCACAGATACCTTCGCGGCACGAGCGGCGCAGGGTGAGCGTCGGGTCGATCTTGTTCTTGATATAGAGCAGCGCGTCGAGCACCATCGGCCCGCAATCGTCGAGGTCGACGAAATATGTGTCGAGGCGGGGGTTCGCATCCTCGTCGGGGTTGTAGCGATAGATGCGGAATTCCCGCAGGCGGATCCCGCCTTGCGGTTTCGGCCACACCTTGCCAGGCATTACCCGGGAATTCTTGGGAAGCGTCAGCTCGGCCATCTCATGCTCCGTCCATTGCCCGCATCAGCGCCCTTTCCTGGCGCGCTGTTCGAGCCCGTAAATCTTGTCGTTCACGTCATCGAGGCCCTGCGCGAATACCGCCTGCGCATCCTTGAGCCCCTGATTGTAGTAGTAGGGTCCGATATGCTCGGTGAAGAAATTGAACAGCAACTCCGCTGGGATCGCGCCGATCTCGCTGTCGAGTTCCGTCGCGAAGTAGTCCTGGATACGCTTGACGACGTCCGCCCGATCATCCTTTTCCAGCCGAAGCGGCTTCACACCTGGCCTCAGTAGTTGGGTTTGCAGATCTTGTTCGATTGCCCGATATAGATGCCGTATTTCTGGTTGTCGGAGGTCGGCGGCGCCTTGCCCTTCATCGACGAGATGATCACGTCCATGAAGTCCGCGTCGACGAGTGTCATCGCCGCATCGGCCTTGCAGCCGCACAGCGCGTCATCCTGGGCAATGCCCATGCAGGTCTTGTAGAACTCCGCTTTCTGCGTCGCGCTCGGCGCTGCCGCCTGCGCCCCGCCGACCATCAGCCCCAGTGCCGCCAGCGCCACCACAAAGGTCTTCTTTCCTGCCCCGTTTCTCACCGCAACTCCCTGCGGATCATCAGTTTCAGCCCCGACCAGATGTCGGAAACCGCCGCCACCTTGATATCCACCAGACCCGTCGGCAGCAACAGCTCGCGGATCACGTCCTCGGTGATGTCGGTAGGCACCTTGCTCGCCTTTTTCGGCCACGAAATCCAGATGAATCCGTCGCGGGCGACTGCTTCCTTGAGCCGCTGGGCATTACCCGCCAGCACGGCGCGCGACGTGGTGAAGCCGTGGATCACATCCCACCCACCGCCTTCGCCGAGCCGATCCCAGCCACTCACGACCCGCTCCCTGAACGCCGCCGCCTCTTTGAGCGCGTCAAGCTCCCCCGGCAGATCGAGAAACAGCACCCGCTGCCCATCCTTGAGCCCGAGTTTCTTCGGTAACGGCGTGGCGGAATAGCCGGGTGTGGTCATGTGGGCAGTCGTCTCCGCCTAATGCACCGCCATGCAGCTGCTGGGCGCCGTCTTCATGAACTTGTCGACCGCCGCCATGTCCGCCTCAGTCATCGCCTTGGCGGTGGCGGCGGTATTCGTCACATCCGTCGCGCCGAGGCTGAGATAGATGATCCCGCGCTCGGTCAGATCGAGCATTGCCCGGTCCCCCATGCATTGGCATTGCGCCCGGCTCATCAGCATCTGGCTTTCGCACGATGCGACGAAACCCGTCTTCAGGTCCGTCACCGCGTTGGCCGGCAGGCTGCCGACAAGGGCGGCTCCCGCCGCCATTGCGACGCGGAGCGCCCGATGCATCAGTACACCCGCGCTTTCGGCGCGATCTTCTTGAGCGAGATCCCGCCCTCGCTCTCGGGCGTCAGCGGATCGACATGTACCGGCCGATAGCCGAGTTCCACCGCGCCGGATGTGTTATCGATCCACGCGAGGGTGTGCTTGCGCCAGTTGACGTCGTCACGGCTCGGGAAATCCTCATGCGCATGGGCGCCACGGCTTTCCTTGCGCGCTTCGGCCGACACCACCGTCGTCACGGCGCAGGCCATCAGGTTCTCGAGTTCCAGCGTCTCCACCAGGTCCGAGTTCCAGATCAGCGAGCGGTCCGAGACCTTCAGATCATCGAGCGCGCCCCAGAGTTCGGCCATACGCTTCGCGCCGGAAGCCAGCGTCTCCGCAGTGCGGAACACCGCCGCGTCTTCCTGCATGATGCGCTGCATCTTCTCGCGCACCATGGCGGTCGGCGAGCCGCCATTGGCATTCCTCAGCCGATCGAACCGCGCGAGGATCTTCTCGTCCTCGGCCGTGTTGATCCCCGGCACCTTCGCGGCCCGGTCAACGGTCTTTGCCGCCCGCAGCGCCGCCGCCCGGCCGAACACCACGAGATCGGTCAGCGAATTCGAGCCCAGGCGGTTCGCGCCATGCACCGAGGCACAGGCCGCCTCGCCCACCGCCATCAGGCCCGGCACCACGCGGTCCGGATCCTCGGGCGTCGGGTTCAGCACTTCGCCGTGATAGTTCGCCGGGATGCCGCCCATGTTGTAATGCACCGTCGGCAGCACGGGGATCGGTTCGCGCGTCACATCCACGCCCGCGAAAATCTTCGCACTCTCGGAAATCCCCGGCAGGCGCTCATGCAGCACCTTGGGGTCAAGATGGTCGAGATGCAGGAAGATGTGGTCCTTGTTCTTGCCGACGCCGCGGCCTTCACGGATCTCGAGCGTCATGCAACGGGAAACCACGTCACGGCTCGCAAGGTCCTTGGCATTAGGCGCATAGCGCTCCATGAACCGCTCGCCCTCGGAATTGACGAGATAACCGCCTTCGCCACGTGCGCCTTCGGTGATCAGGCAGCCCGCCCCATAGATGCCGGTCGGGTGGAACTGCACGAATTCCATGTCCTGCAGCGGCAACCCGGCGCGCGCCACCATGCCATTGCCATCACCGGTACAGGTATGCGCCGAGGTCGCCGAAAAATACGAGCGGCCATAGCCACCGGTCGCCAGCACCGTGAGCTTGGCGCGGAACCGGTGCAGCGTGCCGTCATCGAGCTTCCAGGCGATCACGCCCTGGCACGAGCCGTCCTCGCCCATGATCAGGTCGAGCGCGAAATACTCGATGAAGAACTGCGCATTGTTGCGCACCGACTGGCCGTAGAGCGTGTGCAATATGGCGTGGCCGGTGCGGTCGGCCGCCGCGCAGGTGCGCTGCACCGGGGGGCCATCGCCGAATTCCGTCATGTGGCCGCCGAACGGCCGCTGGTAGATCTTGCCGGTATCAGTCCGGCTGAACGGCACGCCGTAATGCTCGAGTTCGTAGATGGCTGCCGGCGCCTCGCGCGCCAGGTACTCCATCGCGTCATTGTCGCCCAGCCAGTCCGAACCCTTCACGGTGTCGTACATGTGCCACTGCCAGCTGTCGGGGCCCATGTTCTGCAGCGATGCGGCAATGCCGCCCTGCGCCGCCACGGTATGGCTGCGGGTGGGGAACACCTTGGTGATGCAGGCGGTATTGAGCCCCTGCTCCGCCATGCCGAGCGTGGCGCGCAGCCCTGCGCCGCCCGCGCCGACAATAACCACGTCGAATTCGTGGTCGATGAGCTGATAAGCGGCCATGAACTAACCCCAGAAGACGAGCTTGGCGATGGAACCAACGCCGACAATGACGATGGCCAAAGCGAAAATGGTGTTGGCGGCGTGCGCCAGCCGGTTGCGCGGACCTTCGCTCAGGTAGTCCTCGACGACATCGCCGATCCCGAGCCGCATATGTACCGCGACATTTACCAGCAGCAGCACGAGGATCACCGCCACCACCGGGTTGCGGACGATTTCCACCATGCCTTCGCGCCCAGCGCCTGCCAGACTTACGACAAACCAGGCAAAGAAGATCAGGAAGGCGATATTGAGCGCGCCGGTCGCGCGCTGCCAGATGAAGTGCTTGGTCGCCTCTTTCGCATCGCCATAATGCGTCTTCGGGTTCGAAATGGCTGATTTGTCGATCATTTCAGCACCACGAACAGGATCCAGCCGATAATGGTGATGCCCACCGATGCGCCCAGCTGCAGGCGCACCAGCAGCTCGCGGCCCACCGCATCCATGCCCTTGGTCAGGTCCCACACGAAATGGCGCACCCCGCCCAGCATGTGGTGCACAAGGCTCCATGTGTAGCCGAACAGCACGATCTGGCCCAGCCAGCTGCCGAACAGCCAGTTGACGCCATCGAAGAAGCCGCCGCCGACGGCGGCCGCGAACAGCCACAGCACCAGCAGCGCCGTGCCGGCATAGTTCGCTACGCCCGTCGCGCGGTGCACGATGGACATGGTCATGGTGAGAGTGAAGCGATAGATCGAAAGATGCGGCGAAAGTGGCCGCGCACGAGAAGCCATGTCTGTACGACCCTGCTGGCCCGAGTGAGACGGGCGCCCAGTTTGGAACGGTTCGAGACTTCTAGCGATGCGAAGCCCTTAGGTCAAAGCCTCAAGGCAGCTTCGTGAACGAAGGTGGCATGCGGCATGTGCGCCACGCCAACCAGCCCTTCAATGGCGCGCGTCGGCATCGACGAGGTCGGGCGCCGTCCGCAGCGCTTCGAGGGTGAGCAGCAAGCTCAACACCCTGGCGCTGCGGAAGCCGGACGCTTCATCATTTGCGGGTTGGGGACGATCAACGGAGGGCCCATGCGAGAGCCATTTCCGCGGGAGGGGCTCGGCACGAGCCTCCCTGACGATCCCGACGTTCGGCATGACCACTGTTGCGGCGATCACGAGCCCGGCGGAGATCCTGTCCATTTTCCTTCCCTCTGGTGCGGTCCGCCCGTGGCCGGGTTCCCGCTGCTTGACTTGACTGCTATCACCCCGGATCTGGCCTGGGCGTGAAGCCGTTATTCACAACGCATTCATTCAATGCTTGTGGCGAAATTTGGTTCCGTGCCCGGCCATCACGGGGATTTTGCAATGCGTGATCGTGTCGTCGTCGAAAGTTCAGAAGTACTTGCGAGGAGCTGGGGCCTGTTGAAGCGCACGACGCTCCGCCTCTTGCGCCGCTCGGGCGAATGGCAGACGCAGGTGCGCGAGACCTATGATCGCGGCCACGGCGCCGCCATCCTGCTCTACAATCGCGCGCAATGCAGTGTCGTGCTGACAAGGCAGTTCCGCTTCCCCGTGTACTACAACGGCGAGGGCGGATGGCTGATCGAGGTGCCCGCCGGCAAGCTCGATGGCGACGATCCGCTGACCTGCGCGAAAAAGGAAGCCGAGGAGGAAACCGGCTTCCGCGTCACGGCGGTCGAGCAGGTCTTCATGACCTATATGAGCCCCGGCTCGGTCACCGAGAAGGTGGCGATGTTCCTCGCCGCATATGACGCGGAGTCGAGAGTTTCCATTGGCGGCGGCCTTGCCGACGAGGGCGAGGATATCGAGGTGCTCGAACTGGCTTTCACCGACGCGATGCAAATGATCGCCACCGGCGAAATCGCCGATGCCAAGACCGTCATGCTGCTGCAGCACCTGGCGCTGTCGGGCCGGATGGCGGGGTGAGGAGTTGCGGGAAATCGGCTCGGACAGTTCGCAGTTCACGCTCTCGTCGGAGGAAATCCATGACATCCTCCACCAGCACATTGAGATGCCGGGCGACAAGCTCGTCAGCTATCTGCCGGTGCAGACTGTAACCGCTCTGCTCGGTCTTGCTGCCGACGAATATCTGGCATTGGCCGGACGGCACGGCCTTGTCGGCATTTGCCTCGATGCCCGCCACTGCGTCATTGCGTCGGGTGCGATCTACGTTTGGAAAGACGAGCCTCTGCAGCAGCTACTCAGTCACACTTCCGACGCCGTCTCGCGGCAGATGGGCGGGCGAGCGCCGCTGGATTTCATCCAATACATCGCCGGCCACTGGGTCGACGAAGAGGGTGAATTGCTGCGCTTGATCCGCCTTTCATTTGGCGAATCCGAGACGCCGGAGAAAGCGGCAGGCGACTGACCGTGATGTTGCTGCAGCACTTGGTGCTGTCGGGGCGGATAGCGGGGTGACCGGCACTCCAGCGGGCCGGCACCAGTCAGGAATGACGCACCGAGTGGCGCTCAAAGTCGGGCTCCCTCTCCCGCCTGCGGGACTTCGAGCCGGTCCCGCGGGGAGCCGACGCGCCTGTGGCGCGACGGCAGGCGATGAAGGTGGCGCGGAGCGCCGGGTGAGGGGGGCCGCTTGCGCTAAGCCTCTACCGAGATTTGGGAATTCAACGCAAGGTGCACCCCCCACCCGCCCTTCGGGCACCCTCCCCCGCGGGCGGTGGAGGGCCCGACTGACGCCGCACGGGCAAAGTGGGACGCTCTCGACATAGCGACCCACCGTCATCGCCCGCCGCGCTTCCCATTCACCATTCCCCATTCGCACCCCTACCCCCGCACCTCCGCCCAACTGCCCGCGCGCTCGCTCTCGAAAATCGCGTCCAGCACCTTCATGTGCTTGATCGCGTCCTCGACGCCCCATTCGAGCGGCTTTTCGCCCAAGACCGCCCGGCAGAACGCATCGGCCTGCAGAGTGTACTGATCGCAGGGGGCGAACACTTCGCGTCGCGCCAGCGAGCCATCCGCCGCATAGCCCCTGTCGACGAGGATCGCCGTCGCCTTGTCCTCGGGCGCATTGAACGGAATGAGGATTTCCACCCGCCCCTTGGTGCCCATCAGTTCGAGCCGCTGGCTGCCCACCGATTGCGTCGAGCAGGTAAAACTCGCCTGCAGCCCGCCGCCGAAATCGAGCAGCACGGACGCGAGCCGATCCGTCTTCAGCTCGGGGTCGCGGTCGACCAGCGCCACAGCGCGCTTCGGCTCGCGATCGAACAGGAAGCGCGACGCCGTCACCGGATAGCAGCCGATATCATAGATACCGCCGCCGCCGATATCGGCTTGGTTGCGCACATTGGTCGGGTCGGTGAGGAAATAGGTGAACACCCCGCGGATCGCCCGCAACTCACCAAGTTCGCCCGAGCGCGCGATCTCACGTGCCCTCAGCCATTGCGGATGGTGCCGCACCATGAAGGCCTCGGAGAACACGATGCCCGGCGGCAGGTCGCGCAACTGCTCGGCTTCTTTCGCGTCGAGCGCGATCGGCTTTTCGCACAGCACGTGCTTGCCGGCCCTCGCCGCCTGAAGCGTCAGGGGCACATGCAGATGGTTCGGCACGGGGTTGTAAACCGCGTCGATATCGGGGTCGGCGAGCAGGTCCTCGTAGGAGCCGTAGGCCCGCGCCCGGCCCGAAAGCCCAAGCGCCGCGATATAGGCCTCGGCCTTTTCCTCGGTGCGCGAGGCGACGGCGACCACCTCGCTCAGCTCCGATTTGAGGATGGCGGGCGTCACTTTCCTGAGCCCGATATTGGCGGTGGACAAAATCCCCCAGCGCACTTTCTTCATTCTGTATCTCCCTCGCGTTTGGCATCGGCGCACTGCTCAGACAAGTGCCACCGGTTTTCCGGAGCGGCAGCGCGACACGGCTGCAGCCACCTAGCCCCGAGGCGGTCTCAGGGTAAAGCCGAACCAATGACCTGAGCCGGCCTTCACCCCAACCCTGCCGTTCAATGTAAAGAACTCTTGACACAATGTCAGACGAGGCTTACATCGCCCTATGTCAAACATGCTTTACATCGAAAGGTCCGCAAGGGAGCCCGCCATGTCCTATGAAGAGCGCAACGCCTGGGTCTTCGCTGGGGTCAGCATCCTCACCGGAATTTACTACCTGTCGACCATGCTGGGTGGCGATCCGTCGGTGCCGTTGGTCGCGCGCGACTGGAAGACCGCCATGCTGACGACCATCGGCGGCGGCATCGTCGTCACCATCGTGCTCAGTATCGCCGTCAACATCGTCTTCGGCATCGTCTCGGGCGATACGAAAACCACCTCCGATATCCGCGACCGGCAGATCAACCGCTTCGGCGACTATGTCGGCCACAGCTTCGTCATCATCGGGGCAGTTGGCGCCTTGATCCTCTTGATGCTCGACATGCCCAGCTTCTGGGTGGCGCAGGCCATCTTCCTCGGCTTCTTCGCCTCGGGCTGCCTCAGTTCCATCGCCCGCATCGCGTCCTACCGCTTCGGATTTTCCCCGTGGTGAAACCCACCCGCGTCACCAACCGCCTCCGCGTGCTCCGCTTCGAGCACCAGGAAATGACCCAGGCCGATCTTGCGGCACGGCTCGGCGTCACGCGGCAGACCGTCATCGCCATCGAGCAGGGCCGCTACTCGCCCAGCCTCGAGATGGCCTTCCAGATCGCGCGCGTTTTCGGCGTCCCGCTCGAAGCCGTGTTCCAGTACGAAACGGATTGAACCCATGCAGCCTCTCCCGACCACCATGCGCGCCGTGCACCAATCCGCCTATGGCGGCCCGGACGTGCTCGATATCGTCACCCTGCCCGTGCCGCAGCCGGGCCCCGGCGAAGTGCTCCTCCGCATCTTCGCCTCCGACGTCACCTCGGGCGATGCCCGCATCCGCGCCTTCAACGTTCCTGGCATCTTCTGGCTGCCCGGACGGCTCAGCCTCGGAATCTTCGGCCCCCGCAACACGCTCCCCGGCGTCGATTTCTCAGGCGAGATCATCGCGGTGGGTTCAGGCGTCACGCGCTGGCAGGTCGGCACCCGCGTCTTCGGCCAGCACGGCTTCTTTGGTTCCCATGCCGAATATCGGCTCCTGCCCGAAACGGCCGCCATGGCCGAAATCCCGGCTGGGCTGAGCTTCGCCGAAGCCGCGGCCCTGCCCTTCGGTGGCTTCACAGTGCTCGATTTCTTCAACCGCGGCCGTTACCGCAAGGGCGAAAGTCTCCTGGTCAATGGCGGCTCGGGCGCCGTCGGCGTCGCAGCCATCCAGATCGCCAAGGCCTATGGCTCGCCTGTCACCGCCATCAGCAGCACCCGCAACCTCGACACGCTCCGCGCCCTCGGCGCCGACACGGTGCTCGACTATACCGCGCCAGGCTTTGCCCTGCCGCAGAACGCCTTCGATGTCGTCTTCGACACGGTGGGCAACATGCGCTGGGCCGGAATCGCCCCGAGCCTCAGGCCCGGCGGCCGCTTCTACGAGGCGGTGATCAGCGGCGGCCTGCTCCTCGATGCGCTCAGGAACGGCAAGCGCATGGTGATCGGCACCGGCAACCCCACGCCCGAAGGCGCGGCCGAACTCGCGCGCCTCGCATCCATGGGCGCATTGAAGCCCGTCATCGACTCACGCTTCGCCATGGCCGATATCCGCGCTGCCCATGCCCGGGTCGATACCGGCCGCAAGGTCGGCGCCGTGGTGCTCGAACTCTAGGTGTCTAGTCCCGGCATTTGATGGATCGGATCGCTGGCGCAGACCGCCGACTCCGGCGGCCATCGGGCGCATGATTGAAGGCTTTGGCCGGATGCTATCGGCCGGCGGCTGGGGCTCAGTTGGCCAACACCCGGATCAGGCGATTGGCGCTCTGCAACCGTTCCGCGAGCACCCGCCCTAGGGCGCGGTGGAAAGCGGCCGCAGCCGCCGGCTGTTCGGCCTCGACCTTGTCGAGAGCGGCGCGGCTGAGCTTGAAGGCCACCACCGGCGTCCGCGCCAGCGCGGTGGCCGAGCGAGCCTCCCGTCCGTAGAACGCAACCTCGCCGAGGATTGCGCCGGGTCCGAAATCCATCAGCGCCAGCTGCCCATCGCGCTTGGTTTCGAGCAGCACTGATCCGTGGCCGGATTCGACGATCAGGATGTCGTCGGCGGCCGTGCCCTGAACGATCAGCCGCTCGTCGGCCCGATACTCCAGTCGCTCGAGATAGGGGAACACGGCACCGGCGAGTTCATCGTCTGCCAGCAGCGCGACCAGCGAGGCTTGGGCCGACACCCGTTCGGGCGGCGTCGCCGTCTCAGCACCGAGCAGTTCACCCTCGGCCCAGTTGAGCGCCGCCTCCAGGTCGGGCGCGAGGTGGAAGGGCGCGGTGCGGACATCAAGGCCGCCGGCAATGAGGCGCTGCGCCAGCGGTCCGAGGCCGGCGAAGACGACGCGGAAGCCGTCGCGTTCGGCGATGCGGCGCAGGCGCTCGAAGCTGTGGATCGTCGACGAGTCCACCCCGGTGACGCGGCTGAAGTCGAGGATGGCGAACCAGGCTCCGTTGGCGCCCGCCGTCTCGGCCTGCCCGGCTATGCGCTGCGCGATCCGGTCGCTGGTGCCAAAGAAGATGAAGCCGGCCAGCTTGATGATGGTGATCGCCGCGCCGCGCCCCGCCATTTCGCGGCGGCGCTGCGGTGTGATGTTGCGCGAGTGGAGGTCTCGCCCCGTGGCGATGAAGCGCACGCCGTCGACCCGGGCATACTCGACTGCGAACAGCACCAGCGCCGTCAACAGCCCCATTGCGATGCCAGCAGGAAGACCGGCAGTGATGCTGACCCCGAGAATAACGAGGATAATGGCGTATTCAGAGCGCCTAAGGGTGCGGATCGGCCGCACCAGCCAATCACTGGTGAGCGACACGCCGATCCAGATCAGCAGCGCGCCCAGCATAGGCACCGGCACCCGCGCAAAAACCTGTGGGGCAAAGACCAGTGCCGCGATGGCGACCGCGCCGGTCACGACCCCGGTGGCACGATACCAGGCACCGAGGCGTTCGGCCAGCATGGTAGTCGAAACTGCCGGAAAGCCGGGAATACCGCCAAACAGCCCAGAAAGCATGTTGCCGGCGCCCATGGAGCGTAGCTCGGCATTGAGGTCGATGTCGCGACGCGTGTCGAGCTCGATGCCGCTGACATTCATCATCGCGCCGGCCGTGGTGATGATGACCACGGACGGCGCAAACAGCAGCCCAGCGGCCACCGCCCCCCAGTCGACATTGCCGAGCTGATCGATACCCACCGGCGGCCAGCCCAACCCCGACGCCGGCACCACCGCCAGCCAGCCCAGCGCTTCCAGCTCGGGCTGCGACAGGCCCAGCGCCGCCACGGCGAGATTGAACAGCGCGATGGCCGCCAGCGCCCCGAGTGGCAGCGCGAGGCCCGAAGGGAGTCGGCGGTTGGCGAATTCGACGGAAATGACGAAGCCGATAGCTGTGCCGACCTTCAGCAGCACGCCGAGATCGGCAAACTCGCCGAGGCGGTCCAGGCCAAGATGGCCACCGATAATGGTCTCAAGCCCGCCGGTGATCAGGTACCAGCCGGTAATGGCGAGAAAACCGGCAAACACCGGGAAGGGGACATAGCGCGTGATTCTGCCCAGCCGCAGCGTGCCGAGCACCACCATCGCCACCCCGCACAGCAGGGTGCTGAGGCCGATGGTGACCAGGATGGTTGGCAGCAATCCGCTGCCCGGATCGCCGGAAAATGCTGCGGTCGCCGCGCCGGTCACCGCCGCAAGGGCGACGACGGAGATTTCCTGGGTGGTCGACACCTGGCCCGGCATAGTGCTGAGGAACGCAGTGGCGATCGGCATGACAGCGGTGGCGAACAGGATGGCGCTCGCTAAAGGGATAAAGAACGGCAACAGGTCGCCGCGCGCCAGCAGGGCGCTATTGCCCAGCGCGAGGGCCACCGACATCAGGCCGCAAAGGACGCCCGTGACGGCAATGCTCACCGCGCGCTTAAAGTTCACTCGTCACCGCAAAACGCCAAAGACCAGAACCTGCGAAAAATCCGCAGGCTTGGCAAGCCGATGTCGCGCATATTGCGCGGGTGGGGCCGCCCGCGTGGCACCAAGGGGAGCCCTGTTGGCCGAAGACCGGCATTGCTCAAGGCAGTCGGACGTCCTGTTTGACAGCCGGTTTACGGCGGAGAACGCGGCCCGGTCGAGCGCGAGGTCGACTGTGCGAGGGTGTTTGGTCCCGGCATTTGATCGTGCATCGTTTTCCTTGGCATGGAGGGACGTAATATGGGCCGGGTTCGACACGGGAGCGCATCGGCGTCGTATCCCTTGTCGGCCAGCACATGGCGGGCTTTGCCGGCACGCTCGAGCAAACTGAGCCAGAACCGCCAGTCATCGACCCGCCGGGCTCCCGGCTGGTTCTGGGGAACAAAGGGCTCAATCGCCGGCCATTGCGCATCGTTATGCCAGAACAGACCGCTCGTCTCGCCTCCATGTCCTTCAGGACATCGGAATCACGATTTGCCCAACTATTTCGACCGAGTGATTGGGTATCGACCCTAAAGCGCTTTCAGGAAAAGCTGCATGACTTTTCCACCTCGAAAGCAAGACCAGACAAAGACTTAGATCATTTCATCGTTTCAGGTGAAACGTGGAATGATCTGAAGCCCTACGCCACCTGGCCCGCGGCCCAGCCCGAGGCCCAGGCCCACTGGAAGTTGTAGCCCCCGAGCCACCCGGTGACATCGACGCATTCGCCGACGAAAAACAGGTTGGGGTCGGTGCGCGATGCCATCGTGGTAGAATCGAGCCCATCGGTATCCACGCCGCCCAGCGTCACTTCCGCCGTCCGATAGCCCTCCGACCCGGTCGGCTTGATCGTCCAGCGCCTGAGCATCTCTTCGGCGCGGGCGAAGCCCTTGTCGCTCGTGTCGCCGAGCATGGTCTCGATGCCGATTTCCTCGGCCATCATCTGCCCCAGCCGCTTCGCCATATGCTGGCTGAGCACGGTTTGCAGGTGCAGCTTCGGCGTCTCGGCCCGCGCCTCGGCCAACATCTCCCGCAGGCCGCCGCCGGGGAACATGTCGATGGATATCGCGTCGCCCTCGCGCCAATAGCTCGATACCTGCAATATCGCGGGGCCCGACAACCCGCGATGGGTGAACAGCATCGCCTCCTCGAAGCCGCGCTTGCCCACCGACACCTTGGCGTCGATGGCGATGCCCGAAAGCGGCGCCAGCTTTTCCAGCATGCGCGGCTCGAAGGTCAGCGGCACCAGCGCCGGCCGCGTCTCGGTCACCTTGAGCCCGAAGCGCTCGGCGATCTGGTAGCCCAGGCCCGTCGCGCCCATCTTGGGGATGGATTTGCCGCCCGTCGCCACCACCACCGATGTCGCAGTCTGCGGCTTGCCGCCGATCTCGACCGAAAACCCTTCGGGCACCTTCTCGATCGTGCCGATCACCGAGTTCATCCACACCGTGACGCCGGCCTTCTGCATTTCGGCGGTTAACAGGTTGACGATCTGCTGGCTCGAGCCATCGCAGAACAATTGCCCCAGCGTCTTTTCGTGCCAGGCGATCTGGTAGCGGTCGACCAGCGCGATGAACATTTCGGGCGTGTAGCGCGCCAAGGCCGACAGCGCAAAACGCGGGTTCTGCGACAGGAACCGGTCGCGCCCCGCCTTCAGCGTCGCGTTCACATTGGTGAAGTTGCAGCGCCCACCGCCCGAAATCCGGATCTTCTCGCCCGGGCTCGTCGCATGGTCGACCACCAGCACGCGCCGTCCGCGCTTGCCGGCCTCGATCGCCGCCATCATGCCGGCGGCACCTGCGCCGAGCACGATCACATCATAGTTTGGGTTGCTCATGAGGGCGGGAATACACCGCGCCGCGCCCGGTGGATAGGGTGGCGAAAACAGGACGGGGCTTGCGATGTGATATCATCATGCATATTTTGATATCGCCATACTGCTAGGTCGGAGGCTCGCCAATGCCCGCAGTTACCATTCGCAATCTGCCCGATGCCACGCATCGTGCCCTGAAGCTCCGTGCTGAGCGGAACGGTCGCAGCACCGAGGCGGAACTCCGCTCGATCATCGAGGATGCTGTCCGTCCGCCCTCTCGCCTTCTGATTGGCTCGGCCCTCGCCGCCGCTGCCCGGGAGGCCGGCCTCACCAACGAAGATGTCGACGAATTGATGGCGAGCCGATTTCTTTCGAATGATCGTGCTCGATACAAATGTGGTGTCCGAAGCCATCAAGCCAGAAGGGCATCCAGCGGTCATCGAGTGGCTAAATGGGCAAAGCGCGGAGACTCTTTTCATTACCAGCGTAACTGCCGCCGAACTGTTGTTCGGCGTCGAAGTCTTGCCGGGTGGACGAAAGAAGGTGCTCTTGAGCAAGTCGGTGGCGAGGGGGCTGGCGATATTTGAGGGCCGCATTCTCGAATTCGACCTCACGGCAGCGCGCCACTACGCCACTCCCGCCGCCAGCGCCCGGTCGCGCGGTCGGGGCTTCCCGGTGTCCGATGGTTATATCGCCGCCATTGCAGCCTCGCGCGGCTTCGCCGTCGCCACGCGCGACACGAGCGCCTTCCACGCCGCCGGGCTCACGGTGATCAACCCGTTCGAATAGGCAATTTCCTACACCTGCTTGACTCCCGCCCGTTTCGGCGTAAAAGCCCTGCCCAGCATCAGCGAGGAAGGGCTCTGCGCCATGTGCGTGAGCATGTCTCTAGCGATAACGCATAAGGGCCGGGCGCCATTGCCATCGGCCGCGTGCGCGCTGATGGCCAAAACCACAAAAACCCCCTGAGCCGATCCCCGGGCCACTCCCGCCGGGGAGCGGTCGGAGCCGTTGGGCCGCCGGCAGTGACGCCGAGCGCGGGGGGACAACAGGGTCAGAAGGACAAGTCAAATGGGTTATCGCGTCGCCGTCGTCGGGGCCACCGGCAATGTGGGCCGGGAGATGCTGAACATTCTCGCCGAGCGCAAGTTCCCCGCCTCCGAGGTCATCGCGCTCGCCTCCGCGCGCAGCCAGGGCCAGGAAATCAGCTTCGGCGACAAGCGGCTCAAGGTGCAGAACCTCGAGAATTTCGATTTCACCGGGGTGGATTTCGCGCTGATGAGCGCGGGCTCCGGCATTGCCAAGGAATATGGCGAGAAGATCGGCCGTACCGGCTGCATCGTCGTCGATAATTCCAGCTTCTGGCGCTACCATTCCGACGTGCCGCTGGTCGTGCCCGAGGTCAATGCGCATGTGCTCGACGAGTACATGGCCCGCAATGACCGCAAGAACATCATCGCCAACCCCAATTGCTCCACCGCGCAGCTCGTGGTTGCGCTGAAGCCCTTGCATGATGCCGCCAAGATCAAGCGCGTCGTCGTCGCCACCTATCAGTCGGTGTCCGGCGCCGGCAAGGAAGGCGTCGACGAGCTCTGGACACAGACCAAGGGCATCTTCGTCAACGATAGCGCCACGCCTAGGAAGTTCTCGAAGCAGATCGCCTTCAACGTCATTCCCCATATCGACATCTTCATGGAAGACGGCTCGACCAAGGAAGAGTGGAAGATGGTCGTCGAGACCAAGAAGATCCTCGATCCCAAGATCAAGCTCTCGGCTACCTGCGTGCGCGTGCCGGTGTTTGTGGGGCACTCCGAAGCGGTGAATATCGAGTTCGAGAACCCGATCTCGGCCGATGAGGCGCGCGATATCCTGCGCGAGGCGCCTGGCATCCAGGTGCTCGACAAGCGCGAGGCCGGCGGCTACTCGACCCCCATCGAGGCGGTGGGCGAATACGATACCTTCGTCTCCCGCATCCGCGAGGATGTGACGGTGGAAAACGGCCTCTCGATCTGGGTCGTCTCCGACAATTTGCGCAAGGGCGCCGCGCTCAACACCGTGCAGATTCTCGAAACGCTCATCGAGCGCAAGCTGGTCGAGCAGAAGGCGGCGTAAGGGGCGGCGCCGGACTTGCAGTCAGGAGTTCCCTATCCCTCGTGAGGGACTTCGAGCCCGTCGCGCAGGGAACTGACGCACCGGTGGCGCGCGCCCTCAGTCGGCGCCCCTCTCCTGCTTGCGGGACTTCGAGCCGGTCGCGCAGCGATCGGGCGCTCCGGTGGAGCGACCGAAGGCGATGAAGGTGGCGCGCGGCGCCGGGTGAGGGGGGCACCTTGCGCTGAATTACTGCTGTAGGTCAGAGGCTTAGCGCAAGCGGCACCCTCCACCCGGCGCTCCGCGCCACCCTCCCCCGTAAACGGTGGAGGGACCCGACTGCGAACTTATCCCCGTCCCAAAACCTGCGGTAATATCCCCGCCATGGATCAGCGGGGCGCGGTCGCCCACGCGCCGCAAGTCAAGACCGGACGATCTCGTTGCGCATGCTGGTGGAGTCACCCCAGGTGGACAACCAGATGAGACTTTCGGTCACCAGCCCGATCACAGGCAGGAACAGCGCCCGCATCAGCCCCCGGCGAGGCTGTTGGTCGATGGCATGCTGCAAATGCGCCATCTCCTGCTGCTGGATCGACGCGATCGTGGCGTGGAGTTCAGGGTCGCGATCTTGCAGGAACGCCATCTGGCCTTCGAGATGCCGGTGGACTGTCGCCTCGACCGCCTCCGTGCAGACCCAGATCATGTTGCGTCCAAGACTTGCGGTCACGATCCCGAGGACAAAACCTCCGAGGCTCCAGAATGCCATGACCCGGCAGGGCCGCGCACTGCGGGCAGGCATGGCGGCAAAAAAGAGCCGGCAATGCTCGACCTCATCGTCACGCATCTCCATCAGCGCCGGAACCATGTCAGGGAAGATACGCCGCGCCACCGCGAGCTGGGCAGTATAGATACGGATCGCGCCGAATTCACCGGCGTGGTTGACCTTCAATATCCGCCTGATGGTCAGACCATCGGAGCGCCGCTCCCAGAATGCCACTCGGAATTCCTCGCTGCTTGTTGGCCACGTCCCTGGACGATAGACAGTCAGACCAGACACCGAAAGCGGTACCGGCAAGATTTCTTGGGGCCCTGCATATGCCAGCCACAAGGTGGCGACCGTAGCCATCGCCCCAAACTTATCCCCGTCCCCAAAACCTGCCGTATATTCCCCGCCATCTCACCGTGCGGGAAGCGGGGTCGCGACGAACGGTCCGGCGGGGAGAGATCGGGCGGAAGGGGAGTCGTCTCCTTTCTGGCCGCTATCGTTCGGCATGGCGCCCCAAAAGGGCCCCGCTGCCGCGAGCACATCATTTGGTGGGCGCAATCCCTCCCTGTGAAGACTCGTGGGCAGTCCGATGCGTCGGGTGCACGACGGTTCGCGCGCCAAAAACCCTGGTCGGCCGGCGAGGCGCGAGCCTCATACATACATGCGGACTAACCGCGTCGGGGCAAGCGCCTCGCCGGCCCGCTTTCCACTTCCCGAAACCCGGGGCCCATGGCCACCGGACGTTTCTGCGCGCCCTCTCGGCTCACTCCAGAGGCACTTACACGGACGCCCTCCACCTAACTCCTACCTTCTACCTTCTACCTTCTACCTTCTACCTTCTACCTCCCACTTCCCATTCACTCTTCCCGACTGCCGACTGCCGACTGCCGACTGCCGACTGCCAAAAAACCCCGCGCTTTCTGCACGAAGGGGTTTTCACCCTTTGGTTAGTGGTTTAACCGATTTGGAGGCCCTATATGGGCTGTGGCGGGCGCCCGGATCGGCGGGCGTGTTGAGAGCGTTCCGGAGACATCATGGCTGACAGTTTCGACCTCACGGTAATCGGCTCGGGGCCGGGCGGCTATGTCGCGGCCATTCGCGCTGCCCAGCTCGGCATGAAGGTGGCCGTCGTCGAGAAATGGCCGACCTTCGGCGGCACCTGCCTCAATATCGGCTGCATTCCGTCCAAGGCGCTGCTGCATGCCTCCGAAATGTTCGACGAGGCGGGCCACCAGTTCAAGCAGTTGGGCATCGAGGTTTCCCCGGTGCTCAACCTCAGGCAGATGCTGGCCCACAAGGATTCCGTGGTGAATTCCAACGTCACCGGCATCGAGTTTTTGTTCAAGAAGAACAAGATCACCGCCTTCCGCGGCACGGGCTCCATCCCCGCAGCCGGCCGCGTGCTGGTCACCCCCGAAAGCGGCCACGGCCAGACCATCGAATCGCGCAACATCATCGTCGCCACCGGTTCCGTGCCCACCTCGCTGCCCAGCATTGCGGTGGACGAAGTCAATGTCGTCAGTTCCACCGGCGCGCTCGCCTTCAAGGAGGTGCCGAAGCGGTTGCTTGTCATCGGCGGCGGCATCATCGGGCTTGAACTGGGCTCGGTGTGGTCGCGGCTCGGCGCCAAGGTCACCGTGGTTGAGTTCCTTGATCGCATCCTGCCGGGCCTCGACAGCGAGGCCGGACGGCAGATGCAGCGCACGCTGCAGAAGCAGGGCATCGAGTTCCGCCTGTCGAGCAAGGTCACCGGCGTCGAGCAGCGGCCGGATGGCACGCTCACCGCGCGCGTCGAGCCCGCGCAGGGCGGCGAGGCGCTCCTCATCGATGCCGACAAGGTGCTGGTTGCCGTCGGCCGGAAGCCGTTCACCGAAGGCCTCGGCCTCGAAATCGCCGGCGTGGCGCTCGACGAGCGCGGCCGTATCCGTATCGATCACGAGTTCAAGACCAACGTGCCGGGCATCTTCGCCATCGGCGACGTGGTTGCGGGCCCCATGCTCGCCCACAAGGCCATGGACGAGGGCCATGCCGTGGCCGAGATCATTGCCGGGCAGAAGCCGCACGTGAACTACGCGCTGGTGCCGTCGGTCATGTACACGAGTCCGGAAGTCGCCTGGATCGGCAAGTCGGAAGACGAGCTCAAGGCCGAGGGCAAGGAATACAAGGTCGGGAAATTCCCCTTCACTGCCAATGGCCGTGCCAAGGCGATGCTGGCCACCGCCGGCTATGTGAAGATCCTCGCCGACGTCACCACGGATCGCGTGCTGGGCGCGCAGATCATTGCCAAGAATGCCGGCGAGCTGCTGCACGAGATCGCGGTCTTGATGGAATTCTCGGGCGCCGCCGAAGATCTGGGGCGCACCATGCATGCCCACCCCACCATGAGCGAAGCCATCAAGGAAGCGGCGCTGATGGCGGGCGACGGCGCCATCCATATCTGAGGTCAGGCGCTGCCCTATCAGTCGGGATACCCTCTCCTGCTTGCGGGAGAGGGTGGCGCGGAGCGCCGGGTGAGGGGGGCCGCTTGCTGTGAACCGGTAAGAGCCCTACGCCGCGTCCGGGCGGTAAAAATCGCCGTCCTTGTTTATCACCCATAACTCGCCCGTGGAGATATCGAACCAGGCGCCATGCACCCCGAGCTTCCCCTCCGCCTCGAGCTTCTTCACATAGGGAAAGGTGCGCAGGTTGGCGATGGAATTGCGGATCGAGAAGCGCTCCAGCATGGTCTGGCGCTCCCGATCGGTGGCCAGCGTGTAGCGCGACACGGCCTCGGCCACCGGCGCCAGCATGCCCATCCACTTGCCGATGAAATCGCCATGGGCCAGCGGCCCGGCCTCGGGGTCGAGGGCGGCGCGGATGCCGCCGCAGCGGCCATGGCCCATCACCACGATGTTCGACACCTCGAGCGCGTTCACCGCAAACTCGATCGCCGCCGATGTGCCATGCTGGCCGCCATCGGGCTGGAAGGGAGGAACGAGATTGGCCACATTGCGCAACACGAACAATTCACCCGGCCCCGCGCCGAAGATCGTCTCTGGCGCCGAGCGGCTGTCGCAGCAGGCGATGATCATCGTGGTGGGTGCCTGGCCACGATCGGCCAGTTCACGGTACCGAGCCTGCTCCGGCGCGTAGCGATGCGCCATGAACGACTTGTACCCGTCGAGTAAAAATGCTGGAAAACCGTCCATGCGTCTGCGCTTAGCGTCTTGGCGCTGGAAAGACAATTGCCCGGGGGCGGGCGGACAAGGAGTTTTCAATGATCATTTACCGGTTCCTCAGCGGAGAAGACGATTCGTCGTTCTGCCATAAGGTGACAAAGGCGCTTGCGGAAGGCTGGAGCCTGCATGGCAGCCCTACCTACGCCTACGATGCCGAAACGCGAAAAATGCGCTGCGGCCAGGCGGTCACACGAGTTGTCAGCAACCAACCCTACGATCCTGACAAGAAGCTCGTCGACTACGCCTGATCCTCTGCATGGTCGCTCCGTGGGCAGATTATGCGCCTCGGAGCACCTCCATCTCACGCCGGGCCGATGGCACTCTGCCCCGGTCCGGCACCCTCTGCGGCACCGGCCTTTGGGCGCTCCGACAGCGTCCGGAGCACGCAAAAACCCCTTTGCCAATTCAGCCATAAATGGCTATGAAGCACGCCATCGGAACGGGGCTGTAGCTCAGTTGGGAGAGCGCATCGTTCGCAATGATGAGGTCAGGGGTTCGATTCCCCTCAGCTCCACCATCGTTCCGACAGAGCCCGAATTGCGTATAACCATCGGGCGGCCCTGCCAGCCGCAGCGTGGCCCATTTGGATCGGCTGCAACGATACAGATCGACCTTCATCTTTCGGACTGAAGCCACACCGCCAAGCTGTTGCGGTGGCAGGCAAATGACACATCAATCTCGCTCATCACGACGCAGCGCCGCCGCCGCTCCCGGGCTTTGCCCCTTGCGAAACGGCACTCTTCCTGCCTAAGCAGAGCGGTTTGGCTGAGGGGGAACGTCATGGCAACGCTCAAGGATATAGCCAAGGCCGTGGGTTTGTCGCCCGCGACGGTGTCACGTGTGTTGAACCTCGACCAGACTCTCTCCGTTAGCGCCCGCACCCGCCAGGTCATCCTTGAGGCCGCCGAGGCGCTGCAATACGAGCCACCGCGGTCGCGCAATCGGGCCAATGTCCAGGGGCTGAGCAAGATAGCCCTTGTGCACTATCTGCGACCCGATCAGGAACTGATCGATCCCTACTACGTCGCGCTCCGGCTTGGCATCGAAAGCCGCTGTCAGGCGCTCAAGATCGAGACCGTCAAGGTCTACCACGCGGAGCGGCTGCCAGAGGCGGCCCTGCTGCAGGGCGCGTCGGGCATCATCGCAATCGGCCGCCACGATGACGAGGAGATCGCCTGGCTCAAGCGGCACAACCGCAATCTTGTCTTCGCCGATTTCAGCCCGCCCACCGACGATTTCGACTCCGTCGAATCCGACCTGATCCTCGCCATGCGCAAGCTGCTTAAAGCGCTCAGCGATGTGGGATATCAGCGCATCGGCTTCGCCGGCTGGGTCGATGTATACGATGGCGTTCCATCGCAGGTGCCAGAGAAGCGCTGCCGCGCCTATATGCAATGGGCTAGAGAAACCGGTTGCTACGATCCGCGCTTCTGCCTCACCGGCACCAAGACCGAGGAGAGCGGCTACCATATCGCCCGCCAGATTCTGGCCGAGCCCGACCGCCCCGAGGTTTTGATCACCGCCAACGACAATATGGCGATAGGCGCCTACCGCGCCATCCATGAGCTGGGTCTGCGCATCCCCGACGACATTGCAGTCGCAAGCTTCAACGATATCTCCGGCGCGCAGTTCATGAATCCACCACTGACAACCGTGCACCTCGCGGCGCAGGAAATTGGCGAGACGGCCGTCGAGCTGCTGCTCGAGCAGGTGGGTGGACGACAATTGCGCAAGCGACTGGTGCTCGCCACCAGCCTGCGCTGGCGCGGCAGCACCCGGTCGCTTCCAGAGTGAATTTCGCACACTAAACATTTACTGAAGCGTTGCGCTCAAGCCCGCCTGCCGCTAACACTAGGGGCGGGGCGACAACTCTTGCCCGCGTCTGGGAGGACCTCATGACATTGTTTTTGGCCGGCTCTTGCCGGATTGCGCCGTCATGCGCCGGGCTTGGCGCACTCAAGTTCACGCTGGCATACCGCTAGCACTGTTGATGTTTCCCGTCGTGATTGCCGACGGCTAGGGGAGACGAGCGGATGACCAGCGACGGCCCGCCTCCGAACGAAAAGAGCCTTTGGCGCCAGTTCAGCGACAGCCGCGTGCTTTTGCTGATGTGCCTGCCGGCGACCCTCTTCTTCCTCGTGTTCAACTACGCCCCCATGCCGGGCGCGTGGATCGCCTTCACCAATTTCAACTACCGCGATGGTATCTTCGGCAGCCCCTTCGTGGGCTTCAAGAACTTCGAGTTCCTCATCAAGTCGGGCCAGCTCTGGACTCTGACCCGCAATACCATTCTCTACAACCTTGCCTTCATCGTCCTGGGCAACCTGCTGCAGATCGCCATCGCGATCATGCTCAACGAAATTCGCTCGGCCTTCTTCAAGAAGATCAGCCAGGCAGCGATGTTTCTGCCCTTCTTCATTTCGGCAGTGCTGGTGGGCGTAATCGCCTTCAACCTCTTGAACTATGATACAGGCGCCATCAATGCGCTGATCAAGCAGACCGGCGGCGACCCCATCAAGATCTACTCGATGGCCGGCATCTGGCCACTGATCATCATCACAGTGCACCTGTGGCAGTCGACCGGCTACGGCTCAATCGTCTATTTCGCCGCCATAATGGGCATCGATCGTAGTCTTTACGAGGCTGCCGCCATCGACGGCGCCTCAGCCTGGCAGCGCATCCGACATGTCACGCTACCGAGCCTCAAGCCCACCTTCATCATTCTCGTGCTGTTCTCGCTCGGCGGCATCATGCACGGCAATTTCGGTCTGTTCTGGAACCTCGTGGGTAACAATGCCGGTCTGTTCCAGACCACCGACATCATCGAGACCTCGGTCTACCGCATGGTCTTGAGTCAGAACAACTTCACCACGTCCACCGCAGTCGGCCTTTACCAGTCGCTGTTCGGCTTTGCCCTTGTCATGACGGCGAACTGGATCGTCAGAAGGATCAATCGCGACTATGCGCTCTTCTGAACCCGCGGCTACCCCACCGGCCATCTCATCACGATCAAGCGCCATCAGGCTCGACCGAAGCGAACTGGTGCTGCGCACCATATCTTACACGGTGGTGACGCTCTTCGCGCTGTTCTGCCTGCTTCCCTTCGTGATGATGCTCTCGGCGTCACTGTCGAGCGAGGATGAAATCCGCCGGACAGGCTTTGGCCTGTTCCCCAAGGATTTCACCCTCACCGCCTACCAGTTCATCTTCAACGCGCCGCGGCAGATCATCGGCAGCTATATCGTAACGATCACCATGACGGTGACGGGCACGGCGATCGGCCTCTTCACCATTGCGATGACGGGCTATGCCCTGCACCGGAAGGATTTTCCCTTCCGCAACCACATCTCCTTCTTCATCTATTTCACCACGCTGTTCTCGGCCGGCCTTGCACCGACCTTCCTCTGGATTGCCCGCGACCTCGGCTTGCGTGGCTCCTATCTCGCGGTCTTCCTGCAGCTGCTGATGACGCCTTGGCTCATCATTCTGATGAAGAACTTCATGCGGACCGTCCCCTACGAAGTCATCGAGTCGGGCAAGGTTGATGGCGCGGGCGATTTCCGCATCTTCTGGCAGCTCTGCCTGCCCATCATGAAACCGGCCCTCGCGACCGTAGGGCTGTTCCTGGCACTCGGGTACTGGAACGAGTGGTACCTGTCCTCAATCTATTTGGGCAGCACGGTCGAGTTCAAGCCGCTGCAATACCTGCTCTACAACGTCATCAACACGGCCAATGCCCTGCGCAATTCCATGGCTGGGGCTAATGTCAGCATCACCGATTTGCCCAGCAATACATTGAAGATGGCGAGCGCCATCGTGGCCACCGGCCCGATCCTGCTGCTCTACCCCTTCGTCCAGAAATACTTCGTCAGCGGCATCACCATCGGTGCGGTGAAAGGATGACCCGCAAGTCCCCGGCTTTACGGGGCTGAACCACCGCACATGCTTTTCGTCCATAGGAGGAGACTGATTATGAAACGCAGGACTATAGTGAAGCTCGGGGCAGCGCTTCTGGCGCTGGGTGTCAGCAATTCCGCCCTCGTGGCGGGCGCCCAAGCACAGGATGCGCCCACCGAGATCACCATGCTGACTCTCGGCAACAAGCCAACCAACGGCCGCCTTGAGGCCATGTTGGAAAAGCTCAACGAGCGGCTCGTGCAGCAGGCCAATGTAAAGCTCGACTTGTTCTACATCGAATGGGCCGATTGGCAGACCCAGTACAACGTGCAGCTGCTCTCGGGCGACGACAATGTCGACCTGATCGCAACTGCCACGGACTGGCTCTTTGGCTGGGAAAATGCCGAGAAGGGCGCGTTCCTGCCTCTCTCAGAGGAAATGCTGAAGACTCATGCTCCCAAGACCTGGGCACAGGTTGACGCAAAGGGTCACTGGGATCTGACCAAGTTTGACGGCCAGATATATTTCATGCCCGAGGACAACTACACCCAGTACACCAACCATGGTTTCTTTTACCGCGGCGACTGGGCCAAAGAAGCCGGCTTCGCCAACGGCGAGATTTCGAAACTCGAGGATTTCACCACCTATTTTGACTGGATCAAGAAGAACAAGTCTGATGTCTACCCGTGGGACGCCTCGGCATCTGCCGGCAAGGACGCCATCCTCGCTGCCTATATGCAGAGCCATACCGATCTGCAGACCCTGCAGCAGGTGACCGCGGGGAACTTCTTCCCATTCCAGACTTCTGCTAAGGACCCCTACAAGGTCGCGTCTTACCTGATGGAAGGCGACGAACTGCTGGCTGCAGCACAGCTCACCAAGAAGTGGAACGAGATCGGCGTCTGGCGCGAGGATGCGCTCAACTACGACGGCGATACGCGTGAGGAGTTCTACGCGGGCCGCTCGGGTGCCGACCAGCACCACACGCAGACCTACGTGACGCAGATCGTCAACAACATGAATACCAAGCAGCCTGGCTCCGACCCTAAGTTCTTCTGGTGGGGCAAGGAAAATGGCAACTTCTTCAAGGATATATTCACGCATGGCGCTATGGCCGTCAGTGCGAACTCCAAGCATCCGGAGAAGGCGCTCGAGGTCTACGACCTCATCCGCAACGATAAAGAAAACTACATGCTGTTCAACTTCGGCATCGAGGGTACCGACTACGTCCTCACCGCCGACGGCAAGCTCGGCTATCCCGAAGGCTACGACTCCTCGACCGATGGTCTCGGCACCAACTACTGGTGGGGACGCATGGACGAGTTCGAGCCACCCAAGACCTCTGACGCGCCGAACAAGGCTGAAATCATCGCGGCCCTCGATTCGCAGGCGAAGGACTACCCGTACTCGACACTGATCGTCTCCAAGTCGGCCATCGATCCGACGCTGGCAGCCATTGGCGGTGTCCTGTCGGAATATCTGCCGCAGCTTGAAAACGGCAAGTTCGACGACCCGGCAGCGGCTATCGCCGAAATGCGCGAAAAGCTGAAGGCCGTCGGTTGGGACGAGGCTGTTGCCTCGATCCAGTCAGACATGGACAAGTGGGCTGCGGCCCGCGGGCTGAAATAGGCTCTTGAAACCACCGGGCGGCCCCGCTTCGTCGCGGGCCGCCCGGCACCCGGAGGACTCGCCGCTTGGTCACCCTGTTCTCGCCCGAATCCCCTCTGATGCGCGGCCTTTCGCGGCTCGCCGACATCATGATCCTCAACCTGCTGTTCATCGTCACGGCCCTTCCAATCGTCACACTCGGCGCAGCCCTCACTGCCCTCAACTTTACCGCACTCCGCATCGGCAATGGCGAATGCAACGCGGTGACGGGCGACTATCTCCGCTCCTTCCGTGGCGATTTTCGGCAGGGGAACGTCATCTTCCTTCTGCTCGCAGGCTTCACCGCCGTTCTGGCCGCCTGGTATACCCTGTTGCCAACCCTGCCGTTCGGCGCCACGGTGAGCTTTGGGCTGCTGATCGTCTGGTATGTGCTGGCCTTCACCTTTGCCACCACCGCAATCTTTGTGTTTCCCTATCTCGCGCAGTTCGACGGCTCGACCCGGGAGGTATTGCGCAATGCACGCCTGCTCTCCTGGAAGCATCCGCTCACTGCGCTTGGTGCTCTGGCGCTTAGCGGCCTCAGCGTCGCCATCACCCTCGTGGTGCCGGCGGCAATAGGGTACGGGCTTTTCTGGCTGCTCTTCGGCTTTGCCGGCATTGCGGTAGCGAATGGCTTCCTCTTCAACCGCATCTTTCGCCAACTGATCGCCACGGCGACTGAACATTAGGAGCCGTTCCATGCTGTCTCATACTATCGGCACCTGGCGGTTCCTGCTGGGCGACGAGCCCGACGCCTGGGCTAAGGGCTTCGACGACAGCCAATGGCGCGCGGTCACCGTGCCGCATGACTGGAGCGTCGAACTGCCCTTTGCCGAGCAGTTTTCGAGCGGCACCGGCTATCTGCCCGGCGGCATCGGCTGGTATCGCGCCCATGTGGGGCTCGCCGAACTCGGCGGCGTCGCCAACAAGCATGTGCGGCTCAAATTCGGCGGCGTCTACAAGAACGCCCAGGTGTGGGTGAATGGCTACCATGTCGGCGGCCGGCCCTCGGGCTATGCCGAATTCTCTTTCGACCTCACTGAACTCCTCGCCTACACCGAGAGCACCGATCTCGTCGTTTCGGTGCGGGTCGAGCATACCGATATCTCCGATTCCCGCTGGTACAACGGCACGGGCATCACCCGCGCCGTGACGCTGGAACTGCACGACAAGATCCGCCTCAGCGAGTATGGCCTGCAGTTTTCAACCCTCGAGGCCGACGCCGCCGAGGCAACAATCCGCGTCGCCGAGACGCTCGCGAACGACCTCGCCGAGCCCGTCACCGTGAATCTCAGGCATGAGCTGCAATCGCTGCAGACCAGGCACATTTACGTCGTCTCCGACACGATCGAGATCGCCGCGGGCAGCAGCGCAAACTCGACCGTCACCCTCAACCTCGCCGAGCCCGAGCTATGGAGCGACACGAGCCCGTCGCTCTACCGGCTGACCTCCTACCTCGAATGGATGGAGGCGGGCGCTGTCCACCGCACCTCCTATTCCGATATCGTTGGTATCCGCAGCTTCCGCTTCGATCCCGACCAGGGCTTCTTCATCAATGGCGAGCCGCGCACGCTGAAGGGCGTGTGCCTCCACGAGGATGCCGGCCCGTTCGGCACTGCCGTTCCCGCGGAAGTGTGGCTGCGGCGTCTCGTGAAGCTCAAGCAGATGGGCTGCAATGGCGTACGCATGGCGCATAACCCGCACGATCCAGCACTTTACCGGCTGTGTGATGCGCTCGGCTTCTTCGTCATCGACGAAGCCTTCGACGAGTGGGAGAACCCCAAGAACAAGTGGTGGCAGGGGCACAATGTCTATCCGCCGCGCCACCAGGGCTATGCCAAGGATTTCCACGCCTGGCACGCGGCCGACCTCACTAACATGGTCGACGCGCATTATAACCACGCCTCGATCATCGCCTGGAGCATTGGCAACGAGATCGACTATCCCAACGATCCGTATGCGAGCCCGCTCTTTGCCGAAATGACTGGCAACAACGATGCGCGCAAGACCGCCCGCCAGCGCTCCTACGATCCGAACCGCCCTGATGCGCGCCGCCTGCCCACCCTCGCGAAGCTGCTCATCGACATCGTCAAGTCGCGCGATACCACGCGGCCGGTCACCCTCGGCGCCGCCTATCCCGAGCTCTCGACCCGCACCGGTCTCGTCGGGCTCTTCGACATGATCGGCTACAACTACAAGGAACACCTCTATCCCGAGGACCATGTCCGCTTCCCACATCTGCCAATCATCGGCAGCGAAAACGGCCATCGCTATCTCGATTGGCGCGCTGTCGCCGACAACGCCTATATCGGCGGCCAGTACCTGTGGACCGGCATCGACTATCTCGGCGAAGCGCATGGCTGGCCGATCCACGGCTCGGGCGCCGGGCTGCTGACGCTGGCGGGGTTCGAAAAGCACACTTTCTACCTCCGCCGCTCGTGGTGGTCCGCCGAGCCCACCGCCTATATCGCCACACGGCCCTTTGCTGACGCCCCCGAGAAGAACTTCTGGTCGCACCCCATCGCCCGCAGCTGGGGCGAGGCGGGCAGCGAGCCAATCGAAATCCTCTGCTTTGCCAATGACGCGCCGACGCTGAGCTGCGACGGCGTCGAGATCCCGCTCAGCTGGGATGGCGAGAACGGCTATTGGACAGCCGTCACCACGCCGCGCAGCGCGCCGCTTGTTCTCGAAACCCGCCGCGATGGCGCGATCGTCGCGCGTGACGTGCTTGCCGCACGCGGTGCGGCCGTGCGGATCGAGACCACCATCTGGCAAGCGCCCGCCGAGGCCGCGCAGCGCGCCACGGCCGCCGGTCTCGCGCCGGGGCAGGTCGTGCAGATCGAACTCACCCTTCGTGACGCTGCTGGTGATATCGCCGCGCCGGACCTTATCGTCACGGCAGACGTGGAGAGCGGCCGCCTGCTCGGGCTCGAAAACGGCGACCTCGCCGACAACACGCCCTATGCGCACAACGCCCGCAGCACGCTCGACGGCCGTCTCATCGTCTTCGTCACCCCCTGCACACAGCTCCGCCTCTCGGCGCCCGGCGTGCCCGCAATCGAAGTCACAGCTTGACCACCGGCCCCGCCATGTTCGCCAAGGCCCTTTCCGATTTGCCGGAATTTCTCCCGGATGTCGGCGCGGCGCCGGGCGCATGGTCCGATCTGCCCGATTGGGTGCGGACGCCGCTCATCGCCGAGGGCGAAACCGCGCTCGCGGCGCCATTCCCGGCGCTGCACCTTGAGGACTGGCTCGCCTTCTCCCGCAGCGGCGACCGCGTTGGCTACGAGACGCCCTATTTCGCGCGCCGCCGCCAGCTCAACGCACTGGTTCTCGCCGAATGCGTCGAGCGGAACGGCCGCTTCATGCCGCGTATCGCCGAGGGCATCTGGCTCATTTGCGAGGAAACCGGCTGGCAACTGCCGGCCCACAATTCTCTCGTCCGCGGCGGGCCGCGCCTGCCGCTGCCCGACCCCGACCAGCCGGTCATCGACCTTTTCGCCGCCGAGACTGCCGCCCAGCTCGCCGTCGCGGCGCAACTGCTCGGCACCGCGCTCGAAGCCGAAGTCCCGGGCCTTGTCGCCCGCATCGATCGCGAACTCGATACCCGCCTGTTCCGGCCCTATCTGACCCGGCATTTCTGGTGGATGGGCAAGGGCGACGAGCCAATGAACAACTGGACGGCCTGGTGTACGCAGAACGTGCTGATCGCCGCCTTCACCCGCCCCACCTCGCAGGATGTCCGCCGCGCTGTGGTGCAGAAAGCCGCCCGGAGCCTCGACGCCTTCATCAAGGACTACGGCGATGACGGGGCCTGCGAGGAGGGTGTGCTCTACTACCGCCATGCCGGGCTTTGCCTGTTCAACGCCATGCTGGTGCTCGACCGCGCCACTGCCGGCAAGCTCACGCCGCTCTGGCGGTACAAAAAGCTGCGCAACACCGCCGAATACATCGTCCACATGCATGTCGATGGGCCGCGCTACTTCAACTTCGCGGACTCATCCGCCGTGGTCGAACGCTGCGGCGCGCGCGAATATCTGTTCGGCAAGGCCGTCGGATCGCCGCTGCTCGCCGATTTCGCCGCCAGCGACTGGGCAACGGAACGTCGCGCCACGCTGCCCGACGAGATCAACCTGTTCTATCGCGTGCAGGCCGCCTTCGCCGCGCCGGAGCTTGCCGCGCACCCCACCCGGCCGATCACCAAGCCCGATATCTTCCTCCCCAGCATCGGCCTCCTTGCCGCCCGCGACCAAAGCTTCGCGATTGCGGTCAAGGCTGGCGACAATGGCGATGGCCACAATCACAACGATGTTGGCAGCGTCATCCTCTACAAGCACGGCCGCCCGGTGCTGATCGATATCGGCGTCGAGACTTATACGAAACAGACCTTTTCGGCCGACCGCTACCGCATCTGGACCATGCAGTCGGCTTTCCACAACCTGCCGACATTCGGCACCGCGATGCAGTCGCCAGGCGAGGACTTCGCTGCCCGGGATGTCGTAACGCTTCTGTCCGACACCGCCGCAGAGATTTCCATGGAGATCGCCGGCGCCTACCCGCCGGAGGCTGGGCTCCGGAGCTACCGCCGCAGCGTCCGGCTCAAGAAGGGCCATGCCGTCACCATCGCCGACCACCACGATGGCGACCTGCCCGCGACGCTCTCGCTGCTCTTCGCCGAGCGGCCTTTGCTCGAACCCGGAAGCATCAGCCTCCCCGGCCTCGCGACACTCACCCTCACTGGCGCCGGTCCGCTCTCGCTCGAAACCCTGCCCATCAGCGATCCGCGCCTCCGCCGCGCCTGGCCCGACACGCTCTATCGCGTGCTGGTGCCCCTTGTCGGACCGGATCTCGTGAGCACTATCGCCTGACCACCGCGTCCCTACCGGAGTCCATCATGTCACGCCCGATCTATGCCGACCCGATCCTCGATGGCGCCGCCGACCCGACAATCATTCATCGCCGCGGCACGGATGAGCTCTGGATGTTCTACACCGTGCGCCGCGCCGCCCACGAGGGCCCCGGCGTCGAATGGGTGCATGGCAGCCCCATCGGCGTCGCCGTCTCCACAGATGGCGGCGCGACCTGGGCCTATCGCGGCACAGTCGCCGGCCTCGATGACCCGGCCGATCCGGGGCTCAATACCCATTGGGCGCCCGAGGTGATCTGGGGCGAGGGCGAATATCACATGTATCTCAGCTACATCACCGGCACGCCCGATCGCTGGCCGGGTTTCCCGCGCCGTATCGTGCATTTCGTGAGCCTCGATCTCGCAACCTGGACGCGCATCGGCACCATCCCGCTCGCCTCGGACTTCGTCATCGACGCGGCCGTCGCGCGCTGCCCCGATGGGCTCTATCGCCTCTGGTACAAGGATGAGGGCAACGGCTCCTGCACCGGCGTCGCGACGAGCCCCGATCTCTACACCTGGAGCAATGCCGGCATCGCCATCCCCGGCAACCGCCAGGGCGGCAATGGCCATGAGGGCCCGAACGTCTTCGAACTCGGTGGCTACTGGTGGATGATTGTCGATGAATGGCGCGGGCAGGCGGTGTTCCGCTCCGACGACGCCATCGTCTGGACGCGCCAGGGCCTGATCCTCGATCAGCCCGGCGCCGACCCTGCCGACCTTGATTTTGCCCGGCACGCCGATGTGGTGGTGGAGGATGGCTGGGCCGCCCTCGTTTACTTCACCCACCCCGCCTCAACCGTGCACCACACCGCCGAACTCAACGATGCAGCGACCCGTCGCAGCACCATCCACTGGGCCAGATTGACGGTCGAGGATAGCACCCTCCTCTGCGAGAGGGACGTGGACGGACTCAGGCTGGACGTCACCGGTCCCTGATCCTATTCGAAGAATCGCCACTCTTCGCCGACCCAGTCGATGGAATGAAGTCTTGCAGGAGGAGCCGCGTCACCAGCTGCGACGCGGCCAGATTTCCGTCACTGCGCCCAGTTGCCGTACCAGGTGCGGAAACGCTCGAGCGCTGTCTCGGCTCGCCGCTTCTGCGAAGGGCTGAGCGCGTCGCTTTCATTGAAATGCAGCGAATACTCGCTCTCGCCATTCAGCTCGAGCAGATACTTGAAGAACAGCACAAGGTCAGGACCGGCATCCCAGGATGAGAGTACCATTAGCGCTTCCTCGAGTTGCTTCGCCTTCACCCTGGCCAAGGCGTCACCGGCCTTGGCCTGCTCACATAGGCTGACCAGATGCAGCACCTCGCGCGGCAGGCAGTTGCCGATACCGGTGATGGCACCGGTGGCGCCGCACTGCACGAAGCCGTGGTATACGGCGGTATCGACACCCACCATCAGCGACAGCGCCGGATCGGCATTGGTGATGTGCTCGGCGGCATAGGTCAGGTCGGCCTCACCACCGAATTCCTTGAAACCTACGAGGTTGCTGTGCTCCTCACGCAGCTGGAAAAACAAGTCTGCGCGAGTCGCGAATCCATAATAGGGGCTGTTGTAAATGACCGCCGGCAGGTCTGGCGCCGCCGAGAGGAGCGCCTTGAAATGCGCCTTCTGCGCCGCCATCGAACTGCCGCGCGAGAGCACACGGGGGATCAGCATCAGCCCCACCGCGCCAACCTTCTGCGCATGCGCCGCATGTGCTGCAGCAATCTTTGTATTCACGGCGCCCGTGCCGACGATCACCGGAATCCCGGCCGCGACCAATCGTTCAACGCCTTCCATTCGCTCGTCGTCGGTCAGCAACGGCCAATCACCCATCGAACCGCAATAGACGACTCCCGACATACCGATGTCGATCAGCTCACGGCCCTTCATCACCAAGGCATCGAAGTCCGGTGTCCTGTCTGGACGGCAGGGGGTCATCAGAGCGGGGATACACCCCCTGAATGGGCTGGAAGCCATCTATGCACTCCGGCGAACGAAAGAACTGGGCGGAAGCGATAGCGCATTGCGCACCGCTCAGACGTCTCTATAACTTCCAGCCGACAATCTGTCGACAGGTACTTTCCGGACATACCTATGAAATTCGGGACAGTTTGCGGAGGTGGAATGCAGATCCAACCCGGTGCCATCGATGAGGCGGTCGCGCAGCGCTTCGGCGCGCAGGTCGAGTGGCTCATCGCTCTTGCGGGCTTCAAGTCTACCCGCGGCAATGAAGGGCCTTGCCAGGAGTGGCTGGCTGCCGAATTCGCTGCCCGCGGCTGGGCAGTCGACAAATTCACTATCGATATCGACTCGATCAGCCACCTGCCCGGATTCTCGCCGGTGGTCGATGCCGACTACACCAAGGCGGTGCAGTTGGTCGCGACACACGATGTCGCCGAACCGGCGGGTAAGTCGCTCATCCTTCAGGGCCATATCGATGTGGTGCCCACCGGCGCACCTGAACTCTGGGCACGCGATCCGTTTACCCCCACAGTTATCGACGGATTCCTGCATGGGCGCGGTACGGCAGACATGAAGGCCGGCGTCTCCGCCATGGTCTTTGCGCTCGATGCCCTCCGGAGCCTCGGCGCGGTTCCCGCGTCGCGCATACATATCGAGAGTGTCTCCGAGGAGGAGTGCACCGGCAATGGCGCGCTATCCACCCTCGCCCGCGGCTATCGCGCTGACGCCGCGTTCATACCCGAAAGCATGGGCCACCGGCTCATTCGTGCTGAACTGGGCTCGATCTGGTTCCGCCTGCGCATCCTGGGGCGGCCAGGCCACATCCTTGCGGGATCAAGCGACGGCGGTCACGCCATACTCGCCGCCACCCGCTATATCGAGGCACTGGCCGCCCTTACCGCGACGATAAACGCAGAGGCAAGATCCCATCCGTGGTTCGGCCCCATCACCAACCCGGTAAAGTTCAACCCAGGAAAAATCCGGGGCGGCGACTGGCTCGGCTCTGTTCCGTCGTGGTGCGAGCTCGAATGTCGGCTCTCGGTTCTGCCTGGCCACAAGCTTGAGGATGTGCGCGATCGCGTCTCGCAGGCGATCCGCGACTGCGCCGAGGCGCTCGATGCGGATGTGCCGACCATTGCATGGATCGGCTTCCAGGCCGATGGACATGTCTTTCAACCCGGCACGGAGGCCGAGGCTCTGCTCGCCCAAATCCACGAGGCCGTCATGGGCGCGCCGCTCGATCCGTTTGTCATGACAGCTACCAGCGATACCCGCCTGTACGATCTCTACTATGGCATTCCGACGCTCTGCTATGGTGGTCACGGCACCGGCCTACATGCCCCCTCCGAGGCCGTGGATCTGCACAGCCTGGAAAAGACCACTGCCATTATCGCCCGCTTCATCGCAGGCTGGTGTGGGTTGAAGTCGGTTTGAGCTGAACTCAAATCTGTCAACTGATCGTCCAATTTGTTCTTGTCGACAAAATGAGTATCTGTTTCCCTTCGTGGACTGCAAAGTGGAGATTCCAGTGCCGAGCCTTTGTCCAAGCCGCACGACACGAGGAGGGTTGGCGTGACCGCGCCTGATCTCGCTTATGCCTTTGCGCTGGCCCAGGGCCCGAATGCCGCTGCAACTGTCTTCGCTTGGTGCCGCGCCGGCATTCACAAGGCAGCTGGCTCGCTCCTCACCACTGCTTCAGTCTACGATCTTGCCAATATGCGCTCGCGCCGCGTCTGGACCGACAAAGCGGCAGCCTACCCGACCGGCAATTTCAAGCGCCTCGATCGCAACACCTACTTCGACACAGTAATTGCAGGGAAGCGCCCGTTCAGCTCGACCACAATTGAGGAAATTGCCACAGTCTTCTTCGATTGGGAGAAGATACGTGCGCTCGGCTTCGAGTCCAACATGAACCTGCCGGCCATCGCAAATGGCGAGGTGATCGGCACCATAAACCTGCTGCATCGCAAGGGGCACTTCACCGAAGCCCGCGTCGCCACTGCCATGGAGTGGCAGCCGGTCGCGACGCTGGCTTTTCTGCTGCTCCATCGCCAAGGCGCGGAGACAGCGAATTTCCATGCCGATGGCGCCATCCCGACAGAGGTGGCCATGGAAGGATGACGTCCGGCCCGGGTCCCTTGGGCGGCGGTCCGACACCAGGCGCAATGACGGGCCGCGTTCGTTCCAGCGGTAGCAATCGCCCAGAGCGTTTCGAGGGAAGGTTGCATGACTTTTCGGGTTCGGACGCGCGACCAAACAATGACAGATCGCTCAACGATGTCGAACTTTGCCGCGCCGAGGAAGTCGGCGGCTAACCGGGATGATCGGCCGGCCGCCCGTCCCTCATCACCGGGATAGGCGGGCTCACCGAGATGATCCGTGCCTCCGCCTCGGGCATCTTGCGCAATTCTGAAGCCGTCACTGCCTCGCGCGCCTCGAGGACAGACGCGTCCGTGAACAGCCAGTCCCAGGAGAACGCCTCAAGACCCTCCTTGTCCCGAAGCGTCAGCATGGACATGTCGCCCCAGAACTCGTCATCAGGCGTGACCGCGACCTTTACTGCTACCGTTTCCCTCGCAAGCAGCACTGGCATGTCGAGAGCAAGCACGTCTGACGACCCGTCCGTGCTCGTGCCATCGTCAAGCACCGCTCGCCACTGTACGGTCGCCTTACCGGCCGGCACGGTGGTCAGGGCGAAATGCACCGCCGCAAGCTGGTTCATGTTCGTCGCTCCGGTCCCGGCAACAGTGAATGACGGCCCACCATTGAAGCTGAAGACCAGCTTTGTCGGCAGCCGCTTGCTGTTGGAATCGCCAAGCGGCCGATAGCTGAAGCTAAGGCCGGTCGGCAGATCTCCGAGAGGCCGGATTGCCATCAGGTCGAACTCCGCCACATCCTTGTCCGCGAGCGTCCCCAGCGGGCGCGCCAACGTCTCGATGGTCACCACCCGCACCGCCGAGACATCCTCACCAATTGTGGTCGCCGCCCCAAGCACCCGCCTGATGGTGCCGAAGCGCTCCATCGCCCGGCCACGCCCATCGCCAGCCGCTGTGGTGAGCAGCGCCACGTGCTGGTGCACAAAGAGCGGATCACGCGCTAAGTCGGGCAACAGGTGCAAGGGCGTAGTCGATGGCGCCTCGCTGAGGGTCAACTTGCCCTCTGCCAACTGGCCCTGCAGGCACGCCGCGTGGAGTCGAGCCGCGCTCCCGTCGGCCCGGCGCACCTCGAGCAGATCGAAGGCCCTGCCAGTGCGCGTCCACGTCATCTGCGTGAGCGCGCTGGCAGCCGTCCCTGTGACCGATTCCACATCCCGCAGGGTCAGCGCCTTGGAGCCGTCCGGCACGTTCCAGTCGAAGCTGGCGAGCACATGTGGATGGCTCCCTCCCCCAATCAAGATGCCGTCAGCTTCGACCGCGCCCGGCAGCGCAAACAGCGTAAGGCTGGCGCGCCCCTCCTCGAGCGGCATATGCAGCAGCCCGAGCTTCGGCGCGAAATCCACCCTCGCGGTCGCAATGGTCACTGCATCGGTCGACCCCGGCACAAGGCGTGCCGCTGCGACCTTGGCCGTCCACGCGCCGGCAGTGCGCTCCAACCACAGGATCGGCTCAGAGCCCACAGAGAGCACTGGCACTTCCTTGCCGGGTTCCACCGGCGAGAGGCCCAGATCAGCCATGAACACCGCCCAGTGCGGTGTGTTGATCGGTAAAGCGGCAGCGTCGCGCTCTTGTCTGTCGATCAGCCAGCGCGGATCGAGATAGCGCCTGAGCGCGACGCCGAGGAAATGCTCCTCGAGCGCGCCTGCACCCGCCCCTGCCCGTTCAGCGAACCTGGGCCGCAGCAGCATGGCGCTGTTGGGAAATGCCGGTGCAGGCACGGTCGGGCTGTCGAAGGTAAGTCCGATCGGCCCCTCGGTCGCCATGGTTAGCCCCAGGGCCCGTTCATGCGCTGTCGGGTCATAGCTCAACCGCGGGTCGGGGCCGACCTCCTTGCGAGAGCTGTAGACGCTCACAGGCGCCTCCAGCCCGTCCTTCGGAAATCCGTAGCCGAACCCAGTGCGGAGCTCGGCCGCCACCCGGTCGGCCAGCCCGCCATAGGCGAATGGCCGCTCCTCGAGTATGGCAAGAACCGGCGGGCTCTCGTTTTCCACTCCCGCTTGCGTCGGGCTCTCTGTCAGGGGCAAAAGCGCCCGCAATTGTGGCCGCGCGAGCTGTACCCGCGTCGCATCGGCCAATATCGCCACTCTCAGCCAGTCCGGCGCCGCAAGCCCATGCCACTCGCCGAGGGTTGTCGCGCGCAGGGCACCGGCATAGCGGCTCCTTAGCAGAACCCGATGCCGGAACAGCGTCGCCGAGGGTTGCTCCCAGGCGAAGGTCTCGAGCCGCGTTTCGGCTGGCGCGGGTTCGATCTGCTTCAACGTGCTCACCGCATCGGCAGCATCGCGTTCGAAGAATGCCTCCGCCTCGAACGCATCCAAACCTTTCGCTTTGCTGTCGATCTCTACTGCTGGCTGCGCAGCGCGCTTGCCGTTCTGCGGGTCGAACCAGCTGTAGATCGGTCGACCGGTGAACCGCCAGCGCTGTGTATTGATGACAATGCTTCCAAGCCGCCGCCAGCTTCGCGCAAGCTCGGCATCTCTGGGCGCCGCCGCCACGAGCCCATAGCTCCGCGCCTCTCCATCGGACGACACCCGCACTGCAGCCCTTGCGACGGCGAACCAATGGTCTTCGCGCTTGTCGTCGATTTGCATGGCCTCGATCTGCAATGACGGACCGTCGAAAAGGTAAACGCCGTCGGCCTTGCCGGTTGCCAGCTGCGTCAACTGGGCGTGGAGCATCGGCACCGGCTGCTGGTCTTCGCCCTCCCCGAACCACGCCTCATCTACCAATGTCTGGATGCTGAGCCGCGCCACCAGGCCCGGTGGAACGCTGACCGTGATCTCGTCAGGCGTGCCATTCCCTTTGATGCGATCGAGCCGGAGTTTCGGCCCAACCGTCATCGTCACGGTCACCGTTCGCGCGTCGCTCAGGCGCCTGAGCGTCCGGTGGACATTCGATATCTCCGCCCCTCGCGTCGTCAGGTCAGAAAGCTGCGGCCATTTGCCGAGCGGCGGGATGGCGATATCGATCGAAACCGGCGCGGGCGCCGGTGTCGGATCGCCCAGGCTGTCCTCTGCCGCCAGCGTCAGCCGCAACCCGCCCACCGCGAGGTCGGGCATCGCGTCCACCAGCGCGGCAAGGTCCTTGTTCTTGTGGCGCCCGAGATAGGCCGTCATCGCCAGCAACTGGAAGCTCCGTGCTGTTTCGTCCCCTGATCCGGAAGTACCGCTATCCGGGAATGCCCTCTTGCGGGCGTACGCATTGGCCAGCCACCGGTCGAAATCGAGGAATCCCACCTTTGGGAAACCGATAACCGCCTTGACCGGCCGCGCGAGATCCGGCCGGAACCTCGCATCCTCCGGAGCGAGCAGCACCAGATTGCCTTGCTTTTGCTTCGGCCGCCCGATGACCTCCCGCGACTCCGGCGCGGCCCAGCTGACTGCCACCTCCTGCCCAGTGAGGGCAAGCCGTACCCAGGCCGGCAACTGCTCGCCATCAGGAAGCGGAAAGGCGTCACCCACAACAGCCGCGCGCCCCTCGCCCTGCGAGAGCAGGAATCGCACGACCCGCCGATCGTCCTTGATGCTGATCCGCACCAAGAGCGTGCCACCCGCGAATGCCGGCCCCAGGTCAAACGCCTGCTGCGCAAGGCCGGCGTCCGCAAGCGTCGCGGCAGGGGCGTTCCACAGCCCCACCGTCAGCGTGCCGCCCGCTCCGGTCTTCCATATCTCGGTGATCTGCATCTCGTAAGCGGCCAGCCTCAGGCCGTCCTGTCCGAGGTCGATGCTTCCGGTCCCATCCTCGTTGCGCAGCAGATCACGGATTGTCGACCCGCTGCCGGTGGCGAGTGTCGCGCGCGGATAATCCGCTGCGAGTGGCACGACATCCGCGAGTCCCGCCCCGATCCGCGGCACAGTGCCGGTGCTGGGTGCCTCGCTCAGCGCGGCCCCGCCAATTGCCGTCTGGCGCTGATAGCGGAAGCGCAGTACCGCCGTCTCAGGGACATGGGCCCCATCCACCTCTGCGCGCGGCAGCCACGGCGTCCTGTCCTGGCGCACCGCTCTCGGCAGGCTGCCCGATTTCATCACCACATGCGCTGCAATCTCCACCGGTACGCCATAGGCGAGCGGAGTCAGCCGGCGATCAGGCGCCATGGCAAGCGCGGGGTCGTCGATCCCATAGAAACCTTCTGCGGCATGGTCCGGGTCGGGCGCAACGACCTGCACGGCCTCAAAGCTGCGGCTCGCAAGCGGCAGGCCCTGGTAGCTGACGATCAGCCGCCGTTGCCCGTCCACCGGCATCGGCTGCAGCGGATGGATGGTCTCGATCATCGGTTCGGCCGGGTCGCTGATCTTGAGCTCTGCGAGATTGGCGTAGCGCCAGGTCTGGTTGTCGCGCCGCACCAGCAGCGCTACACCGTTGAAGCGCGCCTCAAACCTGTCGCCATCGGAGTCATCGGCATCAACTGCGATCCGTATCGGAAGATCCTGCGGTACGCTGTCTGGTACGAAACGCCGCTTCTCCGCCTCCGGAAACAGGCTGTCTGCGACAATCTTTAGCCGCTCGCTGAGTGCCTTGGAGATCGACACCAAGTCGGTCTGCGCCAGGGCCGCCGCCCCCGGCTTCGGTAAGGTTGCAGCAAATGTGGCGAAGTCTTCGGCCTGACGCGCTGTCGCTGTCGCGCCCTCTATCCCGAGCCGCGTTGCATACCAGTTTGATGCGATGAGGCTGGCCTTGAGGCCATCCGCATCCCAGGGCGTGCCGGCAGCCCTAGCCGTGCTCTGAGCATCTTTGATGATCGCGGCCTCGAACAGCGCTGCCATCGCCTGCCGCGAGGCCTCAAGCCCGTTGAAGCCGCTATCGAGGAACTGCCAAAAGGCCGCAATCGCCGCCGCGGCGCGGGCCTCGGCCAGGGCCGCGTCACCATCATGTCCCGGCATCGGTCGTTCGATCCGCGCTGCGAGCCATTCGGAAGTGAGCCCGACATGGCGCAACAGGCGATTGGCTGTACCCTCGATCGCCGTCTCGTCCTGCGCCAGCGTGGCGAGCACACTCAGTTCGGTCAGCACCTGCCGGTCGAGGCTGACCCCGAAGCGCTCCACGGCCGCGCCATAGTCGAACTTCGTCTTGTCCGCCCCCGCATGTATGGCAAGCAGCACCGGCAGGAGCTCGGCGCTGGTGCTGAACTCCGTCTCCGAAGGCAGTGGCCCAAACTCGAACGCGGCAACCAGCGCCTTGACAAAATCCGCTGGTCCGGCGCCAACGGCGGTCAGCACCTTGCTGGTCAACTCGTCTGCGATTGTGCTGACGCGGAAACACCAGCCCTGCGGCAGCTCGACACCATCCAGATCGCCGCCGTTCGCTGCTTCGAGCAGCGCCCCGAGCGCCCCAAGAAACGGCCCCTCGCGCCTGGTACCGGCCATGGTCAACCCGATCAGCACCGGGTCGAGCAACACCGCGAGTCCGGTAGCACCGAGCCAAAGGGCACGCGCGAGATCGTCATCGATCAGCGGCTTGGGTGTTCCATCGGCATTGCTGGCGAGCGGCAGGAGCACCGTGTCGAGGTTCAGAAGTTCGGGAAATGCCCAGAGCTGCGTCCCGCCGCCGTCTCGAAGGCGCTTCAGCGCCCTGTCGACTGCGCCATCGGCCTCGGCAGCATGCTCAGCGCTCATTTTCGCCCTGCGGCGGATGATGAACCCGCTGGCTTCGTCAACGAGGCTCGTAGGATCGGCGCTTGGCTGCGGTACACGCCGCAATTGCAGCGCCAGGTCGCCCGTGGGGTCGATCGGCTGCCCGCGCAGCGGCACCTCGAATGGCATGTCCCCCAGGTGCGCAGGCGCACCAGCGATCTCAAGCACCCGGTCTGGCTCTCCATTCGCTTTGAACCATGGCACGATCACCAGGTCGGTGAGATCGACGGCCATGCCGCTGAGGCCGACGAGCCGCACTAGCCCGGCGCGCTGCGGCAGAGGCGCATCCCAGGAGCTGGCTGCATCGACGAGATGCGGCGCGGCCAGCGCACTGAGCTCCACGACCTCGCCTTCGGCCAACGCCGCCCCGATACTCCACGTGTTGCTAGACCGCCGCTCGAGCCACGGGACTAGCTGCCCCGAAAGGCCAGCCGGCCTCCCCCACGCCTGGTCTTCGACCGCCAGTTCGATGGAGCGCTGCAGTTCCATCGGTCCGCCAAGCGGTTTGTGTACGCGATAGGCAAAGAAACGCACGTCTGGCAGCACCGCGAGAAAATCCTCGAAAACCTGCTTGGTGCCGGCCTCGGGCGCGATACCCAGCGTCACCGCCAGCGTCCTGTGCTCCACCCCAGGCACCGCCGGCACGCCGTGGAAGGCCTCGATTTCGAGCGTGGTGGTCACGGAAATCATCGTGCTCATGGTTCAGCCCCGCGCATTCAGCAGTTTTTCGGCCTTGGTCTTCGCCGCGATCAGGTCCGGGTCGGTGACGTCACCGCTGCCTGACACCGAACTGCGCGTTTCGGATCGACCGTTGCGCAGGCGGTATTGGACGTTCGCCCTGACGCTGATTTTGAAGAACCGCGAGATGCGGATGGTGACGGTCAGCGTCCCCGTGCCGTCGATCTGGCCGTTGTCGCGATAGGCCATGCGGAGCAGCAGGCCGATATAGATGGTAACGAGCCCAGCCACGCTGACATTGCCGGCCACCAGCAGCACCAGCGACACTGTCAACCCGCCACCGCCCCGGCCGGGCAGATGGCGATAGGCCAGCGCCAGGCTCAGCGTGATGAACACCGATCCGGAAACCGGCCCGAATGAGAAGCCAACTGCCGCAGAGCCCCCGACTGCAGCCTCGACCACGACACTCAATTGCCGGTCGAGCGGCCGGTACTCGGTGTCGACCGTGAGGTAGCCGGTGCCGCCGATGACGAAGATCGAGAACAGGAACGGCAGGTCAGGGCTGCTGAGCGTGAACCGGTCCGAGATCACGAAATCCGGATAGGCCACCAGCGAGAACGCATTGGCGATCTGGATGTTGCTGACCCCGCTCGTCCCGTACATAAGGCTGAGCGGCGGCATGGCGAAGTCATGCGACACCCCAACCGGGATGCCATTCTGCTTGATGACCTTGAGCACCCCGACTTCATCCGGGAAGATCTGCCCCAGTGTATCCTGGATGAACTGGAGGGATGGGTTGAGCTTGATGTTTGCCGGGTCGAGTTCCACCTTGAGTCCGCCCGAGCGGTCAAAGCGGATCGCTACCTTTTCGAGGCTCACCATCTTCTGGCCGCCGACCAGCGCCTCGATATCGGTACCGATCCCGGCCCGCCCTTCCTGCTCCACCTGCCCGGTCTCGAAATCCTCCTCGAGCCGCACGCGGCAGATCAGCCGGCTATTGACGAAATCGAGCGCAAACGGCCCCACCGCGAACAATGTGCGGCGCTCCGGCATCGGTAGATTTATGTCGATCGCCACCCAGGCGCGCCCTGCCTTCCTGTCGAACGCATGGCTCAGCCGGATTGCGTCCGTTGCAGCCTTGGGCAGCCTGTAGCCCTTGAACAGCCCGGCCAGCTTCACCCCGCCGAAGTTCTTCAGAACCCGCTCGATATCAAGTGTCGACAGGTCGTCCGGCAGTAGCCGCTCGCCAAGCCGCGAGAAGGGCAGGCTCAGTCCAAGCGCCTTCAACTCGTCGCCAAGGCGCCCGAACCAGGCCTCTGCCGGGGTGGTATCTATGATGTCGTTGAGTTCGCGGTAGTAGTAGTTGAGCCGGTCGCGGGCGAAACCAAGATTGGGCAGGCTGGGCGCCCCTGCAGCCGCCGCCGCAAGCCGCCCGATATTGCCAGGCACAGCGGCAATCCCGCCCGTGCCCAATTGCCCCGCTGCTTCGATCACCCGCTCGGCATAGGCACCAGCCGTTGCCTTCGCGGCAGCCAGCTCGTTGGTTGTCGCGCGCAGTTCCGCTCCGACCGTGCTCTGCAACGCCTTGAGCTTGTCGACATCATCGAGTGCTCCGGCGAGATTCTTCGCAATTTCCTCGGCCGCCTCCGGCAGCGCCGTACCGAGGCGGCGCAGCCGATCGAGCGTCCCGCCAAGCCCGCCGCCAAGGCCGGCACAGGCTCGCTGGAACCCGGTCGCAAGCGCCTCGATCCCCTGCCGATCGAGCCGTGCAAAGCCATCACGAATCCGATCCGTCACCTGCGGAACAATGTCATTGAGCTTCCCGCCAATCGGGTCTTCGTCGCCAAGCCCCACAAACAGCGCCGCGATGGCGGGCGTGATGACGTGCGGAACGAGTATCTCATCGACGATGGATACGGGTTGCAGTCGTTTGTTGAGCTGTGCCGCTTGCGAGACCAGCCCGTCCGCCGTGTCAGTGGCGATCGCGAGCGCCGTCTCAACCGCCTTGGCAATATGTCCAGTCACCGACTCGATTTTTTCGACGGCATCCTTGACTGCGGCTTCGACAAAGAGGTCGCCGGCGGGCAACACCGGCTCAGGGAGATGCAGCAGATCGTCGGCCAGCGCCTCAACCCGGTCGAGCACGATTGTCGGGACCGCTCCTATCCGCTGCGCCAAATCACCAGAATGGGTGGCAAGCCGGGCGCGCGCATCGGCCAGCGCCGTGCCGATATCGCCCCTGAGGCGCTTCCGCTCTGTCTCAAGCACCTTGAGGAATGCCTTGAACCGACCATCGGACCAGGGCTTCCCGTCCTTGTAGCGCCGCCGCACCTCTTCTAGTCCTGCCTTGGCGCGCGATTCGAGGGCGAGGACATCGCTCTCGAAGTCCCGAATCGCTGCCCGCGCTGCCTCGACACCGCTGCCGATGCCGAGCCGATCCGTCCCCATGTCGCTGAGCGCGTTGAGCATCAGCGCCTTGGCTTCCGCTGCCCAATTTCGCTTGAGGTCACCCACCGTCAGGGTGTCCACGGTGGCGTAGAGCTTGTTTTCCCACGCGCCGATGCCGTCGAGGATAAGCAGTTCCTTCCGACGCAGCGTCGCGAGAAAATCACCGGTCAGCTTGTCGCAGCTCTTGGGCAGGTCCCCGACCAGCGCCTTGACCGTGTCGAACTGCCCTACCCCCTCAAGAACCGCTTTTGCATAGGGGCCGAGCTCGACAACCGTGAGTTCCTGCCGAATGGCTGCAACCAGCGCATCGCGCCTCTCCACCAGATCGGCACCCTGCGCGGTAGCGAACGCACTCAGCGCCTGGTTGGTTTCCTTCAGGAACTCAGGGGCCTCAGCTCCGGTCCATAAAGGAAGAGGCTTCGTGACCTGTACCGCGTCCGCCACAGCAATCGCTGCCGCGAGCTTTTGCTCAAGCTGCAGATCGCTTCTGGGCGACGACCGCATGAAGCTCAGCGTCTCGATCCCCGCAAAAATCGGCTGGTTGGCACGGCTCGCATTGAGCATCGTCTTTTGCGCGGCAGGCCCGAGCCGCCAGGTGAACCGCCGGTGGCCACGCGGAACGCGCCGCCCACTCGGCTGCGGACTGTCTTTGTCCGGACTGTCCCCGAGCGGCGCCTGCCACTGGTGGGTGGGCGCCGGCAGCGCGGAATAGTCCACCCCAAGCCGCGCCGGCCAGCTGTCGGTATCGTCGCTGGGCGTGACAAAATCCGCGAAGAAGTAAAGATTGTCCACATCGAGGGCCTCCTGCGCTGCCGTCGGGCGCTCGCCATCGCCCTCGGCATGGGTGACGAACCCGATATCAGGCCGTGGATAGACGTGCGGCCGCTTCCGCGCCGCGCCGCGGTCCCAAAGCGGCACCTGCCAGCCATCTGTGCCGACCTCTTCGCTCCACGCGCTGTCGACGTTGATGATCGTCGAGTTGAAGCGCACCCGGTCGAGAAAGCCGCTGCTCTTCGGGTCGATATCGGCGAAATCCGGATAACTCCGCACCGGCTGGAGCAATTCGATATACTCGCTCACCTTGCGCAGCACCGGCCGCCGCGTCCGCGTGCCCTGGGTGTCAGACTCGGGCGCAAACTGCGCCGAGGGGTTCACTGTCCGCTCATAGACCACCACATGCTTGGCGCGGTGCCAGAACACCGCGATCCGGCCCAGCACTTCCACCTTGTGCCGTTGCACAAAGCCATTGCGCGTCTCCGAGATGATCGCGACCTTCCGGTCGAGAAACAGTGCCTTCTGGTCCGCATCCCCGCCGACGGGCGACAGCGCGATGCGCTCGATGCTGCCGCCCTCGGAGTCCGGCCGGTCCCGCAGTGCCCAGTAGAGATTGGCCGATTCCACCGGCCAGAGCGCTCCACCCTTGAGCCCATGCGCCCGCATACGCAGCGCCGTCTGCGCGGTCTCCGGGCGTTTCTCGCCCCTTACAGCCTGCGCATGCACGGCGCTCGACCTCAACGCGAAGCTGACGCCATCGCTGAACCGGGCCGGACTGAACGCTACGTCGCTTGCCGGATCGGGCGACCATATCTCCAGCCGCTCCGGCCGGCGCGCCATGGCCCGGCTCACGTCCGCCCAGCGCCGCGCGAGTTGCCCATTGGCGGCCGATGCGGTCGGCCTCCCCAGCGGCCGCCCGGTCAGCGCCGCGATCTCGGCGATCCGGGCGCCCCGCCCGATACCCGTCTCCCGTCTCGTATCGACGCCAACCGCGAGGCCATAGAGGAATTCCGCGCGCAGCGCCCGCAACGATGAGCCCACACCGCGGGCGGCCCTTCCCCAGAAGATCGTATCGGTGGCCCATTCCGGCGGCACATAGTTGCGCTCGACATCGCTGGGATCGATCCAAATCTCTGCCGAAGGGGAGAGCCGGTAGTCTACCGCCCGCATGCGTGTTGCGCCGTCGGGCGCATCTTCCATCCACGGCCCGCGTGCGGCAGGGTCGCGGTCATGAATCTCAAGCATTCCCGGCTTGTCCATGCCCTCACCCGCCACCTGCGGGGGGAACACATAGTGATAGTCCTGTGCTGCAAGTTTCAGCTCCCACTGTCGGGTATCGCTGTCAAAACTCGCCACCTGCGCATTGTCCGCCGAGCCGCGCTTGCCGAGCGGTGGCGAATAGACCTTCGTTACCGAAAATGGCTCCTGCCCGATCAGTACAAAGCCGCCGACGTCGCCGGGTGCGGCGCTCTCGACATCCGTCAGCCGCGCTGTCAGGTGGCGATCGGATGTCGCGGAAACGGTCTCGCGCAGATCAAAAATAAACCGGCTGTTGCCCGCTCTCTCGAGCGGGATCAGCAAGGGCGGCTGCCGTCCGCTGCGCTCACCCCAGGGCACATCAACACCCACGGGTGCAACCCGCTTGACCGGCAGCCTCAGCCGGACATCGATTTCCGTCGCCGAAAAGTGCTTGGCGCCGGCTTCGGCATCCGCGCCGGTCAGCGCCCGCCGGCCGAAGCGCAGATGGCTATAATCGCCGGCCTCGGACGGATCCGTTTCGATTGTGCCCGTGCGGCTATGCCCGAAGGCAAGGCCCCCAAGTCGTGACTCCGCTTCGCCGGCCGCGGTCAAATCGTCGGGCAGCAGCCGGAACTGACAGAACATTGGGTTCTGCACTGCGGGCGCCGGGTCATGCGCGAACCGGACCCGGACCTCGGTCACCTTGCCGTCGCCGCCCGCAAGGCCGGGCAGGCGCAATGTCGCCGCCAGCGTACCTGTCGACTCGCCGATCGCAGGCTTGACACGATCGGGACCGATCAGCCGGTCCGCAGGCCAGGTCGTCAGACGAAACGGACCGCCTGCCCAGCCCGGCCCTGCCTGCTCGACACCCCATTGCAATCGGCCATCCGCATCGAAGCTGCCGGCGATGGTTGCGGTCAGCGCGAGCCGCGGACTCTTGGTCTCGATCGCGGCAATCTCTGGTAGCGCCGACTGCGGCTGATCGGGGTGAATATTGCCGATATCCCTCCGCGCGCGCTGCGCGGCGTCCGATGCGTCGTTGAGCATGGCGCGCAGGTCACCGGAACTGGTGACATCGAAGCCAAGCCGCACGGTCACCGATGCACTGACGGGACTGCCGCCGCCGATGTCCCAAACATCGTCGTCACCTATCGCATAGTCCACCTCGTGCTCGACAATCATGCGGGAGGAGCCGGTCTGGATCCGCTTGTTGGGATCGTCGCGATGACGGAACCTGAACGACGTCGCCGGAAACAACCCGACAACTTCAAGATCACCGCCACTGTCGGCGATACCTGCAGCGATGGTAGATCGGAAGACGACCTTGCTGCGGCCACTTCCCGGCGCACCGTCCACAAACCGCACACTCGTGGCCAACTCTCCGAGGGCCCCATCGCCGCTCTTGTAGCTGTGCGGAAGCGTGAAGCCATTCACAGGGAAGTTCCGCATGTCGCCAAGCTTGTGGAGCACCTTGGCGAGATAGGTCCGCTCGTCGTCGAGCCAGAACCTCTTGCGCGCGGCGGCATCCTTGCTGCGTGGCAGGAACAGGAACTCGGCACCGCCATCGCTGCGACAGAACCCGAAGCTGCCGAGCACTCGGCCCTTGAGCACAAGCGGCAGCGGATAGTCCCCGCCTTCACCAATCGAGCCCCTGGCGGTCGAGCCGGCCTGGAATGTCGCAATCTCGATGGGGCCGGCCGGCGCTGCGGCCGCCAATACCGCCGGATAGGTGAGGCTGAACGGCAGCGCCAGCATCGGCTGTCCGCCGACCATCCCCTGAGGCACCGGCGTCGGCAATGCGAGGTTGAACCGGATCAACGGCGCTTCGTCGGCCCCGCCACCGATCACTACCTCGCTGAAGAAGTCCGTGTTGCCTTGCGCGTAGCGCCGGGCGAGCACCCAGCGCTGTCGCGGACCGGCATCGTCGTCGAGCCCAAACTGCTCGATCAGCCGCACGCCGCGAAACACGAGCCGAACCTTGGGCGCGGAGCCCTCGATCCACAGCGCCAACGGCTTGTCGGTCTGCTTTGCCCAGTGCGCGACGGCATCATCGCTGAGTTCTGGCAGCGACAAAGCCTTGGTGGTTCCATCGATTCCCGGCAGAACGCCATCCATGGGGCGATCGGCGAACCGGAGCATCGCCTTGCGCGGCGCGCCAGGATCGCCCGGATACCAGATTTCCACGACACCATCGCGCGTCGGGGCGCTGGCGGCCGTGTCCGGCACAGGGGGCCACGCGAAGGACCCATGGAGCCTGAACGCCAGACCGACCGTACTCGCCTTGCCCATGACCGCCTCCACCCCTGCGACATGGATGCCAAGCTTAGAGAGCCCCTGAACGACCCGTCAATTCGGATAGACACGCGAGAGTCTCAGAAATACTGTCAATAATGCCCATTGGGGCATATCCGCACGTATATCTCCGTTTGGGAGAAGTATTTGTCACAGTGGAGCCGCACTGCGAGCTTTGCCTGCGGGGCGCAACGGCCGCTGGCCAGAGGGTCGGTCAGTAAATCATAAGTTCAGCTTATCGTCAGGTGAAACATAATCGATTGGCCCGATGGCTTGCGCCGCTCTATAACGCCGCAACAGCAAACGGAGTCCGACAATGAGCGATCCCCACGCCCCCAGCCCGAACGGTCCGGCCGCCGCCGGACAATGCCCGGTCGACCATAGCCGCGGCGGTCGATCCAACCGCGACTGGTGGCCCAAGCAGCTCGATCTTTCCATGCTGCACCGCAATTCCGGCCTCTCGGATCCGCTTGGCGAACATTTCGACTACGCGGCCGAGTTCGCCAAGCTCGACCTCAAGGCGCTGAAGGCCGACCTCACTGCGCTGATGACCGATTCGCAGGAGTGGTGGCCGGCAGATTTCGGCCATTACGGCGGGCTCTTCATCCGCATGGCATGGCACTCCGCCGGCACCTATCGCATCACCGATGGCCGGGGCGGGGCGGGCCAGGGGCAGCAGCGCTTCGCACCGCTCAACAGCTGGCCGGACAACACCAATCTCGACAAGGCTCGCCGCCTGCTCTGGCCCATCAAGCAGAAGTACGGCAGCGCCCTCTCCTGGGCCGACCTGATCATCTTCGCGGGCAACTGCGCCATCGAATCGATGGGCCTGCCCACGATGGGCTTCGCCGGCGGCCGCGAGGACGTCTGGGAGCCGCCGATCGACATCGACTGGGGCCCGGAGACCGAATGGCTGGGGGACAAGCGCTACAGCGGCGACCGCGAGCTGGAGGATCCGCTCGGTGCCGTGCAGATGGGCCTCATCTACGTGAACCCGGAGGGGCCCAACGGCGAACCCGATCCCCTCGCCGCCGCCCGGGACATCCGCGAGACCTTCGCCCGCATGGCGATGGACGACGAGGAGACCGTCGCCCTGATCGCCGGGGGCCACACCTTCGGCAAGTGCCACGGCGCCGGCGACCCGGACCTGGTGGGGCCGGAACCCGAGGCGGCCAGCCTGGAGGAGCAGGGGCTGGGCTGGCGCAACCGCTTCGGCAGCGGCAAGGGGGACGACACGATCACCAGCGGACTGGAGGGCGCCTGGACCGCCAACCCCGTGCAGTGGGACGGCGGCTACTTCGACAACCTCTTCGGCTACGAGTGGGAACTTGAGAAGAGTCCGGCCGGGGCCTGGCAGTGGCGGCCCACCGATCCGGCGGCGGCGGGCACGGTGCCCGACGCCCACGACCCGTCGAAGCGCCACGCGCCGATGATGGCCACCACCGATCTGTCCCTGCGGGTCGATCCGGCCTACCTGGAGATCTCCCGGCGGTTCCATGCCAACCCCGACCAGCTGGGGGAGGCCTTCCGCCGCGCCTGGTTCAAGCTCGTGCACCGGGACATGGGTCCCCGCTCCCGCTACCTGGGCAGCCTGGCGCCGGAGGAGGTGATGCTCTGGCAGGACCCGATCCCCCCCGTCGACCATCCCCTGGTGGACGCTGACGACATCGCCGCCCTCAAGGGGCGGATCCTGGAGACGGGACTGCCCATCTCCCAGCTGGTGGCCACCGCCTGGGCCGCGGCCGCCAGCTTCCGCGGCTCCGACAAGCGCGGCGGCGCCAACGGCGGCCGGCTGGCGCTGGCCCCCCAGAAGGACTGGGAGGTGAACCAGCCCGCCAAGCTGGCCCGGGCCCTGGAGGCCTACGCGGCGATCCGCCAGGAGTTCAACGGCTCCCGCCACGACGGCAAGCGCATCTCCCTGGCCGATCTGATCGTGCTGGGCGGCTGCGCCGCGGTGGAGGAGGCGGCCCGGCGGGGGGGCCACGCGGTGACGGTGCCCTTCACCCCCGGGCGCATGGATGCCTCCCAGGAGCAGACGGACGTGGCCTCCTTCGCCGTGCTCGAACCGAAGGCCGACGGCTTCCGCAACTACCTGCGGCCGGGCCTGCCGGCGTCGGCCGAGGAGCTGCTCATCGACAAGGCCCAGCTGCTCACCCTCACCGCCCCGGAGATGACGGCGCTGGTGGGGGGCCTGCGGGTGCTGGATGCGAACCACGGCAAGTCACGCCACGGGGTGTTCACCCACCGCCCCGAGACCCTCAGCAACGACTTCTTCGTGAACCTGCTCGACATGGGCACCACCTGGACGGCGACCTCCGAGGCCCAGGACAGCTTCGAGGGCCGCGACCGCCACACGGGTGATCTGAAGTGGACCGCCAGCCGCGTCGACCTGATCTTCGGCTCCAACGCCCAGCTGCGGGCGATCGCCGAGGTGTACGCCTCCGCCGACGCCGCTGAGCGTTTCGTGGCCGCCTTCGTGGCGGCCTGGAGCAAGGTCATGGACCTCGACCGCTTCGAGCTCGCCTGAACGCCATGAACCCCCTACTCTCCGCGCAACCGCCCCCGGAACGCCGCGAGGCCATCGGCCGGGCCGGCCTGGGCAGCCTGCTGGCGATCGCCGCCGAGGGCGGGCCACCCAGCCCCATGGCCCTGCGCACGATCACGGCCATCCGGGACCACCTGATCCGGCTGCCCATCCCCCTCGAGGAGCTGGCGCCCCTCACGCCGGAGCAGCTGGCGGCGGCGGTGACGGAGCCCGAGTGGCGCGAGCGGATCCTGCGCGGCATGACCGTGCTGGCCCTGCTCGAGGACGACCCCGGCGAGGCCCGCCTGGCCCGGCTTGAGGCCACGGCCCGGGCGCTGGCGATCGATGACGCCCCGGTGCAGGCCTTCCGCCACGTGCTCGACCACCAGTTCAACCTGGTGCGCCTCGACATCATGCGGCGCGGGTTCCAGCGGGGGGCCGCCGCGGCCTACGTGCGCGATGAGGGCCCCGCCGGCGCCCTGCAGATCGCCCGCTCGCTGCTGAACCAGGAGGACCCCACCCTCGCCCGCCGCTACCGGGCCCTGGCGCAACTGCCCCACGGCAGCCTCGGTCGGGCCTACCTGGCCTTCATCGATGCCAACGGCTTCAGCGTTCCCGGCGAGCTGGGAGGGCCGCCGCCCCCGGTGGTGCGCCACGACTGCTGCCACGTGCTCGGTGGCTACGGCACCAGCCCCAGCGAGGAATGCGGGGTGCTCGGTTTCCAGGCCGGCTTCGGCCGCAACGACCCCTTCTTCACGATCCTGTTCGGCCTGGCCCAGTTCCAGCTGGGCATCGGCTCCACTCCGGTGACGGGGGCGGAAACCGGCCAGGCGGATCCGGAGGTGATCTTCCGCGGCCTGGAGCACGGCCTCGGTGTCACCCGGGACCTGATCAGCGACTGGGATCCCTGGGACGACTTCCCCCGGCCCCTGGAGGAGGTGCGTCTCCAGTACGGCATCAGACCGCGTCAGTCGGTGGGGGCAAATCCGGCACCGTGAGCGGCGGTCCGGCCCGGTGGAACTGAGTGGGCGCACCGATCCCTGGCCAGTCAGTCGGGCGTCAGCACCACGATCAGGGTCCGCAGTCCCGCTTTGGTGCCGTGCGGCGCGCAGCCCAGCCGGGCAGATCAGTGCGCGTGGGTTCTCCAGGGCCTATCGCCTGGTGGCCGTCCTCGCCACATTGATCGGCATCGAGGGATCCCCCAACACCCCTGATCCATTCACAGCAACCCCTGGGATCTCACGAACTTCTGCACGATCGCCCAGGAGCCCAGCGTCACCTTCAGGGCCATCAGGATGTTGAGGGGCACGATCCAGCCGCCGCTCGCCACCGAACCGAAGGGACCGAGCGGCAGAACGATTCCCGCCAGGCTCAAGAACGCCAGCACCAGGAAGCCCAGCACCGCCCCTTTCTCCCAGCGGGCGATCGCCCAGCGTGCGTAAAACGCTTCCGTTTGCGATGCCGACCCACTCAGCACGAGAAGGCCCATGGCCGTGCCACCCGCCACGCCCGAGGCGAAGCCACCGCCAGGTGACAGGTGTCCCCGCAGGGCCAGCTCCACGGCCACCAGGGCAGCCACGGTCGCCCCAAGCCGGCAAAGCGCCACGCTCACCGGATCCTCAACCCCCCTCACCTCCCGGCGGGGCGGCACGCCGCGCAGCAGCCAATCCACCCCGAGGGACGCCAGGCTGAACGCCACCACCTCGGCAATCGTGTCGTAGAGGCGGGTTTGCAGGATCACCCCTGAGACCACGTTGGGCACGCCGCTCTGCTCCGCCAGCGCCCGCAGCAGCGGTGCCGTGGCGATGCCCCCCTGGACGTTCAGCGTTAACGGTGCCAGCACCAGCACCGCGGCCGCCAACAGGACGAGCACCTTCATCGGTGCTGCTCGGAAAGCGCCACCCGACCGCCGACCTCCTGCCAGCGGCGCGCCCCCTCCAGCCCCTGCAGGGTCCGCAGCAGCGTCGCGCTGGTCAGCACCAGCCGGCTGCCGTCGTCGTCGAGAGATCCGTGACGATCGGGCTGCTCAGGCACGCCCCCGGGCTGCAGATCGAGCCGCAGGTGGGCCTGCTCCAGCCAGTGCCGCAACACCGTTTCCCGCTCCGGCGTCAGTGGCTGGCCGGCAGCCACCTCCAGCCGCACCACCATGGAGGAGCGCAGCGCCACCGCGTAGAGAACGGTGGCCAGCAGCGTGCCCACCAGGGCCTCGGTGAGCGCCACGTCGGCGGCTCCCAGCAGGGCGTAGGCCAGCGAAGCCACGGCACCGAGCATGCCCCGCAGGACCAGGGCCCGGCCCGGGTGCTGGGCGCCCACAGTCAGGAGGGCCGTGACCGGAAGCAGGGCCAGCACCGCGGCCAGCAGGAGTGCCTCGCTCATGGGCGTTCCCGACGCACCGGGGGCGGCTGGGCGACGGCCGCCAGCACGTGGCCCAGCAGCGTGTTCCAGACCACCAGGGTCAGCAGGGCGAGCAGCAGCAGCGGCCACTCCCGGCTCCCCCGCAGCAGAAGCCCCAGCACGATCAGCGCCGAGCCGAGGGTGTCGGCCACCGAGAGACCGTGAAGCTTCACCAGCACCGACTCCTTGCCCAGCAGCGGCGCGCTGCCCCACAGCCAGAACACCAGCCCGAGGCCCAGCAGCAGAGCGCTTATCAGGTTCACGGCGCCGATTCCCCCACCAGCCTGCTCAGCAGCAGCAGCCCGGCGTTGCCAACGCTCAACACGATCACCCCCACCAGCCCCACCATCCAGTCATCCCGCAGCACCGACACAACGAGCATCAGCACCGAAGCCTTGGTGGAGAGGCTGGCGAACGCCACCAGCGGCTCCCAGCGACCACCCGGCCGGGCCGCGGCCAGGATCGGAATCAGCAGGGCCAGCACCATTCCGCCCAGCAACACGCTCATCCCGTCCCCCCGTTCCGGCGACCGCGATGGGGCTCCAGTTCGTGCACCCGATAGCGGCCCCCTGGCTCGAATCCCAGGACCAGGGTCAGCGGCGTCAGCGTGATCCGAAACACCTCCAGCACCCGCACCAGATCGAAGGAACTGCCGCTGCCAGCAACCGTGACGATCCGGCCGCGGGCGCCCCGGGCCAGCATCAGGGCGAAGGCCTCGCCATAGGCCTGGGGGATCGCCGCGAAGGCAGCACCGAGGGCCGGCAGCAGCTCTCGGAGCGGCGGGGCCGGTCCTGCTCCCCTTGGCAGCAACAGGGCCACCACCAGGCCGATCGCCAGGTTCATGGGCGTCAGGTCGGCGGTGAGCAGCAGCCAGAGCGCCAGGCGCAGGGCCGTGGTCAGGAGCAGGCTCATGGGCCGAGCACCAGCACCAGAGCGGCCCCCAGCACCACCGTGGCCCCGAGCAGGGCGTCCAGGTGCTCCGGCTGGGGCAGATTCCATGGGCGCCAGCCAAGGGACCGGACCCAGTCCAGCAACGCCGCCAGGCCCACCCCAAGGGCCACCGTCATCCCCGCCTTGAGCAGGGCCCAGGCCAGGGAGCCATCGGCCCAGTCCCCCCAGAGGCTCCTGGCCCCTGGGGCGAGGTTCAGGAGCAGCAGCGCTGCCATCAGCAGCCCCACCCCCAACCCCCCGGTCGGGTGGGGGCCTGACGGGTGCTCGGGCGTCTCGCCGGGGGCGCCCCAGAGCCGGGCATAGACCGCCACAGTGCCCACGGCCAGCACGTTCAACGCCCCTGCCAGCGGGCCGGTGAGGGCGGCTCCCAGCTGCTCCTTGGCCGCAAACCCCAGCAGCGGCGGCACCCCGGCAATCGAGAGGGAGCCCGCCAGCAATGGCCACCGGGCCGAGGTGGGCAGCGGCGTCCGCCGCCAGGCCGCCAGGGAGCGCCCGCCCACGTGGCGGGTACCAAGGAACAGCAGCGACTTGGCCAGGCCATGGGCCACGGCGTACAGCCCGCCGGCCGCCGGCGCCAGCACCACCAGGCCCATCTGGGAGAGGGTGCTCCAGGCCAGCAGTCGGCGCAGGTCCGTTTCCATCAGGGCATAAACGATACCCAGAGCGGCACAGGCCAGGCCCAGACCCTGCAGCACGGGCACGAGCACAGGGGCCGCCAGGGCCAGGCGCAACAGGGGCACCACCCCGGCACTCACTACCGCCCCGGAGAGCAGGGCCGACACCTCCAGAGGAGCCTCGGCGTTCGTGCGCGGCAGCCACAGCCCAACCACGAACAGCTCCGCCTTGCTCGTGAGAGCCACCGCCATCAGGGCCAAGGCGATCCCACTGCTGCGGCCTGCCCCGGCAAGGGCGAAACTGGCCTGCTCCTGGTAGACGAGCGCCACCCCGATGAGAAACAGCAGCATGACGGTGTTGCTCACCAGCCCATAGCGCAGGGCGAGCCAGATCGCGCGTTCGTCGCCGCCGAGGCCCAGCAGCAGGAAGGCACCGATCCCCACCACCTCAAGGGCCACATAGATGGAGATCAGATCCACCGCCACGATCGCCGAGTTCAGACCCACCTGCAGCACGAGCAACACCACCAGGAACGGCCCAGGGTTCGGCCGCCGGGCCCCTTCCAGCACCACCGCCGCCGCCACGAGGCCGTTGAGCAACAGGAACGGGGCCGCCAGAGCGTCGATCTGGAGGCTCACCCCCAGGGGCCCAAGCAGCTGCAAGGGCAAAGTGCCACCCCAGGCCACCCCGGCCATGGCCACCGTGGCCAACGCGCACAGCAACGCCAGTGGCCGCCCCGCGCCCGGCCACAGGGCCGTGAGAAAGGCCGCCAGAAACGGAGCGAGCAGCCAGGCGATCGCCAGGGTCGTCATGGGCGGGGCACCGGCTCGGCCGTCTCCGCTTCCAGCACTGCCACGTCGAGACAGGGATCGATCCGGGACAGTCGCGCCGTGGCCACCAGCAGCAGGGCCTGCACCGAGAAGCCGATCACGATGCCGGTGAGGATCACCGCCTGGGGGATCGGATCGGCCCAGTCGGTGTGGCGCGTCACTTCCTGGCTCGCCTCCAGGGCGCTCCCCTGGAGGATCGGCGTACGCACCCCGCCCCGGGCGGCCAGGAGCACGAACAGGGCGATCACGCCGGTGCTCATCACATCCATGGCGAGCACCTTGAGAAACAGATTGCGGCGCAACAGCAGGCCGGCCACTCCGATCAGCACCGTGAGCAGAACCAGGGCCTCCAGCAGTTTCATGATCAGTCAGGCCTGACGCGATTGGATCGTGGCGACCCCGGGCCGTCCTGGCCACGGGTTGGTGCAGACAAGCGTGGCTTCTTCCACCTGCTCCAGTGGGTTGGAAGGCTCACGACCACCCATTCCAGCCACAGCATCCCGGCGCGGTGGTGATTCGCGTGGAGAGGATCCTGGCCCACAGCCACGCTTTGGTTCTGTCCTGTGCCCGCCGGCCGCCGGGCAGGTTCGCGCGCAAGGGTGACTCCGGGGTCCGTCGCCTGGTGACCGTCCTAGCCAGGGCGATCGGCGCCGGCCCGATGGGCCAGGAACGCCCGCACCGCCGGATCATCCGCCAGGGCGACGGCGCGCCGGTAGGCCTGCTGGGCCTCGGCAGCCCGGCCGGTGCGCTGCAGCAGGTGGGCCCGCAACGCCCACCAGGGCTGGTGCTCCCGAAGGCCCGGCTCGGCGGCCGCCAGAGCGCCCAGTTCGACCAGGGCCCTGGCGGGGCCCGCCAGCTCGGCCAGCACGGCGATCCGGCTCACCCGGCCCCCCGCACTCGGGGCCAGGGCCAGCAGGGCGTCGTAGAGCCCCAGCAGGGCCGGCCAGTCGACCCTGCCGCTGACGGCGCGGTGGGCGTGGAGCGACTGGATCGCCGCCTCCAGCTGAAAGCGCCCGGGCTTCCCCGCCCGGGAGGCCTGGGTCAGGACCACCTCGGCTTCGGCGATCAGGGCGGCGTCCCACTGCCCCGGCTCCTGCTCCAGCAGCGGCACGTAGCTGCCGTCGGCGGCCCGCCGGGCCCCGTGGCGCGCCTCGCAGTGCAGCAGCAGGGCGAGGAGGCCGGCTGCCTCCGGCTCCTCGGGCAGCAGGGCGGCGCACAGCCGCGCCAGCAGCACCGCCTCCCGGGTCAGCCCCCGGTCGCGGCCGTCGTCACCCTCACCATTCCAGCCGCTGGTGTAGGCCGCGTAGATCGCCTGCAGCACCGCCGCCGAGCGCGCCGGCAGCGCCTCGGCGCCCGGCAGCACGAACGGAATGCCGGCATCGCGGATCTTGGCCTTGGCGCGCACCAGCCGCTGGCCCATGGTGGCGGGCGCCACCAGGAAGGCGGCCGCGATGCGGCCGGCGGTCAGCCCCAGGACGGTCTGGAGCATCAGCGGCGCCTGGATGCCCGGATCGATCGCGGGGTGGGCGCAGAGGAACAGCAGCCGCAGCCGCTCGTCGGGGAACGCCATGGGCGGCTCAGGGGTGTCGGGATCCGTGGCGACGGCGTCCAGCTCCGGCAGCAGCTGCTCCAGGGTCCGGTCGCGGCGGGCCCGGTCGATCAGACGCCGCCGGGCCACCACCAGCAGCCAGGCTTCGGGGGCCCGGGGCACCCCCTCGACGGGCCAGCGCCGCAGGGCGGCGAGGAAGGCATCGCCCAGGGCGTCCTCCGCCGCCGCCACATCGCCGCAGCGGGCGGTGAGCCAGGCCACCAGTTTCCCGAAGGACTGTCGTGCCGCCAGTTCCGCCGCCCGCCGGCCCTCCATCTCAGGGGGCTTCCATGGCGAGCACGGGCCGCACCTCCACGGCGCAGCGCTCCGCCGCCGGACAGCGGGCGGCCCAGGTGAGGGCCGCGTCGAGGTCGGGCACATCGATCAGGAAGAAGCCGCCCAGCTGCTCCTTGCTGTCGGGGAAGGGTCCGTCCTGCACCTGCCGCTCCCCGTGGCGCAGGCGCACGGTGGTGGCGGTGTGGGGGGACTGCAGGGCCTCGCCGCCGGCCATGTGGCCGGCCTCGGCCAGGGCCTGGGAGTAGGCGGCGTAGGCCGGCATCAGGCCGGGACGGTCGGCGAAGTCCTGCTCGCTTTCGTAGATCAGAACGGCGTACTGCATGGTGGGGAATCGAAAGGTTGGTGGGGGACACACTCCCGAAGGGCCTGCGTCATCTCCATGACGGACGGCGGGCCGCCATTTCGACAGAATGGCCACACCCGACTCACCCGTGCTCTCCATGCCCAAGGTCGAGATCTACACCTGGCGCTTCTGCCCGTTCTGCATCCGGGCCAAGCAGCTCCTCGACCGCAAGGGCGTGACCTACACGGAGTACGTGATCGACGGTGACGAGGACGCCCGCGACGCGATGGTGGCCCGGGGCAGCGACGGCCGGCGCTCCGTGCCCCAGGTCTTCATCGACAACGCCCATGTGGGCGGCTGCGACGACCTCTACGCCCTGGAGCGCCAGGGCCGCCTGGATGCGCTGCTGGCCGTCGCCAGCTAGGGGGCGGCGCCGCCCTTCCATTCCGCCAGCTCCACCGTGATGCCCTCCGGGCCACACAGAAAGACCAGCTTGCGGTGGTGAAACTCCATCACCGCATTGCGGAGCTCCACACCCCCGGCCTTCAGCCGGGCCACCGTGGCCTCCAGGTCGTCGACGGCGAAGCAGATGTGGTTGAACCCCACCCGGGCCAGGTTGTCCATGGCCGGCTCGGGG
>JAIYDI010000049.1 GCA_027487555.1 Hyphomicrobiales bacterium
CTCTTGAACCATCCGCACCGCGCGGGTCCGGACCTCAACTGAAAACTTGTTCGTCGTCTTGCTTGTCATGCTCCATCCTACTCAGGAGTTGGAGCCTCCAGCAAACCCGGGGCGGTTCATAGCCATTTACGATTTGCACCCGCAGTCCCCTTCTTGGCCGATACAGATATCGGCGGTTTTGCTCAACAGTTCTTGTGCAGCACGAGTTTTTGAATGCTGCCCAGAGAGGGCACTCATCTCACTCGGTCGCGGCGGCCAGGATCTTGCCGCCGTTTTTTTGCTGGACGATCACGGCCATCCGCAGCCCGGCTTCGGCATTGCCGATGTTGAAAGAGCTGGCAACGCCGCTCCACCGACCCAGGTGTTCAAGGGTGTGCACGACGTGGGTATGCGGCAGCGTGCGTCCGATATTTTCACCACGCCCCACCGGGACCTGAACAATTTCAGGATCGTAGGAAATTAGCCAAACGTCGGCACCGTCCGCCGGCGCGGCGCCTTGCCCTATTTGCACCCGTCCATCGAGCAGTTGCACCTCTACGCCGCTGGGCGGGACCGCCCTCCCGACCAGGTCTTCAACTTCGGCAAGATTGTTGCCCACCACCGTGACGGCCCCGTTGACGACCATCTGGGGTGTGTATGGTCCAGGCTGGCCGAGGGCCGGCTCGTAGATGCGCTGCCGGGCAGTGAACTCGGCCTTGCCGAACGAATCCTTCCAGCCAAGATAGTCCCAGTAGGTCACCGCGAAGCTGAGAACCAGAACGTCGTCGCGCTTGCTCAATTCAATGAGGTTGGCGTTTGCCGGCGGACACGACGAGCACCCCTGGCTGGTGAACAGTTCCACCACGATCGGATGCTGGTTCGCGGCCAGAACGGGCGTTCCGGGCACCGAAAAAATAGTAGCCAGCGCCAAGCCGGCTGAAACCCTACGTGAAGTCTTCACAACTGAACTCCATGAGGCCTTCGCCTGATGCGCGGCCTATGGGATGAGTTCGTAACTCGTGCCCAAAAGGTTACGTCGCACTATACATGGCGGGTCATTGAGGGCGCCAAGAAGCCGCCCCTTCTTTGTCAGGCTGAACTATAATTGCGGCCCTGCACGGCTTCTTTCCACAAGAAGCGCCTCAAGCTCTGCGATGCGAGCATCTCTCGAGGCCAGAGCGCGACTGACGTCATCGGCGTCGAAGCGCTGCGGAATGTGCTGGGGACAGTTGGTGTCCCAGGCCTCCACCTTGAAGATCATCACCTGATCGGGTCTGGCGCTATAGTCCGCTGGCATCAGGCTCGCGAGAAGCTTGGGGTTGTCCTCCACGATCTCTGCGCGGCCCCAGATCTTAATGCGCCGACGATGTGCATAGTCGATGAGGAAGATGAAGGCTTTCGGGTTTTCCTCCAGGTTGCCCTGCGTGATGAACTGCCGGTTGCCCTTGAAATCGGCGAAGGCCAGGGTCTTTTCATCCAGCACTTTGAGAAAGCCCGGAGGGCCACCGCGGTGCTGGATGTAGGGCTGGCCTTCGCCGTTGGCCGTCGCGATGAAGAAGCTGCGCACTTCAGAGACGAAGGCCGCAAGGTCAGGGGTAATCGTCTTTTCCCAGCCGCCGGCTGCTTCCATTCTTGCGTAAGCGGCGCGCGAGCCTTTGCGGCTCTGGATGGTCTTGACGGTCGGCGTGAAGGCGATGTCGCTAGAGGGGGCAGTTTTCATGCGCGCCTCACAGGCCAAGTTCTGACAGTCCGGGATGGTCGTCCGGACGGCGGCCAAGCGGCCAGTGGAACATCCTTTGGTCTGACGCAATGGCCAGATCGTTGATCGAGGCGATACGCCGGCTCATCAGGCCGCTGGGGTCGAACTCCCAGTTTTCATTGCCGTAGCTGCGGAAGCACTGTCCCGACGCATCGTGCCATTCGTATGCAAAGCGGACGGCGATGCGATTGTGCTCGAACGCCCAGACCTCCTTGGCGAGACGATACTCGGCCTCGCGCGCCCACTTCTGCGTCAGGAAGGCGATGATCGCAGGACGTCCTGTCACGAACTCCGCGCGGTTCCGCCAGGCGCTATCTGGCGTATAGGCGAGAGCGACGCGTTGCGGATCGCGGCTGTTCCAGGCGTCTTCCGCCAGTCTCGCCTTCTGGGCTGCACTGGCTGCCGTGAATGGAGGCAAGGGCGGGCGCGCTTCATCTGTGTGGATCACGACGTGTCCTCTTCATAGGCCGGGGGAGAGGCGCCGTGCGGCGCCCCTCTCGTTGCGATCCTTAGGCGGCGAGCATTACGGGCACGACGGGGAAATCGACTTCGGTCTGGAACACCTCGTTGATATAGTTGGTGAGGGTGTTCAGCGCGACATGGGCGACGATCTCGACGATCTCGGCGTCCGAGTATCCGGCAGCGCGCACCTGCGCGAAGTCTGCGTCGGTGATGGCGCCGCGATCCTTGGCCACTGCGACGGCGAAGGCCACGGCAGCGTTTGCCTTGGGGTCTTCGGACCGGCCGCTGCGGTTGGCAATCAGCTCAGCGTCGCTCAGCTTGGCAACGTTGCTGCCGATATAGGAGTGCGCGGCAAGGCAATAGCCGCAGCCATTGATCTGCGCGACGGCGAGGGCAATCCGCTCGCGGGTGGCGGCGTTCAGCGCGCCCTTTGCCAAAGCGCCGTTGAGGCCGAGATAGCCTTCAAGCGCGGCTGGGCTGGTGGCCGTGATGCGGAACAGGTTGGGGACGGAACCGATCTGCTTCTTGACGGCGTCGAGAAACGGCTGGGCCGCTGCGGGGGCTGCGGCAATGGTCGGCGGGATGAGGATACGGGACATGGGTTGAACTCCTGAGGGCGCTTGGCACTTGCCGCGCTGACAGGTCGTAATCTGGTCTCTTCCACCAGAACTGATAATATGCCAACAATGGCACTTACTATTGCAAAAGCCGGGACAATGGCATGGATCGCTTTGACGCTATGGCGGCCTTCATCGCGGTGACCGACCTCAACGGCTTTGCGCCGGCGGCCCGAAAGCTAGGGCTCTCGACCTCGGCGGTCACGCGGCACGTTGCGGCGCTAGAGGACCGGCTGGGGATCCGCCTCCTCAATCGCACCACGCGTGCGGTGAGCCTTACCGATGCGGGACTGCGCTACCTCGAAAGAAGCCGGCGGATTCTTGCCGATCTCGATGATGCCGATCAGATGGCAGGGAGCGAGCGGGGCGAGCCCATGGGCCGACTGGTGCTGTCTGCGCCGCAGGTTTTTGGGCGACTGCACGTCGCGCCGCTGGTCTGCGCGTTCATGACCCGCCATCCCAAGATCACGGCCGAACTGCTGCTTTCAGATCGGATGGTCAACCTGGTCGAAGACGGTGTGGACCTGGCCGTCCGCATCGGCAACCTCACCGACTCGAGCGATATTGCGCGCAAGGTCGGCGCGGTGCGGCGCGTCCTCGTTGCGTCGCCGGACTATCTTGCGGCTCAGGGCGTGCCCCAGTTGCCCGCGGAACTGAGCGAGCACCACCTGATCGCCTTTACCGCGCTCGCACGGCCGGATCGATGGAGTTTCTGGCGCGGTGACACGTTGCATGAGGTGCAAGTGCGGCCGCGGCTGGTAACAAACAGTGCGGATGCCGCGATCTGGCACGCTTCGCAAGGCGGAGGCCTGACGCTGGCGCTGAGCTATCAGGTCGCCGATCAGGTACGAGAAGGCAAACTGAGTGTGGTTCTGGTGGGCTTTGAGCCGCCGCCCTATCCCGTCCAGATCGTCTACCCGAGTTCCCGCCTGCTCTCGCTGAAGGTCCGCGCGTTCCTGGAGCAGGCCGTCGCGACGCAAGACTGGAACTTCATTGATATCGCGGCAGCTGCCTAGTTCCGGTACTGAGCGATTTCTGAAATGTTCGGATCAGTTCACTGGTGCGGCGTGGTCTGTTTGGGGAGCGGTGGGTTGCTGGTGTGCCACCTCCTGCTCCGTGCCCCTCTCAGCCCGGTGCCCAGCTTCACACCTCCCGTTTAGACGCGAGGACCATACCCGGTGCTGGCAGCAATCCAAGCAATGAACGCGGCGGCATCCTCGTTGGCGCCGTGGCCTGCATCCCAATACATGCGCGCATCGACGTCATCGCCAAGGTTCTCCAGCGCGGCGGCGAGGTTGCCGACCACGGTGAGCGAGGTATCGCTGTCCTTCGTGCCGACGCGAATCCACCAGTGCCGAGCCCGACCCGAATTGGCCTCGGCAATAAACCCCATCGGGTTCATCAGTTTGAGCTTTTCCGGAATGTCGGCGTCCAGTTCGGCCGCCGCATCGCCGGTGGCGGCGCGGAGACTCGGCAGGGTAAAGTGCCGAGCCTGGGTCGTCCCGAGGCCGAAAAGGTTGTTCTCGCCGGTCGTGAGGTCGAAGGCGTCGAAGGCCGGGGCGCTCTTCTTGCGGGCACCGACATGGACGAGGAAGTCTGGCCAGCTAAAGCTGGCCTTGCCTTCCGCATAGGTTATGAACGCGTTCTCGGCGAGATAGGCAGCACGATCCGCTGCAGGCAGGGCAGCCAGGTAAGTCTCAGCGGCCGGAGCCAGATAAGTGCGCACCAGATAGTCGCCGTAGTTCGCCGCAGTCAGGGGGCCGAAGCCAACCTTGCCCTCGAGGCCGAGGCCAGCCTGATACGCCTCGAATGCTGCAGCGAGTTTCTTGGAGACCCCTTGATCAGCCGCCTCGCCGGATGCCAGGGCATTGGCGCCCCAATTCCACTCATAGGCCATGTCGGCGTGCTCGAGGTCGGTGATCGGGCACCAGTCGCCGCTGGCAAAGATGGCATCGCTCGCGTCTGCGGCGCCGATTTCGGCGAGATAGGGGTCAAACAACGGGCTGTCGCCCGAAGCGCCGAGTAGGGCCGAAAGTGCACCACCGGCGCTAGTCCCCGACGAGACGATCCAGTCGGTGTTGCCCGGAATGCGCCCCTTGTTGTGGCGGATATAGCGCACGGCCGCTTTGAGATCGACGATCGCTGCTGGAGCAACGCCGTAGTAAACGCCACTGGCGTCGGTCAATGTGCGACCACGCGCACCCGGCTCAACGACAACGTAGCCGGCGGCGAGCGCGAGCTTGGCGTTGCTCACGCGTTCGCCGCGGTTGAGCATTGCGTTGCCGCCCGATGCGACCTCGGCCCCCGCTGGCGGCGTCGGACCACCTTGCCCCATAGGCATACCGGTCATCCCGCCACCGCCAACGCCCTCTGCATCGGCAACCGATGAGGGCATGTAACCACCCACCGAATTGGCGAACAGGATCGGCGCGTTCGAGGCGTCGACAGCAACACCGCCGATTGCAACGGGCGCGCTGACGTTGAGGCTCTGATAGGCCACGTCGACAGGGTTAGCGACATAGGGGATGGCCTTCCAGAACCGGTAGGTCACCTCGCGATCGCCGGCATCGGTGGTTATCGTCACGGTGAGCTCGGTGTAGGCTTCCGGATCGAAGGCCAGCGCGTTCGTCGCCTGCGCGAAGCTGATGCCGCCAAAGCTCGCAACACCCAACATCAGGCTCGCAACCAAACCCACTCTCAGCACGTCGCGACGGTTGTTCATCTCAACATCTCCCTGTCTGCTACGCTCGAGTTAGCGAGCGGCCCGGACGTGCACCAGTTAAGATTCGGAGAGGCAGATTACTTTGACGTAACGGGTGATAAGCCCAGCGCACGGGCTATAGGCTAGAACTATACCGACGCTTCTCAATGGGATCCCGCAAGGTTCGCGTCGAGGAAGTTAGCCACTTCGGTCAGTAGCCCCGCTTCGTCGAACTCCGGTCCGGCATGGCCAGCACCCTCAACGAAGCGCAGGCGGGCACGTCCGGGTCCGGCGATAGCTGTAATGCGAGCGGCAAATAGCACCGAGTGCTGCACCGGCACGATCGGGTCGAGCGGCGCGTGGGCGAAAAAGAACGGCGGCACCGATGGCGTTAGCCAGGTTTGCGGGTCTGCGGCACGAACTAGTGCCGGAATTTCGGTGATAGGGGCACCAAGGAGCTTCGACTCCGGACTACCGGCATTGGAATGGTTCGGGGTGCCAGCGTCCGTCTCGCTCAGATATGTGTCCATCATCAGGAAGTCGGTAGGGCCAAAGAAGGACACCACTGCACGGACCGATGAGTCCTCCCCGGACCAACCCTGCAAGCGGTCCTCGAGGATGGAAACGCCGGCGCTGGTTCCGGCAAGGGACGCGAGGTGCGCGCCCGCCGAAGCGCCCCAGACGGCGAGCCTGCCCGCGTCGAGGCCGAACTCGCCCGACTTCGCCTTCAGGAAGCGGATGGCTGCCTTCACGTCGTGGATCTGGGCCGGAAACACAGCTTCGGATGATAGCCGGTAGTTGATCGAGGCGACCGCGTATCCGTGTCCGAGCAGTGACAGCGGACCCACCAACTGGATGTCGCGCTTGTCGCACATCATCCAGGCGCCTCCATGGATAAACACCACCAATGGCCAGCCACCGTCGGGAGCGACCCCGTCGGGCAGATAGAGGTCCAGCGTCTGAAACTGCGATGCCTCTGCGTAACGGATGTCGAGACGCTTGTTCCGGACGTGGTCGATGTCGGCAAACGGCAGGACGTAGATGCCCTTTTGGCCATTGGGGTTGTTGGGATCGGACATTGGGGCCTCTCGTTGCAAGGCGCTTGGTGCGCGGCAGCTTCTTGTACATGTCGAAGCCTACCGCCGCGAGCGGCACCATTCCCTTGACGATATACTTGGCGTAGGTGTTGAGCCCGATCACTAGGACGCTGATCCGAATTCTCTATCGAAATGAACGGCAGTGCGATACTTGACGTTGACCAAGTCGAATATCTCACCTGTCAACCCGAGCGGTGCAGCATCCACATTCGCTGCGGCGGTTTCACCCAGCACTTATTCTTGCTGACCGTTCAAGCCAGAGCACTGCTACCGCAGTCGCCAACAGCCACGGAAGTAGCCAGATATTCATTTTCTGCTAGCCGATTGCACTATGCAGGGCTCCGGCGCTCGGCGAGGCCAGAAGGCCAACGACGAAGATGTTGAGATCGTTGGCGGCCTGCACCTTGCCCTTCTCGGCGGTTGAGTAGGAGCGGATCAGCAGGTTGGTGCCACCGACATAGAGAAAATTCCAGCCGACCCCGAGAAGGACCTGTGCCGAAGCGAACCAATTGCTGGAATACGAAGGCCAAAAAGCAATATGGCCGCCAACAGCGAAAGTACGGCCAGTATGATAAACGTTGCGGTGTAGGTAGGGACCATAGGTTCGCCCTCTGGCCGCGCCAGTGGGGTCTGCAAGAGCAGCGACGACGCCGCCAGCCAGCACAAGGTCGTCGGCGACTTCGACGCAGTGTTTACCTGCTCCCGGATGCGTCGCGCGACCCAAAACTGCGCCAAATGAGATGGTCCAGCGAAAACAGGCCAGGTCCGCGCACAATCACCAGCGTGAGACAGACGGCCCAAACCCCATGCGTTGGCCAGGCACTCGGATAGACGAATATCTGGATGATCGCCGTCATGACCAGGAGCGCTGCTGCTGAAAAACGCGACGCGAGGCCCAGTACCAGGAGGAGCGGGAAGATATGCTCCGCAACGACGGCAAGATGCGCTGCAAGCCAGGGATCGACCAGCGGCAGGCGATATTCCTGCGCGAAAAGGAACACTGCCGAATCCGTAACTTGCCAGCCCACCACCTTGGTTTGCCCGGACTGCCAGAATATTGCGGCGGGGAAGACGCGCGCGGCAAACGTCAGCAAGGACAGCGGAAAGCGCTCAAGCAGCATGGCGGCACGCTCAAACCATGCCAGAACGCGCCGGGTGAAGCTGATCGGTGCCACATCTTCCGCCATGTCACGGGTCCCTTTGCGCAGTCGAGAGGTGAATGGCAAGGCGGCCCCCGATGACTATAGCAAGAGCCTCAGACAGGTCGAAGCTTGCTGTGCTTTCACTCGCTGCGACCGTCGCAGTGGCAAGTGTCGCACCGTGCTGTAGAGCGTGCAGGAACACCGCCATGCCAGGCGCAAGGAGCTGGACGATGGGGTCGAACTCCGGCCGATCGATCAGGCAATCCTCGGCGTGCCATTGGGAAATGGTGGCGGGCGCGAGCCCCCCGGTTGCCATCCTGAAGACCGTAAAGGCGGAGTGCGCGGAACGGACAATCGCAACTGCTGGGTGAAGCTCTATGCGCAGATCCTCGAGCGCATCGGCGGCAACACTTGAAAAGGTCTCGATGCCAAGCCGTGGGGTGTCCGCCGCATGATAGGCGCGCACACGCGCCGCCTCGATCCGAGCCACGTCGGCCAGATAGGGGAACTGCAAGGCCGGTTCAAAACCGGCCAGAAACTCGGGGAAGCGTTCGCCCACTGTCGTTAGGCGCGGCGAGGCTGGTGGAGACGCCTCAAGAAAGGCGCGGGCCGTCGCACGGAAGAACTCGGACCCTACCAGGTCAAGCACTGCAGGAAATTGCACTTCCAGGGCAGTGATCAGCCCTATGGCAACAGTGTTGCGGTGTACCGCAAAGCGGCGGTCTGACGGCCCGACCAGGCCAACTGGGGGGCGGTCGCCGGTATCCTTGAGTGCGCGAACAAAGCTCTCGGTGCGATGCCCATCCATGTTTCAGGCCACCCTCGACGCGCTGGTCGACTGGTCGAGAATGTAGGTCACCCTGGAGATCTCATTCAGCAAGATCGGCCAAGCGGGTACGTCGTTGTCCCACTCGATCAGGCTCGGCATCGGACCATGCTGCGCGATCACTTCGTCAAAAAGGGCCCAAACCGGGTCGGCTACAGGGCAGCCATGCGCATCGATCAGCAGGACGTCGCCGGTTTCATCAGTATCGGCATCGTGGCCCCCGAGGTGGATTTCCCCCACCGCATCGAAAGGGAAATTCGCCAGATAGGAGCGAGGATCGGTCCCGTGGTTTTGCGCCGAGACAAACACATTGTTGATATCGAGCAGCAGGCCACAGCCTGTAGCGGCGACGATCGCTCCCAGAAAGTCGACTTCGTCGATCGTACTCTCCTCAAAGCGAATGTAGGTCGATGGATTTTCGAGCAGCATCTGCCGGCCTAGCTTTTCCTGCACCTGGGAGACATGCTTGACGACGCGCGCCAGTGTCTGCGGCGTGTAGGGCAGCGGCAGCAGGTCGTTGAAGTATTCGCCGCCATGCGACGACCACGCTAGGTGCTCGGAAAACCGCTGCGGCTTGTACCGCTCGATCAGCTTGGCCAGTCGTGTCAGGTGGTCCCTGTCCAGGGGGTCTTCGCCGCCAATCGACAGGCCGACACCATGGATGGACAAGGCAAACCTCTCACACAGCGCCGCCAGTTGCGCGTGCGGTCGCCCGCCGTCGCCCATATAGTTCTCGGCATGGACCTCGATGAAGGCAAGGTTTGGCGGGCCGTCGAGAATGGCGGCGAAGTGTTCCGGCTTGAATCCGACGCCGGCACCGATAGGTAACCTGTCCATATCTCCTCCAACCGGGACGAGCGATGCGCGGAACCCGCGCGATCAGGCCTCCTTGAGCAAACCTTTGCCATTCGGCGTTGCGATGGTTTCGCACGTGCCGGCCGGGACATATTTCCACGCCCGCGTATCGTAGTCGAGCTTGGACGACCCGGCACAGGTCGTGCCAGGACCGGCCGCACAGTCATTCTGGCCGGCGAGGGAGATACCGTAGCATTTGTCCATGGTCGGCTGGGCAGCGGCCCGGCCGGCATTGGCCTCGGAGACAAAGCCGAGAGCGGCGGCGAAGGAACTGGCAAGCGCCAGGACGGCGAGATTGCTGGAAGACATGAGAAGCCCTTTCGTCAGAAGCGACTTTGACGCGCCATGGCGGCCCGCATGCACCATGCCCGATCAATCGTTAACAGCCAGCGTGTGCGCCCCACCGAAGCCGCGGGCAGGTCGATGAAATCTTGAAGCGCAAGGTCACAATCAATTTATCTGCTTGGTCTCTTGCCTTAACCTGCCGGGGGTCAATTGCTGCTCAAATGGCTAGGCGGCGATTCTAGGGGCTATTCGTGGTGACCGTGTTTGGCATCTACCAGAGCCGGTTCCTGCGAGTGCTGGTCGCCCTCGCCATCATCTGTGCCACTGCCTTGGCGGCAGGGGCCGCGCACCAGGCCATCATCTATCAGCGCAACTTGGCCCAGCTCGATGAAATGAGCCGGCAACTGCTACGTAGCAGCGAACTGGCGATCGACTATGCCCTTATCTCGCTCGGCGACCTGCTGGCGCAAAGCAATGATCCCTGCTCGGCGGACGGACTGGAACTGATTCAGCAGGCCGTTTTTGCGCGCGGCTCCATCAAGGACATCGAAGCGGTCGGTGATGGCGGCGTGCTGCTCTGCTCAGGGATGAGCGGCCGAACTGGCGGTCTCGTCGACCAGAACTATATGGCGACCTACCACCCTGCTCTGAACACCTCTGTCATGCTACAGGCAACCAGCGCGCAACCAACGGGCATCTTCAAAGTTGCCTGGAAGCTGAGCGATGCCTTCAGCCTGGCGGCGCTGCTCAATGTCGACACCCTGATGTTCGATGTTTTCCCCGCTGACCTGCGCGAGGAGTCAGGCGCCGAGCTGGTCCTCGGCTCCAGCGACATTGTGGCCGCGCACGTTCCTGAAGCGGGCGGATCCATTGAGGACTTGCGCGAGTTCTCCAGCACCTCCGACCGGTTCCCGATTTCGGCAACTCTCTTGGTGCCCAACAGCAAGCTCGTCTCCTGGAACGCCGGCTCCTGGCCTGGGGCGATCGGACTTGGCGCATTGCTTGGGTGCCTGCTGGCCTTCCTGACGCTCCAGGCCATGAACCGCCCGATGGACCCGAGCCGCGAGTTGCGCGACGCGATCCGGAACAAGGAGTTGCAACCCTATTTTCAGCCGATTTTTTCGCTCCAGACGGGCGAGACGGTTGGCTGCGAGGTGCTGACGCGCTGGTTGCGCGCCGACGGCTCGATGGTCTCGCCTGACCGCTTCATTCCTCTAGCAGAAGCAAGCGGCCTGATCGTCCCCCTGACGGACCATATCGTTGCCGCGAGCCTCACCCGGGTTGCGGCGGTGCTGTCGAGCAGGCCGGACTTCAAGATCGCCTTCAACGTCACTCCGGCCCATTTCATGGCCAATGACTTTCTCGACACGCTTCGCGCCGCCGTCGATGCTGCAAAGGTGGAACGAGGCCATATCGTCATCGAACTGACCGAGCGACAGGCCCTGGTTAACGCACAGCAGGCCGCCGCTCAGTGTCGCCGTGCCCAGGAACTAGGGTTTCGGGTGTCGCTCGACGATACCGGGTCGGGCCACAATGGCCTCTCGCACGTGCAGGAACTGCCACTCGACATCATCAAGATCGACAAAAAATTCGTCGACCTGGTCTGCACCGACCGGGCCGCCATCACCATAATTGAAATGCTCGTCCGGCTGGCCAAGGCGCTAGGCGCCTCTACGGTGGCCGAGGGCGTCGAAACCATCGAGCAATACCAGGCCCTCCGGAACTGTGGCGTTGATGAAGGCCAGGGCTACCTGGTCTCGCCCGCACTACCGGCCGACCGGTTCATTGCCTTTATCGACATGCCAACTGCCGCGCAGTTGGCTGCCTGACGCTGCCCGACCCGCTCTGTCGTACCTACAACCGGCGTTAAACCACGGTGCTCGGGATGTCGTCGAGGACTCCATATCCGCCTCGAGTTTGACTCTGTTTTTGTCGCGATCGCGCCCGCTGCCTCCTTGGCCGAAGCCAAAGCTGCGGTTCCATAAACTCGGACTGTAACCACTGTTGGCGCGGAGCGGACACACCAGCGGCAGCTTCTTTTCCGAAGTGGATATGTAGAAGGACCCAACTTGGCCTTGCCCTATGACAAAGGTCCATTTGTCAGGGTGTCGATGGGGAGAACGCACTGACAGGCGAGGTGCAAACCCCCGTGCTAGGTCGCCGCGGAGAAGGAATAGATATCATCCAGCCTTAGCTCGGGGTCACTGTAGTTTGGTCGTCGGGCCAAAACCTCGCGTAGCCTCGACACCTGGGCCTCAGTCATGGCCTCGGCGACGACATCGTGAGACACGATATCCCCTGCCTGAGAGTCGCGATCGAAGGCCGTGAGCCCAGCTATGGCGTCTTCCGCAGGCAAGCCACAGTGGGAGAACAGGTGCGTGAGCGACGCCACACGGTCTCGGTTTAATTCGTTATAGCGCAAAGCCAGAAAGGGCACCCCTGCCTGTAAAAAGCGGGCGTATTCCTCCATGTTGCGGGACCAGCCGATAACCAGCCCATCCTCCAAGGGCACCGTCTTGGCCTCGATATCGACGTAAGGTCGCAGGTTCGAGAGAGGGTCTACAGCCGTAATGCAGTTCCACAGTTCGACGCGTGTGGGTCCACTCAGTTGGGCAGCGTAGCCGTACTTCTGCGCCATCTGGTACCAGCTCTTCGTCCAGCCAATGGCATCGCGGTAGAGAAAGACAAAAGCTGCATCCGGGAAAGCCTCAAAGTACAGATCCGCCTGGAAAAGGCACTGGCTATGGAACTTGAGGGCGAAGACATCGCGGCCGCTTCCCGCTGGAGGGCGATACTGCAGCAGAGTGCACGCACGGATGACATCGACCAGCCTGTCGCGCGGCGCCACCAGCCGTTCGTCGGAATTGTAATTGGTCATTAGAAGGCGCGGAAAAGCGATCGGCTCCGAAAGCCCCCAAACCCTTGGGCTGGTGTTCAGAACATGCGACACCAGCGTTGAGCCGCACCGCCCAATGCTGAAGACGAATACGATCTTCTCCGGAGGATGAACCTGCTTCGAGATTTTGATCAGGTCATCGAGAGATACCTGCAGCAGGCGACGGGCAAGTCGGCGCTGATCTCGAAAAGCAAAAACGCTCGCCGAGAGATCCGTCTCCGGCGGTAGCTCGACGAACCACGCAAGGTTCCTGTGCAGATCCAGCGAGTAGAGCGACCATTCGGGTTGATCGATCACAGTTAGCAGTGGAGCCACCTGACCGACGCCGAGGACAAAGTCCTTCTCACTGTTCCAGCCGAGATCACTCACTGCCTCGAGGATTTCAAAGATGGTCGCGCTCATGCTTCCCTCCGTACTTTGCCACACGCTAGCATGTGAAAGTTGGCGCTGGAAACGTCGCAACACGGGACCAGCCTACGCTGGCAGACCCCAGAACAACCCCGTACGGCTTCAGCTTGGATGGCGCCGCTATGCGAGGTGCTGGCTCGCAATCAGGGACTTCATCCGAGCTGGGTCGCAATCGTGTGCCGACTTCTGCGGCCCTATTGGGCCATGGTGCTTGCGTTGATTTCCACCAGGTTTCGATCTGGGTCGAAAACGAAAACCTGCGGGAACCCTGCCAGGCCGTGGAGGTCAAGAAAGAGCCGCTTTGCGTCGCTCTCGCCCAGGCTTTCGCTGTAGCCGTGCTGATTGAGTGTCGCGATCATTTTCCCCAAGTCGTCCACCCTTATCGCAAAGTGTGGCTCAGTGGGATTGAACGCCCGTTCAGGATCGAAGCTCGACAGGGGCTTTAGGTTTAGGTGAACCTGCTGAGTTCCGCACGCAAGCCAGGCTCCAGACGACCTGAAGGGCGGACGGACTAGGGGCGTCAGGCCCAAAACACTAGTGTAAAACTCAATCGACGCATCGATATCTGACACCGAGATAGAAACGTGGTGCAAGAGCAGGCCCATCGCGATCTTCTCCTCTGCGCTTAAACTCAGTGTCGGAAGTTAGCTCATGAGGCAGGCTGCGCAAGCGCAAGTGCGATCCGATAGGCAACTCCCCAGCTGGCGCTTCCCTAAGTGGCCGAGAACTTCTGGTGCTCTCGGACCATGCTCCCAGCCGAAGGCAGCTGATGGCGCGAACTAGACCTAGCTCATTGGCGGCTCCTCGCCCAAGCGGTCTCTCTTTGTTCGGCCTGCGTTCTGGCCAAGATCGTTCCATTGTGTTGGTGCCTGTCCGCTGCCGCCGTCTCAGCCTGCACTCACTCTGGCGCTTGCTGACCGTTCCAGCCAAAGCACCGCGCCTGCGGTCGCCAACAGCCACGGAAGTAACCAGATGTTCATTGTCTGCCAGCCGATCGCATTATGCAGGGCTCCGGCGCTCAACGACGCCAATAGGCCAACGACGAAGATGGTGAGATCGTTAGCCGCCTGCGCCTTGGCCTTCTCAGCGGTCGAGTAGGTGCGGGTCAACAGGTTGGTGCCACCGACATAAAGAAAATTCCAGCCCACCCCGAGAAGAACAAGTGCCGACGCGAACGAATAAAACCCGGTGCCGCTGAGACTAAGAAGCACATGTCCGGCGAGCAGCAGGACGCCAGCGAACATTACCCGGAGCACTCCGAAACGGGCGATAAGGGAGCCTGTGAAGAATGATGGCAGGAACATGCCAAGCACGTGCAACTGGATGACAGTAGCCGTCTCGCCGAGGCCATGCTGATGGTGAACCATCGCCAGCGGTGTCGCGGTCATGGCGAGGATCATGATGCCGTAGCCGGAGGCAGCCCCGAACAGCGCCACGAGGTAGGTCGGCTGGCGCATGATCTCAAGCAGGCCTCGAGACGGTGACGTATCTGTTCCCACTTTCGAGCTTGCTGGAATACGAAGGCCAAGAAGCAATATGGCCGCCAACAGCGAGACGACGGCCAGCATGATGAACGATGCGGTGTAGGTGGGAACCATGAGTTCGCCCCCTAGCCGCGCCAATGTGGGGCCCGCAAGAGCAGCGACGACACCGCCAGCCAGCACAAGGGAGATCGCGCGGGGGCGGAACGCGTCTTCGGCGACTTCAGACGCGGCAAAGCGATAGAACTGAGCGAACGATTGATAGGTGCCGACGAGGAAAGTGCCCAAGCACAGCAGCAGCAGCGACGAGAAGATCATCCCCGCTGCGGCAAGTAGCCCGCCGACCGTGCCCAGCAAGGCACCGGCGACAAAGCCGGTTCGGCGGCCAACCCGACTCATCCAGGCCGATGCGGGCACTGTTCCCACAGCGGTTCCGAGGAACATGGCTGCGATGGGCGCAGTGGCCCATTCTGGCGAGGGCGCCAAGATGCTGCCCGCCAAAGCGCCAATCGTCATGACGAGGACAGAGACCGTCTGAAACAGGGCTTGCGCCGCACTAAGCAGCGCGACCTGTCGGTGCATTGTCTGACCAAGCATCAAAAGACCAGCACTTTGTCGGCAGCCATGGTTACCTCTGCCAGTTCATCCATTGAACTGCGCCTGGCTCCGACGACCACCTCCGCTTCGGTGAGGCCGCGGGCATCCATGCAGGTCCCGCAAAGCAGCACGTTTCCTCCTGCCGTCGTGAGTCGCCTCAACATGCGCTCGAGATTGTAGTAGCCCTCCGGGGTCTTCTGGTTCGCTTTGGCGGCCAGCACAGCATCAGCCATCAGGAACACGGTTATGTTCTTTGCTCCGGCCTTTGGCAGGGCATTGGCAAGGCGGAGGCCGTTGTAGACTCGCTCGGTGCCGTAAGGCGGATCGTTGAGGATGAAGAGGACACTCATTCTGAAGGCACCCGTTGACATGGACACTCAAACATTCAATGTTGTGATTGAATGAACTCTCTGGATGATGATGTCAATGGCCTCCGCAAAACACCTTCTGTTTGAGCACCTCGCCGAACTCACCAAGGCGCTGGCCAACTCGAACCGGCTGGAGCTCCTTGAGCTTCTGGCCCAGGGGGCGCAGTCGGTCGAGGTTCTGACGCAACGCACCGGGCTCAGCTTCGCCAATGTCTCTCAACATCTGCAGACGCTGAAGAAGGCAGGTCTCGCCATCGGAGAGCGCGACGGCAAGAACGTCCGCTACCGACTGCAGGACGGTCCGATCGTTGCGGCTCTCACTGGGCTGCGCCGACTGGCCGAGCACAATGTTGCTGCTGTTGGAGACGTGCGACGACGCTACCTTGATGACCTGGATGGGCTCGATCCCATCAGCCACGACGACTTGATCGAGCGCATGAAAAGCGACAGCGTCGTGCTGCTGGACGTCCGCCCCGGGGACGAGTTCGCCTCCGGCCACTTGCCGCGGGCCGTCCATATCGACGTGGCTGACCTTGAAGACCAGGTGGCCCGGCTGCCAAAGGATCGGGAGATCGTCGCCTATTGTCGCGGCCCTTACTGCGTCATGTCCTACAAGGCCGTCCAGATCCTTCGGGCCAAGGGCTACTTGGTCCGCCGCCTTGAGGACGGCTTTCCAGAGTGGAAGGCCGAAGGTAGGCCGGTTGAGTCAGCGACCTGACGTGGCCGTCTCAATCCGTTTGCTTCCTCGTGGATCGATCAGTGTTACTGAGCAGATATGACCGAACCGCGCCTTTCGCCGATACCGCTCCTCGCGCGGCCATGACGGCTCTAGTCGAGCTGCTCGCTGACGGAACCCTGGTGCGAACTCGGCTGACGCAGCGACGCTCACGGTTTCGCTCTGCATTGTGCTCCGATGAAGCAAGCTGAGGCGATCTATGTGACATTCCCGCCGAAATGACGCCGTCGCTAGCGCGCAGCTACTGCACAGATGTCAAGTTAGCCCTTGCTATTCCAACAGCTAGCCATGCGACCGAAATCACCATGGAGATGCCGCCTGCAAGTACCAAGTAGGGAGGCAAACCAAGAACCAGTTCCGACAGGATGCCAACCGGCATGGCTAATCCAAGCAGACCTGTCCACGAGATCCATTTCGCCGACACCCTTCCAACAGGGAGCTTCAGAAGCAGATAACCGATCATGATGTTTAGGACAGCGAACAGGTTACCGTGCACATGAGCCAACTTCGCTTCGAAATGGTCACCTATCAGCGAGTTAGCTACCCACTCCTCCTTGCCAGGCGCAAAATCGCGAAGATATATCAAGATAAATCCATAAAGCATGAAACTAGCCAGTATGGACAACCCAACGACGATATTTAGCTTACCACTGCCGTTCATATCTCTCCTTTTTGCGAATATATTCGCATGCTTCGATTTTACAATAATCTTCGGATTTAATTGCGCGTTGATTTGGATCAACGACAGCGGTTAATTAATATTGATAAGGCCCGAGGGACGATGTGTACTTCCCCAGGGCGCGACAACGCCCTGCAGCGCCACCTTGCGGGGCCGCTTTATGACTAGCGGACTGACGAGGATTCGCGCCCTAGGGGCTTGCTAGCGCGAGCGCAACGATAAGCCCTCCTAGGTTGATTTCGCGAAACACGCGCTTTTGCATTGCCCCGCGGACCTTAGTCAGCGACTGCCGCTCCAGCCGTCCAGCATTGCCAAATACCATGCCCGCTCTCGCACCAGGCGGAAGCCGAGATTGTCGGGCGGGGTGCCGGATGAGCATCCGCCAGAGAGGGCGTCGCGGATGAAGCCGCTGACAGCCGTGCGGTGGCGGCCTTCGAGGTAACGCACGCCGCAGGAGTCGAGGTGGCCGATCAGGGTGCCCGCTGCATCGAGGCTGGTACGTCCGCCGCAGGTGGCGGTCCATTCCCAGACGGTGCCGGCAAGGTCGGCGACGCCGAATTCATTGGTGCCGAAGCTGCCCAGCGGCTGGGGTGCGCCCAGCGCATTGGCACCGAGCGCGGCTTCCTTTTCATAGAGGGCGAGCCAGCGTTCGGCCGGGTTTGCGGCGTTGGTCTGACTGGTGAGGGCAGTGTCGCTAGCTTTGGTGCCGGCGGCGAAGGTCCACTCGGCGATTGTGGGCAGGCGCCAGGCCTGGCCGGTTTCGGCGGAGAGCCAGGCGGCGTAGGCGGTGGCATCGTCAAAGCTGACGCCGGTGACGGGGACGTTGCCGGTGCTGCGGCGGCGGGGTTCGGCGGCAAGACAGGCGGCAGCAGCGACGCAACGGGCATAGTCGGCGGCGCTGACGGGGTAGGTCATGATGTCGAGCGGGTGGGGGGCCGTCTCAGTGACCAGCGGGCCATCGACGGGGATGCCATCGCGGAGGAAATCGCCAGCGAGGCGATAGCTGTAGGCGTGGGCGGGGATGGTAGTGATGGCGGGCGCGAGTGCGGGGTCAGTGGGCCGGAGGGCCTGCCAGATGCCGGTCTGGACGCCGAGCAGGGCGATAAGGCCGCCCAGCAGCAGCGCGGGGAGCAGCATGTCGAGCGGCCGGATGGCAGGCGTTGCCAGGGGCATGGGAGCCTCCTTGAGGGCAGGGTGGCCCGCCGGGGCGGGCCACTGGGTTCAGAGCCGTGTCAGACGATCGGACCGGGCGCGGCGACCTGGGTCATCAGGTCGGGGTCCCACTCGCCTTCGACCTTGAAGTGGGCGGTGGCGCCCAGTTCCACGGCCTCGATCAGGTTGTGGTTGACGTAGGCGTAGATGCCGGGCTGCAGGAACCGGTAGGAGGCAACGCCGGCCGAGCCGCCGGCGACAAACCAGGTTTCGAGGTCGACATCGGGGGCGTTGGCGAACTTGCCGCCGGGCCAGACATTGTCGCCATGGCCGCCGATCAGGTGCGGGCGGGTGTCGCGGTTGGCCTGCGAATGGACGACCAGCACGGTCTCGCCGACATTGGCGGTGAGCGCGTTGTCGCCGGTGAGCGCGCCAACGGCGCCGTTGAACACCTCATGGGTCGGCACCAGGCCGAGCATGACGGCCCGCATGTCCTCGTAGCCATCCGACGGCGAGTCGTAGGTCTTGAAGTCGCCGTTCTCGTCGCGCGGGATGTAGAAGTCCTGCTCGCCGACATAGTAGATGCGGTCGTAAACGAGCGGCTTGCCGGCAGCGTCGGTGAGACCGTTGCGGGGCAGGACGAGGATGGCGCCATTCATGCCCGAAACGACGTGCCAGGGGATCATCGCGCCGCCGGGGGCACAGTGATAGACGAAGGCGCCGGCGCGAGTGGCGCGGAAGCGCAGGACGACCTGCTCGCCGGGATTGATCAGCGTCAGCGCCCCCCCGCCGAGCGCGCCCGTGGCGGCGTGGAAATCGATATTGTGCTGCAGCGTGCTGGTTTCGGGATTGATGAGCGTCAGTTCGACATAGTCGTCCTGATGCACCACCATAAGCGGGCCGGGGACGCTGCCATTGAAGGTGAGCGCCTGCACCGTGGTGCCGTAGTCGTCGATCACCATCGCTTTTTCCTCGATGGTCATGGTGAACTGGACGACCTTGGGGCCGCCGACGGCGACCTGGTCGTGCGGGTGGACGAAGGGCGGCGCCACGAGGTCGACCTTGACGCGGGGGAGGCTCGCAAGATCGGGAGCGGGCCCGGTCTCCGGCGCGGTCTCCTGCGCCTGGGCGGGGACAGTCGACAGTGCTGCGCCCACGGCGCCGACAATAGCGGCCCCCGCAAGCAGCGTCCTGCGCGATAATGTGATGGCCTTGGCGGCGTCCATTTGAAGTCTCCTCGATGTGCCCGCGAACGATCAGTCGCCCGGTGCTGATGGTGGATAGGGCGGTGAGGCGGCGTGCTCTTTGCGGTGGCGCAAACGGGGCGACGATTTGTGGATTTGCGTGGTCAGGTAATCGCTCCGCTGTTTGAGCCGCATCAAAGAGCGGCACGGGCGAAAGGCGCACATCACCGGCCATCGGACTGGTGCGTGCTGGTCCAAATCAGGAGATTGACGATGAAAATGCTCAGGGTCCTTGCGGCAGCAGCATTGGTTTTGATGGCAGTACCGGCGATGGCAGCCAATTTCGAGGTGAAGATGCTCAACAAGGGCGTCGACGGCGCCATGGTGTTCGAGCCGGCGTTGACCAAGGTGGCAGTGGGCGACACGGTGACGTTCATCCCGACCGACAAGGGCCACAATGTCGAAACGATCAAGGGCATGCTGCCGGAGGGGGCCGAACCCACCAAGGGCAAGGCCAATGTGGAAACGGTGATCACCTTCACCGTGCCTGGCGCCTACGGCCTAAAGTGCACGCCGCACTTTGCCATGGGCATGGTGGCCCTGGTGGTGGTGGGCGACGCACCGGCCAATCTCGATGCGGTCAAGGCGGTCAAGACGCCCAAGCCGGCGCAAGTCCGCTTCGACGCGATGTACGCGCAACTCGCCGCGCAGTGACGGATGGGCTGGCGCTCCGGGCTTGATGGAGCCGAGCGTCAAGACGCCGCCGCACCGTTGAGAACAGGTTGACCTGCGGGGGCGGCGCGACACACGCGCCGCCCCCTCTGCGTTGTTGCCACCGTGGACCCGAAGCCTGTAGCTAGGTGCAGGCTGCAAGGGGGCGGGGCGTGTCAGGCAAGATCAATCAGGCACTGGTGCGCAGTCTTCCGCTGTTTGCGTCGATGGACACTGAGGAACTCGACGATATTCTGGGCTCGGCAGCGAGCCCTAGATATGAGGCGGGCAGCGCCGTGTTCGAGCAGGGGCAGGCGGCGGAGCGGTTCTTCGTCCTGCTCAATGGCAAGCTGCGGGTGACGCAGGTCACCGCCGAGGGTCAGCGGGTGATCGTGCGGATGGTGGTTCCCGGCGATCTGTTCGGTATCGCCAAGGCGCTGAAGCGTCCGGACTATCCCGGAACCGCGACGGCGATGGTCGAGAGTCTTGCCCTCGCCTGGCCGATGGCGATGTGGGACGTGTTCATGACGCGCCACCCGGCGCTGGCGGTGAACGCCATGCAGACCATGGGCGGACGCTTGCAGGAGGCGCAGGCGCGCATCCGCGAACTGGCCACCGAAGAGGTGGAGCGCCGGGTCGCCCACACCGTGCTGCGGCTCGGCAACCAATCGGGCAAGAAAGAGCCGGGCGGGATCCGCATCGATTTTCCGGTGTCCAAACAGGATATTGCCGAAATGACCGGCACGACCCTTCACACCGTGTCGCGCATCCTGACGGCCTGGGAGGCGGCAGGACTGGTGGAGGGCGGGCGGCAGAGGCTGCTGCTGCGCGAGCCGCACAAGCTGCTGCTGATCGCCGACGGGGTGACGCCCGGCCTGCTATAGGGGCCCGGCAGCGCAACGGATTGCGCTCGTCAGCCTGGTCAGGTCGAGCCGATGCTCCTCGGCCGCTTCGGCGAGGGTGTGGAAGATGGCGATCGGGCAGCCGATGCAGCGCATCTCGTAGGTGATGAAAACCCGGATGGTCGCTGGCCAACGGGTCATGATGCCTGCAACAGACAGATCGTCGATCGGCAGCAGAGGCATGGCAAAGGTCTCGCTTTCAAGCGGACATTGCCACGCGGAGCTACCTGCTACGTTGTGCTAGGGCAAAGATCGCTTGCCTTAGAGATAGCTCATCCGCTGACCATCACCCGTGGTTGCCAAGGTCTTTTGCTGGTGACCGCTTAGGCACATAGCGGAACCTGACCGAGTGGCTTCGGTGGCACAGTGGACTGGCGGTAGATCGACCCCATCGGACTGGCTAGCATACCAAAGCCGCCACTTGCTCACTCCAAATCGCCGAAAGACGACCGCCCCAAATCAGCCGATTGGCCGTCAGCGACTGCGGTTGGCTGCCCGACAGTATACTCTCAACAATCTCCGGCGACAGAAACGCGAGTGGCAGCACCTGGCCAACGTAGCTGTCAGTGAAGCCTTCCGCCGCACAAATCTCCGCCATCGAGCTGACCTCGCCAGACTTGAGCCGCTCTGCCCAGTCCCACGCGCGCACCACCGCAGTGACTAGTGATCTGTCAACAGGGGCGCCATTGGCCGCATTGGGCAGCACCAGCTTCATCTGTCGACCGCGCCGTGCGGGTCGATAGGGCACCGCGACAGAGAACTCCTCATCGGCCTCAGGCTCATTGGTTGCCCAAATGGCGGTCGCCTTTGGGATGCGGAGAACGCTCCGAAGCCCGCCGATGGAGAAGCTCAGCAGCAAACGATCATGGCCCACTGAACCGCCCCGGGTTTGCTGGAGGCTCCAACTCCTGAGTAGGATGGAGCATGACAAGCAAGACGACGAACAAGTTTTCAGTTGAGGTCCGGACCCGCGCGGTGCGGATGGTTCAAGA
>JAIYDI010000003.1 GCA_027487555.1 Hyphomicrobiales bacterium
ACCTCCTCAATCGCTCTTGTTGCCTCGATCCTCGTTGCGCTCGCCGCTCCGACCGTTGCGTCGGCGGCTGACCCGGACAGCATCTCGAGCTTCGATGAAAACCACTACATCGCCGCCCTGCAGAGCAAGGGCATCGACGCCGTGTCGGTCGACGAGAACTGGAACGGCAAGCTGCGCGTGACGGTGGCGGACGCTTCGGGCAATCAGTCGTTCGAATATGTCTACGCAGACACCCTGCTGCCGGTCGGCGCCGTTCAGGCACCCGAGACCCGCGTGCTCTCCAGGGTCGATACCGGCCTCAAGACCTCCGCGACGCTGGCCCACGAAGGCTCGCTCCTCGAAGACCACTTCTTCGACTGATCGGTGTAGAGCCGAATAGAATTTGTCGCACAGCTCCGAGCCTGATGGTTCTGCTGCACGGCAAGTCCCGGCCAGGCGGATCGTCCCTTCCGCCCGGGCCCTCCGCGATCGGCGTTGGCCGGTCGCGGAGTCCGAGACAGACCGGTTCCGGAGATTGTCCCTCCATATCTGGAACCGGTTCTTGGGATAGACGTGCCTTCCCATGCATTGCGGCATCTGCTGACAGACGCCGCCCTTTGGTTGCTGCCCTTCCCAAACTGCAGCACCGCACCCAATGGAGCCGTTCCGCGATCCCCTCCCGTCGCGAACGGCTTCAGTGCCTTGTGGATGACCTCGATGCGCCCTGTCGGACCTACCGGTCGAATGGCCGCTGATCCTGTGTCAGCTGCCTGATATAGAGATGTCGAAAGTTCGGGCTCGTGTTCACGAAGATAGACAGCAGCGCTGCGCCGCGCACCGCGGCGTCCGCGCTCAGCTCCGCCGGCACCAGCCGTGCCTTGCTTCGGTCGCGCCGCGCCGCGGGTGTCGGCCTGAGCGGATAGGCGAGGTCGACCAGCGTCTGGACGATCTGCTGGGGCAGGGCGCCGCCCACCGCGATGAACTCCGGATCGAACAGCACTTCGAACACCGCCGTTGCATCGCGCAGCGTATCGGCCGCGGCCCGCAGCCACTCCATCAGCTTCTGGTCGCGCACAGCATAGAGATTGGCGAGCGTCGCGCTGTCGAGTACCCCATCCTCCATGCCGCAGGCGCGCGCCAACGCAGGAACCGACAGAATATCGGCGGTCCTCAACTCTGGCCAAACAGGCGATCCGTCGAGGCCGAACACCGGCAGCAGGCCCATTTCGCCGGCATTGCCGAAGGCACCCTTGTAGGGCGCGCCATCAATGATCAGTCCGGCGCCTGTGCCTTGGCCGACATAGAAATAGACGAAGCTACTCTGCCCGGCGTCGCCGCGATGGTAGCGCTCCCCGATGGCGGCGGCAGTAGCATCGTTCTCCACCAGCACCGGCAGGCTTGTCAGCGCTTGCAACTCCTCTGCGAAGCCGAAGTCACGCCATGCCTCCCAATGCGGCATTGAGAAATCGAAATCATAGACCTTTGAGCCGAACGTCGGCAGAACCAGGCCAAGCCCCCAAACCCGGTTTCGCGGCACATCGGCCTCGGCGAGGGCGAGGTCAATCTCTGCCGCCACGCGCTTCAGCGTCTCGGCTGGTTGCCGCGTGTCAAACCCCACCTCTCGCCGCGCCAGCACAGCACGCTTCAGGTCCGACACGACCACGAGGCAGGTATTGCGGTCGAGATGCACGCCGATCGAAAACCCACCGCGCGCATTGGGCTCGAGATAGATCTGCGGCTGGCCGCGCAGTCCGCTCGAGCGGCCGGCCTCGCTGATCAGCCCCTGGTCGAGCAACTCGCGCGTGATCGCCGAAATCGTCTGCGGCTTGAGCCCGATGATCCCGCCGAGCTCCACCCTGCTGATCGGTCCACGCTGGCAGATGGCCTCGAATACCAGCCGTCGGTTAGAAATGCGCGCGTCTTCCGCTCGGCGAGGTTCGATGACAACCTGGGCTTTCGCCGCTTTCTCGTCCAACCTTAATTCCCCCCATGGCCTTGGCAGGCGCCGTCACTCGCTGGCCGAACAGTCCCGCGTCAGAGGCCCAGCATATGCAGTGCTGCGCGGTTACGCTTCGCGATCGGAAACGGCTTGTCCGGCGCACAGGGATACATGTCCTGCTCATACACCGCATAGCCGTTGAAACCACGCTCGCGCAAAAGCTGCACCACCTTGGCGAAATCGACCATGCCATGATCGAGCTCGCACATCACGCCATTCTGGAACGCGGTGATGTAGTCGGTGCCGTCGGCGTTGACGCGGGCCAGCATGTCGCCGTCGACATTCTTGAAATGATAGTACGGTATGCGGTCCGCATGCCGCTGCATGAACGCCACTGCATCGGCGCCGGTATAGGCATGGTGGCCGAAATCGAAGCACAGCCCGACGAGTTCGGCCGGCGTCTCGGCCAGCAGCCGCTCGACTTCAGCTTCTGTCTCCACGCCCGAGCCCACATGCGGGTGAAAGGTGAACCCTAGGCCCCATTGCGCGGTGACGTAGCGCGCGGCTTCGATGGTGTTGTCGACCAGCAATCGCCAGCGCTCTTCGCTCAGCGCCCGCACTTCGCCGGGGCCCGGCAGCCCGCAATCATCCATCACCACCACCCAATGGGCGCCCATCGCCCTGAGCAGCCCGCAGGTCTGCTTGAGCCGCGGCAATAGGGTGTCGAGTGCATCGGGAACCGCCAATGCATGGACGAGGGCGGACCCGCAGATGCTGAGCCCGCGCGGATCGAGTTCCGCCTTCAGCCGCACCGGGTCTGTCGGCAGATATCCCCATGGGCCCGTCTCGGTCGCAGTGAACCCCGCGTCCCGCACCTCGTCGAGGTAGCGCTCCCAACCGATCTGCCGCGGGTCGTCCGCGTACCACACACCCCAGGCGTCGGGTGCCGTCGCAAGCTGGATCATGAGCCAGGATCCTTGTACCAAATTAAATCATCACACCATGCATTATTACATGGCCTGCGTCCATGTGCATGGCGGGCTTGAATTACACGCAATTTCAGCTGCTTCAAATGAACCAACGCGCTGAAAGACGTCAAGAACCAGCAGTGCGCCTCATAACCGCGCGTCGGGTGGCCTTGATAAAACATAGATTATGAAATTAAATGATCGACGCGGTGCTTGTGCCGCGACTGCCTTTCAGCCCTGGACCCTGCCATGCGATCAACCTTGCCCTTCAATCATGGCTGGAGCTTTGAAGGCCGCGAGCCGGTGACACTGCCACACACAGCAGTCGAGCTGCCCTTTTCGCATTTCGACGAGGCGGTCTACCAGCGCCCGTTCACCTACACCAAGCACTTCACCTTCGATCCGTCGTGGCAGGGCCGCGAGATCTCGGTCGTCTTCGATGGCGTCATGGCCGATGCCCGCGTCACCCTCAACGGTCATCCCGTCGCCGCGCATCCCGATGGCTATACGCCGTTCGAGGCGCGGCTGACGCCCCACCTGCTGCTCGGCGAAAACGAGCTGGTCGTCATGCTGGATGGCAGCGAGAACCCGAATATCCCGCCCTTCGGCGCACTGGTTGACTATCTCACCTATGCCGGCATCTATCGCGACGTCTGGCTGCGGGTGACCGCGCCTGTGCATATCGCCAGTGTCAAGGTCGAGACGCCTGACCCGCTTGCAACCGACAAGCAGGTTGTCGCCAAGGTCGAAATCGCCGATCCCGCGGACAGGGGGATTCCCGGAACCCTGCATGGTGAGGTCACTGATGCTGCCGGGCAGGTGGTCGCCACGACGGAAGCCAGGGTCACCGGCCCAACGGCCGAACTCTTCTTCTCCGGCCTCGAGGGCATCCGCCTCTGGGAACTCGACAGTCCGGCGCTCTATACCCTCACTGTCACGCTCGAAACCGCCGCCGGTAAGGACAGCCAGTCGTCCCGCTTTGGCTTCCGCGCGGCCCGCTTCGAGCCTGATGGCTTCTATCTCAACGGGCGGAAGCTCAAGCTGATCGGACTCAACCGCCACCAGTCCTTCCCCTATGCGGGCTATGCACTTGGCCGCGCCGCGCAGGAGCGCGATGCCGAAATCCTGAAGCGCGATCTCGGGCTCAACATGGTCCGCACCTCGCACTACCCGCAATCGCCCTGGTTCCTCGATCGCTGCGACGAATTGGGGCTCCTGGTCTTCGAGGAAATCCCCGGCTGGCAGCATATCGGCGACACGGACTGGCAGCGGGAATCCGTCGAGAATGTCCGCCGCATGATCCGGCGCGACTGGAACCACCCGTCCATCGTCATCTGGGGCGTTCGCATCAACGAGTCCCACGACGCACACGAGTTTTACGCCGAAACCAACCGCGTTGCCCGTGAACTCGACCGCACCCGCCAGACTGGCGGCGTCCGCTGCTACACCGATAGTGAGTTGCTCGAAGACGTCTACGCCATGAACGATTTCATCCTCGGTTCCGAGGAGCGCGGCGGAAACCGGCCGCGTACCGCGCTGCGCCCGCGCGCTGAGGTCACCGGGATCTCCCATCCAGTGCCCTATCTCGTCACCGAGTATAGCGGCCACATGTTCCCCACCAAGGTCAGCGATCAGGAACAGCGGCAGATCGAGCACGTGACCCGCCATCTCGATGTGCTGGACGCGGCCTACGGCGATCCGGAAGTGACCGGCGTGCTCGGCTGGTGCGCCTTTGATTACAATACCCACAAGGACTTCGGCTCGGGCGACCACATCTGCCACCACGGCGTGATGGATATGTTCCGCGAGCCAAAATTCGCGGCCTTCGCCTATTCCAGCCAACGTGACCCGGCCCAAGCCATCGTCATGAAGCCGGTCACGCTGTGGGCCAATGGCGAGCGCAATATCGGCGGCGTGCTGCCGCTGATGGTGCTCACCAATTGCGACGAGATCGAACTCCGCTATGGCGACCATCCGCCCAAGCGGCTCGGACCCGACCACGTACGCTTCCCGCATCTGCCGCATCCGCCGGTGATCTTCGACAGCCGGCACTTCACCGAGGGCGAGCTTGGCATCTGGGGCGATGCCTGGGTCGATGGTGTCATCAGTGGCTATTGGAACGGCGAGAAGGTCGCCGAGCATATCCTGCTGGCCAATCCTGTCGCGACGGCGCTCAGCGTCGTGCCCGACGCGACACAGATCGGCGCCAGTGATAGCCTCCGAGTGGTGATCACCGCCCGCGATCAGGCCGGCAATCCGCTGGCGCATTTCTCGGAGCCCGTGGCGATCAGCGTCACCGGCCCGGCGCATCGCCTTGGGCCGCGTCTCGTGTCGCTCCGCGCCGGCAAGACCGGCTTCTGGCTCACCGCCACCGGGGCCGGTGAGATCATCGTCACGGTGGAAAGCGAGCGGCTCGGTACTGTTAGCGGGGCGGTGCGGGCGGTTTAGAGCGCTTCCAGGAATAGTGACAACAGTTTTCCGGTTCGGAAGCGCGACAAAATAAGGACCTGGATCATTTCAGCGTTTCAATTGAAACGTGAAATGATCTACCCGCGCCGCAAACCTCAGGCGCTGCGATAGGGGGCCGCACCTTCCCGGTACACAGCGTAGCGCTGTGGCGCGATCGCAAGGATATCGCCTTCGCGCACCACGCGGTTCTTGTCGATATGGACGGTAATGGCGCTGCCATCGCCGCCTTCGGCCTCGGCGAGCAGATAGGGTCCGAGATTGACCACCCGGCGCACCTTCACCGCAAGCCCGCCATCGGTGAGCACGAAATCCTCTGGCCGCACCGCGAGCGTCGCCTCGCCATCCGCTATGTCGGCCTTGACGCGGAACCCGGCAGCGCTCACATGCCCGGCCTGCGCTATGCCCTTCAACATGTTCATTGTCCCGATGAAGCCTGCCACGAATGGCGTCGAGGGGTTGGCATAGATTTCGTCCGGTGTGCCCACCTGCTCGATGGCGCCCATCGACATCACGACGATCCGGTCGGCCAGCGCCAGCGCTTCGTCCTGTGCGTGGGTGACGAACAGCGTGGTGATCCCCAGCTTGCGCTGGATCTGCCGCACTTCCTCGCGCAGCCGCTCGCGCAGATGCTGGTCGAGGCTGGCGAAGGGCTCGTCCATCAGCAGGATTTTCGGCTCGAGCACCAGGCAGCGAGCAATGGCCACGCGCTGCTGCTGCCCGCCCGAAAGCTGGCGCGGCGATCGCTTCTCGTAGCCGTTGAGTCCAACGAGTTCGAGCGCCGTCATGACCTTTTCGTGTACTTGCGCGGCGGGCAGTTTTCGGAGTTTCAGACCGAAGGCGACATTCTCGAACACGTTCATATGCGTCCACAGCGCATGGCTCTGGAACACCATGGCGGTCGGCCGGCGGTTGGGGCGCACATGCGCCACGTCCTGCCCGTCGATCAGCACCTGACCGGCGGTTGGCATCTCGAAGCCGCCGATCATCCGGAGCAGCGTCGATTTCCCGGATCCCGAAGGGCCAAGCAGGCAGACGAGTTCCCCATCGGTGATATCCAGCGATAGCGGGCTGACTGCCGCAACCGAACCGAATTCCTTGGAGACACCCGCGAGAGAGAGCCTAGCCATGTAACAACTTTCCGAACTGCGAAGTATTGAGGCGCATCACGCGCCGAGCCCCTTGGCGAAACTGTCAGATCCCATGACGCGGCGCGCGAGCAGCAACGCCACCAGCGATGGCACCCAAAGCGCCACAGACAGCACCGCGCCATACTGCACGACGAGCTGGTTGTTGATCATCGACATCATCATCAGCGGCATGGTCTGTACCCGAGGCGCACCCACGAGCCATGCGCCTTCCGTCTCGTAGAAGGTCCATACGAAAGTCATCAGCAGCGCTGCGCCGATCGCCGGAAGCGCCTGCGGCAGCGTCACATGCCAGAACACCTGCAGCGGCGTCGCGCCCACATCGGCGGCGGCCTCTTCCATATTGCGGCTGACGCCCTGGAACGCCGCGGTCGGCAGCCAGATCATCAACAGGATGGTGTTGAGCAGCTGGATGATGATCACCCCGGCCCAGGTGCCCACGAGGTTCAGGCTCAGAAACAGCACCGCAATCGAGATGATGAGCGCAAAGCGCGGAAACGCGTTGCCCATCAGAAAGCTCATCATGAACAGCTGCTTTCCGGGGAAATCCATGCGCGCGAAGGCATAGGCGGCTGGCAGGCAGATCAGCGCGGAGAGCCCCGTCACGATCGCGGAGAGCTGGATCGAGGTGAAGAATGCCGCCCAGACATCACCCCGCTCCAATACCTTGAACCAGTATTTCAGCCCCCACTTGGTCGGCAGGATCGAGGGGTAAAACCACTGCTCCGTGAACGCCCAGATGAACACAGTGAGGATCGGCAAGAGCACAAAGAATATGAGGAAAATGGCGAGGACATAGCCCGGCCAGTCGAGCCGTTTGATCCATCCGGTCATTTCACCACCTCTTGGGCGCGACGCCTGGCGATCGAGCGCACATAGGCAAGCCCGGCCAGCGAGCAGAGCGCGAACACGATCGTCGCCTGTGTTGCCGCCTGCAGCGGATCGCGCACCGACGAGAAAGTGCGCAGCATGAATGGCCCCATCATCTCGGGGGAGGTCGGCCCCAGCATGAACGGCATGAAGGCCTGCCCGAAGAGCCCGAGGAAATTGAGCGATGTCACGACCAGCAGTGAGTTCTTGATCTGCGGCAGGATGATGCTGAAGAGTATGCGCATCGGGCTCGCGCCCACATCCTCCGCGGCTTCGATCGCCGAAGTGGGGATGGCTGACATGCCGGCGGTCAGGACCAGCAGGGTGAACGGCATCGCGTCCCACAGCATGCCGATGACCGGCCCCCATGGGGTGAGGTAGGGCGACTGGAAACCGAATATGCCGACAGCTTCGAGCAGCGTCTGCAGCAGCCCGTTCGGGCCCATATAGCGGATCAGCGCATAGACGATGATGATACCCGGCACGAACATCGGGAACAGCGCCAGCACCTGAACGAAGATGGCGAGCTTGCTCTTCGAGAACCTCAGGTAGATCGCGATCGGCAGGTTGACAGCGATCAGCATGACCATGGTCACGACCGTCGTCCACAGCGTCTGCGCAAGGTTGGCAAGGCTGTACGCGTCGGAAAAGAAGAATTGATATGTGGCGATCGAGACGCCGTAGCTGCCGTCTGGCTGCTTCACCCAGATCGTGCCGAAAATGCTCTTCAGCGCCGGGAAGAACAGGAACGAGACGATCAGCGCCACGGGGAGCGCTATGAAGAGGAGACCATAGGGCCTCCCCTTCGGGACCGCTTTGCTCGGGGTGACGGTCGAGCCTTGCAGCGTGTCGGCCATTGTCTGGCTCAGCCCTGCGTCAGGTTGGACGCGACGTTGCGGTACCAACCGTCGAACAGATGCGCTTCCCACGGGCCGGGGAAGGACGGGATCGAGGTCGCCGCGACGTTCGCGAACTTTGCCGCAAGCTCTGCCGGCATTTCCGACCAGTTGATCGCCGGGAAGCCGCCCAGGTCGGTCACAACCTTGCCCTGGATGTCGGTCGAGATCAGGAAGTCCGATAGCTTGATCGCAAGGTCTTTGTTCGCGGCCACGGTCGGCACCAGCACGGCCGAGTAGCCGCCGATGAACGCCATGTCCTGCAGCTGCGCCAGCGCGGTCGTGTCAGGCACCACGCCTTCGTTCATGGCGGTGAGTGCCATATCCGACCAGGCGATGGTCATCGAAATCGCACCCGATGCCAGCAACTGGATCGAGGGCGTGTTCCCGCCGGTATACTCGCCACCCTTGTAGAGCGAGGGGGCGATATCCTTGAGCAGCACCCAGAGCTTCTCGAACATCGGGGCGGCATAGTCGTCCGAATAGTTTTCGTTGGTGAACAACGCCTCGTTGCGTCCGGTCACTTCCTGCAGCGCACGCTCGATGAAGCAGGCGCCGCTGTCGCCGAGGTCCGGTCGCGCGTAGGCGAACTGGCCCGGGTTGGCCTTGATCCACGCCACCAGTTCCTCGAAGGTCTTGGGCGGGGTCGGCACCTTTGCGCCATTATACATCATCACGACCTGCGAGCCGCGATAGGGCAGCGACCACTTGTTGTTGATGACGGCGGGGTTGAGCTTGCCGATATTCGCAAGCCCGGTGGTGGAGAAATCCACCCAGAGCCCGGCCTCGATGGCGCCGACCGGCGAATAAGGGCCAATGGCTTCCATCATGTCGACTTGAGGGTCGGTCTTGGTCTGCAGCGCCGCGAAGGCGCGTTCCGACAAGGCGCCCATAGCCGCGCCACCGCCACCCGAAACCAGGTTCAGAGTCACGCCTGGGTTTGCTGCTTCGAACGCCGGCTTGATCGCGGCGGCCCAGAATTCGACGACATTGGTGTCGCTGTTGAAAAAGATATCGAGTGTGCCCGGTGCTGCCTGCGCCGTGGAGCCCAGGAGCCCTGCCGTCAGTCCCCCGAAGCCAACTGCTGCACTACCCCTGAGGAAGTCTCTCCGCTTCAAATTCACAATGTGCCTCCGCTTTCCCGTTCCCTTGGACGCCATTGTCTGCCAAACGCCAGCAGAGGCATCCGAGGCAAAAGCGCCTCTTCGTCACTCATCACATAGGGCGGCCGACATGGACTTAATCAGCTAGCGCGCATTTAATGGCAGGTGTCAAGCGGACCTACCGGTCTGAAATGGGCACCTGAATAAGGTCGGATACCGGCAAAAATCCCTGAAAACCATGGACAATCAAGGGTTACTGCCTTAATTCCGGAAAATAAAATTTATTCGGGGTCTACCGCCGTAGCGGCTGTCTGTATTCCCCAATCCGCAGGAGCAGCACATGCGTGCCTACCGTGATCGCCAGCGCAGTCTCGATCAGTTGTCGCAGCACCTCGAGACCTGGACCGGCGAACTCTCCGCCTGGGAAACCGGCGACCGCCGGGTCATCGGTCCGTGGGCCTACACCTCGCCCGATCAGGCGGAGTACCAGATATCCGTTGGTGACCCCTGGGCCGACCGCCACGGCATTCACCGCTTCGTATCCCCGCTGATCTCCGGCCCCTTCGCCCCCGACACCGAGCTTCGCCTCGATTTCGGCGGCGAAGCGCTGGTGCGTCTCGTCGCCGAGGATGGCACACAGCTCGACGCCTTCGGCGCCAACACCAAGCACAAGCGCTTCACGCCGTTGCCGTCGCGCCCCTTCCGCATCGTGGCAGAGGTTGCGGCACGCTCCCTCTTCGGCATCCCCAACCGCTCGCCGCGGCTTGAGATGGCCGAGCTGCTGCAGGTTTCGCCCGATATGCGCGCGCTGCGGCGCCGCATTGAGACCATCCGCCTGACTGCCGTCACCGTGCGTGACGCCGAGCTCGCCCGTAGCCTCTTCGATGTCGCCGAGATCGGCCTGTCGCAGCTCCGTTTGCCGACTGCAACCGCCGATGTCGGGCCGCGCCATGCTGACTCCGGATGGGCTCGTTCCATCTGGGAGCGCAGCTTCGAGCCCACAGATCACCCGGCCCCGCTCACCGCTGCCGCGCTGCAGTCCATTCGCGCCGCAATTGCAACGATTGACTTGGGACTTTCTGACCTTCGCGCCCGCTATCCGAAGCAGGGCAGGGTGCTCGCTACCGGCCATGCCCATATCGACTATGTCTGGCTCTGGCCGCAGCCGGAGACGGTGCGCAAGATCATCCGCACCTTCAACAGCGTCACCTCGCTGATGAAGTCGCATCCGGAATTCACCTTCCTGCAGTCTTCCGCGCTGTTCTACCAGCATGTCGAGGAACTCGAGCCGTCGCTGCTGGAGGAAATCCGCGCCCGTGTTGGCGAAGGCCGCTGGGAAGTCAATGGCGGCATGTGGATCGAGTGCGATACCAACATGCCCTCTGCCGAGGCCTTCACCCGGCAGTTCCTCTACGGTCAGAACTACTTCCGCCGTGTCTTCGGCGAGATCAACCGCACCGCCTGGCTGCCGGACACGTTCGGTTTCACCGGCGCCATGCCGCAGATCATGCGCCACATGGGCATCGAGACGCTGATCACCATCAAGGTCAGCTGGTCCGAAACCAACAAGATGCCCGAGAACCTGTTCCACTGGAAAGGTAATGACGGCACCAAGGTACTCGTCCACACCTACAACGCCTACGACAATGACGGCTACAACATGCTGATGCTGCCCCAGGCCCTCGATGAGGTCTGGAGCAAGCACGCGGCGAAGGACCTGTCCGACACCGTCATCGCAACCTATGGCTGGGGCGATGGCGGCGGCGGCCCGGATCCGGACCAGATCGAGGCCATGCCGATCCTCAACCTGATGCCATCGATCCCCTCGATCGGTCATGGCAATATCCAGGGCCATCTCGACAGGCTGCAGGCGGAATTGGCCGACGCTGCGGTGCCGACCTGGGCGGGCGAGATGTATCTCGAATATCACCGCGCCACCCTCACCACGCAGGCCCGCACCAAGCAGCTCAACCGCCGCGCCGAACTGGCGTTGGTCGCGGCCGAAGCCGCCAGCTCGCTCGCGGCGCTCTCGGGCGTCGCTGTGTCGCGCCCTGATCTCGACAAGGACTGGCAGCTTATGCTGCGCAACCAGTTCCACGACATCCTGCCCGGCTCGTCGATCCGCGAAGCCTATGTGCAGACGGAGGCGGAACTGGCGGGCATCGTCGCTCGCTCGGAGGCGATCGCCACGTCGGCCCTCGAGACCCTCGCCGCGTCGACGTCTGGCGCCACGAAGGGACTCGCGGTGGCAAATCTCTCGGGCAGTGCCAAGCCCAACTGGCAGCTCGTTTCAAAGTCTCCGCTGCCCGCGTCACTCAACGCCCAGCAGGTCGGCAGCGACTACGTCGTTGCGTCCGATCGCGCTCTTGCGCCGCTCTCGGTCGGCTTTGTAGCAGAAGCCAGCACCCGCAAGGTGACCGTCACCGCCAACAGCCTCGAGAACGATCTCGTCCGCGTCGAACTTGATGCCCATGGCCGCATCGCGTCGATCTTCGACAAGCGTCGCAAGCGCGAACTCGTCGATGGCGCGGCCAACCGCATCATGCTCTATCGCAATGATTTGCCGCGAAACTTCGACGCGTGGGATATCGAGCCGGGCTTCAGCCTCGGTGGCGAGGAATTGCTGACGCTCGACAGCATGGCTGTCACGGCGACCGGTCCGCACCTGGCGGAAATCACCGTGGTGCGCAGCTTCAGCGCCAGCCGCATAACGCAGCGGCTGCGCCTGTGGAGCAATTCGCCGCGCCTCGAAATCGTCACCGATCTCGATTGGCACGATCGCCGCACCTATCTGCGCGCCGCCTTTCCGGTCAACGTGCTGGCCGAGCAGGCTGCGTTCGATCAGGCCATCGGCGTCACCCAGCGTCCCACCCACGACAACACCACCTGGCAACTGGCGCAGTTCGAGGCCTCCGGCCATCGCTTTGCGTCCTTGGGCGAAACGGATTGGGGCGCGGCCCTGCTCTCGGCCGACAAATACGGCTTCTCGGCAAAGGGCAATGTGCTGACCCTCAGCCTCATTCGTGGCCCGATGTATCCGGACATGCTGGCCGACGAGGGCCAGCACCGCTTCACCTACGCCATCATGCCGCATGATGGCCGCTGGTGGAGTGCCGAGGTGCAGGCCGAGGCTGACCTCGTGCTCGATCCGCTGCGTGCCGTGCCGGCCAGTGCCGATGTGGCCTATGACGTTAACCCGGTCAGCTGGAGCGGACTTGACCTCCGCTTCCACGCGCTGAAGCCGGCCGAGGATGGCGCGGGCTACGTGCTGCGCGTGTCGGAATCGGCCGGTCGTCGCGGCGAAGTCGCGCTCTCGGTGCCGGGCGCTGCCCCGCGCCCTGTCGACGGCCTCGAGGCTCCGCTGGCGGTTGCATCCCCCACCGCCTTCACCCCGTTCCATCTCGCCAGCTACCGCATTGGCGGCTGACGCAAGTCAGCAGTTTCCGTCTCCGGGTGATCGGCCCGGAGGCGGATTCATTGCCCAGGGCGGTGAACGCATGGCGGCACCAAAGCAAAAGGCCGGCTCTGAGAGCCGGCCTTTCGGATTTCTTGGCGCTGCCGTGATCAGGCGGCAGCTTCCTCGCCGGCATCGGCTTCATCGTCCGCCGCAGCATCGGCCTTGCTGCCGCGCTTCGGGCCCTTCTGCAGGTTCTTTTCGATCAGCTGCACGGCCTCGGTCAGGGTGAGCTTGTTGACCGCAGCCACTTCGCGGCTCATCCGGTCCATCGCCTGCTCGAAAAGCTGGCGTTCCGAATAGCTCTGCTCAGGTTGGTCGTCCGAACGATACAGGTCGCGCACCACTTCGGAGATCGCGATCAGGTCCCCGGAATTGATCTTCGCCTCATACTCCTGCGCGCGGCGCGACCACATGGTGCGCTTCACGCGGGCGCGACCAGTGACGGTCTCGAGCGCCTTCTTCACTTCCGGCTCCTCGGCGAGCTTGCGCATGCCGACCGACTTGATCTTCGCGACGGGGACGCGCAGGGTCAGCTTATCCTGCTCGAACGAAATCACGAACAGTTCCAGCGTCAGGCCAGCGACTTCCTGCTCTTCGATCGAGGTGATCAGACCCACGCCATGGGCGGGATAGACGATATATTCGCCCGTCTTGAAGCCGAGCCGCTGCTGGACCTTCTTGGTTACCATTGGGTACTCCTATCTAACGCCGCCGCCACCCGGTCTCTTTCGCGCAAAGAGCCGGCTTTTTTGTTGCTACCTTCGTGCCCGTGAAAGGGCAGAACAACCCGTTGTCGCCATCGGTCAGCCCGCGCGACCGGCCAATGGCGTTCCAGCATTTCAATTGGTCAATAAAAAAGTGCCCGGAGGCACGTCTGGCTGAGGGGAAGCTCCATTCGATTTTTTGAGCATAGCACAATTTTTCAGCAAAATCAAAAGCTACGAATCGCTTCCGGCAACATTCACCGGAAACGATCCATAGCTATGGTTACCCACGGAGGCCCGGGGCGCTGTGTTGATCTGCCTGCCCAGCGGTCCGGCGGCAGCCGGCGCGGCGTCGGGGCTTAGTCGCCCTGGCCAGGCGCTTCCGAGAAGTATTTCTCGAACTTGCCGTCGACACCGTCGAACTCCTTGGCGTCCGCCGGCGCATCGCGCTTTTCAGTGATATTGGGCCAGGCCGCAGCATATTTGCTGTTCACTTCCAGCCACTTGTCAAGGTGGGGCTCGGTGTCGGGCTTGATTGCCTCGGCGGGGCATTCCGGTTCGCACACACCGCAGTCGATGCATTCGTCCGGATGGATCACCAGCATGTTCTCGCCTTCGTAGAAGCAGTCCACGGGACACACTTCCACGCAGTCCATGTACTTGCACTTGATGCAATTGTCGGTGACGACATAGGTCATGAACGAGCTATCCTGCTCTCGGTTTCAACAGCGCTGGGTCTTGCAACGCGCAGGGCGGGAGGCGTCCTGCACAAGCCGGGTTGCTAGCCCGTTTTTTCCCCTGCTGCAAGTCATGAGGGCGCATGGCCCGGTCACCTTTTGGCAGGCTGCCTATGCGCGCCGCTCCGTGCATGTCGCGGCCCGGTTCAGCCCTCCTCATCAGCCCCGAACAGCCGGTCGGTATCGCGGCGCTCTTTTTTGGTGGGGCGCCCTGCGCCCGGGTCGCGCTGCGCAAACAGCGGCTGCGCCTCTGCCCGGGGCAGCGGCGGCGGTGACAGGTCCTCGTAGAGCGCCTGCGCCTCTGTGGCCGGCCCACGCCGTTCACCGGCATCGACAATCCGCCAGACCAGCAGCCGATTGTGGATCGTCATCGTCAGCACGTCGCCCGCGCCAACCTTGTGGTCGGTACGGTCCGTGCGCTCGGAATTGACGCGCACCTGTCCGGCTTCGATCAGCTTTTGCGCCAGCGTGCGCGACTTGACCGCGCGGGCAAAGAACAGGAACCGATCAAGTCGCTGTTTGTCCAAGCCGCGCTGGTCCTTGCTGGGCTAGATCGCTTGCGGCCTCACTCGCCCTTGTTCTTGAGCGCCAGCAAAGCAGCCCAGGGTGAGTTCGGATCGACGGCTGCGGGCTTGCGCTCTTCACGCGGACGATGTTGCTTCCAGTCGTCGCGCTCCTTGCCACCCTTGCCGCCGGGCTTGCCCTTGCCTTCGAACCCGCGACGGTCGTCGCCATCCTTGCGCGGCCCACGGTTTTCGAAGCGCGGGCGGCCCTGCGGGGCTCCTGCATCCGCGGGCTTGCCAGCCTCAACGGTGCGGACAGGGCGATCCTGCCGGTCCGGGCGATCTGGGCGGCTGAAGCGTTTCTTTGGCTCGCCTTCGGTCGTCGCACCCTCTGCAGGTGCGGCGCCGGCAGGGCTGCGATTGCCCTGGCCCCGCGGCGGTCCGCGGCGGTCTTGGCGCGGAGTGTCCGGCCGGCGGCCGGCGGGGAACCACACATCTTCGAGCTCCGGTTCAGTCGGCGCTGCCGGTGTCTCGGCAATCGCGGACTCCGCTTCGGCGACGGCGAGCGCGTCCGTTCCGGCCTCGATACCCGTGCCGGGAACCGACGCGCCGAGATCGGCGCTCGCCGCCTCGATATGCACTGGTTCTTCGGCCATTGCAGCAACCGCCGTGCCTTCGACCGCAGCCGTCGCCTCGCCGTTGACCGCCGCATCGGCGGCATCGGCACTGGCCGGAGTCTGTGGACCTTCGGCCGGCGCCAGGGTGGCTGCCGGTGCCGGTGCAACAACCAGCTTCGGCACGCGCCGCAGCCGGTAACCCAGCGATGACAGGATCGAGGCGAATTCCTCCCCGGCCGTACCCAGCAGCGACGTCATCTCGACAGTCACCTTGAAGCCATTGCCTTCGGCGGCGCCGGCCGGCAGCACGCCCGAATGGGTCTTTGGGTCGAGCGCGATCAGCGGTCGGATGATGTCGGCGAGCCGCTCGAGAATATCGACACGCACAGCGCGTCGCCCGGCCACCTTGAAGCCGGCGAGCTCATACAGCTTGGGGTTCACTTCCGGGTCGATCAGTACCGACGTGCGGCCCGAGAGCACGATCTGGGGCAGTTCGGCAATACCCGGCTGGCGGACGCCACCATGCTTGAGTGCGTAAAGAACGAGCGCCAGTTCGCGCGGCGCGGGCTTCAGGCTGATCGGCACGTAGATGTGGTAGGCGCCGAACTTGACGCCGAGCTTCCTAAGCTTGCCGCGCTGGTCCTGATCAAGCCCCTTCACCTCGTCGGCGACACCGGCTCTGGCGATGATTCCAAGGTTCTCGTAGAGCCGGAACGCCAGCCCCCGTGCAGTCCCCTCGAGCTCGGCCGGCGCCTCAAGCGCCAGAAGCGGTTCGAGTTGGGTATTGATCTGGTGCCGCATCCACAGCGACAACCGGTCCTGTACACGATCAAGATCCGGACCGGTCAGCGTCTCGTCGGCCAGCAGGATGATGCGCGGCGTGAACAACTGCTCGCCTTCGGCGACATTTGCCACGACCTGGCCACGCCAGCGGACATAGCCGTCGGTGCCCAGCACCAGTTCCTCGTTGGGCGCACCTGCGACGCGCTCGGCCCGACGCAGGATTTCCGGCGCTACGACCTGGCTTGCCGCCGCCGCCACACCCTTGGCGTCGCCGCCTTCGGAACGGGCGAGCGTGAAGCGAAAGCCTTCGATTGAGCCGATCAGATGGCCTTCCAGGCTCACTTCGCCGCGCTCGTTGATTTCAGGCGATACCATATGCTTGTCTCTCAGGTGGCGCATCAACACGCTGGTACGACGATCGACGAAACGCTGCGTCAGCCGCTCATGCAGGGCATCGCTCAGCCGATCCTCGATGTCGCGGGTCTTTTCGCGCCAATATGCGGGGTCTTCAAGCCAGTTCTTGCGGTTGGCGACAAATGTCCAGGTACGGACCTGTCGGATCCGGTTGCTGAGCGTATCAATGTCGCCACTCGCATTGTCGCAGAACCTGACTTGCTCGGCAATCCAGTCCGGGTCGACCAGACCCTTTCGTCGCAAATCAAGGTAGATGCGGGTGATGATCTCGCCATGCTGGGCCGGAGAGATGTCGCGATAGTCCGGCAGCGCACAGCATTCCCACAAAAGGCGCACCGCTTCGTGGCCCCTTGCCAGGTCGCCCGCTTCGTTGCGTGCCAGGAACTCCAGGGCCTGCTGGTCTGTCGCCATCGGGACCCGCGTCAGCGCTTTCTTGTCCGGCGTCCGGTCGAGGCTGTCCCGCAACGCGGCAATGCTGGCAAAATCGAGCTCGGCATTCCGCCACTGCACCTGCTTTACCGGCTGGAAATCGTGCGTTTCGAGTTGCTTGATCAGTTCGTCCTCGAACTCCGCCGCATGCCCCGTGACCCCGAACGTGCCGTTATGCATGTGCCGGCCGGCCCGGCCGGCGATTTGCCCGAACTCCGCCGGGGTCAACTGCCGGTTGGTATGCCCGTCGAATTTGTGGTCGTCTGCGAAGGCAACATGGTGCACGTCAAGATTGAGGCCCATGCCGATGGCGTCCGTCGCGACGAGGAAATCCACATCGCCATTCTGGTACATGTCGACCTGCGCATTGCGTGTGCGGGGGCTGAGTGCGCCCATCACCACGGCCGCGCCGCCCCTCTCGCGACGGATCAACTCGGCAATCGCGTAGACATGTGCTGCGGAGAACGCCACGATCGCCGAGCGCTTCGGCTGTCGCGAGATCTTTTTCGATCCGGCCCAGAGCAGTTCCGAGAATCGCGGCCGGTGGATGATCTCGGCCTCGGGCAGCAGCGTGCGGATCAGGGGCGCCATCGTTGCCGAGCCAAGCAACAGTGTTTCGCTGATTCCCCGCGCATGCAGCAGGCGGTTCGTGAACACATGCCCGCGGTCGAAATCCGTCGCCACCTGGATTTCGTCGACGGCCACGCATTCCACTGGCATATCGAGCGGCATGGCCTCGACGGTCGCCACCCAGTAGCGCGCCTTTGGCGGCACGATCCGCTCTTCGCCTGTCACCAGCGCCACGTGCTGCGCGCCGATCCTGTCGACAATCTTGTGGTAGACCTCGCGCGCCAGCAGCCTGAGCGGCAGCCCGATCATCCCCGAGCGATGCGCCAGCATCCGCTCGATGGCGAAATAGGTCTTGCCGGTATTGGTAGGCCCAAGGATCGCCTTGAGCGAGGAGGGGGCGAGGGAGAGCGTCATCGCCCCCTATCTAGGGCATCCAGGCGTCCGAAACGAGTGCCTTCCGCACCTGCCGCGCGACACCTGCGGCAAGTCGCGATTAACCTGTGGAACAAAACATGTACGAACCGGAAAAGAATCGCCGCCGAATCGCCAATCCGGCTTTGTTCCCCACCAGCCCTAGCGGGTGGCGCCCCGCGCTAGCCACAAGCGGCATCTGAAGGGTATGGCGCGCTCCATCTCGTGCGCCCGTTCCGCGTTCACCAATCTTTCCAAACACTTAACTGCGGTCGAATCGAGCGACGAATCGGCCGGTTCCTTTGCGATCGTGAAGCGGGCGCCCCCGAAGATTTTTTGCACGTTAAGCTTTGGCGTCCCGTGGCGCGGGCGCTTCACGCCTCGCCATTGGCAAAAAACAGCATTGACCGTCTCATTATGCTACAGCCGAAATCTTAGGGTCTGGTTAACCATAAACTTGCCGTTCGGGCAAAAAAGGGCACGCAAGCCACCTCGCCGATCGTCAGGCGCCTCAAAATGAAACAGTCTTGGTGCGTTGGGGGGCTGTGGCGAATGCGCAGACAACACACTGACGCGGCTTCGGCCGAGCCTGCAATGTCGCGCAATCACAGACGGGTTCAGAACTGCAGGTCGGTCAGAACGATCGACAGGTCACCAGCATCGGTGGAAATCAGCGCGCGATATGGGACAAAATACCCCGTCTCCCCAACCGGGGCGTACCAGATCAGGATATGGTCGCCACTCGCGAGATATGTCGTCACTTCCGAGCTTGTATAGTGGCCGGATATCGGCTTGTAGCTCGCCGCGCACACGATCACCGGCCCCTGATAGCCGGTGCGCTTCGAGGTTGCGACGTCATCCTTGGCAAACCGCAGGTTCAGGTCGTAGCGTTCGATCCCGGTGAAAATCTGCAGCCGCCGGTTGCAGAGCGATTTGTCGAGCTTGCCACCCTTGATGACAAAGGGCGCCGCCATGTCGTTGGACGACACCAGATGCTTCCGCTCGATGGCCACCCGATCGATATTGTTGAGGATCGGCGGGTCGACCTTGAAAGACGCCACGCCGCCGCCCGTAAAGGTCACACCGACATTGAAGGTGTCGCCGCTGGCGCGGGTGGTCAGGCTGAAATTCTGCGCCGTCAGGCCGCTTCCCCCGGATCGGCCGCTCGATTCGAGATGCGCGCTGCCGTTGGCCACCAATTGCGCGAGGCCGGAGATTTTTGCATCGACGGCCATGTCATACTTGCCGTCGGCATCCGATAGCGTCACCGTCGCCTTGGCGATATGGGTGCCGCCCAGCGTCACCGCATAGTCCGCGATGGCGCGAACATCTGCTGCCTGTGCCGTGCCGACGACCAGCGGCAACATGAGGGCAAAGCGCTTCGCGCGAATGAGAAGGGCGTACAGCACGGAATCCGAAACCTCCGGCCACGCTCGGGCACGAATCAATCTGAGCGCCCAAAATGCCCATCACCCACCCGGCTGGCAAGGCGTTCTGGCCCGCTCGACTTGACGCCACGGGGGCTTTCGAATACAGCCACCCCCGCAATCAAGAACAGACTACAGCCCGTTGCGCAGGATGTCCGGCGCCCAGGGAACTTTTGATAGGAAAACCAAATGGCTCGCCGCTGCGAACTCACCGGTAAGGGCGTCATGGTTGGTAACAAGGTGAGCCACGCGCTCAACCGCACCCGCCGCCGCTTCCTCCCCAACCTCCTGAACGTCTCGCTTCTGTCGGATGTGCTCGGCCGCTCGGTCAAGCTGCGCATCTCGGCGAACGCGCTGCGTACCGTCGAGCACCGCGGCGGCATTGACGCCTTCCTGCTCAAGGCCGACGATGCCGAACTGTCGCCCAACGCGCTGCTTCTGAAAAAGGAAGTCCGCGCCGCCCTCGCCCAGTAATCTGGGGTAAGGCAAGTTTCGCCGCGCGTTCCGGTTCCCGGGACGCGCGGTTTGCTTTTCTGGAGACGGCACCCTGCCGCTCGCCCTGCCGCCCCGGTCTGATGCCGGCACGCGGCAAAGTTGAAAGGTCGCGTCACATGCGCGCTCGTGTCGTCTTGGCGGTTCTCGCCATGGTGGTGGTCGTCACCGCCTCCAATATCCTCGTGCAGTTCCCGGTCGATGCCCAGCTCGGGCCGCTCAACCTCAAGGATCTCCTCACCTGGGGCGCCTTTACCTACCCGTTCGCCTTCCTCGTTACCGATCTCACCAATCGCTACGAGGGCGCTCAATGGGCGCGCGCCGTGGTGGTGGTCGGTTTCGTGCTGGCGCTCGGGCTCTCGGCCTATCTCTCCACTCCCCGCATCGCAATTGCCTCGGCCACGGCATTTCTCCTCGGTCAGATGCTCGACATCGCGATCTTCAGCCGTTTGCGGAACCGCTTCTGGCTCGTTCCGCCGCTCACCGGATCGCTGGTCGGCTCGGCCGTCGATACGCTGGTGTTCTTCACCATCGCCTTCGCTCCGGCGCTGGGTTTCATCGATCTGGCCTTCGGCCGCGCCGATGGCTCGCTCGGCTTTGGTGCGCCCTGGCTCGGCCTCGGCCCCGAAGTGCCGCTCTGGACCTCGCTCGCCACCGGCGATTTCCTCGTGAAATTCCTCGCGGCCCTGCTGCTGCTCGCGCCCTATCGCGCGCTTATGGGCCGCCTCATGCCGCTGCAGCCGGTCCCCAGCGCCGCCTGATCGTCGCTGCACAGAGCCATTCGTCTAGCGCGACTTCGCCCTTGACCTGAACCTGACTTGAGGTTGTAGGGCGGGCGAAGTTCGCCGTTACGGAGGCTGATATGACCGCGCTGGACTTCCCCATATCGATGGGCTCTACGAGACCCATCTGACTGTCGCCAATCTTGAGCGGTCCGTCGCGTTCTATCGCGACGTCATCGGCCTCGAACTGGCTCGAACCTTCCCCGAGCGCCGGATCGCGTTCTTCTGGGTCAATGACAAGAAGACCGGCATGCTCGGTCTATGGGAAATCGGCTCCGGTCCGTTGCGCATGCGGCTGCATATGGCCTTCCGCATGAGCCTCGACGGCGTGGTGGCGTCAGCTGCGGCGCTCAAGGCGCGCGGTGTCACGCCATTGGGCTTCTCGGGCGAGCCACTCGATGAGCCGGTCGTGCTGGGCTGGATGCTCGCTGCATCGCAATATTTCGCCGATCCGGATGGCCATTCCATCGAGTTCATTGCCGTGCTCGATGACGCGCCGGACCCTGCCTTCGGCACGCGCCCGCTATCGGAATGGCGGGCGAGACCGGCAGCCGTCGCTGTCTAGGGGCGTAGGTCCTCGCTCCTTGCCCTGAAGGCGGCCTAACTCGCCGCACGTTTTTGCTGCGATCGCAGCTGTGTCGTATCGTCGCCAAACGCACGGATCGTGCCTCGCGCTAACAAACCTGCCATGTAGCGGCTGGTGCCGTAGTGTCCGGCCACAAGTGCGGGCACGGCGTGGTGCAGGTCCAGCTTTTCCCATTCCAGTCCATATCCGCGCCCGATGATGCCGACCTCGGAAATCTCGTCATCGGTGGCAGCCTCAAGGCCCTGCAACAGGCGCGCAGGGACTGAGAAGACGGCTGCATGTTTGAGCTGGAGGACGATGAGGCCAGTGGTCCGGTCGTAATGCACCGCAGTAGCCCGCGGCTCCAGATCGTCGGCGATCCGGCCGCGTTCCTCCGCGGCGGCGATCTCTTCATCGGTGATATCAACCATGCAGATCGCTCCAAATTCCCAGAAGCATATCGTGGTTGTCCGCGACCGCGTCCAGCGCCTTCCGAATATCGCCGGCCTTCATCCCGCGGACCTCGATCACCCGCGGCGTGCCACCGGATACGAGTTCAATCTTCACTTCTCCGTCGCCCTGCACATGCACGTGTGGCGGCGGGTGATCGAACTGATAGATGACGACCCGGAGGCCTGAGGCGCGGAGGATCGTGATCATTCCCAACAATAACCCACCGCGTTGGGTTATTCCAGCCTCACTCCTGCAGGCTGAACTCGAGCAGCAGGTTGCGCTGCCAATCGTTGAAATTGTTGTCCGAAAGCAGCGTGATCCGGCTGCTGCCGTCCGGCCCTCGATGCACGGCGACGGCTTCCATGTTGTCGATATCGCCACCGGTAGCCTGCAACAGCACACGACCGGTCAGCAGCGCCTCCGGGGCAACCGAAGCGGCGGGCACAAGTACCAGCCGCATCGAAAACAGAAACAGCGAGATGCCCCGCTCGAGCACCAGCAGGTCGCCATTGGGCAGGAAGGCGCAGTCGGTCGGCGCCAGCCCCGACCCGGCGACATAACTCAGCGGCCCCTTGTCCGCCTTGCCCAGCATATAGCCGCGCACATTGCCGTTGCCGTCGCGGATACCCTCGGGCAGGAGCACTGTCGAACCGGCGATCGCAGAGGCCGGCGGCGCGATGCACATCGCCTCGAGCGTTTCGTTGCTGCGCGTGTCCGACAGCCACTTGGGGATGGGTACTTCCCGCGCAGCGCCCTGCGGCCTGCCGTCGACGAGCTGGAAATCGGCCACCCGCGTCAGGTTCTCGAACCCGACGCGCACGGCGCTCGGCACGCCGTCACGCTCAACCACAGCCAGAGACTCCGCATCCCGTGCGTAGGCGCGCGGCAGCTCGTTACCCTTGGTGTTCTGCATCGGGTCGATGCTGACGCCCACGAGGGTGAGCGGGCGCGCCGCGTCATCATAGATCAGTTGCCCGGTAACGAAAGTGCCGCGGTCCGACACCATGGCCAGCCGACCCGCGTCGTCCAGGAAGCCGAGGCCGGACAAGCCGCCAAAGGTGTCGGCCGGGCTCTGCATCTCGATGCCGCCGCGCCAGATGAGCCCCTGCACGGGCTGGCCGGCGGAGGCCCCCAGGAACGTGGCCATTTGCGTGGAAGTGACGGTCTGGTTCTCGGCTGCCGAGCTCTGTGCTTGGGCCGGCGCGTCGATCACGAGGGGTACCAGCCCGACAAACAACAGCGCGGAGCCAGCCGCCAGCAAGCCGGCGAGTCTGCGCCCTTTGCCCGTGTCCGGCGTCATCCGAAACGGCTCTTCTTGCGGCCAGAGGGCGCTTCCTCGTCGAACAGCGAGGCAAGCTCGTCGGTCAGCGCGCCTGCCAGTTCCTCGGCATCGAGCAGTGTAACAGCGCGCCGATAATAGCGCGTCACGTCGTGCCCGATACCGACAGCCACCAGTTGCACCGGAGAGCGCGTCTCGATCTCTTCGATCACCTGCCGCAGATGTGCCTCCAGATAATTGCCCGCATTGACGCTCTGGGTGGAATCATCCACCGGCGCGCCATCGGAGATCACCATGAGGATGCGGCGGTTTTCGGGCCGCCCGAGCAGGCGCTTGTGCGCCCATTGCAGTGCCTCGCCGTCGATATTCTCCTTGAGCAGCCCCTCGCGCATCATCAGCCCGAGGTTCCGCCGCGCATGCCGCCAGGGTTCGTCGGCAGCCTTGTAGATGATGTGGCGGATATCGTTCACCCGGCCTGGGTTCGGCGGACGTCCGGCTTCGAGCCAGGCCTCGCGGCTCTTGCCGCCTTTCCAGGCCCGCGTCGTGAACCCTAGGATCTCCACCTTCACACCGCAGCGCTCGAGCGTCCGCGCGAGGATGTCACCGCATATTGCCGCGATGGTGATGGGCCGACCGCGCATCGAGCCGGAATTGTCGATGAGCAGCGTCACCACGGTGTCGCGGAAATCCGTGTCGCGCTCTACCTTGAAGCTCAGTGCCTGAAGCGGGTCGGTCACCACGCGGGTCAATCGCGCCGTATCGAGCAGGCCTTCCTCGAGGTCGAATTCCCAGCTGCGGTTCTGCTGGGCCATCAGGCGGCGCTGCAGCTTGTTGGCGAGCCGGGCCACCGCCCCCGCAAGGTTTTCGAGCTGCTTGTCGAGCAGCGCCCGCAGTTGGTCGAGCTCCTCGGGCGGGCACAGGTCCTGCGCCCGGACGATCTCGTCGAACTTCTGGGTAAACATCTTGTAGGTGAAGACGTTCTGGAAGTCCTTGATGTTGGCGCCCGGCGGTGGCGGGTTGGGGTTGTCTTCCCCGGCCTCGGTCGTCTCGTCCTCGTCGGTCTCGGAGACATCCATCTCCGCGCCCTCGACTTCGCCATCCTGGTCGGATTCACCGGCGGCTTCGTCTTCCTCGGCCTCGGCGTCTTCGCTTTCACCTTCGCCCTGCTCGGGCGACTTCTCGTCATCGGTGCCGCGCTCCGGGTCCTGGTCATCGCCATTGTCCGGGTCGTCGCCCTCGCTGTCCTCCATGTCGCTGTCGGGCACGAGGTTCAGATCGCGCAGCAATTGCCGCATCGCCCGGCTGAACAGCTCCTGATCCTCAAACCGCGTCATCAGCGTCGTCAGCGAGGTGCTGGCGCGTTGCTCGATCTCGCTGCGCCACAGATCGACGATCTTCTGCCCCGAGGGCGGGATCGGCATGCCGGCGATCTTTTCGCGCAGCATCAGGCTCAGCGCTTCCGACAGCGGCGCGTCGTCCCTGGCATTGATCTGGGCGAAATTGCCGCGGAACAGCCGGTCTTCCAGCATCTCGCTGATATTGCGGCCCATGCCCGGCATGCGCACGCACCCCAACGCCTCGACACGGGCCTGTTCGAGCGCATCATAGGCGGCTCGCGCCTCGGGCTCGGCCGGTGCGCGCTTCCTGTGGGTGTCGGGGTCATGGCTCGCAAGCCGCATCGCCATCGCGTCGCCCTGGCCGCGCGCGATCGAAATATCGCGCATGGTCGGCAGGCGCGGCAGGTTGGCGAGACGCGCCTTGTCGGCCGTCAGCATGGGCCGGTCGGCGGAGAAGCTGACTTCCAGTTCCTTGTTGCCGCCGATTGCGCGCACCGCCGCGCCCACGGCGGTCTTGAACGCCTGGGTCGTGTCGGGCTTGTTCTGCTTGCTGCGCGGGGGCTGGGCCATGGTTGGGTAAGTGTGCCATGCCCTCGTGGTTCGACAAGCTCACCATGAGGGCAATGGGAGCCAGAGGCTTGGCCGCCCGCGCAGGGCAGCCGTGGGGACCTCATCCCGAGCCTGTCGGGGACGAGGTCCGGTTCCGATCAGGCCGTGATCGCGAGATTCGCGGCCGATTCCGGCAGGTCTTCGCCAAACACGCGTTGGTAGAACTCCGCTACCACCGGGCGTTCCAACTCGTCGCACTTGTTGAGGAAAGTCAGCCGGAATGCAAAGCCCAGATCGCCGAAGATCTGCGCGTTCTCGGCCCAGGTAATCACCGTGCGGGGGCTCATCACAGTCGACAGGTCGCCATTGATGAAGGCCTGCCGGGTCAGGTCTGCAAGCCGCACCATGCTGGATGCGGTCTTCTTGCCCTTGTCTGTGCTGGCCAGCGTCTTGCTCTTGGCGAGGATGATGCCGACTTCCTTGTCGTGCGGCAGGTAGTTCAGCGTCACCACCAGGCTCCACCGGTCCATCTGGCCCTGGTTGATCTGCTGCGTGCCGTGATAAAGGCCCGACGTATCGCCGAGGCCGATCGTGTTGGTGGTGGCGAAGATGCGGAAGGCCGGGTGCGGGGTGATCACGCGGTTCTGGTCGAGCAAAGTCAGCCGGCCCGCCTGCTCCAGGACACGCTGAATCACGAACATCACGTCGGGGCGGCCCGCATCATATTCGTCGAACACCAGCGCAATGTTGTTCTGCACCGCCCACGGCAAAATACCGTCGCGAAACTCGGTGATCTGCTTGCCGTCCTTGAGAACGATCGCGTCCTTGCCGACCAGATCGATGCGGCTCACATGGCTGTCGAGGTTCACCCGCACAAGCGGCCAGTTGAGCCGCGCCGCTACCTGTTCGATATGCGTCGATTTGCCAGTGCCGTGGTAGCCCTGCACCATGACACGCCGGTTGAACGCAAAACCCGCCAGAATGGCGAGCGTGGTATTGCGGTCGAACAGGTAGTCCGGGTCGAGCGGGGGCACATGCGGATCGGTCTCCGCATAGCCCATCACCTTCATGTCGCTGTCGATGCCGAAGGTCTCGCGGACAGAAAATTCCTTGTTCGGCAGATTGGTGTAGTCGGGCATGGGAGCTCTCGAGGCAAGAAAGGTCAAGGCTGCTGCCTTGAGGTTATCCGGCTCTATAGCAGTATCGCCGCCCGGACGGTAGGGCGCAATGCGCGTCGAAATGGCTGAACCCTGTCCGCGGGCAGGGCCCCGTCACGGCGGTTTGCCGGCGGTTTGCGGGGGCATTCCCCGCGTGAATGACGCCATAACCAAACTTCATTCCAGGGGAGTTGGCGCGTCGCGGCTGGCGGCCATTGCCGATTGGCGCCTCACCGACCGACGAAGCCCTTCTGCTTCAGGTGCGTATAGGCAGCTATGATCGCCCGGAGACGCTCTTCCGAGGTCTTGTCGCCACCGTTGATATCCGGATGGTGGATCTTGACGAGGCTCTTGTAGGCCGACTTTATCTCCTCGGCCTTGGCCCAGCCCTTGAAGCCCAGCGCCTCGAAGGCACGCCGATCCTGCTCAAGGAGCGGCTTCACCCGTTCTGCCGCTGGTGCCTTGGATTGATGTCGCCGATAGCGAGCGAACACCCCGAACGGATCGGCATTGCGCGTCCCGTCGGAATTTGTCCGCATGTTGGGTGGCGTCTTCGGCGGCATCTTGGGGCCGGCACTCGCGCCAGGCTTGGCGCCAAAGCCCCAGCTCGGACGACCGTCGGTCGCGTGCTCCTTGCGGATGGTGCTCTCCATCTCCTCAGGCTTCATGCCCTCGAAGAAATTGAACACCTGATTGTAGTGCCGCACGTGCTCGAGGCAGAAATGGTGGTACTGCCCCTCGGCACGGTTGCCCTTGGGCGCCTTGTACAGCCCCGGCTGGTCGCAACCCTCCCATCCGCAGGGTTCAACCTCCGGCTTGGGTTCCTCTCCATGGCGGGGCCGGATACGGATCCGGTCGAAATACTTGGATTCCAGCTTCATCAGTCCTAGTTAAGCTCCGCACAAAGCCAAAGCTGAAACGGTAGGGATATGTCGGTTCGCGACGTCATTGTCGAAAAACTTTCGGTCAAATTTGCGCCGAGCCATCTTGAAGTGATTGACGAGAGCGATCGGCATCATGGTCACTCCGGCTGGCGCGAGGGTGGAAGCACGCATTTCCGCGTCCGCATCGCCAGCGACTCGCTGGCGCCGCTGTCGCGGCTCGCCCGTCACCGTGCCATCATGGAAACGCTGGCGCCTGAGCTTTCGGGCGGCGTCCATGCCCTGGCGATCGAAGTGCTCGATCCAACCCGTAAATCCTGACGACGCCGCGCTCCGGATACCGGGCTTGTGCGACAACTGCGCAACTGCCCGCCCGGCCAATCGCCGTCACGAGGCGGCGTGCCTGGACCGGACTATTGGGCGAAAAACCGGCGAAAGCCCGGCACGCTTGCCCCGCTTTGTCCGAACTATCGCCCCAAGACTTGCCTAGCACCTTCGTGATGAACACCACGGAGGATAGGATGCGCACTTCACTCGGGTCCATGCTGGTCTTTGCGCTCTTGGGCAGCGTCGCGACAGGTGCGGCTTTCGCCGCCGACAGCCGCCTGCAACTGGTAGTGGGTGGGGAAGCCTATGACGGTCCGCCGCGCTTTGTGGTGCTGTTCAACGGGCGAGCTCTGGGCGAGGGGAGCGTCGATGCCGCCATCGCGACCGTTGCCGCAGGCCGCTTTGCCGCCGCGACGGACAAGACCCCATTCGTGCAGGCTTTCGATTTCACCATTCCCGAGGCCGTCTTCAAGCCAGGCGGCGAGGTGCGCATTCGCTTCCTCAACGAGGCCAATGGCGGCGAAGGCAGCAATCGCGACCGCAACCTTTATCTCGCTTCCGTCGCCGTCAATGGCCGCGCGGTAACCGTTTCGGGTCTGGGCGTACAGGGGCAGAGCGCCGATGTCGCGCCCACGACGCTGGGCGAGTTCCTGGTGATCGCCGATGGCAAGGTCGACGCCGTGTCCCGCCCGCCCTCAGGCGGCTGGCCGCTTCCTGACGCGGCGATCGCCACTGCCCAACCCGCCACTGCTCTAACCGTCGAGAGCGCGGCAGCAGGTGCGCCCGCATCTGTCGATGACGTCATGACCGCCGGCATTGCGCAGGGGGGCTCTGTTGCCACGGGCGGCGCCTGCGCCCGCGACGAGCTCTACAATGTCATCGGCTTCAACGAGAGTTCCAATGATCTGACCCCGCGTCTGATCGCTCGCCTCGACCAGATTCTCGCCGATGTCCGCGGACAGAGGTGCCGCATTCAGGTCACCGGCTATTCGAGCCGGCAGGGCAACCACGCAACAAGCGCGCTCTTCGCCATCGAGCGTGCGCAGAAGGTGTTGTCCTACCTCAGGGGCCAGGGGCTGACCTATACCCGCGCAACCGTCGCCGGTGGCGGCGCCACCGATCAGTTTGGGCCGGAACCGTCTTCCAACCGCCGCGTGGTGATCACGGTCAGGCCATGACCCTTGTCAGCCGGCACGCATCTCGTCGAGATAGGCCCTGACAACAGCCGGCTCGACATTGCGCTCAATGAAGGCCTCGCCGATACCGCGCGTCAGGATAAAGGTGAGTGCCCCGCGCACCACTTTCTTGTCCTGCGCGATGGCGTCCATCAAATAGTCCGTGTCCGGCAGATCGCCCGGAATCTCGCGCATCCGGGTCGGCAGGCCCGCGGCCTTGAGATGCGCCTCGACGCGGCCCGTATCCTGTCCCGGCGCCAGCCCAAGCCGCGCCGAAAACCCGTGCGCCAGCACCATGCCAATGGCGACGCCCTCGCCATGCAGCAGCCGGCTCGAATACCCCGTAGCCGATTCGAGCGCATGCCCGAAGGTATGGCCGAGGTTGAGCAGGGCGCGCACGCCCATTTCCCTCTCGTCCTCGATCACCACCCGCGCCTTTGCCGCGCAGCAGCGCGCCACCATCTCGGCCCTCAGCGTCACATCACCCGCGAATATCGCGGGCCGGTGCTGCTCCAGCCACTCGAAAAACGGCGCATCGAAGATCAGCCCGTACTTCACCACCTCGGCATAGCCCGCGGCGAACTCGCGTGTCGGCAGCGTCTCCAGCGCATCGAGATCTGCCAGCACCAGCTTCGGCTGGTGGAAGGCGCCGATCAGGTTCTTGCCGTGCGGCGAGTTGATGCCGGTCTTGCCGCCCACCGAGGAATCCACCTGCGCGAGGAGCGAGGTCGGCATCTGGATGAAGTTCATGCCGCGCCGCGCGATCGAGGCCGCGAAGCCAGCCAGGTCGCCGATCACGCCGCCGCCAAGCGCGACGATCAGGTCACCGCGCTCAAGCCGCGCCGCAAGAATGCCCTCGACCACTTCGCCGAGCCGCGCGAAGCTCTTGCTCGCCTCTCCGTGCGGCACCACGATCTCGGCATGGCTGAGCTGCGCCGCGTCGAGAGACGCGATGAGCCTTGGCAATTGTGCCGTCGCCACCGAATCGTCGGTGACGATGCCGAAGCGCCGCCCCGGAAACAGCGCCTTGAGCCGCGCACCGGCTCCGTCGAGCAAGCCTGCGCCGATCTCGATGTCATAGGCCTGTCCGGGCAGTGCCACGTGCACGCGTGTCGTCTCAGTCATCATGGCCCTTGCCCACAGTGTTTGCGAGATGCGCATGGAGCGCCTCGATCAACTCGCTTGCCACCTGGTCCTGCGGCACATCAAGCGACACCACCGTCACATCCGCCTCCGCATAGACTGGGTAACGCGAATCGATCAGCTTCTGCAGCGTCTCACGCGGATTGGCGGTCTTCAGCAATGGCCGGTTCGACCGACGTGAAACGCGCTGGAACAGCAGCTCGAAATCCGCCTTGAGCCATACGGTGACACCCAGTTCCTTGGCGAGCGCGCGCGTTTCGGGGTTGATGAAGGCGCCACCGCCGGTCCCAAGCACCATGCCGCCCTCACGCAGCAGCCGCGAGATCACCCGCACCTCTCCTGCCCGGAACTCCGCCTCGCCATGGCTCTTGAATATATCCTCGATGCTCATGCCGGCGGCCCTTTCGATCTCCTCGTCGCTGTCGACGAAGGGCCGGTTCAGCCGTGCTGCGACCCGGCGCCCGACCGTTGTCTTGCCGGCGCCCATCATCCCCACGAGCACGATCGGCCGCTGCCCCAACAGGTGCAACAGCTCGGCCTTGTGGTCCTTCGATGTCATGGTCCGCTCCGCAGGCGTTTCATGGCGTTCAACAAGGGGTGTGCAACAAAGTCAATCCTCGCGGGTCCGAAGCGCTTGATCGGACCCGCCAAACCATGGACACTGCACGTCGCGTGACACGAACGGTATGCCATGCCCACCCTCATTCGCCTTTTCGTCGTTCTCCTCGTCCTTGGCGGCCTCGCCCTTGGCGGCATGGTCGGCCTTACCCTCGTGGTCAAGCCGCGCGAGAAGGAAGTCACGATTCGCATTCCGTCCCGCGAACTGGTCCCATCGCCCGAACGCGCCCCGTTGGTGAAGCGGGAGATCAATACGACACGCCCCACGACGTCTGCGGCCGAGGCTCCGGCTACCATGTCGGGGCCTGCTGAGTCGGCGCCGCAGCCGGCCGCCTCCGATGCCAATGGCGAGGTGGTCACCGTCGACAACGGCGCCGAATGAGCGAGACCCACCTCCTTGACTCGTTCCTCGAGATGATGAGCGCCGAGCGCGGCGCGGCACACAATACCATCGCCGCCTATCGTCGCGATCTCTCCGATTACCTCGCCTGGTTGGGGCGCCAGCGAGTTTTGGCCCGAGAAGCCGGTCGCGATCACGTAGCCGCGTATCTCGAGCGTCTTGCCGCCGAGGGTCTTGCGGCCTCCAGCAGCGCGCGAAAACTCTCGGCGCTCCGGCAGTTTCACAAATTCCTCGCCGCCGATGCCTTGCGGACGGATGACCCCACACGCATCGTTGCGTCGCCCCGCGCCCGCCGCGCCCTTCCCAAGGTGCTTTCGGTTGCAGAGATCGACCGACTCCTGACCTTCGCCGAGACCCAAGCTGCCGATCCGGCCAACTCCGATGCCGAGCGTCTCGCCGCGCGCCGTCTCCATCTGCAGCTCGAACTGCTCTATGCCACCGGCATGCGCGTGTCGGAACTTGTGGAGCTGCGTCGGGTCGCCGTGCTGCGGGATGCTGGTTTCCTCACCATCCGCGGCAAGGGCAACAAGGAGCGCGTCGTGCCGCTTACCGACAGGGCGCGCGACCGTCTGGTCGATTGGCTGCGCGATCTCCCGCCGGGCCCGTGGCTGTTTCCCGCCAGCAGCGACAGTGGCCATGTCGCGCGGCAGGTCTTTGCCCGCGATCTGAAGCGCCTCTCCGGCATGGCCGGGCTGTCAGCCGACCGGGTGTCGCCGCACGTGCTGCGTCATGCCTTTGCCAGTCACTTGCTGGCGGGTGGTGCCGACCTGCGCGTCGTGCAGACCCTGCTCGGACACGCCGACATCGCCACGACGCAGATCTATACCCATGTTCTCGAAGAGCGCCTCAAGAGCCTTGTCGAGGGCAAGCATCCCATGGCCGATTGATCTGCCAGGGCAGGAATGCGCGTCAGGCGGCTTTGTCCTGTCCGCGTGTCCGCTCGGCATTCAGCCGGTCGAGCAGCCTGTCGAGATTGAGAAGAACATCTCCGATCAGCCTTGGGTGTTCGACAAGGCGCTTAGGGAAGTCCGCAGCGTCCAGTTCCGCGTCAGTCGGGGCTGGGTCGCTCCAGCGCTGCCGCAACTCCTTCAGCTTGGCCTTCCGCCGCAGCCTCGCGTCCCTGGCGTCATCAAGCTGCCGGCGCATCGCCTCGTCAGCGTCGTCCAGAAGAAATGTCTGACCGCAATCCGGGCAATAGACCTCACCCAGCGGCCGCACCAGCCTGGCGCTCTCGAGGATACGCTGCCGGCAATGCGGGCAGGTTACCGTTACAATCGGAAAGGCTGGCATGCTGGCACTTCTGTAAGTCGCTGTTTCGGCTGACGTCAGGCTGTCACCAAACCTTCTTATATTGGTTAACGCCGCCGTCATGGATTGCCGGCTTCATCGCCTTGCCAGCCAACTTCGTTGTGCCCCTGCGGCAGCGCCGCTTGACTCCTTTACGCCCCGCCGCCACTTTCCGGCCACTTTGGGGCGCAAGTGACGCGCCTCCCATGGGTCCCTTTTGGCGGGTTGGATGCAAACCTATCTCGATTTCGAAAAGCCGGTCGCCGATCTCGAAGGCAAGATTGCCGAACTGAAGTCGCTCGCATCGTCGGACCAGGCGGTTTCGATCGACGAGGAAGTCGCCCGGCTCTCTGCCCGCGCCGAGGAAGCGTTGGTGGATATCTATCGCCGCCTGACCCCGTGGCAGAAGACGCAAGTCGCGCGACATCCGCAGCGTCCGCACTTTTCCGACTACGTTCAGGGCCTCATCACCGAGTGGACACCTCTGGCCGGCGATCGCAAGTTCGCGGAGGATTCTGCGTTGCAGGCAGGCTTCGGGCGCTTCAACGGCCAGCCGGTCGCTATCCTCGGGCAGGAGAAGGGCTCGTCCACCGAGACCCGCCTCAAGCATAATTTCGGCATGGCGCGCCCCGAGGGCTACCGCAAGGCCGTGCGCATCATGGAAATGGCCAATCGCTTCGATATCCCGGTCATTTCCTTCGTGGATACCGCCGGTGCCTTCCCGGGTATCGACGCTGAGGAGCGCGGCCAGGCCGAAGCCATTGCCCGCTCCACCGAAAAGAGCCTTGAGCTCGGCGTGCCCAACCTCGCCATCATCATCGGCGAGGGCGGCTCCGGTGGCGCCATCGCCATCGCGACAGCCAATCGCGTGCTGATGCTGGAGAACGCCATCTACTCGGTGATCTCGCCCGAAGCCGGCGCGTCCATCCTCTGGCGCGATGCAGCCAAGGCGCAGGATGCAGCCAACAACATGAAGATCACGGCAGCCGACCTGCTCGGCTTCGGCGTCATCGACGGCATCATCCCGGAGCCGCCAGGTGGGGCGCACCGCCATCACGATGAGGTGATGGTCGCGACAAGCCGGGCCATGACCCAGTTCCTCGCCGAGTTCCCCGGGAGTCGCAATCGCCTTGAAATCCGCGAGCATCGGCGGGAGAAATTCCTCGCAATCGGGTCCGCGCTGTCTTGATTTCGGCTGTCCGTTGGGCGCAAAGAACGGCATAGAGCAACGCTTCGTTAACCGTTGCGGTCAACCTTGTGTTCACCGCGTCCCCCTAACCCGGGGGCGCTTACCCTCGACCGGTTGTTCGCCTTGATGAGATTATTTCACCTCGTCCTAACCAGCCTGGTTCTCGGGCTCGTCCTGCTTGGGCTTGCCGCCTGTGCCGGCATCCAGCCCAAGAGTGCCAGGGCCAGCCAGCCCATTCCGCAGGAAATGCTGAACCGCCTCGCAGCGCTCGGCTCCTCGCCCAGTGCGCCGATGATGGTGCGAATCTTCAAGCAGACCAACGAGCTCGAAGTCTGGAAGCAGGGCTCTGGCGGCACCTTCAAGCTGGTGAAGACCTACGATATCTGCGCCTGGTCCGGTGTGCTCGGGCCCAAGGTCAAGGAGGGCGACCGCCAGGCTCCCGAGGGGATGTACACCATCACCCCCGGCCTGATGAACCCGAACTCGAACTTCTATCTGGCGTTCAATACCGGCTTCCCCAACAAGTTCGATCGCTCGTGGGGCCGCACCGGCTCCAACCTCATGGTGCACGGCGCCTGCTCCTCGAGCGGCTGCTATTCCATGACCGACGACGCCATCGCCGAAATCTACGCCTTGGCCCGCGAGACCTTCCGTGGCGGCAACCCGTCCTTCCTGCTGCAGGTCTTCCCCTTCCGCATGACGGTCGACAACCTCGCCAAGCATGCCGACAATCCGAGCCTGCCCTTCTGGAAGAACATCAAGGAAGGCTACGACCGCTTCGAAATGACCCGCATGCCGCCCACCTGGGACGTGTGTGAGAAGAAATACGTCTTCGGTCTCCCGGTCGTCTCCAGCCTCGATCCGAAGGCCTCCTGCCCATCCTCCGTCAAGTCCGCGCAGTCGCCGGAACTGAAGTCCAAACTCCTTGCCGACGAGGCGGCGCTCGACGCGAGGATAGCCAAGGCCAATGCCGAGGCCGAAGCCGCCATCAGGGCGCAGGCGGCAGCCAAGGAGCGGGGCGAGGCCATCGGGTCCTTCATCGGCGGCCTGTTCGGTGGCGAGGTCAGCGGCACTGTCGACCCCACCATTGTCCCGCCTGTGCCTGCCAGGAAGCCGGGGCAGGGTTGATCGCCTTGTCGGCGCCTGCCTGCCGGGGCTGACGCAAGTCCGCCCCAATCCTGCGATAATCTGATAGGTGTTCCATGACTTCCGCAGTCGTGACTTCCGCAGGCAACAGGATGAACCGCTATCGTCGGCTGCTGGTTATCGATCGGCTGATTCCGTTCCTCGCTGCGCTGGTGGCGCTGGTCGCCATGGCGGGCATGATCGCGGTCGAGCTCAATTCCCGGTCCGCCCGGGCAGAACTGGCCGAAGAACTGGCGGCACTCAAGGCCCGTATCGGTCAGGAATCGAGCCCGTCTGGCGCGAGCGCGATGCTTTCGTCCGAGCTGACCGCCCAGCTCTCGGCTCTTGCCGATCGCATCGCCGGTGTCGAGGGTAACCTGAAGACGCTCGAAACCGCTGCCGCGAACGCTCCGGGCCTCGTGCCCAGTTCGGCGCTCGCCGCCCCCCCGGTCGATGGCGCCGCAGCGCTCGCCGCCGAAACCGCCGCGATTGATCCGAGCCTTCCCACGACCGATTGTATTCCGCTCGGCACGCGCTTCATCGTAACGCCCGGTGAAACCTATCCGCTCTGCCAATCGAAATCGGTCATCACGGTCGGCAGCATCACCGCCGACACGGTAGAGGTCCAGGGCGCTGGTGCCATCGTCAAGACCGGTTTTGCCACCCTCGTCGGCACCAAATGCACCGTTATGGTGTTTTCAGCCGATCCCGCTGGCTTCGGCGAAGTGCGCGTGACTTGCGCCTGAGCTGAAGCTCGGGCAAGAGCGGGTCAGCTGCCCTCCGTTCCGAGTCCTTTGCGTGTCCGCCCCGCATGTTTCGCGCCTTCCTTCAGGCCCTGCAGCCGGCTTGCTGCTCGGCGCGGGCGCCTATTCGCTGTTCTCGGTGCACGACACGCTGGTCAAGCTGATGGTCGCGGGCCTTCCCGTTGTCCAGATCCTGCTCATCCGCAGCATCATCATCGCGGGCGCCACCTTGGCCATGTCCCGCGGTACCGTAATCGGCGAATTGCGCGCCTCGCGCCGCAAGGGTCTCCTGCTCTGGCGCGCTATCACCACGCTTGCCGCATGGTGCCTCTATTATGTCAACGGCACCGAGTTGAAGCTTGCCGAAATGACGACGCTCTACTACGTCGCGCCCCTCGTGACGCTTGCGCTCGCGGTCGTGTTCCTCAGGGAAAAGCTGACCGCCCCGCGCGTCATCGCCACGATTGTGGGCTTTGTGGGCGTTGTGGTCGCCTGCAACCCTGCCGGTATTCCGCTGGGTTTGCCTGCGCTCATGGTGCTTGCCGCTGCCGTGCTCTGGTCCATTGCCACCATCCTCATGCGGACAATCTCGAACTCGGATTCGTCTGGCCTGCTGATGTTCTCGCTGAACGCCTTTTACGTGCTGGCGCTGCTGCCCTTTGCGGTGGTGGTATGGCAGCCGATGGATTGGACCGCCACCGTCTTCGCGCTCGGCACCGGCATTGCCGGCGGAGTCGGGCAATTGCTGCTCATCGAGTCGGCACGGCGCCTGCCTGCCGGCGTGCTCGGCACAGTCGAGTATACCGGGCTGGTCTGGGCCTTCGTGTTTGGGGCGCTGGTGTTCCACGAGGCGCCCGCGCCGGTCGTCTATGCCGGCGCCGGCCTTGTCGTGGTGGCCGGCCTCATCCTTGCCTGGGGGGAGCGCGTCCGGTCCCGCCTGGTTTTCCGTCCGCCGAACTTATGAGTTCGCGAACTCGCGGTCGCCATTGCAACCGGCTGTCAGACACCTGACATCAGGCATTGGCGCAAGCCGCGTCCAAAGGTGGTCTCATGGCAGTCGAAGAACCGAAATTCAGTGTCGTTGCAGCCGATGGCGCGTTCGAACTGCGAGACTACGCTGCAACCGTCGTGGCAGAGGTCACGGTTTCCGGGGACCGCGACGATGCGTCCTCTGCTGGGTTCCGCCTTCTCGCCGGATACATTTTCGGTGGCAACACGGGTCGTGCGAAGATCGCCATGACGGCCCCTGTGGCGCAGCGCCCCGCATCCGGCGAGAAGATCGCCATGACGGCCCCCGTCGGCATCGCTGGCGGCGACGGCCAGTGGCTGGTGCAGTTCACCATGCCCGGCGCTTATGGCCTCGGCGATCTGCCCGTGCCCGATGATGCGCGGGTCAGGCTGCACGAGGTGCCGGCCCGCCGAGTTGCCGTGCTGAAATTCTCTGGGCTCGCCCGCGACAAGGCTATCGCTGACCATACGCGGGAGCTTGCGGATATCCTCCGCACACGAGGCCTTACGGCCTCGGGTCCGCCTACGCTCGCCCGCTACAATCCGCCCTGGACGCCCTGGTTGCTGCGTCGCAACGAAATCATGATTCCCGTCAGCTGAAACGAGGGCTGGACCGGGCTGGCCGGGCATTCGGACTGTCCCTGCGGACCATCAGCCGACCGGGGGGTGCCGACGCGCTGTCTCGTGGCAAGGCAGCCTCGATGCCCCCCGGCCGATGCCGGAGGGCGCTTGAGGGTGTGCTGTCAGGCCGCTTCGCCCTTTTCTTCCGATTTGCGGACCGCGATCAGGTAGATCAACACGCCAAAGCCTGCCTTGGCGGCGATATCGGCGATGGTGTAGCCAACCTCGATGATCGTCTTCGCACCGGCGCCGTCGACCGGCAGGATGAAAGGCGCGAAATACACCACAGGGTAGAACAGCCAGGAGAGCACCGTTACGTAGCGCGCGATGCTGACCAATTTGCGCGCGCTTGCCGGCTGGCTATCGATGGCGTTCGAAAGGCCTGCGAACAGTGTGTAGACGATGTAGAGGAACGGGATCATCGACAACGCGCCCCACACGAGTCGTGTAAGGTCGATACCGGCGGACACTTCCCCGGGATAGCCCAGGAGAATCATGAGCGCCGCAGCAGCTCCGAGCGTGACCGATTTGGAAACCGTTTCCGCTCGGGTCAGGCGCATCACCAGGATCAGCTCAACAAGCAGCAGCGGAACCGTCAGCAACCAATCAACGTAACGGTACTCTTGGTTGTAACGTTCACCGGTCGCCGTGACGACGCCGTTGGTCACTGTGTAGGCTTCGCTCCAGCTTTCGAACATGCGGAAATAATGATAGCACGCGATGAAGGTCACCAAACCAGTGATCGTCAGTGCAGTCTTGAAGGCGGGCGCGACTTGCGAGCGGCCGAACCAAAAAAACAAAGTCGCCGACGCCATGGTGGCTATTGTGAACGAAAGAGCATTGTAGACCAGATAGTACTGGTCCGCTGTTATAGTTTCCATCTGAACTCCTCCCTGGAGAAATGACCGGCGGAACGCCTGTTCCATCTGGCGCGATGGCAAGTTGTCGCGGTCAGTTTTTTGTAGCAGATGGCCAGTCGTGCAGTCCGAGTATTGTATCCAAAGTGAATTGGAGTTGCTCGGATGGTGGGATACCCGCTGGTGGTCGAAGTTCTCAGGCGGAACGCCATGGACGTCAGAGCTTGCCTTGGCCCCCGATGCATTGCCGACGGCTATCCCCCGAGCCAGATCAGCTACCTGCTGGAGTCATGCGTGGCTGGTGCGCGGCCGCTCGACCTGCAAGGTCTCGAGTTTCATTTCCCAATACCCGGAAACGCGTGCGCAGGCTTGGCAATCAACTTCCGCATGCAGGTGCGAAACCCCTTCTCGCGCAGGGTCAGGCCGCCGTGCGCCGGAGTTCCGCTCAGTCACCGTCGTCACGGCCTCGCGTTTGAACTCCAGTCCAGGCTCGCTTTCACGCAGCCTGACGACGGCCCAGATGTGAGTGAATGTCCGATGCAATTGACGGATCTGCCGCTGTGGTTGCCCTCCAAAGTGGCCCTTTTTGTTTTGTCGACTTGTCGCGGTCTCGTGTGGCGAACTGGTTGGGCGTGGCCTGGATTGTTCCTGTCGCCGTCGCATCGGAAAGGGCCATGATCCGGTCGGGGTCGCTCATGTCGCAGCGCACCATTCGACGCCGCGGGAGGCAAGGCCTGGCCCGTCTGCCACTGCCGCGCGCCGCGCTACCCAGTTTGCCGTTATCCCGCGGTCAGAACGCGCCGTGGCAGTGCTTGAACTGCCATTGCGTGATCATTTGTATAGCAAAATCAGTATGATAGGATGGAATGATTTTGCTTGCCTACCTTTTGCCTAACTATCCTGGCTGCCAAGAGCATAGGTGATTTTGGGTGGGCTGCAACGCAAACATCTACCAGCGTGGCTCAGGCAGATACGCAGCCGTCGCAATGACCTTTGTGGCGTCCGCCCTTCCGCCATAGGTCCCCATAAGGGAGCCCTTCTCATCGTCCGACAAGGACGTGACACGGTGAAGGTTCCAGCGCTTGTCCTTTGCGGGGCGACAACCGGTAAGTCCGACCGTTGCGACGGCTGTACCAGCACGTGGACTTAGCCAATTGCGTCCATCCGCAGTCTGCCCCCGAAAGCAGGCGCTGTTCGCGGGCCAAGCGGTCTTGTTCCTTGATCCGCTCGTACCTGTCCTGCTGCTCGGTTCGAAGGCGCTCCTCCTCGTTTTCCACGTGGGCGCGCAGTAGCCCGATGATCGCTGTCAACTCGGTGCCCACTGCCTTTTCTTGCCCGTAGATCGCGAGACAGCTGTCGCGAAATTCCTCGCGCGGGAAGGAGTAGTGCTCCTCCTCTTCAAGCGCGATCAGCCTCTGGTTCACATCCGTTAGCGTCAGGGACGGACCGTCCATTTGATTGAGGAAAGTGCGCAGGTCCTCAGTGGGTATCCAGCACGCTATGGCAGACTTGAGCAGAAGCTCGCGCTGCGCATCCCACTTCTTCCAGGGTGAGTTTCCCCTATCGAGCTTCTTGACGATCTCACCCGCCAGCTTGCTGACCGAATAGGGATCGCGAACATGGCGCAGCGACGGGCTTCTCACATAGGAGAAGAGCAGCTCCTTTACCGCCCATACTCGCTCGTCCTCAGCCATTTTGGCTCAGGCTCCCAGCCAGCGACAACGTCGTCTGATCAGGGGACATACTCAAAGTCGCATTCGGTCAGGTAGATCACGCCGCCAGTGAAAACATCGTAGGTGCCGACGATGTTGTAGCCGCCGATCTTCTTGACGGTGTCCATCGCTGCTATCCGCTTCTCCTTGGACTTCTGGGCACAGATCAATCGGGGAACGTTGTCACCAACTCCGACGTAGAAGGTGCTGCCTTCCGTTTGCGTCGTGAACACGAAGGCTCCGTTGACGTGGATGGTGTTGCCCTCCATCTCCAGCAGCAGCCTATCCAGTGACATGCCATCGGACGTTTGGCCCATGTTCACCGCCGTTATGATCTCGTTGCCGTCGATAGTGTAGTCCGCTGCCAAAGCGGGAACGCCGCTCATCAGCAACAATGACAAGACAGCACCGGCAACGATCGAAACACTACCCGCACGCATAGCTAACCTCCTGTTTTGAACAGCAAAACAGCACGTTTCGGCGTGAGTGGGCAAAGCCGAATGGCTCGGATAGTCCGAGCCAATTCCGGTTGTTTTCTTCCGCCGCTGACAGGCAAACACTCCGAAAAGGAGTGCTGTCGGAGTGGAAGGGGGCAAGCTAGCAAGACGATTGCTGCTCCTTCGTTCATGGGAACGGCAGCACATGCCGATGGCTGGTTCTGTCATTGCCGGCGACATTGTGCTGCTGGCGCTGGCACGCGAAGACGGCGATGCTGCCCGCGTGAAGGACTTCCACCTCTCCCTGCACTACAGTGAGGATCGCGTCAGCCAGGTCTTGAAGGAGCTGGTGCGTGATGGCTGGCTGATGATGGAGCGCGATGAGGCCGACAGGCGCATGCGGAAGGTACATGCCAGTGATCGGCTCCAACTGCTGTTTGGTGAGTATCGCCGCTTCTTGCTGGAACTGTTGAGTCCGCCAAGTGGCGAGTCCGACGCGCTTGATCGATGAGGCTGAAGCCCTAGCCGATTTGGTGGCCTGCAGCGCAAGCGAGCACGATCGCGGGTTGTCGAGCGTATGCGTTGCACATAATCGTAGTCCCTGCGCCTCCTTAGGCAGTAAGGGCAATTTGAATGCTGGAAATGTTGGGCATCGACAGCGCGGGTTCCTATGGGCGGGAGCGGGTTGCGTTCCTGGTTGGACCAAACGGAGCAGGAAAAAGCAATTTTCTCCGCGAACTGGCAACCAGCCTCCGTCAGTCGCGAAACATCGCGATTATAAGCAATACCCCTTACGATCGTTTTTCAGGCATGCGTGGTATTAAACGCCTGTCATCAAGTCGCGGCAATCGATCTCCCAAGTTAATTACAAAGATCGCAGTAATCGAGACTTTGAACGACGGTGATGGACGTCGCTTCTACCAAGTCGAAAAAATCTTAGAGTATTGCGGATATATTGGGAAAATAGGATTTCTAGTTCGCCACAATAGAATGGAAAAGTTCGGTGATTTGCGGGTACTGCTTTCTAAAGGCGGCGGGCAAGAAGACATCAATCTAGCGTCCAGTTTTTTTGAGCGCGCTAACAGCGACGAGATGGTCTGGGTTGGCGATAGAAGTCGCATTGTCTCGTTCTCGCAAGGCCTTGAGTTCGTGAGCGTTCTGCGGCTGGAGTCAGAACTACGAAACGCTGGTATCGTGGTCGACATCGATGTCTACCTTCAGCGTCAAGATGGCTCCATAATCGAATTGTCTAGTGCCAGCAGCGGCGAACTCACTCTGATCTCCACGTTGCTCTTTTTGATCGCAAACGACGACATGGACCCGCTGGTGCTGATTGACGAGCCGGAAAACAGCCTTCATCCAAACTGGCAACGGGAGTACGTCGACAGGCTGTTGAACGCCCTTGAGTATAGAAGCGCTACGATTGTGATCGCTACTCATGCCCCTTTGGTTGTGACAGGAGCGCTTGCGAGTGCTCGAGACATTGTGTCGGTGCACCGCGTCGAGCACGGTGAGCCCCGAACGCTAGATATGTCAGCGGCCGACCGAACGACCGAGAGCATCGAGGCCGTCCTCTGGGAGGCTTTCGATGTCATCACGCCGGCAAGCCACTTCGTAAGCAAAGAAATGGTCGATGTTGTCGGCGGAGTTGAGAGCGGCGAGATCGCTGCAGATGTGGCGATCGCTCAAGTTAATGCCATGGATCGTCGCAGCTTCGATGCGACGCAGCAGGCATTTTTTGGGGCGGTACGCGAACTCATCGTCAAGGTCGAGGCTGAACGTACTCGGCAGATATCCGATGAATGACTGCTACACGCCTAAGCTCGTTGATTTTTCATTCGATGCCGCAGAGAGCGAGCTGATCGCCCTTGCATTGGCGAGCGAGAAACCCTGGGACTACAAACCGGCCTCGCCTGAAGAAATTGCGCGCCTGGACACAGTCAAAGAGCGAATTCTTACCTTTCATCTGCAGCGTCATGGTTGGACCTGCTGCTATTGCAGAACCAACCTGGTCGGCGCCGGGCCCTTTATGACGGATCGGGAACATATACTTCCAAAGGGCAAGGCTGCCTACAAGGCGCTCAGTTACCAGCTTTGGAATCTTGCTGCTGCGTGCAAACGATGCAACATGCAGTTCAAGCGAAGCGGCGATGGTTTCGTGGTCGATGGAAATGACCCGGCAGCATACCTAGCAAGCCAGAATTACCGCTTCGTTCATCCGAACTTTGATAAGTGGACTGACCACCTAACCAGAATAACCGCGCAGGTTAACGAGACCATCATCGTCAAAATATTTAAGAGCGATACTGATAAGGCCAAATATACATACGATTTTTTTAGTCTCGAAGAGCTTGAGGTTGATAGTTTTGACGCGGCGCAGGGGCTTGCAGGCAGCGCCGTCAAGGGTAAGGCCGCGACAGAGTTCCTTCAGATCGCTGCGGACTTCGGACAGTGAAGGCGGATAAGCCAGCATGCCCAAAGGTGCGTTACGTGTGGATATTGTGTCCTGACATAATTGTTCCCTTTCCCTCCTTCCTCATGTGGCGCAGTGCTTTGTAAAGCGGGTCTACCTAGAAGCCGGCGACATGAAAAAAAGCGAAAAGAAAACTGGCGCCAAAAGCGCAGAGCGGAATTTGCTCCGGGGGCTCGTGGGCGCCGTCAAGGACAAGAGTTTCGACTCAAGGCTATCGGACAAAGGTGAGCTATTCCGCGCAAAGCGGAGGGTCGCCCTGCTGGAGGCGCGTAGAGCGCTTCAGGTGGAGGGGTTTGCAGAGTACTTGCGTTGGTTTAACGCGCAGACAGCAGCTCAACTACCCGAAGAGATCGTCCACGACGTTCCAACGGTGCGGTCAGTAGACCGCATTCTCCCAACGCGACCCTTATCTCTCGAGAAGGAACTGCACTGGGTCTCGCTCCGGTTGGCGGCTATTGCGCCGTTTCTGTCAACGTTCAGGAGGGACGCCGGCGAGTTGCAGCGCATCTTCTGGAGTGGGAACAAGGTGCTGTTGTCGAAGGCACGGCGCCGCTTCGAGCGCACGTATGGGAGTTCGCTTTGGCTCGTTGAGCTTACAATCGCGGCGCGACAGACGCTCTTCGGCCTGGAAAAGCAAAAGCGCTACACGACTAGGCTGCGCAAACATGCTGGACGAGGGGTTATGTCCTTCGTTGCATACTATGTCAGCATCCGGAATGAGCCCAGCACCACAATGTCGCGCTTCGCGAGTGACGTTGGACAGGTACTACGAGACTCGAAACTAAGCGCCTCCGTGCAAAGCTATCTGCGATTCCGCCTCCTCGGGGAGCCGCCTCTCACGTTCCGCGCGGCAGCAGCAGTTCTTACGTCGGAGCAGAGCACTACGGAAATTGACCTTTACGAGACCACCGTCTCCGTACTGTCGACCTTGGCCGTCGGTGCAAGAGGACCGGTGTCAAGAGACTTAGTACTGCGAACACTGGATACCCTCGCTGAGATTGACGACTGGCGACTCGAACGCATTCGAGAAATTGTCTCGCCTGATAAAGTGACTGTAGGTTTCGGCCCCCCGTCCCTGAGCAGCTTGCTTAAAGGTGACGTTCGGAGAGGCCTTCGTCAGTCCCTGCAAGTCCTTCGGCAGAGTCCGGGAGATTTTGCGGCTATGCTTTCAGCGGCTTATGCCCTATCGGCTCGCAGCGCCGCTCGAACACCGCGCCCAGATTTTGGGCGGAGCGTCATCGATCGAATGGCAGCCCTCTTCACCAAAGGTGCCGACTTCGTTCGCTCGCAGAACGAGCTTACAAAGTTCACTACAAACTATCGGGGGCTAGACGTAGCTCCAGGCATTTCGTCAGTGCTGATGAGCGAGGTTTCGTCGTTTTCGGCTCCGGTGAGCGCGCCATATTTTAGGCGGCAACTTGCACATTCCGTGAGAGAGCCTTTTGACGACTTGGTGGCGCGTGATGTGAAGCGAACCACAGAGGCCTCTGAACTCGACATTCAAGGCACTGTTGTAGCAGCACTAATCGAACAGCACCCGCTGCCCCCCACGGTGAATAGGACAGTAGGATGCTATCTTCGCGCCGCGTCGGCAGCACTACAGTCGGATTGGTTGCGGGTTCTTGCCATCACAGCCGAGGAAGCCACTCACCAGCCAGCATCGGTTATGGTCGCAATGCAGCTTCTGCGAGTTCGGTCGTTCATCGAGCTTGATGATATTCGTTCAGCAATGCGTTTGGCTGCGAGCTTGGCAGCTGAGAATCCCAGCCTCGTGCCAATTCTGCCCATCAGACAGATTGTCGGAGAGAAGTCGTGGCCAGAGCTTTCATCTCTTAGTGCGGACATCTCGCTGCCGATTGTTGTCGATCTATATTGGCGAGATCAGCAGAATAGTGACGCAGCAACTTTGAGGCGGTTCGCTTTTGAGGAGTATATGGCGTCGACGGGAATCCGGCTACCATCAGAACTTGACCCAAAAGACCGTATCCGAGAGCATATATACTTCCTGAGAAATGTCTGCGTACCGCAAGTCATGGATATGTACAGCGAGTTCGAGACGTCAAGGGCTCTGTCGGAGGAGCGGAGAAACATCTGTGCGGTCTTAAGAGTGCTCGATGCTGAACATTCGTCGGACTACGATGTCGAGATATTTGAGATCACTAGCCAGCATGAAGTTGAGGACGGCCTACAGCTTGTCAATATGAGCCGGGTTCATGCGGATACAGACGCTATATCTGAATGGGCTGTAAGTGAACTGACTGAGGATTTTCAGCGATACATCGACTTACGTGCGATCGAGCCGGAAGTCGACCTCGACCTGACGGGATATGTCGTCCGGCTCCTCAGTAAAAGCGCGGGGCGAACAGGGTCTGACGCCTTCGCGCTACCTGATAGTGAGGCTGAGACGCTACTGGCCCGAATGGTGCTGGGTCTAGCAGACCGGTTCCAGTTCGACCCCAACCATGGGCTCGACAGTTATCTTAGTAGACGGGTCAGGCACGGTTCAATTGTGAACTTTCTTCGAGGCCCCGTGGAGAAAAGCGGTCTCATCACCGAGAAAGACGCTACCTCGAGAAGGTACAAGGCGAACGACACGTGGATTCCCAAACTCACCGATCTTTCGCCAGCTGACCAGATTTTCACCTCAGCGCAGTTCGAAGAATTTAGCAGGCGTTTCGATGCAATCGGGTCAGATTTGAAGGACGTGTACCTCCATGTGCGCAACTCTGACCATCGGCAGGGCATGATAATGCTTCCAATCACCGCTTCCACAATGACGGTGCTGAAGCGCCATCTCGAAGACGACCCGACATTCGACGGCTTCTTGCGCGGCAGCTACGCAGTCTTCTGGGCGCAACTGGAGCACTCGTTCGCAGGCGTAAGGGAGTATCTTGTTACGGAGGTGAAATCTCGTGTTGCCGATGCGTTTGACCGTTTGAAGGCTGCCATCGGCGGCCGAGTGTCGAGCTCTGAATCATACGCTTCACTGATGACCACGATCGCGTCGACTTCGACTGAGGTTCAGAACCAGGTTGATGTTATTGCCGCTTGGTTTAGCCGGGGAAATTTAGGGCATTTCTTGAATGAGTTTACGGCCACGCAAGCGATGCGGATTGCACTTGCGTCCGCTCTCAATGCTTCAAGAGGGTTCGAGCCAGCACTGCGAAACGAGTTTGCGTCCGATACCCCCGTTACCGTGGAGTCCCTAGTCAACCTGACAGAGTGTGTCTGGGTAGCTATCGAGAACGTTCACGTTCATTCTGGACTTAGATCACCGAAAATCGACATCAGTGGCGGAATCCGCGATGGCTCCACAATTGCACTGACGATTGTCAGCGATGTATCTCCTGAAAAGCGAACGTCTGCTGCGGAGTCTGAGCTCTCACATTTGAGGGAGTCGGTAGCTGCTGGCGATATCGAAGGTGGACTTCGCAAAGAGGGAAAGACCGGGATGAAAAAAATCTCGGCAGTCGCTACAAACGTTACGTTTAACTTCGCCGACGAGAATAAGTTTATCGTGAGTTTCGAGCTGCCTTGCGATCAAAAAGCCCTCCTCCGAAAAGTGTCTGAGACTGTGGGTTGCGAAGTTGTACATTCTAGTCGTTGAGGATGAGGCTCCCAAGCGAGAGCACCTGCAGGACTTTGTCCAATCTGAACTGCCAACGGCCGAGTATGATGCTGCTCGCTCTGTGAGATCGGCTGTTAGCTCTATACGCCGACGAAAGCCAGATCTCATACTACTCGATATGTCGCTCCCAACCTTCGACGTAACCGCAAACGAATCTGGCGGTCGGCCGCAGGGCTTTGGCGGCAGAGAGGTGCTTCGTTACATGGATCGGTATGGTATCCGCGCCAAAACGATAATCGTCACCGCGTATGAAGCATTTTTCGCTGAGGATCGTCGACAGCTCGCCCTCACGGACTTGGCGGCGGCGCTTGCAACTGACCACCCTGAAAATTATGCAGGGTTAGTGTACTACAATTCAGTGTTCGGCGAATGGCGCGACCGACTGAGAAATATAATCAAAGACGGAGATTCGAGTGCGCCTCCTGGTAGTTGAAGATGACCAGCGCAAATTGGGGAAGCTCGTCCGGTACTTGGTCGGGGAGTGCGGCCTCGACGAGCACCGCGATGTTGTGACCGCCGGCAGCGTCTTTGAGGCTAAACGGTTGCTGAGAGAAGAAGCATTTGATCTGCTGCTGCTGGACATCGTCCTCCCTATCCGAGCAGGATCGGAACCTAGCCAAGACGCGTCGGTAGCTCTAGTCCGAGAACTCACTGAGCGGAAGAGCCTGGTCCAGCCCAAGTTCATTGTCGGCATCACTGCATTCGAAGAGGTAGCACGAGATGTTGCGCCACTGTTCGAGGAGCGGCTATGGACAGTGATACAATACGATCAGTCGTCGGACGAGTGGCTGGGCAGGATAAAAGGTTGCATCGCCTATCTAAACACTTCCTTGGCGCAGTCCGTACACGCGGACTATGTTGAAGACCTATGCATCGTAACCGCGTTACCTAATCCCGAGGCATCAGCATTGCACCGCCTGAATTGGGACTGGGGACTGGCTGAGCCGCTGGATGAGATGCACTTTGCTAGGCGCGGGCAGTTTACGTCCGACGGTATCAGCCGTTCGGTTATCTCTGTCTCTGCGCCCAGAATGGGCATGGTCGCAACAGCCCTTACAGCAGCGAGGGTTGTTGACCGTTTTCGTCCCAAAATGCTTGCGATGGTCGGAATTTGTGCAGGTGTTCGCGGAAAGGTCAATCTGGGCGATGTAATCATGGCTGACGCCAGCTGGGATTACCAGAGCGGCAAGCGCATAAAGGACGGAAACCTTAACCGCCTACTGTTGGATCTTAATTCGATTCCGGTCCCTGAGCAGATCAGGTCGCATGGCGAGCAATTGCGGGCCGATGCCTCGTTCTGGGGTGCCATTAGAGGAGCGTGGATTGATCCGCCAGACCACGCGCTGAAGATGTCAATCGGGGCAATCGCATCTGGCTCGGCTGTCGTCGCGGACGGAATAGTTATTCCGGAACTGACCGACACTCAGCAGAGGAAATTGCTCGGGATCGATATGGAGGTGTACGGATTGTACGCTGCAGCCTCGTTGTCCCTCCGGCCGCGACCTGTGCACGTAGCGATAAAGTCGGTTTGCGACTTTGGCGACTCGTCCAAGGAGGATTCGGCTCAGGCTTACGCATCATACACTAGTGTGTGTGCGTTGAAAGAACTGGTGGAGCGCTACTTCGACAGGATGATCTAACTGTGCGCCGCCGTACTTTATGTAGTGCGCGCCGCGTGCAGCGACCATTTGCGCTGTTCAGCAACGGCGTCCCCCGTCGAGAGGCAACATCAGAAAACTCAAGGAAGATGATGTTGGCAGCTAGCCCATTGAGTTAACTGGGAGTTTTTGGTCGTCAGTTGCGGTTGTCCTGCGCAACATCAGAAAGCATGCTGTCTGCATTGGGATAGTTATCCGAGGCAGACGATGAAGCAAGCGCAGGTGCTGACCGAAAAGGACATGAAGCGGGTAATGGCAAACATCGCCCGCAAGCCGTTTGCAGCGCGCAACAGGTGCATGCTGCAACTGAGCTGGCTGTCCGGGATGCGCGTCGGCGAGATTGCAGCGCTTAGGGTTGGCGATGTGCTGGACGCAGACGGTCGTGTGCGCGGCCAAATCCAGCTCAAGGCCGAACAGACGAAGGGCGATGCCGCAAGAACGGTGTTGCTGAACGCGCTGGCGCAGACGGAGCTGGCGATCTACCTGCGCGCTCTCACCAAGCCTAAGTCCACAGGGCCGCTGTTTCTCAGCAGGGTAGGTAAGCGCTTCTCGTCCAACAGCTTGTGCCAGGTGTTCCTGCGAATTTACGACGAAGCTGGTTTGGACAAGGCAACGTCGCACAGCGGCCGTCGAACGTTTATCACCACGCTGGCGCACAAGGGCGTTTCAGTCAGGGTGCTGGCGGAGCTGGCAGGCCATAGGTCAATTTCGACCACCCAAAGGTATATTGAGCTGAACGAGAACGTACTCCGCGCCGCAGTGGAGCTGATTTAGTTCTCAGCGGAAAGGCCAGTAGCCTTCAGCACCGCCATCGTAAGGAATGGCGCTAGCCCTCGTTCAAGTTCGGGGTAACTGGGAGCGTTGCCCGAAGGGGGTAGCGTTGCGCGAACCATGATAGGCGTACTCGCGCCAAAATCTAGCATTGATCCATCTCGTCCAACGGTCCCGGAGAATATGAAACTCTCGTCGAAACCGGCCGACGTGAACACTGACCTAAGTTCGATGTCGATAGTCCTCCCTACGCCGGTGAATGCGAATTGGTCGGACTGGCCAGAACTCGCTCGCCCTATGGTCAGCGCCGTGATGCTCCACCCAAAAATCTCAGAGACTTCCGCGGCAAAATCCTGTTGCAGCGACCAGTGCGCTAACCCGACATAGCTCTGCACTTTGTACTTTGGCGGATCGAGGCGTCGATCCGTGGCAAACGCTTGCCTTACCAACTCGGCAAAATTCTCAGTCATAGGTTGTTCCCCGGCTACCGCCGATACGTGTGATTAGTAACCGTTCGCTCGCCTCGCGACCCGCAACTTGTTGAGTGTCTCAAGATCAAATCGCATCGCGTTCGGGCACTTATCGTAGCTCGGGAATACCCCACGCGCTGCATTCTCCGACATCATCTTCCCCCGATCGATTGCGCGGTGCGAGAGAATTTTCAGACGGTCCTTATCCTCGGTCTTTGTGTTCCGATCCTTGTCCGCGTCTACGTCTAGACGGCCGCTGTAGGTGCCGCTGAGGCGAGCCCTAACCCCTATCTTCCAAAGAGGCTCGTCATGAAACGCGCAGCGAACCCACAGCGCGTAAAGGTAACGGAAGTAGCTATGTCGGTGCAGGTTGGTTGCCTGCAATGGGTACTTCGGTGGCGCCGTACGCAGTTCGGATCCCGGCGACTTATCCAGTATGGCGTTGATACTTTTAGCAATTTGGCGGCGTGACAGACCGAGAGGGATGGCTACGATCACTGTGTCTTGCTGTCCAGACGTCTGCCATTGGTTGTCCACGAAATCGTCTGCCTCGGCACTGAAATAGGGACTCCGGCCGTCTGTAGGTGTCAGATGACGGAGGCGTTCCACGCGGGGACGTTTGCCGAATGTGCCAAAAGCGTCGAAGGCTCGTGCCAACCACCAGTCGCGAAATCGCTGATTTTGAACGTCCCCTAGGCTGGCATAGACCTCAAGCACCTTGCCAAAGTCGGCGGGCGATGCCGCTTGGTCGGCGGCGGTCCAGCCACCGCCATTGTACTTATGCGCCAGGTGGTAGCTTGGGCTCATCCTAAGGAACTCAAACCACAACAGGTAGTATCCGAGCCGCGTGATGTAAGCGCCGGTTTTGTCGTGAATTGACTGGCTGGGAGGCGCGGTAGGCGCGCTTTTTGTCATCAGAGGTTATCTCGTTTTTCGCAGAGTAAACAAGCAAACTGAAAAATCGGATAACGTAGCGCATTTCCTTCGGCGCCGCACAGGGTGTGCTGGGCAAGAAAGGGAATAAAATGTCGACACTCTCTAATCAGCCTCTCCGCGATGACCCGACAGCCGTCGAGCTCGCGAGCTACGTCACTTCCGCACGTGACGCCTACAAAAACTATCGAAACACCGCGATGAAATCGGCGGCTTATTGCTACCTTGTGTGGTGGCACGCCCGCTCTGATCACGCCCGTCCCGCGCAGCGCCAATGGCTAGATCAGCAGATTGCAGATCGCAATATGGAGATCGAACGGCATAACACCGAACTAGACGCAACGAAAAAGCGCATTGCCGCATACGGGGATGGTGGGACCGTTCTCGATCAGAGAGACCTTGCGTATCTCAGTTTCACCGAGGGTTCGTGGGCAGCGGCTGTTCGAATGAAAGTTGCAGCTCGAGAAGGGGCCAGCGAGTTTACTGAAATAGTCAAGTTCGTGTTCGGTTTTGATCGAGCGTCAGATGCTTCGAATATTTCTCGGTACTCAAGCGTGCTGGAATTCATCAAGGATCGCCACGTGCAACTTGAGGACGTGACGCCGGATGCAATCGTCCAGCTTCTGGAAGACGTTGGTGGCTTCGAGGCGGCGCTTGAGATTGCTCGCGGCAATGGCGAGAAAGATAATACAATTAAAAAGGACAGCAACGGCGCGGATCGTGATGCCAAGGTTGCAGCGCTGAAGTCTGCCTTCAGCGGTCCTCCGCTCACCACCTTCGCCTATGCTGCCAAGTTCGCTCAGGACGAGTTCGTCTTTCTGCTTGCAAAGACGCAAGGAGGCAATCTGGACGTTCTAGGGGAACTCTCGCTAACTGACAACGAAGCTAAGCAGATGATGCTTAGGGCCGACACCGATATTCTAGGCAATCTTGATCCCTTCGCTGAGTTTGCTGCCCAGGTCGCGAACCTTTCTAGTTTGGTGCACGAAGGCAAGGACAGCGCCTTCACTACCGACGGAACCGCGTCCGGCAAGAAGCTTAAGGTCGCGCGGACCTTCTCACTTTGCAGCGATGCATCGGGAGGCGCCGAAGTGCACGTTTCTGCACGACACATCGACGCCTCAGCCGTGATTGTGGCGCGTCCGAAGGCCGGTGTCGAAATCGGGACTTTGACGCCTGGTCAGTTCCTCATGTTGCCCACAGAAGCGGTCAACGGCGGTGCATCTAGCAAGCAGATGATGAAGGCGCTGAGCAGCGTCGGTGATCGCGTGTCGATGACGTTCCAGGCGTGCGCCGGAGATAGCCAGGCTCCAGTCGTATGGAAAACGTCTTCGCGCAACGGGACCGCTCTTGCTCCAGTGGCTGAGTACAAGTGGGGCATCATGGCTGCGGAGAAGCACTTCCCCGTCAATGTCTATCGCTTTTCACCACGGTTCGACGTGACGCTTCAGAAGACCGAAGTGCTGCGCATCCACGACGCCTACACGTCCAAGTGGCAGAAGGCGGGCAAGGATGAAAAGAAGACATTCTTGCCTTTGGAGTTGTCCTACGACGGCGTCGAGTTCGCACTGGATCATGAAAAGCACCACCGCTTTGGCCTAGCCGTGGGCTCAACGCAGACTGCGACAGTAAGACTTTCCCTCCGTCCCCGCGACCTCAGCGATCTGGTCGAGAAGCTCGGCGCGCAAAAGGCCAAGAGCTTCACGTTCAAAGCGGACCCTGACGGCCTTTTGGCGGTGATGTGGTCGGACCAGTACGGCGAGTATGAAGTCTACATCCCAACCGTAGACAGCACCGGCGGCCTCAAAGACCGCTGCCTTGGGCACCTGGTGCCGTCGCTCTGACCACTAGCGTCAACGGGATGCTGAAATTCAGCATCCCACTCTTCTCAAACCTGAGTTCCTCAACATCTGGAGACTGAAAATGGATGAAACGATCCACGCTTCCGCTTGGCCATACCCCAGCGTTCCCAACCACATTGAGATCGATCCGACGCCTAAAGATCAGGCGATCTACATACCTTCGGTGTCGCCGTCGCACGCGCAAATGATCTACGCTGAGAACTGGCAGCGCAATCTGCCCGAAGGCGTATTGGCGAAGGACCTAAATTTCTTGGATCCCGCCAATAAGCTGTTTCGCATCAGTCACGCGATGACTTCTGCCGGGCAGGCGCTGAAAACGAAGAAGCCCTGCATAATCAGCGAGCGCGACCGGAGCAATACCTTGGTGATTGCCGACAGCGGCGGCTACCAGATCGCAAGCGACCGACTTCGCATCAACGATGATAACGATCGCTTGCGCATCCTTAGGTGGATCGAGGACGTAGCGGATATCGCCATGACCCTTGATGTGCCGACCGGCCCGATTGCCAGAAAACAACCAGGCTATCGGTATGCTACCAGTCAGGACTGCCTGAAAGAAACCCTTTGCCACCTAGAATATTTCCAACGACACAGAGAGCCCGGCAAGGTCCGCTTCCTAAACGTCCTGCAGGGCAACACGCCCAGCGAAGCCGACACATGGTACGACGCAGTCAAGACGTACAAGTTCGAAGGCTGGGCATTCGCGGGTGTTCTCCGTCACAATCTCTATGAACTGTGCCGCCGGCTTCTGATAATGGCCCATGAACGACAGCTGGAGGACAAGAGCTGGATACATGTGTTGGGTACCAACGAGCTTGATACCGCGGTCTTGCTGACCGCCCTTCAGAGGGCGATCAACCGCCACATCAATCCAACCCTTCGCATCAGCTTCGATACCAGCACGCCATACCGCATGCTTTCATTCAATCGTATGTTTACCCTACCGGTCTTTGAAACCGACAAGATAGTCATGGGCAGTTTGCCGGTCCCTGAAGACGGAAAGTTTCGCGGCTCGCCGCTACCCTGGCCCTGGCCAAGCCCTATCGGCAACCGGATGGTCATGGCCGACTACTCCGTGACCGGATCGCTAACCAGCAGCCAGTTCCGGGATCGGCTCAGCGAAGTTCTGCTGGCTCACCATAATTTGGGCGCGCTGTGCTGGGGCATTTCCACGGCCAACCGTGTTTTTGACGTCTACAGCCATAACTACAGCTATAAGGTGGGGTTGGCGCAAGGTGCAGCTATCGAGATCATCGATCGCGTTTTCGAATCGGGAAAGATGGCTGACCTGATTGCTTATAAAAACACGACTTTTGACAGGCTGCGTCACGCAGACCAGTTCGAAGATGGAGACAACGGCCGATACTGGGAAGACCTGCGTTGAGCTTTGGCATGGTGTCTTCATTGCGCCACGCTTCTCTTTGGCCAATGAATGGGTGGAGGCTGGGGTTAGCATTCTCGGCCTCCAGCTATGAGCCAATCTCGACGCTGACTAGGTCCTGTTCATCTTGAGTAACTCAATTTGGCCCGTACGATTTTCCGCCAAGTTTAAGCCCACGCTCCGCGCGTGCTGCTCAGCTCGTTCGTGCTGCCTTCGCAAGCTCGTCGCCTCACTCGTTCGCGTCTGTTCTCTAAATCCGGCTAAAGAACTTGGTCTACGGTTGTAACGAAAAGACCTTTATATAGATGATTTCGTTACATCGTTATCGGCGGCGGCTCACAAACGCCTGAGTGCGCGAGCGCTCTGGGCAGCTAAAACGCAAATATTCAGCCAGTGACCTTTCCGGCATAAATAACTACGGGAGCCGCTAGTGTTCTCGACTCTTTGCGGAGGGCGTGACGTTGCCCCCAACTTCTATCCAGCGTGACGGAGACTCGGGCGGTTGGTTTGGCCGGTCTGGCCGGGGTGAGCGACGGGGGCTGGTGCGGAGCCTTGCATCGAGCGCAGCGCCAGATCCCGTCGCGGGTTGAAGGTGTCTGCGTATTCAGCCGGGGTGATCCAGCCGAGCCGGGAGTGCGGTCGGTTGAGGTTGTAGTCGGCCCGCCAGGACGCCACCGTCACCCTCACCTGTGAGAGCGAGTGGAACAGGGTCTCGTTGAGCAGTTCGTCCCTGAGCCGGCCGTTGAAGCTCTCGATGAAGGCGTTCTGGATCGGCTTGCCCGGAGCGATGTAGTGCCAGTCGATGCGTTGCCGGTCGGCGAAGCCAAGGATGGCGTTCGAGGTGAACTCGGTGCCGTTGTCACTGACGATCATGCTGGGCCGACCTCGGTTGGCGATCAGTGCCTCGAGCTCCCGAGCCACCCTCAGGCCCGACAGCGACGTATCTGCAACCAAGGCCAGGCACTCGCGGGTGCAGTCATCGATCACTGTCAGCACCCGGAAGCGGCGACCGTCGGTGAGCTGGTCGGAGACGAAGTCCAGAGACCACCGGTCATTGGGCATCATCGGGATCAGCATCGGCGCTCGGGTGCCCATGGCCCGCTTGCGGCCGCCACGCCGGCGCACCGCGAGCTTCTCTTCCCGATAGATGCGGAACAGCCGCTTGTGATTGACCTGATAGCCTTCGCGCCTGAGCAGCACATGCAGCCGCCGATAGCCGAACCGGCGGCGCTCATGGGCTATCGCCTTCATCCGCTCGCGTAGCACCGCGTCATCGGTGCGGAGCGCCTGATAGCGCATCGTCATCCGACAACAGCCGAGAACTCGGCACGCCCGCCGCTCGCTCATCCCAAACGCAGTCTGGAGATGGGCGACAGCATCTCGCTCGGCAGCGGGCGTCACCATTTTTTTCCAAGAAGATCTTTCAGCGCGGCATTGTCGAGCATGCTGTCCGCCAGCAGCTTCTTGAGCCGGGCGTTCTCATCCTCAAGAACCTTAAGTCGTCGGGCCTCACTGACGTCCATGCCGCCATACTTGGCCTTCCACTTGTA
>JAIYDI010000012.1 GCA_027487555.1 Hyphomicrobiales bacterium
CGGCAGTTCCACCAACCGAACCATCTTCGAAAGACAAGGTCTTGACCGAAGAGGTACCGATGGTCGTCGCATCAACTGCGAAGGACTGGGTCTTGAAAGACTTGTCCTGGCGCGCCTGCCGCAAAGCAGACTGCATCGCTTCGACCGTCTTGGTGATGGCACTGAGGCCGTTATCCGCCGCTTCGATCGTCTTGATACCGTTCGACATGGAGTCGAGCAGATTGGCCATGTCCGACGCACGGCTGTTGAGGGCCGACGAGGTGAAGAAGTTCGTCGGGTTGTCGAGAGCGGAGTTGACCTTAAGGCCGGTCGCCAGCCGCTCCTGCGTCTTGGCCATGGTGTTGGCGGTGGACTGCAAGCTCAACAGGTTCGATCGGACGGCTTTGGAAAGATTAATCTCCGGCATTGGGCATTCCTTCTGGCAATGATGTCGGTCATCTCATTCTGAGAGTGTCCGGATAGTACCGCCCGAGAAGCTTCCGAATGGTTAACAAATCCCTCGCCGGCATCGTTAATTTGGTTTTCATCGAGAGGTTAACAGAAAACGTAAGGCATTGAAAAATATAACGGTAAACTCCCTGATGAGCAGGTTTTGCCTGTGTCTGAACGAGCCAGTTCGTTGCCTCGGCAAGTCCTGCCGGGTGGAATCGTCGGCGTGGAATGAGCAACGGGCGGGCCGGTTCTCAGAAGCGATTCCAGTCGGTCCTTTGGCGGTCAGCAGCGCACCGAAAACGCCAGAAATCGAACCGAGTATCCGCTCCGGGCGCTGCGCAAGTGCCACAATTGGCGCCCTTGTTTTCGCTGAGCCATTATCGCACTGCCCAGACAGACGGGGATGGAATAATTCGCGAGGAAGATCAGGGGGATGTGGGCGTGGAAGGCGTTGGGCGCCCGGAGCAGGGGCGTTGCATTCCGGCGCGCGGAATGGCGGCGGTCACGGCGCCTGACACAGATTTGCCGCGCGCACTCCGTATAGATGAACAGTGCTTGAACGGTGTCTGTATGGGGTTCCAGGACAGACCGAACTCAGGCAAGCCTGTCGTGCAACGCGAGGGTCCCCTGAGCCGGCAGATCAGCACTGCCCAGTCGCATCTGGAGTTCCCGCTCGGACTTTGGACGCGGCGGCAATTGTCCGGTGATCAGCGCGACTGCAAAGGCCGCTCCGGGTGGCTCAACCGGCGGAAAAGTCATCGGCTCGGGCTTGTCAGCCTTCTTGGGCTCGCCGAACGGAAGCGATTGCTGCGCAGACGAACCATCGGTGCGGCGCTCGACCTCACCATTGATCTGTCTCTGCCGGTAATCTCCCACGCTTTTCAAGGCGGAGAGGACCGGCTCTGGCGCAATTCTCGCGCTCACGACCCGAATTCCTTCTTGGATTGGTAGCGTCTTGCTACCCCAGAGGAATTGAACGGTCGTGAGCGAAATCTATCCCAATTGAAACAAATACTGTGCGACGACTCGTAGTGTGACCGCGCGCGCTATTGCGAGGACTCGACCTGCCGGTCAAAGGGAGCGATTGATCGAGAGGCCCTTTGCGGGCGCCGGCGGAATTGGCGGCATTGTACCCGCCGGACCATAGGTGCGGGGACGCTCTGTGGCGGCGACCGCCATCGCGACGTCGGTCAGCAAGTCCTCGGTGACCTTGCGGGCGGTGGCGATGACCCGAAGGTTCTCGGCCATCTGGGTCGCAAGGCGTTCATGCGCGCCCTTGAGCAGCGCGAGTTCGCGAGGGGCGCCGGCCGCAAGGCGCTGCTGCTGCCGCTGCACTGCGCGGGCATAGCCCATGTAGCTTTGTGCCAGCTCGGTCTTCTGCGCCGTGAGCGTGGTCGCCTCCCGGGCGCGCCCGGCGCGGAGCAGGGTGGTTTCCTGGTTGAGGACGCCGACAAGTTGCTCAAGTGTATGCAAGGTGACGAGGCAAAGGTCGGGTGCGGGCAAATTGTCAATGCTCGCAATGCGTTCGGCGGCGTTACTCATGTGCGGTATCCGTTGGTCGAAAGATGGGGCGGGTAGCCGCTGGCGGCCGCAGATTGGGCGCGTTCCTGCACGGCGAGGAGATCGGTATAGATGGCATGGGCGATACCCACGCCGCCGTCGGCCGCGACGGCATCGGACATGCGCTCGGCCTGGATCCCGCGCCAGGTCTCCTCCGCAAAACCGCCGCCCATGGCGGACTCGTCGGACTTGAGCGACGAGAAGATTTCCTTGAACAGGGTGTTGAGGAACACGCCTTCAAGGTCCTCGGCCTGCTGACGGAGCTTGTGGGCGGTTGCCGCCGGCACCGTGCTGGTAGAGGTGGTGCTGACGAGGGCAGCGGTCGAGGTCAGCATCAGAGCACCTGTATCTCGGCCTGCAGCGCGCCCGAGGCCTTGATGGCCTGGAGGATGGCGATCAGGTCGCGCGGGCTGATGCCGAGCGCATTGAGCCCGTCGACGAGTTGCTGCAGGGAAATGGTATCGTCAACGACGGCCAGACTGCTGTCGGTCTGGTTGACCTGGATGTCGGTGCGCGGCTGAGTCGCTGTCTGCCCGTTTGAGAGGGCATTGGGCTGTACCACGGTCGGATTCTCGCCGATCGAGACAGTGAGGTTGGACTGCGCGACCGCCACTTTTGACACTCGCACATCCTGTCCGATGACGATGATACCGGAGTTTTCGTCGACGACGATCTTGGCGGGCAGATCCGTCTCAACCACGAGTTGCTCGATGTCCGTGAGAAGGTCGACGATATTGCCGTTGAAGTTCTGCGGAAGGTTGAGGCGGACAGTTGCCGGATCCTCGGGGGTGGCGCAGGGGACGCCGATGAAATCGTTGATGGCGAGGGCAATACGCCGTGATGTGGTGAGATCGGGATTGCGAAGCGCGAGGCGGAGTGTGCGCTGCGCGCCGAGAACGAAGCCAATCTCGCGTTCGATCAGCCCACCCGCCGAGATGCGGCCCGTCGTGGGGACCCCGGAGACAATGGAGGCGGCGTCGCCCTGCGCCTTGAAGCCGTTGATGGTAACAGAACCCTGCGCGATGGCATAAACTTCGCCATCTGCGCCGAGCAGCGGCGTGACCAGCAGCGTACCGCCCTGGAGGCTCTTGGAATCCCCCAGCGCCGCGACATTGACATCGAGCCGCGAACCCTGCGTGGCAAAGGCGGGCAGGCTGGCAGTGACCATGACGGCCGCGACATTGGCCGTCCGCATGCTTTCGCCACGCGTATTTACGCCCAGACGCTCGAGCATGGCTTGCAGGCTCTGCTTGGTGAAGGGGGAATTGTTGAGGCTGTCGCCAGTCCCGTTGAGGCCGACGACCAGGCCGTAGCCGACAAGCTGGTTGTCGCGCACACCCTCGATCTCGACGATGTCCTTGATGCGCGATGCAGCGGCATGTGCGGGCAAGGCCTCGAGCATGGGCAGAAGCGCAAACAGCGCTGCGGTGATGAGTCTCAGTGGTCTCGAATGCATCTTCACGTCCCCGGTCGGCCAGCCGTCCCCACGGCGGACCACACGAGAACAAACAAAGCGATAATCGTGCCAGTTCCGGACACACTGCCCAAAGCGCTGAAAAATCAATGAAATTCAGCGCTGGGACAGGAGTGCGGTGGCATCGCCCGGCAGGTTCTGCCGGATCGATTAACCTTTGCTTAACCTGTTAGGGCAGATTTTGCCGGGTATCGAAAGGGCGACGAATCCAAGTGCGCATCGATCAGGCTTTGAGGCTACAGGCAGCAGCGAACCGCCCGGGCGTGAACCGCACCGGCGCGGCGGATTTCCTGCTGCCCAGCGCACAGGAGCAGGTTGAGGCGCGTGCCGCCACCCCGACACAGGCCATGACCGGCCTCGACTCGCTGCTGGCGCTGCAGGCGGCGAGCCTTGTCGATGCCGATCCTGTGGAGCGGCGGAAGCGAGTGCTACGACGCGGTCGCAGCCTGCTGGACCTGCTCGACGGACTGAAGGCCGAACTGCTCGGCGGCAAGGTGAGTGCCGAGAGACTGCAGATGATGATGGGGTTGCTGGCCGAGGCTGAGGCCGCCGAAGACCCCGGACTTGCCACCACGATGGCCGATATCGACTTGCGGGTACGGGTCGAGCTGGCAAAGCTCGGGCAGTTTCCCCGCTGACATCACCGCAGGCCCTTGCCGGCACCATTTCCATCAACTTGCTGATTCGACTGCTGATTCTGATTGCCCTGACGCCAGGCGCTTTTGCCATTGATTCAGCGGTGTCACGGCTCTGTCGCGCGAATTAAGTACCCAATGCCCAAAGGCTTGCGGCGGAAGGCCCAACCCCACTATAAGGCGCCGATGTAGGGGCGTTAGGAATCGAGTAAGGAATGACTACGGAAGTTCTCGAATATCGGCCTACCGAAGACGAAACCTTCATGAATCCCCGGATGCGGGACTACTTCCGCAAGAAGCTGGAACGCTGGAAGCGGGAGATCCTCGAGGAGAGCCGCGAAACCCTTGAGAACCTGCAGGAAGAAAGCCAGAATCACCCGGACATGGCAGACCGGGCTTCCTCGGAAAGTGATCGGGCTCTGGAGCTGCGGACGCGCGACCGCCAGCGCAAGCTGATCTCCAAGATCGACTCGGCGCTCAAGCGTATTGACGACGGCACCTATGGCTTTTGCGAGGAGACCGGTGACCCGATTGGGGTAGCTCGGCTCGATGCGCGTCCGATCGCCACCCTGAGCCTCGAGGCCCAGGAGATGCATGAGCGGCGCGAAAAGGTCTATCGCGACGAATAATCGAGCAATTTTAGGATGTTGACTCTGATGGCCCTGTCTTGCGCGGGGCCTTTTCTTTTTGTCGGCCTCGCTCACGCCACTTTGCTGAATGTGAACTGAACGGCTGACTCACACTGTGGTCAGACCGACCGATCTAGGGTTGGCCAACGTCGCTGAACGGCGCACCAACACTGAACCTGAGGGAATGCAAATGAAGACCTTTCTCGCTACCGCCGCCACCCTGATCACGCTCGCTGGCTCCGCCGGGATGGCCCAGGCCATGGATGGCATCACGCTTGGCGAACCAGGCTACGGTGGCACCGGCTGCCCCGCCGGCTCCGTGTCGGCTACACTGAGCCCCGACGCGACCTCGCTCAGCCTGCTGTTCGACGGCTACCAGGTGGAAGCGGGCGGCGAGACGGGCAAGAAGTTCGACCGCAAGAGCTGCAACATCGCCATCCCCGTACGGGTGCCCCAGGGCTATGCCGTGTCGGTGCTGGCCATCGACTACCGTGGCTACAACAACTTCCCGGCCGGCGCCAATTCGCAGTTCAACGTCGAGTACTTCTTCGCCGGTGCCAAAGGCCCGACCTTCTCGAAGGTGTTCAACGGACCCAAGGATGAGGATTACCTGATCCAGAACAAGCTGACGGCGCAGACCGTCGTCTACTCCGCCTGTGGTGCCGAAGTGAACCTGCGCACCAATTCGTCGATCCGCGTCACCACCAAGAACAACGCCCAGGCGCTGGCGACGGTGGATAGCCAGGACGTGAGCGCTGCGATTGTTTACCAGCTTCAGTGGAAGCAGTGCTAAACTGACCCCAATGGACGGCGGGGGCCAATGCGGCCCCCGTCTTCGAAAGAGGGGTGGGACAGATGAAGTACCTGGTTTCGGTTGCGGCAATGCCGATTGCCTTGCTGATGTGCTCGACAGCGCTGGCGGACGACCCCTGCAGCGGCACCACGTTCCCTGACGGGCCAACAGACTTCAACGTCTTCTTCGACGCGTTCTCTGTGGCGGACAACGACTCGCTCACCTGCAACGTGACTATTCCTGTCCCATTGGCATCTGACTTGTTCGGCGTCTACGTTGCGGACTATCGCGGTGGCACTTCACCCTTTGGAACCGCGACGCTAACAACCGTCCATAACGGCGTGACCGCAACAACGATTCTTGCGCAGGATGTCAGCTATACGGTTACCCAGTATGTCGGCACCGCGCCTGGTGGCTCGATTGTTGATGATTTGACTCTTTTCGCCAGTGAAGATGGCAGCAATGACCTTGAGACGGTCGACTATGCGCTGCTCGGCACGGTGACGCTTGGCGACGTTGAGGAATCGGTTGGCGGGCTCGCCGATGTTGAGGCGGGGATTGTGACGCATCTCAATGCGACGGCAGGGCTGCTGACGGGCGCAGATGACGCGCCGGATGGGGCGAATTCGGTCGGGCTGATCGGTGCGATCGGTTCCTACACAGTTGGCATCGCCGGACACGTGGCGATTGACGAGGGGCTGAGCCTCGATGTCGGCGTCGCGAGCTTCGAGCAGGGGGCGGGCGATCTTGAACTGAGCGGGCTGCTCGCGGCGGCGAAGCTTCGGTATTTCGCGCCTGATGAGGGCGGGATGCGCTGGTTCGGTGCCTTGGGCCTGACGGGTGCCAAAGCCGATCTCGATATCGCGCGGCACTATGGCGTGGACTATACCGACCCTGACCTCGCCGACCAGGCGACGATCACGTCGGAGACAGCGGCATCGCTGCTGACGCTTTCTGCCGAGGCCGGTGTGCTGCTGGCGCCCGATACAGGCAACAGCTTCCGGCTGTCTGGCGAAGTGGCGCAGAGCTGGGTGAATGTCGACGGCTTTGTCGAAGCCTTCTCGGAAGACAATCTCTTCCCGGTGTCGGTGCCCGACAGAAGCGCAGGCCATACCACTGTGAAGGCCAAGGCCGGATGGACCACGGCGCTGGCGAGCACTATCGACCTGACGCTCTCAGCAGCGCTGGGCCAGAGCTTCGCCAACGACGATTTCGATGCCGAGGTGCTGTATGTGGGCGACGTGAGCGTCGCCGGGACGTCGGAAGGCTTCGCCGAAGCCGAAGCCAGACTCGGCTGGGCCGTGGCGGGGAATTCCAACCTCGACCTGTTCGCCAAGGGCAGCTTCGGGACCGCAAGCGGCAGCCATGTGCAGGTGGGTACCGAGTACCGCCTGAAGTTCTAGGTACGGCAGGAGCGGAATCACTTTCTCGACTTCCTTGCCGAACCGATTGATTTTCAAGGGCTTCCGAAATCGGTAGCCCGCAATCGCCGGAAGGATCCGGAGGAGTGTGTGCCGTGAAGATCGCCGCTATTGGACTGAGCCTCGTACTGGCGCTGGGGTTTGCCGCCCCAGCCGACGCCGCGAGCATCAAGCTCGGCGCGCCCGGCTATGGCGGCACGGGCTGTCCCGGCGGCACGGCAAGTGTCGCGACATCGGGAAGCGCAATCACCGTGAAGTTCTCGGCTTATCGCGTCGCCGCCGGCGGCTCGACAGGCAAGAGCTTCGACCGCAAGGCCTGCGCGCTCTCGATCCCCGTGATGGTGCCGAAGGGCCAGGCTGTCGCGATCGTGGGGGTGGATTTCACCGGCACGAGCAACCTGCCCTCGGGCACCAGCGCGACGTTCAAGCTCGAGCAGTTCCTGGTGGGCGGCAAGGGCCCCGTGGTGGAAAAGACCGTCAGCGGCCCGGCCAAGGGCAAGTTCACCACCAGTTCGGCGGCGGCTTTGAGTTGGTCCGCGTGCGGCGCGAGCACGGTGCTGCGCACCAATTCCAGCCTCATCGTCAAGACCTCGGGCGGCAAGGCGGCCTCGGCCTCGATCCGCTCGCAGGATGTGGGCACGACGATCGTCTACCGGCTGAAGTACAAGAGCTGCTGAGCGCTCCCACGAAATTCCGCCCGGGCTGCACGAAAACTGCAAACCGGGCGGGCAGGGTGCGGCCATGCACACGACATCGCTTGCCGCACTTCTCAAGTCTCCCGCCCGCCGCCTCCCGGACCGGCTGTCGAATGACGGCTGGTGGCTTGTGGAGCCGCACAGCGGCGGGGACAGGAAGACGTCGCGCGCTGCCGTCTGCGAGACCCAGATGGAGACGCCGATTGACCGACCTCTCGAAACCGAGCCCGCTCACCGCGAGTGACAGGCCGCAGCCGCCGCTGCGGGCGTTGTTGCTTGTCGCCGTGGCTATTGCAGCCGATCTGCTCAGCTTTGGCCATTGGGGCCTTGGTACGGTATTGAGCCTGCTGCTGATCGTGGTGGCGAGCGTGACTGCGGCCCGACCCCGCCCGCGCCCCATGGCTGGAGCTTTGGCGCTGGGTGTGCTTGGTCTGCTGCCGATGCTGGAGGCGCCGGAAGAACCCGGCAGCGTGATCGTCGCGCTGTTCGGGCTTGGCATGGCCGCTGTGCTGGCAAGCGGCGACTGGTCCGGTCGGGTCGAACGGCTCGCCGGGGTGGCGGTGCGGTTCGCACTCGTCGCGCCCGGGCGGCTGCTCGCGGATGTGGTGCGCGCGGCCATCGACATGCGGGTCGGCGGGATCAAGGCGCGCCTTTGGAAGTCCCTGCTGCTCTGGGGGCTGCCGGTGGGGTTGGGGATCGTGTTCGTGCTGCTGTTTTCGGCCGCCAACCCGCTGATCGAGACCGCATTGCGGCTATTGACGCCGGACGGAGCGAAGCTCGACCAGGCAATCGCGCATGGGCTGTTCATGGCGGTGGTCGCGGCCTTTGCCTGGCCGTTCATCGTGCCGAAACTGTTGACCTATCGCGCCGGCGCACAGATGTACGGACCTTGGCAGCCGACGCTCATCGGGCAGGTTTCCGGGCGCGACGTGGCGCTGAGGGCGCTGATTCTGTTCAACCTGCTGTTCGCGGTGCAGACCGGGCTCGACCTGGTCTATCTGTGGGGCGGTGTGAAGCTACCGGACGGCATGACCTATGCCGACTATGCGCATCGCGGCGCCTACCCGCTGATCGTGACAGCACTGCTTGCCGGGGCTTTCGTGCTGGTGGCGCTGCGTCCGGGAAGCCCGACATCGGCCGACCGGCTGGTTCGAGCGCTGGTCTATGCCTTCATCGCGCAGAACGTGCTGCTGGTGATCTCTTCGATCCTGAGGCTCGACCTCTATGTCGATGTGTATGGGCTGACGCGGCTCAGGCTCGCGGCCGGGCTGTGGATGGGCCTCGTCGCGCTGGGGCTGGTGCTGATCCTCGTACGCATTCGACTTGGGCGATCCAATGCCTGGTTGATGGGCAGCAATCTCCTCGCGGCGCTCATGATGCTGTTCGGCGCCAGCGTCGTCGATCTCGACCGAGTGGTCGCGGGGTTCAACCTCGCCCATGCCGTCGAGCCAGGCACAGGCGCCGTGCCGCTGCACGTGGCCTATCTCGAGGAATTGGGTCCGAGCATCATTCCTGATCTCGACAGGGCGCTGGCGGACGACAAGCTTGCGCCCATCGCTCCGCGTCTCGACGTGCCCGCGGTCCGGGCTGAACTGATGGCGCTGAGGACCTACATGGCGTCGCGCGTGCAGCATTCGACGGATTGGCGCGACTGGAACTGGCGCGCTGCGCGCCTCAGGGATTATCTTGCCACGACCCCGCGTGCCCCGGAGCCCACTCGGCCGTGACCCTTCGCATCCTGATTGCCGACGACGAGCCGCATATCCGCGATGTCATCGCCTTTGCACTCGAACGGGCGGGAATGGAGGTGGCGCTGGCCCGGACCGGCACCGAGGCGCTACGGCGGGCGAAGCAGGGCGATTGCGCGCTCGCGGTGCTGGATATCGGGTTGCCGGAGATGGATGGGCTCGAGGTGTGCCGGCAGCTACGGCGCAGCTCGGACCTGCCGATCCTGTTCCTCACGGCCCGCAGCGACGAAATCGACCGGGTACTGGGGCTCGAAATCGGCGGTGACGACTATGTGACCAAGCCCTTCAGCCCGCGCGAACTTGTGGCGCGGGTCAGCGCGATCCTCAGGCGCGGGCGGGCCGCGCCGGCAGCCGACGTCATGCGGCATGGCGGGCTGCTGCTCGACCCGGCAGCGCGAACCCTGCGTTATGACGGGCAGCTGGTGGACCTGACGGCGCTTGAGTTTGCCATTGTGGAGGCGCTGCTGAAGCGGCCGGGTCATGTGCTGACGCGCGACATGCTGATTGACGCTGCCTATGGTCCGACGATGCATGTGGCCGAGCGCACAGTTGACAGCCATGTGCGCAATATCCGCGGCAAGCTGCGGCTCGTGGGCGGCGGCGAGGTGATCGAGACCGTGCATTCGGTGGGCTTCAAGCTCGCCGAGGCGGGCTGATGGTCGAGATCCGCCGCAAGTGGCGGCCGCGACTCGGGCTCGTCGTGCTGGGCGTGCTGCTGGCGGTGCTGGTGGTCGATACCGCCATCGTGCTTGGCTTCCGGCTGTTCGACCAGGCCGGCGCGCATATGGGTTGGGTGGAACTCGGCGCTTTGGCGCTCGCCACGGTGCTGACGCTGACCATCGGGCTTGTGCTGGGGCGAACGCTGACCGGCCCGATCGAGGACCTCGTAAAACTGGCGCAGGCGATTGGCAATGGTGGGCGCGCCGCGATTGTGGCGCCGCCGCGGCAGGGCACCGAGGAAGTGGCCCGGCTGACCGAGAGCCTGATGGCGCTCGCGACGCGGCTTGTCGACCGCAACGACTATCTCGCAGGGTTCGCCGCCCACGTGTCGCATGAGCTGAAATCGCCGCTGACCGCGATCCGCGGCGCGGCAGAACTGCTGCGCGACAATCAGATGAGCCCTGTCGAGCGCCAGCGCTTCCTCGACCAGATCATCAGCGAAAGCGGCAGGTTGGCGCGGTTGCTCGACCGGCTGCGCGAACTGGCGCGGGCTGAGGGCGCGCAGCCGGTCGGCACCACATCACTTGCCGGCTTGTTGCCGGCACTCAGATCGCGCAGTGCGAGGCTGGATTTGCATGTCACCGGCGGCGCAGACCTGGTCATGCCGCTCGCGGAGGAAACCGCGACAATCGTCTTCGGGTACCTCATCGACAACTCCGCTGAGCACGGTGCGAGACGGGTGACGCTCGATGTTGCGATACGGGGCGACGCACTTTCGGCCATAGTTGCCGACGATGGGCCAGGCGTGAGTGCGGGTAACCGCGACCGCGTCTTCGAGCCGTTCTTCACGACGCGGCGCGAAGGAGGCGGCACCGGCCTCGGCCTTGGGATTGTCCGCGCGCTTCTCGGTGCCTCGGGCGGAACGATCACGCTGCTGCCGGACGCTCCGGGACAGGGCGCGCGGTTCGAAATCCGGTTGCCCGCCTGATCCTGCACGTTGGGGATGCTGTTTCTATACGACACCAAAGCTTACATTCCGGCAGGTAGAGTGTTCCCACACAGGGCAAGCAGCCCAAGAGAAACAGAAGGCGTAGAATGCAGCATCCAGAGAGCGTGTCGTCCGGCAACCCATGCCCCGTGCTTCGGGCGCTGGTGGCGCACGGACTCGCCAATGACCAGTTCGAGCCGGTGGGGCGCCTCGCCTCGACCATCAGCCGCATGGCGGCCGAGAGCGATGGCGGCAAGAAGCTGCCGACGAGCCTCGTGGCGCTGATCGCGGTGACAGCCAACGGGCTGAGCCCTGCGACCGTGCTGCGCAATGCGCGCGAGGGTGTGCATCTGAGCGGGCTGCGGCGCGGGCCGCTGGACAAGCAGGGCGCCGGATCGCGCGTGCTGGACCAGCACGGGCAGGTCGATGAGGAACAGCTCGACCGGTTGGCGGGCTTCGGCTGCGACAAGCGCATGGCCGACGGCGGCGCGGAATTGGGGCTCGACGCGTCGGAGGTCGCCCAATTCCTCAAGGCGAACTGGGAGCGCGCCAAGGGCCGGCGCCGGGTGATCGACCGGGGCTTGATGCGCGGCGAATGGCCGGTGCTGCTCGAAGTGCTGGGCAAGACCGGCCCCGACGGGCGCTATCTCGCCTTCGCCGATATCCGTCGGCTGGTGGTGGAGCAGGCGCTTCCCGAGCGGCTGACCTCGCGGCTCGGGAAGGTCGCTTGATGGGTCCGGGCGCGCCTTACCCGAGGTAACGCTGGGTGAGGTGGGCCTCGAAGTACTTTGCATCGAGCTTCTCGCCAGTGGCGCGGATGAGCAGATCCGGCGTCGAGTAGCGGCTCGCGACCGACCAGATTTTCTCGCGCCGCCAGTCGTTGATGGCGACGAAGCGGCCATGGCGCACATCGTCATCGAGGCCCGGCAGGTCGCGCTTCATCGCGGCCTTCAGCTGCGCGGCAACCATGGCCCCGAGCGTGTAGGACGGGAAATAACCGATGGCGCCCGAGGGCCAGTGCACATCCTGCATCGGGCCGTTCTTCATGTCGGTGATGGTTGAGAGGCCGAGATATTCGCGCATCTTCGCGTCCCAGATTTCGGGGACGTCTGACGGGCGCACCGAGCCGTCGATGAGGCCGGACTCGATCTCGAAGCGCAGGATGACATGCAGCGGATAGGTGCACTCGTCGGCATCGACGCGGATGAGGCCGGGCTCGACCTCAAGCACATGGGCAAGCACATCGTCGAGATCCCAGCCGGCGACGGCATCGGCCCCGAGGGTTTCGCGGACGTGGGGCAAGGCCCATTCCCAGAATTCCGGGGCGCAGCCGATCTGCTTTTCCTGGAAGAGACTCTGGCTCTCGTGGATGGTCATGCCGCGGGCGCGGCCCGAGGGCCAATGCGTCCAGGCCTGCGGCAGGTTCTGCTCGTAAAGGCCATGTCCGGTTTCGTGGAGGATGCCCATGAGCGAGGAGAGGAATTCGCTTTCGGTGTAACGGGTGGTCATCCGCACGTCGGTGGGCACGCCGCCGCAGAAGGGGTGATGCGAGACATCGAGGCGGCCATGGCTGAAATCGAAGCCGATGGCTTCCATCATCACGAGGCCGAGGGCCTTCTGCTTTTCGATCGCGAAGGGGGCGTTATAGGGTTTCAACGGGCGGCGGGCGCGGCGCTCGGCCTGCCTGTCGATGGCGCGCGGGATGAAATCCTTGAGGAAGCTCTTGAGGCTGGCGAACACCGGGGCGATGTCGGCGGCGCGGTTGCCCGGATCATACTGGTCCATCATCGCGTCATAGGGCGAAAGTCCCAGCGCATCGGCGCGCAGCTGCGCCTCCTCGCGGGCAAGGGCCACTAAGCCTTCGAAGGCGGGGAGGAAGCCCGTCCAGTCGCCTGCGGGACGGAGTTCGCGCCAGAGCTGCTCGGAGCGGACGCGGGCATTCACCTGCCGCGTGACGAATTCCGACGAGAGGCAGGTCATGTTGGTATGGGACCGGCGGAACTCGCGGATGGCGGCGGACTGATCGTCGTCGAGCGGCTCGGATTCGGCGGCGCTGAGCCAGTCGCCGACTTCGGGGGCCGTCGCCATCTCGTGGTACATGCCGGCGAGGGTGCCGAGGGTTTCGGCGCGCTTTTCGCCGCCGCCAGAGGGCATCATCACGGCTTCGTCGACGCCCAGCATGGCTTGGGCATGTTCGATGGCTTCAAGCCTGCGGGCGAGGGTGTCGAGGCGGGAGAAGGCGGTATTGGCGGACATAGCTCGGTGGGCTCGGTTGGGACTGTGCGATCTAGCGAATAGCGAATGGCGAATGGCGAATAGGGACGGGTCGAAGGCCGCGCCGGTATCTGTAAATGCGGTCCTTCTCCATTCGCTACTCCCTATTCGCACCGTGCAAAAGGGGAAAGGGCGCAGCCGGGGAAGCTGCGCCCTTGTGTGGATGGTCTCCTCCTGGATCGCATCCGGGTCGCCCGCCGCACTAGTTGAGGGCGTCGGTCGCGGTACCCGAGTAATTGTCGCCAGTTTGAGCAAGGGTAATTTAGGCCCCACGTAAGCCGCCGCTATTGTACAGAGTGGGTTGCATTTTCCAGTGCTGAAGCGGAAACATATGGCGGCATTATTGCCCTGAAAACCCCTATCTTTCCGACTCAGCTATCACACCTATAACCATCGAGAAGATTCGATCCGTGTACTTGTGAATTTCCTCCAGTTCACTTGGCATGAGCGCTCCAATAGTGATAGCGGCATTCGCAGGAAGCTCGCCACAGCAGCGAGACCGTAGCATATAAATCGTGCAGTCATTATCGAAGCAAATCTGCCAAGCCGCTATTCCTTTAGAGTCCATATTAATAGAGACATTAGGCGTATCATTAAGGTGAGGCACGCACACCGAAACTTGTTCTGGAAGATTGAACCAGTAACCGGAGATATTACCTAATTCTTTACGTGCGGACATTATTGCGTCTGATATTGTCTGCGCGGAACAAAGTGTACTAAGGCCAACTTCAGGATACAAGGTCCATGTTACCGGGACACCAATTGTCCGGTCATATGCCGTGGCATTTTGCAGCGCTCCCGCACCGGCATCTAGCTCCGCCATGACGGGCCAGTCGCAAGATATCGATAAACAATCCGCAAATACCTGTCGTGGATCAAGCGGCACCGCAACGTCACCGTTCGACCTGGCCGCTAGAATTTCATATTTCTGCATCGGAAACAGAATTCTATCGGCCGCGGCGGCCTGATACACGAGACCATAATAAAGGAACAAGAGAAGAAGTGTAATCGTGACTTGCAGAAGGTGAGGGAAACGTATCTGGACAAGGTCGAGTGGCATTTATCTGTAAATTCCCGTTCTAATGTGATCAATTAGTGAGGGCCGCGAAGCGCTTGGAAGTCATTTATTGTTTGACGCTGCTATGTTGCGGAATGACGAATTTTGCTGAGGCCGATTTGGCTGCAACGCCCTTCTGCCCTTGAGTGAATTGGTGCTCAAAGGGAGGATACTGGGTTTCTTTACGTCACCGGACACCCCCTCATCCGTCTCGGCCTTCCGCCGAGGCGCCGAGAATTCGGTGACACTAACCGCAAAACACAGAATGGGGAAAGGGCGCAGCCGGGGAAGCTGCGCCCTTGTGTGGATGGTCTCCTCCTGGATCGCATCCGGGCCGCCCGCCGCGCCTATGGGGGAAACGCGCGGCAGGCGAAGGGGGAAACTCAGGCTAGAACGGCAGGATCGCGTCGGCCACCTGCTGCCCGTAGCGCGGCTGCTGGACCTGGGTGATCTGCCCGCGGCCACCGTAGGAAATCCGGGCCTCGGCGATCTTGGAGCTTTCGATGGTGTTGTCGGACTGCACGTCCTCGGGGCGGACGACGCCGGCGATGATCATGTCGCGGATTTCGAAGTTCACCCGCACTTCCTGATGGCCCTCGATGACGAGATTGCCATTGGGCAGAACCTGCGTGACGACCACGGCGACCTGCGTGGTCAGCGCCTCCGAGCGGTTGACGGAACCTGTGCCTGTATCCGAGAGGCTGCCTGCGGTGGTGATGGCTCCGCTCGCCTCGACATCGGCAAGCGGCACATTGCCGCCAAAGATCGAGCCGAGCACGCCGCCAACGCTGCCTTCGCTTTCGCTGTCGCGGCTGCGGGCGGTGGTATTGGAGATCTTCGCGCTATCGTCGATGGTGACCATGACGGTGAGGATGTCGCCGATGCGATGCGCCCGCTGATCCTTGAAGAAGCCCTTTGCCTGGCTCGAGAACAGCGAGTTCGGCTGGTAGGAAGCCGCCTGCACTTCCGGCATCGGCATGGAGGCGGGGCGATAGCCGGGCTGCGCGGTAGCATCGGAAATAGCGGACAGCTTCGGAGCTTCACCGACCGAGGCGAGGCTGTCGAGCGTCGAGCAGCCGCCGAGGCCTGCGGCGACGAGCGCGGCGGTGGCAAGCGGGAAGAGCCGGGAAAGGGAAGCGGGGAGCGTGAGCATCGGGTTGGCCTTTCGCGGGGACATCAGAGGCCGGCAACTGTGCGAGGGCCGGCGGCGATTTCGACGGTGCCGGCGCCCGTGGCGGTGCCGGTGAGGATCTTGTGGCTGACTGTGTTCATCACCTGCACCGGGGACCCGGCAGCCGCGTCGCCAAGCGCGGTGCCGATGACGCTGAGGGTCATCGGGCCGGTGCGCAGCAGCACGGTCACCTGCTGGTTGCGGCGGACGACCATGGGTTCGGTGAGGTCGGAGAGCTTGAGCATCAGCCCGGCACGGGCATTGCGCCGCAGCGCCTTGCCCACAACGTCGGCCTGGCTGTCGATGCCGGTTTGGGTCGCGAGTTCGTAGGCGACCGGCTTCATCTCGACATCGGCCGCGGTGATGATGTCGCCAGCGGCGATGGTCTGGCTGAGATGCGGCACCGCCACCATCAGTTGCACGCGGCCGGTGAGGCGCATCGGTTTCTGATAGCCCGCGACGCGAAATGTGGCGGTGAAGATGCGGCCGCCGGGCACATAGTCCAGATCGGTGAGAGCGACGGGCTCGGGTTCTGCAGCGGCCTCGACTTCGGGGGCAATATCGAAACGCGTATCGATGGTGACGCCAGCCGGCACGAGGTTGCGTCCGAGCATTTCGCTCGCGACAAGGCTGCTCAGCGTGGTGGCATCGACAAGAGTCGCATCACGGGTGACGCGCACCGAGGTGAGGTCGCCCGCGATGAAATCGGCGAGGCCGACCTTGCTGGCCGCGGCGCGGATTGCGGCGACGCTGACCATGCCGGCGGTGCCGGGCTGCGGCGCGCGGAACAGCGGCTGCTCCGCGAGGAGGCCTGCATCGGTGAACAGATCGCCCACGGTGACTATCTCGCCGGTGACAAGAATCTCGGGCTTCAGCTCTGGCGCGGCAAAGGCGGCGCCCTGCAGCGCGACAAGAACGGCGGTCAGCGCCATGATCGACTTCATTCAGCCCTCCCTTAGCGAAGCTGCGACGTGGACTGCATCATCTCGTCGGCACCCGAGATGACGCGCGCATTCATTTCGTAGGCGCGCTGGGCAGCGATGAGGTCGGCGATCTCGGTGACGGAGTTGACATTGGATGCTTCGAGATAGCCCTGAAGCAGATCGCCCATGCCGTCGGTATCGGGCGTGCCGGTCTGCGCGGCGCCGCTCGAGGCGGTTTCGAGATAGAGGTTGTCGCCGATGCCCTGCAGGCCGGCGGTATTGACGAAGCGGGCGAGCTGCAACTGGCCAATGGCCGTCGGCGTCGTCGAGGTGCCCAGATAGGCCTCCACGGTGCCGTCATTGCTGATCGAGACGGAATTGGCGTTCGACGGAATGACGATGCCCGGCGAGATGGTGTAGCCGTTGACATTGACCAGCTGGCCGGTGTCGTCGCGCTCGAAGGAGCCATCGCGGGTATAGGCCGTGTTGCCATCGGGCATCTGCACCATGAAGAAGCCTTCGCCGCGGATGGCGACATCGAGTTCCTTCTCCGTCTGGGTGACGGTGCCCTGGCTCATGATGCGCGGGGTGGCCACCGTCTTGACGCCCGAGCCGATCTCGATGCCGGCGGGGACCAGCGTGCCGGTCTCCGACGTGGTGGCACCGGCACGGCGGTGGGCCTGGTAGAGCAGATCCTGGAACTCCGCACGCTGGCGCTTGTAGCCGGTGGTGCGCATGTTCGCGATGTTGTTGGAAATCACTTCGACGTTGCGTTCCTGCGCGGACATGCCGGTGGAAGCGATGTAGAGGGCTTTCATGTGTTCGCTCCCTTAAGCCGACAGCGAGCCGAGGCGCTGAATGGCGTTGCGCCGCAGGTCATCCTGCTGCGAAATCAGGCTGGCGACGCTCTGGTAGGAGCGCTGCACACGGATCATCTGCGCAATTTCGCTGATGCCCGAGACGTTGGATTTTTCGATGGAGCCCTGCATGATGCGGGTCGCGGCGGCCGGCTGCGGCGTACCGCCCGACCACAGGTTGCTGCCATCGCGAGCAAGCTCCTGCGGGTTGGCGAACTCGACGACCGCCAGCTTGCCCTTGATCCCCTGGCTGGAGGAGATGGTGCCGTCGCGGCCGATATTGATGTCGGTATCGGCGGCAGTGAAGGTGATCGGGCCGCCATCGCCAAGCACCTCGTTGCCGGCCAGATCGACCAGCGTGCCTTCGGAATTGACGACGAGCGAGCCGGAGCGGGTATAGCGCTCGCCGGCAGGGGTCTGCACGGTGAGGAAGCCTTCGCCCTCCAGCGCCACATCGAGTGGGTTGCCGGTCTGCACCATGGCGCCCTGCGACATGTCGTGAGCGGTGGCCCAATCCTGCGTGTAGCTCAACTGCTGATCCACGAAGGCAAAGTCCCGGTCGCGTGCGACGGGCATCTTGTACTCTTCGAAAAGCAGATCCTCTGCCTTGAAGCCGGAGGTGTTGAGATTGGCGATGTTATTCGCCACAACATCCATCTGGCGCTGCAAGGCCACCTGTCGCGACAGGCTGATGAGCTGCGCATTCTCCATGGCGCAAAGTCCCCGGTTAATTCCCCGAACCAGCCAACTTCCCCAAGCCGGCAGGCTCGCCATTAACACTGCAGAAACCATGCCAAGCAGGTTTGTAAGCAAAATCAATTATTTATAGGGAGTGCTCACTCGGCGAAAATTGCCGAGTGCAACACCTCGGTAACTTCGACCCGGCAAAAACTGCCCGGTTTGGCACAGATTGTAACCAATCGTTAACTCTCTGCGCATTAGCTCGATGTCAGGTGTCGGAATCGCCGGTTCAGCGCCGGCTTCCCTGGGGGTTTCGAGAAAATGGCGGCAGAAGCCGAAATCGCGGAAGTCGAAGGCAAGAAGAAGCCGCCCATCATGCTGATCGCCATTGCGGCGGCGGTAGTGGTGTTGCTCGGCGGTGGGGCCGCGGCCTTCATGCTGATGTCCGGGTCGAAAACCGAGGAAGCTCACGGCGACGCGCACGGTGCGGCAGCCGAGCACGAAGGCTTCGTGTTCAACCTCCCCACAATGACGGTGAACCTCAACGCAACCGGTGGCAATGCGGCCTTCATGAAGCTCACCGTCGCGCTCGAAGTGGCGAATGAAGAGGTGATGACCGAGATCCAGCCACGGATGGCCAAGGTCATCGACGCCTTCCAGGTCTATCTGCGCGAACTGCGCCTCAGCGACCTCGAGGGGTCGGCGGGGATCTACCGATTGAAGGAAGAGCTGCGCCGCCGCGTCAATCTCGCTATATTCCCGCAGCAGGTGGACGCTATCCTGTTCAAAGAAATCCTGGTGCAGTAATGCCCGGCGACCAGGACAAGCTCAGCGACGATTGGGATCCGGGCGTCGCACCCGCCATTGGCGACGGCCCGCCGGAGGACATCCCCCCCGAATGGGCGGCGATGCTGGCAGAAGACGCCAATGGCGAGGGCACGAACACCGACCGGGTGCTGAACCAGGACGAGATCGACAGCCTGTTGGGTTTTGACCCGAACGCCTCCTCGAGCCAGGAACTGACCGGCGTCCAGGCACTGATCAACTCGGCGCTGGTTTCCTACGAACGCCTGCCCATGCTCGAAATCGTCTTCGACCGCATGGTGCGGCTGTCGACGACAAGCCTGCGCAATTTCACCTCCGACAATGTCGAGGTGGCGCTCGACTCGATCTCGTCGGTGCGCTTCGGCGATTATCTCAACTCCATTCCGCTGCCGGCCATCCTCTCGGTTATCAAGGCCGAGGAATGGGACAATTTCGGGCTGCTGACGGTCGACAGCTCGCTGATCTATTCGATGATCGACGTCTTGCTGGGGGGGCGCCGCGTTGGCGCTGCGATCCGCGTCGAAGGCCGGCCCTACACGACGATCGAGATGACGCTGGCGCGGCGCATGATCGAGGTGATCCTCGAGGACACGCGCAAGGCCTTCGAGCCCTTGACCGAAGTCACCTTCAAGATCGAGCGGCTCGAAACCAATCCGCGTTTCGCCGCGATCTCGCGTCCTGCCAATGCGGCGATCCTGATCGAACTCAGGATCGAGATGGATGATCGTGGCGGCAAGATCGAAATCCTGCTGCCCTACGCCACAATCGAGCCCATCCGCGAGCAGTTGCTCCAGATGTATATGGGCGAAAAGTTCGGCCGTGACCCGATCTGGGAAGGTCATCTCGCGACCGAGATCTATTCGGCCGATGTCGAGATCGATGCGATCCTTCACGAAGTGGACCTGCCGCTGAGCCGCGTGCTGAGCCTCAAGCCGGGCGACACCGTGATGTTCGACCGCTCGCCAACCGATCCCGTGCGGTTGCGTTGCGGCGATATCGAACTGACCCAGGCGATCATGGGCCATATCGGCGAACACGTGTCGGTGCGGGTCAACCGCCCGCTCAACCCGCCCAAGGTCACCATGGCCGCATTCGAAGCCCTCGACGAACAAAGGGAAGCACGCTGATGTTCGGATTGCCGTTCGGTCTCATCGTCGAAACGTTGGTCGCGATTTTGCTGGCGACAACAATCGGTTACTGCGTTGTGCTGAATAGGCGCCTGAAGCGACTCCACTCAGACCGCGACCAGTTGCGCAAAATGGTCACGGACCTGATCACCGCTACCAACCTCGCCAATTCCGCGATCAAGGAGCTGAAGACCACTGCCATTGAAGCCGAACAGGTGCTGCAGACGCGGCTCGACGAGGCCGAGCGCTTTGGGGTGGAACTGGCGCAGCACGTATCGGCCGGCCAGCAGGTAATGGACAAGATTGCCCGGATCACCAGCGCGGCCCGAGCGCCGTCGGGTACCGCGACACTGAGCATGGCGCCGACCCCGGTAGTGGAACTGCATCCCGAGCAGAACCGGCTGGCTCTGGCGCTCGAACAACTGGCCTCACGGCCACGCATCCGGGGTGACGCAGCATGAAGCGCCCCCAACTGAAGGCTCCCCGCCTGCTGCCGGTGGTGATTGCCGCCGGCGCGGCGCTCTTGTTGTTCAAGGGCATCGGGATCCTTTCGGGTGACGGTTATGTGCTGACAGGCCCGAGTGCGGCGATCGCCGCGGGCGGAGGCGGTGGGCATGGCGGCGGCGAGGAAGCTGCCACGGGCGGAGAGGGGGGTGACACGACAATGTCACTGCCGTCCGACCCGAGCCTCGAAGATACGAGCCCGACCCTGGAGGACACCAGCGTGACGCTTGGTGAGGGGGAAAAGGCCGAATCAGGCGACCATGGCGGATCAGGCGACAAAGCCAAGTCCGACGAACACGCGGCAGAGGGCGAACACGCGGCAGAGGGCGAGCACACCGCCGAAGGCGACGCAAAGCCGGCGGCCGAGGGTGCCGCCACTGCATGTCCGCCAACGGACGCTGCCGCTGCGGCAGCTGAGGCCGGGCATTCCGACGCCAAGGCATCGGGCGAGTACGGTGAGGCGGCGGAAGGGGAGGCGGCCGCCGCGACCGATTGCATCCCGACAACGGCGTCGGGGGATGCCCTGCCGATGATGACAAACGGGGCCGGAGAAGTCGTGCCGGTCTCTGATGCGACTGCCGGAAGCACGCCGCAGATCCTTGAGCGCTTGGGTGAGCGCCGCACCGAACTCGACAATCGTGCCGCGGAGCTCGACGCGCGCGAGGCATTGCTGGCCGCGACCGAGAGGCAGCTTGAGGAAAAGAACGCCGCGCTCAAGGCGCTTGAGGAGCAGCTTGCGCAAAAGGAGCTGCAGACCAAGGCCGAGGATGGCCAGCAGATGGCAGCGCTCGTAACCATGTACGAGCAGATGAAGCCCAAGGATGCCGCCTTGATCCTCGGGCAGCTCGACCTCGAGACGCTGACCCGCGTCGCCAAGGCGATCAGCCCACGCAAGATGGGCCCAATCCTTGCAAGGATGGACCCGGCCAAGGCCGAGGCGCTGACGGCCGCGCTGGCTGCCGTGCCGGTTGCGGACAATGACATGGCTGCTACGGACCTGGGGCAATTGCCGCAGATCGTCGGCAACTAGGACGCTTCCGGCAAGAGCGGCAACACCTTTCCGGTTCCACAGAGCGACAGTGGATCGGTCGTGTCCATGTGCTGGTTTCATTCTTCGAGCAAAGATCGGGCGCCGGCCGAAACAGCTTGGTTGATCAAGGCGGTTAGCGGGACGTTAAGCCCCCAAACCCTATGATGCCCGAAGGATGGCACAGGCGGCAGAAGCCGGCATGATTCTTCGGGCGGCACAGCGAGGTAAAGGGCTCGCGCCAATCTGGCGCGCTGTCACAGTGCTTTTGCTCGTCCTGATGTCGACCTTGCCCGCCATTGCTGCGGACAAGGCGCAGTTGCTGGTGACGCAGGAAGAGGGCTATGCCCGCATGATCGTGGTGTTTCCCACCCGCAACGACCTGCCGAGCTACTCGGTGAAGTACGAGAATGGCGTCCTCGCCATCAATTTCGACCAGCCCGTCGACGTACTCGTGCCCGATGTCGAACTCGCGATCCCGGATTATGCCACAATCGCCCGTGTGGACCCCGACAACAAGGGCATCCGCATCGGGTTGCGCAATGCGGTGAATATCAACCGCATGGAAGCGGGCGAAAAATTGTTCATCGACCTGCTGCCTGCGAATTGGCAGGGCCTGCCTCCGGCGCTGCCTGCCGAGGTGGTGGCGGAGTTGACCGAGCGCGCGAAGCGGGCCGCGGAGAAGGCGGCGCAGGACCAGAAGGCCGCCGAGGCCAAGCGCATCAACCCCACTGCCACTGTGCGGGTGGGCGAGAACCCGACCTTCCTGCGGTTGCAGTTCGACTGGTCGGCGGACACAAAGGCCGAGTTCGTGGCGGCGCCCGGTTCTGGGACCATCGACTTCGACTGGCCGGTGTCGATCGACCTCTATCCGCTCGAGGGTGACCTGCCGTCAGCCTTCAAGGGCGCCAAGAACAGCGTGTCGGCCAACGGCTCGCGCGTTGTGCTCAATGTCGGCGAAGACGTGGTGCCGCGCTTTTATGAACTGGGGCCACGCAGTTTCATCGTCGATATCGATATCGACCCAGAGGAGGGCCTGAAGGTAGCCCTCGAACTCGAGGCCAAGGTGAAGGCGGCCCGCGAGAAGCTGGCCGCGGCGGCGACGCAGGAGCAGAACGAGAAGGACAAGCGGCTGAACTTCGACGATCCGGAGGCGCAGGGCGGGACGGCCATCGCCCTTGGCGGAACCGAAAGCCCGGGCGGCGCCGTGTCGCCGACGGTTTCGGTCGTCGGCAATACTGTCCGCATCGCCTTCCCATTTGCCGCCGATACGCCGGCTGCGGTGTTCCGGCGCGGCAATATCGTATGGATGGTGTTCGACACCGCGCAGATCATCGACCAGCCGCCCCCATCGGATGCACTCTCGGCCATCGCGTCGGCGTTCGAAGTGCTGCCGGCCGGCGATACCAAGGTAGTGCGGCTCGATCTCTCGGCTGACCGTCTTGCGACGCTGGCGTCGGAGGGCCGCAGCTGGGTGCTGTCGCTTGGCGACGTGCTGCTGGCGGCCACCGAGCCGATGACGCTGAGCCGCGTCCGCATGGCCGATGGCACCTACACGATGAAGGCCGATGTCGAGCGACCGGGCGGTGTGCACATCCTGCGCGACCCGGTGGTGGGCGACACGCTGCGCGTCGTGACGGTGATGCCGCCGGCCCGCGGGTTGTCGCGTGACCTGAACTATGTGGATTTCGACGCACTGCGCAGTGCGCAGGGGCTGGTGATCAAGCCCAACAATGACGAACTCGATGTGTCGATTGCCGAAAAGAATGCGGTGATCTCGGCGGCTGGCGGGCTGACCCTTTCGGCGGTGGATGCCACACGCGCAGCCGATATCGGGCAGGACCCGATCCGGCGCGAAAGCTTCGTCGACCTGACCGTGTGGCAGGAAGAGGACCCTCGGCGGCTGGCGGAGCGGCTGACCGAGCAGATGAGCAAGGCGTCGAGTGGCGAGGGCCGCCTGCGCGACCAGGGGCGGCTCGACCTCGCGGCGCTCTATATCGCCAACAACCTCGTTTACGAGGCAATCGGCGTATTGGGGGTCGCCGGCAATGACCTGGCGACGGACAATCTGCGACCGCGTGCCAAGCTGCTGCGCGCGATGGCGGACACGCTTGCCACCCGCACGACCGATGCGCTTGCGACGCTCAACACCGGCAACTTCCCGCAACAGGCCGATGCGCTGATGTGGCGCACGATCGCCAAGACGGATTCGAGTGACTTCATCGGGGCTCGGCTCGATGCGCTCGCTTCGGAGGCGGTGATCGACAACTATCCGGAGTGGGTGCAGCACAGGTTCAAGTTCGCGGCGATCCGTGCGGCCGTCGAGACCAAGGACACCGCAATGGCGATCCGGCTGATGGGCGAACTCGATTTTGCCAAGCTCGACTCCGAGGAAGTGAGCCACTTCCAGCTGATGCAGGGGCGGATCGCCGAGCTCGAGGGCCAGGAAGACAATGCGCTGGACAGTTACGGGCAGGTGATCGCCACCGACGTCCGCCCCACCCGCGCGGAAGCGGTGTATCGCACGCTCGCCATCCTAAAGAAGAACGGCAGGATCGACCTCGACAAGGCGACGCAGACGCTTGCCGCCGAGGCGCTGCTCTGGCGCGGCGACCGGCTCGAGGCGTCGATGGACAGCCTCCTCGCGCAGCTCTACTTCGAGCACAAGGACTATCGTCTCGGCTTCGATACAGTGCGGCAGGCGGCGGCGAACTTCCCTGAAAACGAGACGATCAGTGCCTTGGCCGATGAGGCGGAGCGACAGTTCGAGGGGCTGTTTCTCAATGGCGGCGCCGACCAATTGCCGGATGTCGATGCGCTCGCGCTGTTCTACGATTTTCGCCAGCTGACACCCCCCGGCGCCCGCGGTGACGAGATGATCCGCAACCTCGCGCGACGTCTGGTGAAGGTCGATCTGCTGGCGCAGGCGGGCGATCTGCTGCAATATCAAGTCGACAACCGGCTCGAGGGCATCGGGCGGGCGCAGGTGGCGGCCGATCTTGCGGCAATCCGCATCGCCGACCGCGATCCCCAGGCGGCGCTGCGCGTGCTGAGCGACACGCGCATTGCGCAATTGCCGCCAGAGCTTGAGCGGCAGCGGCGGGTGCTCGAGGCGCGCGCCATGATTGACGCCGGACGGCAGGACCTGGCGCTCGACATGATCTCGAAGCTCAAGGGACGCGACACTGACCTGCTGCGCATCGATGGCTATTGGAAATCGAAGAACTATTCCGAGGCCGCCAACCTGCTCGAAGTGCTGCACACGCCCGAGGACCCCGCGGTGCAGATGACGAAGCAGGAGCGCATGGGTGTGATCAAGGCGGCAGTGGGGTACGTGCTGGCAGGCGACAAGCTGAGCCTGGCGCGCGTGCGCTCGAAATTCTCCGACCAGATGTCGAAATCCGAGGAGTGGCCGCTGTTCGACTACGTGACCAGCCAGATCAATCCGCAGGCCAAGGAATTCTCGAAGATCGTCGCCGAAGTGGCGGCGGTGGATTCACTCGACGCGTTCATGAGCGCCTACAAGAAGCTTTATGCGCCCACGGATGCTGTGACCCCGAGCGGCCCGGCGGCCCCGAAGGCGTAAGGGTCAGTAAGGCACTACCCCGACACGAAGCTGCGGACCAGCGCGCCCGCCACGAGGTGCCAGCCGTCGACAAGCACGAAGAAGATCAGCTTGAACGGCAAAGAGATGATCACCGGCGGCAGCATCATCATGCCCATGGACATGAGCACCGAGGCGACGACCATGTCGATGATCACAAACGGCAGGAACAGGAGGAAGCCGATCTCGAAAGCGCGGCGCAACTCGGAGATCATGAACGCGGGCACGAGGGTCTGCAGCGGAATGCTCGCCGCATCGGCTGGGGGCGGCGTCGCGGACAGATCGTAGAACAGCTGCAGGTCTTCCTGGCGCACATTGGCGGCCATGAAATCGTGCACTGGTTGCGCCGCGCGGTTGAACGCCTCCTGCACCTCGATGGTGCCGGCGATGAGCGGTGCGATTCCGTTGTCATAGCTCTGCTGCAGGGTCGGGCCCATGATGAAGAGCGTGAGGAACAGTGCGAGGCTGACCATCACCGAGTTGGGCGGCGCGGTGGTGAGGCCGATGGCGGTGCGCAGCAGCGAGAGCACGACGACGATGCGCGTGAAGCTCGTCACCATCACGAGTACTGACGGCGCGAGCGACAGCAGCGTGATGAGCCCGACGAGCTGCACTGCCCGGGCGGTGACGCCCTGCTGGTCGCCGAAGTTGATCGAAATGTCCTGGCCCAGGGCCACGGCCGGGAGGCCTATGGCGAGGATCAGGCAGAGGCAGGACAACGCGCGCCGCAGTGGCGCCCCACGACGGAGCGTGGGCCCGGTGCGGTCAGGATAGATCCGGGCGCTTGTCACCGGAACCTGTGCGGCCGCTCGCGTCACTCTCCATCCGCCCGTTTTCGCCTGTCCGGCTTGTCTTAGCTGAGTCGGACCGCCCCCGGGCCGGGTTATCCCCAGCCATCGGCGGCAGCGGGATCACAGCTGGCTCCATGACGCTCACGGGACGGAGAAGTCCCGTATGGCGGAGCGAAAAGCGACCCGACGTGCTGCCTTGCGGCGTCGATGGCGGCGTCGGCTTCCGCCCCAGTGTGCCGCGGGTAAGGTCGCGCAGGTGATCGAGGCGCGTACTGGGTGTGGCCCTGACGACAACTGCTGGGCGGGTGGCCTGGGTCTCGGTCGGGAGGGGCGCTGCGGTTGCAGCTGGCGCCGCCTCGACCGGAATGCCGCTTTCGACCAGCAGATCCTGTGCGCCGCCGATAAGGACGAGGTGCTCGACACCATCGCGCCGAATGAGCAGCAGTTGCCGCCGCGCGTCGACAGGCACCTGCTCGACCACCTGCAGGCGCCGACTGCGCGGACGCACCAAGGCGCCCGTGGTGTTCATGGTTGCCTTGAGCAGCCAGAGCCCGAGCACGATAAGGATCAGGACGAAGACGAGCGCCAGCACATAGGTGACTGGTCCGTTGCCGGTGCCGGTAAGAAGGCTTGTAAGGAACTGCATCGCCGCCTCCCAGCCGCGAGCCCGCCTGACCGGCGGCGCGGCATCATTTGCCTAGTGTGTCACGCCGGAGCGGATTTTGCGAGGTCCGGACCCGCAATGGCACAGGTCGTTAAGACATGGTTAACCATTACTGGGCAGGATTTGCCCAGTAACGCCGAATCCGGTGACGGAAAAATGAAGCTGGCCCTCTTCGACGCCCTCACCGACAAGATGCGCTGGCACCAGACTCGCCAGCTGCTTCTGTCACAGAATGTCGCCAATGCCGAGACGCCGGGCTTCAAAGGGCAGGACCTGAAGAGCTTCACCCTCGAGCAGACTGCCGGCCCAAGCATCGCTCTATCGACCGTGGCCACGCAGAGGGGGCACATTGTGGCCCGCGCGAGCAGTGGCGGCGCATTCGGTGCACAGCAGATGAACGGCTTCGAGGTGACGCCCGAGGGCAACGCCGTGACACTCGAGGACGAGATGATGAAGGTCACCACCAACCAGATGGACTACCAGGCGGTGACCACAATCTACCAGCGCTCGATGAAGCTGTTGAAGACGGCGCTTGGCCGGTCGGCGTGAGGAACTGAGCGATGAATGACTTTCTTTCTTCGATCCGAATTGCCGCTACCGGGCTTCACGCCCAGACGGCGCGCATGCGGGTGATCGCCGAGAATCTCGCCAACGCCGATTCCGCCGGAAAGACGGCAGGCGAGGATCCCTATCGGCGCAAGATACCGACTTTCGAATCGCAGCTCGACCGTGAGTTGGGTGGTGAAGTGGTGAGAATAGGCCGCATTGCCTATGACCAGTCGGATTTCAACGAGCGCTTCGAGCCCGGGCATCCGGCCGCAGATGCCAACGGCTACGTGAAATATCCCAACGTCAATTCGCTGATTGAAACGATGGATATGCGCCAGGCACAGCGCAGCTACGAGGCCAACCTCAACGTCGTGACGGTGAGCCGGCAGATGCTGGGCTCGACCCTAGACATCCTGAAAGGCTGATCCGCATCATGGCCATTCCATTCAATGCCGCCGCGAGTGCCTACGCCAGCGCCGCCAAGCTGATCAACAATTCGGCAACTGGCATTTCCGGCCCGGCCGATCCGGCTACCGACGGTCAGGATTTCGCCAAGCTGCTCGGGCAGGCGGTACAGGGCGTGGTGGATTCGGGTCGGGTTTCGGATGCCGCGACCACCAACATGCTCAATGGCAAGGGCGACATGGTTGATGTGGTGACCGCGCTGAGCCAGACCGAACTCGCCCTCGATACCATGGTGTCGGTCCGCGACCGGGTGATTTCCGCCTATGAGGAAATCATGCGGATGCCGATCTGAGTTGAAAGCCGCCGCTGGGCGCTTGCGACTCGGCGGGCTTGGTGGCGAGGGTGGGGCAATGACGGAGTATCGGCCGTGAGCGGCGCCATTGTCCTCGATCTTGCGCGCGAAGCGCTCTGGGTGATGATCCTGATCGGCGCGCCGAGCATGCTGGTGGGCCTTGCCGTTGGCCTTGTCATTGGCCTCGTTCAGGCTCTGACCCAGATCCAGGAAGCGACACTGGTGTTTGTGCCGAAAATCCTCGCGATCTTCGTCACCATGATTCTCACACTGCCCTTCATGGGCGCAACGCTCGGCAGCTTCATGAACCGGGTGGCCGACATGATCATGACCGGCGGATGATCTCGCTCAACTGGCTCCCCGAGACGGCGTTCTGGTTCATGCTGGTCTTCGCGCGGGTCGGCAGCATCCTGATGCTGATCCCGGCGCTCGGGGAAAGCACAATCCCGGCGCGCCTGCGGCTCACCTTCGCGCTCGCCTTGAGCTTTGTCCTTTATCCGCTTGTTTCCCAGTTGCTTCCGCGGATGCCGGAGTCGCTGGCCGGACTGGCGGTCGCGCTCGGCCACGAAATCATCATCGGCCTCATCATCGGCACCATCGCGCGACTCGCGGTGACGAGCGCGCAGACGGCCGGCTCGATCATCGCCTTCCAGGCGGGCCTCTCGGCCGCGCAGGCGGCGGACCCGACCAATGCCGGCGCTCAGGGCGCGCTTGTGGGCGCCTTCATCTCGATGCTGGGCGTGACGCTCATTTTTGCGACCGACCTGCACCATGTGGCGATTTCGGCGATTTATGAAAGCTACAAGGTGTTCTCGCCCTCGGTGCCGCTGATGATGGGCGATGCGGCGACCGCGGTGCTCGACAGCGTGGCCAAGAGCTTTGTCATCGGCATCCAGATGTCGGCGCCATTCATCGTGTTCGGCCTGGTATTCCACCTTGGCATGGGCATCCTCGGCAAGCTGATGCCGCAGCTGCAGGTGTACTTTATCACGATGCCGGCGACGGTCGGCGTCGGGCTCATCCTGATGATGCTGCTGCTTGCGGTGATGATGGGGCTGTTCCTGACGCATTTCGAGGAAGTGCTCGCGATGCTGCGCGGTGCGGGAGGGACGCTTTGAGCGACGACGCACCGGAACAGGAACAAAAAACCGAAGACCCGTCGGAAAAGCGCCTGCGTGACGCGCACGAGCGTGGCGATGTGGTGAAGAGCCAGGAGGTGAGTACCTGGTTTCTGCTATCGGGTTCGGCGTTGGTCTTCGCCATGCTGGCGGTGCCGACGAGCCAGGGCCTGCTCGATGCATTTCGCGGGCTATTGGCCAACGCCGACCGCTACGAGGTGGGTGGCGCGGCGCTGACGCAGTTCTGGACCGGGCTTGCCGTATCCATCCTGCTGGTGGCGCTGATACCCTCGATCGTACTCACTATCTTTGCGGTGGTCGGCAACCTTGTGCAGCACGCGCCGCTGATCTCGACCGAGCCGATCAAGCCGAAATTCTCCAAGGTCAACCCCATCGAGGGCGCAAAGCGGTTGTTCGGTGCCGAGGCACTGGTGAACTTCGTCAAGGGCCTGATCAAGATTGCCCTGGTCTCGGGCGTGCTCTGGTTCGTGCTCGCGCCGCAGATCGACAGTTTCGAGGCAATGGCGGCGCTCGAACCTGCCGGCATTCTGGGGGCCTCTCTCGATCTGTCGATCAGCATCTTCACATCGGTGCTGGCGATCGTCACGCTCATCGCAATCGTCGACTATATCTATCAGCGCAACCGCTGGTGGAAGCGGCTCAAGATGACGCTGCAAGAAGTGAAGGACGAGTACAAGCAACAGGAAGGCGACCCGCATGTTAAGGGGCGCATCCGATCCATCCGCATGGAGCGCTCCAAGAAGCGCATGATGCAGAGCGTGCCGCAGGCAACCGTTGTGGTGACCAACCCGACCCACTTCGCCGTAGCGCTGAAATACGAGAAGGGCATGGCGGCCCCCAAATGCGTCGCCAAGGGGACCGATGCGGTGGCGCTGCGGATCCGCGCCGTGGCCGAGGAGCACAAGGTACCGATTGTCGAGAACCCGCCGCTCGCCCGCGCGCTCTACAAGGCGGTTGATGTGGAGCAAACCATCCCCACCGAGCACTTCAAGGCTGTGGCCGAAGTGATCGGCTTTGTGATGCGCCTCAAGCAGCGGACCGGCTGGCGGCCAGGTGCCTGAGGCCGATATGACGCGTTACCGAGCCCGTGAGCGGGGAAAACCGCCAAAGCGCTCCCCTTGGACGGGGCCATTTGCTAGAGGTGAATTGGCTTGATTCGACGCTTGGCCGGGGGACAGACAACGCTTATGGCACCTTCGCCGCTCGACGAGGACAGCTATCCAAAACCAGTCCTCAATCGCGCCCGATCGGCTGGCGGGTTGTGGCGCGTCGTGCTGCTTGCCGCAGGCTTCATAGCGGTGGCTCTGGCGCTGACGCTGATGGGTGAGCGCATCCCCGCGGACCTGATCCTCGTGTTCCTTGGCCTGTTGGCGGTAGTGGGGGTTTTCTGTCTGTTCGCGCTGGCGGCCGGACTCTTCCGTTTTGGCGCCGGGGAGGACCCTTCCTCGCTATCGCGCGCCATCGTCGACAGCCTTCCCTTCGGCGCGCTGGTAGCAGACCGCGACGGGCATATCAGTTACGCGAACGCGCAATACGGCAATTTCGCCGGCGGGCTGCATGACGGCGTACCTGTGTCGGTGCCGCGGCTCTTTGCCGGCCAGCCCGAGGCAAGCGAGGCGATCTACCGGATCGCGCGCGCGGCCCGCGATGGCCGCCCGGCGCTCGAGGATATCTGCCTGACGGGCGGGCTCGGCGGCAGTTCCGGGGCAGGGCGGCTCGCATGGTACCGGATCGGCGTCAGAGCGCTGCCCGAACGCGATGCGGGCGGCAAGCCGCTTGTGCTGTGGACGGTGGAAGACATCTCCCGCGACCGCGAGCGGCAGGATAATGCCTTCGACGAGTTGCAGCGCGCGATCGATTATCTCGACCATGCCCCTGCCGGCTTTTTTTCCGCCGATGCACGCGGCCAGATCCAGTATCTCAACTCGACGCTGGCAGACTGGCTTGGTTACGACCTGGCCGAGTTCGAGACGGCGAGCATAGCGCTTGAGGACATCGTGCGGGGGGATGGCGCCAGCCTGCTGATGCGCGGCCGTTCGGATGGCGAAATCCGCACCGAGATCATCGATATCGACCTGGTGCGGCGCAACGGCACGACTTTCCCGGTGCGCCTGATGCATCGCGCGGCCCGGCTCGCCGATGGCGAACTTGGCGAGACCCGCACACTGGTGCTCGACCGGCGACAGGGGGCCGACAAGGAAGAGGCGCTGCGCGCCTCGGAGGTACGGTTCTCGCGCTTCTTCAACGATACGCCCTTCGCCATTGCGACGCTGGATGCGGCCGGACGGATCGTGCGGACCAACGCGCCGTTCAGCCGGATATTCGGCTGGGCGGGTGGCGAGGCCTCGATCGACCAGCGGCCAATGGCCGGGTTGCTTGCTGAAGGCGCGCGCGAAGCCTTCGGCAGGGCCGTGGCAGCGGCACTCGAACAGCGCTCGAGCATCGACCCGGTGGATGCGGCGCTGGCGAGCGGCGGCGATCTGGCCGTGCGGCTTTACGTATCCGGCTCGGAGGAACTGGCCGGCTCGCCCGAGCGTGTCAACATCTATGCGCTCGACATGACCGAACAGCGCAAACTCGAGGCGCAGTTCGCCCAGGGGCAGAAGATGCAGGCGGTCGGCCAACTGGCGGGCGGCGTGGCGCATGACTTCAACAATGTGCTGACCGCGATCATCGGCTTTGCCGACCTGCTCCTGCTCAAGCACAAGCCGGGTGACCCGAGCTTCGCCGACCTGATGTCGATCAAGAACAGCGCCAACCGCGCGGCCGGACTGACGCGGCAATTGCTCGCCTTTTCGCGCCGGCAGACCCTCAGGCCGCAGGTTCTTGAGATTCCCGGCCATGTCGATGATCTGACGGTGCTGCTGAAGCGGCTGATCGGCGAGCAGATCACGCTTTCGGTCGAGCACCAGCAGGGCGTGTGGCCGGTGAAGGCTGACCTCGTGCAGCTCGAGCAGGTGGTGGTGAACCTGGTGGTGAATGCGCGCGACGCCATGCCGAACGGCGGCGCGATCACCATCCGCACCCGCAACGTCATGGAGACCGACTCCGGCAATTTCAACTATACCGGCATGCCGGCTGCCGACTATGTGCTGATCGAGGTCGAGGATACCGGTACCGGCATGCCACCCGAAATTCTCGAGAAGATCTTCGAGCCGTTCTTTTCGACCAAGGAACTGGGCAAGGGCACCGGTCTGGGGCTTTCGACGGTGTACGGCATCATCAAGCAGACAGGCGGCTTCATCTACCCGGAATCGGTACTGGGCAAGGGCACGATCTTCCGCATCTTCCTGCCGCGCCACATTCCCGCCGAGGGCGAGACGCCGGTGAAGGTCGTGCAGGCGCAGGTGAAGGACCTGACCGGGCACGAGCGAATCCTGCTGGTGGAAGACGAGGATTCGGTGCGGGCCTTCTCGGCGCGGGCGCTGCGGGCCACCGGCTACGAGGTGTTCGAGGCCGCCTCCGGCGACGAGGCGCTCGAGGTGCTGGAAGACATCAATTACGAGATCGACCTGATGATTTCGGATGTGGTGATGCCCGAAATGGACGGACCTACGCTGCTCGGCGAAGTGCGTCGCAAGATGCCCGATCTCAAGGTGATCTTCGTATCCGGGTATGCCGAGGAAAGCGTGCGGCAGGACATCGCCGACAACCAGAGCGTCGAATTCCTGCCCAAGCCCTATTCGCTCGACCAGATCAATTCCAAGGTCAAGGACGTGCTCGGCAAGGTGTCGCAGCCCACCTGATTGTCGCCGCATGGAAGCGCAGTGGAGAGAGCTGCGGTGGGGACGGCGGGGCACCGGCGTCGAGGGAGTCCCGGCGGATAGCCATTTCGGGCTGAAGCGCCTATATCGGGCCGATGGATCAGTCCCTTTCGAAGCTTGAGCAGTTCTTGTCCGCCTTTCGCGAGGCCGTCGCGGCCGGGACGCTCGTGCGCGCCACGCTGCGCATGCCAACGAAGGAAAGCGGCGGGCTCACCGGCGTCGATATCCGCCCGGTGGCGCTGAAATCCGGGCTGAAGCTCGGCTTCGTGCTGCATACGAAAACCCAGGATCGTCAGGAGAACCTTGATGCCGATGCGGCGTTCGACCGGGTAGGTGCGTGGCTTGCGGTCGGCTTCCGGCAGGGCTTCGTGTTCGCCACAGATGCGGATGTGAGCTACGATGCGCAGGGCAAGGGGCCGAAGCTGAAGCGCGCCGCGCCGAGCTCAAAGGCGGGTCCGGTGCTCGGGCATGATCGCGAAAAGCACCGCCCGGTACCGGCGGATCGACCGTGGCTCCAAGCGCTGGGCGTCACCGACGACAAGGGCGAGGTGCTGAAATCGGCCGGCGACAAATTCCGCCAGATCAACCGGTATGTGGAACTGCTGGCGCCCGTGCTGGAGAGCCTGCCGGCTGGCAAGGTGCCGAAGATTGTCGATATGGGTGCCGGCAAGGGTTACCTGACTTTCGCGGTGGCGGATTACGCGGCGCGCGAGTTGGGCCGCGACGCCCAGGTGGTGGGCGTCGAGTTCCGCCGCGACCTGACCGAACTGTGCAACCGGGTGGCTGGCGCGGCTGGGCTCGATGGCTTGAGCTTCGTGCCGGGCACCATCGCCGATCATGACGCGACGGGCGCCGATGTGCTGATTGCGCTGCATGCCTGCGATACGGCGACCGACGATGCCATCGGCAAGGGTATCGCCGCCGGCGCGCGGGCGATTGTGGTGGCACCCTGCTGCCACAAACAGATCCGCCGCGAGATGGAAGCCGCCAATATCGAGAGCCCGCTGGAATTCGCCACGCGGCACGGCATCTTTCTCGAGCGTCAGGCCGAGATGGTGACGGACGCAATGCGCGTACTTGTCCTCGAGCATTTCGGCTACGAGGTGAAGGCGGTTGAATTCATCTCCGATCAGCATACGCCGAAGAATGTCATGCTGATCGCCACGAAGCGCGGCCTGGGCGACAAGCGGGCACTGGAGAAATTCAGGGCGGCAAAGGCCGTCTTCGGGATCAGGAAGCACTATCTCGAAACGGTGACGGGGTTGGGCTGAGCATCGCCACGACCTCGTGCCGAGTTGTCATGGTGTCTTGGCCACGACCTCGTGGTTCGTCGTTCGACAGGCTCACGATGAGGACGCTGACCATGAGGTCAACCGAGGCACGGACTGGCCGTGACCTCGTGGTCCGTCGTTCGACAAGCACGCGACGGGGATGCTGACCAAAAAGCTCGATCAGCGAAGTCTCGCGCCGCTTTGCAGTCGGAGAGACATTTCAGGCTGCGCCGGGGTGACCCGGTGGATGGGCGAGATGGTGCCACACTCTCGGTGTCATGCCGGCGAAGGCCGGCACACAGCCTGAGATATCGTCGCGGCCGTGAGTTGTGAGCGGCGGGATTTCAGGCTCGCCGCCGGTGTGACTCAGAGCGCGCTGAAACGCCGGCAAAGCCACCCCCAGAAAACAAAGAGGCGCCCGAAGGCGCCTCAAAGCTCATCCCGCATGGGAGCAGGGAAACTCACGGCTCGCCGTCATCGCCTTCGGCGGCATCGGGGCCAACAAGCAGCGCCTCGGACAGAACACCGGAACTCTGCCGCACCGAGTGCTCGATGGAATCGGCGACCGCCGGATTGTCCTTGAGGAACTGTCGCGAATTCTCGCGACCCTGGCCGAGCCGCTGGCTGTCATAGGAAAACCAGGCGCCGGATTTCTCGACAACGCCGGACTTGACGCCGAGATCGAGCAATTCGCCGGTCTTCGAGATGCCTTCGCCATACATGATGTCAAATTCGACCTGGCGGAACGGCGGGGCGAGCTTGTTCTTCACCACCTTGACGCGCGTCTGGTTGCCGATGACTTCCTCGCGGTCCTTGATGGCGCCGACGCGGCGGATATCGAGGCGAACCGACGAGTAGAACTTCAGCGCATTGCCACCCGTCGTCGTTTCCGGCGAGCCATACATCACGCCGATCTTCATGCGGATCTGGTTGATGAAGATCACCATGCCCTTCGACTTGGAAATCGAGGCGGTGAGCTTGCGCATGGCCTGGCTCATCAGGCGGGCCTGGAGGCCCGGCATGGAATCGCCCATCTCGCCTTCGAGTTCCGCCTTGGGGGTCAGGGCCGCCACCGAGTCGACCACCAGCACATCGACCGCGCCGGAGCGGATCAGCGTATCGGCGATCTCGAGCGCTTGCTCGCCTGTGTCGGGCTGAGAAATCAGCAGTTCATCGACCTTCACACCGAGCTTGCGGGCATAGATCGGATCGAGCGCATGCTCGGCATCGATGAAGGCGGCGGTGCCACCAGCCTTTTGCGCCTCGGCAACCACATGCAGCGCCAGCGTCGTCTTGCCCGAGCTTTCCGGGCCGAACACCTCGACAATACGGCCACGCGGCAGACCACCGATGCCCAGTGCAATATCGAGCCCGAGCGAGCCGGTGGAAATCGCCTCCACCTGCGCAATGGCACCCTCGCCAAAGCGCATCACCGTGCCCTTGCCGAAATTCCGCTCGATCTGGCTCAGCGCCGCAGCGAGCGCCTTGTCCTTGTCCATAGATCCCTCAACCACGCGCAAAGGTGTTGCAGCAGCCACTTCGGTCTCCTTATTTCATTTCGGCCCCGGCGGTGCAAACCGGGCAAATGTGCAGTGAACGTACTTGAAGTGTTCTCAGTTTGTTTCACCCACGTCAAGGGACAAAAAGAGAACAAATACCGATTCCGGAGGGACCGAATCGACTGGGCCGGTGCAGTGCGGTGACCGTGGACCCTCACGGCCCCGGGGTAAAGCGCGGGACATGCCCTATCCCAAATAACGAATGCATGCCGGCGGAGGGTGCGCTATAGGGGCGCAAAGCCATTGAGGGGAGTGTCCATGCACCTGATCCAGTTCATCGCTGCCGATGGCAGCCGCGCCGTTGCCGTTACCGAGGGTGGCGCGACCAGTGTGGTGACGGGCGCAGCGAGCGTGTACGCTCTGGCTGCCGAGGCTGCCGAGCGCGGACTGACGCTGCGTGCCCTGGTGATCGAGAAGGGGCTTGGCGGCACCGTCGACAAGGCAGCGCTTGCGCGTGAAGGCCGGTTGCTCGCCCCGATCGACCATCCCGATCCGGCGCATCTTTGCGTGACGGGTACGGGCCTGACGCATCTGGGTTCTGCCTCGACGCGCGACGCCATGCACAAGGCTAACCAGCAGCAGGCCGAGGCGCCGCTCACGGACTCGATGAAAATGTTCCGCATGGGCCTCGAAGGCGGCAAGCCCGCGCCGGGCGAAAAGGGCGTGCAGCCCGAATGGTTCTACAAGGGCAATGGCCACATCATTGCCAACCCGGGTGCGCCGATCCCGTCGCCGAGCTTTGCCAAGGATGCGGGCGAGGAGCCTGAAATCGCCGGGCTCTACTACATCGGCAAGGATGGCACCCCGTACCGCCTGGGCTTTGCGCTCGGCAACGAGTTCTCGGACCACGTAACCGAGCGGGTCAACTATCTGTATCTGGCGCATTCGAAGCTGCGCTGGGCCAGCTTCGGGCCGGAACTGCGCGTCGGCGATCTGCCGCGCAACGTGTCGGGCATGAGCCGTATCCTGCGCGACGGCAAGGTGATCTGGGAGAAGCCATTCCTCTCCGGCGAGGACAACATGAGCCACACCATCGCCAACCTCGAATACCACCACTTCAAGTATGACCTGTTCTGCCACCCCGGCGATATCCATGTGCACATGTTCGGTACCGCGACGCTGAGCTTCGCCGACGGCGTGCGCACCGAGCCGGGAGATGTTTTCGAGATCGAAGAGAGCCAGTTTGGCCTGCCGCTCCGCAACGCCGTTGCGTGGGACGACGAGAAGCCGTTCACAATCAAGTCGCTGTAAGGCCCAGCTTCAGTCATTTCGCGGCCAATATTGTCGGGCTCCATTACCCTCACCGGCAGTGGAGCCCGATTTGCTTCGGTACCTCAACCGGGTGGCCCGACCGCGACAATTTGAACCAAATTCGCTCGACCGCGAATAATGCCGATTCATGTCGCGGCCTCAGGGTCATGTGCAGCGATGCGCCGGGGGGCATTCGCAAACGGAATGACGTGGCGGGCCGCAGGGTCTGCAGGCGTTGTTCTGGCCCTTGTGTTGTCGCGCCTTCATTGCGGAGAGGTTGAAGGACCCATCCTGAAGGCGCCCTAGCGAGATTTGCGAAAGGTTCCTGATGATCTCCGTCAGCCCCTCGATTTCGGCTGCAGAACTGCAGTCGATCATCGACTCTGCGCCCAATGGCGCCACTATCTACCTCTCCCAGGGGAGCTACCGCTTCGACCAGACGGTCGTGATCAGCCGCAGCGACATCAAGCTCGTGGGTGCGGGCCCCGACAAGACGACGATCACGCTGACCGGCGATGCTGTCGTGGGTGGGGCGTTCCGGATCGGCACGCCGATCGATGAGACGGTGCTCACCACGCCAACGACACTCGCCGCCTACGCGGCGGAAAGCGCGACGAGCCTGTCGCTTGCGAGCACGGCGGGAATCACGGCCGGCGACTACCTCTGGATCACCACACCCAATACTCCATCCTTCCTCAAGTCGCTCGCTGCATCGACGAGTTGGGACGGGGAGAAGGCACTGCGCACCTCGATGGTGCAGGTTGTCTCAGTGGAGGGGAACACGGTTACCCTCGCCAATGGCGTGGCGTTCGATTTCTCAGCCGGGGCCTCCGTCGCGAAGATGGAAGTGACCGAGAATGTCACTCTCGGGGGCTTTACCGTCGACAGCGGTTTGAAGAACCCGGATCCCGGGGTCTTCGAGAACCTGGACAAGGACTATGACCGCTCAAACGTCATCTCCGTATCGGCCAGCGCGCATGTGACGCTTAAGGATATCGATGTCGTCAACGCGCCATCGAATGGCTTCACCTTCGCGCAGTCGATCTTCATCGAAGGCGACGACCTGAAGGTCGATGGGGCACTCAACAAGGGCGATGGTGGCAACGGCTACGCGTTCCAGCTCCGGGCGCTCTATGACAGCAAGCTCGATGGGCTCGAAGCCTATGATACCCGCCATGCAGTTCTGTTCGCCAGCTGGACGAGCGAGGCCAACAACCTGATCACGGTCGAGGCTACCAATCGCGACATCAATTTCCACGGCGGGCCCGACCACGGCAACGTGGTGACAGTGCTGAACTCGCTGCGCACCGAGACGGAAGCCGGCTATATGTCGCCGACGCTCTTCGTCAACGCGACGGGCACGACCTATGGAACCGCGACGGACCTCAGCCAGAATACGGTGACGTTTCGCAACGTGACAGGGACCAACAAGGCCGAAGTGCTTGTGGCTGACAGCAGCGGCGCCCAGATCTACGCGCGGGCGGGGGCCGATACGCTGGTGGGCGGCAAGGGCAATGACCTGCTCTTTGCCGACAGGGGCAATGACCTGATCCATGCCTCGGCCGGCATTGACAGGATAGACGGCGGCATGGGCACGGACACGTTGTACTACGCGCTGGCGAGATCGGAATATGTTCTGGGTCGTGATGCCGCCGGCAATCTGCTGGTGGTCAAACCCGATGGCTGCGACACGCTGAGCGGCATCGAAACGCTCAGCTTTGCGGATGGCACGATCTCGGTCGCGAAGCTCGGTGCCGTGCCGACAGTGCTGTTCGGCTCCGAAGACAGTGACAGCATCACCGTGAAATCGGGTTCAGATATTGTCTTTTCCGGTGCGGGCTTCGACCGCATCCACTCGGCGTTCACGTTTCGCCTCGCCTCCGACGCCGAGGCCCTGGACCTGACCGGCAGCGCGGCAATCGACGGCCATGGCAATGCGCTGAACAACGCACTGACAGGCAATGATGCCGCCAACACGCTGTATGGCAATGCCGGCAACGACCGCTTCTATGCCCGGGGCGGCGACGACGCGATCTATGGTGGCGAAGGCAACGACCTCATCTACGGGCAGGGCGGAAACGACCGTCTGTTCGGTGGGTCCGGGGACGACGTGATGCGTGGCCATTCAGGTGCCGATACGTTCGTGCTCTCATCGGGCGCCGACGAGATCGAGGACCTGGTGGTGAGGCACGGCGACCGCGTCGATGTCGGGCAGACGTCGCAAGGCAGCGCGGCGACCTTCTACGCTGCGTTCAAGGCAGCAGCCGCTGCGAGCGGCGACAGCTTCAAGGCCTTGGGCATCGACGTGGCACAATCTGGCACGAACGTGGTCATCCACACGACCGACGCGTCAGGGGCCGACATCTACACCACTATCGACAACACCACGATAGCGAGCCTCGCAGCCAATTCCGACTGGCTGGTATAGGTTTGACAAAACAATGGTTTAGACCATTTCAACGTTTCAGACAAAACGTGAAATGATCTAGTCGTGGGTGGCTCTGGCACCGGAAGACCGCAGCTGCTTTTCCCGCGCGGGTAAACCCGCGTCGTGCGGACGCTTTAGACCTTGGCCGAACTTTACCGGCGGGCACTGACATGTCAGTGTCCGCCGCATCGGTTCGAGGAGTCTGACGATGAGTGATGCCAAGTTCAAGAAGCGCCGTGTGGGCAAAACCAGCCTCGAGCTGACCGAGCTTGGCCTCGGGGGCGCGACACTCTCGGGCATGATGGGAAATGAGGTGCCCGACGAGCAGGCTCGCGCGCTGGTGTCGCGCGCGCTCGACGCTGGCATCGGCTATTACGATACCGCGCCGCATTATGGCGATGGCCGCTCCGAGCGCCTGATGGGGGACGCGCTGCGTTATCGCCACGACGATGTGGCGATCTCCACCAAGGTCGGCCGGTTGCTGACGCCCGTACGCTCGGAGGCGACGCGCACAGTGCCGCGCAACTGGACTTACCCGTTCCCATTCGAAATCCGCTACGACTACAGCTACGACGCGATCATGAAATCCTACGAGCACTCGCTGCAGAGGCTGGGGCTCGGGCATGTCGAAATCCTGCTGGTGCACGATATCGGGGTGCAATCGCACGGCGAGGAGGGCAACAGGAAGCACTGGGCTGACCTGTCATCAAGCGGCTACAAGGCGCTCGACGAGTTGCGCCGGAATGGCGACGTCAAGGCGATCGGCTTCGGTGTGAACGAGGTGCCGGTGCTGCTGCAGGCCTTCGATATCGGGCAGTGGGACGTGTTCCTTGTCGCCAATCGCTACAACCTGATCGAGCAGTCTCCAATCGAGGAACTGTTTCCCGCCTGCGCCAGGCATGGCAGCTCGGTGATCGCAGCCGGCCCCTTTGCCGCTGGCGTGCTCGCCGGCACCGATGTGTGGGGGCCGACCAACGGCGCCTACCAGAAGGCGCCGCCGCATATCGCCGAGAAGGTGGGCAAGCTCCGTGCCGTTGCCGACCAGTTCGGCATTCCGCTCGGGGCTGCCGCTCTGCAGTTCGGCACCGCCCACGACGTGGTGGTCTCGGTGCTGACGGGACCCAAATCGGTGCCCGAACTCGAGGGTATCCTCGCCTGGTGGAATACGAGTATCCCGTCAGGATTCTGGGCTGCGCTGAAGGACCAGAACCTGGTTGCGCCCGGAACGCCGCTGCCGAACGGCACTGTTGCCTGAAAGAGGGACGATCCGCCACCGCGTGCCCGGAGAGTTCCGGCAAGGGGTGGCGGATGCCCCCCGTTCGCGGGCGGTAGCGGTGAAACCTGACTTACGGTTTCAGGTCAGCGGGAACCGCTGGCGGCGCGTAGTGCACGGTGATCTCGATGCGGCCATTGCCTGCGAGATAGGGGTCGTTGGGGAACAACGGCTTGGCAGTGGCATTGCCTGAGACAGTGGAGATGTGATCATCGGTGAGGCCGAACTCGCCGAGGATACCGCGCACGACATTGGCCCGATCGAGCGACAGGTCCCATGCGCCATATCGGGGATTGTTGTAGACCGCGCCCGCAGCCGTATGTCCCGAGATGCTGATCTGGGCGCCGAGCCGCTGCAGAATGGGCGCAAGCGACGCGATGGCCTGGCGGGTTGTCTCGTAGGGGAACTTCGAACCTTCTGGGAACATCGGCCGGCCGTCTCGATCCATGATCTGGATATCGAGGCCCTCATCGGTCTCGGTGACGGAGAGGTTGTCGTCGATGCTGGTGATATCGGGCATGGCCTGCCAGGCCTGCTTGATGCTGGTGGCCGCGCCGTGGAAATCCTGGTTCCATTTCGATTTCATGTCGACCGAGGCCGACTTGCTCGCCTCGAATTCACTGCCGCCGATTTCGCCGAGACCACCCTTGGCAGCGACTTTCGGCCCGGCGGCCGAGGTTTCCGGCGCGGTAAGCGCATCCATACGGGAATCGGAGGAGACTTTTGCGCCGTTTTCGTCGAACGCCTGACCACCCATGACGCCGCCGGCGCCGCTCATGCTCTCGGACACGTTTGGCGGGGCGAAGTAATCCGCGAGGCCCTTCTTCTGCTCCGGAGTCGTCATCGAGACGAGCCAGAGCAGCAGGAAGAAGGCCATCATCGCCGTCACAAAGTCGGCGTACGCGATTTTCCACGCACCGCCGTGGTGGCCATGGGCCGCCTTCTTGACCTTCTTGATGATGAAGGGTTGGTCGTTGCTCGCCATGGCTCAGGCCCTCGGGTGGATTATGCCGGTGCCGGCAGGTTGGCAGTGGCTTCTTCGATTTCAGCGAAGGTCGGACGCACTTCCGACATCAGCGACTTGCGAGCGAACTCGATGGCTATGGAGGGCGCATTGCCCGACATATGGGCCAGAAGCCCGATCTTGATCGACAGAAGGTACTTGGACTCGGCCTCGAAGGTGTTCTTGAGGGACTGCGCCATGGGGCCGAAGAAGCCATAGGCAACGAACACGCCGAGGAAGGTACCGACGAGCGCGCCACCGATCATGTGGCCAAGCACTTCGGGCGGCTCGCTGATGGAGCCCATGGTCTTGATCACGCCCAGCACGGCGGCGACGATGCCGAGAGCCGGCGTGCCGTCGGCAAGGCCTTGGATCGCCGATACCAGACGCTCCTGCTCCTGATGGTGGGTCTCGAGTTCCTCGTCCATCAGCGCTTCCATCTCGTGCACGACGCGCGTCCCCAGGGTGACCATGCGCAGATAGTCGCACATGAACTCCACCGCATGGTGGTCCTTCATGAACGTGGGGAACTGCGTAAAGATCGATGACCCTTCGGGGTTCTCGATATGCGGCTCCAGCGCGAGCACGCCCTTGGACTGGATCAGCTTGAAGATGGAAAACTGCAGACCCAGAAGCTCGACATAGGCGGCCTTGTTGTATTTTGGCCCCTTCAAGAGGGTGCCGAACACCTTGAGGCTCTGCTTGAGCACCGGACCGGTATTGCCGATGACGAAGGCGCCCATCGCGGCGCCAAGAATGATCACGGCCTCGAAGGGCTGCCAAAGCACTTCGAGATGGCCGCCCATCGCGGAGTATCCGCCAAAGACGCAGACCAGGATCAGAATAGTCCCGACGATCAGCCGCATGGGCCAGTAATCCCTTGCCCTGGTACCCCTGGGACCGGACGGGCAGGGCTACCCATACGATCCTCGTCATGTGCGGAAACCTTCTGGCCTCCGATGCCGAGCGCCCAACTTCGTTTCCGGAAGTTAAGCTTCAGATAAATTTCGTCCCAAAACGGGTGCGACACTCTCGCCAATGCTTGGGCGAAGGGTCGGAAGCACCTGATAATCCTTGCATGAAGAAGGTTAATGGATTGATGGAGCGCGACCGCCCCGGATCTGTGAGGGCGATGCGCCGGGCGCCTCTTGCCGCTTGACTCAAGGTCGGCTCTGCGCCTAAGTCATGCCAAACGACGCAGGGGCACATCCGTGCAGACCATTCTTGTAGTACCGAGGCGCATCGAGCACGTGGGATAACACTCCCGCGATAGGTCGATGCGCGCCACAAGGTCCCGAACGGGGCCTTTTTTATTACCCGGGATTCCGCGAGCGGCCGGGATGACGAACAGGGGTCCGGACCATCCGGGCCTGAGGCACAGAAGGCGGTAGCACCGCCCACCCGCAAAGCCGAGCAGAGCTCGGGCGGGCGCTGGGAAGGAAGGAAATGACGATGGCCGAGCAGATGACGGGCGCCGAAATGGTGATCCAGGCGCTTACCGACCAGGGGGTGGAGCATATCTTCGGATATCCCGGCGGCGCCGCGCTGCCGATCTACGATGCCATGTTCCAGCAGGACAAGGTGGTGCATATCCTCGTCCGGCACGAGCAGGGCGCGACCCACATGGCAGAGGGCTATGCCCGCTCGACCGGCAAGGTCGGCGTGGTGCTGGTGACCTCGGGCCCCGGCGCAACCAATGCAGTCACCGGCCTGACCGATGCGCTGATGGACTCGATTCCCATGGTCTGCATCACCGCGCAGGTGCCGACGGCGCTGATCGGCTCGGACGCGTTCCAGGAATGCGACACGGTCGGCATCACCCGCTCCTGCACCAAGCACAACTATCTGGTGAAATCGGTGAAGGACCTGCCGCGCGTCCTGCACGAAGCCTTCCACATCGCGCGCTCTGGCCGCCCCGGCCCCGTGCTGGTCGACATCCCCAAGGATGTGCAATTCGCGCTCGGCACCTATTTCGGGCCGGACGAGGTCGATACCACGCGCCACAAATCCTACCGGCCGGCCGGGCAGGGCGACGCCAATGCCATTGCCCAGGCCGTGGACCTGATGATGCGCGCCGAACGCCCGGTCTTCTACACGGGCGGCGGCGTCATCAATTCCGGCCCTGAGGCGTCGGAACGGCTGCGCGAAATTGCCGAACTCACCGGTTTCCCGGTGACGTCGACGCTGATGGGGCTCGGTGCCTTCCCCGGCTCCAATCCGCAATGGCTCGGCATGCTCGGGATGCACGGCACCTACGAGGCCAACATGGCGATGCATGATTGCGACCTGATGGTCTGCATCGGCGCGCGCTTCGACGACCGCATCACCGGCAGAATCGATGCGTTCTCGCCCGGTTCGACCAAGATCCATATCGATATCGACCCCTCGTCGATTTCGAAGAATGTCCGCGCCGACCTGCCGATCGTCGGCGACAGCGGGCTGGTGCTGGCTGAGATGATCCGCCTGTGGCGCAGCCGAACAAACCAGCCGCGCACCGAGGCGATCGCGCCCTGGTGGGACCAGATCGAGCAGTGGCGCGCCCGCAACTCGCTCGGCTTCCGCAACTCGTCGACGGTCATCAAGCCCCAGCATGCGGTCAAGCGGCTCTATGAGGGAACCAAGGGCCGCGACGTCTACATCACCACTGAAGTTGGCCAGCACCAGATGTGGGCGGCGCAGCACTTCCCCTTCGAGCAGCCGAACCGCTGGATGACCTCGGGCGGCTTGGGCACCATGGGCTATGGCCTGCCGGCGGCAGTGGGCGTGCAGGTGGCGCACCCGGATGCGTTGGTGATCGACATCGCTGGCGAAGCGAGCGTGCAGATGACCATGCAGGAGCTCTCCACCGCAATCCAGTACGACCTGCCGATAAAGGTGTTCATCCTCAATAATGAGCGGATGGGCATGGTGCGGCAGTGGCAGGACCTGCTGCATGGCGGGCGCTATGCGCACTCCTATTCCGAGAGCCTGCCGGATTTCGTCAAGCTGGCGGAAGCCTATGGGGCCAAAGGCATCCGCTGCTCGGACCCGGCGCTGCTCGATGACGCGATCCAGGAGATGATCGAATATGACGGCCCGGTGCTGTTCGATTGCGTTGTCGAAAAGCACGAGAACTGCCTGCCGATGATCCCGTCGGGCAAACCGCACAACGAAATGATCCTGCCTGACTTCGCCGAAGACATTGGCGCGGTGATCGATGAAAAGGGCCGGCAGCTGGTTTGACGATTGGAGGAGCGTCCTCGTGCGTCGACAGGCTCAGCATGAGGACGACGGAAACATGGGGGACCGGCGCCGTGGCGCCACAGTCCCGGAGAACCTCATCCTGGGCGGGTCGAAGGATGGGGGTCGGGTGCGACAGCGCCCAGAGGAGTAGAACAATGAACGCACATCTGCAGCCGAGCGGTTCGGCTTATTTTCTAGCCGCGGAAACACAGCAGCCCGAGCGCCACACGCTTTCGGTTCTGGTGGACAATGAGCCGGGCATTCTCGCGCGCGTCGTGAGCCTGTTCTCCGCCCGCGGCTACAATATCGACAGCCTGACTGTCAGCGAAACCGAGCACGACAAGGGCCTGAGCCGCATCACCGTGGTGACGGTCGCGACCCGCAAGGTGCTGACCCAGATCAAGCTGCAGCTCGAGCGGCTGGTGCCGGTGCACCGGGTGCACGACCTGACCGAAGAGGGCAAGGCGCTCGAGCGCGAACTGGCGCTGATCAAGGTCGCCTCGACCGGTGAGCAGCGTGCCGAGGCGCTTCGGCTCGCCGATGCCTTCCGCGCGCAGATCGTCGATGCGACAGTCGAGAGCTTCGTATTCGAGGTGACCGGCAAACCCTCAAAGATCGATAGCTTCATCGATCTCATGCGGCCGCTCGGGCTGGTCGAGGTGGTGCGTACCGGCCTCGCCGCCATCGGTCGCGGCGCCGGCGCGATGTGACTGTCCCGATCATTTCCGGTTTCACCAGAAACGCCGAAGTGATCTAAGGCAGTGTCTTGTCGCGCTGTGTCTTGTCGCGCTTGTCGCGCACGACAGCTTTGACGTTTCTCCTGGGCGCGCTCCAGGGGAGCAGAATGGGCCGGGAGCGATCCCGGCCATGTCTTTGAGGGGAGACATAAGTGACGACCACGCATCACCCGCTGCGCGGGCCATTATTCATGGTCGTCGCCACGTGTTCCTATGTCATCAACGACACGATGATGAAACTCGCAACGGTGGGCCTGCCGCCCTATGAAGTGCTGTTCCTCCGTGGCGTGGCGGCGGCGATCTGGGGCCTGCCGCTGCTCCTGCTGCTTGGGTATGGCAGGAAACTGCCGATGATCGTCGAGCGGAGGGTGCTGCTGCGCAATCTCTGCGAGATGGGCGCTATCCTCTGCTACATTGTCGCATTGTCGCATATGCCGATCGCAGATGCCTCCGCGCTGGGGCAGGTGACGCCATTACTGGTGTTGCTGGGGGCTTCGATCCTGTTCCGAGAAAAGATCGGGGGCTTGCGCATGGCACTGATCGGACTCGGCTTTATCGGCGCGGTGATGGTGGCACAACCAACCATGTCCGGCATTTCGATCTATGCGGTGCTGGCGCTGGCCAACGCTGTGCTCTGCGCCGCGCGCGACATTGCCGGGCGGCGGATCGCCGCCGAGGTGCCGGGAATGATTGTCGCCATGTCGGCCGTGTTCGTTGTGCTGGTCGGCTCCGGCCTGGTGCACCTGTTCACCGAGCAATGGGTGATGCCAACAATGAGCCATGTCTTGCTGCTGTTTGGTTCGGCTCTGTTCCTGATCTTCGGGCACTTCTTCATCTTCATGGCCTATCGGGTTGGACCGACGGGCGTAGTGGCGCCTTTCTACTACTTCTTCACGTTCTGGGCGGTCCTGTCCGGGCTCTTCGTGTTCGGCCAGTTCCCCAATGCACTGGCCTTCGCCGGGATTGCGCTCGTCGTCGTGAGCGGCCTCATAATCGTGGTGCTCGACAATCGCAGGCGGCCTGTGCCCGTAGCCTAGGGGCAGCACCCCTCCAGGGACGCTGGGGCGGCTCGCCTGGGCGCCAGCAATCGGCGATGCTCGGGCACCGGGCGGTTGCGCGCGGCCTGAAGCGCGTACGCGCCATAGTTGTCCCGGGCTGGGGGCGTTTGCTGTCAAGCGCAGGGTCGCGCCTGGCGCCCCGAAAACGCGCTGATTGTAGGCCGCGCCATTATGCTGACTGCTGAGAAATGTTCGACTTGATGGCTTATTGTTCCGAACAAGCGATTGTCGTCGTGCCACTTATTGAGACAGGCTCGCTCGCGTCATCGCGCGCTGGCGCCTGTGTTTTCGGCACTCTGCCTAATGAATTGGCAGTATTGGCGGTTTACTCGTTCGCCTGCAACAGGCTGATGCCGCTCGCACAGCAAGCCAGCGCGCGTTGAACGCACAACAACCTTCGTCTCATTCTGTATGCAATAACGTCGCCTTAACGATGCCGGGCGTTTAATTGCGTATCCCGAATGTAGAGGTCCCCCAATGAAGGACGCGACGATCCGCAGCCGACTGACCGTGGTGGTGCTGCTCTCCCTGCTATGTGTTCTGCTGCTTGGCTACCTGTTCGTAACCCAGAGCGAAAAAGACATCAGCTTCGCCTATCGCGAACTGCAAGGCACAGACTACGTTGAAGACCTGCTACCGGACCTCGTGGCCCGGTTTGGCGGCCAAGCAATGCCTGCGGATGGCCGGCTCGCCGATGTCGCCAAGCGGCTCGACGGAACGCTTGACCTTGCGCCATGGAGCAATGCGTACCTGCAGGTGCGGGAGACGATCGCCGGCACATATGATGCCGCCTACTGGACGGCGGCCGATGAGTTGCGTTCCAAGATCGGTGACAACTCGCTGCTGATCCTCGACCCAGATATCGACAGCTTCTATTTGATGGACATTCTGGTGGTGAAGCTTGGGGCCCTGCTCGAGGACGGCACGAAGCTCCGTGCTGCAGTGGAGCAGGCTGCCGGAGCCGGGCTCGACAGTGACGCGCTCGTCGAGGCGCTCGCGCTCGCGGGCGCTTTCAAGAGCAATGTCGAGGGGACGGGCAATTCCTACGAGTCCGCCCTGACAGGGCAGAACGGCGACCAAGTGAAGGGCTGGCTGCAGCAGCCGATCGCCGGGCTCGAAGAGGCGTCCAAGGCCTTCGATAGTGCCGTAGCCGCTGTGCTGAAGGCCGATGCGACAACGGACCGTGCCCCCCTCAAGGCCGCCGCGGACAAGGCGGCTGCCGAGATGTCTGCGGCAACGACTTCTGTGGTCAGGGCCGCCAATCTCGGTCTTCAGACCCTCCTGAAGCAGCGCATGGACGGGCTGGTGAACCGGCTGGTGACGACCCTTCTGGCAGCATCGGGTCTGGTGGCGCTGGTGTTCCTCGTGTCGTGGCTGTTTGCGCGCTCGATCCTGAAGGCGGTGCTAAGGCTCGAAGCCGATATCCGCAAGATGGCGGACGATCCCGCGATGCTCAGCCTCGCGCAGGCGGAAAAGCGGAACGAAATCGCCGCAATTGCGCGGGCGGTGCAATATCTGCGCGACCAGACGGTCGAGAAGCTTGCCGAGGCCGATCGGGCGCGACAAGCGGAGTCTGAGCGGGCCGCAATTGCCGAGCGCGAAGCCGCGGCGCAACGCGAGGCCAACCTCAAGCTCGCCGCAAACGAAGCGGAGGCGCAGCGCGAGATGATCGCAGAACTGTCGTTGGCTTTGGCGAGGCTCGCCGATGGCGACCTGCGCTGCCGCGTCGACCGGCGCTTCGCCGGCGGGCTCGAGCAGATCCGCGAGGCGTTCAATACTTCGGTGTCCGCGCTCGAGAAGACCATCAGCCTCGTGAAAGCCAGCTCGGTATCGATCCGCACTGCGACAGAGGAACTGCTGGCGGGCGCCACCGACCTGGCCGATCGAACATCACGACAGGCGGGCTCGCTGCAGGAGACTTCCGAGGCCGTCCGCGCGCTCGCACGTACAGTGGAAGAGAGTGCCCGCCTTGCCGAAACCGCCCGCTCCAACGGCGAACTTGTCAGCGCCAGCGCCAGCCATACCGGTCGGGCAATGGGACAGACCGCTCAGGCCATGTCGCGGATCGAGGAGAGCTCGCAGCGCATCGCCAATATCGTTGGCCTGATCGACGACATCGCCTTCCAGACCAACCTGCTGGCGCTCAATGCTTCGGTTGAGGCAGCACGGGCGGGCGAGGCAGGTAAGGGCTTCGCCGTCGTGGCTGTGGAAGTCCGCCGGCTGGCGCAATCGGCGGCGACCGCTTCGTCCGACGTGAAGCAACTGATCGAGGAAAGCCGCGCGCACGTCGCCGATGGGTCGAGATATGTCACTGATGCGGGCACCTACATCGCCGACATGGAGGGGCTCGCCGGCAAGAGTCGTGAACTACTCGCGGACATTGCCCGCCGCAGTGCCGAGCAGAACAGCTCGATCTCGGTTGTCGAGCGTTCGATGCAGCAGATGGACTCGGCGACCCAGCAGAATGCCGCGCTGGTGGAAGAGACCAATGCCGCGATTGCTCAGACGGAGGCACAGGCAAACCAACTGGATACTGTCGTTGCGCGTTTCGTGCTCGACGGACAGCGGGAACAGCGCCGCGCGGTTGCCTGACATCTCAGGGCGCCGCATCGTGACATGAGAGGGGCGGACCCATGGCCCGCCCGACATGGGGCTTGCGATTCGCGGGAGGCGTCGCCACGGCGGCGCCTCAGTCGCAAAGGAAACCTTACCGCAATGGCGTTGGGCTTCGACTAAAACCAGTTCAATTGCCCACCCGCTCCGACACCATACTCAAAGCGTGGATGAATGAGGTTCTGCCCTTCTCCAGAGGACGGAGTTTTTTTATGTCATTGCATGCGACACGTTTGGCTTTCGATATGAGCGACCCGATCAACGAAGCACTGTTGATCTATACCGGATACGGCGCCGCCTCGTTCCCGAGGGCGCGGACGCCGCAACTTGTCTCGCGCTTCGGCGAGCAGGATGCGCAGGAATTGAAGCAGCGCATTCTGGACCTGATGCAGGAAATGCAGCAGCCCCTCGCGACCGAGGGCAAACGTAGCAAGAAGAGCGTGACCGAACAGGCGATCGAGCAGATTCGGCCCCGTCACCCCGAACTCGATGAGCCGGCGCTGAAGGCGCTGGCCTGGACGTTTGCCTTCGGACTGCGGTGATCCGTCGTTCGTCTTTGCCGAACAGTGATTTTCACCAACCTGCATGATCGGGCAACAATGCCGAAAGTGGCAGCGCCCACGCTGCGAAGCACCTGAAATCCCTCAAGGTATCAGGTCTGTGACTGAGATACCTTTGTGTAACTGCGTTGTAGCCATGTGCCCCCCTTTCAAACTGGTGCCTGCTTGCACAAAGCGCGCTGGGGCACATATTGCGCCTCAGTTACGGTTTGTTACTGGAGAGCAGCAATGTCCAAGCCCAAGATTGGCGTCATTATTTCGTCCACTCGTCCGACCCGCTTCGGCGACAAGCCGGCGAAATGGATCGCCGAGCATGCCGCCGCCCGCGGCGACGTCGACGTGGAAATCGTTGACCTGCGCGATTATCCGCTTCCGCTGTTTGACGCCCCGGCCTCGGACGCCTGGATGCCGACCCCGAACGAAGTCGCTGCCAAGTGGCAGGCGAAGCTGAAGGAATTCGACGGCTACATTTTCGTCGTCGCTGAGTACAATCGCTCGATCACGGGCGCCCTCAAGAACGCCATAGACTGGGCCTATACACCGTTTGCCAAGAAGGCCGCCGGCTTCGTGGGCTACGGCTCGGTAGGCGGCGCCCGTGCTGTCGAACACCTGCGCAACATCATGGTTGAGCTGCAGGCGGTTCCTGTTCGCCACGGCATTCATATCGGCGGCTCGGACTTCTTCCCCATCATGATGGGCCAGAAGACCTGGGACGACGTGAAGGCCAATTTCGATGGCTTCGTTCCCGACCTGCTGAACAACCTGGTGTGGTGGACCAACGCCACCAAGGTGGCCCGGGAGGCGGATGCGACCAAGGCCGCGTGATCTCGAACAGTCCTCCTGTTCGTCTACCGGAAGGGGATGGCATCGCGCCGTCCCCTTTTGTGTTTGTGACGCAGCCTAGCCGTCGCAGATCAATTGACCAGTTGAGCGGAGCGGGAGCACAGTGTAGACAGGCCTGACCCGATCAACAGGGTATGCGAAGGGCAGATGACCCAGACCAACACGTCCGGCCCCCGTGCCGGCGCTGCGGAGCGCGAGCCGACAGGCCATGGCGCGAACGGCAATCTCCCCGTCCTGATCCTCGGCGCGCTCGGCGTTGTGTTCGGGGACATTGGCACCAGCCCCCTCTACGCGTTCCGAGAGGCCCTGCATACGGCCGGCACCCACGCCGACCCGAACGAGGTTCTCGGCCTGCTGTCGCTGATATTGTGGTCGCTGACTGTGGTGGTGACGATCAAATATGTCGGATTCGTGCTGAAGGCCGACAACAAGGGCGAGGGTGGCACGCTGTCGCTGATGGCGCTGGCGAGCAATGCGTTCAAGCAGCGACCGACCTGGATACTCGCGCTCGGGCTGATCGGAGGATCGCTGTTCCTCGGCGACGCCATCATCACTCCCGCAATCTCGGTACTGTCGGCTGTAGAGGGCATCGAAGTCGTCGCGCCGTCGCTGGCGCCGTGGGTAGTGCCGTTGACGGTGATCATTCTCGTCGGGCTGTTCATGGTGCAGCGGATGGGCACAGCGAAGGTTTCGACGATCTTCGGCCCGGTCATGCTGGTCTGGTTTCTGGTGCTGGGATTCTCTGGCCTGATCCACATCTTCGAAGGTCCGCAGGTGCTGGAGGCGCTCAACCCCCTGCTTGCAGTGCAGTTCATCTTGTCGCATGGGCATGTGGCGATCGTGGTGCTTGGTGCGGTCTTCCTCGCTGTCACCGGCGCCGAAGCGCTCTATGTCGACCTCGGACATTTTGGCCGCAGGCCAATCACGCTCGCCTGGCTCGTGCTGGTCTTCCCATGCCTGCTGCTGAACTATTTCGGGCAGGGCGCCTTCGTGCTCAACCATAACGGCCAGGTAGAGCACCCGTTTTACGAAATGCAGCCCGACTGGGCGCTGATCCCGATGATCGCGCTGGCCACGTTGGCGACCGTGATCGCAAGTCAGGCAGTGATCACCGGCGCCTATTCGCTTGTGCGTCAGGCCATGCACCTCAACCTGCTGCCGCGCCTCGAAGTGCGCCACACATCGGAAGAGGTTGCCGGGCAGATCTTCATGCCACAGGTCAATGGATTCCTGCTAGTAGCCGTGGTGCTGCTGGTACTTGGCTTCAAGAGTTCGAGTGCGTTGTCAGCGGCCTACGGCATCGCTGTGACGGGTGAGATGCTGGTGACGGTGATCCTTCTGTTCATCGTCATGTGGCGGGTATGGAACTGGAACCTCGGAGTGAGCATAGCGGTGATCGTGCCGCTATTGGTGATCGACCTCGCCTTCTTCATCGCAAACGTTGCCAAGTTTCCGCAGGGTGGCTGGGTACCGGCGGTGGTCGCCTTCGTGCTCGCTGGGCTCATGACGATCTGGATCGTCGGGCGGAAACGACTTGCGGACAAGACGCGGCGCGATGAGGTGCCGCTTGAATTCCTGGTCGAGAACCTCGCAAAGAAGCGCCCGACGACGGTGCCCGGTACCGCAGTGTTTCTCACCTCCGATATCGAAGGCGCGCCGACCGCGCTGCTACACAGCCTCAAGCACTACAAGGTGCTGCACGAGCACAATGTCATCCTCACCGTCCGCACCTCGGAAAGCCCAACCGTTGCCGACGAGGAAAAGGTCACGATTGACGCCTATAACGACCTGTTCTACCGGGTGGTGGTGACCTTCGGGTACATGGAAACCCCGAACATCCCGAAGGCGCTGGCGCTGGCCCGTAAGCTCGGATGGAAGTTCGACATCATGTCGACCTCATTCTTCCTGTCGCGACGCTCGCTGCGGGCCTCACCCAAGGGCGGAATGCCGCTTTTCCTCGATCGCATCTTCATCGCGCTGGCCAAGAACGCCACCGATGCGACGGAGTATTTCCACATTCCGACCGGTCGTGTCGTCGAGATCGGCACCCAGGTGATCATATAGGGCGCTTTCAGGGAAAGCTGCATGACTTTCCCACCTCGAAAGCACGACAAAACAAGGGCGTCGATCATTTCAGCGCTTCAACCAAGACTGAAATGATCCAGGGCAGGAGCGCGTTCAGTTGTCGCTCCCGCGGGAGCCGCTCCGTCCTGATGTCGCGGAAAGTGCTTGTCGGCGTACAAACAGGCAGTAGGCGACGTTGTTCCTGCAGCAGGCGTGTGAGCGATACGACGAAAGTAACGTCACCATAATGACATTCCTGCCTTGAACCGGACGCAAATCGGCGCAAGGAATAGGCATTCCCCTCGTGTCGTACGGGCCGAATCCGGATCGCGTTTGCGGTTTGGCGCGGTCAAGAACCATGTTTGGACCACATAAATTGAACGATCAGTCCGCGCCGAGTGCCGCTGCACCCGGTGACGCCCGCATGCATGTCCGCGCCATCCACCAGTCGAAGGGTCACGGGATCCTCATGCGCATCATGGTACTCACCATGCGGCATCCCTGGCAGGTTGCAATTACGGTCGTCTCAACGATAATCGCCTGCGGCCTCCAACTGTGGATGCCTGTACTTCTCGGCCAGGCCGTCGACCACGCCGAGGGCGTCATCAATGGCGGCGCCGGGGCGGCAGATGCGCTCTGGACGACGGCGATGATCATGCTTGTGGTTTCGGTGGGCCGCGGCATCTTCACGATGTGGCAGAACTATTTCGGCGAGGCGGTGGGCCACTTTACCGCCTATGAGCTGCGCCTTGCGGTCTACGAGAAGATCCAGCGACTGAGTTTTTCGTACCACGACAAGGTACACACCGGCGACCTGATCACGGTGGGCATGCTCGACCTTGAAGGCGTGCGCATGTTTTTCGCAACAGGCGTGCTGCGCGTCGTGTTGCTGGGCATTCTCATCGGCGTCGGCGCATACATGATGCTCTCGACTGACCTTTGGCTGGGTGTACTGGCGCTCGCTTTCGTCCCCTTTGTCGCCTGGCGTTCGTCGGTGATGCACATAACGCTGCGCCTCACCTGGATGAAGCTGCAGGACCTGCTGCAGGTCGTGTCGCGGGTGATGGAAGAAAATCTCGGCGGTATCCGCGTGGTGCGGGCCTTTGCGGCGCAGGACCATGAACTCGAGAAGTTCGACAAGGCGTCGGATGCGGCGCTTGAGCTGGCGCACAAGCGCGTCGATTTCCGCGTGGTGAACACGGCGGTCACCAATCTGAGCTTCTTCATCTCGATGGGGCTGGTGCTCTGGGTCGGCGGCGAGAAGGTCGCGTCTGGTGTGATGAGCGTCGGTACGCTCGCGACGTTTCTGACATTCATGACCATCCTGCAGATGCCGGTTCGGCAGCTCGGCCTGCTGGTCAATTCGTTCTCGCGCGCAGCAACCTGCGGGCAGCGGCTCTTCGCTTTTCTCGACCAGGAGGTAGAGATTGCCGACAGGCCCCAGGCCAAGCCGCTCAATGTGACCAAGGGTACGTTGCGCTTCGAAAATGTCGGATTTGCCTACCCCAGCGCGCCTGATCGACAGGTGCTGCAGGGCGTGAGCTTCGAGGCGCGGCGCGGCCAGACAATCGGGCTCGTTGGCGCACCGGGCAGCGGCAAATCGACCATCGCCCACCTGATTCCGCGCTTCTATGACGTGACCGCCGGTGCGGTCACGATCGACGGCCAGAATGTCGCCGATGTATCGCTCGACAGCCTGAGGAAGCACGTGGCGGTTGTGCAGCAGGACAGTTTCCTGTTCACCACAAATATCGAGAACAACATCGCATATGGCGACCCCTGGGCCAAGGAGACGCGGATTGCACGCTCGGCCGAGTCCGCGCAATTGCACAATTATATCATGGGCTTGCCGACAGGCTACCAGACCGTTGTGGGCGAACGCGGCGTGTCGCTTTCCGGCGGGCAGCGGCAGCGGCTCAACATTGCCCGTTCGCTGATGCTGCACCCGGCGGTGATGGTGTTCGACGACTCGACGGCGGCGGTGGATGCGGGCACGGAACAGCGCATTCGTTCGGCGATGAAGCGCTTCTCGCGCGACCGGGTGACGATGATCATCTCGCATCGGCTGAGCTCGCTGATGCATGCGGACCAGATCCTGTTCATCGAGAATGGGCAGGTGATCGAGCGTGGCACCCACGCCGAGCTGCTGGAACTTGGCGGCCGCTACCGCGAGCTCTATGATCTGCAGGTCCGTCCGTCCGACGACCAGATGGAGGCGGCGCAATGACCAATGTCGCATTGGACACCGAGGACGAGGATACCGAAGACCGCCGCCGCCGGCCGCCGCGTGCCGTGGTGGGCTCCAGCCTCGACAAGGAGGAGGAAGTCTTCGGCAAGGCGTATGACCCCCGTATCGTGCGGCGGATATGGGCCTTCGTGAAGCCATACCAGTCGAGGATCTACCTGTCCGTCGCAGCGGTGCTGGTGTTCACGCTCACCCAGCTCGCCATTCCTCTGCTGGTACGCTACGCCATCGACCACGGAATGCATACAGATGGCAGCGGACGAACTGTACTGCTCACCGTGATGATCGGCTTCTTCGCGGTCGTCATCGTGAACTACGGCGCGAGCTGGATCCAGGAAGTTGTGGTGGGCAAGGCCGCCGAGAACGTCCTGTTTGACATGCGCCGCGCCATGTTCGCCAATTTGCAGCGCGTGTCGCTGGGTTGGATGGACAAGACCGAGGTCGGACGCCTGATGAGCCGCCTGATGGGCGACGTGAATTCCATGCAGGAATTCCTCGAAACCTCGGTGCTTTCGGTCGGAGACATCATCCTGCTGTTTGGCATCATTGGCGTGCTGCTCTGGCTCGATCCGATGCTAGGCGCCATCACCATGGCAACCATGCCGGTACTGTTCATCGTGCGGCTCTTCTGGCTGCCACCCGCGAAGAAGAGCTTCATGGATGCGCACCACACGAATTCGTCAGCAAATGGCGCGCTGGCGGAAGGCATCAATGGCGTGCGCACGGTGCAGAGCCTCGACCGGCAAAAGGTGAACTTCGACCTCTACGAAGAAAAGGCGCGGGCCAACTTGCGAGCGCATCTGCGGGCGGCCAAGTTCGCACAGGTGATGGTGCCGATCGTCGATACGCTGACCGGCATTTCCATGGCCACTGTGATTGTCCTCGGCGGCCAGATGGTGCTTGGCCGACAGCTCGATGTCGGCGTCATGGTGGCGTTTCTGTTCTATATCCAGCGCTTCTTCGATCCGATCCGCTCACTCACCATGCAGTACTCGGTGTTCCAGCGCGCCATGAGTTCAGGCAGCCGCATCATCGAAGTGCTCGACGTGCCGGTGGATATCAAGGACAAGCCCGATGCCGTCGCACTGACGCCCGACATGGACGGCTCCGTAGAGTTCAAGGACGTCACCTTCGGGTATCGCAAGGGCCAGCCGGTACTGAGGAATGTCAGCTTCCGCGTGAACCCTGGCGAAACGGTAGCGCTGGTGGGCCCGACTGGCTCGGGCAAGTCGAGCTGCATGTCTCTGGTGCACCGCTTCTACGATGTGTGGGACGGGTCGGTGACCGTGGGTGGCCACGACGTACGCGACCTGACGCAGGATTCGCTTGGCGCAGAAGTGGCGATGGTGTTGCAGGAGCCGTTCCTGTTCACCGGCACGGTGCTTGAGAACATCCGCTACCACAAGGTCAACGCCAGCCGTGAACAGGTGGTTGATGCCGCCAAGGCGGTAGGTGCGCATGAGTTCATCATGTCGCTGGCCGAGGGCTACGACACCAAAATCGAGCAGCGCGGCGGCAACCTCTCGCTTGGTCAGCGGCAACTGATCAGCTTTGCGCGCGCGCTCGTGGCGGATGCGAAGATCCTGGTGCTCGACGAGGCAACTGCCAATATCGACAGCTACACCGAGATGCTTATCCAACGAGCGCTGAAGCGGCTGCTGGAAGGACGAACGGGTCTGGTGATTGCGCACCGGCTTGCGACAATACGCGGCGCCGACCGCATCATCGTGCTGCAAAACGGCGAGCTGCTGGAGACGGGGAACCACGACCAACTGATGAAACTGGGCGGGCTCTATTCCAAGCTCTACACCATGAATTACGCCAGTTTCGACGACCTGCCGGACGATGCAATAGGTGTCGGGGCCTCAGTCGGAAAGGCGACGTAACGACAAGGGAACGGGCACCCTGCCATCCTCCTAGCGGGAGGATGACCAGATGGCAGGATTGTACGATAGGCCGGATCTCTACGACCCCGTGGCGGGCGACAACCCCGCGGCGCTCGGCTTCTATGCATGTCTGGCCGGAGCGGACCCTGCGCTTGTGCTCGATATCGGCTGCGGTTCCGGTCGACTTGCGCTGCCGCTCGCGGCGCGGGGACACCTGGTGACAGGCGTCGACGCTTCCAGCACGATGCTGGAGGAGGCTCGGCGGCAGGCGCAAGCGCAAGGCATGCAGATGACGTTTGTCGACGCGGATTTCCGCGAACTGAACCTCTCGTTCAAGGACTTTGCCTTCGCGTTTTCGGCCACGAACACGCTCCTGCACCTCAAGGCGGACGACGATCTGCTGAGTTGCCTCCGCGCGGTAGCGCGCCATTTGCGGAATGGTGGCCGCTTCGCTTTCGATATGTTCGTGCCGAATCCGCAGATCCTTGCACGCTCGCCGGGACTGCCACTTCCGATTGCCACGTTCCAGCATGCGGAATTGGGGCCGATCCAGGTGGAGGAGGACACGCGCTATGACGCCCCCACCCAGATGCTGGCTGCCGCGTGGACTTGGAGAGGCTCAAACGGACGGGTGCTGCATAGAGCTGAGTTCGCCCTTCGGCAGCGCTTTCCAGACGAGGTCATGGCATTGGTGTCCATATCGCCCTTCCGCATTGTCGACCGCTTCGGCGATTTCGCTGGCTCCGCATTCACGCCGGATAGCCAGCGGCAGGTCTACTTGCTGACGACAGACTAAAATCCGCGCCTTCGCCGCGCCTCCGGCAAAGGCGTCACTGCATGCGGACAGCTCGCTCCAGAAGAACGCGGTACCAGATGTTCGCCTTGGCATCGGGATTTTGGTCGAAGTGCCGCAAGAGCAGATAGCTGTGAAGGCGCTCCATCAGAAAGCCTCCCACGCGTCGGTTATAGTCTTGCCGGGGTACAAAAAACCGATCGTAGAAGCAATTCCAGACCTGCCTCAGGATCGAGAGGTGCTCAAGGAGCATGGCAGAAGGGTAAATGCCGAGACTTGGGCTGCCGATCAGCAGTTTCGCATTGTAGAACTGGGAAGCCTCTTTCGGCGTGAATGCCCCGCTGATCACCATCGCCTTCGCGAGATTCTGCAGATCGACAAGATGATGATAGGCCGCGAACTGTTCAGCGACCCGGCACTGCATGATTGCCCCGAATGTCGGAAGGTTCGTCGCCTCGAGGCGTTCCGCAGACGGGACTAGCGGTGGCGCGGCGTGCGGCGGCAAGCACAGGGACCCGAATTCCTGGTGGGTATGGCTGGGAGGAGAAATGGGCGTCAGGATTCGACGATACTGAATCAGATGTATCATTCCGTCCCAGCCAGCCCATTGCTCCGCAAGTACGAAGAGCTGCAGATATTCGCTCAGGACTCGACCGTTCCAGCGGTCACCCCACACGTCGTCTGAAATGACTGTGGTTTGAACGCCTGGAATCGGTACCGGGGAGTAGAACTCGTACGGCACGCTGGGAGTGTAGCGAAGCGGCGCGTGGCTGATACAGATATGCTTCATGGGTGTTTTTGACCCTTCGGCCTCATCGTTGCCCCCCAAGGATATATTCGCAGAAACCGTCTCACTCTGGCAACGTTCAGATTTAGGAACAGGGGGACAACTTGTATCGCAGTCCGCTGAACTCTGTGGTCACGCTGGGCGCCGTGCTGTTTGCCGGGATGGCGCCGGCATATGCCGCGCCGCTGGATGACTATCTGGCGGTCCGGATCGCCGAGCGCATCAACCTGAGTTGTCATGCGCTCAAGTTCGTAGAGCACAGCTACCTGCCGCAGATCGCAGAAGCGTTTCTTGCCGAAACCGACCAGAGCAAGGCCCACCGGGCCAACCTGATGGACACTTCCGAGTTTGAGATCTGGCAGGCCGAGATCGCGGCAGAGGCGTCGGCAAAGGCGAACGAGGTGGGCTGCTCCGAGGCAGCGACGCCATATTTGCTCGCGGCGCGCGCCGTCGCCAGCCAGAGGATCTACCAGGATCTGTTGCTCGCCTTCCACTTCGACTCGACCGCCGCGCCGGACCGATTCCGGGCAGCGCTGACCGATGGCCAGAAGCAGGTCGCAGCGACCTACGAAGGGTTCCTCAAGCAGATTTTTGGGGAGGGCTACCTGCAGTTCAGCGAGACCCAGCGGCAATGGGCAGTCCAGCGGCTGCCCAGGTCCGCGTTTGCGGCGTCGGAAGCGCCGGCGTCGAGCTGGGGAGACGTCGGGCTCGAGACTTTGTTGGGCACGATTCAAACCGCCGATGATATCGAGCTCGTGACAAATGCCCAGGCAGCGGGCGACTGGGCCATGGAGCATGTAGCGCTTTAGGTCTTTGCCGAAACAAATGGTTGGGCAGTCTGGCCATTCGCGCCGGCCAATGGCGGGCTCTTCCCATCGCTGAAGCGGGCTGACGAGGCCGCACTTCTGCCGCTCTGGTCGAGTGGCCGACGCTACAGCCTCGAAAGCGGCGGCAGCTTTGCGTATGCGCTGGCGCGGCTGCCCGACGGACGATTGCGCCTGATGACATTCGGTGACCAGGCGGCTGAACTCGACAGCAATGCGACGGTGCGGCTCTATATTCCCGAGGCATTGCCGAAGGGATGGTCGGGCTGGGATTTCTTCGAACAGCAGGCATTCCGCGAGGGTGCGCGGGTATTCGAGGCGGTGCCAGTGACCGATGAGCCTTGCCTCGGCGGCCCGTGCTACGACTTTGACGCTACCGTGGGCAAGGCGGCGCTGGCCTATGGGGAACAGAACATCATTGAATTGTTCATCGCCCAGGCGCCCGGGGCGGAGCCACATCCGACGAGCGACCTGCCGGTTCGGCGTGCCCAGGTGGAGGTATCTGGACTGGCACGGGTGGCAAACTGAGGCTCTAGCGCAAAGGTCGCATCACATTTTCCCCACATAAATCAGCGAGGCGTGCCACTCTTTAGTCAAAACGGGGATCGTCGCATGACCGAACTCGACTCGCTGCGCAGCCGCATCCGCGCCACCACGTTCGCCGAGGAAGGCGATATCGTCACCCGGTTGGTGGGCGAGGCGGCGCTCTCGGAGGGCGAGCGGGCGGCGATCTGCGGCGTGGCGGAGCGCTTGGTCGAAAGCGTGCGGCGCGAGACCGCGACGGGCATGCTCGAGAGTTTCCTGGCGGAGTATGCGCTGTCGACCCATGAGGGCATTGCTTTGATGTGCCTCGCCGAGGCGCTGCTGCGGGTGCCGGACACCCGCACGATCGATGCGCTTATCGAGGACAAGATCGCCCCGGCACGCTGGGCAGAGCATCTCGACCGGGCCAATTCACCGCTGGTGAACGTGTCTGCGCTGGCGCTGACGCTGACAGGCGAGGTGCTGAAGGACCGCGGCGCGGGGATCGCCGGGCTGATCCAGGGCTTCGTGCAGCGGATGGGCGAGCCGGTGATCCGTTCGGCTGTTATTCAGGCAATGAAGATCCTCGGCAACCAGTTCGTGCTCGGCCGCGATATCGAGGAGGCCGTGAAGAACGCGCGCAGGGAGGAGAAGCAAGGCTTCACCTATTCCTACGATATGCTGGGCGAGGGCGCGCGCACGGAGGCGGATGCGAAGCGTTACCGCGCCGCCTATGCAGAAGCGATCGCAGTGTTGGCAGAGCGGGCCACGGCCGGCAATGTGCGCGACAATCCGGGCGTTTCGGTGAAGCTGTCGGCGCTGCATCCGCGTTACGAGACGGCGAAGCGCGAGCGGGTAATGACCGAACTGGTCGAGCGTGTATTGGCGCTTGCGCTGATGGCGCGAGGCGCCAACATGGGCTTTAACATCGACGCCGAGGAATCCGACCGGCTGGACCTGTCGCTCGACGTGATCGCCGCGGTGCTGGCTGACAGGCGGCTTGCCGGCTGGGACGGCTTCGGCATAGTGGTGCAGGCCTATGGCTTGCGCGCGAGCCCGACCATCGACTGGATCGCCGCGCTGGCCGAAAGCCTCGACCGCCGTGTGATGGTGCGGTTGGTGAAGGGCGCGTACTGGGACACCGAGATCAAGCGGGCGCAGGTGCTGGGGCTGTCGGGATTTCCGGTGTTTTCGACCAAGGCGGCGACCGATGTGAGCTATATCGCCAACGCGCGGCGGCTGCTGAGCCACCGAGCGCGGGTCTATCCCCAGTTTGCCACGCACAATGCACATACGACGGCCGCTGTGCTACATTTGGCCGAGGCCGAAGGCGCGGCGCCCGAGACCTACGAGTTCCAGCGGCTGCACGGTATGGGCGAGCGCCTGCACCAGATTTTGACAAAGACGCACGGAACGCGGACGCGCATTTACGCGCCGGTGGGGCGGCATGCGGACCTCTTGGCCTATCTTGTGCGGCGACTGCTCGAAAACGGCGCCAATGGCAGCTTCGTGCACATGATCGCCGACCGTTCCGTGCCGGCGGCCGCGGTGGTTGCGGACCCGTTCGCGGCGGTGGCGACGGCAAGATCCATTGTGAAAAGACCGGCTGAACTGTTTGGCGCATCGCGGGTGAATTCGTCCGGTATCGACCTTGGTGATAGCGAGAGTCTGGCGCGCGCGCTCGCGGCCCGCGATCGGTTCAAAGGCGTTGACTGGGTGGCGCAGTCGACCACTGTGGTGGTGAATGACGGCGGTGAGGGCTTCGCCATCCGCTCCCCAGCGACGGGGGAAGCGGCTGGCCGGGCGCAGGGGGCTGGGCCTATAGCACTGGACCTTGCTATCGGCGCCGCGCAGGACGCACGCCCCGATTGGGCCGCGCGCAAAGTGGAAGAGCGGGCGCTGATCCTCCGGCAGGCGGCAGACCTTTATGAGCGGCACGCGGCGGAGTTCCATGCAGTGCTGGCACGTGAAGCCGGAAAGACACTGGCCGATTCGATATCGGAAGTGCGCGAGGCGGTGGATTTCCTCCGTTACTATGCGGCCGAGGCCGAAGCCGGAGTGGACGCCAGCAATCCGCGCGTGCCGCTTGGCACCTTCGCCTGTATTTCGCCCTGGAACTTTCCTCTCGCCATCTTCAGCGGGCAGGTTGCCGCGGCGCTGGTGACAGGCAACAGCGTGGTGGCGAAGCCGGCCGAGGCGACGCCGCTCGTAGCGTCGCTGGCGGTGCACATGTTGCATCAGGCCGGCGTGCCCGAAGATGTGCTGCAACTGGTAATCGGCACCGGGCCCGTGGTTGGGGCGGCGCTGGTTGCGGATCCGCGGATCGACGGGGTGTGCTTCACCGGTTCGCTCAGGACCGCCAAGGCGATCGACGCGGCGATGGCGGACCATATGTCCGCGGCGGCGCCGCTTATCGCCGAAACCGGCGGGCTCAATGCCATGCTGGTCGATTCCACCGCGCTGCCCGAGCAGGCAGTGCGCGATATCATGGCATCGGCGTTCCAGTCGGCGGGGCAGCGGTGTTCGGCTCTCCGCGTTCTGTACCTCCAGGAAGAGACGGCGCCGCGCATTCTCGAGATGCTCTTTGGCGCGATGGATGAACTCAGCGTCGGAGATCCTTGGGATATCGCCACTGACGTCGGCCCGCTGATCGACGAGAAGGCCGCGGACAAGGTGCGGGCGCATATCGCGGATTTCGCGGCACGCGACGCTGTGCTGCATCAGGTGGCGGCGCCGGACGGCGTTTGCTACGTGCCGCCGACGGTGCTGAAGGTTTCAGGAATTGGGGACCTGAAAGAAGAAATATTCGGGCCGGTGCTGCATGTGGCAACCTATCGCGCCGAGCACATCGACCAGGTGATCGCGGCAATCAATGCCGCTGGCTATGGTCTGACATTTGCGCTTCATACCCGTATTGATGGCCGCGTCGCTGAGATCGCCGAGGCGGTCAAGGCAGGCAACATATACGTGAATCGCAACCAGATCGGTGCCGTCGTTGGCGTGCAGCCATTTGGCGGCGAGGGGTTGAGCGGCACGGGTCCGAAGGCAGGTGGCCCGCATTATCTCGAGCGCTTCTGGCGTCCCTGGCAGCGCTTCGAGCCGGTTGTGGGCGTGAACCCGCACCAGGGCATCTCGATCGGCTACGCAATTGCGGCGGTGGACCAGGTGCGGATCGTTGTCGAAAAGGTAGGGATCGAGCCCTTCGCAAACATATTGCCAGGCCCGACCGGCGAGCGAAACACGCTCTATACCTGGCCGCGCGGCGTAGTGCTTTGTCTCGGTCCAACAACACAGGCGGCAGAGTTGCAGGCGCGGCTGGCCCTTGAACAGGGCAACGGCGTTCTGGTGGTCGCGCCGGGCGCAACGCGTATTGCAGCGGAACTAGGAGCCAATGGCGAGCCGATTGGGGGCATCGAGAAAAAGCTGGCGCCCGCTGCCGTTGAGGCCGGGCTGCACGTCGATGCGGTGATGCATTTCGGACCGGAGACAGATCTCAAGCCCTGGCGGCAGGCACTAGCCCGCCGCGAAGGCGCGATCATCCCGCTGATCACCCGGCCCGCTGACGCGGAACTGCTGATCCGCGAGCGACATGTGTCGATCGACACTACTGCCTCGGGTGGCAACGCGGAACTGCTTGCATCCGCCTAGATCACCTTGCCGTCTGCCCCGAACAGGTGGCCGCGAGTCGGGTCGATATATGTTGTGAGCTTGGAGCCGAGCACGAGGTGGCGCTGGCCATCGACCGCGATGGTGAGAGGCTGCCCGTCGCCCGTGGTGGCGTAGATCATCGTCTGGCCGCCGAGCTGTTCGACGAGATCGACACTGACGTCGGCGAGCTTGATCCCGGTTTCGGACTGGAGGCCGATATGCTCGGGCCGAATGCCGAAGGTCACTTCGCCAGTGCTCGCTGTCGGATGGGGCAGGGTGACCTCGCCACCTGCAACCGCGATTCGCACCGAATTGCCGTCACTTCCAGCAATGCGGGCTGTGAGAAAGTTCATCTTCGGCGACCCGAGGAACCCGGCGACAAAGCGGTTGCGCGGCGTGTTGTAGAGATCGAGCGGCGAGCCCACCTGCTCGATGATGCCGGCCTGCAGGACGACGATCTTGTCCGCCATGGTCATGGCTTCGACCTGGTCGTGTGTGACGTAGATCATGGTGTTGCCAAGGTCGCGATGGAGCTTTGCGATCTCGACGCGCATCTGCACGCGCAACTCGGCATCTAGGTTTGAGAGCGGTTCGTCGAAGAGGAATATCCGCGGATCGCGCACGATCGCGCGGCCGATAGCAACGCGCTGGCGCTGACCGCCGGAAAGCTGCTTCGGTTTCCGCTTCAGGAGCGGCTCGATGCGGAGGATTGCTGCCGCCTTGGCGACCCGCTCAGCGATCTCGGCCTTGGGGAAGCGCGCCGTCTCAAGACCGAAGGCGAGGTTCTGGTAGACGCTCATGTGCGGGTAGAGAGCGTAAGACTGAAAGACCATGGCGATGCCGCGCTTTGCCGCGGGCACCTCGTTCATCCGCTGGCCGTCGATGGCCATTGTGCCGCCCGAGATCGGCTCCAGGCCGGCAATCATGCGCAAGAGCGTGGACTTGCCGCAGCCGGAAGGTCCTACAAACACGGTGAACTCGCCCGGCTCGATACGCAAATCGATGCCGTGGATCACCTCGACTTCGCCGTACCGCTTGGTGACGCTGTGCAACTCGACGCTGGTGGACATCAGGTGTTTCCTTTGGTTCGTCGAGGGTGGACCTCGTCCTTCGAGAGGCTCAGGATGACGTCTTGCGTGCAGACACTCAGTCGCTCGCTCGCGCTGCGCCCCGTCATCGAAAGCCCTCGGGTACCCAACTGTTGTAGCGCGGATGCTCGGGGCCGAGCGGAAAGGCCACATCCTCGTGCGTCTCGCTCGAATGGTAGAAGGCGGTGACAATCTCGAGCGCGCGGCGGGAATCCGTGCTGGTGACGGGCATGGGGCCGAGACCTTCGAGCGCATCCCAGAAGCGGCGCATCTGGGTTTCGAAGCGCGAGGGCACGTCCTGCCAATTTGCCAGCAGGACTTCGATCCTGGCTTTGGCTTCGTCGTTGCGTGGCAGGATCTTCCACAGCGCCTTGCCAGGGTTATAGGCTTCGTGATCGCTCTCGATGGTGACGTTCTCGAAGGCGAGCCGGATGCGGCTGATCTCGTCGGCGGAGCCAAGGGTTGCGGTGAAGCTGCCGAGCGCGCCGGATTGCAGTTCGACCGAGGCGGAGATGCAGTCTTCCACCTCGATGGCGTTGACGCGCGTCGCGACGCGGCCGAACAGCGATTTGATGTCGCCCATGAGGTAGGTGAAGATATCGTGCGGGTGAATGGCGTGGGTCATCAGCACGCCGCCGAGTTCGGACTTCCACTTGCCGCGCCAGGGCACGGAATAATAGTCGGGGCCACGCCGCCAGAGGGTTTCCACCGTGCCTACATAGGGCTTGCCGGCAATGCCGGCGTCGATGATCGCTTTGGCTTGCTGGATGCCGTTGCCGAACCGGTACTGGAAGACCGGCATCAGCTTGCCCTTCGAGCGCTTCTCTTCGGCCATGACGGCATCGACTTCGGAGAGCGAGCCGACCAACGGCTTTTCGCAGATGACGTGCTTGCCCGCCTTGAGCGCGGCGATGACCATGGGGAAATGCAGCATGGGGGGCGTGCAGACATCGATGATGTCGAGATCGTCCATAGCGAGAAGTTCGTCGAAATTCTCGACGCGGCGCTCGATGCCGAACTCGTCGGCGAGATTGTCGCGGCGGGTGGCGTCGAGATCGCAGATGGCGAGGACCTTGAAGCGATCCTTGTTGGTCTCGTAGCCTTCGACGATGTGGCTGCGCCCGATGCCGCCGCCGACAACGGCGACCGTGTAAACCTTGCTCATTGCTGCCAGACCGTCCCGATTTCTGCCTTCTGCTGCGCTGCAAGCGCCAATTCCATCGCCTTGAAGCAGCGCGCCTGCGGCATGGCCGTCTCTGTGCGGTTCAGCACGTCCGCGATCAGCTGCCGCCCATAGGGCAGGTCGACGTCGGTACAATCGATGTGGCGCGTGCCCTGCTTGTCGACAAGGAAGAGATGGTCCTTCCCTGGCCTGCCGGCGATATCGACGTATTTGCGCAGCTCGATATAGCCCTCGGTGCCGAGGATTGTGAGGCGGCCGTCGCCCCAGGTGCCAAGGCCATCAGGCGTGTACCAGTCGACGCGGACATAGCCCGTGGTGGTGGGCGTCCGCAGATGCATATCGCCTATATCCTGAAGGCCAGGCTTGTCTGGATTTGCGCGGTTACCCACCGTGGCGGAAAGAACTTCGGCATCGAGGCTGTTCGAAAAGAACAGGAACTGCTCGCATTGGTGCGAACCGATATCGCAGAGGATACCGCCATAGCGCTTGCGGTCGAAGAACCAATCCGGACGCTGGTTATTGCGGATCTGGTGCGGACCGAGGCCAAGAGTATGGACGACCTGTCCGATAGCGCCTGCGGCGACGAGTTCGCCCGCCCTGACGGTGGAGCGCGTCTCGAAATGCTCGGAATAGCAGACGGAATAGATGCGGCCGGTTTCGGTCTGCGCCGCCTTGATCGCTGCGAGCTGGGCAAAACTGGTCATGCCGGGCTTGTCGCTCATCACATCCTTGCCGTGTCGCATGGCGGCGATCGACACTTCCGACCGCTCGTTGAGAATGGATGCGGTGAGGATGAGCTGGATGGACGGGTCTTCAAGGATGGCGCGGCGATCGGCAACGCGTTTCGCCTGCGGGTATTTCTGCCCGAACGGCTCTGCGAGAAAATCCTCAGGCGCATGGAAGCCGACGAACTCTGCGCCCTCGCGCAGCAGGCAATCGACCTGGCCGTAGATATGGGAATGATTGAGGCCGATGGCCGCGAACTTGATGGGCATTAGGACTGACCTGAAAGAGTGATGCTGCCGTCCTCGTGCTTCGACAGGCACAGCATAAGGACGCCTGAAGACAGCGCTACGGCGTCAACCTCGCCCTTCGAGAGGCTCAGGGTGAGGTCGCGGAGGGTGAAGGCGCGCGTGGCAATCACCGCTTCATCCCCGTGGTGGCGATGCCTTCGATGAGGAGGCGCTGGAAGATCAGGAAGAACAGGAAGATCGGCACGATGCTGAGCACGCTCATGGCAAAGAGACCGCCGAAATCGCTTTCGCCCGTCGAGTCCGTGAAGGTGCGCAGCCCAAGCATCACGGTATATTGCTGCATGTTGTTCAGATAGATGAGCGGTGCGAAGAAATCGTCCCACGTCCAGATGAACGTGAAGATTGCAGCGGTCGCCAGCACCGGCATCGAGAGCGGCAGCATGATCTTCCAGTAGATGCGCCACCACGAGCAGCCGTCCATCATAGCGGCCTCGTCGAGCTCCTTGGGGATGCCGCGGAAGAACTGGACCATCAGGAATATGAAGAACCCGTCGACCGCCAGGAACTTCGGAGCGACCAGCGGCAGGATTGTGTCGACCCATCCCATCGAGCGGAACAGGACATATTGCGGAATGAGTGTGACCTGACCTGGCAGCATGAGGGTCATCAGCATCATGGCGAACCAGAACTTCCGGCCGCGGAACTGAACGCGTGCGAAGGCAAAGGCGGCCAGCGAACAGGCGATCAGGTTGCCGATGACCGACAGGATCGAGATCAGGAAAGAATTGATGAAGAAGACGCTGAAGCTGATCTGGAGCCCGCTCCAGCCACGGAAATAGGCATCGAGACTCCAGCTGGACGGCCAGATGCTCGTTCCGCTGAAAATCTCGTTCTCGGGCCGAAAGGACGCCGAGAGCAACCAGAGCAGCGGATAGAGCATCAGAATGGAGGCGCCGATCAGCAGCGCATGCGCCGCGACCGAGCCGACACTGCGCCGGAGCCGGCGGCCTGCGCTGTCCTCGGTGACCACGGTGAGGCTCGGGGCATCAATCGTCATAATGCACCCAGTATTTCGAGGTGAGGAAGGAGAAGGCTGTAAAGAGCGCGACAAGCAACAGAAGGAACCAGGCCAGGGCCGACGCATAACCCATGCGGAAGAACTCGAAGGCCTCCTGGTAGAGATACAGCGTGTAGAACAGCGTCGAGTTGATCGGGTTACCGGTGCCGCCCGAGATGATGAACGCGGGCGTGAAGCTCTTGAAGGCCTCGATGGTCTGGATGATGGCGTTGAAGAACACAACCGGAGTCAGAAGCGGAAGCGTGATCTTCCAGAACATGCGCGACTTGGAGGCGCCGTCGAGGCTCGCGGCCTCATACATGTCCTGCGGGATCTGCCTGAGGCCTGCGAGGAAGATGATCATCGGCGAACCGAACTGCCAGATGGACAGCACAATCAGCGTCCACAGTGAATAGCGGGGATTGGAAATCCAGCTTGGCCCCTGGATTCCGAAAATCGCGAGGAAATCGTTGACCAGGCCGTCACCGGCAAACAGTTGCCGCCACAGGATGGCAATGGCAACCGATGCGCCGAGCAGAGACGGCAGGTAGAACAGCGCCCGATAGAGCGGCAGGCCACGCATGCCGCGATTGAGCAGCAGAGCCACGCCAAGAGCGAAGGCGAGCTTGAGCGGCACCGAGAAGATGACGAAAAACAGCGTCACCCGCATCGAGGCGAGAAACTTCGGATCATTGGTGAACATGCGGACATAGTTGTCCGCTCCCACCCACTCTGGCGCCGTCAGCAGGTCGAAATTGGTGAAGCTGAGGTAGAAGGACGTGATGATCGGGCCGATGGTCAGCCCGAAGAACCCGATGAACCATGGCAGAAGAAAGAGGTAGCCGGGGGCATTTGCCTGCCACGCCCGCGACCACCACGACGTTGAGACCGCACGGTCCATGTTGCCTGTTCCGGTCGACATTTCCCGTGCGGCCATAAGCGTCAGCTAGCGCGGCTGAGAATGTCGTTGGCGCCGGTGAAGAGCGCGTTGCCGGCATCCTCGGGCGAGCGGGCACCGAAGCCGACTTCCTGGCTGATCACGCGGAACAGCGAAGAGTCGATCTCACCGGCCTTCGCCGGCGGGGAGGGCGGCAACACGCCGAGCAGCGAGCCGAGATTGGCCACGAAGTTGAGCGCCACCTGGCTCTGGGCGTCGAGCGTCGGGGCCAAGGCCTCGCGCACTGATACAGAGCAGGGAATGCCGCGTTCAACACCGAGCACCTTGGCCGCATCCGGGTTGGACACGAAGAAATTGATCAGCTTTGCGGCCTCTTCCTTTTGTGCCGAGCTGCCGCCAACCGAGAAGAACATCGACGGCTTGCGGTAGTGACCGCCGGGCGCGTCGGTGGCGATGCGCGGGAAATTGGAAATGGTGATCTTGTCCTGGTTGATCGCCTGGAAAGCCACCAGCTGATTGGAGTTGGACGGAATGACTGACGCCTTGCCCAGAGTGAGCATGGTGGTCTCCAGCGGTCCGGTATCGAGTGCCTGATCTTCAGCGGACACGCAGACGCCTGCTGCGCGCAGGTCCGCCCACATCTTGAACCAATCCACGGCGTCCTGCACTTCCCAGGCAAGCTTGCCGTCGGCGGTGTAGAGAGCCTTGCCGCGCTGGCGCAGCCAGTTTTCGAACATCGGCTCCGAACCCGAGCCATCGGCGATCAGCTTCTTGCCGACACCCTTCGATGCGAAGGCCTCGGCCATGGCCGGAAGGTCCGCATAGGTTGTATTCTGGCCGGGAAGCTCAAGCCCCGCCTTCTCGAAATCGACGGTGTTGATCATCAGTGCGACAGAGTTCGCGCCCAACGAAATGCCGTAGAGCTTGCCATCGACCTTGCCGCCGTCGAGCTGGTCCTTGTCGAAATCCGCCAACGGAAGTGCGCCGCCGACAAACTCGTCGAGCGGGGCGATGGCGTTCCGCTTGGCATATTCGACGATATAGCGGTAATCCATCTGGATGATGTCGGGCGCATTGCCGCCAGCGGTCTGCGTGGCGAGCTTCGGCCAATAGTCACCCCAGGCCAGAAACTCGCCCTGGACTGCTGGGCCGCCTGCCTTGGCGTAGAGATCGGTCACGCCATAGGTGCGATCTGCGCGGGCCTGGCTACCCCAGAAAATCATCCGCAGGGCCTCGGCCGCAAAAGCGGGCGAGATGCCGGCGGCGACCGCGAGCGCGGTCGAGCCCATCAGAAACTGACGACGATCGATACGAAGCGTCATGTGTATTCCTCCCGTTGATCCTCAGCCCGGACAGTCGGGCCCCTTGGCGCTGCGCTCGTTGCTGGCGCTAAATAACCAATTGGTTACAAACATGGGCCGCAACGCTCCTGCTGTCAACCCGTCAATTCTCCCAACATGAACGGCGGTTCCGGCATGTTCGACCAGCAACGGATTGTGGCTGATCAGTATCCGGAGGCACCCGGATACACAGCAGTATACGCTGGCCGCGGTGGGCGGGGATAGGCAACCGAAAGGCGGCGGATCAGCGCTTGGTGAGATAGCTCAAAACCATCTGCACAGCCTGAGCCTCTCGGTCCTGGATGAGCGCGAACTGAGCGAGGTCTTTACCAAACACGACCGACAACGTCTTCATGTTCGACACATAGAAATAACATAGCGAAATAATCGAGATATAGAGCTGCATCTCGTCGACATCCGTGCGGAATACGCCCTGCTCGTGACCCTTTCTCACGATGTCGCGCAACTCCCCGACGATCGGCGAGCGGATCTGGTCAAGGTCCTCAATCTGGCTGACGAAGCGGGCGTTCTGCAGATTTTCCACCGAGAGCAGCCGCGGAAACCACGGATTGGCAAGGAAGTGCCGAAAGGTGAAGCGGATGATCCGATCGACCGCTTCAATGGGGTTGTACTGGCTGATACGCAGCTCGCGCTCACCCTGACGTATCTCCTGATAGGCGTCAAGTAAAACGGCCTTGTACAGAGCTTCCTTGTTGCCAAAATAGTGATAAAGGAGTCGCTTGTTGGCCTTGGCACGCTCGGCGATATTGTCAACGCGGGCGCCGTTGAAGCCTTCCTCGCAGAATTCGTCGCGGGCGGCCTTGAGAATCGCAGCCTTGGTGCGCTCGGCGTCACGCGGGCGCGGCAAGGCGCTGCCGGAACGCGGCGAACCGCCGGTGTCCGAGGCCAGCGCTGCCTTGGGTTCGATCTCCTCAATCTGGCTTTTCGCCATGTTGCCCAACGCCTTCCCTCGGCCGGCGGCCATCATTCCGCCAGCCCGCCTCCGCAAAGCTGAACGCATTCTGAACCCGTGGCAAGCGCAGTGCGGAGCCCTCGGCGCTTGACGGGGTATCCTAGCCGCGTATATGCAAGTAACCAAACAGTTACAAAGAACGTCGCGAGGAGGGGAAAATGGCTGATCGCCGCATCGGCATCATCATGCACGGGGTGACCGGGCGGATGGGCTACAACCAGCATCTGGTGCGCTCGATTCTGGCCATTCGCGCCGATGGCGGCGTGGTGCTGTCGAACGGCGACCGGCTGGTGCCAGACATCATCGTGGTGGGGCGCGATCGCGACAAGATTTCCCGCCTGGCAGAGCAGCACGGCATTGCCCGCTGGACGACCGATCTCGACGCGGCGCTCGCCAACCCGGATGACACCCTGTTCTTCGATGCGGGCACGACGCAGATGCGCGCCGAACTGCTGAGCCGGGCGATCGACGCGGGCAAGCACATCTATTGCGAGAAGCCGATTTCGGATGATCTCGAAAGCGCGGTGGCGCTGGCGAAAAAGGCCAAGGCATCGGGCATCAAGCACGGCGTGGTGCAGGACAAGCTGTTCCTGCCCGGCCTGCAGAAGCTGAAAATGCTGCGCGACAGCGGCTTTTTCGGCCGGATGCTCTCGGTGCGCGGCGAGTTCGGCTATTGGGTGTTCGAGGGCGATTGGCAGAAGGCGCAGCGGCCGAGCTGGAACTATCGCAAGGGCGATGGCGGCGGCATCATCCTCGATATGCTCTGCCACTGGCGCTATGTGCTGGATAACCTGTTCGGTGAAGTGAAGGCGGTAAGTTGCATCGGCGCCACGCATATCGCCAGCCGTGTCGACGAAAAGGGTAACGCCTATGTTGCTGATGCCGATGATGCGGCCTACGCGACCTTTGAGCTTGCTGGCGGCGTGATCGCGCAGATCAATTCGAGCTGGGATGTGCGGGTGCGCCGCGACGACCTCGTGACCTTCCAGGTGGATGGCACGCACGGCTCGGCGGTGGCCGGGCTGCACAAATGCTTCACCCAGCACCGAGTGAACACGCCAAAGCCGGTGTGGAACCCCGACCAGCCGCAGACCATCGACTTCTTCGCCAATTGGGAAGAGGTCCCGGATAACTGGCCGCAGCAGAACGGTTTCCGCGCGCAGTGGGAGATGTTCCTCAAGCATGTGGCCGAGGACGCGCCCTGGGCCTATGGGCTCGAGGCCGGCGCCAAGGGCGTGCAGCTTGCGATGCTGGGGCTCGAAAGCTGGAAGGAACGCCGCTGGCTCGACGTGCCGGACCTGGGGATTTGACGATGGTGTCGGTCAACCTGCCGAACCCGGACCGCAGCGTCACGGCCTATACGCTTACCGGCACGCCGATTGCGCTGGAGCGGCGGCAGGCGGCGGATTTTCCGCGCATTGCCTATGCGGCGGCGCATGTGGTGGCCGATCCGCTCGCGACTTACGACCCCTGGCTGACTCCGGCGATCGACTGGGACACGACGCTGAAATTCCGCCACCGGCTCTGGGATTTGGGGCTCGGCATCGCCGAGGCGATGGACACGGCGCAGCGCGGCATGGGGCTCGGTTGGGCCGAGGCACAGGAGCTGATCCGCCGCTCTGTGGCCGAGGCGCGGACGCGGTCCGATGCGCTGATCGCCTATGGCGCGGGCACCGACCACCTGGCGCCGGGGCCGGATGTGAGCCTCGACGACATCATCCGCGCCTATGAGGAGCAGGTCGGCTTCGTCGAAGGCGAGGGCGGTCGTGTGATCCTGATGGCGTCGCGGGCCCTGGCGAAGGCGGCGCGCTCCGCCGACGATTATGCGACGGTCTATGGCCGGATTCTCGGGCAGGCAAAGCAGCCGGTGATCATGCACTGGCTGGGGGAAATGTTCGACCCGGCGCTTGAGGGCTACTGGGGCAGCAAAGACCATTATGGGGCGATGGACACCTGCCTCGCGGTGATTGCGGCCAATGCCGACAAGGTCGATGGCATCAAGATTTCGTTGTTGTCGAAAGAGAAGGAGATCGCCATGCGCCGCCGCCTCCCCGAGGGCGTGCGCATGTATACGGGCGACGATTTCAACTATGCCGAACTGATCGCCGGGGATGCAGCCGGGCATTCGGATGCGCTGCTCGGGATTTTCGACGCCATCGCGCCCGCAGCCTCGGCGGCACTGGCCGCGCTGGGGCGGGGTGACGAGTCGGGCTTCCATGCGCTGCTCGCGCCGACTGTGCCGCTCAGCCGGCACGTCTTTGCGGCTCCGACGCGGTTCTACAAGACCGGCGTGGTGTTTCTCGCCTGGCTGAACGGGCTGCAGGGGCACTTCACGATGGTGGGCGGACAGGAATCGGGCCGCTCGGTGCAGCATTTCGCCGAACTGTTCCGGCTGGCGGATCAGGCGCGGGTGCTGGCCGACCCCGAGCTTGCCGCGCGCCGGATGCGGGCGTTTCTGAGCGTGCACGGGGTCGGGTGATGAGGTTCGCCGCAGGAGTTTGCCCCACGCGCGATGCTACTCCGGCCTTCTCCGGGATGACATCGAGTGTGGTTGCTTGCCCATGGGCCAATCGATGACCCAAAACCTTTCCATCAACCTCGCGACCCTGCGCAATGGCTGGAGCTTCGGCGAAATGGTCGATGGCTGCCTGAGAGCAGGCATCACCGCGATTTCGCCGTGGCGCGACCAGGTGGCGAGCGTGGGGCTCGCGGAAGCGGCGCGCATCGTGAAAGCGAACGGCTTGCGCGTCACCGGTCTCTGCCGCGGCGGCATGTTTCCGGCCGAGACGGCGGCGGGCCGGCGGGCGGCGATCGACGACAATCTGCGCGCCATCGAGGAAGCCGCGGCGCTCGGCGCCGATTGCCTCGTGCTGGTCGTGGGCGGATTGCCCGGTTCGAGCAAGGATATCGCGGACGCGCGGCAGATGGTGGTGGACGGCATGGCCGCGATGCTGCCGGCCGCGCGGGCGGCGGGCGTGCCGCTCGCCATCGAGCCTTTGCACCCGATGTATGCGGCAGATCGGGCGTGCGTGAACACCATCGACCAGGCGCTCGATATCGCCGAGCAACTGGGCGAGGGGGTCGGCGTCGCCATCGACGTCTACCACGTGTGGTGGGACCCGAAACTCGCCGACGCCATAGCGCGGGCGGGGCGCCTGCAGCGCATCTACGCGCACCATATCTGCGACTGGCTGGTGCCGACCCGCGACATGCTGCTCGACCGCGGCATGATGGGCGACGGCGTGATCGATCTCTCCGGAATCCGCCGGATGATCGAGGCCGCCGGCTATCACGGCCCGCAGGAAGTGGAGATTTTCTCCAAGGAGAATTGGTGGCTGCGCCCGGGCGACGAGACGCTGGCCACGTGCGTCGAGCGCTACGAGAGCGTGTGCGGGGCGTGACGGTCAGGTTGCGTAGAACGTTGCACAAAATCCGGCGCTGCCGTACCCATTGGCCGGAAGGCGACTTGCGCTGCTGAAGGGCAGCAGTAAGCTTGCGCGCGAAGAAAAAGGGGGAAGACCCATGCATATTCTGATCATCGGCGCGGCGGGGATGGTGGGGCGGAAGCTCACGGCGGCGCTGGTCAAGTCCGGGTCGCTGCGCGGCAAGGACATCACGCGGTTGTCGCTGGTGGACGTGGTGCTGCCAGAGGCTGTGGCGTTCAAGTCGGAAGTGACGGCGCGCGCCGCCGACCTCTCGATACAGGCGGATGCTGAGGGGCTCGTGCAGAGCCGCCCAGACGTGATCTTCCATCTTGCCGCGATCGTTTCGGGCGAAGCCGAAATGGATTTCGACAAGGGCTACCGCATCAACCTCGACGGCACGCGCTACCTGCTGGAAGCCATCCGCCAGGAGGGTCTGAAGCGCCCGTATCTGCCGCGGCTTGTGTTCACATCCTCGATTGGTGTGTTCGGCGCACCGTTCCCCGACGCGATCAGTGACGAGTTCTTCCTGACCCCGCTCACATCCTACGGCACGCAGAAGGCGATCTGCGAGTTGCTGCTCAACGACTATTCGCGCAAGGGCTTTGTCGACGGGATCGGCATCCGCTTGCCGACAATCACCATTCGTCCGGGTAAGCCGAACCTTGCGGCGTCTGGCTTCTTCTCCAACATCCTTCGCGAGCCCTTGAGCGGCCTTGAAGCCGTACTGCCGGTCTCGCGCGATGTGCGTCACTGGTTCGCGAGCCCGCGCGCCGCGGTGAGCTTCCTGCTGCATGCAGCCGAAATCGACGGCGCAAAGATGGGCTGGCGCCGGACGATTTCCGCGCCGGGCCTTTCGGCGACGGTCGGCGAGGAAATCGACGCCTTGCGCCGTGTGGCTGGCGAAAAGGCCGTGGCGCTGATCAAGGAAGTGCCCGATGAACGGATCATCAAGATCGTCGACGGCTGGCCGCGCAATTTCGATACGAAGCGGGCGGAATCGCTCGGCTTCAAGGCTGAAAAGACCATGGACGAAATCATCCGTATCCATATCGAGGATGAGCTTGGCGGCAAGCTGGGTGTATAAAGCTTAGGGGCGGCCGGTAACGCCGCCTTTACCCAAGCTTGCTGAACCTCTGGAGGTTAAGCCTCAGTCAAGGAGTCCCCCGGCAATATTCGCCGAATTTGCCTGGGGGCAGTTTTGCAGATAGCCATAGTAGACGACAGCAAGAGCAGCCTCGCCATGCTTTCGCATGTGCTGAGTGGGCTGGATGATGTCGAGGTCACATCGTACCTCTCCCCGATTGTTGCGCTGGCGGCCGCAGAGACGTTTCAGTTCGATCTGATGCTGGTCGATCAGGTGATGCCGGACCTGAGCGGCATTGAACTGAGCTGGCGCCTGCGCCAACTACCCGACTATCGCGCCGTGCCGATCATCATGGTCACATCCGACAATGACCGCATGTTGCGCGTCGAGGCCTACAATGCGGGCGTGACGGATTTCATCAGCAAGCCGTTCGACCAGATCGAACTTGTGGCACGGGTGCGCAACCTCCTCGCGCTCAGACGCGCGCAACTCGAGCTCGCCGACCGGGCGGAATGGTTGGCCCGGGAGGTCGATGTCGCGACCCGACGCCTCCAGAAGCGCGACGACCAGGTGTAGTCGCTTCTGGCGCCAGCGACGCAGGACAGCGCTCCCCTGATGGGTTGTGCCCGCGCCGATACGCCTGGGCCCGGATCATCCCGCTCAACGGCAGCATGGCCTGGATGCCGCGGGCCATAGCCACCGAACCGCCGACGCGGGCCGAGCCATTGGCGGGCCGCACCATCACCTTGCCGGGCATCCCGAGGCGACGTGCCCTATCCTGCCGGATACGCAAGGCCCCGCGGATGGTGAAGGGCGGGCAGCACCCGCCCGAGCCGTCTTTCTCGAAAGTCCCGGTCGACACAGTTTTAACAGCACCAGCTGAAGATAAGAGTTTAGCGATGAGCCAAACGGCCAGTTTGCCTCGGTTTTTGAATTCAGTCTGAATTCGAACTTATAACTTCCCGCGCTTTCGCGGCAGACGCGTTAGCAGGCAGGTAACGGCCCTGCAGCTTCCCCCCTTCGCAGAGCAATCGCGGTCGGTAGGTTCCGCCCCATGAGGGATCGGGCGTGACCAATAGTGGTCGCGTCGGATTTGGCTGGGGAGCCATGCGATGACTGTACAGAGCGTGAAGACCTATCAGATGCTCGTTGACCCCGTGGCTGGATCCACGGGAACGGGGCTCGATCAACTCGTGGACACCATCGGGGCGGACCCGGGGCTCGCCGGCGCCAATGACAGTGCGCAGATCGCGGGCGGCGCGGCTGCGGCCAATGGGCTCAACGCCATCATCATTGAGGCGATCGCCAATAGCGAAGTCGGCGCCCGCATCGCGGAGAGCGGCGGCGTGTTCTTCGAATATGACGTGCAACTGCTGAATTCCTGGATTCGCGCCAACCGGCTCACCGAATGGACTGCGCTGCACGGCGACGACGAAGGCGGGGAGGAGACCGGGTTCCACCTGGTGCAGAATGACGGCGCGACGACGAGCCATCGCGGCCAGAACCTGGTCAACACAGTTATCGACGGTATTCATCACCTTGGCTTCGAGATCGTCGGCGAAACTCTGGTGAACGAAGACGGCGACGCCAACGCCAGCCTCTCGCAGGTGGCGAACTGGCTGACGCAGTTCTACACCGACCATTCGACGACGGGCACCGGGCTCGACCGCATCACCAATGCCGTGATGGCGGACAAGGGGCTGGGGAACAACATTCCCGAGCAGGAGATCGAGGATGGTGCCGACGCGGCGGACAGCCTCAATCAGCTGATCGTCGACGCGATTGACGCGACCGGCGCGAACGCCGACGGCAAGATCGATGCAGCCGATGTGCTGGCGATCAATGCCTGGATCCGCGCCGATGCCGGGCGGCTGGCGATCTTCACCGAGTATCACGGCGACGACGAGAACGGCTCGGAAACCGGCTTCCACCTGGTGCAGAATGACGGCGCCTCGACCACTTATTTCGGCCAGAACCTCATCAACACCGTCGCGGACGGGCTCTATCATATCGGCTTCGAGATAGAGGATGGCCGCTTCGTCAACGAAGATGGCGACGCCAATGCCACGGTGGAGGATGTCGCCTCGTGGCTCGACTATTTCTACTCGGACCATTCGACAACCGGAACGGGACTCGACCGGATCACCGACACGATCATGATCGATCGAGGGCTCAGCAAGTGGACCACCGCTGACGACATCAACGAAGGTGCCGCAGCCGCAGACGGCCTCAACCACTTGATCGATGACGGCTTTGCCGCCAACGACGCGACCGCCGACGGGTGGATCACCATCGAGGACCTGATGGCGCTCAATACCTGGGTGAAGGCGGATCCCGGGCGCTACGCGCAGTTCATTGCGCTGCATGGCGACGACGAGGACGGCGAGGAGACCGGCTATCATCTGGTGCAGAACGACGGCGGCTCGGTCAGATATTTCGGCGAGAACCTGATCAACACCGTTGCCGACGGCATCTACCATTTCGGCTTCGATATCGAAAATGGCCGCTTTCAGAACGAGGACGGTAACCAGAACCAGACCCTTTCCGATGTTTCGGCCTGGCTCAACTACTTCTACCTTGGCAAGGCCATCACTTACGGCACCGATAGTGCCGACGTGATCGATGGCACGGATGCCGGCGAGCAATTGCTGGGCGAGGGCGGCGACGACGTGCTCAACGCCGGCGAGGGCGACGACCTGCTGTACGGCGGCTGGGGTGACGACATCCTGAATGGCGGGGCAGGGAGCGACCTGCTCTATGGTGACAGCGGGGACGACCTGCTTGATGGCGGCGAGGATGGCGACAGCTACCACGTGACCGGCAACATGGCCGATGGCTGGTCCAGCTGGCAGGGCTTCGACAGCTATATCGATACCGGCGCGAGTGGCACGGACAGGATCGTCGCCTACGGCGACAATGTCGACATCGGCATGACCAGTTTCACCGAACAGAGCGGCATCGAGGAGATCGACGCAACGGCCGCCACGGGCGACGTTCGGATCGTTGGTGACTGGCAGTCGAATACGCTGGATTTCCATGCGACGACACTGCTCGGCACTATCGTCATCGACGCAGGTCACGGCGAAGACACTGTCGTGGGGTCCGCCGAGGACAACCATATCGTCGGTGGCGGCGGCGACGATCACCTTGACGGTTGGCTCGGCGGCGACACCTATGCGGTGAGCGGAAACGTCGAGGGGGGCTGGGAGAGCTTCGAGGGGTTCGACACCTACGGTGATTCCGGCGATGACGGTGCCTGGGACCGGATTGTCGCCACAGGCGAGGACGTGGATATCGGCGTTACCGGCTTCGGGCCCGGCAGCGGCATCGAAGAGATCGACGCTTCTGGCGTGACCGGAACCACCCGGCTTTTGGGTACCTGGGAAGCGAACCTGATCGACCTGTCGGGCGTGCAACTCACCGGCGAAATCGTCATTGACGGTGGCCATGGCGACGACACGATCACCGGCAATGCCGAAGACAATGTGATTGTCGGCGGTGGCGGCGACGACAGCCTCGACGGCGCAGGCGGCAGCGACAGCTATATCGTGAGGGGCAACGCGGCTGAGGGGTGGTGCAGCTTCGAGGGCTACGACACTTATGCCGACACCGGCGCCACCGGCACCGACGCGATCGTTGCGATTGGCGAGGATGTCGATATCGGCGTTACCGGCTTCGGCCCCGACACAGGGATCGAACTGATCGACGCGACAGGCGCAACGGGGCTGGTGCGTATTGCCGGCACCTGGCAAGCTAACCTGCTGGACTTCCGCGGCGTGACGCTGAGCGGACACAGCCTCGATACGCCCTATGGCGTGACGCTCGACAGCAATATCGTGCTGGACGGCGGCTCGGGCGACGACACGATGTTTGGCAATGACGATGCCAACACGATCCTCGGTGGCACCGGCGACGATACTCTGGATGGCGGCAATGGCGGCGACCTGTATGTGGTGAGCGGCAACGCGGCCGATGGCTGGTGCAGCTTCAATGGTTACGACACCTATGCTGATACGGGCCTGGCCGGAACCGACACCATTCTCGCCATCGGCGAGGACGTCGATATAGGCTTCAAGGCTTTCTCGGCGGCGAGCGGGATCGAGGCGATCGACGGCACCAAGGCGACTGGCACGGTTCGGTTGCTTGGCACCTGGGAAGCCAACACGCTGGATTTCCGCACGGTGACACTGCTCGGCGGCAATTTCGAGATCGACGGCGGCTATGGCAGCGACACGATCTTCGGCTCGGCGCTCGGTGACATCATCACCGGCGGCGGTGGCAACGACAAGCTGAACGGCGGCGAGGGCGGCGATACCTATGAGGTGACCGGCAATGTCGCGGGCGGCTGGCAGAGCTTCCAGGACTACGACACCTATGCCGATACCGGTACGGGCGGCACGGACACCATCAAGGCGTTCGGCAAGAACGTCGATATCGGGCTCACCGCCTTTTCTGCCGCGAGCGGGATCGAGGTGATCGACGCGAGCGCGGCGACGGGCACTGTGCGCTTGCTTGGCACCTGGGAAGCCAACACGCTCGATTTCCGCGGCACCACGCTCTTGGGCGACAACATCGCCATTGATGCCGGCTATGGCAATGACACGATCTACGGCTCGTCGGGCAATGACGTCATCGTCGCAGGCGGCGGCAATGACTGGGTGAATGGCGGCGACGGCAGCGACACCTACAAGGTGACCGGCAATGTCGCGGGCGGCTGGTCGAGCTTCCAGGACTACGACACCTACAAGGATACCGGCACGACCGGCACCGACACGATCAAGGCGGTGGGCGGCAATGTCGATATCGGCATGACCAGCTTCACGGCGGCCGCAACCGGCATCGAAATCATCGATGGCACGGCGGCGACGGGCCAGGTCCGACTGCTCGGCGACTGGCAGGCGAACACCCTCGATTTCCGCGGCATCACCTTCGTGGGCGGCAATATCGTCATCGACGGGGGCGATGGCGACGACACCATCTTCGGTACGGCCGAGGCCAACAGCATTATCGGCGGGGGCGGCAACGACAAGCTGAACGGCGACGATGGCGGCGACACGTACCGGGTGACCGGTGCCTTTCACTCGAGCTTCACCGGCTTCGACAGCTACAGCGATACCGGGGCGTCGGGCGTCGACACCATCAAGGCCGTGGGCAACAACAAGGTGGATATCGGGCTCGCGGGCTTCGGGCCGAACTCGGGCATCGAGGTGATCGATACCACCGGGGCGGTGAACCAGGTGCGGCTGCTGGGCAATGCCACGGCGGATGTGCTGAACTTCTCGGGCGTCACCTTCGTGGGCAGCAATATCCTGATCGATGCCGGCGCCGGCGCCGACACGGTGACGGGCAACGGCCAGGCCAACCTGATCAATGGCGGCCTCGGCAACGACGTGCTGACCGGCGGGCTCGGGGCCGACCTGTTCCGCTTCGATACCGCGCTGAACAAGACCAGCAATGTCGACCGCATCACGGATTTCACGGTGGTGGACGACACGTTCCAGCTCGATGACGCGGTGTTCAAGAAGCTGGCGGCGGGCGCGCTGAAGGCGGCGGATTTCGTCACCGGCAGCAAGGCGCTCGATGCCTCGGACCGCATTGTCTACAACGCGACCACCGGCGACGTCTTCTACGATGCCGACGGCTCGGGCTCGGGCGCGGCGCTGCTGTTTGCCAAGGTGGCGGCGGGAACGGCGCTGACTGCGGCGGATTTCCTCATCATCTAGCGTTCACGAGCTTGCCGGCCGGGCGTTGCGGCCCCGGTCGGCATGCCGTTGTTGCGGCGGCGGAGGCGGAGCGGGAACGCTCCGCCTTTGCGCCTCTGGCGGGCGGGAGAGGGCGGCGCGCTCACTTCCACTCGGGCGGCGGATGCTTGGCGGGCCGCTCGGGGACGAACACTGCGCGCAGCGCGACCACCACGCCGCCCAGCGCCAGCAGCGCCATCAGCCCCAGAAAGATCTCCACCGTCCAGAACTGCAGCGGCTGCGTATCGCGGGAAAAATGGATGCCGCCGCGCCCGAGCGCCACGACGCCGGTGACATGGGCATCGACGACGAAATAGCCGAGCGCGCCCGCGGCGAGCAGCGCCCCGAACGCGGTCAGCAGCGGCTGCGGCTTCGCGGGTTTCGGCGGCTCGTTGGGGATGCCCATGGTTGCCCCCCTCACAGCGGCCGGCGGCGCTTGATTTCGGCGATGCGCTCGGCATCCGATGCACTGAGATAGCGCCCGCGCTCGAGGATTTCGAGCACATATTCCTCGTAGGTGAGGCCCAGCGCCTCGGCGCGCCGCACCCGCATCATGGCGATATCATAGGGCGCGTCGAAGGCTTTCTTCTTGGCCGCCGCCCAGACGAAATAATTGCCGATGCCGCCCGAGCCCCAGGGGCGCGGGGAATCGTCGATGGGCGGGCCGTTGTTCGAACGGGTCTCTTGAGGGCGGGAGGGGCGGCCGGGGGAGAGAGGCTGTGGTTTTCGCATGGGGCTGATGGTGGCGCGGGGCGGGGGCCTCGTCAAACGAGGAGATTTGATGGGAGCGATAAGGGCGGCAATCGGGACTTCGACGCCGGTCGCCGCAGGCGATGCATGTCTCCGGTGGAGACATGCAAGGCGAGAAGGCCATGAGGGCTATGCCCGAATGGCGGGGAATTAGGAAATAGGGGCGCGCGGAAGCGCCCGGTGGCCAGGCCCCGGGTTTCGTGCGGGCCTCCGGTGGAGGCGATGGAAGCGGGCCGGCGGGGCGACGGCCCCGGCGCGGTTAGTCCGCAAGTGTGTGTGAGGCTTTCGCCCCGCCGGCCGACCAGGATTTTTGGCCTGACTATCGCACCAGCACCCGACGCATCGGACTGCGCGCGCGCCCTCGTGAGGAGATTGCTCTCCGGACAGGAACGCGCTGGCAGCGGGGCCCTTTTGGGGCGCCATGCCATGCGACAAGCGGCCCGAAAGGGGACGACTCCCCCTCCGCCCGATCTCTCCCCGCCGAACCGTTCGTCGCGACCCCGCTTCCGTGCAAGGAGATAGGGCGAATATACGGCAGGTTTGAGGGGCGGGGATAAGTTTGGGGGCTGCGCCGCTGGGCTTTTAGTCGGCGTCCCTCTCCCTCGTGAGGGACTTCGAGCCGGTCGCGCAGCGATCGGTCGCTCCGGTGGAGCGACCGAAGGCGATGAAGGTGCCCGAAGGGCGGGTGAGGGGGGCACCTTGCGCTGAATTCCTCACGATCTCAGTAGTTTAGCGCAAGCGGCACCCCCCACCCGGCGCTCCGCGCCCGACGCCATTCGGCCATAGGCCTTATGGCCTTCTCGGGGAAATCGCGCCACCGGCGCGATTTCTGGTCCCTCGAAGTCCCCCGTGAACGGGAGAGGGAGCCCCGACTGCGGGCTTCGTGCCCGGACCTCGTGCTTCGACAAGCTCAGCATGAGGCCGTGCTGTGACTTGCGCTGCCACCTCGCGGCTGGGGAGAAATCTCAGGATGGGCCCCGGCCTCCGCCGGGGTGACACCGAGTTACCGGCAACATCCAGCCCCAATCACCGGGTCATCCCGGCGAAGGCCGGGATCCAACCTGAGACGCCTCAGAGCCGATGATGGTGAGAGGAAACGCCGTCATCCGCGGGCTTGACCGGCGGAACCAGTACCCCGCTCGCCATTCCCTGTGTGGCCGCGCGAAGATGCGGTGAACCAGAACGCGGGGGGCATCCTGTGCCGGTCCGCGCGGCCCCGGGCAACTTCGCCCGGGCGCGCGCGGACCGGGCCCATGTCACCGGATGGGAATGCTGCTTAGGAGTGTTGCGTGGCCTGCATCATGGCTCATCTAGCCACCGATCTGCGGCGCAGCGACGGCCGGCGCGACGGCTCGCGCCAGGACAAGCACGGCCAGGGCAATGAGACGCATGAAGGCTCCGGGGTGGCGGTGGGGCTCGGACCAGGGCGGGGATGGTTAGTCTTGGGGAGAGGGACTACGCGCCGCTACGCTGGCGATTGGGGTCGCGGCTATTTGGCAGATTGCGCGATAGGACAATCGTCCATTGTGGCACAGCAAGGATAGTTGATATGGCGGCGGAAATCTCGATCAATTCGTCTGCGTTCTCGTTCAAGTCGAAGCAATTCCTGAAGCCCATCGGAATCTGGGACATCCGCTGGCGGCCAGGGTGCCCCATACTCGATGGCCTCTCGGTACTTCACAAGTAGCCCCAATTCGGCCGCCAAGGCTTCAGCCTTCAGCTGAACGGCAGCCGCATCGCCGTGCGAAAGACCACGGTTGGGAGGCCAGCGGCGAGTGACGTTGGCAATGTCTTGGCATTGCAGATAGCCAAGCAGAAGGGTCCACCAATGACTCGCAGTCGTGCTGTCAACTATCTGCCAAGGCGCACCATGACCAATGCAGAAGGAGCCATCGGTGTTCATGTGCCGCTGCATGCAATTGGTCGGAAGCAGCCTACTTTCATCGGCCTCCCGTGCCATTACTCCGCCCGCCCAATCGCTCTCGGCAGCGATTGAGATGCGGTATTGGCGCAGCGGTTGCCCGCTTCTGTGTGTCCCCGCTGTTTCAATCAGGAGCTGTCTATCTGAACGACCGACCAGGGTCACCCAGGTTGGCAGCTCGTTCGCCAGCAAGGTGATTGCGTCACTCACTGTGGGCGCGAGACTCGTCGGTCTTTAGCGTAGGGGGTACGGCAAGGGTCGGCACATTTGCGACCGCAACATCGTATGTCATTTGTTCCACGGTTCGGGTTCGAAAGTAACTCTTGGCTGCAGCGTTGCCAGCGGCGAACGCTCCTTCGCCTATTGCCGTTGTAACACCGTCAGACGTACTCTGCCGCTCCTCTGCCTCAATAGAGGCCTTGCTGACGGAGACCCTAACACTGCGGTCGCCTCGAACGCCAATGCGGCTAATCGGCGTGGCACCCAAGTCGATTCCGATCGCCAAGCCCAGATCCACTATACCCGGCAGGATCGTCTTCGTCAGGTCGAACGAAGATCGAAGAGCGCCAGCCAAATGAATAGATTCTGTAACCGTTGCCATTTCGTCTGTCGCTCGTGCGTCACCGGAAGCGATCACGGCATGGATACAGTCGCCAATGAAACGGACTTTTCTGCCGCCGAAGTCGTCCCTCACAACTGCAGCAAGCTCGCCCCTGATGACATGGAGGTTGCGAACGGCTTCACCTGTCCGTCTTGGATTGCCGATCGTTCCTTGGATGTATTTCGTATAACCGTCGATGTCGGCGAACACCGTCGCCATCGGCATGCGAATGCTATTTCCAGGCGACAGGTTCGCGTAGCTGATTGAGGACAGCGGCGGTTGGTGGAAGTGAAAGCCGAATGAAATTCGGCTGCTGGCCGACGCCGGGTTTGCTCGAAGGTCGGCCCGCCACCTGTCGAGCACCCGGCTTGACGCCGTTTCAGCTATAAGCTGGCCCATACTGCGACTTAGGGATGTAGCGTCGAAGGCTTGAGCCCCCCGGCGAGAACGTGATTCGGATAGAACGGTCGGCCTTCCAAGTAGGCCTTGCAGCAACCGCATGACTCGTTGCGATACGAAAACGCCTTCGTCGTCGCCTTCAGCGAGCTTGGCAGCAAAGTTCGCCGCGTTTCCTAGGAACAGCGGCTCTTGCTCGTCTCCACGCCCACTGTTGATTGCCACACACACGCCTGAGTCGATCCCAATGCGGTATCGGCTTGCAAGGCCGCCGCCGAACTCCTCGGTAGCCGCGGCTGCAACAGTGCGAATACGCTCCGCCAGTTCCAACGCTCGTCGAACTCTCTCGCCTTCGTCGTTGGCGGGCTCCGTAACTACCGCGTGTAGCCGGGCTCCGTGGAAGTCGACGCGTTGTGCGCCGGCGTCTTCAACTGCGCGATCGCAGGCCGCGTAGTGAAAATGAAGGAAACGCAACGCACGTATATGCGACGCTTCAGTCTCTCTCTGAATTTCAGTCAATGCGTCGTCAAAATCCAAAAGATTGACGTACACATGCACGCCGTTCACGACGACTGCTTCACTTCTCGACAAACCGAACAGCGGCGCGGCGGTTGTCTCGCCGCGCGAGGCACGGCCCTCGTTCAGCAATCTAAGTCGCGGAATGTACTGCTCAGCAAAGTCCTCAATCACAACTTGTGGCGCTGACCGGTTAAAGTCATTGATTCTTGCGCGTGCCGTGTCGTATGTCCAAGCCATGACGCCTGCCTCGGGGTTGATGTAAGGTTCTTCGTACGTTCGCGGTTCGATCTACGCCTGCAATGAGACGATAGGCAAGCCTAGATCGTTAAAGATGGGTTAATCGTGGAAAAGCGCAAGATGAGTTCTGAAGAACGTCACGAAGAAACCAAGTCAGAGGTGGCTGCACGAGAAAAGGCAGAGACCCAAGCCGAGGCTGAGGCCGAAGCACAGCGCATTTCCAAGGCCACGGTAAGGGCAGAAGCGGTGCTGGCAGGACTCCTCGAATGGGTTGGCAAGACCGACAGCAGGACCGCCTTTCTGTTTACGGTAAACACTGCGCTTGGTGGTTTTGCGCTCGGATCGCTGGCCAATTCGGGGTGGTCTCTATTCGACGCGATCGTATTTGTGTCCTATTTCATTATGTTTGGAATTGTTTCGTTTAATTTGGTCATGGTGCAATATCCAAACGTCACCAGCCCGAACAGGTCGATGTTGTTTTTTGGGACAATTGCAGGCAATCCCTCCGATGATTTTATCGACAGATTTTCGTCGATGAAAGACGATGAGTATCTGCGCGACGTGCTCCATCAGTGCCACGTGAATTCGCTTATCGTTCAGAAGAAATTCAAAAGACTTCAGCGGGCGACGTTGCTGTTGATTATTTCATCGTTCGTATGGCTTCCGCTCGTTGCTGCTCCGACATTTGGCACGCCAGCTGCACAAGCATTCTTTGGGCAGCTATTTAGCCGCCAGCAGATTACCGCTAGTAACGGCGCTGTTGTCCCTCCTACGCCTTAGGGGGGGACCGTCGGCAGCCGCCTTCTGAGCTCCTAGCAAGTGGGAATTGTGGAGCTGGCCTAATCCCTCGCCCCCTCAAGCACATCCAATTCCATCTCCCGCAACCGCTTGACCTCATCCCGCAACCTTGCCGCCTTTTCGAATTCTAAGTTCGTGGCCGCTTCGCGCATTTCGCGTTCGAGGTCCTTGATGACCGCAGCCAGGTTCGCGCCGGCCTGCACCTTTTCGCGTCCGGTCTTGTCCTTGCCGATCGAGACCGTGACGTGATCCTGCTCGTAGACAGAATCCACGATGTTCTGGATGTTCGACTTCACCGATTGCGGTGTGATGCCGTGCTCGAGGTTATAAGCCACCTGCTTTTCGCGCCGGCGGTTCGTCTCAGCGATGGCGCGCTCCATCGAGCCCGTCATGTTATCGGCATAGAGGATGACGCGGCCATCGACGTTACGCGCGGCGCGGCCAATGGTCTGGATCAGCGAGGTTTCGGAGCGCAGGAACCCTTCCTTGTCGGCATCAAGGATCGCCACAAAGCCGCATTCGGGGATATCGAGACCCTCGCGCAAGAGGTTGATGCCGACGAGCACATCGAAGCCGCCCAGCCGCAGATCGCGGATGATTTCGATGCGCTCGATGGTGTCGATGTCACTGTGCATATACCGCACGCGAATGCCCTGCTCGTGCAGGTATTCGGTGAGATCCTCGGCCATGCGCTTGGTGAGCACGGTGACGAGCGTGCGATAACCGGCCTTCGACACCTGGCGGATTTCGTCGACGACATCATCGACCTGGTTCTTGGCGGGCCTGATTTCCACTGGCGGGTCAATAAGTCCGGTGGGGCGGATGACCTGCTCGACAAACACGCCACCCGACTGCTCGAGCTCCCATGAGCCGGGGGTGGCCGAGACATAGACGGTTTGCGGGCGCATGGCGTTCCACTCCTCGAAGCGGAGCGGGCGGTTATCCATGGCGGAGGGCAGGCGGAAGCCATATTCGGCCAGCGTCGCCTTGCGGCGGAGGTCGCCGCGATACATGGCGCCGAGCTGCCCGATGGTGACGTGGCTTTCGTCGATGAACACCAGCGCATCATCGGGCAGATATTCGAACAGGGTCGGCGGCGGCTCGCCGGGCTTGCGGCCGGAGAAATAGCGCGAATAGTTCTCGATGCCGGCGCAGGAGCCGGTGGCCTCCATCATTTCGAGATCGAACAGGCAGCGCTGCTCGAGCCGCTGTGCCTCGAGGAAGCGGCCGGCGCCGTTGAGTTCCTGCAGGCGCGCCGCCAGCTCCTTGCGGATCTCCTTGATGGCGCCGGAAAGCGTGGCGCGCGGCGTGACATAGTGCGAATTGGCGAAGACGCGCACCGAGAGCAGATCGGAAGCCTTCTTGCCGGTCAATGGATCGAACTCGGCGATCGACTCGATCTCGTTGCCGAACAGCGTGATGCGCCAGGCGGCATCCTCATAGTGGGCGGGGAAGAGTTCCACCGTATCGCCGCGGACCCGGAAGGTGCCGCGCACGAAGCCGGCGTCGCCGCGCTTGTATTGCAGCTGGGTGAGGGAGCGGAGCAGCTCGCGCTGATCGACCTTTTGGCCCTTGCGGAGGTCGAAGGTCATGGCGGTGTAGTCTTCCACCGAGCCGATACCGTAGATGCACGAGACCGAGCCGACGATGATCACGTCATCGCGTTCGAGCAGCGAGCGCGTCGCCGCGTGGCGCATGCGGTCGATCTGCTCGTTGATGGTGGATTCCTTCTCGATATAGGTGTCGGTGCGCGGGACATAGGCCTCGGGCTGGTAGTAATCGTAGTAGGAGACGAAATATTCGACGGCGTTATTGGGGAAGAACGACTTCATCTCGCCATAGAGCTGCGCGGCGAGCGTCTTGTTATGCGCGAGGATCAGGGCCGGGCGCTGCGTGCGCATGATGGTCTGCGCCATGGTGTAGGTTTTGCCCGAGCCGGTGACGCCGAGCAGCACCTGGTCGGTTTCGCCATTGTTGACGCCCTCGACCAGCTCATTGATGGCGGTGGGCTGGTCGCCGGCCGGCTGATAGGGCGTGACGAGCGTGAACGGGATGCCGCCTTCGGATTTCTGCCGCGGGGCCGGGCGGTGCGGCTTCCACTCGGTATTGCCCTCCACCTCCTTGCGGCCATGCAGGATGATATCCTCGAGCGCCTTGACGGTGGCCGAGATGCCGACGGTCTGCGCGCCGGCCAGGCTCTGGCCGGGCATGTTGGCCTTGCGCTTGGCCGTCTTCACCGCCTCGTTGAGCTGGGCGAGGACTTCGGGGTCCTTCGCGGCGACGCGGGAGATGTCGCGGGCGCTGAGATTGCCGGAGGGAACGTGGCCGAAACCGGCCTGCGCTTCCTCGAAGCCGGGCAGGTTGGTGGGCCGATCGACGGAGTTGGCGCGCGATTTCGGCGCCTTCAGCGACATGCCGGTCACGTCTGACCGGGATGGTTTTTTGTCCTCGCGCCGGACGGGCTGGCCGGTGGCTTCGGAGCGGGTGGCTTTCTTGGGTTTGGCGGGTTTTGCCACCTCTGCCGACGGTGCTGCGGCATCGTCATCCCATGGCGCGACCTGCGAGAACTCCGCATCCGGATTGGGCTGTTTCGACTTGCCGCGCGGCGCGGCATTGACCGGGGTGAGCCCGTCGCCGCCTTCGGTGGATTTCGCCAGCTTCTGCGGCTTGAGCGGCTGGATGCCGGTGCCATTCGCCTCGGCGGCGCGGCGGGCGGCATTGTCGAGCTGGCGCTTGTTCTTCAGCCGCTCCTGCGGCAGGCGCTTCGAAAACTCCTGCTCCTCGGCCTTTTCGATCTCGCCAAGGAAATCATCGATGGAGAAGCCGGCGGGCTCGGGCTTTTCGGCGCGGGATTTCGGCATCGGTGCACTCTCAGGATGGCGGCGCGCGCGGGCGCGAAGGCGCGACTATAGATAGGCCTGCTGACAGAAACTGTCAGCAGAGGCAATGGACGGCAAAGGATTGGATTGGCCGGTTCGGCATGGCGGACTCGTCTAGCATGAACGGAACGGAAGTGGAACAGTCACCTTTCTGTGCCGTCTTGAGCCCAAGCGTGGCCCATGACACAGAACGATCCAGACTGCGGATTGGTTTATCGAGGCATCAGATGAAGAAGATCGGTTTCCTGTCGTTCGGGCACTGGAACCCCTCGCCGCAATCGGGCACGCGCACGGCTGCCGATGCGCTGCTGCAGGCCATCGACCTGGCGGTGGCAGCGGAAGAGGTGGGCGCGGATGGCGCCTATTATCGCGTGCACCATTTCGCCCGGCAATATGCCTCGCCGTTTCCGCTGCTGGCGGCGGTGGGCGCGCGCACCAAGCGCATCGAGATCGGCACCGGCGTGATCGATATGCGCTACGAGAACCCGCTCTATATGGCGGAGGACGCGGGCGCCGCCGACCTGATTTCGGGCGGGCGGCTGCAGCTTGGTATCTCGCGCGGCTCACCGGAGCAGGTGATCGAGGGCTGGCGCTATTTCGGCTATGCCCCGGCGGACGGCGAGACAGATGCCGATATGGCGCGTCGGCACGCCGAGGTGTTTCTCGATGTGATCGAGGGCAAGGGCTTTGCCCAGCCCAACCCGCGGCCAATGTTCCCCAACCCGCCGGGCCTGCTCAGGATTGAGCCGCATTCGCCGGGCCTGCGCCAGCGCATCTGGTGGGGCGCGGCGACGGATGCCACGGCGCAATGGGCGGCAAAGCTCGGCATGAACCTGCAGAGTTCGACGCTGAAATTCGACGAGACGGGCGAGCCCTTCCATATCCAGCAGGCCAAGCAGATCCGCGCCTATCGCGCCGCGTGGAAAGAAGCCGGCCATGAAGGCGAGAGCCGCGTTTCGGTGAGCCGCTCGATCTTCCCGCTGGTGAGCGACATGGACCGGATGTATTTCGGCGCCGCCGATAGCCAGGACCATTTCGGCTATATCGAAGCCAATACCCGCGCGGTGTTCGGCCGTTCCTACGCGGCGGAGCCGGACGCGCTGATCGAGGACCTCAGGGGCGACGAGGCGATCGCCGAAGCCGATACGCTGCTCTTGACCGTGCCGAACCAGCTGGGCGTGGCGTACAACGCCCATGTGCTCGAAGCGGTGATCAAGTATGTCGCGCCGGGGCTCGGCTGGCGATGAGGGTGGAAGGTAGGAATTAGGAATTAGGAATTAGGAATTAGGAAGTAGGAAGTAGGAAGTAGGAAGTGAGGGGGCGGCCGCCTCACTTCATGATGCCGTTGTCGTAGATCGTGCGGACTGTGGCGAGGATAGCCTCGCGGGCCGGGATATAGCCGCGGCCGATGAGCCGGCGGCCGGCATCGCCATTGCAGGCGCGGACATTGTCGAGTTCGGCGACATTGTCGCGGATCTGGCGGTCGAACAGCCCGACGATGCGAACCATGAAGCTAGGCAGTTCGAAGCGCGGCACCTTGATGCCGGGACGCTGATAACCCTTGCGGATGGTCTCGGCCATTTCGAACATCGACATCTCGCTATCCGACAGGATGAAGCGCTTGCCGCCGGCCTCGGCCTGCTGCATGGCCGCGACCTGCGCCGCAGCGACATCGCGCACGTCGATGACGGAGAAGGTCATCTTCGGCGTGCCCGGCACGGACCCGTCGAGGAGGCGCATCAGCAACTGCCCGGACGTGCCCGGATCATCGTCGAGCAGCGGCCCCATGATGGCGGACGGATTGATGACGGCGAGCCGGTCGCGTGCGCCATAGCTCTCGACCAACTGCCAGGCGGCCTGCTCGGCGCGCGTCTTCGACTCCTGATAGGCCGGCACCAAGGGGCCCGCCAGGTTGGTCCAGTCAGCCTCGGTAAAAGGCGCCGGCCGGTTGGGCGCGTGGCCATAGACAATGGCGGCGATGGAGGAGGTGACAACGATGCGCTCGACACCAGCGGCAAGCGACGACTTGATGGCGCGCGTGGTGCCCTCCACCGCCGGGCGGATCAGCTCGTTGCGATCCTTCGGTTGCTCGAGCACGAAGGGCGACGCGACATGCTGCACATAGCGGCAGCCCCGAACTGCGGCTTCCCAGCCGGTGTCCGAGAGCAGGTCGAGCGCCACGAATTCGACGCGCGACAGATCAGCGCCGTGAGCGGCAAGGGTGGCGCGCACCTTGTCGGCCTTGTTGAGGTTGCGCACCGAGCCCCGGACGCGATAGCCCTGCCGCAGCAGTTCGAGCGCGACATGGCCACCGAGAAAACCGGATATGCCTGTGACGAGGACCAAGTCGGCCTGAGCGTGGGAATTCGGGCTGGTCTCGGGTGTGCTCATCTGTCTTGCCTCCGGGCTAGGAATGAACGATATATACGTATAACGTTCATTTCGTTCAAGAGTGAACGCAATCACAAATCGCCCCAGAGGCGAGGGAACTATGGCGGAAGCGGAAAAGCGGGCTGAAATCCTGAAAGCGGCGCGACTACTGGCCCTGCGGCACGGGTTCCACGGGGTGACCATGGAGGCCGTGGCGAAGGAAGCGCGAGTGGCGAAGCCAACGCTGTACAAGTACTATCGCGACAAGAATGCCGTGTTTGAGGCGATTGTCACCGAACTGCTTGTGACGCTGCACCAGCGCTTTGCCGACGCCCTGTCAGGCGAGGGCAGTGTCGCCGAGCGGATCGCGACGGGGCTGGTCGCGAAGTACGCGGCGATTTCGGAGTTCATGGCAGGCTCGCCACATGCCGACGAACTCTATAACGAGCATGACCGGTTGGCGGCACCTCAGGTGGAGGCGGCCGAGCGCGCCGCGCAGGATGCGGTCGTCGCGGCGCTGAATGCGGCGGGGGTCGCCAACGCGGCGGATGTGGCCGAGGTGGTGGTCAGCGGTGCCTATGGCATATTCCGACGCAAAAGGCCGGGTGAGGACATCGCCCCGGCGATCCGTCTGCTGGCCCGCAGAGTGGTGGGGTAGAGCGCCTGCAGCACAGGCGGCAATGGTCTTCCGGTTGCAGCAGGAAACCGTCCCGATCACGTTCAAGTTGAAAGGCTGAAATGATCCAAGCGCCTGTCTTGTCGTGCTTTCAAGGCGGAAGAGTCATGCAGCTTTCCCGCAAGGCGCTTTAGAACCTCAGCAAGAGCTTGGCCGCGATGAACCACATCAGCAGTGCAATGGCCCCTTCGAGCAGCCGCCAGGCTCGGGGGCTGGCAAAGAGCGGCCGCAGCAGGCGTGCGCCATAGGCCAGCGCGAAAAAGAACAGGACCGACGCCGACATGGCGCCCAGACCGAAGCTCAGTTGCCGGCCGGCGAATTGCGTCGAGATGGTGCCGAGCAGCACGACCGTATCGAGATAGACATGCGGGTTGAGCCAGGTAAGTGCGAGCGCAGTCAGAACAGTGCGGCGAAGTGTTGATGTTTCGGATGAACCGGTAACATCGAGCGAACCCGTGGCGGTGAGGGCGGCGCGGATGCTACGCAGCCCATACCATGCGAGGAAGGCGGCCCCGGCATAGCGCATTGCCGGATCGAGCCAGGGCAGGAGCGCCGAGACCTTGGCGAAACTGGTGACGCCAACCGCGATCAGCACCGCATCGGACACAGCGCAGACGAGCGCGACGGCCAGGACATGCTCGCCCTTCAGCCCCTGGCGCAGCACGAAGGCGTTTTGCGCGCCGATGGCGACGATGAGGCTGAGCCCCATGCCGAGCCCGGTGAGAAAAATCGACAGATCCATGCTGCGCCCCAAGACGATGCCTTGCCATAGCCGGGCGGCAGGGATGCTTTACAGCAAAATCGTGCGTCTCAGCACCAGCTCGCTTCACCCTCGCCGGGGCCGCGCAGCAGTTCGCGGATATTGGCGGAGATGACGCGGAAGCCGACATTGCCATAAAGCTTCTGGCGGCCTTCGTTGAGCAGGAAGGTCGGGCTGCCTTCGATCCTGGATTTCTCGGCGAGCGCATAATCGGCGGCGAGGCGGGCATGGGCGCGCCCATCGGCAAGCGCGATGTCGACACCTGCAAGGTCGATGTCGAGCCGCGCGAACAGCGCCAGCTGCACCTCGCGCCGGCCGATATCGGCGGCATCGGCGAAGAAGGCGCGGCGGAGCGCGGAGATCGCCGCGGCGGTGCGCGTGGTGGTACCGCAAACCTCGGTTTCCCAGGCCTCGACAGCCTTCAGCATCAGGTGCGGGCTGAGCGAGGAATGGGGGCGCACATGCGTCCAGGTGTGGGGATGGAGCGGCGCGGGCGGAAACTTCGCCACCGTCGCCGCGACATGGGCGGCATAGCCATCGACGCCGCCGCGGGCCGCCCAGCCGGCCTCGAGCTTGCCATGCGCATCGCCGAACACCGAGACGAAGCGGTGCACGATGGCGATTTCGCCCTGGTGGGCGCTTTCGAGTTCCGCGAGCCGCACCTCGGCCACATAGGCCCAGACGCAGAGGATATCGGAGAAATATGTGATGGCGAGAGGTGCGGGCATGAGGCGGAGGACTCGGCGGCATAGCGGATAACGCAAGTATAGCAGGGAAGGTGGGCCCTCGCTTGATTTCGCGCAATTGGCCGTCCCGCTTCGGTTGCCCATCCGGCCCGCGCAGCGCCACTGCAGCCACGTGACCTGAGCGACCGGTTTTATTGGTGCGCCGAGTATTTGCAGGATGGCACTACGTATTGATCTCCGCAGCGCGAGTGGAATATGGTTAACAAACAATTACGGCTGCCATTTATGGGGGTGTGCAGGTGTTTGAAATTGCGGCTTTTCGACGGGTTCAAGTCTTCACGCTCTATGCGGTTGTCATCGCGGGATTTATGGCGCTTCTCGCCCCCGGGGCGCTGGCAGAGCAGCAAGTGTTGCGGCATGTCTTTCCGCTGAAGATCGGCACATTCGAAATCGGACTGCCCGTCGAGGCGCAGGTGGATATGGGCGCTTTCGGCACGCCGATGCCATTTGTGTTGCGGGCGGACGTCGGGCCGCTGATCGAGCAGCGCGAGGCACTGTTTGCGGCTGCGGGGGTCAATGACGGCCTGCCGGGCGAGATCAGCTACAACGGTACCTTGATGGACGTTGCCGAGCCGCATCTACACCTCAAATACCACTTCACGGCCCGCAGGACCGAAAGAGTGCTGGGGGTGAGGGTCAGCGTCTCCACAGATGCCAGCATCGAAACCTGGCTCCTGGCCTCTGTTGCGGATAACCGGCTGCGGCTAGCGGTCGACACCAATCAGGCAGACCACGGCTTCAGGCTCAATATTTCCAACACTTTGGTCGATATCGCAGCGGACCGTTTCGATGTCCGGTCAGGCCGTTTGGGCGATCTGGCTACCCAGGCTAACGCTTTTCTCGCCAGCGATGGCGCCACGCTCGGCGTGCCTGAGGAACTGCGCGCCGCCGATATCCGGTTCGCGTCGGCGCGCTTTGCCGTCGTGGATGGAAAGCAGGTGCTGGAAGTAAACGGCAACCTGACGATGGGCGTAGAGGCGTGGCTGACGCTGATCAAGGCGCTGGTCTCATGAGTGGGGAGAACCTGCCCGCTGCGGAGAAGACAGCCGCCAGCCTGCGCAAAACCTGGTTGCTGATCAGTGTGCTCGTCGTGCTGCTCGCGCTGAACGTCTATGATGTCACGCAGGGCTGGGGCATAACCGGCATCGGCATCAAGGCTGTGCTGTCGATTGATTTCGCCGACGGCATTCCGGAGGCAGTCGGGGCGATGTTCGGGGTGGGTGGCCTGTCCGTGCTGACCGGACTGACCGGTTTGCTGCTGCTGCTGCATGCCCGGTCGGCAACTGGCACCTGGGTGGACCGCTACCCCTTCCGACTGTTCGACCTGCCAACGGACCGCGCTGCTGCCAAGGCGGTGCAAGTGGTGGCGTTGATTACTCTCACGCTGGCGCCGCTCTACACGCTCGGGCACTCGTGGTCAGTGTTCCACGACTACGGCGTGCAATGTGTCGAGACGGGCCAAGACCCGCAGAAGCAGTGGCTTGAGGCGGGCAGGGACGTGTTCGCCGCAATCCCGACGGACGGAAAGCAGCGTCTCGGCAGCTCGGAAGAGCCCAACGGTACGCCGAATTGCGCGCCGGCCCGCACCGTGGACTTCGCCTTCCCGTGGGAAAGCTATGCCTTTGCCGCAATGACGCTTGTCGCCTTCGCCGTGACAGGGTGGGGACTTTGGGCGGTTCTTGTCTCCCCAAAGATGAAACAGGCGGCCGATGGGCCGCCTGAAGACGATGATGGCTGATACGCGGGCAGTGCGGCATCGCGCTCCGAAAAGGCGGAGCGCGCCGCTGCTCTCCGCTTATCAGTTGACCGCGTAGGACGAGATGTCGTCGTTGAGGGCAGCCGGGAGGCTCTTTCGCGAGGACTTGATATTGGCGCAGATGCCTTCGAGTTCCTCGTCGGTGCAGACCACGAGCCGCGCATCGCCGAACACTTCGACGGAAGAGATCGAGTCGTTCCACTTGCCGGAGAGATATTCGTCGCTGTCGCCCGGCTCGACGCAGAAGCTCGACCCGCTATAGTTCGCGCTGCGATAGAAGCAGACCTCGTCATCCTCGACGGGGACCGGCAGGGGCTTCGGCGCATTGCCGATGCCGATCGAAACGCTCGGCTTGCCATCGGGGCCGACAAAGATGCCGAAATTGAACGGCACCTTGCTGGACGGCTTGCCGTTGATGACGCTGGCGAGGCGGCTGGCCTTGATCCAGCCATCGGGGCCAGGCACCTGCAGCTTGCAGTAGCTGCCCTGGCAATCGAGCACGGTGACCGTGCTGCCGCCATCAACTTCGTTGACCGGCGTCGAACTGCCCGACGGCTTGGAATAGAGCGTGGAGTCCTGCGTGACATAGGCAGTGCCGGCGGCGAGCGCTGGCGCGGCGGCAAGGCCGAACGCCAGTGCGGCGGCGACCATCAGCATGCGGCGGATGGATGTCATTTCTGTCCCTCAAAGGTAACGGGACAGCCGAAGCCGCCCCTCGGTCATGCCCGGTGACGCACCGGGCGCGATGAACTCATCTACCAGAAAGATTGCGTCAAAACGATGCAGGTCTTGCGCGTCCACCACCGCCGTTCGCCAGGGAACCCAACGCTGAGCTGCCAATCAGTAGACGTGCAGCGAACTCGCGGCATTGTTGAGCGAACCCGTCAGACGCGGCTGGCTCTTGATGATGCGCTGGCAGTAGGACTGGAAGAACCGGTCGCGGCAGAGGGTGGCAGACACGTTGCCATCGACGGAAACCGACGAGAAGCTGTTCTCGAAGGCCGAGAGCTTCAGGTCGCGCACGACATGGCCCGGACCGGCACAGACCGAGCGGCCAGTATAATTGGTGCCTTCGAAGAAGCACACCGTGCCCGGGCCACCAGCCGGGTATCCGAGGCGCGGCCCAGTGAACGGTCCGCGCGGCACGGTGCCAAAACTCAGATCACCCTTCGAGACCCAGCCCGAGCCGGAACTGGCCCGCACATGACACCAGAGCTTCTGGCAGCGTGTGACACGCACATGCACCGCGCCATCGACCTCGCCCCTGTGGCGGTAGGCCGAGCCGGGGCCGTCGAGCAGCACTGCGGGCCGGATGGTCCACGCCAGGGAGCCGAGCGGCGGCGTCGCGCCGGCAGCGGACACACCGAGAAGGGCGAAGATGCAGGCCAAGGCGAGCGTCAACGACTTCAACATGCGAATCCCCTGAGAAGTTCCTTGGGCGAACAATGGCCGCACTCGATGAACTGTGCAACTGCCAAAGCCGCGTAGATCGTGCCTCGGCGTTCGGCATTTCAGGCCGAAAGTCAGATTGCAGACACAATGCCGAAAGTCGAGACACTGGCGCGTTGCTTTTCCCATTCCCTTTGCGCGGTGGAAATCGTGGCACGACAATCTGGACCCGGCGCGTCATCTGAGTTCAGGGTTTTTCGAGTATGTACCCGTCAGGGTGCCGCCGCCATGTAGAGCGGCATGCGGCCGAGACCCTTCAGTCGCTCCGCTAGGGAGCCAGAACTGGTGGTCAGCAGATCCCCGCCCAGCGGCACAGCCCTGCAGGCTATATCTAGCGGCTGGGTAGGGCCAACGACCTTGATCTGCCCGGGCACAAACGCCTCGGGGTGCGACACCGTCAATGCGGCCTGCACAGGTTCGATGAACGATACTGACGCCGGCGCGTCGCACGCCTCGGAGTAAGTATATACGAACCGGACCTCTGCATCCTTGTTTTCCGCCTTTGTCGCCCCGAGGCGCCAATATTGAAGGATGTTGTTGGCATCGATTGTCGAAAAACTACTGGGCATATTACGCGCAGTATGCATACGATTCAACTCGGTCGAGAAAATATTGACCGCAGCGAAGACTGCAACTCCGCTCGCGATCGCCCCTGCATGCTGGGCGATGGCGACCCATGAGAGCTTAGGATACCACATTAAAGCGTTCCCACCTTCAAGACCGCCAAGATGAGCCCCGGCATTCCGCAGGCTTGCAGGAAAGCCGCCCAGAGTGTGGTCGCCGGTGTATTGCTGGCGAGGTAGCCTCCAACAATCCAAGCGCCGAACATGACGACGGAGGTAAGTGTAAAGTTGACGCCGAACAGCAGGAAACTGTGTGGGCTGTTGTTCTGAAGGGCGTTGGCCAGCGGAAACGCCAAAGCCATGGCCCCGACAAGGTAGGAGATGAACACCATCTCCACTTTGCCGCGAGCCAATGTCCTGCAACCGGCCGCGCGGCAAAGATAACTTCCCTTAGGCATTCGATCCAGCATCTCAAATCTCCCGTCGGCGGAAGATAGGACGGCAATATCTAGGCACAATCCGTAGTATCCCGGACCCCGTTCAACTGGCCTTCAATGCTCTGCGGGGATCTTGCGCTTGTTGCCCTGTTCGTCGAGGGCGACATAGATGAAGCGGCCATCGGTAACCTTGACCCGATCGCCGAGGCGGTTGCGGCGCGCCCAGGCTTCCATGGCGACCGTGACCGAGGTGTTGCCGACTTTCTCGATATGGGTATAGACGCACAGGATATCGCCGACCTTGACCGGCGCAATGAAGGTCATGCCCTCGACGGCAACCGTCACGACGCGGCCGGCCGCGCGCTCGATTGCCGCAATGGCGCCAGCAATATCCATCTGGCTCATCACCCAGCCGCCGAAGATATCGCCCGCCGGGTTGGTGTCGGCTGGCATGGCAAGGGTGCGGATGGTGAGAGTGCCCTTGGGTTCGCCATTCGGCGATGCATGGCTTTCAGCGACGCTCATTGCGAGACGGGTCCTTTCGGTGGCCAGCGGCCGAGCTCTTCCTCCCAGTGCCGGCGGCAAAGTGAGACATAGACGGATTTTTCGATGGCGACCTGGTTGCCCTCGGTAATGGCGCCGCCCTCGACATTCTGGCGGACGACCATGGTTGCCTTGCGCCCGCAATGGCAGATGGTGCGGATCTCGCGCAACTCGTCGGCGATGGCGAGCAGCTCGGAGGAGCCGGGAAACAGCTTGCCCTGGAAATCGGTTCGGAGCCCGAAGGCCATGACCGGCACATCGAGCCGGTCGCAGACACGCGCCAATTGCCAGACCTGCGGCGCGGTGAGGAATTGTGCCTCGTCGATGAAGACGCAATCGACCTTCGATTCCTGCAGGTGATCATTGATGCGCTGGAAGAGATCGTCCTGATCGTTGAACATCTCGGCTTCCGCCGAAATGCCGATGCGGGATTCGATGAGCCCGACATCCCCCTCGGCGTAGAGCGAGGAGGTGAAGAGCAGCGTGCGCATGCCGCGCTCGACATAGTTGTAGGACGCCTGCAGCAGCAGTGTCGACTTGCCGGCATTCATCGCCGAATAGGAGAAATAGAGCTTGGCCATGCGGGTTCTTTTGGCAGGCGGGCGCAGTGCCGTCGCCCCCCTTCGCGCCGCTCTTCAACAGGAAAGCGGCCGCCCAAACTTGCATCAAGACAGGGCGTCCGCAAAAAAGCGGCCGCCCAAACTTTCATCAAGACAGGGCGTCCGCAAAAAAGCGGCCGCCCAAACTTGCATCAAGACAGGGCGTCCGCAAAAAAGCGGCCGCCCAA
>JAIYDI010000004.1 GCA_027487555.1 Hyphomicrobiales bacterium
CCCCCTCACCCGGCGCTCCGCGCCCATAGCCCGCAGGCATAGCCTGACGGGCGTTCTTCGCTGCAAAGCTCCACCGGAGCTTTGCAAGAGCACTCAGAACTCCCTCACGAGGGAGAGGGTCGCTGACTGAGAGGCTATTGCCCCCTCAATACCCCGCGCCGGCGTAGCGACGCTCGGGCGGCCGGTCTTCTTCAAGCGCCTCGTGCTGCTGGTCATAGGCGGCACGGGCGGCCCCGACCTCGTGCTGGTGCGCGGCCGCCCAGTTCCACAATGCGTCGATCGGCGGCATCAGCGTCCGGCCGAGATCGGTCAGCTGATACTCCACACGCGGCGGGATTTCGGGATAGACGGTGCGCTTTACCAGCCCATCGCGCTCGAGATTGCGCAGCGTCAGGGTCAGCATGCGCTGGCTGATGCCGCCGATCTCGTGCCGCAGTTCGTTGAACCGCATGGTGCGGCGCGCGAGATAGCCCACCACCATCACGCTCCACTTGTCGCCGATGCGGTTGAGGATATCGCCCATGGCATTGCAGGTTTCGGACCGGCCCGGGATCGGCTTCATCGCTTGCCTCGCGTGGTTCTGCGGCGGAACGGGCCCGCCGCGATGTGTACCGAATATAGGCTGAGTTACTTCTTGTGACTAGGTGCCGGATCGATCCTTCGCATCTGCCCCTGTTGTAACGATAACCCAGCGCAGTGGCCGCATCGCCGGAACGGTACACACACGCAATCGGGCCGTTTTCTTTTCGGCTCCGAGCCTGTAGATCACCGGCACGATCTACGACTTTCGGAGCCCCCACATGTCCAGCCGCATCGAGACCCTAGTCGACGGGATGACGCTTGCCGAACAGGTGAGCCTGTTGTCCGGTGAGGATTTCTGGTCGCTGCCGGCCATCGCGCGACTCAACCTTCCCAAGCTGCGCGTCACCGACGGGCCAAATGGCGCGCGCGGGGGCGGTTCGCTCATTGGCGGGGTGAAGTCCGCAGCCTTCCCGGTGGGCATCGCGCTCGGCGCCAGCTGGAACGTCGCGCTTGCCCGCGAGATCGGTTCGGCGCTTGCCGACGAGGTGAAGTCGAAGGGCGCGCATGTCAGCCTCGCACCCACGGTCAACCTGCACCGCTCCGTCGCCAATGGCCGGAATTTCGAGTGCTATTCGGAAGACCCGATCCTCACCGCAGAACTCGCCGTCGGCTACATCACCGGGCTGCAGGAGAAGCGTGTCTCGGCCACCATCAAGCATTTCGTCGGCAACGAGAGCGAGATCGAGCGCACCACGATGAGTTCGGAAGTGTCCGAGCGGGCGCTGCGCGAACTCTACCTCGTCCCGTTCGAATGGGCGGTGAAGAAGGCCGGCACCTGGGGCATCATGAGCTCCTACAACCGCCTCAACGGCACTTATACCTCCGAGCATTCCTGGCTCCTCGACCAGGTGCTACGCAAGGAATGGACCTATTCCGGCATCGTGATGAGCGACTGGTTCGGCTCGCACTCCACGGCGCCCACGGTCAATGCCGGTCTCGATCTGGAAATGCCGGGCCCCTCGCGCGATCGCGGGGCGCTGCTGGTCGCCGCCGTGGAGGCCGGCGAAGTCAGCCGCGAGACGATCCGCACGCGGGTGCTCAACATCCTGCGGCTCATGGAGCGCACCGGCGCCATCGACGACCACAGCGAATGGCAGGAACGCGCAGACGACCGCCCCGAGCACCGCGCGCTGATCCGTCGTGCTGGCGCGGAGGCCGCCGTGCTCCTGAAGAATACTGGCATCCTGCCGCTTTCGGGCAGGGGTCGGGTCGCGGTGATCGGCCCCAATGCCAAGGTCGCGCAGATCATGGGCGGCGGCTCGGCGCAGCTCAACCCGCACTACAGCGTGTCGCCCCATGAAGGGCTTTCGGCTGCCCTCGGCGCGGACCGCCTCGGCTTTGCCGTTGGCGCCACCAACCACCGCTTCGAGCCGGTGCTCAAGACGCCGCTCAAGGTCGAGTATTTCGACAATGCGGCGCTGATCGGCACGCCGGTCCATACCGAGACGCAGGATATGGCAACCGCGTTCTGGATCGGCGCTGTCGGCGGCGGCAAGGTCGACCCGCTGCATTTCTCGGCGCGCCTCACCGGCATCTATCGCTCCGAAGCCTCGGGCATCCACCGCATCGGAATCTATGCCGCCGGGCTCGCCAAGGTCTATGTCGACGGGCGGCTCGTCGTCGACGCGTGGCGCAACTGGACCAAGGGACGTACCTTCTTCGAGGAAGGCTGCGACGAGGTGATCGGCGAGGCCGCCTTCGAGCAGGGCCGCGACTACGAGATCCGCATCGAGTTCGCCACCAAGCCCTTCGCGACGCTGGGGCTCGCCGCGTTCGCGGTGGGCATCGGCAAGCCACTCGGCGACGAGGCGATCGCCGAGGCCGTCGCGCTGGCCAAATCCTCCGAGGTCGCGCTGGTCTTTGTCGGCCGCAGCGGGGAGTGGGACACCGAGGGGTCGGACCTTGCCAGCATCGCCTTGCCCGGCCGGCAGAACGAACTGGTCTCGGCCGTCGCAAAGGCGAATTCCAACACCGTCGTCGTGCTGCAGACCGGTGGCCCGGTGGAAATGCCATGGCTCGACGACGTCGCTGCCGTCATCGAAGCGTGGTATCCGGGCCAGGAGGCGGGCAACGCCATCGCCGATGTGCTCACCGGGGCCGCCGAGCCCGGCGGGCGCCTGCCGCAGACCTTTCCGCGGCGCTGGGCCGACAACCCGACCCAGAGCCAGGACAAGCAGGTTTATCCCGGCCATGATGGCAAGGTGCGCTACGAGGAAGGCGTGTTCATCGGCTACCGCCATTACGACAAGCACGGCATCACGCCCCTGTTCCCGTTCGGTTTCGGGCTCAGCTACACGCAGTTCCGCGTCACCGATTTCGCCGTCGACGCGCACCAGTTCGAAAGCGACGGCACGGTCTCGGTCTCCATGACGGTCCACAACATCGGCACCCGTGCCGGCTCGGAGGTGGTGCAGGTCTATGTCGCCGATCCGGAAGCCTCGCTGCCGCGCCCCAGGCGCGAATTGAAGGCCTTCGCCAAGGTGCATCTTGCCGCTGGCCAGAGCGAACGGGTGACGCTCGAACTCGACGAGCGGGCCTTCGCCTTCTTCTCCGAACAAGCCAGGCACTGGGTGGTCGAGCCCGGCCGGTTCAACGTCTCGGTGGCGCGGAACGCCAGCGACCCCGGCTATACGCACGAGATCAATCGCACGACGCGGATCCTGCTGCCGGTGTGACGATTCGTGCCCGCGGGGGCGGCGCGGGCCGCCCTCAAATGGCCCCATTGCGCCGGTCAAGACCGCGAGATTTTCAGGGACGAGGCACTGGCCCCGCGTTGAGCCAGGTGCCGACGGTTGCTACAAGCGCCGGGCCGAAACGCAGCCATCGGAGGCGAAATGGTCAATTCGATTCGTGGCATCGTGCTCGCAGCTCTGAGTGTCGTGCTGCTCGCCCAGCCAGCCCTTGCCATGCCCCGCCTGCTGATCGACACGCAGACTGGCGAAGTACTCTATGACGAGGATGCGGGCGTGCCATGGCACCCGGCGTCGCTCACCAAGATGATGACAGCCTATGTCGCCTTCGCCGCCATCCAGGCCGGGCGCGTCACACTCGATACGCCCGTGAAGATCTCGCGCAATGCCTGGAACCAGGCGCCCGCCAAGTCCGGGCTCGAGGTCGGCGCCACGGTCACCATGAAGGACGCGCTCTATATCATGCTGGTGAAGTCGGCGAACGACATGTCCATCGCTATCGCCGAAACGGTATCGGGCAATACCAAGGAGTTCGTCGGCGAGATGAACCGTATGGCGGGGGCCATGGGGCTCAGCGCCACGCATTTTGTCAACCCGCACGGGCTCCATGCCGAGGGCCAGATCAGTTCGGCGCGCGACCTTGCCATGCTCGGGCTCTATATCCGGCGCGACTTCCCGCAATATCTGCCGATGTTTCAGACCGAGAAGGTGCGGCTGGGCGCTTCCGTGCTCGAATCGAACAATGGCCTGCTCGAACACTTCGCCGGCACCACCGGTATGAAGACCGGCTATATCTGCGCCTCGGGCCTCAATATCGTCGCCACCATGGAGCGTGGTGGGCGTTCGCTGCTTGCAGTGGTGCTGGGCGGGTCCTCGGCCCGCGAGCGCAACGAGATGGCGGCCGAGATGTTCCTCCGCGGGCTCTCGGGTGCCTATCCCGGCGAGGGCAAGAGCGTCGTGTCTCTGGCCAATATCGACGAACCGCCCGTCGACATGCGCCCGCAGATCTGCGGCAAGAAGGCCAAGACCTTTGCGGCCGAGCGCCAGAAGGCCTTTCCGATGGGGCTGAAGGGCAAGCCGAGCTATCTCAACGACGAGATCGAAGGCATAGAGTACGAGGCGACGGATCTGGGCCGGCTGGTCACCGTGCCCCTGCCCCGCCCGCGCCCGGCCTCTGCGCCGGTGGGCACCGCACCCGATACCGACAGCGTCGCGGCAGCCGACTAAGCGGTTGGCTCGCCTGTCGAGCTCATGGTGTGAGCCGCGGCGGTTACGATCAACCTCATGGCGAGCCTGTCGAACCACGAGGTTGATCTGGTCGAGCCTCGCCCTTCGTCGTTCGACAAGCTCACGATGAGGGGCTCGGGGTGAGGCCTCAGGCGCCTCACGCCGCCTTCCGCGCCTCCACCACAAAGAACGGCGTCACAGTCTCTGATACCGCGGCATCGAACGGCGTGTCGAAGCCCTGTCCGAGGATCGCGCCGAGACGCGCGTCGACGAGCGCCATCGGGTGGTCCCAGAGATAGCCCATCTTCGCCACTTCGCGCATCACCGGGCTGAACAACCCCATCAGGCTGAGCATGAGGCGCGGGAAGCTGCCGACCTTGAGCGGCACAGGGGCCGCCGCCACGATGGCGTTGCCGAAGGCCTCGGGGGTGACGAAATTGCCCGCGAAGTGAAAGGTCTCGAAGCCGCCGAGTTCCGTCCGGTGCCAGGCGAGCTTTTCGAAGGCACGCCCGAGGTCGGGCAGATAGGCCCAGGCATGGGCGACGCCGCGCGTGCCGTAGATGGCAAGCTTGTGCTTTGCTGCCTCGCGCAGCATGATCAGATCAACCCAGGTGCCGCTGACGCCAGGCCCGTAGAAATCCCCGGCGCGCAGGATGATCGCCTGGATGGCGCCGGTCGCGGCGGCCTCGCGCAACTGCGCCTCCATCCGCATGCGGATGGCGCCACGCGGGGTGGGCGGCACCTGCGCGGTCTGGGGTGTCAGCTGCCGTTCGGTCGGCGCGTAATTGTAGACATTGCCCGGGAAGAGCAGCGTCTTGCCGGTCGTCCCCATGGCCTTGATGACCTTGGCCAACTGCGCCTCGGCGCGGCCCTCGTCCCACTTGTCGTAAGGCAGGTTCAGCGCGTTGACGACAACCTCTGCCGTGCCGATGGCCGCCGCCATTGCCGCAATATCGTCCGCATCGCCCTTTGCGAAACGCACCCCTGCGATCGGCATGCGGTTGGAGCGGCCAAAGCCGGTGACGTCCCAGCCGGCGGCGACGAAGGCGCGGGCGGCGAAATGGCCAAGATGGCCGTTGATCCCGAGGATGGTGACCTGCTGCTTGCTCATGGCGCTGAACTCCTGTTGCGATGGGATCAAGCTAGGCCTCAGCTCGATGAATTGAAATTCGACAAATCTGCCGGCCTCCTCTACAAAATTGAATAGGAGACACATTATGGCGGACGCGGACTGGGCGCTGTGGCGCAGCTTCTCGGCGGTGATGGAGCACGGTACGCTCTCGGGTGCGGCGCGGGCGCTCGGCGCGAGCCAGCCGACTCTGGGGCGGCATATCGAGGCGCTGGAGCAATCGCTCGGCATCACGCTGTTCGAGCGCACCCTGCAGGGGCTCAAGCCCAATGACACCGCCATCCGCCTCTACGAACCGGTAAAGGCCGCCCGCGACGCACTTGCCGAGGCATCTCTCGTCGCCGCCGGCGCCAACCCCGAACTCTCAGGGTCGGTGCGCATCACCTCGAGCCTGGTGATGTGCCACTATGTGTTGCCGCATGTGCTGCTTGATCTGCGCCAGCGGTTCCCGCAGGTGGCGATCGAACTGGTACCGTCGGATTCGGTCGAAAACCTGCTGCTGCGCGAGGCCGATATCGCCGTGCGCATGTTTCGCCCCACCCAACTCGATCTGATCGCGAAGAAACTCGGCGAAACGCCGCTGGTGGCCACGGCGCATCGCAGCTATCTCGACAGGCGCGGTACGCCCACCAGGCTCACCGACCTTTTCGCGCACGACCTCATCGGGCTCGACAAATCCAACCTGCTGATCGCCGGGGCGCGGCAAATGGGCTTTGAGCTGAACCGAAGCCAGTTTCTGCTGCGTACTGACAGTCAGACGAATATCTGGGAACTCGCCAAGGCCGGCCTTGGCATCACCTTCGCGCAAACCATGCTTGTCAATCGGACCCAAGGCATGGTGACGGTCCTGCCTGAACTGAAACCACCCTCGCTGGAGGTCTGGCTGTGTACGCATCGGGAACTGTTTGTCAGCCGGCGTATTCGTGCCATCTATGACCGCCTGGGCGAGGGGATCACCGATTATCTCCAAGGACGACTCTAAATGAACATCACCTCGATCGTCACAATCATCGCGCTCGCCGCGGTGGCCGTCATCCTCTTCATGGGGCTGTGGAACATGTTCAAGGGTGGGGATGGCAACCGCAGCCAGATGCTGATGCGCGCCCGTGTCATCGCGCAGGGCGTGGCGCTGGTCGTTATCCTTGGTGCACTCGCGCTGTTCGGCCGCGGCGGCTGAACCTCCCCGGAACGGATCACCACGCAAGCCAGATAATCGCGCGCCTTTGGCAAAACCTGGCGCGCGGAATCGGCTATAGGCTTTCTCCTCTTTCCCGGTTTGAATTCGGAACCATGGTCAAACTCAACAAGATCTACACCAAGACCGGCGACGACGGCTCGACCGGGCTCGTCCGCGGCCCGCGCCGGCGCAAGCACGATCTGCGCGTCGAGGCCTATGGCACGGTCGACGAGGCGAACAGCACCATCGGCCTTGCCCGCCTGCACACGTCGTCCATGCCAAAGATCGACCGGCTCCTGACCCATATCCAGAACGACCTGTTCGATCTGGGCTCGGACCTCGCGACGCCCGGACAAGATGAAGACGGCGCGCGCCAGTCGCTCCGCATCACAATGCCGCAGGCGGACTGGCTCGAGCAGCAGATCGATTACTTCAACGAGGGTCTGGAGCCCCTGAAGAGCTTCGTCCTGCCCGGCGGCACGCCGCTTGCCGCCTCGCTGCACCTCGCGCGCACCGTCACCCGTCGGGCCGAGCGGCTGGCTTTTGCCCTCAATGACAGCGAAGGCGACGTCACTCCCGCCGTTCTTGTCTATCTCAACAGGCTATCCGACCTGCTGTTCGTGCTTTCGCGGGTCGCCAATGCCAATGGTGCGACAGATATACTCTGGCAACCGGGGCTTCACCGCACCACATAGCACTTGCGTCAAATGCGTGGGGCGGCCGCAAGGCCGTCTTCACACCGCAGGAGCAAGGTGGCGGAATGGAAAGTGACCTGTCTGTAAGCCTTACAACGGCACGTGCCTCGGGAACCCGGGCAGCGACCCAGTTTGCCATGCTGCGGCAGAGCGCCGACGCAGAGAAAAATCCGGCTGTGCTGCTCAATCTGGCGCAGGAATCGGCGCAGATCACGCTGCCTCCGCCGGATCCGGGCAAGGGCCTGGTCGTCGACAAGCTGGCGTGAGGCGGAAATGCCAAGCCTTGACCTGAGTTTCGCGCGCATGCCCGCCCAAGTGGCGGCGGTGCTTGATGTGGCGCAGGCGACGGAAGTGCGCAGGCGGGATGCGATCATCCAGCGGCGTAAGGCCGAAGTGGTGGCTGCGGCGGCAGCGCTGGGCGAAAGCAAGCTCGAAACCGCTGCCGATGACCTTCGCCGCCAGGCCCAGCGCGACGACGCGCTTGAGCACCATCTGGTGGATCGACGGGCTTAGCTAGGCGCCCTCATGATCCCCTCGACCTCATCCCGGCTCGGACACCCCAATCTCCCGCCGAACCGCGTGCATTTGATCGCCGCGGCAGCGGAAGCGAAGCGCAGCACCTCGTCCATCGGCCAACCTTCGACCAGCCCCAGCGCAAAGCCGGCGTGGAACACATCGCCTGCGGCGAGTGTATCGATCGCCGCGACCCGCGGGGCGGGTGTGTGCCGCAGCGTCGTGCCATCCACCCAGTAGCAGCCCTCGGCTCCCGCCGTGACCGCTGCAAACACCCGGTACCGCGCAGCAAGGGCAACCACCGCCTCGGCAGGTTCACGCCCCGTCACGAGCCGCGCCGCGCTTTCCGATGCGACGACATGGGTGGCGAGTGGCAGCAGGCTTTCGAGGGTTTCGGCCGACGCCAGGTCGGCATCGAGAATGGCCGGCAACCCGGCGCCGCGTGCCGATGCCAACGCGCGGCGCGCCGCCTGGGGCCAGCGCACATCGACCATCACGGCGGCCACACCGTCAAGATCCGGGTCGACGCCCGGATCGGAGGTGATCGCCGGGTCGTAGCGGGGCACGATCATCGTCTGTCCGGCGCGATCCATGAAGATCGCCGAAAAACCCGAGCGCGCGCCCGGCACCCGCCTTATGCGACGCATGTCGACGCCCTCGGCAGTAAGTTGCGCCACCATCCGGTCCGCTGTCGCATCGTCGCCTGTGGAGGCCCAGAGCGCCGCTTTGCCGCCGAGCCGCACGATCGAGGCCGCCTGCGCCGCCGCCATGCCCTCGGCCACTTCCACCGCGTCGAGCGGGATCACTTTGCCGGGCCCCTCAGGCAGCGCGTCGAGACGGAAGATCGTGTCCATCGCGAAGGCGCCGACCGTGAGGATGGTGCCCCCTGTCATGTCTCAGCCCGCGATCAGCGCTTCGATGACCTGGTGGCCCTCGGGGGTATCCCATTCCGCCGGGCCCTGCAGCACGGCGATCTCGCAGCCCTTGCCGTCGAGCAGCAGGGTCGTCGGCAGGCCCAGCGACACCGCCTCGGCTTTCAGGCGGTCGAAGGCCGAAAAGGTCGAGTCCGCATAAAGCGGCAAGCTCGTCAGCTTTTCGTCGGCGAGGAAGGCCTTGGCCTTGTCGAGCCCGCCTGGTCCGATATCGAGATTGATCGGCAGCATCATGAAGGCATCGGAATCATATTTCTGCTGGATAGCCGCGAGCGCCGGCATTTCCTCGCGACAGGGCACGCACCAGCTTGCCCAGAAATTCACCAAGAGCGCCTTGCCCTTGAAGTCGGCGATGGTAACCGGCTTGCCGTCCTTGTCCTTGAAGCTCAGGTCGGCATAACCGCGCCCCGTGCCCGTGGGGTTCAGCGCGGCGATCTCGCCGGTTGCCGCCGCATCCACCTTTTGCGCCTTCACCACCTGGGGCGCGCACTGCGTGGCGCCGGCGGGCATGAAGTTGCCAAGCAAAAGCGTAATCGCTAGAGCTAGCGCCGCACTCAGAAGCGCAAGGACGGCCACGCGCTTTGGCCGTAACCCGAAGAATGACGCGGGCAGTTTTTCCGTCATTTACGTTACCGTTGGAGCCAGTATGAGCAATCGCATGTGGGGCGGCCGGTTTGCATCCGGTCCCGACGCCATCATGGAAGAGATCAACGCTTCCATCGGCTTCGACCAGCGGCTGTACAAACAGGACATCGCCGGGTCAATCGCCCATGCCACCATGCTTGCGGAAGTAGGCATCCTGACGCAGACCGACCGCGACCAGATCATCACCGGCCTGGAACAGGTGCGCGGCGAAATCGACACACAAAGCTTCACGTTCTCGCGGGCGCTCGAAGACATCCACATGAATGTCGAGAGCCGGCTGAAGGAGCTGATCGGCGATCCGGCGGGGCGCCTCCACACCGCGCGCAGCCGCAACGACCAGGTGGCGACGGATTTCCGCCTCTATGTCCGCGACGCCATCGATACGCTTTCGGCGCAGATCCGCACGCTGCAGCTGGCCCTCGTCCGCCGCGCGGAAGAGGAAGTCTCGACCATCATGCCGGGCTTCACGCATCTGCAGAACGCGCAGCCGGTGACGCTCGGCCATCACCTCCTCGCCTATGTCGAGATGCTGGGCCGCGACCATGGCCGCTTCGAGGATGCGCGGAAGCGCTTGAACGAGAGCCCGCTCGGCTCCGCCGCGCTCGCCGGCACGCCCTACCCCATCGATCGCGAAATGACCGCCAAGGCGCTCGGCTTCGACCGGCCCACCGCCAATTCGCTCGATGCCGTCTCCGACCGCGATTTCGTGCTCGAAACGCTGTCGGCCGCGACGCTCTGCGCCCTGCACCTGTCGCGCTTTGCCGAAGAGCTGGTGATCTGGAGCTCGGCGCAGTTCGGCTTCATCAAGCTCAGCGACAAGTTCACCACCGGCTCGTCGATCATGCCGCAGAAGCGAAACCCCGATGCCGCCGAGCTGATCCGCGCCAAGATCGGCCGCATCCTCGGCGCGCTCACCAGCCTCATGGTGGTGATGAAGGGCCTGCCACTCGCCTATTCCAAGGACATGCAGGAAGACAAGGAAGTGGCGTTCGACGCGCTCGATTCCCTGTCGCTGTCGCTTGCCGCCATGACCGGCATGGTCGAAGACCTCCGCGCCAATCGCGAGCGGATGCGCGCCTCGGCCAATGCCGGCTTTTCGACCGCCACCGATGTCGCCGACTGGCTGGTGCGCGAAGCGAACATCCCGTTCCGCGACGCACATCACATCACCGGGCAGCTGGTGGCGCTCTGCGAACAGCGCGGCATCAGCCTCGAAGGCCTCACCATCGAGGATTTCAAGTTCATCGATCACCGCATCGACAGCCGCATCCACAAGGTGCTGAGCGTCGAGGCCTCGGTTGCGGCCCGCAAGAGCTATGGCGGCACCGCGCCCGAGAACGTCGCCTTCCAGGCGGCGCGCTGGAAACAGATCCTCACCGGCGAGACATCCGAACCGGTCGCCATCAAGAAAAGCGGCGGGCACGGGCATGGCGATGGTGGGGCGACGGAGTGAGCGGCAACCGCCATCGACTGGACGATCTGCTGTAATCGAGGCATAATTCTTGAATGGCACAAGACATCAGCCTCGAACTTTTCAATTTGCGGTTTGAGCAGCTCAACGAGATGCATCGTGAGCATCGCCGGGACACGCGCGCTCTTTCCGATGCACTGGTTCAGGTGAGCCGGCAGATTCAGAACCTCGATCGCCGGGTCAGCTCGCTCGAGCAGCGGCTGAATGACGTAAAGGACGAACTGGAAGGCACCATCAAGATGGAGATCGGCGGCGCCGTCGCCAATCTCGAGACGCGACTTGAAGACTATATCGACCGCCGCTTCGCTGAACTGCGCCCCGGAACGCCGGGAATGCTGGGCTTCAGCGAGGACTGATCCCGTGGCTCGTCAGTTGCGCCTCACGGCCGCGCATGTCGGCCGCATCCCGGTCATCCCAGATCCTGGCCAGCCGGACTATCAGTTCGTGCGGCCCGCAACCGATGCCGACTACCAGGCCGAGGTCGACCGATTCATTTCGACCGCGCCCGACGGCCCGTTCCTGATCTTCGCCTATGGCTCGCTGATCTGGAACCCGGCGACCGCCGTCCAGTCCCAGCACATCGCGGTGGCGCGCGGCTGGCACCGCAATTTTGCGCTGCATGACCAGCGCTATCGCGGCAACCCGGCCCAACCCGGCCTGATGCTGGTGCTCGATCGTGGCGGCACCTGCCGCGGCGTGGTGCAGGAAGTGCCACCCGACGGGCTCGAGGCGGATCTCCACAAGCTCATCCGGCGCGAAATGAGCATGGTGCCCTCGGCCTTCCCGGCCCGCTGGATCCCGGTCGAAACTGAGACCGGCCCAGTCCGCGCCCTCGCCTTCGCCATGAACCGCAAGGACCCGCGCTATGTTGGCGGACTGACGCTCGCCGAGCGCGCCGAGCGGCTCGCGGCCGCGCATGGCTGGAAGGGCTCGATGGCGGAATACCTGCTCGCCACCGTCGAAAAGCTCGAGGAGTTGGGCATCCACGACCGCAATCTCTGGACGCTGCAGCACCTCGTCGCGGAACACATCGAGCTGCTGCATCCGGAGCTTGCCCTCGACAACGCCGGGCTCAATGCCAGCCGCTGAGGCGATTTGCCATGCGCGGGCTGCGGCGCGACTTGCCACCCGCGTTTCGCACTGTCTATAAAAGCCGGTGGGAAGACCCTTGTGGGACGGAGTTTCTGATTTGGACGTGAAGCGTATCAACAGCGAAGTGAGCGTTTCTCCACAGATCACCCCCGAGGATGTGGCGGCCATCAAGGCCCAGGGGTTCGTTGCCATCATCAATAACAGGCCGGACGGCGAAGCCCCGGACCAGCCACCCAGCGCAACGATAGAAGCAGCAGCCCATGCTGCCGGATTGGCTTACCACCATATACCGCTCGGGCGTGACGGCGTTTCGGCCGACATGATCGAGCAGACCAAGCAGGTGCTCGAGGGGAGCACCGGGCCCGTATTCTGCTTCTGCCGTTCTGGTACGCGTTCCACCACGCTCTGGGCCCTGTCCCAGGCGGGCAGGAAGCCGGCGTCGGAAATCATCGCGGCAGCTGCGCACGCGGGCTACGACATGTCCCACCTAGCGGGACACCTGAGCCAGTAGGTGACCGGCCCGCCGGCCGCCTGACGTCGACGCCGTCCTCCCCCGCGCGCCGCGGCGCGCCTCCATGTCCCGGGTCCATCGATGCCGATCAAGAAGATCCTTGTCGCCAACCGCAGCGAAATCGCCATTCGCGTCTTCCGCGCGGCCAATGAGCTGAACATCAAGACAGTCGCCTGCTATGCCGAAGAGGACAAGCTGGCGCTGCACCGGTTCAAGGCCGACGAGGCCTATCTGATCGGCAAGGGCAAAGGCCCGGTCGAGGCCTATCTGCAGATCGACGAGTATATCCGCGTGGCGCGCATCTCGGGCGCCGACGCGATCCATCCCGGCTATGGCCTGCTGTCGGAAAGCCCGGAATTTGCCGAGGCCTGCGAGGAAGCCGGCATCATCTTCATCGGCCCGCGTCCGCAGACCATGCGCGACCTCGGCAACAAGGTCGCGGCGCGCAACATGGCGATCGCGTCCAACGTGCCGGTGGTGCCCGCCACCGACGCCCTGCCCGACGACATGGACGAAGTGAAGCGCATGGCCGCCGAAATCGGCTATCCGCTGATGCTCAAGGCCAGCTGGGGCGGCGGCGGCCGCGGCATGCGCCGCATCATGGATGAGTCGACGCTCATCCACGAAGTCTCCGAAGGCAAGCGCGAGGCCAAGGCCGCATTCGGCAAGGACGAGATGTATCTCGAAAAGCTGATCGAGCGCGCCCGCCACGTGGAAGTGCAGTTGATCGGTGACGACCACGGCAATCTCGTGCACCAGTTCGAGCGCGATTGCTCGGTGCAGCGCCGCAACCAGAAGGTGGTGGAGCGCGCGCCCGCGCCCTATCTCAGCCAGGCCGTGCGCGACGATCTCACCGCATCCGCCATCCGGCTCGGCAATGCCGCCAACTATCGCGGCGCCGGCACGGTGGAATTCCTGCTCGATGCCGATACCGACAAGTTCTACTTCATCGAAGTGAACCCGCGCATCCAGGTCGAGCACACGGTGACCGAAGTCGTCACCGGCATCGATATCGTCAAGGCGCAGATCCGGCTGCTCGAAGGCGCCGTCATCGGCACCCCCGAATCCGGCGTGCCCCTGCAGCAGGATATCCGGCTGAACGGCAATGCCATCCAGTGCCGCGTCACGACCGAAGACCCCGAGCAGAACTTCATCCCCGATTATGGCCGCATCACTGCCTATCGCGAGGCAACCGGCTTTGGCGTGCGCCTCGATGGCGGCACGGCCTATGCCGGCGCGGTCATCACACGTTATTACGATCCGCTGCTCGAGAAGATCACCTGCTGGGCCCCGAGCGCGCTCGAGGCCATCGCCCGCATGAACCGCGCGCTGCGCGAGTTCCGCATCCGCGGGGTGGCAACCAATCTCGCCTTCCTCGAAAACATCATCACGCATCCGGATTTCGTCGGGAACCGCTATACGACGCGCTTCATCGATACGACGCCGGCCCTGTTCGACTTCAAGCGCCGGCAGGACCGCGCGACGAAGCTCCTGACCTATGTGGCCGATGTCACCATCAACGGGCACCCCGAAGTGCGCGACCGGCCGCGTCCGCCTGCCGACGCCATCGAGCCCAGCGTGCCGCACTATGAGCCACTCATCGTCATCGAGGGCAGCCGGCAGGTGCTCGACCGCGATGGCCCCAAGGGGCTCGCCCGCTGGATGAAGGCGCAACCCCGGGTGCTCTTCACTGACACGACCATGCGCGATGCGCACCAGAGCCTGCTCGCCACCCGCATGCGGTCATTCGATATCACCCGCATCGCCGAGGCCTATTCGCGCGGGTTGCCGAACCTGTTCTCGCTCGAATGCTGGGGCGGCGCGACATTCGATGTGTCCATGCGCTTCCTCAACGAGGATCCGTGGGAGCGTCTCGAGGCGGTGCGCGCCGGTGCGCCCAACATCCTGACGCAGATGCTGCTGCGTGGCTCGAACGGGGTCGGCTACACCAACTATCCCGACAACGTGGTGAAGTTCTTCGTCCGCCAGGCAGCGCAGGGCGGCGTCGATATCTTCCGCATCTTCGATTGCCTCAACTGGGTCGAGAACATGCGCGTTTCGATCGACGCGGTGGCGGAAGCCGGCAAGGTGGCCGAAGGCGCCATTTGCTATACCGGCGACATGCTCGACCCCAACCGGGCCAAGTATGACCTCAAGTACTATGTCGGGCTCGCCAAGGAGTTGCAGGCGGCGGGCGCGCATGTGCTGGGCCTCAAGGACATGGCGGGCCTCTTGAAGCCGGCCGCCGCGAAAAAGCTCGTCGAAGTGCTAAAGCAGGAAACCGACCTGCCGATCCACCTCCACACCCACGATACCTCGGGCGCCGCCGCCGCCACCATCATCGCGGCGGTCGAAGCCGGTGTCGACGCAGTCGACGCGGCGATGGATGCGCTGTCGGGCACCACCAGCCAGCCGACCCTCGGTTCGATCGCCGCGGCGTTGAAGGACACGCCGCGGGACCCCGAGCTCGACGGCAAGGTGATCCGCGAGATTTCGTTCTACTGGGAAGCGGTGCGCACGCAGTACCGCGCCTTCGAGAGCGATTTGAAGGGCGGCGCCTCGGAAGTCTACCTGCATGAAATGCCCGGCGGGCAGTTCACCAACCTCAAGGAACAGGCGCGCTCGCTCGGCCTCGAAAGCCGTTGGCATCAAGTGGCGCAGACCTATGCCGACGTGAACCAGATGTTCGGCGATATCGTGAAGGTCACCCCCTCATCGAAGGTGGTGGGCGACATGGCCCTCGCCATGGTGTCGGCGGGCCTCACCCGCGCCGATGTGGAAGACCCGAGCCGCGACGTCGCCTTCCCCGATTCCGTCGTCGGCTTCTTTGCCGGCGATCTCGGCCAGCCGCCGGGCGGCTTCCCCGAGGCGCTGCAGAAGAAGGTGCTGAAGGGCCGCACCCCGCTCACGGCGCGTCCGGGCTCCTATCTCAAGGATGTCGATCTCGAAGCCGAGCGCTTGAAGATCGCCAAGGAACTGGGCGCGGATATCGACGACAAGCGCCTCGCCAGCTACCTGATGTACCCGAAGGTCTTCACCGATTTCGCCAAGACGCAGGACAAGTACGGCCCCACCGCCGTGCTGCCGACGCCGATCTATTTCTACGGCCTCAAGGAGGGCGAGGAAGTGTTCCTCGATCTCGAAAAGGGCAAGACGCTGGTGCTCACCTACCAGGGCCGCGCGCCGACCAACGAGAAGGGCGAAGTGCGCGTGTTCTTCGACCTCAATGGTCAGCCGCGCACCATCACCGTGCCCGACCGGCTGAAGGTCGGCGAGGTCAAGGTGCGCGCCAAGGCCGCCCTCGGTGACCCGAAGCAGGTTGGCGCACCGATGCCGGGCGTCGTCTCGGGCCTCGGGGTCAAGGTCGGCGACAAGGTGTTCGCGGGCGACGTGCTCTGCTCGATCGAGGCGATGAAGATGGAAACCGCCATCCATGCCGAGTTCGATGGCATTGTCGCCGAAGTTACCGTGAAGCCCGGCGACCAGATCGACGCGAAGGACCTGCTGGTCCGGTTCGAGTGAACGAACTGCTGGCGAAGCTCGACAGTGCCTGTCCGGGGTTGGTACCGGATGGGGCAGAAGTCGAGCTTCCCTACGTCTGGATGGGCGATTTCGTCAGCCACTTGATTCAAGCCCATCTCAACGGACGGACTTTTGATGTCCAGGCAGCGTTCGACGTCATAGAGGATGAGATCGCCAGCAACGGTGCATTCGCGGAGCTGGCGATCGTTGGCTTTCTGGAAGACGTGCAAAATGCAAATCTGCACCAGCAGGGGTCTCAGCCTAACGACTTCATCCGCTACCTGGGCCCTGCTTCGACGAAAGCATGGCGGGCGCTCAACAGCATCTGGCAAGGCAACTGAGAGCCCGCGGCACGATGGTGCCGATGCCTTTTCCCTAGCGGGTAAAACCGTCGAATATGCACAATAGTCCGCAAGAGAAGGCCCCCTCACCCGCCGCGTTGCGGCGACCTCTCCCCCGAGGGAGAGGTGGGGCGCTTGGCACGATCTAGCCCCACGCCACCTCTCCCTTGGGGGGAGAGGTCGGGCCGGTAGGCCCGGGTGAGGGGGCCTTATTTCCATATGCAATTGCCCTGCCTTGCGGGACTTTCGAGCCGTTCCCGTAGGGAGCTGACGCGCCGGTTGCGCGGCATCGCACAAACAAAAAGCCCCGGCACTCAGCTCTCGGGGCGTTCTGATTTCGAAAGCGATGAAGGCTCACCGCCGACGGTAGCTGCCGTCGATCACCTTGTCGTCGGCGCGCGCGCCGCGCGAGGTGGCCCGGATCGGCTGCGGCAGCATCTTGACGATCATGCCGACCATCAGCGGCACGATGACGAGATCATCGACCCAGCCCAGCACCGGAATGAAGTCCGGCACGAGATCGATCGGGCTCAAGAGGTATGCCGGCACCAGCAGCATCAGCGCCTTCAAGTGAATCGGGGTTTCCGGAGCGAGGAACGCGCGCCAGAGGGTGGCGAGCTCGGTGCGGAAGGTGAGGAAACGGGTCATCAGGGTCATCTTGCTCATGGGCATGATATCGTCATGCCGTGCCCCCGGTTCAAGAGCGTCGGGCGGGTGCGACGCCCTGCCGCCACATGTTGTGATCGACGGCCACGACCAAGCTTCCCCAGGCGGCAAAGTCCGTGGGGGGCGAGCCCCCGAAGCGGTTCAAAAACTGTTCATCAAGGTGCAGTGGGCGCGGCTTTTTCAGGGCACGGCGCCATATTCTCTGAGCAGCGCGCGCGGCGGGGTGGGCGCCTCCATTGGCCGACACCCCCTCCACATCCGTCTTAAGCCTCTGGCGCCTCGATAATTTCACTTATCCCCGCGGTTCCAGACTATGCGATAATCACTGCGTTGAAAGGCTTGGCCATAGTGGCAGCGCGGCAAGCGCGAAAAAGTCGTTCATGTTGAGATTTGCAGGAAGGACGCCGCCGAAATGACCCCCGCCGCCCAGTTCACCATCGTCGCGCTCGATCACGTGCAGCTCGCCATGCCTGCCGGCGGGGAAGACCAGGCGCGCGCCTTCTATTCGGGCCTGCTCGGCCTCGCCGAGGTCCCGAAGCCCGCCAATCTCGCAAAGCGCGGCGGCGTCTGGTTCGAAGCGGGCAGCCTCAAGCTGCATCTGGGCGTCGAGGCGGAGTTCCGCCCCGCCAAGAAGGCGCATCCGGCCCTCGTCGTTCGCAACCTGCCGGCGCTGCTCGCCGCCGCCGAAGCCGCAGGCTATCCGCCCGTAACCGACGAGCCACTGCCGGGCTATGATCGCGCCTATATCGCCGATCCCTTCGGCAACCGCATCGAAATTCTCGAGCCCGTCGCGGGGTGAGCTATTGCAGGCTCTGCGGCAGCCCGTCGGCGATCTCGTAATAGTCGCCCTTGTCGGCGACGAAGATATGCATAGCGAGCTTCACATGCGTCGGGGTGTCGAAGGCGCCCATATAGATGCCGATCCAGTCGCGCTGCACCGGGTCGAAGAACAGCGACGAACCGCAGACCGTGCAGAAACCGCGCCGCACTTTTTCGGAGGAGAAATACCAGCCGACCTTGTCTTCGCCCCTCACGGTCAGCGCGCTGCGCGGCACATCGGTGCCCGCCTCGAAATGCCCGGTATGCTTCCGGCATTTCGTGCAGTGGCAGGCGGTCGGCGGCGTCAGTTCCCCCTCGATCTCGAAGGTTACCGCACCGCAGAGGCAACTGCCCTTGTGCATGTCGTCACTCCCTTGGCTGAGCACCGGTCTGCATCTGAAACACGTCGAGTTGGTCTACCCCCACACCTTCCTCGAGCAGGCGCCAGCCCATCGCAAGATAGAACTCGCGGAGCTGTCGTCGGGCGCAAAGGTAGACGACATCAATGGTCTGCGCCGCGCATTGCGCAACTGCGTCCATCACCAAACGCCGTGCTATGCTCAGGCGACGGAACTCTGGCTCCACCCAAAGCGCCGCAATCCACGGCGACAGGTCCGGGCGTTCATCCAGGTCGGACTGAATGGCGAGGCATACGCCGGCAAAGACATCGCCGCATGTCGCAGCAAGCCCAAACTCGCCCTCGGTCGAGCCAACCACGCCTGCGAGCCGCTGCTCTATATCCCCAAGCGATACGCCCTGCCCGTCCCACCATGCCCGCCAGATGCGGTCTGCCGCAGTGTGGAAGTGCCGTGAATCCATCGTCAAGGTTTCAATGTTCAAGGCAATCAACGGCTGCGCTCGATTGGCGCGGGCCACGCGTGCTCGGGCAGCAGGTCGGCGAGGCGCGCGCTGCGGTCATCACCCAGCACAACCTCAGCCGCGAGATTGGTATCGTCGAGCTGCCGCATGAACTCCCGGCAGATGCCGCAGGGCGGCAGGACATGGAGGGCGCCTGTTTCGGTATTGCGCCAAACCGCGACAACCTGCCGGAAGCGATATTCACCAGCAGTGACCATTGCGGCAAGAGCCGAACGCTCTGCGCAGGTTCCCCAACTCGGCGTGTCGATGCAGAGGCCCGCGAACTCGCGGCCGCTTTCCGCCACGACGATGGACGAAACGTCACCATGGAGCCGCCCGCCTGGCCCCATATGCGGTTTGATAAGCGCCGCCGCCCTGCCAATCAGCGCGTGATGCAGGGCGCCCATCCGCTACTCCGCCGCACTCTTCGTGCCCGCGCCGAACTTCCGCTCGATGTAATCCGCCACCATCTGCTTGAACTGGTCGGCCACATCGGCGCCGCGCAAGGTCGTGACCTTCTGCCCGTCGATGAACACCGGCGCGGCCGGGGTTTCGCCGGTGCCGGGCAGCGAGATGCCGATATTGGCGTGCTTGCTCTCGCCGGGGCCATTGACGATGCAGCCCATCACCGCGACCGAAAGCGTCTCGACGCCGGGATAGCGCTCCTTCCACTCGGGCATCGAGGTGGACAGGTGATCCTGGATTTCCTTGGCCAGCACCTGGAAGGTCTGGCTGGTGGTGCGCCCGCAGCCGGGGCAAGCCGCGACGACGGGCAGGAACTGCCTAAAGCCCATGGTCTGCAGCAGTTCCTGCGCCACCTTCACTTCGAGCGTGCGGTCGCCGCCCGGCTCGGGCGTCAGCGAGACGCGGATGGTATCGCCGATGCCCTGCTGCAAAAGGATGCCCATGGCGGCCGAGGAGGCGACGATGCCCTTCGAGCCCATGCCGGCTTCGGTAAGGCCCAGGTGCAGGGCATAGTCGCAGCGGGCGGCGAGATCCTGGTAGACGGCGATGAGGCTCTGGACGTCGCTGACCTTGGTCGAGAGCAGGATATGGTCGCGACCAAGCCCCAGTTCTTCTGCCCGTGCCGCCGAACCCAACGCCGACTGGATGATCGCCTCGCGCTGCACCGCGGCGGCACTCACCGGGTTGGGCGACGCGGAGTTCTCGTCCATCAGGCGGGTCAGCAGTTCCTCGTCGAGCGAGCCCCAGTTCACGCCGATGCGCACCGGCTTGTCGTAGCGCATGGCGAGTTCGATCAGGGTCGAGAACTGTGTGTCGCGCTTGGCTTTGAAGCCAACATTTCCGGGGTTGATGCGATATTTCGCCAGCGCCTCGGCGCAGGCCGGGTGGTCGGTCAAGAGTTTGTGGCCGATATAGTGGAAGTCTCCGACAATCGGCACGTTGACACCGCGCGCCATCAGCCGGTCGCGGATATGCGGCACGGCGGCAGCGGCCTCATCACGGTCGACGGTGATGCGGACGATTTCCGAGCCGGCCCGCCAAAGCTGCGCCACTTGCCGTACGGTCGCCTCGATATCGGCGGTGTCGGTATTGGTCATCGATTGCACGACAATGGGGGCGCCGCCGCCCACCATCACGCCACCGACATTGACGCCAACCGATTTCCGCCGCGCAATCATCTCGAGAACTCCAGTGCTGGGCTCGGAAATAGGCCTTTGCTGCGGGCGGTGCAATGGTACGCTAACGCCGCAATGGGGACCGAAGATGACGTTCGAGGCCTATCTCACCAATATCGAGAAGCAGACCGGGGTGAGCCCCGAGGAGATGGTGCGCATCGCCACCGAAAAGGGGCTTACTGGCGCGGGCAAAAAATCGCGCCCCGCCATCGATTGGCTGATGGCGGAGTACAAGCTCTCCAATGCCTATGCGATGGCCGTCATCCGGCTGATGCGCAACAAGGGCCTGCTCGACTAGCCGTTTTTTGCCGTTCAGCTTTGCTGGCGTCGTTCACCCTGCTGCCATTCGGGCAGCGGGAACAGTCGGTCATAGCCCCAGTTGAAGGCGAAGGCGTAGACCACGTAGAACAACGCCAGCGCCATATCCATCACCAGCGCGTCCCACAGTCCGATGCCGAGATAGAGGGCGACGAAGGGGAGCAGCAGCGCCGTGAGGCCAAGTTCGAACAGCACGGCGTGCAGCACGCGCATTGGCACGCTCTTGTCAGTGGAGCGGTGCAGCGCCTTCAGCGCGTGGTCGAAGACGAGATTGTAGAGATAGTTCCAAGCCATGGCGACGAGTGCGCTCACCACCACGATCACCGTGGAAGATTCCCCCGGCAGGTGGAAGACGAGCGCCGTGAAGGGCGTGGCGAGCAGTATGCCAAGGATTTCGAAGGCGACGGAATGACGGATACGGTCCGCGGGGCTGCGCATGGGATGCTCCAGATCGGCCGGGCCGTCCCGAATGCAGTTGAAAGCGCGGAGGCCGTCCAGCCGCGCCGGGCATATAGGACTAGGCAGCGCCCCAGGCAAGGGCAGAACACGGCGCGAGGGCGCGGCGCTTGCGGTCTTGGTGCCAGCGCGACATCTTCTCCTTCAAATACCGATCACAAGGCGCAGCTACCATGAGCTTACTCGACCTTCTCGAAATCGTTGGTTCCGAACACGGCGGCGTTGTGCGCCATGCCGATGGCTTTACGATCACGGCCGGAGCCCTCACCGATATCTATGTGCCGCCCGATGGCAGCACGCCGATCGACAAAGTGCCCGGCTTGCGCCTGCCGCTGGGTCAGGGGCCATTGCGGATATCGGCGCGCGTCGCGCCACGATTCATCGCCGATTTCGACGCCGGGGCCCTGCTCGTCCGCACGAGTTCAGGAGAATGGGGCAAGCTCGCCTTCGAGCATGCGCCCGACACGCGGACCATGGCCGTCAGCGTGGTCACCAAGGGCAGGTCGGACGACGCCAATGGCGCTACTTTCGTCATGCCGGCACTTTACCTGAGGGTCTATCGCGACGGCACTTTCTATGCCTTCCATGTCTCACCGGACGGCAAGACATGGGACTTCCTCCGCGCGTTCAGTCTTTCGGGCGAAACCGCAACGATCGAATTCATCACGCAGGCGCCAAGAGGCGACGGCACGGAAGCGCGTTTTTCCGAGGTATCGCAGATCGAAGGCCGGTTGCCAGACCTGCGGAACGGCAATTGACGCGCCGATGCGATCAGGCGGGGAGCTGCTCGATCAAGGCGTCGAGGGAGTTGAACTGCTCCGGGTAGCCGCTGGTGCTGCCCGACGCGATGGCCTCGTCCAACGCCTCTTTCGAGGGGTAAAGGTCGGACAGGTGCAGGTAGGTCCGTCCGTCGCGCTCCTCGAATGTCAGCGTGGTGACCGCCCCCTCCTCGCCTTCTTCATTCGTCCAGACAAGCCGGTGCGGCGGGTCGGCCTCGATATAGCGGCCATGGAAGTCCACCGGTTGGTCGGAGCCCGGCACGCCGAAGCTCAGCCGGTAGCTGCCGCCCGTTCGCACATCCATTTCGCAAGAGATAAGGGTGATTCCGAAGGAGGGCGGAGACCACCACCGCATCATCAGTTCCGGCGTCGTCCAAGCCTTGTAGATCAATCGCGCGGGCCCCTTGAAGCTGCGCGTGACCACAAGTTCGCGATCGGAGACGCGCTTTGTGACGGTGTCGGCTCCCGACAGTGCTTCATTTTGGCTGTTCATGTTCAGCCTCCCCTGCAATCAGCTCCTCGACGATCCTGTCGAGTGCTTCGAAACGTTCTGCCCAGAGCTGGTTGTAGCGCGCGATCCAGCGCGCCTCCTCCTCAAGCTTCAGGCGACCTAAACGGCACTTCCGCACCCGGCCAATCTTTTCCGTCGCCACGAGGCCGGCCCGTTCGAGCACGCTTACATGCTTCTTCATGCCGGTCAGCGTCATCTCGAAGTGATCTGCGAGGTCAGAGATGGAAAGATCGGAACGTGCGAGTTGCTCTAGTACTCCGCGCCGGGTCGGATCCGACAGGGCGGCGAACGAGGCATCAACGCGAGGGGGCACATGATGAACCATATAGTTCACTATCCAGTTTCCTGTATCGAGCGCAAGGGGAAACGAAGGAGCAGGCGGGACGGCCTAGCATTCCTGTCCAAACGCACCGTCCGAGTCGCTTTGGTTCACCTGGAAGCGGCTTCCGGCGCCGCGCCGGGGATATCGCAAGCATCGGCCCAGAGCCCACCGCACAGCGCAACGAGCCGCTCGGTGGGGAGACGCACCGAGGCGTGGGTCGAGCCGCCCGCCGGTATCAGCTCAGTGTAAATCCGGAGAGAGACGTCGCAATACACTTCTATCCGCGAGGGCAGGCCGAACGGGCAAACACCGCCCACCTGATGCGAAGTGAGCCGCAGCACGTCCTCGGCGCCCAGCATGCGCGGGCGTCCGCCAAAAGCCTGCTTCGCCTTGGCATTCGACAGCCTTGCGTCACCGCGCGTGACCAGCAGAAACTCGCGGTCCCCAACCCGGATGGCCAGGGTCTTGGCGATCTGACCTGGAGCGACGCCGTGTACGGAGGCAGCGAGATCAACAGTGGCGGTCGACGCCTCGGTGACGATTACGGCGAGATCCGGCGCGCGGACGGCAAGATCGGCTATGACGGACTCGAGCGACATTGGGGGAACCTCTGGGCGAAAATCAAACAAGAATGGCTGGACCGATTGTGCGGGTGCGGATCAGGACGGCCAGTGCTTTGGCGAGCCTTAGGGCATTAGTTTGGTCGGTCGGCAAAGAAGCGAGCAGTCTCACGCAAGGGAAGCGCGGCCTCACCGAAGGGTACGAGTGCCGTGAGGGCCTGGTGGACCATATCGCCCAGTTGCCGGCGTGCGGCCTCGACCCCGATGCGGGAAACGATGGTCTGCTTGCCCTGCCCTTGGTCCTTGCCCGTCGCCTTGCCCAGTACGGCGGCAGTGGCAGTGATATCGAGAATATCATCGGCCAGCTGGAATGCGCGACCAGCCGCCTCGGCGTACGCCGTCAAGTCAGCCAGTTGCTCGGACGCCGCACCGCCGATAATCGCCCCGATTCGGACGGCAGCGCGAATAAGTGCGCCCGTCTTCATCGCCTGCATCTGGGCGATACCACGATCAGTCAGGGGCGAAGTTTCGCCTTCGATATCGCGCATCTGCCCGCCGACCATGCCGCCTGCTCCGGCTCCTGTGGCAAGTTCAGTGACAAGTCGCACCCGCACCTGTGGGTCGGGATGGGCTTTACTGTCGGCCAGAAGACCGAAGGCATGGGTGAGGAGCGCATCACCCGCCAGGATAGCCGTCGCATCGTCAAACGCCCTATGGACTGTCGGCAGGCCGCGGCGCAAATCATCGTCGTCCATTGCGGGAAGATCGTCGTGAACAAGCGAGTAGCAGTGGACAAGCTCTACAGCGAGGCCGGCTTGAACCGTTGCCTCCGGCACGACACCGAAGATCGCCGCCGTTTGAGCGACAACAAGCGGACGAAGCCGCTTTCCGCCGTTCAGGGACCCGTGCCGCATTGCAGAAACGAGGCGCGCGGGTGCAATACCCGGCCCAGACAGGGCGGGTTCGGAAAGGTAGGCGGCGAGCGCCGCCTCGATGCGCTGGGCATGTGCCTTCACATCAGCATCGAAGGAGTAGATCACGGCGGGGCCTGTCGGCAGGACGGATTGGGAGGTAAGGCGTCGCTCTATACAGGATCAGGCCCGGGTCGGAAACCGGTGCAGGCCCATGCGGGCCAGAAGCGTAGCTTTTCTGTGTGCCGCCCCTTTTCAATGGGACATTTGTGATCTATAGACGCCCCAATTCCCGACAGACCCAGTCTGTTTGACGCCGGAATTTGTTTTTCGGCGGGACCTGAAATTGATGAGGAGTACCAGCAATGGCCGTACCGAAGCGCAAGACGTCGCCGATGAAGCGCGGATTTCGCCGGTCTGCCGATGGCCTGGGCGCACCCGCATATGTCGAAGACAAAGACTCGGGTGAGCTTCGCCGTCCGCACCATATCGATCTCAAGACCGGCATGTATCGCGGCCGGCAGATTTTGACGCCCAAGAACGCCTGACCCGTATCGGGCCACGCTGACTTGCGTGACATGAACTAAATCCGAGCGGCCGGTCCTTACAAGGATCGGCCGCTTTTGTTTCGTCGGAAGCAGAAACTGGCTGCAACCGACAGCAACCTTCAGGGGGTAGCATCGATGGCGATGCGCGTGGAATCCGACTCGATGGGCACAATCAATGTGCCGGGCGATAAGTACTATGGGGCGCAGACTGCCCGCAGCCTCGCCAATTTCGACATCGGCGGGGAAAAGATGCCCGCAGAGATCATCCGCGCCTTTGGAATCCTCAAGAAGGCGGCAGCCATCGCCAACCACAAGCTCGGCTTGCTCTCTGCAGAGTTGCGCGACCTGATCGTGGCCTCGGCGGATGAAGTAATCGACGGCAAACTCAAGGATCACTTCCCGCTGGTGGTCTGGCAGACCGGTTCGGGAACGCAGTCCAACATGAATGTCAACGAGGTGATCTCGAACCGCGCCATTGAGATGGCCGGCGGTACAATGGGCTCGAAGAAGCCAGTTCACCCGAACGATCATGTGAACATGAGCCAGAGTTCGAACGATACCTACCCTACCGCGATGCATGTCGCGGCGGTGGCGGCCATTGAAGACTACCTCATCGATCGGGTTATGCTGCTGCGCAATACGCTCGACCTCAAGGCCACTGAATTCATGGCGATCGTGAAGATCGGCCGCACCCACCTGCAGGACGCTACGCCGCTGACGCTTGGACAGGAGATCTCCGGCTGGGTGGCTCAACTCGACCTGGCCTTGGCAGCGATCCGGGCGACCTTGCCGCAACTCTACGAACTGGCATTGGGCGGCACCGCTGTGGGCACAGGGCTCAACGCGCATCCAAAGTACGGTGAAACAGTCGCAGCCGAAATTGCTACTCTAACTGGTCATCCTTTCGTGACCGCACCCAACAAGTTTGCGGTAATGGCCGGTCACGATGCTTTCGTAGGATCCTCGGGTGCACTCAAGCAATTGGCAGTGGCGCTGATGAAGATCGCCAATGACGTGCGATGGCTCGCATCGGGTCCGCGCTCGGGTCTCGGCGAAATTGTCATACCCGAGAATGAGCCGGGCTCCTCGATAATGCCTGGCAAGGTGAACCCGACGCAGTCGGAAGCAATGACTATGGTGGTCGTGCAAGTGATGGGAAACGATGCTGCGATCGGCATCGCAGCGAGCCAAGGCAATTTCGAGCTCAACGTATTCAAACCGGTCATTGCGTATAACTTTCTGCAGTCGGTTCGACTGCTGGCCGATGCAGCCAAAAGCTTCAACGACCATTGTGCCGTGGGGATCGAACCAGACCGCCAGCGGATCAAGCAACTTGTGGACCAGTCGCTAATGCTTGTGACGGCGCTGAACAGGAAGATCGGCTACGACAACGCCGCCAAGATCGCGAAGAATGCGCACAAGAAGAACATGACGCTGAAGGAAAGCGCTATCGAACTTGGTCTCCTTACCGCCGAAGAGTTCGACGCCGAGGTGAAGCCGGAGCAGATGGTGGGCCCGCTCAAGGTGTGAGGGTCCGCGTCGGGGTCCCTTTCCTTACAGATCGAATAAACTGTCCCGCCCACTAGAACCGCCAGCGCGGCTTTGGCATTGTCGGCACAACGAAACACCTGGAGCAGACAGCATGTCGGACAGCACGGTTTTTATTCCGCCGGCCAATCGCGGACGTGGCGGCTCGGTGATTCCGCCGCTGCTACTCATTCCGCTGATTGCCTACAATTTCTTCGCATTTCTGTTCATGGGCGGCAACCCGGCAGGATGGTCGGCGCAACTGCTCAGCATCCCGATGGTGTCCGGGCAGATCTGGACTCTAACGGCGGGCGATCTGATCGTGGTAGTGGGATTGATCTGCCTCTTCTTCGAAGTGCTGAAATCCACCAATACTGGCCGATCGTCGGTGATCGAGCATATGCTTTCCACGGTAGTGTTTGTCGTTTTCCTCGTAGAGTTCCTGCTGGTAGGAGCCGCAGCAAGTTCGGTCTTCTTCATCCTGATGATGATGGCAATTTTCGATGTCGTTGCAGGGTTCACTGTATCGATCACCGGTGCGGGCCGCGACGTATCAATGAGCTGACGTAGGTTGTCAGGCGGTGAGGGACCGGTTGTAGCCCACAGGCATGCGGCGTTCGGTCTTTCGTGCGCTTTCGGAGTAGGCGTCGAGGGCAACCGCAACCGGCTCATGTCGGACCTCGGTCGTCGGTGCCATACCTGTGCGTTCTGCGATCACCTGGCTCACAAAGTTCGCTGTTGCGCTGCCCCCAGAAAAGATCACGACCGGGCGAGCCGTCACCGGGGCCGGCAGCGCGATTGGTGACACTTTCCTCAGCTTGGCAACCATGCCCGCATTCCTCTTCGGACCGAAGCCGTCAGCGATACTGATGGTTGCATGTGAGGCCGCCTAAAGTACGCCAAAACTTAAGGAAGGGTTAACGGCCCAAGGCTCGAACCGTTTGCGATCATTGGCCGATGAACAGTCGCACAACATGTCGGCGGCGGCCTAGCAGACCGACATGTGTGAACCCGGCGCGATCGAAGGCAGCAACGAAGCCCATATGGCGAAAAGATGGTGCGTCCGGGTCGACAGGATAGGCCTCAACGATCTTCGCCCCCTGACGACGGGCCTCGTCAATGGCGCCAGCGATCAGTTGGTGGGCGAGACCAGCGCCACGTTCCCGCCGCGGGATATACATACAAGTCAGCGACCAAATGGACTGTCCCGGGTGCGCTGTCGGTTCACCTAGGCCGCGAAAGCTTTCTTTGGGTGCAATCGAGACCCAAGCCGTAGCGACGCCGTCGCGATAACCCAGAAGCCCAATGGGTACACCCGAAGCGACCCGACCCAAGATCTGACTCCGCCCCTGAGCGCTACGGTTTGTCCGCGCCTCATCAGGCGTTGCGCGCAATGCCATGCACCAGCAGTACTTTGGACCGCCCGGGGCGTCGAACAGGGCCTCAAAATCGGCGCTGTTCGTCTTATCTACGCGACGAAAGAAAAGTGGAGATGCACTCATTAGGCTGGCTTGAACTCGTCTTTTGCGCGGCGAAGCGCTGCGAACACCACATGTGCATCGGCATCCGCGGGGAGTTTCATGGCCCGAGCCAAGGTCGGGTGATCCGCGCGCAGGAACGGGTTCGCAGCCTTTTCGAGCCCGAGGCTGACAGGGACGGTTGGCAGGTTCTGCGCTCGCAGGCGGTCAACTTCGCCGGCACGGATGCGAAGCGCCGCATTGTTGGGGTCGACGGTGAGCGCAAAGGCAGCATTGGACTGCGCATACTCGTGCCCACAATACACAAGCGTGTCATTGGGCAACTCGCGCAGTCGCACGAGCCCGTCCCACATCGGCTTTGGGCTGCCTTCGAACATCCGTCCGACGCCCAGCGAGAAGAGCGCATCCGCAGAAAACAGATGCCGACCTTCGGGGTCGTAATAGACCACTTGCCCAAGCGTATGCCCGGGCGCCTCGATTACGACGAACTCGCTTTGCCCGATGGCGATGGTATCACCATCAGCGACAAGACGATCGAGCCCCAGAATTTTCGCCGCTTCGGCTCGCGGACCAGTGACGATCGCACCATATTCACGCTTCAGGGGCGGAATAGCTTCGACATGGTCGGAATGGTGGTGAGTAATGAGAATGTCGGTAAGCGTCCAACCCCGGCGGCCGAGCGCTTCTCGGATAGGCTTCGCTTCGGGCGCGTCGATGGCGGCAGTCCGACCGGTAGCGACGTCGTGGACGAGGTAGCCGTAATTGTCGCTACGGGCGGGAAAGACATCGATTAGCAGCGGCAAGGCAATATCCTTATTTGGCAGCAGGGTGACATGGGACAAGGCTTGTGAGATGGCTAAAGGCAGATGTGCCCAAGGGCAAGGTAGGTATGCTGCAAGTCGTTGATCTGTCGCGGGTTGAACAGGGAGAAGGCTATAGCGTGTCTGCCCTTTGCTCCAGTGCCAAGATAAGGGCGCTGTGATGACACCGCACGTCGCGCGCCTGATCGAATTCTACAAGTCGCCATTGGGCAAGATTTCGCGCGCGCTGGTGCGCGAAGAGATCGTCCGTATGGCCGGAAGCGTGAAGCAGCGCCGCGCTCTGGGGCTTGGCTTTGCCTCGCCTTACCTGCGGTTCACCCTCGGAGAAGCGGAGCGTGTACTGGCGGTCATGCCGGCGCGCCAGGGCGCTTCGGCCTGGCCGCGAGAGGGCCCGTCTCATACCGTTCTATGCGATCCGCTTGAGATGCCGCTTACCGACTCGTCCGTCGATCTGGTGATCGCTGTCCACTCTTTCGAGCATGCGACTGATGCAGAAGAGCAAATGCGAGAGCTATGGCGGGTCGCGGCGCCCAATGCCCGTCTGATCGTCGTCGTGCCGAAGCGGCGCGGGTTATGGGCGCAGGCGGACAACACGCCATTTGGCGATGGGTACCCGTTCAGCAAGGGACAATTGGAGAAGTTGCTGCGCGACCATAGTTTCGTTCCCGAGCAATGGAAGGATGCGCTTTACCTGCCACCGAGCAACCATCCGCTGCTGCTGCGTTCGGCGCGATTCTTCGAGCGTGCTGGAAGACTTTTCGGGCCCGCGCTTGCCGGCCTGTTGATCGTACAGGCGCGGAAGGAACTGTTTCCAGCGGTTCCCCGCCGGCGCAAGGCAGAACGCTACGTCCGCGTCCAAGGGCTTTCGGCACAGACGGCAAGAGAGATGCCCGACCGATAGCCCGCTCTGCCCCAAAGCCTTTGCGTTCCGCGGGGGCTTGACCTATGGTCCGGCCGGTTTTCGACCGGTACGAACCTATACTCATGTCATCATCTGCCACACGCCCGGTGCCCCAGAAGGGTATACTTGAGATTGCGCCTTACGTTCCCGGGCGATCGGACGCGCCACAGGGCGTGGCGCTGGTCAAGCTCTCGGCAAACGAAAGTCCGCTGGGGGCAAGCCCGAAAGCGATTGTGGCGCACAAGGCAGTAGCGAACACACTGCATCTCTACCCGGAAGGCTCGTCTCGCCTGTTACGCGAGGCGCTCGGAGAAGTGCACGGTATAGACGCAAGCCGGATCGTTTGTGGTTTCGGGTCGGACGACATTCTACATCTTCTCGCGCAGGTTTATCTTGGGCCAGGCGACGAGGCTGTGATGAGCCAGTTCGGCTTCAACGTCTATCCGATCATAACGCGAGGCGCCTCCGCCGAGATCGTGATGGCGCCAGAGACGGACTATCGTGCGGATGTGGGGAGCATCCTTGCTACAATAACGCCTCGTACCAAGGTCGTGTTTCTAGCAAACCCAAACAACCCGACGGGCACCTATCTGCCCAAGTCAGAGGTGGAGCGGCTGCACAGGGCGCTGCGACCCGACATTCTGTTCGTGCTCGATAGTGCGTATGCGGAGTATGTGACCGCAGAGGACTACTCGGTGGGCATAGACTTGGTCAACGCGTCACAGAACGTCGTCATGGTACGTACGTTCTCGAAGATGGGCATCGCTGGAGAGCGCGTCGGCTGGATGTACGGGCCCGAGCATATCGTTGATGCAGTGAACCGGATTCGCGGACCGTTCAACGTGACACTGTCAGGACAGGCGGCAGCTGCGGCCGCGGCGCGAGATTTGGACTTCACCTCGGAACTCAGGGCACACAACGCAAAATGGCGTGGGTGGCTGACCAACGCTTTGGGATCGAATGCCATTCGTGTGCCGCCGAGCCAGGGGAACTTCGTGCTCGCGCTGTTCGAAGATGCAGCGACGGCGAAGGCGGCCTTTTCGGCACTGCGTGACGAGGGGCTGCTGGTGCGGGAGATGCATGGTTATGGCATTCCCCACGGCTTGCGCATTTCCATCGGCCTCGAAGAACCGATGCGACGTGTGGTGGCGATTTTGAAGGCGTTCGGCGCGCCGGGAGCAGAATGACATGTTCGACAAACTGGCGTTGATTGGCATCGGGCTCATCGGCTCCTCTATCGCCCGCGCGACGCGGCTCAAAGGCCTCGCCAAGCATGTCGCCATCTCGACACGCAAGCTGGAGACTCTGGACGAAGCGCGCACCCTCGGGCTTGGTGACACCTACACGCTCGATGCCGCAGAGGCGGTAGAGGCGGCTGACCTTGTTATTCTTTGCACGCCGGTGGGGGCCTATGGTTCGGTAATGGAGCAGATCGCACCAGCGCTTGCGCCTGGCGCCATCCTGTCCGATGTGGGCTCGGTCAAGCGCCACGTGGTTGATGTACTGAAGCCGCTGGTACCCGCCAGCGTGCACTTGATCCCCGGACACCCGCTGGCGGGCACCGAGCATTCCGGCCCGTCGGCAGGCTTCCCGGAGCTGTTCGTCAATCGATGGTGCGTGCTGACGCCGGGCCCGGACGTGGACGCGGTGGCGATCGCACGGCTGACGGCGTTCTGGGGCGCGATGGGCTCCAACGTCGAGTGCATGGACGCAACGCACCACGACATGGTGCTGGCAATCACCAGCCACATCCCGCATCTGATCGCCTACAACATTGTGGGGACGGTGGCGGACCTTGAAGCCGACACGCAGTCGGAAGTCATCAAGTTCTCCGCCTCGGGTTTCCGCGACTTTACCCGCATCGCGGCCAGCGATCCGGTGATGTGGCGCGACATCTTTCTCACCAACCGTGATGCGGTGCTCGAGATGCTGGGGCGGTTCAATGAAGATTTGAGCCGGTTGCAACGCGCGGTGCGCGTCGGCGACGGACCGGCGCTTGAAGGCTTGTTTACCCGCACGCGCGCCGTTCGTCGGTCGATCATCACGGCCGGGCAGGAAACCGCACAGGCTGATTTCGGTCGCCCGCATGCGAGCGCCAAGGTACCGGCCAGCGCACTGCCCGGCACCGCACCCGAACTTGGCATCCGCGAGCATGGCGGCGGCGAGGACGCCTGAGCGCACGTCACGATCACCAAAGGGGTGGGATTTCGACAAGTGTCATGGTCAGCAGGCGCAACTGACTGTTGATCATCGTCAACTGGTTGGAAAAACCTCCATCTGGCTGCTGGGCACCCTTGATCATCGCCATCTCGACCGGCGGCAGTATGGAGCCGAAACGGTCAAGCACCCCCTTGCCGCTATAGGTGAGCTTGGCATTGACCAGACCGGTCTCGGTCAGGCTCGCTTCGCCCGCTATGTCGAAACGCTCATCGGGATCGGCTTGCGTGCCGGTAAAGCCCACCAGCTTGAACTGGCCACCACGACGTTGCCAATTGCGAATCGGGTCCGGATCACTAGCCAGTATCATCAGGTCGTCTGGAAGACCGGTGAGTTCGGACTGGAACTCCGACTGGCCATTGGCGATGCGGAAGGCGGGCGCCGTGAGCGCATCGACGCGGGCATACAGCGCCAGCCCCGCTGTGCCGGCAGCGGCATCGTGCGTTTCCGGCATGTCGCCGATCTGCAACTCGATCTTGTCGGCCTTGGCCTGAAGGACATCCGAAAGGACCGTGTCGTTCCAGACGAGTTTGTCGGCAACAAGGGATATCCGGGCAATACGCCAGCCTTTGCCCGAGAGCCCCTCAATAAAGTCGGAGGCGGTTATGCGGGCACTGCCATTGAGTCGCTCGAAGTCGAAGCGGGAACTGGAGCCTGTGAACGCGTTGTGCATGGCGTAGGGTGCATGCATCGAAAAGATGACGTGGGTCGGATTATACGCAAGGACCGATGCCCGGATGCCATCGACGGTGATCGTTTCATCACCAGAATCGAGAGTGGCCTTCCCGCAGTCGACGTCGAAGCGGAAGGGGAACCCCGAGACGTTGAGGGTGGCACAACCGATGCGTGGCGAGACTTCCGGATCGTTGGCGGCAAGTGCGATCACCTGTTCGCGGATTGCAGATGCGCCGAACAGCCATGCGCCGCTCCAGAGCGCGAAGACCAGCGCCACGACGCAACCCAGAACGATGACCTTCAGCTTCACGACTCATATCTCCCGGTGCCCAAACGTGCCGGCGGGACGGTATCGACAGCGATGCCCTGGGGGCAAGGCCGAGACGGAACATCCGGACGAAACCCACGGAAGGGCGGCATTCCACCGCAGCAGACCGGGTGGAGCCGACCCGCGCCGCTGCGCCGGCGCACGCTGTGCCCCGACGGATTTCTGTCGCGAATTTGAAAGATGAACGGTAGTTTTGGAGTGTCCGCCTGCCACAATTGCCTCCCCCTCGACCAGGAGCAGTATCGCATGGTTTCGCGGCACGGGGATAACTCGCAGAAGCAGCAATCCTGCGGGGTTTGCGCAGGTCAAGGCCGGGGTCGGAGGCCGCCGCGCGCATCGGCTTGAACGCGCCGCATGCCCGCTTTCCGACAGCCGCGCCACAGAAAAGCCCGCGGCACTCCGTATTGATGAATGGATTGTGAACAGCGCTGCGCTGGGGCGCGCAAATACGCCGCAGAAGACGGCACCGGAGCGACTAGGCGGCGTGCAGATTGAGCAGCGGTTCGCCCGCTTCCAGGTCCCAGATGACGGTCAGACGTTCGATATCGCTGCCAGCGCCGAGCACCTCGAACACCCGGTCGGCGCAGTCCATCGCCAGGCGGAAGCGGGCGCGGCTATCTGCATCGGCCACGATATCCAGGGCACTGCCCACCCAGAGCACCATGGGCCCAAGCGCCACCAGATAGAGGCGGTCATCGACGAACCTGAAGGTCGCCGGAGGCTCGGGACGGAGCGCATAGATGCGGCCAGATCGCCCCCGCCAGCTGGCCTGCCGATCTGCCCGTTCGACGATTTCTCGATCCAAGACTGGCACCACGGCTTCCTCCCTATGCTGAATCATCGCTGATTCTCGGACATAATGGTAAGAACAAATGTAGAACGCTTTTGACTCAAATGTCAAGCAAATTCGATCGACCCCACTAGGTGTATGGGCCAGAACTGCCGAACGCGTCAATATGTAGTGGTTACAGCGTATCCGGCCCCGTAGGGATGGTTTCGAGCCCGCTCCGAAGGGCGGCATCAAGCGGACGGGAGAGACCATCGCGGTATGCCCGTCCGAGGAGCCCGCGCGTTGCCGCCTCGATTTCGCCTTCGAGCCGACGCGCGAATTCCTGAGTGTCGAGGCCGGGCGGAATGGCAGGGAGAAAACGGGCCCTGGCGACGCCCGGCCAGAGCAGGCGCGAGTTGCGGCCCCAGAAGAGACCGGAGTTCAACGCAACCGGGACGACTGGTACGCCGAGGCTTTCGTAGAGACGAAGAATGCCCTGCCGGTATTGCGGCTCGGCGAGGGGCGCGCGGCGCGTGCCTTCGGGGAAGATGATGATCCGGGCACCGCGGGCCAGGGCCGTGCGCGCCTCCTCGACCATGGCCGGGATAGCCCCAGCACCAAGCGACCGATCCAGCCGAATGGTATCGAAGCTCTTCGCCGCATGGCCGAAGAACGGAATATCCATCAGCTCCTTCTTGGCAATGAAGGCCGGCCGGCCGGCGCCCGGCAGCAAGGCAAAGACGTCCCAATCGCTCATGTGCTTGGCGGCAATGATGCAGGGGCCTGGAGGAATGTTCTCAAGGCCGGCCACCTCGGATCGAAGACCGACGATGAACTTGAGAAGCCAAAGGCTGGACGCGATCCAATAGCGCGCAAGGACCCAGCCAATGCGGGTGCGCCGCCCGCCGGACAGCAGGGCGATCGTGCCGATAAGGATGGCCAGGAAAGCCGTCTGGATCAGAAACAAGGCATAGAACAGCCCGGAGCGCAGCGCCTGAAGCGGCACCGAGACCTGCTTGCCCTGTTCTGGTGGGGCGCTCACGATGCGATGCGCTGCAGGAAACGCCGCACGGTGATGCGGGATGTGATGGCGGTGAGCGCGGCAATAACCGGAACGACGGCAAGGATGCCGATGATGCCATCGACGCCAAGCGCAAAGCGGCCGAACAGCACACCAAGCTGCTGACCGGCGGCGCCCGGCATAACCGAACCAGCGGCCACGCCAATCAGGCTGAAGAACAGGAATGCTCCAACCCCGCCCAGGAGCCCACCGCGGAAACCGATGGTCAGGAAACGATCCTGAAACTCGCCAGCGATGAAGGTGTTTGACGCGCCGATGAAATGCAGCACACCAACGATCTCGCGGTTGGAGGCCATGGTGCCGCGTGTCGCGAACACGATGGCGAGTGCGGTGGCGGCAACGATCAGACTGAGGACGAGCAGGCCGGACGCCACGATGGTACCAGCCATCGCGTTGAGCTGCTGCCGCCAGGCGGCATGCGTGTCGAGGCTGGCGCCCTTCACAACCGCCAAGTCCTTCGCGAGCTTGTCGGTATCCGCCTCGGCGGGGTCTGACAGCTCGACAACAACGAGCCTCGGAATGTCGATTGCGCCGAGGTCGACGCCAGCGCCAAGCCATGGCTCCAGCAGCTTCTGGGTTTCCTCGATAGACAGCGCGCGAGCAGCCGCTACGCCCGGGGTTGCTTCAGCCAGCGCTACAGCGGTGCGAAGGTTCGATTCCATGACCTCACCCTCTATGGGGCGTATCTGGATAGTGAGTTCGCGCCCGACATCCTGCGACCAGGCAAGGGCGGATTTCTGCACCAGCACGACGGCGCCGAGCGTGACGCAGGACAAGAATGTCATGATGGCAATGAGCAGCACCAACGTACGGCCGGTTACCGAGCGGGCCGGCACGATGGGAGTGCCGCGGTCGCGACGGTTGAGCTGAAAATAGCGCAGGAGCGGCAGTTCAATCTGCAAAACGAACCTCGCCATTGTCGAGCATCATGCGCGGGAAAGGAAAGCTCTCGAGCAGGGGCAGTTCGTGAGTGGCCAGGATGATCGTGGTGCCCATCTTGTTGAGCTCGGCAAACAGGCGAACGAGACGAAGCGAAAGCTCCGGATCGACATTTCCTGTTGGCTCGTCCGCAAGCAGGATATCCGGCCGCCCGATGACTGCACGAGCAATAGCCGCCCTTTGTTTTTCGCCACCCGAAAGCACTGGCGGGTGGGCGTTCAGGCGATGTCCCAAGCCAACCCATTCGAGCAACTCGATCACATTTGCCCGATAGGAACTCTCCGGTTGCCCCAGAACCCGCAGCGGCAACGCAACATTCTCGAATGTGGTGAGGTGGTCGAGCAGGCGAAACTCCTGGAAGACGATTCCGATATGCCGGCGCATTTCGAGGAGCTCGTCCTGATTCAGGGCGGAGGTACTTTTTCCGAACAGCGTGACTTCGCCGCGGGTTGGCTTGAGCGACAGCAGAAGCAGCTTGAGAAGTGACGTCTTGCCGGACCCCGATGGGCCCGTGAGAAAATGGAAGCTGCCTGGTTCGATGCGGAACGTGAGATCTCGCAGGATCTCGGGCCCCTGCCCGTACCGCAAACCGACATTGGAAAACTCGATCACCGGGGGCTTAGCTCCGAATCACCTGCGACGCGCAACGCCCACCATACCAGCCGGACCAACCCCTGAGGCCTCTCGCCGGCAAATGGGCCCAAATCTTGGCAAGCGAGAAGAAAAGCGGTGATTTGAAGAAACTTAACGGGCGGCCGCTAGGGTCGGGCCATGAGTTCCGCCCAGACCGCTCTCATTGTGATCGTGTGCCCGCATTGCGGGACACGCTACCAGGTTCCACCTGAGACAATCGGGAAGGGACGCCAGGTGTCTTGCGCGCATTGTGGACGGACCTGGAAAGCCGAGGCACCGAAGCCTCGGCGCGAGCCGCCAAAGCCGGCACCGAAGTCAGTCTCAAGGCCGGCGCTGAAGGAAGTTCCGAAACCTAAATCGCAGCGAGAAGACAGCGATACCCTCTTCGACGAGACGGACGAGGCCGAGCTCGACGAAGCCTTTCTGGCGGTCGAATCCGGCGAGCGACCCAAGGCCACACCGCTACCGCAAAAGGCTTCGGAAAAGACACGCGAGGGGGGCCTCAGCGAAGCGATCAAGCACCTGCTGCCGAAAGCAGACCTGCCTACCGAGGCCATGCGATCGATCGCGCAGATCAAGGCGGCGCTCGCTCCCAAGCTGGAACAAGCCAAGAATGCCCATGCCGGGACCGATCCCGGTGGCGAACCCGTCGCTTTGCCGGCGGCACACACGGCGCGCGGCAAAGTGCGCCAGCGGCAGCTGCAGTTGACACGCAATCTGCCGGGAAGCCGCATGCGCAGGCTGGCGCGGGTCGGTTCGATCTCGGCACTCGCGCTGGTGCTGACAGCAGGCTTCTTCCTTCGCACCGACCTCGTGCGGGCCTTGCCGGACCTTGCCGGCCTTTATGAGGCAATGGGACTCAAGGTGAACGTGGTCGGGCTGGACTTCTCCGTGGTCGAGACCACGCGGGCAAGCGGCCCCGCGGGTGACACACTGGAAGTACGTGCGAAGATCCGCCCAGTGGAGCCCTTTGCCGTGTCGGTGCCCCAGATCGTGGTCACCCTGTTCGGGCAAAATGGCCAGCAAGTCTATCAATGGGGCGTCAGCCCATCAGTACCCAGTCTCTCGGCTGGCGACACACTGGAATTCTCTGCCGAACTGCCTAATCCTCCAGCCGATGCGATGAAGGCCGTGCTGAGCTTTTCCGAAGCGCCGACGCCGCCGCCGCAGATGGCAGGTGGGCACGGATCGCAAGACACAGACGGTCATGGCGATGGAGGGGCGAGTTCCAAACCCGCCGAGGCGCATGCGCCACACTCCACGGGTAACGGCCCAGCTGCATCTCATACGAACACCAACGAAACGGCGCCTGCGGCGGAGGGACATGCCGCACCGCCCGAGGGACCGGAGGCGATAGCGCCGGCCCATCAGACAGAGGAAAGCTCACATCATGGCTAGAATCCTGATTGCCGAAGACGACGACGGCGTGCGCAACTTCGTCTGTCGCGCGCTGGCACATGCCGGGCACGAGGTGGTCGAAACCGAGGATGGCGGTCTCGCCTCGGAGCGCATCACGGAGGACGATGGACGGTTCGACCTGCTGCTGTCTGACATCAAGATGCCAGTGATGGACGGAATTGCTCTCGCGCTCGACGTCGCCGCCCGCTACCCCGACGTCACCATCATGCTCATGACGGGATTTGCCGACCAGCGCGAGCGCGCCCACGGGCTCGACCAGTTGATCTATGACGTGATTCCAAAGCCGTTCACGCTGGCCGACCTCATGGGAAAAGTCGAGGACGCCCTCACCGGCAAGCCGGCCGAGATTGTGTCGCTTGCGCGGCAGGCGATGGTGTACTGACGGGGATGGGACCGATCAGACCCAGTCCGGAACGCTGTCGAGGGCAATCAACTCTGCGATCGACCGTCGCGGACGAACGACGTGCCAGCGGGCGCCATCAACCAGCACTTCGGGGATCAGTGGCCGAGAATTATAGGTCGAGGACATGACCGCGCCGTAGGCGCCTGCCGACATGACTGCGAGCAAATCGCCTTCCTTAACCCCTTCGATATCCCGATCCTGGGCGATGAAATCGCCTGTCTCGCAGACAGGGCCAACAATATCCGCCTTGATGCGCGGCTGGTTGGAATGCACGACCGGCTGTATGTCGTGATGCGCCTCGTAGAGGGTGGGCCGTATGAGATCGTTCATCGCGGCGTCGACTATGACGAAGGTCTTGGCGCCTTCCTTCACATATTCGACACGAGTGACCATGATGCCGGCGTTGCCGACGATCAGGCGACCCGGCTCGAGTACCAGCGACACGCCCAGCGGGCCGATGTGCTTCCTGACAATGGCGGCATAGGCGTCGGGGTCCGGGGGGGCGACGTCGTCGAGATGGTAGGGAATGCCGAGTCCGCCGCCGACATCGACATGGCGAATGTCGTGACCAGCGGACTTGAGATCACGGACCAGTTCGGCGAGCAGCGCGAAGGCATTGTCGAACGGTGCCATGTTGGTGATCTGGCTGCCGATATGCATGTCGACGCCGAGCGCCCTGACACCGGGCAGCGCAGCGATCCGCGCATAGACCTCGCGCGCGCGGACAAAGGGAATGCCGAACTTGTTCTCTGCCTTGCCCGTTGAGATCTTCGCATGGGTACCGGCATCCACATCGGGGTTGATGCGCACCGAAACGGGAGCCGTAACACCCATGGAAACGGCTACATCGCTCAGCCGCTCGAGTTCAGGTTCGCTTTCGATGTTGAAGCAATGGATGCCCAGTTCGAGCGCACGCCGCATTTCGGAAAAGGTCTTGCCGACACCGGAGAACACGATCTTTCGCGCCGGAATTCCCGCTGCAATGGCGCGCTCGAGCTCGCCTGCCGAGACCACATCCGCCCCGGCGCCCTCGCGGGCCAACAGGGTCAGCACCGCCTGATTTGAGTTGGCCTTCATCGCATAGGCGACAAGGGTATCGATGCCGGCGAACGCGTCGCGCATGACGCCGATGTGGCGCCGGAGCGTCGCCGCCGAATAGACGTAGAACGGCGTGCCGACGGTGTCGGCCAGGGCTGTGAGGTCGACTTCCTCTGCAAACAGCCGATCGCCACGATACTGGAAATGATGGACCACCGGACACGCCCCCGAGATTGACCGGGCAAGCTCTAGACAATCGGGCTCAGAAACGGAAGACCGGGAGACTGATGCAACCCATCAAAGTCGTCTATGCGCCTCAGGCAGCGGCTGCAAGAACAGGGTGGATTTCAGCGAGGGGGCGGGGCCGAGCCAGGAGAAAGCCCTGCAGGCCCGAAACGCCGGCTCGCTCCAGGAACGCCAGTTGCTCGTCTGTCTCGACGCCCTCCGCGATCACGGCGACGCCAATGGCCCGACCGATCTTGCAGATGGCGGCAACGATCAGTCCGTCGATGCGGCTATGCGGCAGGTTGGTGACATAGGAGCGATCGATCTTGATGCAGTCAAACGGCAGACCGCGCAGGTAGCCCAAGCTGGCAAAGCCGGCGCCGAAATCATCGATGGCGATCCGAACACCCGCCTCGCGCAGAATGCGAATATTGGCAAGTTCAACGGCGCCTGACTGCAGTTGCAGCGTCTCGGTGACCTCGATGACGAGACGATTGCCGGCAATGCCGCGTTCCGACAGCGTTGCGGCGACGCGCCGCGCGAAATCCGTGCGCCGCATCTGGACGGGAGAGACGTTGACCGACACGGTCGGCGTGCCGAGCCTGTCGAGATCTGCCAGCGCTCGCGCGAGAACCCAATCCCCCAGCTTGTCGATGAGATTGCTCTGCTCTGCCACAGCGATGAACTCGGCCGGGCCGATACGGCCGCGCACCGGGTGGTTCCAGCGCACCAGCGCCTCGTAGGACAAGAGCTTGCCGCTGCGGGGGGCGCAGACGGGCTGGTAGTGCAGTTCGAGCTCGTCGAGCAGAATGGCGGCACGAAGATCGCGTTCGATAAAGCGCTTGTGACGCTCATCAGCCAAGAGCTCGGGATCGAAGGCGACGGCGAGCGCCCTGCCCTGCTTCTTGCCCTTGTACAGTGCGAGATCGGCGTTGGAGATCAGCTCATCCATGGAGCCAGCATCCTGCGGCCACAGCGCAACGCCCATGGTCGCCGACAAGCGGAGTTCGCGACCATCGACGAGCACGGGCTGACCCAGGGCGTCCAGCACATGCTCTGCGAGCCGCAGCAGGGCACCGCGATTATCCTGACCAGGCAATGCAATGCCAAACTCGTCGCCACCGAGGCGGCCGATGACCGCACCCGGCAGAATGGTTGCGATTGTTCGGACCAGATGAACAAGCGCCTGATCGCCGACGCCATGTCCGTTGGCATCGTTTATGATCTTCAGATTGTCCATATCGATCTGCAGGTAGGCGACCGGCGCTCCGGAGCGAGCCAGCTCTGCCCGGAGCTTCTTGAGAAACGACGACCGCATCCAAGCGCCGGTGAGCGCATCGCGCCCGGACAGATCGAGTTCCGACTCCTGCGCGCGGGAGAGGCTCTGCATGTTGAGCCGGACCTGCCCGATACCCCAGAACAGCAGAACGATCTGCGCCACAACGGCGACGAGGCCAAAGGTCGCCAACTCCATAGGGTGCGACAGACCATGGCTCAATGCCACAAGGGCAGCGGCGGCACAGAAGCCGAAAAGCACCACGGCAACGCGCGCGAGCCGAAAGATTGTGGTCAGGCGATCCTGATTGTGGTGGACCGGCACGCCTCACTCCCCTGCCGTTGACGAGACGAAAACCATATTCTTCTTGAATGGCTTAGGTGAGGCTACCGGCGGTTCACGACAGTTTTCTGACACTGGCGGCACAAAGCGGAAGGACACGGCCACAGGGTTATCGAGAGGTTATCGAGCCGTTTGCCGAGGCGCCCGTCAGCGACTGGAGAGCGGCTGAAGCGATTGTCCAACCCAAGGCTGCCAGATGTCCTGGCGCGAGGCCACAAACCGGTCGGCAATCGTCTCGACCGTGGCCCCGGGCTCGCCCAGTTCCAGCAGGAGCTTGTCCATCTCGGCCACCGGCATTCTGGCGCGACCGAAATAGGCCGCCACCTGCGGGGCTTCCATATAGACCCATTCGGCCAAGCCGACGACAACCGGATCGGGCGAAAAGCCGGTGGGCTTCAAGCCGGCGCAGGCACCCTGCCCGGCACACTTGAACGCATCGGGATCGAAGGCGGGCATGGCAACCGGCTTGAAGACGAATTGCGCCAGGATGGCGTTGGGCTGCCAGTAGTAGAAGAGAATGGGCTGCTTCCGCCCCACTGCCTCGGCAATGAGCGTGTCCATCTCGAAGCGATTGGCCGGCTCGACGACATCGAAAAGATCGGAGAGGCCGAATGCTTTCAGCAGGTTGCGGTTGATAAGCGCGCAGCCCCAATCGAGTGGACAGGAAATGAAGCGCGGCTTCGGGCCCGCGCCAGCCAGTTCTGCGGCATGTGCCCTCAGACCCTCAATGGTCGCCAGGTCGGGCCAGGTCGTGAGGGCATAGTCCGGAAGAAACCACCCTTCGAGGGGGCTTTCGGAATAGGTGCTGCCGGCCTGACGGACCTTCTGGTCGGCCAGCGCGGCGTTCCAGATATTGGCAATGCGGGCGACCCAGAGTTCAGGCGCAACAGCAGGCTGCCCGGTGCTGCTCATGGCGGAGCCGGCGACAGCAAGATCCCCCTCCTGCACGGAGACGTTGCAGCGGAAATTCGCCGTCAGCAAACGGGAGTGGATTTCGGCCAGCAAGGCGGCCGAGGGCCATGGCATACGCGCGACGCCGATTGGCTTGGTGCCGCAGGGCGGGGGTGGCGCCGGGAGGACCTCGACGCTGCCAGCGTCCGCACCTGCGGCCGCGACAGGCTCCTTGCCGACCTCAAGAGTCTGAACCGAGGACTGCGCGATCGCAGCGCCCCCAGCCGCGATGGCGAGAGCAAGGATCAGAAGCAGGCGCCGCATGTCCGTCTCCCCGAAGCGTGAGCAAGGCGTTTCGTTATAGTACGCGGATTGGGCAAGACAACCTCCGGGCGGGTTTTACCAAGCGATCAAAGAGAGATGACTCGGGCTTGAGAATATTGCAGTATCCCGCGCCAGAGGGGCACGAGAGGTGCCCCCGGAATTGCGCTCCGCGGCAAAAGACCAAGCAAGGATCACCCGCGGGGGGCATTGACAGAGGGACATCATGACCAAGAACAAGACATTCTTCGGCCTGGCCGTTGCAACCATGGCGCTGGCCATCGCGGTGCCGGCGCTCGCCGAAGACGTGAAGGTGGGCATCCTTGGCGACCTGACCGGTCCGATCGAAAGCCTTGCGCCGCCGATCGTGGCAGGGGCGCAGCTCGCCTTTGACGGCGTGAAGGCACAGGGCGGCATCCTGGGCGGCGGCCAGATCACCGTGGTAACCGGCGACAGCGCCTGCGACCCGTCGGTTGCCGGCCCGGCAGCGGACAAGCTGGTCAATACCGATCAGGTGACCGCAATCGTCGGTGCGTTCTGCACCGGCGCAACCATCGGGGCGGCGACCACCGCCGGTATCCCGGGCGGCGTGCTGCAGATTTCTCCGTCCGCATCGGCACCGGTACTGACCACGCTCGACGACAAGGACCTGGTGTTCCGCACCACGCCGTCCGACGCGTTCCAGGGCGTGCAGCTGGGCAAGCTGCTGCTGGCGAAGGGCATCAAGGACGTGGCGCTGACCTATGTGAACAATGACTACGGCAAGGGCCTTGCCGACGTGTTCACCCAGACCTTCACCGCCGGTGGCGGTACGGTGAGCGCCAATGTTGCGCATGAAGACGGCAAGGCGGATTACCGCGCCGAACTCGGCCAGCTGTCTTCCGCAGGCTCGCAGAACCTTGTGATCCTCGCCTACGCGGCAGGTTCGGGCAAGACCATCCTGCAGCAGGCGATCGAAGGCGGTGAGTTCACCACCTATGTGGGCGGCGACGGCATGGTCGACGACAAGCTGGTGGAAGGCCTTTCGGCTGACGCCGTGAACGGCAAGATCATCGCCACCCGCGCCGGTGCCTATGCTGGTGCTTCGGCCGACGCTTACAAGGCGCTCGCGACCGCTGCCGGGCAGGACCCGAACGCGACCTACGCCCCGCAGGCGTATGATGCCGCCTTCCTCGTCGCGCTTGCGATCGAGAAGAACGGTTCGGCCAAGCGTGAAGGCCTGTCGGCCGCGCTGCGCGACGTCGCCTCGCCTCCGGGCGAGAAGATCCTGCCCGGCGAGTGGCAGAAGGCTGCCGAGCTGATCAAGGCCGGCACCGATATCGACTATGAAGGCGCCGGTGGCCCGCTCGACTTCGACGCGGCCGGCGACGTTGCCGGTATCATCGTCGAGCTCGCTGTCGAAGGCGGTAAGTTCATTGAGAAGGGCCCGGTGCAATAAGCATCGGTCTGACGGCTTGAGAATTGCGGAGGCCCGGGAGCGATCCCGGGCCTTCGGCTTTTCAGAGCCTGCTGACCTCGATGCGGGATGTGGCGGCCGTGACGGTAATGGCCAAGTGCTCGGCCTGAATCACATCATCAATGAGCGACGGGCGATAGGCGCAAAAGCAGCTTCCGCCCTGGTGACGCAGGCTGGGATAGGCGATACCGGTGGCCCCGGCGGCGCGGCGGGCTTCGCCATAGGCCTGACTCGCTGCCCACGACGTGGCAGACAGAAGCTCGCGGCGGGACGGCGGCAAGGTTTCGAAGCTGCCGGCGAGGCGAGCGCGATAGGCGCGAAACGTGCGGCGGCCGGTTGCAAGCCCACGCGCCACCAGTTCGCGGCGCAGATGATGCCCCACTTCGGCGATGGCGGTGTTGAGCTCGGCGGTGGCGTACCACGCGCCGAGATCGGGTCCGTTGAAGCGGCCACCGTCGGGCGCGGCGTGAAGAAAGGCCGCGAGGATGATGCTGGAATTGGGCCGGCCGAAGACCCGCTCGGACTGAGGCAGGCGGGCGAGGCGGTGTGCCACCAGCCTGTCATTGGTCCAGCCGGTCAGTTCCAGCACCGCATCGAGATCTGCCGCCGTCGCCACCGTGTCGAACAGGCCGATGGGCGGATATTGCGACGGGATCAGCCGATGGGTGGGATAAGGCGCGCTCACCATCAGGCAAAGACGATATCGGCATCGCCGAGCGGCGGCGCAGCGACATCGGCTGCATTGGGCGGCATGTAGAGCCCGCCCCGCGCCGCATCAAGAAAGCGCCGAACCAGCAGCAAGCCATCCTGCGTGCCCGAGGTGACGAGCGCGAGGGGCGGCTGGCCGCCGAAGGCCGGGGCATGGTGCGGGCCCGTGAGCCAGGCCCGCTGCTCGGCCGGGGTTGCGTAAAGCACACCCAGCGCCTGATGAATACCGAAGAGGGCGGAAAGCCGCAGCAGCACATCGATATCGAGCGTGACGGGCTCGAGCGTGCGCGCGAGCTTCATCCAGTTGTGGAAGGTGGAGCGCGGCGGATAGCCGAGCACGAGACGCCGCTGCTCTTCGCTGAGGCTCCACAGATCGGCAATGGCGAGGAAGGTGCGCAAAGCTGGGCCGGACAGACGGCGGCGCGTTTCGGGGGCGCGCCAGGCGGCATCGAGACCGTTGCCGGCACCGGCCGGTTCGGCGGGAACAATGGGTGCAGACGCTTCTCGTGCAGCCAACATGGCGATGTCGCTCCGGGTTGTCCAAATTTAGATATTGATCCGATTTGGAGACGTCAAGGGTGAAGTCCAGATATGGACAGGCCGGTTCGGCTGCGGACAACAAAAAGCCCGCCGGCTGCACGGCAGCTGGCGGGCCTTCTATGGGCAGGTGGTGGGTCGCTCAGCCGTTGCGCTTCACCATCTCGGGGATGAGGCCGCGCGGCGCGTAGCGGAGCGCGATGGTAATGACGACGCCGAGGACGAAGACGCGCATCTGGCTGGCGCGCGACTGGATATCGGGGATTTCGCCCCAGCCAGCCTGGCTGGTCCAGTGGGACAGGCCGTTGAACAGGAACTGCGAGACCGGATCGGAAATCATCCAGGTGAGGTAGATCAGCAAGGCGCCAAAGACTGCGCCCCAATTGTTCCCGGCGCCTCCGACGATGACCATGACCCAGATGAGGAAGGTGTGGTTGATGGGCTGGTAGGAGCCCGGATCGTAGATCTGCTGGAAGCTGACCAGCATGGCGCCGCCGATGCCCATCAGCACCGAGCCCAGAATGAAGATCTCAAGCTGGCGGCGGGTAACGTTCTTACCCATGGAGCCAGCGGCGATGTAGTTGTCGCGGATGGCGCGCATCATGCGGCCCCAAGGCCCGCCATAGGCCCGCTGCACGAGATAGAAGGCCACGACAACGAAGAGGATGACTATTGCAAGGAAGCCGAGGCGGGCGATGACGAAAGAATCGGCGATGGACGTGCCGGTCGCCTGGAAATCCTGCGGGAGCGGCACGGGCCAGGAGATGGGCGTGACGGTGAGCGTACCGCGGGTCAGCCAATCCATATTCTTCAGGAGCGCACGGATGATCTCGGAAATGCCGATGGTGGCGATGGCGAGGTAGTCGGTGCGGAGCCCGAGGCAGATGCGACCAACCAGGTAGGCAACACCCGCCGCCAGTACGCCACCAAACAGCCAGCCCAGCACCGGATGGAGGCCCAGGCCACCAACCCAGCCGGAGCCAATGCTTTCGATATAGGCCGCGGCCGGATCGATCTGGCTGCGATAGACGAAATAGGCGACGATCCAGGCGAGAACCGTTAGCGCAGTCTTCCAGCCGCCGCGGATGCCGATGCGGTCGGACCGGCGGACGGCCCAGATCAACGCGAAGCCGGCGAGCAATGCGAGGAGCGCCTTGCCCAGCATCAGCGGACCATCGGAGCCCCAGAACTCGGGGTTGACGGGGTAGGAAATGAAGGTGACGGCCGCGCCACCGAGCATCATCATGCCCATGATGCCGAAGTTGAACAGCCCGCCATAGCCCCACTGGATGTTGAGGCCGAGCGCGATGAGCGCATAGGCGAAGCTCTGCACGAGGAGCAGCGAGATGTTGGCGGTGCCGAGCACGAAGCCGACGCCGGCAAAGAGCAGAAAGAGCCCGGCGAACAGGACGAGCGAGCGCTGCAAGATGCTCATGAAGAGGCTCCCTTGAAGATACCGGTCGGGCGCCAGAGCAGCACAACGACAAGGATCACGAAGGCGACGGTGAGCTTGTACTCGGTGGGGACGATGGCGAGGGTCGCCGGCACGTCAAAGGGCAGCACCCCCGCAAGGGGCTTGAGCAGCACGGTCCAGTTGAAGATGGCTGCCGTTTCGGCAAAGCCGATGAGGAAGCCGCCCGCTATGGCGCCAAACGGCTTGCCAAGGCCACCGACAATGGCGGCCGCGAAGATCGGCAGGACGATATTGAAGGCGAGGTCGGGCTTGAGGTTCACATCGAGCGCGAGCATCACGCCGGCCATGGCGGCAAGGCCGCCCGCGATGATCCAGGTGACGCGGACAACGAGCTTGACGTTGATGCCCGAGACCTGTGCCAGCGCGGCATTGTCGGCCATGGCGCGCATGGCCTTGCCGAGCCGCGAGCGAGTGAGGAAGAGGTTGAGCGCAATGACCGCGATGGCCGTCGAGATGACCATGAGCAGTTGCGGCTGGGTGAAGTTGATGGTGCGGGTAACGCCTTCGAGCGGCACCGGGATGCGGATCAACTGCTTCTGCTCGGTTTCGAAGAAGCTCCAGGTCCCCGAGCCGAAGACGAGGCGGATGAGGCCCTGAACCATCAGCGTCACGCCGATCGACGCGATGAGCAGCGTCACCGGCTTGGCACCGCGGGCGCGGAGCGGAGCGTAGAAGCCCTTGTCGAGCCCGAGCGCGACGATGGCGGTGAGCACCATGGCGATCGGGAGCACCACGAAACCGGTGGGCAGGAAGGGCACCGAAATGCCCATGGCCTGGAAGCCCAGCATGAGCAGGAAGGCGATGAATCCGCCCATGGTCATCATGTCGCCATGGGCGAAATGCGCGAAGCGCAGGATGCCGAAGACCAAAGTGACCCCGACGGCGCCCACCGCATAGATGGAGCCCAGCACGATTCCGGCGACGATGACATTGTTGAAGAAGAAGATGAGTTCGTTCATGTCCCTCAGCCCCCCAGGAAACTCTTGGCGACTTCGGGATCGGCGATGAGCTCGGGGCCTGTGCCGGTGAAGCGGTTCTTGCCCGAGGCGAGCACGAAGCCGCGGCTGGCAAAGGCGAGCGCCTGACGGGCGTTCTGCTCGACCATGAGGATGCCGACGCCGGCCTGGTTGATCTTGACGATCTGCTCGAGAATTTCGATGACGTAGCGTGGGCTCAGGCCCGCCGAGGGCTCGTCGAGCATGAGGAGGCGCGGCTTGCTCATCAGAGCGCGGCCCATGGCGACCATCTGGCGCTGGCCGCCCGAGAGTTCGCCCGCGGCCTGCTTGCGCTTCTCCCGCAGTACGGGAAACATGTCGTAGATCCAGTCCATGGTGGGCCGCAGGTTGTCGCGGCGGATGAACCCGCCCATTTCGAGGTTTTCCTCGACACTCATCGAGGTGAAGACGTTCTTTTCCTGCGGGACGAAGCTCAGGCCACGCGGCACCAGCCGATCGGGCTGGGCGTTGGTGATCTCCTCGCCATCGAAACTGATGGAGCCGCCGGTGACGGTCAGCAGGCCGAAGATCGCCTTGAGGGTGGTGGATTTGCCGGCGCCGTTGGGGCCGACGATCACGCCGATATCGGATTGCTCGATGGCGATATCGACACCATTGAGGATGGGCGCGCCACCATAGCCGCCGACGACGGACTTGAGTTCGATCAATGCCATCACGCAGCCTCCACCGGGGCGCCGAAATAGGCTTCGACGATTTCGGGATTGGCGCGGATTTCCGACATGGGGCCCTCGGCGATCTTGGTGCCCTGCGCCATGACGATGACCGGATCGCAGAGGCGGCCGATCAGATCCATATCGTGCTCGATGACGAAGAAGGTGTAGCCGAGCTCGCGGTTCATGCGGGTGATGTTGTCGCCCAGATCGTTGAGGAGCGTCTTGTTGACACCGGCGCCCACTTCGTCGAGCAGCACGACCTTGGCATCGACCATCATGGTGCGCCCGAGTTCGAGCAGCTTCTTCTGGCCGCCCGACAAGTTGCCGGCGAGTTCGTCCTTCACGTGGCCGAGCTTCAGAAAATCGATGACGTCGAGCGCGCGCTGCCGCACGCCGGTTTCGGCAGCGCGAACCTTTCCCGGCTGGAACCATGTGGCGAGGAGACTCTCGCCCGGCTGCCCGGAGGGCACCATCATCATGTTCTCGAGCGCGGTCATGTTGGAGAATTCATGCGCGATCTGGAAGGTGCGCAGCATGCCGCGGTGAAACAGCTGGTGCGGCTTCATGCCAGTGACATCCTGGCCATCGAAGATGATGCGGCCGGTGTCGGGCGTGAGATTGCCGGCGACGAGATTGAACAGCGTCGACTTGCCGGCCCCGTTCGGACCGATCAGCCCGGTGACCGAGCCGCGGGCAACCTTGAGAGAGCATTTGTCGACGGCATAGACGCCGCCAAAATGCTTCGAGACGTTCTGAACGTCTATGACTGCGTCAAAGGACACCGTGCCCCCGTCCTGATGCGATAGTGCTTTTCTCCGGCTTGCTGCCGGTTGGTCCCGTACTTGCGCACAAGGCGCCGAGCGGGTCAACGACGGGCGTCGGACCCCGCGATTGGGGCGTGGACATAAAGGATCGCCGGGCTTTTGACCAGATGGTCAAATCGCTCCGAGGATGGCGTCGGCAGTGCGGCGGTTGGGCGCGAAGAGGATGTCATAAAGCGTCGCGAGCCGGGTGAGCGACTTGATGTCAACGTCATGCGGCATTGCGGTGAGCGGGTCCTGAAAGAAGACCAGCACGTCGAGCCTGCCCTCGGCGATCATGGCACCGAGCTGGGCGTCGCCGCCGAGCGGGCCTGAAAGGAGGCGCGTGACGGTGAGGCCGGTGCCCTCCATGACGCGACCGCCGGTGGTGCCGGTACCATAGAGCTCGTGCCGGGCGAGGACGTCGCGATGGGCGAGCGCCCAGGCAACGAGCTCGTCCTTCTTGTCATCATGCGCAACGAGGCCGATCCGTGCCATCGCTCATGCTCCCACGCCAGGATGAAGCGTTTTCTGCACGGCTCACGCCCTGAGCGCAATGGCTTCGGCGAGGAGCAGTCCGATCTCGTCGATGGGCAGCGCGGCGCCAGGCACGAGGCGGATGAAGCGCACCTGCTTGCCGTCGCCCTCGAGCAGCGGCGAGGAGAGCTGGCGGCCGTGTTCGAAGACGAGGGAGACGTGATCCTCGAGCGGGAAGATCGCGCACACAAAGCCGGCGGCGGGATGGCGGTAGTTGACCGAGCCCCAGCCGAGCCGGACTTTCGCCTCGAGATCGGGGCGCAACTCGACGAGCGCGACCGCCGCCTGCCGGGTGAGTTCGGCGACCGGCTCGGGATAGGCGCGGAGGATGGGGCGGAGATCGCCGAGGAGGAGATCGGTGGTGGATGTGTCGGACATTGGCGGGCCCTCGGCTGGCTATGTTGTGCTCATAGCGGGGGAGGCGTGGATGGGGAAGTGGGGAGGAGGATGCTGCAGTCGGCAACCCTCCACCGTTTACGGGGGAGGGTCCGGCGGAGCCGGGGGTGGGGGGTGCCGCTTGCGCCAAGCTATGCCAAGCTCGCCAGCATCCAAGCAGATCGGACCCATGCCAAATGCGCTCGCCCGATTTCATTCGACACCGCGCTAAGCAGCTGCGCCGCACGATGACGCGGCCCGAGCGAGCACTTTGGCTTTTGTTGCATGACAATGCGGTCGGCCTCCACTTTCGGCGACAGCACCCTATCGGACCTTACATTCTCGATTTCTACTGCGCACGCGCGCACCTTTGCATCGAGATCGATGGACCGGCTCATGACGAGCACGAAAATCGCGATGCCCGCCGCGATGCCTGGCTTTTGGGCGAAGGGATCAAGGTCTTGCGCTTCTCGGTAGACGATGTCGAGAACCGTTCAGCGATGATCGTTGCGGCTATCCGGCAAGCGGCACCCCCCACCTCCGCCTGACGGCGGTATCCTCCCCCGTAAACGGTGGAGGAGTCCCGACTGCGGGGCCACTGGCGCGTCGCCAAAATGCGCTCCCCTCGATCAGGCCCTGCGCGCGTAGCTCTCCGGGCGTTCTGAGCGCGCAAGGCTCCACCGGAGCCTTGCCAAGAGCGCTCAGAACTCGGACCATTCCTCCTTGACGGCAGTATTGCCGCGACTGAGATAGGTCTTTGCTGCCGCCTTGACCTTCTGCTGCAACGCCTTGATGCCGGTGGCCCGCGGTTGAGGCGCGGCGGCGGCGCGGACCGGCGCCTCTTCGTAGTCATCCTCGGAAACGCGGAAGACTGCGACGATGCGATCAAGATCGGAGGCCTGCGCCTCGGTCTGCTCGATGGCGGCATTGGTTTGTTCGACCAACGCGGCGTTGTGCTGGGTCATCTCGTCGAGCTGCCGCACGGCGGCGGTGACTTCCTCGATCGAATTGGCCTGCTCCTGGCTGCCGCGGGCGATCTGTTCCATCAGCTGCGTGGAGGCATGGGCGGCCTTCAGCATGGCTTCGAGCTTGCCAGCCGCATCGGCGACGAGGCGCGAGCCGGAATTCACCTCGGTGGCGGACTGGTCGATGAGCGCCTTGACCTCGGACGAGGCCTCGGCGGCGCTCTGGGCAAGACGGCGCACTTCGACAGCGACCACGGCGAAGCCCTTGCCGGCCTCGCCGGCACGCGCGGCCTCGACGGAGGCATTCAACGCCAGCAGGTTGGTCTGGAAAGCGATATCGTCGATGAGACCGATGATGTTCGAGATCTTGCCGGAGGACTGGGTGATGCGCTCCATGGCCTCGGTGGCCTTGCGCATGACGGTGCCGCCCTCCTCGGCGGTATGGGAGACGTTGCCGGCCGCCTTGGAAGCCTCGCGGGCGCGCTCGGCATTGAGCAACACGGTTTGCTCAAGCTGCTCCATGGTGGCCGAGGTTTCCTCGATGGTGGCTGCCTGCTTGGTGGTGCGCTCGGAGAGATCGTTGGCGCCGGACAGGATTTCGCCGGTGGCGGTCTTCAGGGCGCGCGAGGTCGACTGCAACTGCCCGACGATTTCAACCAGCTTGTCCGCGACCGCGTTGGTGGACGACTTCAGGGTGCCGAAAGCGCCCTCATAGTCGCCGGTGATGCGACGGGTGAGGTCGGTATCGGCGAGCGCCATGAGAACATGGCCGGTTTCGCCGAGGCCGCGATCGACCGTGGCGACAAGGGCGTTGACGCGCTCGGCGAGGATGTTGAGCTCCTGATCGGCGAAATTGGCCGCGACGCGGCGGCTGAAGTCGCCGGCGATGGCGGCATCGACGACCTCGCCGAAGGAACGCTGCAGCGACTGCATCATTTCGACGCGGTCAACGCGCCGCTGCGTGGCGGCCTGGCGCTCGCTCTCGGTCATCTCGGTGACCTTGAGGGCGTTCTCCTTGAAGACCTGCACGGCGCGGGCCATGTCGCCCAGCTCGTCGCGGGCTTCGGCACCCTTGACCTCGGTTGCGAGCTCACCGGCTGCCAGGGATCGCATGGTCTGCGTGAGGCGGGTGATGGGGCGACTGAGCGAGCGGGAAAAGAAAAGCGCCGCGACGGCAGCGGCGAGCAGTAGCGCGCCACCGACCATCAGCATCATGTTGCGCAGCTGCACGACCGGCGCCATGGCCTCGGCTTCGCCAATGGTGGTGACCACCGCCCATTTGGCGCCATGGAACGTGACGGGCTGGGCCTTCGCGATCATCGGCATGCCGCGGTAATCGGTAGTCAGGCCCTGGGCGGGGGTGCCTTCGAGCGCGGCGGCGACTAAGGGGTTGTCGTAGGTGGTGGAGAGCGTGTCGTTCGCGTCGGAAAAAAGCGAATCCGAGCGCAGCAGCTTGTCGGCGCCGACATAGAAGCTTTCGCCGGTGCTGCCGAGATTGGCGCTATCCTGCATCAGCGCATTGATGGGGGTGATCGGCATCTGCACGGCCAGAACGCCAATCAGCTTCTTGCGAGGATCGAAGACCGGGGTGGCGAGGAAGCTCGCCGAGCCGCCCGCGGGGGCGTATTTCGAGATATCGACAAAGGCGAGCGCGCCCGGGTCTTTCAGCGCGGCTGCGGTGCGATAGGCCTGGCCGAGGCCGGTATCGGCGAGATTGCCACCTTCGGCGAAGTTGCCGGCGAAATCGTCGTTCTTCATCACAGAATAGACGAGATTGCCCTTGTTATCGAACAGGTAGATGTCGCGATAGCCGCGGCGCTCGGCCTGGGCACGGAAGGCCGGATTGATCTTGGAGTGGGAGAAGTCGTAGTTCCACTTCTTGCCCGAAGTATCGGCGGGGGTGTCGAGCTTCTGCCGCTCGCCTGCGGGGTTCGGGTTCTTTTCGACATAGTTGGCACGCAACGTCGCGACCGGATCCACCGGCGGCTTCGAGGTGGCGAACTGGCCCCAGCCGATCGAGAGATCGCGCAGCGTGGTCTGCACGCTTTCGGCGGCGGCGGAATTGAGCACATCCTGCTCGATGGTTCCGAGATAGGACTGAAAGGCCTTGGCCTTTTCGGTCGAGACGGTACCGAGCTGCTGCAGGCTCAGCCGGCTGACGATATCGGAGCCGATCATGTAGCTCGAAACGCCGACACCGGCGCTCACGAGCAGCGCAATGCCGACCATGGCCAGCGGCAGTTTCTGCGCGATCTTCAACCCCACTGCAAAACCCATCACAGTCACCTTTCGGAAGAGACTCTGGTGCGTGCGGGAAATGTCAGGGTGATAGACCGCGTGCACGATCCTCCGCCCAAACGCGCCCATCCCCCACGAGACGCGGACAACATCGCTGCACTTTACGGGTAGGCTGTTAATGTATGCTTACGAATGCAATCGATTGCACGGCGCGTTTTCGCCCCCTGAAACGCGAAAGGGCCGCCGAAGCGACCCTTTTCACCCGAACTCGCGTGCCTCAGGGATCAGGACAGCGTGCCGATCACCGCCTCGATGCGCTTCTTCATGGTGGACGCATCGAATGGCTTGATGATGTAGTTGTTGACGCCCGAGGAGATGGCTTCCTTCACCTGCTCCTTGTCGGAGCGTCCGGTGGCCATGATGAAGGGCATGCCTTGCGTCTTGGGATGCTTGCGGATGACGCGCAGCAGCGTCAGGCCGTCGATATCCTCCATGTTCCAGTCGGAAATGATGAGATCGACCGTGCCCTTCTCGAGCTTGCCGAGTGCATCGCGACCGGACTTGGCCTCGATGATGTTGGTGAAGCCGAGCTGGGTGAGAATGTACTTACAGATGCCCCGCATCGACTGCTGGTCATCGACGATCATCACGCTGACTGCACTTGCCTTCGGCATTACCGCTTACGCCTTCTGGACCAAAGAGGCCCTGCCAGGATGTCCCGGCCGCCTCAAAACGACCCTAGGAAAAATCCGTTACCAATCCTTCAATCCCGACCCCACTATGCCGCCGATCTCAACCTTGAGAGGGCGGCAACGAGGCGACCGGCGATGGCTTCGACCGGGGCCTGCTCGACGACGGCCCCTTCCTCGAAGGCGACGCGCGGCATACCGTAGACGAGGGCAGAGGCCGGACTCTGCCCGATGGTGAAGGCGCCCGCCTCGCGCATGCGCTTGAGGCCTGTGGCGCCATCGCGGCCCATGCCGGTGAGGATGACCCCGACGGCCATCGGACCCACGGCACGCGCGACGGATTCGAACAGCACATCGACACTGGGCCGATGGCCCGAAGCCAGGTCATCCTGCGCAAGACGGCACTTGAGCTGGCCGGAACTGCGCTCGATGCGCAGGTGATAATCACCGCGCGCCACATAGGCATGTCCGGGCAGAAGCTGCAGCCGATCCTCGGCCTCGACGACCTTGAGCTCGGTCAATTCATCGAGACGGGCGGCAAAGCGCGTGGTGAAGCCGGGCGGCATGTGCTGCGCGATGACCACCGGCGGACAATCGCGCGGCAACTGGCCGAGCACGACGCGAATGGCCTCGACGCCACCGGTCGATGCGCCGATGGCGACCAGCGAACCCTGCGGGGCCGCGGCAGTGCGGATATGCACTGGCGCCGGGGTCGCACGCAGCGCGCGGCCCTTGACGTCGGAATGGGCGGCGGCGCGCACCTTCTGGCGGAGATTTTCGCCAAAGGCATCGAGCCCCCCGGCCAGCGTGGCATTGGGCTTGGCGACGAAATCAACCGCGCCGAGTTCGAGCGCGAGCAGGGTTTCGGAGGCGCCCTTGGTGGTGAGCGTCGAGACCATGACCACCGGCAACGGATGCAGCCGCATCAGCTTGTCGAGGAAAGCCAGCCCGTTCATGTTGGGCATTTCGATATCGAGGGTCAGCACGTCCGGGCTGAGATCCTTGACCTTCTGCCGCGCCTCGAGCGGATCGGCCGCAGTGCCGATGACGACGATATCGCCATCGCGCCCGAGTGTGCGGGTGAGGACTTCACGGATCAATGCCGAGTCATCGACGACCAATACCTTGATGGTCATGCTGCATCCCTCGTCTTGTTCTGGGCGCGGGCCTGATAAATGGTTTTGCCGACCAGGCGGAAATTGTCGCCGCCGGCTCCGAGATTTTCCGAGTGACCGATATAGAGGAAGCCATCCGGCACGAGGATGGCCCCGAGCCGGGCGAACAACGTCGCCTGGGTCTTCTTGTCGAAATAGATCGCCACGTTCCGGCAGAACACGGCATCGAACGGTCCGCGCATCGGCCAAGGATTGTGCATCAGATTGAGCTGCTTGAAGGCGACGAGCTGCCGCGCGACGAGCGGAATGCGGACATTGCCACCACCGGCATCCTCGAAAAGCTTTGCCCGGTCGGACGAAAGCCCCGACAGCTCGGACACGGGATAGAGCCCGGTCGCGGCCTTGGCGACGACGGTGGTATCGATATCGGTAGCGAGGATACGGAAATCCCAGCGCTTCAACTCGGGAAAGGCATCGAGCAGCGTGAGCGCGATGGTATAGGGCTCCTGTCCGGTGGAGCAGCCCGCCGACCAGATGCGCAGCTTGGGCTTGCCGCCGGGCCCCATGCGCGGCTTGCGCTGGATGAGATCGCCGACATAGCCGACCAGATGCTCGAAATGGTGATCCTCGCGCCAGAAGCGCGTCAGATTGGTGGTCAGGGCGTTGATGAAATCCTGCTGATCATCAGCAGAGCCATGGCGCTCCAGATGATCGAGATAGCTGTCGAAGGAATTGAGGTCGAGCCCGCGGACCAGCTTTGACAGGCGGGAGACGACCAGCGTCCGCTTGGCGTCGGACAGCGAGATGCCGGCCTCGGCGTAGACCCTTGCCTTGACCCGGCCAAACTCCCGGTCGCTAAGGGCGAATTCCCCCGATTCCATTGCCTCTCCTCATGATCCGGTCAGTCGGCACGGCGCCGCGACGGCAGTTGCAGAGCCCGCTGGGCCTCGGTCCCCAGCGCGCTGACGCTGCCCCCGACACGGGCGATTGCCCCACTGCCGGATTGCAGTGCTCCCGTCATCATGTCCGCTTCATTGCTTAGATTCTCTAAATTCCCACCCAACTCGGCGAGGATATTTTTGAGCTTAAGTGCGTGGTCGGCAGAAAAACCGGCCTGCTCGCGCGAGCGGCCGACCAGATCGCGGATTTCGCGCGTGGCTTTCTGCGTCGCCTGGGCAAGGGTGCGGACCTCGCTGGCGACGACGGCAAAGCCCGCGCCCTTGTCGCCGGCTCGGGCCGCTTCAACGGCGGCGTTGAGGGCGAGCAGATTGGTGCGGAAGCTCACATCCTCGACGGTGGCGACGAGCCGATCGATCTCGGCGGTGGTGGCACTGGCGCCGGAGGCGGCGCTGCGGGTTTCCTCGGCGCCGAGCGCGGCCGCGTTGGCGAGGCGGCGGGCCTCGGCCTCAAGCGTCTTGACGGCGCGGGCGCGTTGTTCGCCAAGAACGAAGGCATCGGATGCGGCTGCGAGCCCCTCACGCCCGCGGTCGGCCAGTTCGGCAAAGGTCGCAACGCTGGCGCGATAGCGATCGATGGCTTCGAGAATGGCGTCGAGCTTCGATTCAAGCCGCTCGACCTGGGCGGCCAGATCGTCGCGATCCTCGTAGAGCAGGCCCTGCAAGTCCTGCAGTTCAGAGACGCGGCGCGCAAGCGGCGCGGCGGGCAGGAGATCGGCCGCCGCGACGGGCTTGCCGGCAAGGAGCGCATCGATGGCGCGGGCCGCAGCGGTTTCGGATGCGACGAGGTCGATGAGCAGCGCCCCGGTGGGATTGTCGGCCGCGGCGGGAAGCCGGCCGCCGGAGCGGGCAGCGACAAGGGACCGCAGCAGATCTGGCGCAATACGGTCGCCGAGCGGCGTGAACAGCACGAGATGCCGGTCTGAGGCGAGGGCGACACGATCGAGCCGCATCGGGTATCCGGCGATGTCATGATCGCCCGCCGCGGCGCCGAGGCGTGCCCGATGCGCATCGGACAGACCCGCGGTTTCGGCGAGCACTGCACCGTCGGGATCGACAATGGCGGCGGGCAGACCGAGGGCGGAGAAGCCCAGACGGACGAGATGGGCGCGCTCGAGGCGGCCATGGATGCAGCGGGCGATGGCGTCGATGGAGGTGGGATCATCGCCGGGCTTGAGGCCGACGGCCTGGCCGAGCAGCGCCAGGCGATTTTCGGCCGCCCGACGATCGCGCCGGGCGGAGACCAGCCCAAAGGCGAGCGGAGCAGCGATGGCAGGCAGGGCTATGGCGATGCCGGGCAGCGTCGGGCCGAAAGTGGCCATGCCCGCAGCGGCCGCGACGGCGCCTGCGACCCAGACCAGATGGGCAAAGCGTGCCATGACGCCCTGACGCAGCATTGAAAGCGAATCCCCCCGGGCGCACGCGCTTGTTCGGGAGAAATGCTAGCCCCGTATGGTTAACCAATGGTCACTGCGGGGCGGACACGGTAAGGCGCGGTTAAGGGGGGGTGAGGACCCCGCGCGAATGCAGTGAACTCCCCTTAACGTAGGTCGGGTCGTTGGAGCACACTCTGGGACAATTCAAACTAGATGCCCCCGCCAAGACCCTTGTGATTTAGCAGAACAACGCTCATCTAAGATTGTTACTTAAAGCGGAAATTAACCTGCCAGTCACTTTGAAAGACCTAGCCGACGAATGGCGTCGTCAGCAAGACCTGTATCGAGACCAGATTGATTTGATGAAATATGGCGTTTTCCCGGATCACAGACTCTCTGAGTTCGAACGAAATGATGTCCGCAGCAGTCTAGAGCTGATGATCGCTCGGTTTGACGAGTTGCTAGTCAAACATGGTTCGCGATAGCGCTCAGATATCATCCAGCGCTCGACGCAGCATACAGACGTAAGAGCAGCGCAAGGTGCCCCCCTCACCCGGCGCTCCGCGCCACCCTCTCCCTCGCGAGGGAGAGGGAATCCCGACTGATGGTCGAGGGACGCCGAATGAGGAAGAGGGACTGAACCCGATCAGAACAATTCGATATCGTCCACCGGCGGCTTGACCACCGTACGGCGGCTCTTGGCCACCGCGATTTCCTCGTTGGCGATCGACTGGTTGGCGCTGTTGTCGAGGCGCTTGACGAAGGCGCGCCCGGTGGCGGGCTGGAACATGACGCGCCGCGCATAGGTGCCGCCCAGATCCTCGCCGGACACCTGGTAGCCTTCGTTGGCAAGGAATTCGCGAACGAATTCGATGTTCTTGGCGCCGACATCGTCGAGCGCGGGATTGATCTTGCCGCCGCCGAAAATCTTGATCTCGAGGTTCTGCTTCCGGCCGGTGCCGCGGCTCAGGACCTTGTTGATCAATTGCTCCATGGCGAAGGCACCGTAGCGCGCCGACGCGCCATAGCGATCGCGCGAGGAGCCGGATTGCTCGGCCAGGAGGAAATGGTTCATGCCGCCGATATTGGCGACCTTGTCGCGAATGCAGGCTGAAACGCAGCTGCCCAGCACGGTTGAGAAGGTGACTTCGTTATCGGCGGAAATCAGACAATCGCCCTGATGGACGGTTGTGACGACCCCGCGGTCGAACTCAGTCGGCAAAGAACTCGAAAGACCCATCGGCGTGATGACCTCGCATTGCCTGATATGGATAGGACCAAATCGTTAGCTAAGCGCTAACCACGAGGCTGGTGGTCGACCCGTGTTTTGATCCGTTGCAAGAAGGTATTCAGAATTTGCCGCTATGGTCAGGGTCAGATTGGGAGCCCGACTCTAGATGACACTTCATAAGCTCTCGCGAGAACTCGAAGAAACCGCGAGACAGACCGCCGTGATGGTGGATGGCGTTATCCAGGCGCTGGAACTGCTGGCCGACCGCGGCGTGCCGGCGGAAGAAGCGCGCCGGGAAGCGGTGAACATCATGGTGCATGCCCTGCAGGGGCAGGACCGAATCGAGCAGCGGCTGAGGAACATGGCGCATGCCGTGCGCCAGTTCGCGCTGCTGCCCGCCGATGCGACCGAGGATACGTTCGCCGAAATCTGGTCGGGGCTGGTTCTCGACGAATTGCGCGTGCCTGGCCTTTCGGGCGGCACGGCGACACACCCCTCGCATGGCGACGCCGAGCTGTTCTAGATACTTCTTGGTTGAAACGCCGAGACGATCTACACCCCTGTTTTATCATGCTTTTGAACCGGGAAAGCCATGCAGCTCTCCCTGAAAGCGCTCTCGGCCACGTGCCGTTTCCGGAGAGGGAAACGTCGAAGGTGCGTTGCCGCTTCTCCTCCTGGCACCGTGACCGACCAACGGCAGACCGGCACACATACGGGAGAAGGGCCGGAGCGGGGACGCTACCGGCCATTCTCGTCCGGGGCCGGTCCATGGCGAATCAGCTGGCGCGACGGGGGGCGGAAAGCCAGGAGCGCGCCGCCGCAAAGGCGGGCAACTCACTTGCCGGCATCGGACGGGCCAGGAGATAGCCCTGCAGCGAGGCACAGCCCAGATCGCACAGGATGCGGGCATGCGCCTCCGTCTCGACGCCCTCGCCGAGCACCTCGATGCCGAGCGCACGGCCGATATCGACGATTGAGGCGAGGAGCCGGCGCTGCGCCACCGAATCCACAATGGGCTCGACCAGCTGACGGGCGATCTTCAGCCGATAGGGCTTCAGTTGCATGAGCGAGACGATGGACGCATAGCCGGTGCCGAAATCGTCGATCTCGATGTCGATGCCCAGATCCTTGATCTGCTCGATGTTCCAGCGGACCATTTCGTCGGTTTCGTCGAGGAAGATGGACTCCACGAGCTCGAAGGCGATCGTACCAGGCGCTATGGCAAGGCTGCGCAACGAGGCGATCAACTGGTCATCCTGAAGGCGGCGGGCGGAGACGTTGACCGAAACGCGGGGCACGACCAGACCCAAGGCGCGCCACTGGGCCATGGCCGCGAGGGACTGCTCGAGGACGAGCCGATCAATGGTAGAAACGACGTTCAAATCCTCGGCAACATCGAGGAAAGCGGCGGGAGACAGCAGGCCCTGGGTGGGGTGGTTCCAGCGCACGAGCGCTTCGGCACCGATGATCTCGCGTGTGCGGGCGTCGAACTGCGGCTGGAAATACGCGACGAACTGGCCGGTATCGAGGCCGTTGAGGATTTCATCGGCGACGCGCTTGGTGCGGATGACTTCGGCTTCGAGGGCATTGTTGAAGAATTCGTAGCGGTTGCGGCCGCGCGACTTGGCCCGGTAGAGCGCGATATCGGCATTGACGAGAAGACGGCGGGCATCGACCGAGCCGCGCTCGGCGGCAATGCCAACCGACACGCCGAAGCGGCACTCATGCCCGCTATAGATGATGGGGCGGCGCATTTCGCACACAATGGCATCGGCGATTTGCGCCAAACGCGGCTCGTCGTCGGTGTGGCAGACCATGACGAACTCGTCGCCGCCGATACGGGCGACGAAATCATCGGGATTGTCGACGGTCTGGACGCGGGCGCGCAGCACGTCGGCGACATGCACCAGCATGGCATCGCCAGCGGCATGACCAAGCGTATCGTTGATCTGCTTGAAGCGATCGAGGTCGATATGCAGCAACGCCAGCCCTGACTCCTGGGCTCGGGCAGTGGTGGGGTGGTTCTGCAGCCACTGATCGAGAAAGCGTCGATTGGGCAGGTCGGTGAGCGAATCGTGCAGCGCATTGTGCTCGATGCGGGCACGGGTCGCCTCAAGCTCGGCATTGCGGGCCTCGCTCAGGCGATTGGCGAGCCGCAGATCTTCGTTGAGGGCAGCATCGGCCGACACATCCCAGTTGACGCCGAGCATGCGGCGGCCGCCCTCGGGCTCGGCGAATACGGCGCCGATGGCGCGAATATGGCGGGTAACGCCGGCGGGCGTGACGATACGGAACTCGGAGTGATAGCGCCCATCGCCATCGAGAGCCTGCCGGAATTCACGCGCGGCGCGCTCACGATCTTCCGGATGCACGGCCATGCGCCAGGTCATGTAGGTGGGCGGCGTGGCACTGCCTTCGACGCCATAGAGGGCGCAGACCCGCTCGTCCCAGACGATATCGCCGGACTCAAGGACATATTCGAAGACGCCGACTTCGGACGTATCGAGCGCAAGGTTCAGGCGGCGCGACAGGCGAACGAGTTCGCGCTGGCGTTCGCGCAGGGCAACATGGTTGCGCTGGCGCTCGGCGATCAGCAGCCCGGCCACGAGGATGGGACCGGTGACGAGCAGCGCGATGAGGAGAAAGCCGCCCCAGATCAACAGCGAAGAGGGCGCGGTGGTGGGCCAGCCGCCGATGGGCCGGGCATAGATGCGCCAGTTGCCGGCGGGGAGCGCCACATCGGCGGTGATGGGAGCGTCGGACAGGACGTCCGCCCTGCCATGGAAGAGATCGTGTCCGGAGCCCGAGCCGTCGCGGCCGGCAATGGCGATCTCAAGGGACTTTTCGGCCTCGAACACGCCACTCGCCGCATAGAGGCGATCAACATCAATGACGGCGGCAACGAGGCCCCAGTAGCTGCGCTCGGGCCCGGTGCCGGCAAAGACCGGGAAGCGGGCGATGAAGCCGCGGCCGCCCTGCACGAGATCGACCGGGCCGGCGAGCACCATCTTGCCCGTGGTGCGGGCGCGTTCGGCGGCTTCGAACTGTGCCGAAGTCTTGCGAAAATCCAGCCCAATGGCCTTCTCGTTGCCGAGCCGGGGGTAGACCATGGTGATGACCATGCCCTTGGCAATGGCCAGGTTGCGCAACTGGGTTTCAGTGGCGAAGACGCGCTCGGCCAGCGCACCAAAGCGCTTTTCGTCCATATCGAGTTCGGTTTCGAGCGTGGCGAGAAGGCCCCGGACCAACTGGATATTGCCCGCGACATTACCCTCGAGCCGGGCGCGGACGAGGCTCACCTGCTCGACGACTTCGGCGCGCAACTGCTCGCGGTAGATGGCGAAATTCTGCGAGGCCGCGAAGAAGGCAACGACCATCATGACGGAAAAGGTGAGCAGCGCCGGAACCAGCGTAGGCCGCCAGGATGAGGTTTCCACCGGGTGTCGTGTTGGACTGCGCGGCACGTCGCTTCCCCCCGGCCAAGACCTTCTGTCCCGGCACGCCTGCATTATTGCGCGTTCCGCAGTTAATCAGGCGCTACGAGAAATCAGGACATCACGTCATGGCTAACCAGGGGTGAACGACGGGGTGCGTGTAAGTACAGCGGCAGATCAGACGACCTTGGCCCGGCGCCTGTACTGCGGCAGATCCCAGGCGCGAGTCGCAAGGATTTCGGCGAGAATGCGGGCCGCGGCGGCCACCTCGACATGGCGCAGGTAGAGCGGGGTAAGGCCGAAGCGCAGGATATCGGGCTCGCGGAAATCGCCAATGACGCCGCGCGCGATCAGCGCCTGCATCACCGCATAGGCCTCGGGGTGGCGGAGCGAGACTTGCGTGCCGCGCCGGTGCGGATCGGCGGGCGTCAGGCACTCGAGCGGCTGGCCCTCGGCGGCGAGGGTGGACAGGAAGATATCGAAGAGCCTGTCGGCCTTGGCCTTCAGCGCGGCGAGATCGACGCCGGCAAAGGCATCCAGCGCCTTGTCGAGCGCCGAGAGCGCGAGGATGGGCGGGGTGCCGACGCGCATGGCGTCGATACCAGCCGCGCGGTGGTAGGTATCGGCGAAGGCGAAGGGCGCGGCATGACCAAGCCAGCCTTCGAGGGGTTGCGCATAGGTCGCAAGATGCCGGGGCGCGACATAGACGAAGGCCGGAGCGCCAGGCCCACCATTGAGATATTTGTAGCCGCAGCCGACGGCGAAATCGGCATCGGCGGTGGCCAGACCGACCGGCAATGCGCCGGCGGAATGCGCCAGATCCCAGATGGCGAGCGCGCCTGCGGCGTGCGCGGCAGCGGTGAGCCCGGCCATGTCGTGGCGGGCGCCGGTGCGGTAGTTGACTTCGGTGAGGAGCAGCACCGCAACATCGGCGGTGAGGGCGGCCGGGAGCGCTGAGGCCGGGACGGCGCGGACCTCGTGCTCCTCGGCGAGAAGGCGGGCGACGGAATCGGCCATATAGGCATCGGTGGGGAAATTGCCGGCTTCGGTGAGGATCACCCGGCGACCGGGGCGGAGGCGGAGCGCCGCGACCAGCACCTTGAACAGGTTTACCGAGGTGGAATCGGCGGCAACGACAGTGCCTGCGGCCGCACCAATAAGCGGCGCGATGCGGTTGCCGACGCGCGCCGGCAGATCGATCCAGTCATGGTTGTTCCACGAGCGGATCAACCCCTCGCCCCACTGGGTTTCGGTCACCGCCGCGACATGGGCCGGCACATCGGCGGGCAGCGCGCCCAGCGAATTGCCATCGAGATAGATGATACCCTCAGGCAGGCGGAAGCGGGCGCGGAGGGGGGCCAGCGGATCGTCTCGATCGAGGGCGGCAAGGTCGGGCGTGAGCATGGAGCGGTGATAGCACGGCAGCAGCGCGCCAGCGGACCGCAAGCAGAGTGCGACTTTAGTCTGATCCTTCAGTACGACTTTGGTATTATTCACGAGCTTTCGACTTGCATGGCGCGGCCTGAGTGGGGAAGGTCAGCCCATTGCAAGGGGCGAACGCCCGGCGGAGGAGACACTCATGGCAAATGTGAACATCAACCAGGCGGGCAAGCACTATGGTGCCTTCCATGCACTGAAGGGCGTGTCGGTTGACATTTCCGACGGCGAATTCGTGGTGCTGGTCGGTCCCTCGGGCTGCGGAAAATCGACGCTGCTGCGCATGATCGCCGGCCTCGAGGAAATCACCTCGGGCGAGATCTCGATCGGCAACCGCGTGGTGAACGACCTGCCGCCCAAGGAACGCGACATCGCCATGGTGTTCCAGAACTATGCGCTCTATCCGCACATGACGGTGGCGCAGAACATGGGCTTTTCGCTGAAGCTCAAGGGCGTGCCGAAGACCGAGATCAAGGCGAAGGTCGACCGCGCGGCGAAGATCCTCGGGCTCGAGAGCCTGCTCGACCGCCAGCCGCGCCAGCTTTCCGGCGGCCAGCGCCAGCGCGTCGCCATGGGCCGTGCCATCGTGCGCGACCCGCAGGTCTTCCTGTTCGACGAACCGCTCAGCAACCTCGACGCCAAGCTGCGCGTGCAGATGCGCTCTGAAATCAAGGAACTGCACCAGCGGCTGAAGACCACCACCATCTATGTGACGCATGACCAGGTGGAGGCCATGACCATGGCCGACAAGATCGTGGTGATGCGCGATGGCGTGATCGAGCAGATGGGCTCGCCGCTCGACCTCTATGACCGGCCGCAGAACACCTTCGTTGCAGGCTTCATCGGCTCGCCATCGATGAACTTCATCAATGGCAAGATGGGCCCGGAAGGCTTCCGCACCAATGACGGGTTGCTGCTGCCGACCGTATCGCACCAGACGGACGCGGCGATCTACGGTATCCGCCCGGAACACCTGGCGCTTGACCCGAACGGCATCGAAATCGAAGTGGTGGTGCTCGAGCCCACCGGTTCGGAAACGCAGGTGATCGCCAAGCTCGGCTCTCAGACCATCACCGGCATCTTCCGCGAACGCATCACCGTGCAGCCGGGCGCGAAGCTGCGTGTAACGCCGAACCTGTCGCTGGCGCATCTGTTCGATGCCAATGGCAAGCGCGTGAACTGATCACTCGCCAAAGGTGAGTAGCGAATGGAAGCGGCGCCCAAGGGGCGCCGTTTTTGTTTTGGCGGCAAGAGGCTGCGCGAACCGAGCCGCACGGGAGCCGTAGATCATTTCCGGTTTTGGTTGAAACGCTGAAATGACCTAAACCCTTGTTTTGTTGCGCTTTCGAACCAAGAAACCGATGCAGTTTTCCCTGAAAGCGCACTAAGTGTTGTCCGCAAGGCGCAAGCGCTGTAGCGTTTTTGCATTGTTGGCGCGGCGGCACCTGCCGCGTGTTCCGACGGCTTGCGACTGCAGAGAGCGATTTTGAAACGGCCCTCCCGGGACAGGGGAGCGGCGATCCGCGCCGGGCGCAGATTGTGGCCCGGCAACAGGCACGGTTTGTGCCGGATGATGGTGCCAGGGGGCGAAACGGAATGATCAGGACACTGAAATGCGCTGTAGCGGCGCTGCTGGGCGGCATCTTGCTGGCGCCAGCGGCTCAGGCCGAGGAAAACTATGCCGATTACGGGGTGACAAAGGGCTGGCAGGTGCTGGCGATCAGCCAGGATGGCGCGTTCATGCGGTGCAGCGGGGCGAGCGAGACCTTCCCGTTCACGCTCGACTACAGCGCCGAGGGCTGGGTGCTGACGGTGGACCCGCCGGCGGGTCAGCCGGACGAAGTCAACGGCACGGTGGATGTGGACCGGGCCTCGTTCGAGGGAACGTTCTATCCGCTCTCGAACGAACGCTACGGGATGTTCATGGAAGACGGGCTGGTGGAAGCGATCCGCACCGGCAGCCGACTGGCCGTCGAGATCAATGGCGAGGTGGTCGATACCGAGCTCAAGGGCTCGAGCGCGGCGATGACCAAGATCGAGGAATGCACCGACAATGGCGGCGTGCCGCCGAAAGCGTCCAAGGCCGGTAAGTCCAAGGCGGCAGCACTGGTGGAGAGCGACGCGGCACGCATGGACGCGACCTGCCCGGACGTGAAGGCGTTCCCGTCGGTGGCCTCGGACGAATCGGCGCAGATCGAGTTCATCAACGCCTCGGATATCGCGATCTCGATCTACTGGGTCGATTTCGACGGGAAGCTGGTGGACTATGCCGGCACGCTGCCCGGCGAGAGTGTGACCCTCGACAGCTTCGTGGGGCACAACTGGATCGGCAAGGATTTCAATGGCACCTGCCACAGCTCGATCCTGACAGTGTATCCGGGCAAGACGAGCTACGAGATGTATTGAGGTGCGAATTGCCTGCGTGAATGGAAGCGGCGCCCGTTGGGCGCCGTTTCGCCAGGAGGCGCAGTAGGGTTTACCCTCCTGCTGGCGCGAGAGACTCCGTCTGCCAAGTCTTGCGTCTCCCTACCGCCCCAGCTTGATCCCTGCCCGCGCAAGCAGCGCATCGATATCGATGGCCGTGCCGGTGGCGATGGCTTCGTTCGCCGCGATGCCGGTGAGGATGGACCAGGCGCCTTCGCGGTGCGACGAGGCGCGGGCATAGCGGTCGGGCTCCATGCTCGAGGGCTCGAACAGATAGCCGAGCATCACAGGATCGGCGCCGCCATGATCGCCAGAGCCCTCCCAGACCTGCAATTGCTCCGGATGACTGCCATGGAGGTGGAGCGTGGTTGTCATCGATTCATCGTGGGCATGATCGCGGACGCCGCCGAAGACGCCATGCACCTCGACATGCCGGTGTGTAAGTTCGCCCTTGGTGCCGTGGAACTTCACCTCGAGGCCTTCCCAGGGTGAATAGGCGCAGAGCGTGTAGTTGAGGAACACGTCATTCTCGTAGCGCACCTGCACCTGCATGGTGTCCTCGATGGTGATGTCATCGGCGAAGACACAACGATCGCGGAAATAGCCGTCCTCATCCTCGGCCTCGAGATAGAGCGCGTTGAGCGCCGGATCGGCGGCGAGATCGAGCCGGTAATCGCAGCGATCGAAGACCGGGCAGGTATGGCAGCGGTCGGAATGGTCGGATAGGCCAAGCTTCGCCGCCATCTCCGGCGTGTAGAAAACACGCTTGCCATTGGCCGAGACGGCCTTCGGGGTGGAGGCCACCCACCAGTTCAACAGATCGAAATGGTGGGTGGACTTGTGGACGAGCAGCCCGCCGGACTTGTCCTTGTAGCGATGCCAGCGGCGGAAATAATCGGCGCCGTGGACACGATCGAGATACCAGCGGAAATCCACCTGCGTGATGTCCCCGATGGCGCCGGACATCAGCAGATCCTTGATCTGCGTGCGGGCCGGTGTGTAGCGGTAGTTGAAGGTGACGGTGACGGACTTGCCGGTTTCGGCCTGCGCATCGAGGATGGCCTTGAGCTTGGCCAGATCGACGGTCATCGGCTTTTCGGTCATGACGTTGCGACCGGCCCGGAGCGCGCGCACGATGTAGTCGTGGTGCAGATAGTCGGGCGTGGTGACGATGACCGTGTCGGGCTGCTGCTCCAAGAGCATGCGATCAAATTCGGCAGCCGCATAAGTGGCGATACCGTTGCCGGGCTGCTCGGGAACGAGCGCGGCGGAAACACCGAGGCGGACCGGGTTGCTGTCGCAGAGCGCGACGAGTTCATTGTCGTGCGCATGCGTTTCGGTAATGGCGCGGCGGAACATGGCGTGGCGGCTGCCGGTGCCGACAATGGCGTATTTCAAAGCTCGAAAATCCCAAGGGCTGGTGGGCCGACCCGTTGATCACTGCACATTCAGGTCAGAACGCTGAAGTGATCCCAGATATTGTCCTGTCGCGCTTTCGAACCGGAAAGGTCGTGCAACTTTTCCTCCAGGCGCTTCGGGGCCGACCCATGGCTGATATGTAAAGCTTTCGCGGGAGAAAACGCCTCAGAGGCCGAGGCGGGTGAGGAACGCGACCTGGGCGCGATCCTGATAGGGGCCGCCACCTTCGTGGTTGTTGAAGCTGTAGCTCTCGATTTCCTTGCTGCCGGCCCAGGCGTTGAAGGCGCCGTAGACGGTGGAGGGCGGGCAGACGTCGTCCATCAGCGCCACGGAGAACAAGGCGGGCATGCGCGCACGACGGGAGAAATTGACGCCGTCGAAATAGCTCAGCGTTTCGAAGGCTTGCGCCGCCTTGTCGCGATGGACGACGAGGTAGCGGACGATTTCGCCATAGGGATCGCGGCTGGTGAGGCCGACGGCTCGGGGGAAATCCGAGAGGAACGGCACATCGGGCAGGCAGGCTGCCAGCTCGGGCACGAGGCCGGCAACGGCGATGGAGATGCCGCCGCCCTGGCTGCCGCCGATGACGGAAATGCGGGCTGGATCGGTTTCGGTGCGGGTGCGTGCGGCTTCGACGGCGCGGACGCCATCCACATAGACGCGGCGATAGTAATAGTGCGCCTTGTCGAGAATACCGCGCGTCATGAAGCCGGGATGGCTCGGATCGTAGCCCGAGGGATCGGCCGTATCGCCTTTCGACCAGGACGAGCCCTGCCCGCGCGTATCCATGACGAAGACGGCGCGGCCCGAGGCGGGCCAGAGCAGGTGCTCGTGCGGGAAAGCGCGGCCGCCGCCATAGCCGATGAACTTGACGAGCGTACTTTTGGGCGCGCGGCCGTTCGGGGCGAGGTACCAGCCCTTGACCTCGTGCCCGCCGAAACCTGCAAAGCTCACGTCATATGCGTCAATCAGGTCGAGCCCGCAATCGATTGGGGTGAAGCGGGCATCGAGGGCGTGGCGGCGGGTTTCGGCGAGGGTTTCGGCCCAGAAGCGATCGAAATCGGCCGGGTCGGGCGTCTGCGATTGATAGGTGGCAAGCGCCGAAACCGGCAGATCGAAGAATGGCATATAGGTCCTCCCGTGGCCGAAACGGGGGGAGAGTTCCCGGTTTGCCGCAACGATGCAATAGCTCTTTCGGGGAGCGGGGGATCAGTTCGCGACGAGGCCGGCCGATTGCAGCTTGATCGAGCGCCAGCGGGTCCTGGGATCGGTGGGCCCCATCTGCTGGGCGGTGGGAAAATCAAGCAGGACCTCGATGGGGCCGGGCTTGACCGCGACCCCGGCAGGGATGGGCAGCTTGAAGGTGCTGGGCGCGCCCGAGCCCACATCGAGATCGGCAAGCTTTTCGCCATCGAGCGAAACCGACACGGTCTGCGCCGGCACGCCGTCGCGCCTGATGGCGATCATGGAGAGCATCAGCGCCATGCTGGCCGGGCGCTCCATGGGGTTGAAGCGGAGCCGCGCCGAGGTGCCAACCGCGTGCATGCCATCGCCCGCCGGACCTTCCCAGCCGCAGACCCTGATGGTTTTTTGCAGATCGCGCCCATCGGGAAGGAAGGAGACGAGAGTGCCGAACTGGTACGCGCCCGAGACCGGCTGGTTCATGCAGGTGGTGGTCTGATCGATGTAGTAGGCGCGGTAGTCGGCGCTGACCTGAGGGTGGACCATCAGCCACATCGTGACGAGATACCAGGCGATGAGCAGCCCCGAGAGCAGGTAGGCGCCGAGGGCCAGCGCTCGAGAGAGGCGGGGGGTGGGGGACACAGCGTCAGACAAGGGCGAGGTATCCGGTTAGCCAGCCGACAGCGCCAAAACAGGTGCCGATGGCGAGGAGCAAGAGCGCGAGCCAGAAGAGCCAGGACCGCCGGGCGAGGAGCTCGGTCAGGGTCAAGATCATGGGCGCGAGGCCGGCATTGAAGCGGACGATGGACGCCATGCCGGCAAAGAGCGGCAGCGTGAGGCAGATAAGGCTGTAGATGGCCATGGCGAAGCGCCGTTGCCAGAACATGACGCCGATCAGCCCGTAGCCGATGACGGTGACAAGGCCCGAAACCTGCGACGAGGACGGCAGAAAGCCCGACTGTGGCCAGGCGTTGAGCGCGTTCCAGACGAAGACCGGGGGCAGTCCGAGGGGCCGCCCCCAGGCGCGCTGCACGTGGTTGAACGCGAGCGCATCGCCGATGGAGAGGTGCAGATAGGTCAAGTAGGCGAAGAGCCCGAGGGGGGCGAGCGCAAAGGCCAGCACCAGATCGGGCCGGCGCAGGGTGGCCGGTATGAAGGTGCGCCAGGTGCCTCCGCCCGCGCGATGGGCGCGCCAGACTTCGACAAGAATGGCGAAGACGATGAACACCCCGACAATCCGGGTGGCGGAGAGCGCGGCGGCGAGGAGGCCGGCGAGGAGAAAGCGCTTCTGGCCGAGCGCGGCAAAGACCGCGAGCGTGAGGAAGAGGAACAGCACCTCGGTATAGAAGGTGGTGAAGTAGATGGAGAACGGCCCGCAGAGCAGGAAGGCCGCAAAGAGCGTGAAGGCGCGGATATTCCGGCCCAGGAGCGGATAGGCCAGCATCGACGCGCCGATGCTGAGCGCGACCGAGACGGCGCTGGCGAGCGGCATGGTGGGCAGGCCGGTGACGAAGCGCAGCGCGCCGATCAGCAGCGGAAAGAGCGGAAAGAAGGCCCAGTTGCCGGCATTGATCATGGTCGGGACAGGGAAGGGATCGTAGCCGGTTTCGGCGAGCCGGACGTACCAGCCGCAATCCCACCGGCACATGCCCTCGGCGAAGGTGAGAATCGAGGCGTCCTTCACCGTGACAGCGAACGCGAGGTAGCGCAGGACGAGGCCGAGCACGGCGAACCCGAGGGCTATGCCGAACAACCTGAGGCTGAGCGGCACGGCGCGAGCGGAGGGAGACGCCATGGCGACGGTCATGAACATGCATCCGTTTGGAGAGCCCTGGGAGGCGCCCAAGACATAACCGATTGATGCGCCTAGCTAACCATGAGTTCGGCGCATGGCACCCATGCAACAACTTTCGCTTCTCAAGTGCGTCGCGGTTCTGGTGTTGGAGTATCAAGAGCTTCCTTCCCTCGCGTTCGAGCATGACCCTGTACACACTCTCCTCGCTATCGCGCCGCACCATCCTGAAGGGCGCCGTGGCCGCCCTGCTCATGGCGAGCACCAGCCTCAGCACCGTCGCCCGTGCCGAAACGGGTGCCGCGGGCGATGCGCCCTTCGACTTCGATTCGTTCAGTACGCGCATGAAGTTGATGGCGGGCGCAGCCTACGTGCAGCCGGCGGTCACTCTGCCGCCCGCCTATGCGCACCTCAACTATGACGGGTTCCGCAAGATCCAGTTCGATCGCGACAAGGCCAAGTGGCTCGACAAGCAGATCGGCTATGCCGTGCATGGCTTCCCGATGGGCTGGCTGTTCAAGGAGCCGGTGTCGGTGTTCACCATCGATGGCGGCAAGGCACTGCCGATCGGGTTTTCGACCGCGGATTTCGACTTCCACGATGCAGCGGTGCAGCAGGAGGCCGAGGCCGAGCCGTTCCCGGGTGTGGCGGGGATTCGCGTCAACTATCCGCTCAACAACCCGGATGTCATCGACGAACTGGTGGTGTTCCTGGGCGCGAGCTATTTCCGTTCGCTCGGCCGATTCAATGCCTACGGGATCAGCGCTCGCGGGCTGCTGATCAATTCGTGGCGCGAGGGGCCGGAAGAGTTTCCGCGGTTTTCGGAGTTCTATTTCGAAAAGCCGGTCGCCGGGCAGCCGCTCGTCGTCTATGCGGCGCTCGATAGCCGGAGCGTCACCGGCGCCTACAGGTTCGAAATCACGCCCGCAACGGACACTGTGCAGGAAACGGTGATGGACGTGACGGCGCGGCTGTTCTTCCGCGCAGACGTGCCGGAGCTCGGCATTGCGCCCCTGACCTCGATGTTCCTGTTCGGCGAGAGCAACCGCACGGGTTTCGACGACTACCGGCCGCAGGTGCATGACAGCAACGGGCTGTTTGTGTTGGGTGAGAACGGCGTGCCGATGTGGCGCGCGCTCAACAACACGCCGCAGCTGGGCAATTCCTACCTGTGGGACCCGAACCTCAAGGCCTTCGGACTCTACCAGCGCGACCGGAGTTTCGAGACCTACCAGGATGCCGGCGCGCATTACGAGAGACGCCCATCGCTGCTGGTGACGCCGACCGGCGATTGGGGACAGGGCAGCGTACGGCTGATCGAGATCCCCTCGAAGCTCGAGGCGGACGACAATATCGTGGCCTTCTTCATTCCCGCCGAACCGGTGAAGTCCGGCGACGAGCGCGAGTTCCGTTACCGTCTGGCCTGGGGCGACCTGATGCCGAAGGGCGGCGATCCGCTGGCCCATGTTGTCGAGACCCGCGCAGGGCAAGGTGGCGTGTCGGGCGTGGAGAACGCGGCGACGCTGAGGAAATTCGTCATAGATTTCAAGGGTGGTGAACTGGACGCCCTGCCCCCGGAAACCGAGCTTGAGGTGATGGCCGAAGCGTCGGCCGGCCTTATCGCGACCACGACATTTTCCAAGGTGGCGGCCAATGGCGTGTGGCGACTCGTGCTCGATGTCGACACCACGCAGCAAACCCTCATCGAACTCAAGGCCAGTGTCGGACTCGCCGGCAAGCCGCTCACCGAGACCTGGCTCTACCAGTGGAGAGGAGCAAGCGCATGAAGCACAATCCCGACGGATTTTCACGGCTCGGCCTGCCGGACGCCCCCCTCGCCATGCCCAAGCAGCAGCTCGAACGGCGCGTGTCGCTGTTCTCGGCCCTGCGCAGCATGCTGTTTTCGCGCCAGCGCGCCTGATTGGGCCCTCTTGCACCGAATCGGCAGACCATGAACCGGCCTCGCGCCATCAGAACAGGCGCCCTTGCGGTGGCGGCGCTCGCCAGCGTCGGGGGCGGCGCGCTGTATTTCCGTTTCATCACGGAGGACGGTTCGGGCCTGCTCGACTGGCTGCGGGTGATCCTGTTCGTCATCACCGGGTTCTGGCTGGTATGGGGCGGAGTCACGGGCCTGATGGGCACGCTGTCGCGCGAACCGGCACGGCGCCGGGACGCTGATGGCGCCCCCAAGGGCATGACGGCGGTCCTCGTTCCGATCTACAACGAAGACCCGGCCGAGACATTTTCGCGCGTGGCGGCGATGAACCGCAGCCTGATCGCGACCAGACAGGCGGAGCGGTTCCATTTCGCCATCCTGTCCGACACGACATCGCCCGAGATTGGGGCAGCGGAGGTGACATGGTTCGAGCACCTGCTGCGCGAGCCCTTGGCGGACGGGCGGTTCTTCTATCGCCGGCGCGAGCGCAATATCGGCAAGAAGGCCGGCAATATCGAGGATTTCATCCAGCGCGCGGGGGCCGCCTACGACTACGCGCTGATTCTCGACGCGGATAGCCTGATGGAAGGCGACACGATCGTTTCCATGGCGCGACGGATGGATGGCGACGAGCGGCTCGGGCTGTTGCAGACCGTGCCGGTGGTGATCAACGCCCAGAGCCTGTTCGGGCGGATGATGGCGTTCTCGTCGGCATATCTCTCGCCCTATTTCGCGCGGGGCTCGGCGCGGATGCAGGACGAGGAGGGGCCCTATTGGGGGCACAACGCCATTGTGCGGATCGGCGCCTTCGCGTCGAGCTGCGGGCTGCCGGTGCTGTCGGGCAAGCCGCCATCGGGCGGACATATCCTCAGCCATGACTATGTGGAGGCGGCGCTGCTCGCCCGTGCGGGCTGGAAAGTGGAACTGGACCCAATGCTCCGGGGCTCCTATGAGGAAGGCCCGGAGAACCTGATCGAATATGCCAAGCGCGACCGCCGCTGGTGCCAGGGAAATCTGCAGCACCGCAGGTTGATCGGCGCGTCGGGACTGAAGTTCTGGAGCCGGTTCACCTTCGTGCAGGGCATCATGGCCTATGTCGCGTCGCCGCTCTGGCTGCTGCTGCTGGTGGTGAGCCTATTGGCGGACGCCCTTCCGGACTCGCGCTTCATTCCGCCTGACGACGCGATCTGGATCCTTGCGGCCGGGGTGGCGATCGCGCTGCTGCTGCCGAAATTCGCCATCGTCATGCGCGGCATGTTCGACGGGCGAAACCGCGCATTTGGCGGCACGATCCGGGTCCTGCTGTCGGTGGTGGGCGAGATCGTGCTCTCGACCATCATGGCGCCGATCATGCTGTGCTTCCAGAGCCGGGCCGTGTTCCAGATCCTCAGCGGGATCGATGGCGGCTGGCCGGCGACGGCGCGCGGAGTGGCGCATGTGGAGTTCGGTACCGCCTTTGCCGCAAGCTGGTGGATTGTCGTGACGGGCGCGGTGACGCTGGGTTTGGCGCTGGTGTTCGCCCCACAAATGGTGCCGTGGCTATTGCCCGTGACGGGCCCGGCGGTGGCGGCGCCGCTCGTGATCACACTGACCTCGCTGGGGGCGGCGCCGGAACGGCCGCTGCTGTTCGGCACCGACTTCGCGCTGGCGCCGACCGACGTGGCGAAGACGCAGCGGATGATCCACGAGACCTGGACCGTAGATGGACCGAACCCGCCGAACCCACTGCCTGGACTTGTCGCCGGAGAGGTCCATGCGTAGCCCCAAAATCCAGAACGGGACGCCAGCACGCCGGATGGCGGACACGCCGGGCCTGCCGGGAGGCGGCCGCGATGCGCGGCTCGACATGTTCCGCGGGCTGGCGCTGGTGATGATCTTCATCAACCATGTGCCGGGCACGGTCTACGAAAACTTCACCAGCCGGAACTTCGGCTTTTCGGACGCCGCCGAGGCCTTCGTGTTCATGAGCGGCATGGCGGCGGGGCTCGCCTATTCGGGCCGATTCGATACCGCGCCGGTCTGGCCGGCGATCGCCAGGGTATGGGCGCGTGCGCGGCAGCTCTATTTCGTGCATCTCGTCATCACGCTGATATCACTGGGGATTTTTGCCTTTGCTGCGCAGCAGTTCGGCATTGTAGAGGCGCTGTCGAAAAACAATATCCCGCCGCTGTTTCAGAACCCGCTGGGTGCGATGATCGGGCTGCCGCTCTTGACGCACCAGCTGGGCTATCTCAACATCTTGCCGCTCTATGCCGTGCTGCTGGTGGCGACACCTGGGCTGATCCTCATCGGGCGACGCTGGCCGAAGCGTCTGCTCGTGGGCGCGATCCTCGTCTGGATGATGGCAGGAACGTTCAGGCTCAACTTCCCCAACTACCCGACTTCGGGTGGATGGTTCTTCAACCCGTTGTCGTGGCAGCTGATCTTCGTGGTGGGGCTGCTGGCCGGCATGGCGATGAAGCGCGGCGAGCGGCTGGTGCCGAAGCGCCCGGCGCTGGTGGCGGCAGCGGCGGCGATCACGCTGTTCATCCTCTTGTGGGTGAAGCTCGACTGGCTCGGTGCCGCCGGCCGGGAGGTACTGGGGTTTCTGAGCCGAATGGGCCTGCCCTTCTACATCACTTGGTTCGACAAGACCTTCCTCGCCCTGCCCCGGCTCGGCCATGCACTGGTGCTGTTCTACCTGATGTCGAGCCTCGGCTTCGTCGCGCAGTTTGCGCAAAGCCGCATGGCGGCGCCACTGCGGCTGCTGGGGCGCAACGGGCTTGCGGTCTTTGCTACCGGAACGGTGTTGTCGATGGCCCTGCAGGCGGTGAAGCTCGCAGTGCCGCGCGACCCCCTGACCGATGGGATGATGCTGGGCGGGGGCTTGCTGCTCCTCTATGGCATGGCCTATGCGCTGAGCCGGACAGCGGAACTTTCCCGCAGCCCGCGCGCAGCACGGACCTCTACGACCACTCCCTCGATTGAAGGAGGAACGCGATGAGCATCGCTTCCGCTCCAACCAACTCGACTGCCCGAAGCCATACCGCCCCCGAATTTGCTGTTGTGGTGCCGACATTCAACGAAAGCGCCAATATTGCCGAACTCTACAGGCGCGTCGGTATCGCACTCGAGGGCACGGCGTGGGAAATGATCGTCGTTGACGACAACAGCCCGGACGGAACCGCGGACCTCGCCTGGACGCTGGGCCGAAGCCACGCCAATATCCGCTGCATCAAGCGGGTGGGGCGGCGGGGGCTGAGCTCTGCCTGCGTCGAAGGCATTCTGTCGACCAACGCGCCCTATGTGGCGATCATCGATGGCGACCTGCAGCATGACGAGGCCGTGCTGCCGCAGATGCTGGCCAAGGTAAAGGCGGGCGCCGATATCGCGCTCGGCACACGCTATGCCGGCGCGGGCTCGGCCAATGCGGGCTTTTCGGCGGTGCGGGCCTGGGGCAGCCGCATGGCGACGAAGCTATCGTCGCTGATTGCCGGGCAGGACCTCAGCGACCCGATGAGTGGCTTTTTCGCCGTGCGGCGCGACCTGATCGTCGACGTGGCGCCGCATCTGAGCGCGGAGGGCTTCAAGATCCTGCTCGATTTGGTGGTGACGGCAACCCGCAAGGGGACGCGTCCCGCGATCGCGGAAGTGCCGTATACGTTCCGCCCGCGCCATGCCGGCGAGAGCAAGATGAGCCCGATCGTGGTGATACAGTTCGCCGGGCTATGGCTATCGAAACTGTCGGGCGGCGTGCTGCCGACGAGCTTCCTGCTGTTCTCGATGGTGGGCTTTTCCGGTATCGCCATTCACCTCGGCACCCTGTGGTTGCTCAACACTGTGGTCGGGACGAGCTTCCTGCCGGCGCAGTTCGGGGCGACCATGATCGCCATGACGTGGAACTTCTTCCTCAACAATGTGCTGACTTATGCCGACAAGCGGCTCAAGGGCATGAAGATGCTGACCGGCCTGTTGATGTTCTACGCGGCCTGCTCGATTGGCACGCTGGCCAATGTGTCGGTTGCGGCGCTGCTCTACAACGACATTGCCCAGATGCCACTTGTGGCGGGCCTGGCCGGTGCGCTGATGAGTTCGGTGTTCAACTACGCGGTGACGCGGATCTTCACGTGGCGGTGAGGGGGACGTGAACGGTGAATGGTTGCACTGCAATCTCGTCAGTCAACTATCGTCCTGAGCCTACAGGCACCGTTCCGATTCACGATTGACCACCCACCATTCACGAGCTTCTACGCCCCCGCCCTTCGATACCCACCGCGATGTGCGCGGGCGGCGGCTTCGGCGGCATCGTCCATGACGGTGCGCCCGCCATAGGTCGGCGACATGCGGCGCTCTTGGGCGATATGCTCGTGAAAGCTCGGGCCGGTGGCGACGCGCTCAAGCCGGCGGGATTCGGCATCGAGCCGCCGGATGGCCTCCATCTCCTCGGTGGCGCCGAGCCCGGCCTTGAGCACGGCGGATTTCATCACCCGGATCGTCTCGTCATAGACCTTGAGCGGCACGGGAAACGGGTGACCGTCCTTGCCGCCATGCGCCATGGAAAAGCGCGCCGGATCGGCGAAGCGCGCAGGCGCGCCATGCACAACCTCGGCCACAAGCGCGAGCGAGGCAACAGTGCGCGCGCCGATGCCGGGCACAAGCAGCAGTTCGGCGAAATCCTCAGGTCCGCGATCGGCGGCGGCAGCGAGTGCGCCATGCAGGCGGCGGAGCATCACGTCCTTGGGGCGCACGTCGTGATGGGTGGGCATGACGAGATGCGGCAGCAGTTCGAGCTGCGCGGAGGGTGGCTCGGGCGCGGCCGGCGCAAGGCTGCGGCCCTCGATGCGGGCGATTTCGGCGAGCAACCGGTCGGGCCCGAGATCGGCAAGGAGGCCGGTCTGCAGGGCGCGGGCCCGTTCGGCGCGGATATCAGTCAGGTTGATGATCTCGCCCTGCCCGGCACCCTCGATGGCGGCATGCGGGGCCGCAACGAAGCTCTCAAGCCCGGCCGATTGCCAATGATAGCGGCGGGCCAGTTTGCTGTCGGTATGCATGCCCTGCTGCACCACCACCCAGTGACCATCGGCGGCGACGATGAAGCCGTGGAGGTAAAGATCGAAACCATCCTGCACGGCGGCGCCGTCGACCTTGGCCACAAGACGGCTGGCGCGCGCCAGCGCGGCGCCATCGAAGCCGGTGCGGTTGCCAATGGCAACGAGTTCGTCGGGTGTTTTCAGCGAGTGGCGGCCGCGGCCGCCGCAGACATAGAGGCCAAGTTCGCGCTCGAGCGGCCTCAGCCCGCGCTTCAGCGCGCCGATGACGGATGTGGTGATGCCCGACGAATGCCAGTCCATACCCATGACGGCGCCGAAGCTCTGGAACCAGAAGGGGTGCGCGAGGCGGGCGAGAAAGGCATCGCGGCCATAGGTGGTGACGATGGCCTCGGCGATGACGGCGCCAAGCTTCGCCATACGGTCGGCCAGCCAGCGCGGCACCTGACCTGAATGCAGCGGGAGATCGGCACTGCCCGTGCGGTTGGCCATGGCGCAGCTCTTCTTCAGGTTGGGGGGAGACACACGCCGACTTGCGCAAAGCCTCGCCACGAAAGCCTAGCAGAAGAGAACAAAAAGTAAACATGGTTGGCGGTTGGCGCGAACGGCCGGGGCCGCCACGAAAGTCACCGCACGCGGCAAACAAGGTGTTGATCGCCACGCAGAATGTGCTAGAAGCCCACCCGCGGTGCCAAGCGCTGCCTTTCGGCCGGGCCAGGCGCCCGTCGGATTGGGGAATAGTTCAACGGTAGAACTGCGGACTCTGACTCCGTCAATCTTGGTTCGAATCCAGGTTCCCCAGCCAAATCTCACTTTTGGCCGATTTGGCGTTCTTGCCCGCCTCGATGAGGGCTGCGGCAGTTGCCGTTTCTGCAAGCATGTCAAAGGGTTGGCGGAAGGTTGCGACCACTTCGCCATCCTCCCAAGTGCAGTTCGATAGTAGGAAATTCAGCAGGCGGCGTTTTTCACGCGGTTCCTGCATTGCGAACAGCCTTTGCGTATTGCGGGCGAGGTCGAGCAGCGCAACGCCTTCATCCTTGTAAGATTTATCGGCGTTCTGGTGCCGGTCGATCTCTCGTTGGCAGCGGTTCTGTTCTTCGCGCCACTGGTTCGACATTTTTTCATAGAAGACGGTGTCCACCAGTCCGTCGAGCTTATCGACATACATGGCGTTGATGCGGTCCTGAAGCCGCTTGTGTTCGGCCTGATGGCGCTTAATCGCTTCTTCATGCTCGCGGCGTTCGTCGGCGTGGCTGGCGTGAAGCGCATCGCGCACCCATTCCAGCACCTCGCCATCGAAGCGAAGCCGCCCGAGCAGTTCGGTGAACTGCGCTTCGAGCGCTTCCTCGCGCACATGCTTGCGGCGGCACGAAGCCGGGTTGCCCTGGCACTTATCGGCGTAACCGGTGCAATGATAGTAGATGTAGCGCTGCTTCTTGATCTCGCCGACGACGGCGCAGCCGCAGGCATGGCAGGCGATCAAGCCCGAGAAGGCGAAGTCATGCTTGCCGCGCTTGGCCTTCTTGGCGAAGCGTCCGTCGAGCACACCCTGCACCCGTTCCCATAGTTCGACTGAAACCAGCGGCTCGTGCTTGCCCTGAATGAGCTTGCCATTCCATTCGAACGAGCCCGTGTAAAGCCGATTGCGCAGGATGGTGTGAACCGTGCTCACTGGCACCTTTGCGCCGCTCTTGGGATAGAGCAGGCCCGCCGCATGCGCCTTGCGCGCCGCTTCCTTCAGCGAAATGTCGCCGCGCGCATACCAGTCGAACATCTGCGACACGATCGGCGATAATGCCGGATCGACGGCGATGATCTTCTTGCCATCAGGGCCAGTGATGTTGCGATAGCCGAGAGGCGTCTTGGTCGGCCAGATGCCCTGTTCGGCCTTTTCCTGCATGCCCTTGCGGGCTTCCTCGGACAAATTGTCGATGTAGTTCTTCGCCATCAGCACCTTGATGCCGTGCATGAACTTTTCCGAGGATCGCGACTCGCGCGACAGCACCACGCCTTCCTTGGCGAAGTGCATTTCCACGTCGAGTTCATCGACCGTCACCCAATCCTTGAGGTTGCGATAGAGCCGGTCGGTCTTCTCGACCAGCATCACGCGGATGGTCGGATGCGCCTTGAGATAGGCCACCATCTCGCCAAAGGCAGTGCGCCCCGTCTGCTTTGCGGTCTCGACGTCCACATATTCCTGCGCCACCACGAAGTCGTTCGCCGCCGCATATTCCTTCAGCAGCTTCAATTGCGCCGGAATCGAGAAGCCTTCCTTCTCCTGCTCCTTCGAGGAGACGCGGGCATAGATCACCGCCAGCTTGCGGGCGGGATCGGCGGCGGGTGCGGGCTTCGATGCTTTTCTCATAATGTTTAGTGTAATCTAAACGAAGTGGACTTGCAAGTGATCCGTGGGTTATCCGAACATTTTGGACGTATCGAGTTTGTCGTCGTCATCCGGGTCTTCGGCAATGTCGTCGAGGTGTTCCGCTCTGGCGACGACATGCTTGATCGCAAAGGTGACAGTCTTTCCCGACGCCAGGACCTCGCGGATCAACGGGCCCAGAACGGCGGACTGTTCGATCGAGGTTCCCACCCAGGAGCCAGAAACAAGGCCGACGAACTCGGAATTGTTGATGCGCCGTCCCACGTTCCCGAATGTGAGCACATTGCCGCCTTTGGACCCTTTCAGCCTGCCCGCAGACTCCGCGCGCTTCCAGAGGTCGAGCGGCAGATAAATGCCCTTGAACAAGCCTTTGTCATCGGGATTGAAGACGACGCGCGGGCAAAACTTAAGGAAGAAGGGGTTCTCGGAAAAGCGGTAGCCGTCTGGATCGCTGCCCGATTGTATCTTGCCGAGTTCAGCAAGCAGCGCGTCCATTCGGGCAATCTCTTGGACAAATTGATCGTTAGCCTGCCACCGAAATTCCGCCTGATCTTTGCCCTTCTCCATCGCTTTGTATTGAATCATGACAAATGAACGATAGGCTTCGTTGAAGTAGATAAGATCAGCGCCGGTTTGTTGCTCTAGAGGCAAACGATTGGCCATGATGACAGTCAACCGCACGGCAGGGTCTTCAGCCTTCGCGAAGACCTTCGATCCGTAGTGAGTGACCTCACTGATTGTCTCGAACCCCGGCATGGTTGAGAAATCCGCCAACAGCATTGCGTCTTCGCGAACCTGCGCGCCCGGAAGACCATCAAGGAAAGATTGTTGCGAGCTTTCGGCGGGTTGCCAGGCGAGAAGCTCGTCCCTTGACATTCCGCTGATCTCAAGCGCGATTCCGAGCGTTTCCTTCTGAAGCGCGAGGTTCTCCTTTGCGCGCGGCTCGAAGCGACGCAGAGCTTCGCGGCGGCGTTCGGAGAAGCGCGCCAGTCGCCCGCCGACCGAAGCGTCGAGTTCCACAATCCGGTCAACGAATGCGCCGAGCGTTTTGGGCGGCAAGATGCCGCCACCGCTCAACACGCGTTCCAAATGGGCCTGAACCCGCTTTGGCACGCCGCTCTTGAGTTCTTCGAACGGGATCGGGCGAGCAAGCGGCTTCAAGTCCTGCATATTGAGGCGCGCGAGTCCGGTTCCGGCGGAAGCGCCTCTTTTGCCGTCGGCAATATGTGTGATTCTCCCGTCTTCGAATGAGGCAAAGACGACAAGCGGCGCGCGTCGGCTATGGTCGAAATTGGGAACAGGCTCGGCAACAAAGGGCGTCGAGCGATAGAACGAACCACCGTTCTCGGCTTCGTTGAGCAGCACCTCGCGCCGTTCGGATGGAACCTTCAGGACATAGCCAGCCGCCGCGATGCTCATGTCGGCACCGCAATCGGCTTATCAATGCCGCTCTTGCTAGCCATACCGCACGCCCATCAAGCCCAAGGCCCGTTCGATGAAGTCGTCGGGTGAACGGCGGTGTTCATCGGCCAGCCGCTTGATCTTTCGGCCCTCGGCGTCCCACTGATCCACTTGTGTTTTCTGATGCCGGTAGCGATCGAAGCGATGCCAGATGAACGCAAGCATGTCTGGCCAAAGCAGTTGCCGCACTTCGGGATAGTCCCTTGCAAGGTCGTCGCTCTGGTCGCGTCCCACAGCAACCAGGCGAATGCGGAGTGTGTTGGAACGATGTAATCCCGCCTGATAGATATCCGCCGCCGCAGCGACGATCTGGTCGTGCGGCAGGCAACCGATCGCAGCAAGCACGCGGTGGACGTTCTGAAGGTCTTGCTGCGTCCAAGGCCCGTTCAAGGTGCAAGGCTGATTGGTCTTCACCTCCGCGATGACGATGTCGATCAACTCACGAGACAGCGCCGAGCCCTGCTCGTCGTCGGCCATGATGTCGTCGGGATTGTCGAACAGGCGCTCGGCACGAAAGGGGAATCGGACGGCCAAAAGATCGGCGTCGGTTCGCTGGCCGCCGCGCCGGTCTGGGTGAACAACGAAGTTCTCGATCTGCAAAAAGCCGTTCAGGCGAAAGTACCAATAGACCACCTTTTCAGGCGTTAGGCTCTTGATGGCGGGCGCTGGTGCGCGGCTCATTCCGCCGCCTCCAGTTCGCGGCCGTCCACCGGCGCGAGGGCCTCAGCGAGAAGGGCATCGAGCAGGCGGCGGCGGGTGGCGGCGGTGTCGGCGAGGCTCGCCTCCAGCCGGTCGCAGAGCGCCATCAGCGCATCGACCTTGGCGACGATGCGGTGTTGTTCGGCGAGCGGTGGGAGGGGAAAGGGAAACTCATTCATAGCGTTGAGAGAAAGATTCATAATTGTAATGCCGGTCGCCCGCTCGGTCGCGTAGTTCGAAAAATACGGACTATCGAGAACGATTTTGACGAAGCGCTTGTTAGTGAAAGGAGTAAGATTGAAATAACATGCGCTCTTGCCAAGCATGATCTCTTCGCCTTCGTAAAAGGCGACATTGCCAAGAGTGCCATTTATCGAAACCAGAACTGTGTATTCATTAAGTGGCTTCTTGTGTTTTTTAAGTTCTGACAAAGAGACGGTCTTGGTAGTTGGCCGAATAACGATACGGCCGTTTTCGAGGTTGTTTCCGTTGATGAAATGATATTCGGTGCCCAAAGTGTATTCGGGAGTGCCGTGGATACCATCGCCGAGTGCGGTTGCTAGTGACCTCAGGCGACACCAGCCCCACGAAGAAGGCAGCGTAAACGGTTTGTCATCTTCACCGATTGGAGACGGGATCTTGTCCCGCTTGGTCTCGCCCGTCTCCACCAGCCGCGCCTTCTCCTTCGCGATCTGCTTCAGCAGTTCCGAGGCCGGCTCGTCGTTTCGGTCTTGCGGGACGAGTTTGCCGCGTATGGCGAGGTTGAGGATGGTCTGGCGGAGGCGTTTGATCTGGTCGGGGCGCGCGGTGAGGGCGGGCAGCGCGTCGAGCGCGAAGCGGGCGTCATCCTGGAACGTCTCAGGATCGGGCGCGTTGAGGCGGGCGAGGCTCGCTGCCGCCAGCCGGTCCCGCACCATCTCGCGGCCCGCCCGCGCAGCCTCCAACCGGTCGCACAGGCCCATCAACTCATCGACCTTGGCGACGATGCGATGCTGCTCGGCAAGCGGTGGGAGGGGAAAGGGCAAATCCAAGAAGTTAGCAATTGAGATTCCGCCGATTATACCCTTCATTTTGCTCGAAAACTGGTCGAAGAAAAATTCGCTCATATATGCATAGAGCGCGAACTTCGACGCAAGGACGCTCCACGTTTCATTGGCTATGAGTTTGTTGCCGAAACATATCTCACGGTCGGCCAAGCCGATCTTTTTCCCTGCGCTTCCACCTTCCGCACATATCAATACGGAATTGGTCCGTGCGACCTTGAACCGCTTGTCAGATAACTCAACTAGCAGACCATTCTCATAGTCGATGCGATCAAGGCCATATCCAACATCCTTCGTTGCAATGAATGGTCGGCCTTCTTGAGTCTTGGCCAATTGCTCGCGCGTGGGCTCGTTGATGCTGTTTCCCGAAAAGATGTTTCCCGTCTCGCCAAGACGCAGCCAAACCCAACCGCTCGGTAGTTCAAATGGAAAATCTATCGGAACGGCAGATAGCTTGCCGTTCCTCATTTCTCCACGACTTATGCGTTCTGCGCGCTCCTTCGCGATCCGCTTCAGCAGTTCCGACGCCGGTTCGTCATTCGGCTCTTGCGGCACGAGTTTGCCGCGCACGGCCAGATCGAGAATGAAGCGGCGCAGGCGGGCGATCGCGTCGGGCGCATCGGCGATCTTCTCGTAGTGTTGCAACAGGCGCTCGGCGTTCATCTTGCCAGCGCTTCCGCCAGAATGGCCTTCAACTGGTCGCGATAAGCCGCCGTCTCGGCCTCGGCGCGGGCAAGGTCCGCCAGCAGCGCTTCCGGGTCGCCGTGGTCATCAGCCACCGCATGCGGGTTCTTGATGTCGAGATTGAAGCCGCGCGCCTTGATCTCCTCGGCGCTTACCTTCCACGCCTGCGGCGTCTCCTCACGGCCTTGGCGCTCCTTGCCGCCCCACCAGTCGATGCACCCTTGAAAATGCTCCAGCCGGATCGGCTTCGTCATCGAATAGGCTTTCTGGCCCTCGGGCACGCGGTGCTCATAGAACCAGATGTCCTTGGTCGATGTGCCCTTCTCGAAGAACAGCAGGTTGGTGCCGATCGAGGCATAGGGCTTGAACACCGAGTTCGGCAGGCGGACGATGGTGTGGAGGTTGCACTCCTCCATCAGATGTTCCTTCAGCCGCGTCTTCACGCCCTCGCCGAACAGCGTGCCATCAGGCAGCACCACGGCGGCGCGCCCGCCATCCTTGAGCAGCCGCACGATGAGCGCGAGGAACAAATCCGCCGTTTCCTTGGTGCGGAAGGTGGGGAAGTTGTTCTCGACGCCATCCTCCTCCTTGCCGCCGAAGGGCGGGTTGGTGAGGACGATGTCGACGCGCTCATCCTTGCCCCATGAAATCAGCGGGCGGGCGAGCGTGTTGTTATGGCGCACGAAGCCCGCATCCTCGATGCCGTGCAGCAGCATGTTGGTGACGCAGAGCATGTGCGGCAACGGCTTCTTCTCCACCGCGCGCAAGCCCGCCTGCATCGTCTCGCGCTGTTTCGGCGTGCGGATGTGGTTTGTCTCCATGTGCCGGATGGCGCAGGTTAGAAAGCCGCCCGTGCCGCAGGCGGGATCGAACAGGATTTCGCCCGGATGCGGGTCGATCCGGTCCACCATGAAGGCAGTCACGGCGCGGGGCGTGTAGTACTCGCCCGCATTCCCCGCCGATTGCAAATCGTTGAGCATTTGCTCGTAAATCTCGCCGAAGTGCTGACGATCGGCCAGGGTGTTGAAATCGACGCCGTTGATCTTGTTGAGCACCTGCCGCATCAACTGGCCGGATTTCATGTAGTTGTAGGCGTCCTCGAACACGTTGCGGACGATCTTGCGCCGGTCGCCGGGCTTGGCCGAAAGGGCCAAGCCCTTCAGCGCCGGAAAGAGTTCGCCATTGACGAAGGCGAGCAATGCCTCGCCGGTGATGCCCTCCGGGTCCGCCGCCCAGTTGCGCCACTGAAACTTCGGCGGGATCGGCGGGACATAGCCGTTGCGGGTGAGCTCAAGCTCCTGATCCTGATCGTCGATGATCTTGAGGAAGAACATCCAGCACAACTGGCTGATGCGCTGCGCATCGCCATCGACGCCGGAATCCTGGCGCATGATGTCTTGGATCGATTTGACGAGAGTTCGGACGGACATTTCTTATGCGGTTTCCTGATAAATCGCGTCCTGCAATTCATGAACGGCTTTCTCGAAGCCGTCCTTGCCGCCGAACGCCTTGATGAGTTGAACGACGCTGCCCATGCCGCTGAAGGGCGCGATGCGCAGCACGTTGGTGTCGTCGAGATTGAGCACGCCCTCGTCGCGATACTTCTCCAGAAGCGCATCGAGAACGGCGCGCGCCTGCGGGCCATACTTCGTGAACACGTCGCGCTTCTTGACATTCTCGGCCCGCTCGCGGCGGGTGAGCGGCTTCTTGTCGAAGGCGACGTGGCAGATCAGATCGAAGGGATCGAGGTTCTTGCCGAGTTCGTCCGCAATCGCATCGAGCGCCAGGCCCTCGGCTTCCAGTTCCTCGATGATCGCCTGCTTGCGTTCCGCCGACTTCCAGCGCTTGAGGAAATCGTCGAGGCTGGCGAAGCGCTTCTTCAGCGCGGTCTTGGTGAAATCCCGCAAGCTTTCCGTCACGAGCTTGCCGTTCTCGTCGAGATATTCGACGCGCTCGGCGAGGATGCGCGCGCCGACGCCATCGACATAGATTTTGCGGATCGGATCGCCGGGCGGGAACGGCAAGCCCGGCTGATCGACCACCATTTCATCCGCGCCGGGCGTGGGCGGCGTGTCCGCGCCTTGCAGCGCATCATCGGGCGGCGTGATCGAATCGCCTTCGCCGGGTTCGTAAATCTGCACCGGATCGCCGTCGAAATCCGGGTCGGCGAAATGGCCCGTCGCGCCGCGAAAGTCGATCAGCGTGAAATAGAATTTCTTGGTGTCCTCGTGAACGCGGGTGCCGCGCCCGACGATCTGCTTGAACTCCGTCATCGAGCCCACCGCGCGATCAAGCACGATCAGGCGGCAGGTCTGCGCATCGACACCGGTTGAAAGAAGCCGCGAGGTCGTGACCAGCACGGGATATTTCGATTCCGGGTCGATGAAGTTGCCAAGCTGATCCTGGCCTTCCTTGTCGCTGCCGGTGATGCGCATGACGTAGCGCTGGTTTTCCGCGACCAGATCGGCGTTCTCGTTGATGAGCGCCTGGCGCATCCGCGCCGCATGTTCCTCATCGACGCAGAATAGAATCGTTTTCTGGAAGCGGTCGCCGCTTTCCTTCAGGAACTCCGTGACCTTTTTCGCCGTGAGTTTCGTGCGGTCATCGAGCACGATGTTCCGGTCGAAGTCCTTGGTGTTGTAAATCCGGTCCTCGATCTCGTTGCCGTCGCGGTCGAGTTGGCCGAGTTCCGGGCGATAACCTTCCACGTCGCGGTCGATGTGAACCTTGATGACCTTGTAGGGCGCGAGGAAGCCGTCGCTGATGCCCTGCCGCAAGGAATAGGTGAAAACCGGCTCGCCGAAATAATCGGTGTTGGAAACGTATTCGGTTTCCTTGGGCGTGGCGGTGAGGCCGATCTGCGTCGCGCCGGAAAAGTGATCGAGGATTTCGCGCCAGGCCGAATCCGCCGCCGCGCTGCCGCGATGGCACTCGTCGATGACGATCAGATCGAAGAAGCCGGGCGAAAACTCGCGGTAGAGCTTCTGCCGATCCTCCGGCCCGGTGATCGCCTGATAGAGCCCGAGATAGATTTCGAAGGAAGGATCGATGCGTCGCTTCTTGTCGAGGCCAAGCGTCAGATCGACCGTGCTGCCGTCCTGCCGCTCGATGGTTTTGGCGTTTGTCGAGAGCTTCGCCATTTTTCCGCCGAACGGGCGGAAGTCGTTCACCATCGTCTGGTCGATCAGCACGTTGCGATCGGCGAGGAACAGGATGCGCTTCTTGCGGCCGGCCTTCCACAAACGCCAGATGATCTGAAACGCCGTGTAGGTCTTGCCGGTGCCGGTCGCCATCACCAGCAAAACCCGGTCGCGGCCCTTGGCGATGGCCTCGATCGCGGCGTTGACGGCGTTCACTTGATAATAGCGCGGAGCCTTGCCGCTGCCGTCGTCGAAATAGTCCTGAAGCACGATTTGCTCGGCTTCAGCGTCGAGGCCCTTCCAGGTGCGATAGCGTGCCCATAGATCGGCAGGCGACGGAAAGGCCTCGAGCCCGAGGTTCGTTTCGATCGTGGCGCTTTGGCCGGTGCGGTCGTGGAACACGAAGCCGTCCCCGTTCGAGGAGAACACGAAGGGGATATCCAGCGTCGCGGCGTAGTCGAGGCCCTGTTGCATGCCGTCGCCGACCGAATGCGTGTTGTCCTTCGCCTCGATCAGCGCAATCGGGATGTTCGGCTTGTAGTAGAGAACGAAGTCGGCCTTCTTGGCCTTGCCGCGCGTCACCAGCTTGCCGCGAACGATGATGCGGCCCTTGGTGAAATAAACCTCCTCTCGCACCTGCAACATCTCGTCCCAGCCCGCGCGCTTGACGGCGGGCAGGATGAACTTCGTGCAGATATCGCGTTCGGTGAGGCTTCGTTTATCCATCGCGCAAGACGAATCCTTCAACTGTTAAGACAAAAAGCAGTATTGGCACGGTTCCCCCCAGATTGCACCGGGTGCGAACCCGCGAACCCAGGTGCGAACCGGGTTCGCACGTCTGCCGCTGGCGAAAGCCCGCGCTGCCGCCGCCCGCATACGCCAAGCGCCGGGAAGAACCTAACCGGGCGGGCCTCATGTCGGAAGCCGTGACGCATCACTCCTTGCCGTCCAGTTCGTCGATGAAGCCCTTCATCTCGCGCAACAGGTCCGCGAAGTGGCGGCGTTCCGCGATGTGTTCGGCGGTGTATCGGCCATGCTTGAAGGCGTGGCTATTGCCCTTCGGCGCGCCCTTGGCCTTGCCGCCGTGCATCCGGCAGCGCCCGTTCGCCATCGCGGGCGATTGGCAGGGCGTCTGGCCCCTCGTTCGGGCATGGCATCGCGGACTCAGGTGCATGGGCAATTTGCTTTGCATGGGGTTGTTCCTTGAATGTGCTGGCGTCCCCACCCCCCGGTTGACCGGATGCGGCGACCATGCCGACCACCGCTTGCCCGCCCGCATGGACGTGGACGTGTTCGACGGTAACTTTCTGCTGGCCCTTGCCGCGATGGCGGTTGAGGGCTTCGACGAGCGCGGCATAAGTGCGGGAAAGCTTGTTGGCTTGCGTGAGGTTCTCGCGCCGCCCCTCGAAGGATTGTTCGCCGATCATGGCGCGCCGGTAGCATTCCATCGTGGCGTTGTGGGCGGCGACCAGTTGCGCGGCCATCATGCCTTCGAGTTCGTCCTTGGGCGCGATTCCGATCAGCGCCGCGACGGTCGCGCTTAGTTGCTTGTCGCGTTCCTCGGCGCTTGAGTTCTTCATCCACAAGGCTTGCACCGCCTGATTGGCGAGCGTGTTGTTCCAGTGATCCGATTGCGATCCGCCGATATTCTTCAGCCGCCCCTTGCGGTCGTGGGGATCGTCGGCGGCCACGGTTCTCGGCCTGTTGGCGGGCTTCTTGGCGGTCATGGCAATGTCCTCGTTTCGTCAATCTCGAAGGTTGAAAGGGCGGCGACCGCCTCCGCCTTCCGGCCTGCGCACCAAGCGGGCCAGCAACGCGAATGCAGCCAGGTATGGCCGGTCGGTTCGGTGCCGAACGGCAGCAGTTTGTCGTGGGCGTACTCGCCTCCACCGCTGCGGAAGCAGCGGCAGGGCGGCGAGCGAACCGGATTGCGGTTGAGCCATTCGGCGAGGCAGCAGGCGAAGGCGCGGGTCTCGGCCGGACCGCGCGGCAGCCCGCCATCGAACTCGGCGATGGCAGCGCGTTCGTCGAAGAAGGCCCACCAGTCCTCGCCCGACCATCCGTCGCTGCCCGTTCGCAGCAGCGCGAGCACCTGCGCCCTGTGGCGCGAAAGCATGTCCAGCACGGCGGCCGGCGGTGCGGCGTCGGCATCAAGCGTGAGGGCATCGCCGTCGATCCCGATCCGAACGCCAGTCGCCCGCGCGAGCTTCAGGGCATGAACGGCGCTCATAGCCGCGCCCTCCATCCTGTGTTTTCCGGCGCGGATTGGGGCGGGTGATTTTCGTCCGCACCGTCCGTATCGGTCTCAGTGTTGGATTTCAAAGGGTTGGCGCGGACGATTGCGCTAATCTCACCTCTTGAACCGTCCGCAGGTTCGCCGACCGTCCGCAGGTCTCGGCCTGCGAAGCCGTTGCCAACATTGGATTTCGCCGGTTCAGCGGACGGCGCGGACGATGTGGACGGTCTCGCCACCCGGCTGTCTGGCGCGGCAGGTTGCCCGGTCGTGGTGATGCGGATCATCCGTGTCCGCGCCCGCCCTTCGCGCTCGAAGCCGATGTCGATGCCGACCTTGCGCAGGAAAGTCGCCGCCCGGCGCAAGCGGCCTGCCAGCGCCCGGGGGCTATCGGGCCAGGTCTTCGACTTGGCGACACGCTCGCCCGCCATTTCGGCAAGGGCACCCAGAAGGTCCGAGGCGGTTCCCGTCCACTCCGTCCGCGCCTGCATCAAGGCCCTGACAGTGGCGGCAATCTGATCGGCGTCGATCACGCCATCCATCGCCTCGTCACGGTTGCCGCAATAGGCCGACCAGAATGTGCCCGAAGGCCAGAGCGCGGTTTCGCAAGCCGTCGCCCACAAGGCGAAGTCCGCCATGCGCGGCAGCTTGTCGAGCTTCGTGCGAGGCAGTTCGGCAAGGCCCTTCGCCACCGCATCGAGCAGCACGCCGAGGAGGCGCGGGCGTTCAGCCTCGAACGCCGCCCACAATTCCTGCTCCGGGCGGCGGCGTTCCTCGGGGATCGGTTCCAGCGTGAGGAATACGGCGCGATCGGCCAGATCGGGCCTCGTGACGATGTCTTCGATCCCGTTCAGGATCACCGGGCGCGCGGCGTCGAACAGCACTTCATCCTGATCGGAATAGAGTTGGCGCACCGCGAACCCGCCGCCCGTGGCGAGGCGGCAGAGCGTGTCCGATATCCACGCGGGCAGGCCCGACACATTGTCGAAGGCGAGCACATGGCCGTTGCTGGCGGCGATGAACAGGTCGCGATCCTCGCGCGGCAAGGCCCGCAAAGGCGCGGTGTTCGGATCGAGCAGCGCCCGCAGGATCGCCGAGAAGGTCGATTTCGCCGAACCCTGCTCACCCGACAGCACGATCACCGGATAGGGACCGCGATTGCGCAAGCAGGCGAGCGCCCAGGCGACCACCAGCACGAAATCGGCGTCGGTCTGCACATTGAGGAACGAGCGCAGGGTTTCGATAGAGCCGCCGCGCGCGGGGATCGGCATCGCCTTCATGCCCGAAGCGCGCCGGAAACGAACAGGCGGATTGTCAACGATGCGCCAGCCGGTGGCGTCGATCTCGATGGCGCGCCATGCCTCGTCGCCGAGGTCGAGATAGAGCCGCCCGTCGAGCCCGCCGACACGGATATGCACCTGCCGTTCGGGCGCATCGAAATGCGCCTTGGCTTCGATGACGTTCAGCGCTGATTGCAGGGCTTCAGAACTTGGCGCGCCACCCGTCTCCTCGAAGAAGCGCCGCGCCAGCCAGCGCCGAAACCCCTTGGCGCGGATCGGCCAGGTTTCGCGATGGCCGTTGATGTCAAGGTCGGCATAGCCGCTGCCGTCTGGTGTGTGGAACAAGGCGACGGATTGGGCGAGGTCGATCAGGATGTCGGCTTGCGTTGGCCCGCGCCCGCCTTGATCGCCGTTCTCCTCGGCGATCGCGTCATCGAGCGCCGTCACGCGGGCTCCGGCTTTCTTGAGTTGCGAGCGCAGCGCCTCGAAGGCGGCGCGGTTGTCCTGCTTCAGCGCCGCAAGCGCTCCCAGGGCTTCCGGCATGAACGGCGCGCCGGGATCGGTAGCAGTCTGCTCGACGAGCCCGGCCAGCGGATCGGGAACAGCCTCGGCAGCCTCGATGGCATCGAGGATCAGGCTTTCCGTTTCAAGAATGTTGTCGGCGCTCATTACTCGCCCTCCGTGAATGCGGGGTTGCGGGCCTTGAGCAGATCGTTGAAATCCATGCCGCTTGGCGCGCGGGCGATCCGAACGCTTCGCCCTTCGCGTTGCCATCGCCGGGCGCAGTGCTGCGCCGCCGCCTCGCCGGGTTCGTCACCATCGGCAAGCACGATCACCTTGGCGATTGCGCGCGGCAGATCGAGCGACCGAAGGCCAGAGGTTGAAAGCGCCGCCCATGCCGGTTTGCCGGTCGCCTGCATCGCGGCAAGGCAAGTCTCGATCCCTTCGCCGACCATCAGCACGTTGCCGGGTTCGCCCAGGCGAACCACGCCGCCGCGACAAGGCCCGAGCATCATCTTCGGCGGATCGACCGGCGCTTTTCCGTGACCGTCGCGGGCAAGGAAAGTACGATGAATGGCGATCGGCGAACCGGTTTCGCCGTGCAGCACCAGCGCCACCATGGCAGGCCAGACGCCGCCTGAAGCGTGCTTCAGGCCGGGATGGAAACGCAAACTTGGCAGCAGCGAGGGCGCGATCCCGCGCGATCGGAGATAGGTTTCGCCGAGCGAGCCCGCGATGTCTTGCGAGGCCCGCCAGATCGCAAGCGCCGCCTCCGTGCGCGCCTTGGCATCAGGATCGGGTTCGCGCTCAAGGTTCTTCCGGTGCTCTTGGGCAATGCCGCCACGGCCTTTGCCGGTCGCGTCCCACAAGCCGCGCTCGATGAGGGCGGCGATCACGTCACGCTGGTCGCAACCGGCATGGCAGCGCACCAGCACTTTGCCGTTCGGTCCCGCGCTGATCGCAAGGCTCGGGCTTGAATCGTCATGGGCCGGGCATCGCGCCATCCATGTTGCGCCCGCCCGGTGCCCGCCAAGGGCTTTGGCGATGGTTTCAGCGGTCATGGCGCACCTCGCCATCGTTCGGTTCGATCGGCGCGGCGCAATCATTCGCGGCGGCGAACAATTCGGCGCGGCGCCATTCGGCGAGGACGCCGAAGAAGCCGGTAACGCAATGAAGGATTTGCCGCGCGTCCTCATCGTTGAGGTCGCGGCCCATGCGCGGTTGCCAGATTTCGCGGGTGCGAGCGATCTGCCGACCCATTTCGTTGTCGTTTGCAGCGTTGAGACGTTTCATCGAAGACCTCACGGGCGGTTCAGCCGCTCCGTGCTCCTGGCCTCCGGTCTCGGATTCCCACCGATGACGTTGTGCCCAAAGGGATTTGCATCTTCTGGCGTCCCCGTCTCAGGGATCGCCGCTTGGTGTCGTCTAGCGCGGCACCTCATGTTCGGGGATCGTGAACTTGTGGCTTTTGCCAGCGCGGATCACGAGTTGCCGCTTGCCGCCGTTTGCGACCTCGCAGGCGATCGAGTAGTCGAAGAAGCCGTGCTTCAGGCCATCGACGACAAGCTCTTCGAGCCGGTCGAGGGCTTCGCGGACCTGCCCGCTCTTGGCGCGCTGGAACGGGGGCATGTCTTGCGGTTCAGCCATTGTGGAGCAATCCTTTCATGTCCTTGATGGTGGCGGCGAAAGCCAAAGGGCGAACGCTGGTCGCGTCGCCGTAAAAGGCCATCACGTCATCACGACGCGAGGCGCGATCCCGAAACACGAAGACCTTGCGCGGCCCCTCCGAGCGAAGCCCCTGAAGTTCGTATCCTGAGCAACGCAGGAAGCAGGCGAGATAGAAGTCGCGCGTCTCAAACGCGGCGATTTCCCGCTCCTGTTTCGCGACTTGCCTACGTTCAGTTGACACTTAACGATCTCCTCAAAAAAAGGGGTTCACGCGCCATCGGTGAGAAGGCACTGCAACGGCACCGTCCGGTGCAGAAGCCCGAGGCGTCCCAGGCGAATGCGCATGGCGATCGGCGAAACGAGAAACTTTTCGGCGAACGGCTTGGCGAAACTGTCCAAAGCCTGATCGTCGGTTTCCGTGAACTCGGCACCGGGAATGCGGCACTCGAAGCGGGCGATTTCGACGAAGGGATGGTCGATTGACGTCGCGGGTTGAAGCACCCGCTGCTTGCGGTCGGGAAAAGCCTCGTCCCAGGCGGCGAACACCAGTTTGCGCGGCATCAGCACGCAGGAGGCATACAGATCGGCCTGAAACTCGATCCGCTCCTTCGCTTGGCTGGTTCGGCAAACGACGCTCGGCGCGGCATTCGGTTCAAGAAGCGATGTCTGCGCCGGGTCTTTGCCGAACAATCCACGATGAAGCCGCCAATGGCCGACTTCATGCGCCGTCGTGTAGCGATAGCGCCCTTCCTTGGCGGGATTGGCGTCGGGATCGAGGCTTTCGTCGATCACGATCCGCTTCTGGTCGAAGAAGATCGCGCCGAGGATATCGGGATCGAAGCCGATGCCGGAACGCGGCACACCGAACAGACGATGCGTATCGTCGAACTCGATGCCGATCTTCAAGTGCTTTTCGATGATGTCGTCGATCGGGATCGGTGCTTCGATTGGCGTCCCGCGTTCCCGAGCGAAGTCGGCAAGGAGCGCCTGCGCGTCCTTCTCGATCGCCTCGTCGGACATATAGGCAACTTTCAATCCCATTGCGTTTTCATCCTCATCTGCATCGTTTCAAAATCCACCGCCGTTCAGGCGTTCACTTGTCCTTTGTCTTCTGCGCCTCGCGGGCCAACCGCGTGAGTTCATCCGCCGTCAGGCCCTTTGTCGTCCGCAGCAGCGCCGCGACTTCGACCGGGTTGCGCTTGATGATGTCCGACAGGTCAGTGGCGACCTTGCCTGCCTTCGCCAAAAGCTCATCAACATCGCAGCCGATCACTCCGGCAATCAGCCGAACCTTGTCCTCGGCGGGCGGCGGAAACTCGTCGCGCTCGACCTTGGAAACATAGGTCGGGCTCACGCCGATCATTTTCGCCATTTCGCGCAAGCCGATCTCCTTCGCCTCACGCCGCGCCCGGATGAACGCGCCGAACTTCTCCCCTGACATGCTGGTTTCTCCCGTTACCTGTTTATGAGGCACTTTACACCCGATTCGCACGCCGCCGTCAATTGATATCTAAACAGTCCCGACTGATGCGCCTATGCTGCGAGACCAAGCTCGCGAACGTCTTCCAACATGCGCCTGAAATCGGCGCTTGGAGCGAGGCAAATGGTTCTATAAGTCTTCAGAAACGGCAGCCAAAACAAAGTTCATAGGCTTTTCTCAATAGCTTAGAGTTTGGTCGGAACACTCGATCGGAACACGGTTCCGGATCACTGCCGACGCTGACCTTCCACAACCTTGCTGGTTTGACGATAGCGCCCGCCTGTCCACGTAAAGCTGCAGCGTCGGCGCTCATTCGCCACAAGCAAGCGCAGTTTCTCTTTCATAGTGGAGCGGTCTTTGGCCGTGTTGAACGCGCGGCCCGCTTCACAAGGGTGACGAAATGCGGCGTCCACTTGTAGCGTGGGCAAGCCCGCCACTTGAAAGGGCAAGTGGGACCACCGGCCATGCACCACTTGACCACAGCCGCAGACAATCCTGGGAGTGTTGCGATCATCGAGGCCAAGCCAAAGGGCGGAGGGGCCCACTTTCGGGCCACACACCGGCTATCGCAGGCCTCGAATGCAGGATTCGTCGCCAGCGCCGCGCACCGCAGGCTCCTGGCCGCCATAGGTTGGGTGAACCGGTAGACACCAATGCCGACCTCCGCCTATCCGCCTGTGCCGCAACCAGGCCTCGTCCCGCTGCTGCCGACGCCCTGGGCGTCGGCAAGGCCGAAGGCGGCGCAGCGCGTTCCTGGCGGATCGACAAGGTGGTGTCACCCGGCCATCAAGGGCATCCCGAGGACGCAAATGGCCATCTTGCTTGGGCTCGGTTGGTGAGACTTGCTCCAGGGCACCAAAGCGTCAGTCCACAAGCCGATAGCCGACGCCTGGCTCCGTGAGAATGAAGCGCGGGTTGCCGGCATCGTCGCCCAGCTTTTCGCGAATATGGCCGATTGCGATGCGCAGGTAATGCGCATCCTCCTCGTGAGCGGGCCCCCAGACCGAGGCCAGCAATTGCCGATGCGTCACGAGCCGGCCCGCATGCCGGGCGAGCAGCGCCAGAACATCGAACTCCTTCCGCGTGAGCTTGACTTCACTGCCCCCGACTCGAACGACGTGTGACGCCAGATCGATGCTGAGGTCGCCGATTACGATAGTGGAGCGCTCGACTGCTGGTGCCTTGCGGTTGCGGACCAGGGCGCGCATCCTTGCCAGCAGTTCCCCTGTGGCGAAGGGCTTGGTGACATAATCATCTGCGCCGGCATCGAGCGCGGCGATCTTTTCGGTTTCGGCATCGCGGACAGAAAGCACGAGGATCGGTACCTGGCTCCACTCGCGAATGGCCGAAATTACCTGCTTGCCGTCCATATCCGGCAGGCCGAGATCGAGAACTACGAGATCCGGGGCCTCGGTGGCAGCCTTTTCCACACCAAGACGGCCGCGTTCGGCCTCACTGAAGGCGAACCCTGCACTCTCTACCGCGATGCGCAGAAACCGGCGGATCGGCGCTTCATCCTCAATGACGAGGATCCGGGTATCGGCCATCGGCCTGCTCCTTGGCGAGGGGAAGTTCGAGCGCGACCGTCGTGCCGCGGCCATTCGGCCCGCTCAACGCCTTTACCCGGCCCCCATGTGCTTCCACAAACCCGCGGACTATGGCGAGGCCAAGGCCAGTCCCGCTGGGACGCCTGTCGCCGTCGCCAACGCGATAGAACAGGTCAAACACCTTCTCGCGTTCTTCGGGTGGGATGCCGGGTCCCTCGTCGCCGACGTTGAGCACGAGCATATCGGAAGCGCCGCGAGCCGATAGCGTGATGGTCGATCCGGCGGGCGAGTATTTCGCAGCATTCTCGAGCACATTGGCCAGCGCCTGGCCGATCAGAACGGGATCGGCCAGGATGGCGGGCAAGTCGCGCGGGAAATCAACCTCGATCCCGCGGCCGGCGAGCACCTGCGACAGGTCGCGCCGGACGGTGCCGACGACTTCACGCAGATCGACCACGGCCATCTTGGGTTTCAACGCGCCGTATTCGAGCCGGGTCATGTCGAGCAGGTTCTGCACATAGCGATCGAGCCGCTTGGCTTCATCGAGCCCGCTTTCGACCAGTGCCAGACGGACAGTGTCGGGCAGGTCTGGACTGGTCAGCCCCGAGAGCGCGCCGATGACGGAAACCAGCGGCGTGCGGAGGTCATGACTCAAGGAGTTGAGCAGCGCAGTCCTCAGTTTTTCCCCTTCCGCCTCGACGCGCATATTCTCGAGGTCGGCCGCGATACGGGTGCGTTCGATGGCGACGGCGACCTGGTCCTCGACCGCCTGAACGAGGCGGCGCACCTCCGGGTCTGCACCGCGGCGCGGGTCCTTGAACTGCAATCCGACGACGCCGATCATTCCCGTGCCGGCCAGCGGCACGAACATCCAGGGTGAGGCCGGTAGCGTCCCGGTGCCGGAGCCGGCCGGCTCGTTGCGCTCATAGGCCCATTGCGCCGCTGCCTGGGCGCGCGGGTCGATCTCCTCGACGATGCTGGGGAAACCCTGCACCTGCTCGAGCGCACCCGACTTACCCGGCATCAGGATCAGGGACTGGCACTCGAGTGTTGCCGCGACATGAAAGGCACCGGCATAGAGCACGTCGTCGAGATCGGAGCGGGCGGCGACCTTCTTGGCAAAATCGTAGAGCATCGCCGTGCGCTTCTGGTTGGCGCGCATGGTCGCCACCTGCGCCCGCAGCCGGCCGGCAAGGGAGCCCGTGAACAATGCGCCGATCAGAAACAGCACGATGCCGACCACATCTTCGGGCTGCTGGATGGTGAAGCTGTAGCGCGGCGTGGTGTAGAAGAAATTGTGCGCCAGAAAGCAGAGCACGCTCGTCGCCAGCGCTGGGACGAGGCCATAGCGGGCGCCGACAAACAGCACCGCAACGAGATAGATCACGACGAGCGACGGCGGTGGCACGAGGCCGAACATATCGATGGGCTGGGCGATCAGGGTCGCGATGGCGGCACCGCCGGTCCCTGCGGCGATCGACTGCCAGTTGAGACCGAGCGCCTCCGGACGGGCCATCACGGGCGCCGGACGCCGGCGCTGCTCGCCCGCGACGATGGTCACTTCGAAATCGGTTGCCGCATCGAGCAGCCGGTCCGCCACCGGCTCGCGCAATAACCCAAAGGGCAGGCGCGGCCGAGGGCGCCCCACCAGCAGCCGCGATGCATTGCGGGCCCGTGCGAAGCCGAGAATCTCCCCCGCAACATCGTGATCGGTATGGAGGGTAACCACTTCGGCGCCCAGACTCTCGGCAAGCTGCAGGGCTTCCGTGGTCAGCTGGCGGGCCGAGTCCGGCAGGCTTTCATGCCGGGGGGTCATTACGGTAACCGCGATCCAAGGGATGCCGGCGCGGTCGGCCGTGCGCTTGCCAGCGCGCACCAGCGATTTCGCGATTTCGGATTCGTTGACGCAGACGAGAACACGCTCCTGCGTCGGCCAGGGTCCGCTCAGTGCACTCGCCTGCATGAGGCGCAGCATCTCATCGTCGACCCGGCTCGCCGCGGTCCTGAGCGCCAGTTCGCGCAGGGCCGTGAGGTTCGGCTTGGTGAAGAAATTGTCGAGGGCGCGGCCGATTGTGCCGGCGCGGTAGACCTTGCCTTGGTGCAGCCGATCGATCAGCTCCTGGGGCGGAAGGTCGATGACCTCGATTTCGTCGGCCTGTCGGAAAACGTCGTCGGGGACGGTCTCCTGCACGCGCACACCAATGATCCGCGCCACGACGTCGTTGAGGCTCTCGATATGCTGGATGTTGAGCGCGGTGAGCACATCGATGCCAGCATCGAGGAGCTCAACGACATCCTGCCAGCGCTTCGGGTGCCGAGAGCCGGGCACATTGGTATGGGCAAGTTCATCGACCAAAGCGAGTTGCGGGCGCCGCGCCAGGACCGCGTCGAGATCGAGTTCGTCTATGTGTTGTCCACGATAGTCCATCCGCTTGCGCGGCACGATGGCGAGGCCACCGAGCAGCGCCTCGGTTTCTGCACGGCCATGCGTTTCGACAAGGCCCACGACGACGTCCACCCCTTCGCGCGCCTTGAGCCGCGCCGCCTCGAGCATGGCGTAGGTCTTTCCGACGCCAGGGGAGGCACCGAGAAAGACCTTGAGCTTGCCGCGCCCTTCCGGCCGGGCTGCGGCCAGCAGAGCATCGGGCGAAGGGCGGTCAGCATCGGACATCAGGGTTTCATCTCGTCGAGCGCCATGTTTAGCGCCAGGACGTTGACGCGCGGTTCACCGAGAATGCCGAGATCGGGCCCCTGAACGTGCTGCTGCACCAGCATCCCGACCTTCGCCTCCGGCACGCCGCGCACGGCCGCGACGCGGGCGACCTGCATCATGGCGCCTTCCGGCGACAGGTCAGGATCGAGGCCAGAGCCCGATGCGGTGACGAGATCGGCCGGGACATTGCGGCCGCCATAGGCCGCGGCCCGCGCGCGAACCTGCTCGAGCAAGGTGCTCGAACTCGGAGCGAGATTGGAGCCGGACGAGGTTGATGCATCATAGTTCACCGCCGATGGCCGCCCATGGAAATAGCGATCGGAGGTGAATTGCTGTCCGACAAGGCTGGAGCCAACGACAGTGCCGGACTTCTCCACCAGCGACCCCGCTGCCGCGGCCGGAAACACGGCCTGGGCCATGGCGGTCATCGCGAGCGGGTAGGCGACCCCGGTGAGGAGGGTGAAGAAGCCGACAAGCACGATTGCCGGGCGGATGTGGGTAAGCATGGTTTTCTCCTTACGCCAGATGCAGCAGGTCGACGAGGAGGTCGATCAGCTTGATGCCGATGAACGGCGCGATGAGGCCGCCCAGCCCGTAAATGGCGAGGTTGCGCGAGAGGAGCGCCGAGGCAGACGAAGGCCGATACCGCACCCCGCGCAGCGCCACCGAAATGAGCGTAACGATCACCAGGGCGTTGAAGATCAAGGCAGAGAGGATTGCCGAGGTCGGCGTGCCGAGGCCCATCACGTCCAGCACCTTGAGGCCCGGATAAGCGGCGACGAACAGCGCCGGCAGGATGGCGAAATACTTGGCCACATCGTTGGCGATCGAGAATGTGGTGAGCGCACCGCGCGAGATGAGCAGTTGCTTGCCGACCAGCACGATCTCGATGAGCTTGGTCGGATCGCTGTCGAGATCGACCAGATTGCCCGCCTCCTTGGCGGCCGGCGTGCCCGAGTTCATCGCCACCCCGACATCGGCCTGGGCCAGTGCCGGCGCATCGTTCGAGCCATCGCCACACATCGCGACCAGCCGGCCCTCGGCCTGTTCGGCCCGGATCAGCTCGAGCTTGCGCTCGGGAGTCGCCTCGGCGAGGAAATCGTCGACGCCGGCCTCTGCCGCGATCGCGGCAGCGGTGAGCGGGTTGTCCCCGGTAATCATCACCGTGCGGATGCCCATCTTGCGCAGCTCGGCGAAGCGGTCGCGGATGCCGGGCTTCACCACATCCTTGAGGTGCACGACGCCGAGGATGCGCGTGTCTTCAGCAACCACGAGCGGCGTGCCGCCCGAGGACGCAATGCGGCGGATGATCTGGTCGAGAGCCGGGTCGAGGGCGGCGCCAGCATAGCGGAGCATGGCATCGGACGCGCCTTTGCGGATGGCCGTGCCATCGGCGAGGTCGACGCCCGACATGCGGGTCTGCGCCGTGAACGGCACGAAGCTCGCGCCCTTGGCCGCCTCGATGCGCGGCTGGAACCGGCGCGCCGCGAGCTCGACGATGGATTTGCCTTCAGGCGTGTCGTCCGACAGGGAGGCGAGATAAGCCGCCTCGGCAAGCTGCTGCTCGGACACGCCGGAGACCGGCTCGAAGGCATCGGCCATGCGGTTGCCGAAGGTGATGGTGCCGGTCTTGTCGAGCAGCAGCACATCGATATCGCCTGCCGCTTCCACCGCACGGCCCGACTTGGCGATGACATTGGCCTTCACCAGCCGGTCCATGCCGGCGATGCCGATGGCCGAGAGCAACCCACCGATGGTGGTGGGGATCAGCGTGATGAACAAAGCCGCGAGGTAGATCACCGGGATCTGCGTGCCACTCCAGATGGCAAAGATCGGTAGCGACACCACGACGAAGAGAAACACCAGGGTCAGCGCCGCGAGCAGGATATCGAGCGCGATCTCGTTGGGCGTCTTGGCGCGCTTCGCGCCTTCGACCAGCGCGATCATCCGGTCGAGGAAGGTGTTGCCGGGCGCGGCTGTCACCTTGACCACCAGCCAGTCGGAGACGAGCCGCGTGCCGCCGGTGAGCGAGGAGCGGTCGCCGCCCGACTCGCGGATGACGGGCGCGCTTTCGCCGGTGATGGCGCTTTCATCCACAGAGGCCACCCCCTCGATCACCTCGCCATCGGTCGGCACCACGTCGCCGGTTTCGACCAGGATGACGTCGCCCTCGACCAGCGCCGCGGCATCGCGCGGCACGACGATATCGCGGCGTGCCGGGTCCATCAGCACTTTCGCGCGGGTGGTGGAGCGGGTGGCGCGGAACGCATCGGCGCGCGCCTTGCCGCGGCCTTCGGCGATGGCTTCGGCAAAGTTGGCGAACAGAACCGTGAACCACAGCCAGATAGCGACCTGCACCCCAATGGCGAGATTGGGCGCGCCGATCGCCGCGTCGCGGAGCACGAGGATCGTGACCAGCAGCGAGGTAAGCGCGGTGACGAAGATCACCGGATTGCGCATCAGCCCGCGCGGATTGAGCTTCAGCACCGCCTGGCCCATGGCCCGGCGCAGAATGGCCGCATCGAACAGGCTGATTTCAGCGTTTGTATTGGACATTTTGAACCTCAAAAGCTCTGGCCGGCGGCGATCGATACCTGTTCGGCGATCGGCCCCAGGGCGAGCACGGGGAGGAAGGTCAGGGCGCCGACGATCAGGATCGTGACGACGAGCAGGGTGACGAAGAGCGGCCCATGGGTCGGGAAGGTGCCCGACGATGCCGGGGCGGTTTTCTTCGCGCCGAGAGAGCCGGCAATGGCGAGGATTGGCACGATATAGCCGAAGCGGGCGAAGAGCATGGCGACGCCAAGCCAGGCATTGTGCCAGTCGACATTGGCGGAGAAACCCGCAAAGGCCGAGCCATTGTTGCCGGTGGCCGAGCTATAGGCATAGAGCAGTTCGGTCAGCCCATGCGGCCCGGCATCCTGCACGCTCCCATGCGCATTGCCCGTCACGATGGCGAGGGCAGAGAGCGCCAGCACGCCGATCGGCATGATCAGCAATGTCAGGGCCGCGAGCTTGATTTCGCGCGCCTCGATCTTCTTGCCCAGATATTCGGGCGTGCGCCCGACCATCAGCCCAGCGAGAAACACCGTGACGATGACCAGCAGCAGCATGCCGGTCAGCCCGACGCCTACACCGCCGAACACCACTTCACCCAGCTCGATATTGACCATGGCGATCATGCCGCCGAGCGGATTGAAGCTGTCGATCATCGCGTTGACCGAGCCGTTGGATGCAGCGGTGGTCGCCTCGATCCAGAGCGCGGAATTGCCGATGCCGAACCGGACTTCCTTGCCTTCCATATTGCCCGAACCTGCCGCGACATAGGGCGCGTGCAGCGGATTGGTGGCGATTTCGGAGGCGTAGAGGCCGGCAAAGCCGAGGACGAACAGCACGCCCATCGCGGCGAACAGCGCGCGGCCCTGCCGCTTGTCGCCCACCATGCGCCCGAAGGTGAAGCAGAACGCCGCCGAGATCACGAGGATGGACAGCATCTCAAGGAAGTTGGAGATGGCCGTGGGGTTTTCGAACGGATGCGCGGAGTTGACGTTGAAGAAGCCGCCGCCATTGGTGCCGAGCTGCTTGATGGCGATCTGGCTCGCGACGGGGCCGACGGCGATGGTCTGCTGGGTGCCCTCGAGCGTGGTCGCCACCGCATTGGGCGACAGCGTCTGCGGCACGCCCTGCCACACCAGCACCAGCGTCAGCACGATGGCGGCCGGCAGCAGGATATAGAGTGTCGAGCGGGTCATATCCGCCCAGAAATTGCCGATGGTCTTCTTCTGCCGCGCGGCGAGCCCGCGGGCGACACCGGCCGCGACGGCCATGCCCGTGGCAGCCGACACGAAGTTCTGCGTCGTCAGGCCCACCATCTGGCTCAGATAGCTCATGGTGGTCTCGCCGCCATAGCTCTGCCAGTTGGTGTTGGTGACAAAGGAAATCGCGGTATTGAACGCCAGATGCGCCGAAAGCCCCGGCAGGTGCTGCGGGTTGAACGGAAGCAGATCCTGGAACTTCAGGATGGCAAAGAGCAGTGCAAAGCCAACCGCGTTGAAGGCCAGCATGGCGAGCGCATAGGCCTGCCAGGTCTGTTCCTTGTGGGGGTCGATGCCCGCCAGCCGGAAGATCGGCCGCTCGATGGCGACGAGCACGCCCGGCACCCCGGCATAGATCTTCGCCATATAGGCGCCAAGCGGCACCGCCACGGCAACAAGAACCGCGCAATAGAGCGCGAACTGCATAAGATCGGATGTCATGGCGCCCTCAGAACTTCTCGGGGCGGATCAGCGCCGCAAGGGCGTAGACCAGTATGACAGCTGCAGTGACGAGGCCGAGCCAGGTATCGAGACTCATCAAAGCCTCCCGGCAGCTGCTACGACGAGCCCGCAGAGCGCAAAGCCCAGCAGCCCACCGGCGAAATAGGCGAAATCGACAAGCATGAGGTGCTCCATCAGATCGATATGGAGCAGCGGCCTACGCCTTTTGGGCGTAAAGGCTCTAGTTGGAAAGGGCGGACAAGGCGTAACGGGAGCGTAAAGTGCGGTGGGTCAGCGTCGAGCAGCGGTGCTGCATCAATGGCCTGGGGCGGGGCCCCACATTGATGGTTTCCATTGCCGTCCGTTCTTGAACCGCCCTGGTCCTTGTTGCCGCTTGTCGATCCACCTGGAGCTTCGTTGCGGCGCTTCCCGGCCGACGTCCCCATTCTCGTGCCCGCGATAACCTAAGCATCTCAAATGATTAGCTGGAACTCGCTTATATCCATCAAACCGCACTGAGACACCTGGCTCGTCACTTTTCCCACCAGGCGCATCCTCGAACTCCGGCCTGAGAAGACCCAGGCGCGATCGCGACAGAGGCGGGCTTCGTCAAGGTGAAGATGCTGGCGATGATCCAGAGCGGCACGAGCAAGCTTGCCCTGGATCTGGTGTCGAACCTCGCCTGTGCTCTCGGTGTGGATCGCGGCCGGCTCTTGCAGCCGATTCTCGGGCATGAGCTCAGCGCGACGGCTTGGTGAAGGACCTGATCGTGACGGGCAAGGCTCGCGCTGCGATGGCCGGGGTGCGGCATGCCAATGTCCTCGCCGCGGAAGATGCTGGAAGACAATAGACCTATCTCCTTGTGCCGGAGGCCGCGATCACGGCAGCGGCCACTCTGGCAGGGCTGCGGGGACAAGATGCAAGGTGATAAACGCGAGTTTGCCGATGAACCACGATTACTGGAAGCAGGGATAGAAGCGAGATGAAGAAGCCAAGCTCAGTCCAGACGCTCACTGATTTCGGCCGGGTGCGGCTCTCAAGAAGCTTCTTCATGCGGGATTTCCTGTTCTCGGATATCGCGTCCATCCACGGGCTCAACAACATGCCGGACGATCCGGAGTTGGCTATCGCTGCGGGCTCGCGGCTCTGCGAGGAGCTGCTCGAGCCGCTGCAGAACACGTTTGGGCGGATCGCGATCCGGTCGGCGTTCCGCTCGGCGGAGGTCAATGCGCTCGGCAACGAACTGCAGAGGGCAGGCAAGCCCGGCTACAATTGCGCGAAGAACGAGGCGAACTATGCCGGCCATATCTGGGATCGGCGCGATGCGGATGGCTTCATGGGCGCGACGGCCTGCATCGTGGTGCCGAGCTTCTGGGACAGATTCCAGGCCGAGGGCGACTGGCAGAAACTCGCGTGGTGGATCCATGACCACCTGCCTTATTCCGACATGTATTTCTTTCCGAAGTTCTGGGCGTTCAACCTCACGTGGCACGAGCGGCCGTCTCGGGTGATCAAGAGCTACCCAAAACCCACCGGCACGCTCACCGCCCCAAAAATGGCCAACCACTGCGGCTACCACGCCGGCGAGTGGGCGGGTATCGAGGTGGCGTTCAGATAGAGGTTGGCCCCTGCAGAGCCGGGAAATGTGCTTCTGGTGACGTGTAACGCCCTGACCCGACAATGCTCTGGTGGAAGGCAACGGTGCCTTGCTGGTTGACGCCGTAGTCGCTGGTCATGGTTTTCTTGCAGGCACCCGTTTCGTGCCCGACGACGATCGCGAGAACTGGGCAGCGACTTGGCCTGCCTTTGGGATATCAACTTCAGGAAAGACCTGCCCTGCCCCGCCTTCCGCTGGCGCGAGACATGATCAGGAACGCCAGGGGCAATGAGCGCGGAGTGCCCGGGAACCACTCTGCGAGAGCTGGACGTCTTTCGTCCGCCTTGCGCCCTCGCCTTGATCGGTGATGGTCATGATTGAAACGTTCTGGTCCTCGAAAACATCATGGACATGCAGCCGCGCCACTTCGGCCGGCCGCGCAGCGCTGCGGAGCATCACTCAACGGATCCAGAAGCGATCACCCACCGCGACAGAGCCAGCCTCGTGCAGGTCATTGCAGTCGTCTCCCTTGGCGCCGGCGTGCCTGCGGGTGCCGGTGCAGCCGCCCGACTTCATCTCGCCCTCTCCGACCAGGCCGCCCATAGCGGCACAGACCGCTGCGCAATTCGCGTTGGCGAGGCACCAGCACCTCTGCTAAAATCTTCCGCGACAGGATGGCGGCGGTGATGGACCACTGCGTCCTTCGGCCATCGCCTCCACAGGTTGACGACCTCATCCGCGATGCGCATGTGAAAATGTCGGTTCAGGATTTTGAAATGGGAATGCGCGCGCTTCTGGTCACTTGCATGTTAATTGGCGCAACTTCAGCGTCACATGCGGATCAGGTTGAAGATTTCAATGCCTTCGTTCAGGTCCTTGCCATCCCGGTCTATGCGCAACATTGCCAAATCATGATGGACCAGGATGTGATGGACACGATCAACGCTGACGTCGTCAACAAGATGAACCTGGCCGGATTATCCGAGGACAAGGGACTCGAAATCCAGAACCAAATGGTTGAACAGTTCGGGGCCAACGCCGATTGCACGGAAGGCTCCAGCGACCGAACGAATTTCGAAGCGGCACTGCGCGACTACGGCGGGAATTGAACTCTCGGGACGTGGCCCGGCCGTGGCCGGGCTACCGCATGATCCCATAGGTCATCGCATGGGCCTTGAACGGGTAGGCTGGAGTCATCCGTCTCCGGAGTTGCAGGCGGCCAGCCGTCCGTTTGTGTCAGAAGTCGCACATGCCGGCGTCGTAGCCAAAGCCGGCGTCGTAAAGAATGCGCATGTTGCAACCAGTCTGGTCGTTGGCGCTGATGGGGCCAAGGCATTCGGCGCCATCCGGCATATAGGCTTCGACCAACCACTGATGACCGACAAAAGTATCGAATGACGCGCTTTCGTCGGGCTGGATCAGGCCGTATTCCGTCAGGAAGCCTTCGTAGTCGATCCAGTAGAGCCGCAACGCGTAGGTCGTGTCGTTGTGGAAGGCAATCTGGCTGCCCAGACTGGACTCAGGCGCCGGATCGTGGGCCGCCTCGCATTCCGCAGCAACAGAGGTGGCGACGCTGGCGAGCACCACAACGGCACTCAATGCGAACCGCGCGGCGCGGTTCAGACAGTAAGATCTGATCATCGGAATCCTATTGGTTTGGATGCGAAAACCGGTATCGGGAGATTTGGCAGTCGCCAAGGCAAACCTCCTGCCGGCTTGCGGATTCTGCGTAAACCGCGGCTTGATCATCACCTAGATGCTGGCGCACAGGCCGCTTCCGCACAGTTTCGGTGCCTTGGTGAGCGCTGCGCCCTCTAGGCGCTTTCGAAGCTGCGTGGACTTGAAAGAGCGCAAGTCCCTTTACCGGCACGCGGTGAAGGCGATGGCGGGCGAAGGTCTGGAGCCCTGAGGGTGACCCCTAGAATGAACTCGCCGCTGCGGATGCCGCCACAGGGGCGGCGCGCATCCATTGGCAGTTCCCGAGCTTGGCGTAACGGCGCCATCAAGCCACGGGCCCAAGGAGCCTGGCACTCAGGCTTTTGTCGACCTTGCTACAGAGCCTGCCAGCACCAGAGCGACCACAAGGGCGAAAATCACGAGGACCCGGAACAGGGCAGAGGTGAAGGCAAGGTCCCGAAGGGCAAAAAGCAGCAAGGCCGCCAGCAACTCGGCAGAGGGCGATCGGTTGAACTCGAGCGTGTACCGGCGTGTCGTCGACACGAGGGCGGCACTTAGCCAGCCAAGGACCGGCGTCAGGACGAGCATCCCCACCATCCCGAAGTTGAAGTAGAATTCTGCGAAGAACGGCATGCGCAAACCGCCATGCGCGTTTGTGTCGAGTCCGGCTGTCCACAAGGTCCAGCGTCCGATTGCGAACTCGGCCCGAAGAGGCGCATCGGCGGGAAGCACTACGCTGGCCAACCCAGCGAGGTAGGTCAGGCCTTGCAGAGGCGTCCCGTCATACCCGGACAGCACCCAGGCAAAGTCGCGGATATCGGAAAACTGGTTGCCGAAGGCAAAATCGTTGTAGAACGAAGAAATAGCAAGCGAGATGTCGATCTGATCACCGCTGCGCACTTGATAGACAAGAGCTGAACTGAGCAATAGTGCCACGCAGCCCACAACAAATACAACCTGCCCCTGTACGGTGAGCCTGCCCTGCTTTCGGTACGCCAGGTAGGCGCAGATTCCGATGATCAGGTTGATCAGTGAAACCGTGCGTTGACCTGTGTAGAAAGAGGCCATGACCACCAACAATGACGCCAGGATCACAACTGGGCTACGCCGCCACAGCATGTAGCAGACGCAGAATGGCACGCTCACCGACAATACGCTTTGCCACAGGTTCATCAGTGGACGAATGCCGCTGCCGGAAAAGGCTTCTGCGAGACCGCTTCCGAATGGCACGCCGGCAACCACGAGACCCAGCGTGAGGACCAAGCTTAGCGCCACGAGTATCCAAAAGCTCAAAGGGGTCCAGACCTTGTGCTCCCAAGTCGAGACCAGTTGCGCCACAAATCCCGATGCGGTGCGCGGTCGCCAGATCGTCGCGGCGACAAGGACGCCAATGCCGAAAAGCGCAAAGCCAAGGATCGTCAGGCCGATTGCGCCATCCATCGCGCTGCGGATGCGCTCGTAGAACTGCCCGACAGCGGCGCGATTGGCCCCGTCGTAAGCGAATGGCGCCATGGTGAGCGGAGCCAGCACGAACATGCCATAGAGCGGCATCCAGGCGCGCACCCCGAGCCGAAGCAGGACCCAGAGCAGAATCCCGACCACGACGACTTCAGCGACAATCCAAAGGATCAGGATTTCGTCGGTCATGCCAATCCCAAGATCAGGCCACCCAGTTCAGTGCCACTCGGCACCGGCCACAATGGAAGGCGCCGCGCGGCCAGGCACAAGCCTGCTCACCCGAAGGCGTCGCGAAACACCGTCCGGTAGAGTTCCGCGGCGCGCGTCCAGGAGAAGGCCGCCGCGCCATCGATCAGGCTCTGACTGTCCGCGGCCTCTCCTGATGTGGAGAGCATGGCCAACATCCCCTCTGCGATGTCCTGCATGCTGAAGGGATCGACAAGCAGCGAGCCGGCCGGCGCTATCTCTGGCATCGACGCGCGATTGCTGGTCAGCACCTGCGTGCCACAGGCGGAAGCCTCGATGATCGGCAGGCCAAACCCCTCATAAAAGCTGGGGAACACGAATCCCCGAGCACCGGACAGCAGGGTTGCCGCCTGTTCGTCGCTGATCTTGCCGATGGCGATGACGCCCTGCTCCACACCCGCTGCCGTTGCCTGGCCGACGGCGAAGACACGTGGATTGGCCTCTCGACCGAACAGGACGAGGCGCGCATCCCCCCGTGCATTTCCGAGCGCGTTCCACGCGCTGAGAATTCCCCCGAAATTCTTGCGCTGGTCATTGACCGCCATCGCCACGAGATAGGGATGGTCCTGCAAGCCAAACTCGGATCGAAGTGCGGCAATCTCCGCCGCGCTACGCCGAAAATAGGCTGGAGAGACACCTGGATAGATGCATCGGACCTTTTCGGGCCGTATCCCATACTCTTCGATGATGCGCCTGCGGGAAAACTCCGACACGGCCACCACCAGGCGGGCGGAATGGACCGCGCGTCGCACGACGGTTCTGTACAGGGCGTTGAACGAGGGCGTGAAGAACTGTGGCACATCGACAAATGCAAGGTCATGAACGGTCACAACCTGATTGCGATAGAACATAGGCGCCGACGTTGACGGCGACCACAATGGCGCGCCTTTCAACCGGGCCGGAAGTCCCGTCTGCTCCCAAATGTGTGCCCGCACACCTGACACGATCCCCGCAGGAGGCATGAGAACCTTCAACCCCAGCGCCGCGACAGTTTCCTGCGCAACCCGCCTTTGGCCGTTGGACTGTACGGAGAGGATGCGACCGTTCATGACGACTTGCGCAGCAGGATCATCGGACAAAGTCAGACCCCATTGTTGGGTGTGGATCGGGTATCGGCATACAGACTCCATAAGGCCGCGACGCCAAGCACGCTGCCTATGGCCATGGACCAGAGTGCGCCCACGACTGTCCAGGTCCAGCTGGAGACGACCAGGCACGCCAACACCGCGACGGCGGCCACCGCCGCGGGTCGGATCCAGGGGCGGCATGGCAACCGCCTCAAGGTCGAAAACCCGAGCGCGGCGTAGGTAGCCGAACCCATTGCGCCTGCGAGGCAAACGATTTCCATCGCCCCATTTGCCCAGAAGGCCACCACGGCTGCCGGGCCTATGAGCAGTGCGGCATCGGCCGCCGCCAGCACCGTGATCGCTTTCAGATCGCGCGTCAGGTGCGCCGGGGTAGTGAACACGTTCTGAGTGATCGCGCGGAGGAGGAATACGACCAGAAGCGCCGCCGAGGTGCCCATGAAGGCGGCCTGCATGTCGGTCGGCACCATCCAGTTCGCTAGAAGCGGCAGGATGGCCGCAACGGCCCCCCCGGCAAGAAGCGCGAGCGTCACAAGCAGCGCATAGTAGCTGCCGCAGGTGGCCCCGAAGCTCGCTTCCTTGCCATCATAGGCGCGCACCAGGGCAGGATACTGGATACCCTGCACCGCGGACAGAACCAGGACGAAGGGGCGCTGGCAGAGGTCTATTGCCAGCAGCGGGCCAGCTGCCGCAACGCCAAAGGCGCCTTGCAGGACGAACCGCAGGCCGAGTGGCGCCGTCAATCCGATAACCGACGCCACCGCAGACGCACTGCCATACTGGAGATGCATCCGCGCGACAGAGGTGTTCCAGATTCCCGGCAAACGCGGCTCTCGCCGGGCATTGGCAAAGGCCAGCAACGTGACGCAAATGTACCCGACCGTGATGCCATACATGGCGCCCACGGCGCTGTTGAGCGCAAGCGCGCCGACCACCGCTCCCAATGCGACGCTGGTGGCGCGAAGACCTTGCAGCCACGAGAAGGCAGCCATCTCATCGCGGAACCGAAGCATGGTCAGGTGAAGGTCGGTCCAGCCTTGCAGCACGATGACCAGAAGCCCCAGTATCGCAAGCTGGAGCGAGAGGACACCGACGACTGCCGCGAGGAAGATGATGGCAGCGCACACACCAAGGCTAAGGAGGAACTCGCGAAATATCGTGCCCCGCTGGGCACGTTCCGCGTCTTGGTCCACCCCGGGATAAAACCGCGAGCAGGCAAAGCGGATCCATTCGAAGGAGCCGATCGCTGCGAGTTGGGTGGTGGCGATGAAGATCGAATAGATCGAGTATTCCGCAGCGCCCAGCACCCGCGCAATGATCAGCAGCGATCCGAATGCGAGCAGCGCCTGATAGGCATAGGATACCAGTGCGGCAAGCTTTGCCATCGGACACCACGGAATACCGGGCCCAGGACCCGCCGGTAAGGTTTCTATCACCCAATTTCCTTACAACTGGAAAACCCGTCCGCCTCGGCCTGCAAGGGACGCAGGCGAGAAAGGGGGCGCGCGCAGCCACGGCGAATGGGAACGGGCGCGTTTGGCGCCTGGCGACATATTTGGCGATGTACTTGGAGCGTATGCTTGGAAGACCGTCCGTTCGATGTCCGTGCAATGCTGGGTCCGATCAAGCGACAACTGGGCCTGATGCTTGCTGTGTTCGTTGTGCTGATGACGGTGAGTGGGCTCGGCGTCATCATGCTGCGGCCGGTCTATACCAGCACGGCGCTCGTTCAGGTCGATACCACGCAAAAGAACCTGCTCGACGCGCAGTCGGGTCTGCCCGGCCTGGCAACAGATAGCGGACGCATTGACGGAGAGGTGGAGCTCGCCCAATCCGACACAGTGCTGCTGCGCGCCATCCGCGACGGCAACCTGCTGATCCAGGGTTCGTTCGTGCCAAAGCCGACCTGGCTGGCTTCGCTTTTCGATACGCTCGGACTGAAGACTTATGCGCGGCCAACCGGGAAGCAGCTGCTCGATGACGTGCTTGATCGGCTGTCCCGCGCTGTGTCGGTGGAGCGTCGCGGCCTGACCTTCCTCATCGCAGTCGACGCCCGATCGGAGTCGCCCGACGAGGCGGCCGCCGTGGCGAACCTCATCGCCCAGACCTATATCGCGACGCAACTGGACGGCAAGGTGAGTGCGGTACTGCGCTCCCGCGATATCATCCAGGCGCGGGTTGCCGACGTGAGCAGGGCGCTCGCGGCATCGGAGGATGCCCTCGACGCCTTTGTCGACACCAATGCCGCGAGCCTCGCGGCTTCTGGCGCCCGCGCCGACCTCGCAGCGATCGTGGCACAATTGCAGGCGAAGGCGATTGAGGCCGAGCAGGTTTCGACCACGATAGGGTCCGCGACGAGCAGCCTTGCCTCCAGTGATTGGCAGTCGTTGACGACGATGCTGCAATCCGACGCCCTGCGCAGCCTCGAAGAACGCCGCCTGAGGACCGAGGGCTTGCTGGCAGAGGCATCGCCGCCGGAGTCGGTGAACCTGCGCGCCGAACTCGCCGATATCGAAGCCGATCTCCGCGGCAAGACCGTTGCCGCCATTGCGGATCTGAAGAACCGTTCGTCCGTGCTTGCGTCGGATCAGGATAACCTGCGGGCCAAGCTCGCCAGTTCCGATCTGGCCTCGGACCTCACCTCTACTCAGTTGACTGAACTCTACCAGTTGCAACAAACCGCGCGCATTGCCCGCAGCCAGTATGACACCTTGCTGGCGCGGCTGAAGGACCTCGAGTCGCAAGCCTACCTGCAGGTCGCCGACAGCCGCGTCGTATCAGAGGCAATCGCGCCCCGCCGGCCGTCATTTCCCAATATGGGGCTGCTGTTCGCGATGGCTGCGGTGGTGTCGATGTTTGCGGCCGTCGTTTTGGCCTTCGTTCGCGAGAACTTCGTTGGTGGAATCGTATCTGCGGATCAGACACGCGATCTGCTGAAGGTTGAATCCGTGGTGACCGTGCCACGGCAGCGGGATTTCAAGGGTGCCAGGTCCCTTCCGGACCTCATCGGGGAAGCGCCCCTGTCGGTTTATTCCGAAGCGATCCGCAAGATCAGGCTTTGCGTCGATCAGGCGCGGGGCATGGGGAGGGCGGACATGGACGCGCAGGTTATCCTGATCACCTCGGCCAATCCGGGGGAAGGCAAAAGCACCATTGCCCTGTCGCTGGGGCACGCCTACGCACAATCCGGAACAACAACCCTTGTCATCGATTGCGACTTGCGCAAACCAAGCCTGCACAAACTACTCGATGTGCCCGGCGAGAACGGACTGCTGGACTTCCTGCAAGCCACCGACGACGAAAAGACGCTCGACTCCGTGGTCTATGTCGATCCCTCCAATCGCCTCGAGGTTGTGGTGGGCGCGGGTCGAAGCCTCGGTGCCACCGAAGAACTGGTGACGGGTGCGAAGTTCCGCGCCCTCATTTCTGTGGCGCGGCAGTCCTTCGGGGTTGTGATTCTGGACACCCCACCGCTCGGCCCCGTCGTTGACGGCGCCTATCTCGCCCGTTTCGCAGACACGGTGGTGCTGGTCAACAAATGGGCGTCGACCTCGCAGTCCGATGCGCGCAACGCAATCGCAACGATACGCGCCTCTGCGCGACCCGAGACCCCGGTCGTGGCCGTCCTTAACCAGAGCGCCGATGCCAGCCGCGCTTCGGGCCGCTTTGCCGAGTATTATGCATCCTGAGGGATGCTTGGTGATGAAGGGATCGAGTCCGTCTCGGCTCCCCACCTGAACACGTGAACGAGGGTGCAATGGATAGACTATTCGCAGTCGGGCTCGGTCTTGTTGTCTTGATTGTTCCGGCCAGTGCTCGAGCAGATGGCGGCCCTGACGTCATGCAGGCTTTCGAGAAGTGCAAGATCGTGTCGGACGATCCGTCCATTGCCGACCGCGAAAACGGCATCTGCGTGAGCGCGACCCGAGATTTCGTAGCCGCCCTGCGTCTCCCCGCCGATGCGGCCAGCAATCAGGCGCTGACTGACCTTATCGGCATGCTGTCGCAACTGCCCTGGCATGCGGACCAGCGTTGCGATGGCGATGAGGACGAAATTCCAGAGGCGATGCGGATCGCCAGCCAGGCGCTCGTCGACCAGGAGCAGGCCGTACGCATCCGGGAGCTCGCCGACCTGGCCAGCCAGACCTGCGGTACCGGCCCGTCCATTCCAGTCAATGTACCCGCAAGTGCGGACTAGCGAGGCACGCCGGGCCCTGGCGCGGGGCGGATGGATCGCCGCCGGGATGGCGCTCGCAATCGCATCGGTGCCCGTGCTGGTGCTTGAAGGCGCACGACCGAGCAACGCCCTGTCGCAGAGCGGCGGTACGGAGCGGCCGCTTTTCGGCCTGTCCCTCCGATCCGCGAGTGCGGTCCTGAAGCGGTGCGAGGATGCCATCGCCTCCGCGGACATGCGCCTCCGCCCCACCCTCGAATGGCGCGCACTATTGCTCAGCTGCCAGGCTCAGGCAGGCTTTGTGACGGCACGCTGGCCGACGGACGCGCGGGCGTGGCTCCTCGACGCCAATATGTCGGCGCTGCTTGGCGAGGTTCCGCGCTTTTCCATGGCCCTCGAACGGTCGCAGGACCTCGCGCCTTTCGTGCAGTGGCTGGCGAGCCGTCGCATCGCACTTGCCGACGGCACAGGGCCGCAAGGCGGATACAGTTACCTCAGAGATATTCTGGCTCTGCTTGAAAGCGATATTGGCAGTCGCGTCGTGGCGGACCTCTGGCTCAAGGGTGACGCCGCTCGTCGCGAACGCATCGAAGCCGCCGCGCTGGAGAGCCGTGCGGACCTGCAGCAGCGTCTCCTGGCCAAGATACGGGACCTCGGCCCGTTGGCATCACCATGAAAGGTGCACCTGAGCACCGTCGACGGCTGGACCTGATTGCGGTCCTGCTGCTTGGCATCGTGACTTTGGCCGTCCTGCCACTTGGCGGAAATCGCCCGATCGTGTGGGGTGCAACTGGCCTCGCTCTCGGCCTTGTCGTTACCGCGCAGGCGGCGATTGGCGGAAATGGTGTTCAGCTCCCGCGCTGGCGTTGGGAGTCCTGGATTTTCCTCGCTTTCCTGATCTTTTGCCTTGGCCAGTTGCTGCCGATTCAAACCGCGCTCAAGGTTGGCAGCACAGAGGTTTCCGGTACGCAGATCAGCCTCACGCCATCGGAGTCTCTCCTCTCCCTGCTGACCTGGGTTCAATATGCAGTCGTGTTCGCCTTCGGCACGGTATTGGCCCAGAGCCAGCGTCGGAGAAACTGGATGCTGGAGGCCTTGTTCTGGGTGATCTGCGCCCAGGCCGGTTTTGGTCTGCTCAGTGTATTCGTTCTTGGGGACACCCTGCTGGGCCTGCCAAAAGCTCAGTATTCCGGCTTTGCGACCGGCACCTTCGTCAACCGAAATGCCTTCGCGTCCTACATCGCCGCGGGCTTGCCGATTGGTCTGGCGATTCTGGCCGTCAAGGGTCGCGAGGGAGATCCCCTGCGTCGCGCCTGGGAAAAGGCGGCGGTCGTCGTCGCGATGGTGGTCATTGTCGCGGCCTTGCTTGTCAGCGGCTCTCGCATGGGCGCCCTTGCCGCCACTCTTGGTGCAAGCGTGACTCTTGGTTTGGTCGTGCTCACGGGAGGGGTTCGTCGCCACGCCTGGCTCTTGGGCGTCTGCCTGATTGCGGCGATCGCTGCACTCCTGCTGTTCGGGGAACCGCTGATCGGGCGGGTCATGGAACCGGGCGACGATGTCGCTACCCGCGTCGCGCTCTACACGCAGGTGTGGGAGGCCATAGGACAAAGCCCGCTGCTCGGCCATGGCGGCGGTTCGTTCGCGGCCGTATTCCCAGTGTTCCAGCAGCCGCCCCTTCCGGGTGAGCTGGTCTGGCAGCGGGCGCACAGCACCTACCTGTCCCTCTGGTTCGAATACGGCCTTCTGGTCGGCAGTCTTCCGATCGCCATCGTGTTGGCTCTTTGGGTCACTTGCCTGGGCAAGCTGGTGCGCTGCGGCACGGACCTGGCCTGTCTTGCCGTAGCGGGCGGTGTTGCCGCGCTGGGGTTTCACGCGCTGGTCGATTTTGGTCTCGAGATGCACGCCGTTGCGCTGTTACTGAGCCTCGTGCTCGGCCTCTCCCGTCGCCCCCCGGATGAGAGCAAGGCTCATCCGGGGCGAACGAGGGACAAGGCGGCATGACCCGGCCCATCTCTTTCGACCGTCGCGAGAGTGCTTCCCTCTCGGCGGCCTGACTTCAGCAGCGGTCTTTCGACCTCAGCCGTGCTTCAGGCCTGTGGAAGGCTGAAGCCATGCGGCCCCTTGCCGTGAATTTCAGCCTTGCGGCGCATGCAAGGTCGGGCGGCAGAGACCAGCGACAGGGCGACACCTCGCCGGTGTGTTTCACGCGCGGCTGCCGCCCGCGCCGGTTCCTCCGAGGAAGAAGCCGTCGCTGCGATTGATCATGCCTGACATGACCTCGAACGACGAATCGAGATGGATCCGCATCGCCAGTTCGGACTGATCGGCGCTGCCGCGCCGGATGGCCTCGGCGATCTGCTCGTGCTGGTGGGTGACCCGTTCAAGATGCCCGGGAATAGGCGCCGAAAGCTGCCGCATCCGGTCGAGGTCGACCTTGGCCATGGAGACATAGCGCCATAGTCGCGTCATGCCACTGATCTCGGCGATGCTGCTGTGGAACTCGTCATCGGCACCGAGATAGGTCTTGAGGGTATTGTCCGAAATGATCTGCCGCATGCGCTCGAGAATGGCATCGAGGCGCGCCATTGCCCGGTCATCCCTGTGCAAAGCGGCTCTGCGCACCCCTTCGATCTCGAGGGCGCGACGGATGACGAAACCCTCTTCGGCCAGTTGGAACGAGACACGGCTCACATATGTGCCGGACTGCGGCACCACCACCACCAACCCCTCGTCGGCAAGCTTCTGCACGGCCTCGCGCACAGGCGTCCGAGATACGCCGTTCGCAAGGCAGATATCCTTCTCGATGACGGCGGAGCCCGGCGCCATCTCCAGCATTATGATGGCTCGACGCATCAACTCATATATCTGAAGCGCCTTCGGCGTGGATCGGCGTTCCATGAGGATCTCAGTCATGCCCACCGGGATGCCACGAATTCAGGCGGAAATCAACGCGGGATGGTGCCTGGTTGTGAATCTGGGGCTAGCTTAGCGCACAACTCATATATAAGCTGGGCGAAGAAGACTGCCAATAAGAGCAGCTGGAGGATGCATGAGCGCGATCAACTATTTGACGCGCATCGAGTTCGGCGAAGGGGCTGCGGCGCGCGTCCCGGATTTCCTACGCGAGCTGGGTGTCGAGCGCCCGTTCGTCGTGACCGACAAAGGTGTGGTTGCAGCCGGGATCGTGGACCGCGTGACCTCAGGGCTCGCGGACGCCTTCGTGTACGACGGAACCCCGGCCAACCCGACCGAAATCGCAGTGCTCGAGGCCTTTGCGCTCTACGAGGCGGCGCGGTGCGACGGGTTGCTTGCCATAGGCGGCGGCAGCTCCATAGACCTTGCAAAGGGCGTGCGCATTCTCACCGGGCACCGCCCACCATTGGCCCAATACGCAGCGGTGAATGGCGGAGCCCAGCGCATCACCAATGCGATGCGGCCGCTGATTGCCATACCGACCACCGCCGGAACGGGATCCGAGGTTGGGCGGGCAGCGGTGATCATCACCACCGATGGACGCAAGCTCGGCCTGCTTTCGGCACATAACCTGCCAAGCCTTGCGATCTGCGACCCGGAACTGACCTATGGGCTGCCGCCCGGCCTGACGGCCGCCACCGGCATGGATGCCATCTCGCACTGCCTTGAAACCTACATGGCACCGGCCTTCAACCCGCCGGCAGAGGCCATAGCCTTGCACGGCCTCGACAGCGGGCTGGGAGCGATTGTACGGGCGAGCCGCGACGGATCGGACAAGGCGGCCCGGCGCGACATGATGATCTGCGCACTCGAAGGCGCGCTGGCCTTCCAGAAGGGCCTCGGGGCCGTGCATGCGCTGACCCATCCGCTCGGCGCCATCCGTGAACTCAATCTGCATCATGGCACGCTGAATGCCGTGCTGATGCCGGCGGTGCTGCGCTTCAACCGCAGCGCCATCGGCGGGAAGTGGGACGCGTTGCGCCAGCGCATGGGTGGTGAGCCCGACCGGGTCGTGGACGACCTCAACCGCAGCCTTGGCATGCCATCCGGCCTGAGGGCGATGGGAGTGACCGAAGCGATGATGGTGGCGGTATCGAAAGCTGCACTGACCGACCATTGCCATGCCACCAATCCCAGGCTGGCAAGCGAATCCGACTATCTCGATATCCTGCACGATGCGGCGTGAGGGGGGATCGACCGTGAGCACAACAGTCCCGATGATCGCCAGTCCCTCTGCCTTGTCGGCCGCCCCGGAGGTCAGGGCGTACATGATGCCGGACCGGGCAGAGAGCCAAATGTCGGGGAGCGGCCTCTGATGACCGTACTTCTGGAACTGCGCGGCGTTTCGAAGACTTTTGCCGGCAACCGAGTGCTCAAGGATGTCGACTTCGACGTTCGACCCGGCGAAGTACACGCCCTCATGGGGGAGAATGGCGCCGGCAAATCCACTCTCATCAAGATCATTTCCGGGGTCCATGCCCCCGATGACGGCGGCATCATCCGCGTTGCAGGCACCGAGTACAAGGCAATGACATCGCGCACCGCCGCACGGGGTGGCATCGCGACAGTCTACCAGGAACTGCTGCTGTTTCCCGAGCTTTCGGTCGCCGAGAACATCTTCCTCGGCCATGCGCCGCGAACGCCGCTCGGCTCACTGGACTGGTCGCTGATGCGGCGACGGGGTCGGCAATTGCTCGACTCGCTCGACAGCCACGATCTCGATGTGGATGCCAAGGTGGGCACGCTGTCGGTCGCCAACCGCCAGCGGGTTGAAATCGCCAAGGCGCTGAGCCAGAACGCCCGCGTGCTCATCATGGACGAGCCGACGGCCGCCCTCGCCGACGCGGACGTGCGCCGACTGATGGTTGTGGTCAAGCGGCTGCGCGAGCGCGGTGTCGGCATCATCTATGTCAGCCACAAGTTGCCCGAGGTGTTCGAACTCGCCGACCGGGTTACGGTATTGCGCGACGGCGCGCTCATCGGCACCAACCCGATTGCCGAAGTGACCGAGCAGAGCCTCGTCGCCATGATGGTGGGGCGCGATATCGCACAGCTGTTTCCCAAGCCGGTCCCCAATATCGGCGAGGTCGTGCTGCGCGTGAAGGGGCTCAGCTTCGGTGACAGAGTCCGAAACATCTCGTTCGAACTGCGCCGTGGCGAAATCCTCGGTATCGCCGGGCTCGTTGGCTCGGGCCGAACCGAACTGGCCCTGACTGTTTTCGGCATCACGCCCGCGACCGCTGGCACCATCGAACTGGACGGCCGCACCATCAGCATCACATCACCACGCCAGGCCCGGGACCTCGGCATCGCCTATGTGCCAGAGGATCGCGGGCTGCAGGGCCTGGTCAGGCCGATGAGCATTGCCCAGAACGTCTCGATGGCGGCGCTGCATCGGGTCACCAACGGCTTGTTCATGCGCTTCGCCGCCGAAATCAGCCTCGCGGCCGAAGCGATCGCGCGGCTCGGCATCCGCACCCGTGGCCCCGAGCAGATCGTTGGTCAGCTCTCGGGCGGAAACCAGCAGAAGGTGGTGCTGGGCAAATGGCTGGCCACCAATCCCCGGATACTGATCATGGATGAACCCACGCGCGGCATAGATGTCGGCGCCAAATCCGAGATTCACGCGCTGATGGGAAAGCTGGCGCAGGAAGGCATGGCGATCGTGATGATCTCGAGCGAATTGCCCGAGGTGCTGGGCATGGCCGACCGCGTGCTGGTGATGAATGGCGGGACGAGCGTCGCGACCATCGATCGGGCCAATGCCAGCCCCGAGACGGTGGGCGCGGCGATGACTCTCGCGGGCCAGAGTGTGGAGATGGCGCAATGAGCACCGACGTCGCCCCCGGATTCGTCGCCAAGCGCAGCGCCGTTGCCCGCTTCATCTCCGCCTATGGACAGGAACTGGTGATTGCCGGCGCCATCGCTGCGCTGTTCGTGCTGGTATCGCTGATCTCCCCGCGGTTCCTGTCTCCCAACAACCTCAACACCATCATTTCGGGCAATGCCTATATCGCTGTGGCTGCGATCGGCATGTCGATGATCATCATCACCGGCCATATCGACGTATCGGTCGGCGCCTTGATCGGAGTGCTCGCGACGATATCGGGGACCCTCGCGACGGCAGGCTATCCGGTATGGATCGCCTGGACCCTGCCGATCCTCGCCGGCATCGGCATCAACGCCATCATTGGCGCTCTGGTGGCCTATGGTCGAATTCCGTCGATTGTCGTGACACTGGGCATGCTCTCGATCCTGCGCGGCGGGCTTGTCTCGATCACCGGTGGCGCCTGGATCAACAACCTGCCACCGGATTTCCACCTCGCCCAGCAACGCCTGCTCGAGATACCGGTGCCCATCTGGTTCATGGTGCTGCTGACGGTCGGCGCGTTCCTGTGGATGCGGCATACCGCCTTTGGCAGGTCTCTATATGCCATCGGCGGCAATATCGAGGCGGCGCGCGCCGCCGGAATTCCCGTGGAGCGGCGGGTCGTGCAGGTCTTCATGATCCATGGGGCCTTTGCCGGGCTTGCCACGGTGCTGTTTGCCACGCAGTTGCGCATCATCCAATCGACCGTGCCACCCAACCTGGAGCTGACCATCATCACCGCATCGGTGATCGGAGGCGTCTCCATCCTGGGCGGAACGGGCACCGTGATCGGTTCGACGCTTGCGGCAATCCTGTTCTCGGCCATCGGCTCCGCGATGATCTTCATCAACGTTTCGCCCTATTGGCTGCGCGCCGTGATCGGCGTTCTCATCCTCATCACGGTGTTGATCGACATGGCCCGCCGGGTGCGCGAGCAAAGGAGCGCGAAGCGATGACCTGGCGCAAGCTGCTGCGACACGAGACCATCCTCGCCCTGCTGTCGGTGCTTGCGCTGATCGTGCTGGCCAGCCAGTCGGACAAGTTCTTTACGGTGGACAACCTGCTGAACCAGGGCCGTCTGATGACCGAGGTCGGGCTGATCGCCATCATCATGACTTTCGTCATCATCACCGGCGGCATCGACCTGAGCGTCGGCTCCATCCTTGGGCTGGTCGCCATTCTGCTGGGGGTGTTCTGGAAGAACCTGGGCCTGCCCCTGCCGATAGCAATCGGCCTCGGTCTGCTTGTCGGGACACTGGCAGGGCTGATCAACGGGATCATCATCACACGGTTCCGGGTGCCGCCGCTGATCGCGACGCTGGGTACGCTGGCCCTGTATCGTGGCATCGCGGAAGGCATTTCCGAGGCGCGCTCGGTGCGCGGCTATCCCGACTGGTTCTTCGTGCTGGGGCAAGGGCAGTTCCTCGGCGTGCCGGTGCAATTGTGGATCCTCGGGGCCGTGACGTTGGTGGCGGCGATCATCCTCGGGATGACGGTCTGGGGACGAGGAGTCTATGCCGTCGGCCACAATGAAACGGCCGCCCGTTACTCGGGCCTGCAGGTCGACCGGATCAAGCTCGCGATCTATTCGGCATCGGGGTTTGCCGCGGCGCTGGCGGCGGTGATCTTCGTGTCGCGGGTATCAACCACCCGTTCGGACATGGGGACCGGCATAGAGCTCGACGCAATCACGGCGGTGGTGCTGGGCGGCACATCGATCTTCGGAGGACGCGGTACGATCATCGGAACCGTGCTCGGGCTGATCCTTATTCAGGCCCTCAAGAACGGCCTGTCGCTCGCCGGCATCAAGAGCGACGGTACCATTGTATTGATCGGGGCGGTGCTCATTCTCACCATCCTGCTTTCGAACCTGTTTCACCGGAACGGCAACCGATGAGAAGCAACCCGCGCGCAGAGCCTTGCCGAGCAATAAGGGCCTGCGTGCATATAGGAGGAAGAACTATGCTGCGTACTTCACTAGCCGTGCTTGCCATGCTGTCGCTGTCCACCAGCCTGGTGCAGGCCCAGTCGCCATGGACCGGCGGCGACGACCTGCCGACCAGCCCGCTGGCGTGCGACGGCACGCCTGCCACCCCGGTCGCAAAGCCCTATGATGGCGGCCTGACCACCAATGCGCCCGACCGGAACGGCAAGGCCATCACAGTGGTCGATGTCCCCAAGCTGATCGGCATCGGTTATTTCGACGCCACCTCCAAGGGTATCGCCGAGGCCGCCGCCGAACTGGGCAACATGACCGCCACGACGGACGGCCCGACCGAAGCCAATATCGACGACCAGATCACGCTGATCGACAACTACATCACCAAGGGCGTCGACGGCATCCTGTTCGCCGCCAATGATCCGGTGGCCATCGCGCCGGTGCTGAAGAAGGCGCTGGCCGCCGGCATCAACGTCGTCGGCTACGATGCCAACTCCGAGCCCGATGCCCGCCAGTGGTTCGTCAACCAGGCCGAGTTCAACGGCATTGCCAAGTCGCTGATCGATTCGCTCGCTGCCGAGACCGGCGAAGACGCTGCGTTCGCCATCGTGACCTCGACCTTCACCACGCCGAACCAGGCGCGCTGGATCGCCGAGATGGCTGCCTATGCCGCGGCCTGCCACCCGGGCCTGAAGTGGCTGGAGACGGTGGAAGCGCAGGAAGACAACATCCTGAGCTTCAACCAGGCGAACACGCTGATCAACAAGTATGGCGATGAGCTCAAGGGCATCGTCGGCATGACCTCGGTGGCGACCCCCGCCGCGGCCGATGCCGTTACCCAGGCCGGCAAGTGCGGCTCCATCGCAGTGGTTGGCCTCGCGACGCCGAACGCCATGAAGCCCTACGTGGCCTCGGACTGCGTCAAGTCGGTGGTCCTGTGGAATCCGGTGGATCTTGGCTATGTCGCTGCCCACGTTCTGCGCGCCGTCGCCGACGGCACGCTGAAGCCGGGCGATACGACCGTGAAGGCCGGCAAGCTCGGTGAGCTTTCGGTGATCAACGGCTCCGAGATCCTGGTTGGCGCACCCTTCGTGTTCAACAAGGGCAACATCGAAGGCTTCGATTTCTGATCGACGCGCCACCGCGATGCCTGGGCCGCCCAACCTCCTTGAGGCGGTCCAGGTCCAGATCGTCTCAGCGTCTCAACCGAGACGCCGAGACGATCCAGGTCGTTTTTTTGATCGCGCTTCCGAACCGGAAAGACATTGCCACTTTTCCTGGAAGCGCTGTTGGCTGACTGGTCCGCGTCAGGACAGTTCGAGTTCAGGGGTTTTGTATGCAGGAGACGTTTGATCACATCGTGATCGGTGGCGGGGCATCGGGTTGCGTCGCCGCGGCGCGCCTCGTGACGGATGGCGGGCGGCGCGTCCTGCTGCTCGAAGCCGGACACTCGCACCATCATCCGCTGCTCGATATGCCGCCGGGGATCTTCAAGCTGATCAACGGCAGCAAGTACATGACCTATCATCACACGGAACCGCAGGCGCACCTGAACGGACGCGTGCATGACATTCCGCAGGGCAATGTGCTCGGCGGCGGCACCTCGGTGAACGCACAGGTCTATATGCGCGGCCGCCCGTCGGACTACGACGAGTGGGACGATATCCTGCGCGGAAACAATGACGGCGCTGCATGGGGCTGGTCGACAGTGCTCAAGCATTTCCGCCGCATTGAGGGCAACAACCGACTAAGCAATGATCTGCACGGCGCGGATGGCCCGCTGCTTGTGTCCGATCCCGGCCATGTCGACGATGTGTCAAAGTGGTTCGTGCAGAGCGTGCAGCAGATGGGCGAGCCCTATACCGCCGATTTCAACGGCCCGGGGCAGCGCGGCGTCGGGTTCTACCAGTTCATGAACCGCAAGGGGAAACGCTCCAGCGCCGCCTATGCCTATGTCGAGCCGCTGAAGGCCGACACGCGCCTGACGGTGCGGCTGCGCGCGGCCGTGCAGCGGATCAATGTCGAGAACGGGCGCGCCGTGAGCGTGACCTATCGCGACGAGACCGGCGAGCACACCGTGTATTCCGATGGCGATATCGTGCTCTCGGCGGGCGCGCTTGTGACGCCAAAGCTCCTGATGCTGTCCGGGCTCGGGCCGGCCGACCATCTCGAGAAGCACGGTATCTCGACGCTTGTCGACCTGCCCGGGGTCGGACAGAACCTCATCGACCACCCTGAAGTACCGGTGATTTCCGTCGCCAACGGCCCCTATGGCTATTATCGGCAGGGCGTCGGCTGGCGGATGCTGAAGAACGGCCTCAACTTCAAGCTGTTCGGCAATGGCCCGATCCTGTCATCGGGCTTCGAGGCGGGCGCCTTCATCAACCCCATTGACCGCGACGCCCCACCCAGCATCCAGGCCTTCTGTGTCCCGATCGTCTATCTCGACCGCGATCTGCTCAAGGTGTTCGACGATACCTATGGGGTCACGATCACCACGGTGGTGGTGAAGCCGAAGTCGCGCGGCTTCGTCGAGCTTCGCTCCGCCGACCCCCAAGCCATGCCGGTGGTATCGCCGCATCTGCTCAAGCATCCAGACGACATGCAGACGATGATTGCCGGCCAGCGCTTCTTCCGCGACGTGCTGCTGTCCGGCCCGTTGGGCAAGCGCATCGAGAAGGTCATCGCGCCCGCCGGGCCCGACCTCTCCGACGAGGCGATGGCCGAGCATTGCCGTCGGTTCGTCAAGACCAACTACCACCCGGCCAGCACCGCCCGCATGGGCGCGGACGGCGACCGTATGGCCGTGCTCGATGCGCGGCTCCGGGTGCGCGGCGTCGAGAATCTCCGCGTCTCCGATCTCTCGGCGGTGCCCAATATCAATGCCGGCAATACAACGGCTCCGGCCATGATGCTGGGCGACCGCTGCGTCGATTTCATCCTCGGGCTTGACCGGCCTGACTCAACAAGAATGGGAACTCCAGCATGATCCAGGATCTGTTTCGCCTCGACGGCAAGGTCGCGCTCGTCACGGGAGGCACACGCGGCATCGGCCTTGGAATCGTCGAAGCCTTTGCCGAGGCGGGGGCGCATGTCATCGTGTCCTCGAAAGTGCCGAAGCCCGAGGTCATCGCGCGGCTGAAGGCGGCAGGGCACAAGATCGACTACCTCCAGGCCGACATGCAGGACCCTGAAGCGCCGGCCAAGCTGGTGGCTGACGCCACGGCGCTCACCGGGCGTCTCGACATCCTCGTCAACAATGCGGGTGTTGCCCAGCACGGCGCCACCCATAGCTTCACAGAGGCCAACTATCGGCGGCTGATGGATATCAATGTCGATGCCGTGTTCCGCGCCTGCCAGGCGGCCCTGGGGCCGATGCGCGCCCAAAAGAGCGGTGTCATTCTCAATATCGGCTCGATATCGGGCTATATCTCCAACATCCCGCAGCCGCAGGCGGCCTACAATGCCTCGAAGGCCGCAGTGCATATGCTGACCAAGAGCATTGCCAGCGACTACGCTGCCGAGGGCATTCGCGCCAACGCAATTGCACCGGGATATATCGACACCGACATGACAGCCGGCGGCTTCGCCAATCCGGAGTGGTCGCCGATCTGGCGCGGCATGACGCCGATGCCGAAGGTGGGGACCCCGGTGGATATCGGCGCAGCGGCACTTTATCTGTGTTCCGAAGCCTCAAGCTACGTCACCGGTGAAGTGCTCGTGATCGACGGTGGCTACACTATCCGGTAAGCGGTGGGCACTAAGCGCATCGTGGCGCCGACGGGGAGCCCGTTGCCCCGTCGGCGGTATTGCCAGTAGCGGGAAACCGGTACGGCGCATGGCACTGCTCAGCCGGGGCGCGCCACCTTCTGCAAATATGCCATTTCTGCGCTGGAGAGCGGTACACCCAGGGTCATCGCCTCGCGCCGGTTGGCATAGCGTCGGTCACCGGGAAGACGGTCCTGCCCCGCGGCCCGCAACTCGTCCACAAGGACTTCGAGACGTGCTGCGAAGTCGCCCCTTGCACCCATGTTGGGATCGATGACGATCAGTGTCTGCGCGCTGTTTGGCGTGGCCGCGCCTGGGTGCTGCCTGAAGTCGACTTCGAAGGAGAAATTGCCGCCGGCCAGCGCTGCCGCCATGATCTCCATCATCATGGCGATCGATGACCCCTTGTAGCCACCGAAGGGGAGCAGCGCCCCGCCATCGAGCACAGCCCTGGGGTCCGTGGTCGGGGCGCCGGAGGCGTCCACGCCAAAGCCGGGCGGCAAGTGATGGCCCTCGCGTGCCGCGATCTGCACGTCGCCATTGGCAATGGCGCTCGAGGCCTGATCAAACACCAGCGGGTCCCCGACGCGCCGGGGAGCGGCAAAGCCGAGTGGATTGGTGCCATAGAGCTTGCGGTTACCGCCATGCGGCACGACGCTGGCCATCGAGTTCACCATTTCGATTGCGACCAAACCCTCGCGCGCGAAGGGTTCGACATCGGGCCAGAGCGCGCTGAAGTGATGGGCGTTGCGGATGGCGAGAAGGGCGATGCCGTTGGTCCGCGCCTTGGCGACCAGTTGGGCGCGCGCCGCTGCGATGGCCGGCAGGGCAAAGCCGTTCCGGCCGTCGACCCGAATGAAGCCGGGCGCGACATCCTCGACGACCGGATCGACCTTGCCGTCCACCCAGCCGCTGGCCAGCGAACCGAGATAGCCGGGCACGCGAAACACTCCATGGCTTCGGGCGCCATCGCGTTCAGCAGCCGCCATGTTCTGCGCGATAATGTCCGCCACGTCAGTGCTGCAACCGCCCTGACGGAAGATCTCAGCCAAGAGCGTAACCAGGCCGTCAAACGGTATGCGGACGGTCACGCGATTTCTCCCGGAATCTGGAAGCGATGGGCATACCTCCACTATGGTCGTTCACAGCTTGGTCCACTGGCTTGTCAATCTGCATACAGCCTGTGTACTGTTTGGCACGGGTGCCGGCAATCCAGTCGCAACACCCAAAAAATCTGGGGAGTGAACGAATGAAATGGATGCCTTTGGCTGCCACGGCAGCCCTGCTGACCATGCTCACCGTGCCGCAGGCCTTCGCTGACAAGCTTGATGACATCATCGCGTCGGGTGTGCTCCGTTGTGCCATCGTGCTCGATTTCCCGCCAATGGGATCGCGCGATGCCAGCAACAATCCGATCGGCTTTGATGTCGACACGTGCAACGACCTCGCTGCGGCTTTGGGTGTGACTCCAGAATATGTCGAAACACCGTTCCCCGACCGTATCCCGGCTCTGGTTTCAGGTCGTGCGGACGTCGGCGTCGCCTCCACCTCCGATACGCTCGAACGTGCCAAGACCATCGGCTTCTCGATCCCCTACTTTGCCTTCGAAATGGTGGTCCTGACCAAGGACGGCCTCGGCATCGAAAGCTATGAGAGCCTCAAGGGCAAGAAGACCGGTTCAGTATCCGGCACCTATGAAGCCATCGCGCTCGAAAAGGACGTGACTGCCTGGGCTGACCCGGCTGGTTCGTTCCAGGCCTACCAGACCCAGGCCGACGTGTTCCTGGCGCTGGCACAGGGTCAGATCGAGGCCACGGTCGTGACATCCACCGTCGCCGGCGCCACCATAGCCTCGGGCAACTTCGACGGCTTCATGATGGGCGGCAAGGCTCCCTACGAGATCGACTACGTCTCGCTGATCGGCCTGCGTGGCGAATACGGCCTGATCAACTACCTCAACCTCTTCGTCAACCACCAGATCCGCAACGGTCGTTATGAAGAGCTTTACAAGAAGTGGGTTGGCGAAGGCGAGCCGCCGAACCTGATGATTCCGGGCGTCTATTACTGACGCGTCGTTTCGGGGAGCGTCGATGACGCTCCCCATTCGGACATCTGGATGATGTGATCGGGACCCGACCAAAAGGGGGAGATGGGCGTGTTCAACTACACCTTCCATTGGCGTCCGGCCTTTCAGGCGCTGCCTGCAATGCTTGAGGGGGCCCTGGTCACCATTCAGCTGGCAGTGCTTTCAATGCTGTTCGGCATCGCCATCGGCGTGGTGCTGTCGCTGATGCGCGGTTCGAAGAATCGGCTGCTCAGCGGGTTTGCCGTCACCTGGGTGGAGATTGCCCGCAACACCCCGGCACTCTTCCAGATCTACATCGCCTATTTCGGCCTCGGGCAGATCGGTATTCGTCTCGACAGCTTCATCGCCCTGCTGATCGGCATCACCTTCAACAATGCGGGCTATCTGGCCGAAACGTTCCGCGGGGGCATGCGCGCCGTGCCGCCGACGCAGACGCGCGCTGCGCGGTCGCTCGGACTCTCGGCTGTCGACGCCTATCGACTGATCGTCCTGCCGCAGATGTTCCGTGTGGTTTTCCATCCAATGACCAACCAGATGGTCTGGGCCATCCTGATGACGTCACTGGGCGTCGTCGTCGGGCTCAACACCGACCTGACCGGGGTGACGCAGGAGCTCAACGTCAAGACATTCCGCACTTTCGAGTATTTCGCCATTGCCGCCGTCATGTACTACCTGATCGCCAAGTTCGTGACGCTGGGGGCGCGGGCGATCGCCTGGCGCCTGTTCCGGTACTGAGGGCGACACCATGATCGACACCGCCCTCTCAGCCAACGACATCTGGTTCCTGGTACAGGGAGCCGGCTGGACCCTGCTGATCACGGCAATCGCCATAGTTGCCGGCACGCTTCTGGGCATCCTGTTCGGTGTGGCGCGTGCGACGCTGCCCGGCTGGTCGACGCTGCCCCTCGGCTTCCTGCTCGATATCTTCCGGTCAGTGCCTCTGCTGATCCAGCTGGTGCTCGCCAACTCCTTCATCCCGATCCTCGGGATACGGGCCACGCCATTTGCCGTCAGCTGCCTGGTGCTGGCGCTCTACACCTCGGCCTATTGCGCGGAGATCGTGCGCGGCGGCGTGCTGTCGGTACCATTGACGACCCGTCGCGCGGCGCGCTCGCTCGGCCTCACCTGGTGGCAGGACATGAAGGAGATCGTCTATCCGATGGCGCTTCGTGTCATGCTGCCGAGCTGGATCGGCCTGACGCTCGGCGTCATGAAGGACACAGCGCTTGTCGGCTGGATCGGGGTGATCGAGTTGCTCAAGTCGTCGCAGATCCTGATCACCCGGATGGCCAATGAGCCACTGTTCATCCTGTGCATCGCCGGGCTGATCTACTTCCTCATAAGCTTCCCGATTTCCCGCCTCGGGGCGCGTCTTGAACAAAGGTGGCGAGACAATGATTGAGATCGAACGCGTCAAGAAATCCTTCGGCAGCCTCACGGTTCTCGACGAGGTCAGCCTGAGCGTCAATACCGGCGAGGTAGTGTCGATCATCGGCGGCTCGGGGTCAGGCAAGTCGACGCTGCTGATGTGCATCAACGGGCTCGAGCCCATCCAGGGCGGTCGCATTGCAGTCGATGGCATCGAGGTGCATGCGGCAGGAACCGACCTCAACAAGCTGCGCCGGAATATCGGTATCGTCTTCCAGCAATGGAACGCCTTCCCGCATCTCACGGTGCTGGAAAATGTGACGCTGGCTCCGCGCAAGGTACTCAAGATGTCTCGCGCCGAAGCCGAGGCGATCGCCGTGCAGCAGTTGGAGCATGTTGGGCTCGGCGACAAGCTGAAGGCCTTCCCTGGCAAGCTTTCGGGTGGCCAGCAGCAGCGCATGGCCATAGCCCGCGCACTCGCCATGAGCCCGAAATACATGCTGTTCGACGAGGTGACGTCGGCGCTGGATCCACAACTGGTGGGCGAGGTGCTCGACACGATGCGCCTGCTTGCGGGAGAGGGCATGACGATGATCCTCGTGACCCACGAGATGGGCTTTGCCCGTGAAGTGTCGGATCGGGTCGCCTTTTTCAAGTCGGGCAAGATCCACGAGATCGGCAGTCCGCAGCAGATCTTTGAATCCCCCCAGATGCCCGAGACCCGGGCCTTCCTCAACTCGGTCCTGTAGATGCGTTCCTCCAAGCTGGTCCACGTTGTTTCTGCCCATGCGGAGGGTGAGGTCGGTGACGTCATTGTCGGCGGAGTTACGCCCCCACCTGGCGACACGGTGTGGGAACAGCGCAACTTCATCGCCAGCGACGAGACGCTGCGCAACTTCGTACTCAACGAGCCGCGCGGCGGTGTTTTTCGCCATGTCAGCCTCCTTGTTCCGCCCAAGAACCCACAGGCCCAGATGGGCTGGATCGTGATGGAGCCGCAAGACACCCCGCCAATGTCGGGCTCCAATTCGATGTGCGTGGCGACCGTGCTGCTCGATACCGGCATCGTGCCGATGACTGAGCCGGTTACGAGGCTGGTACTCGAGGCGCCGGGCGGATTGATCGAGATCACTGCCGAGTGCCGCAGCGGCAAGGCCGAGCGCATTCACGTCACCAACCATCCCTCGTTCGTCGACAAGCTCGATGCGATCATCGAGGTCGAGGGCATCGGGTCACTGCGCGTCGACACGGCCTATGGCGGGGATAGTTTTGTGTTCGTACCCGCGGCGCGGCTGGGGTTCTCGCTGACCCCGGACGAGGCTCGGGACGTGGCAAGCACCGGCATGAAGATCACCCGGGCGGCCAACGAACAACTCGGGTTCGTGCACCCCGAGAATGCCGGCTGGGACCATATCTCGTTCTGTCAGATCACCGCACCTATAGAGCGCACTGCCGAGGGCGTGCTGACCGCGGCCAATGCCGTCGCGATCCGCCCGGGCAAGATCGATCGCTCGCCATGCGGCACCGGCTGTTCTGCGCGCATGGCCGTGCTGCATGCGCGCGGCGAGATGCAGGTGGGCGAGCGCTTCGTCGGCCGCTCGATCATCGGCTCGGAGTTCCATTGCCGCATCGAGCGCGCGACCACCATCGGTGGCCGACCGGCCATCGTTCCAGTCATTTCCGGCCGAGCCTGGATCACCGGCACCCGGCAGGAGATGCTGGACCCCGCCGACCCCTGGCCCTCCGGCTACCGACTTTCCGACACCTGGCCCCTTGAAGGACGCTTCTGATGAAGATCACCGCTATCAAATACTGGCAGGTCGGCCTGCCGCTGCGCGAGGGTCGCTACAAGTGGTCGGGCGGCAACTTCATCGACGTGTTCGACGCCACCGTGGTGGCCGTCGAAACCGATGCGGGCATTACCGGTTACGCCGAATGCTGCCCGCTCGGGTCAGCCTATCTGCCCGCCTATGCCAAGGGGGTGCGCTCCGGTCTCGAGGAGATCGCCCCCAAGCTGATCGGCATGGACCCAACCGCGCTGGGTCCGCTCAATCGGCGTATGGACGCCGTGCTGCGCGGCCACCCCTATGTGAAGGCGCCGATCGACATTGCCTGCTGGGATATTCTTGGCAAGGTATCCGGCCTGCCGCTGCACACCCTGCTCGGCGGCGCGGAACAGGACGAGATCAAGCTCTACCGGGCGATCAGCCAGGAAGACGCCAGCGTCATGGCCGAGAAGATCGCCGGCTATCGCGCCGAGGGCTACACCAAGTTCCAGCTCAAGGTGGGCGGCGACGCCAATGACGACATCGCACGCATCCGTGCCTGCCGGGCCATTCTCCAGCCGACGGACATCCTCGTCTGTGACGCCAATACCGGTTGGACCATGGCCGACGCGGCGCGTGTGGTGAATGCCGTCAAGGACCTCGACGTCTATATCGAGCAGCCCTGCATGAGCTATGACGAGAGCGTGTCCGTGCGCCGCCGCACCGCGCTACCGTTCATCCTCGACGAGAACATCGACGGCGTCGGCATGTTGCTCAAGGGGCTTGCCGAAGACGCGTTCGACATCATCAACCTCAAGATCTCGAAGGTCGGCGGCCTCACCAAGGCCAAGCAGATCCGCGATCTCTGCGTGGCGCATCGCATACCGATGACAATCGAGGATACCTGGGGTGGCGACATCGTGACGGCAACCATCGCACATCTAGCGCGTTCGACGCCCGAGGAGCTCTGCTTTTCGGCGACCGACTTCAACTCCTATGGGACTGTCGATATCGCCGATGGAGCGCCCAAGCGCGTCAATGGCCGGATGACGACCACTAATGCTCCGGGCCTTGGCATCACGCCGAAATGGGAGGTGCTGGGCGCCGTCACCGTCGCCGCCTAGCGCTATTGCAGAGGCTCGCCCAACGGAGAGATGCGACTGGTCAAGCCGTTGGGCGGCATCGGGATACGGCAGGCGTTGCCGTCACGCCGGCCCGTCCATGGCGCGAAGGGCGGCGATTGCAGCAAGACAGGCGGAAGCGGCTTCGCGGCCCTTGTTGTGCGCGTCATCCCGGCTGCGATCGATCGCCTGCTGCTCGGTATAGGTGGTTAGGACACCGAATGCGATCGGCTTGCCAGTCTCGAGACCCGCCTGCATCAGGCCATGCGCGGTCGCCTCGCTGATATACTCGAAATGCGCGGTATCGCCCTTGATCACGCAGCCGAGGCAGACCACGCCGTCATAGCCGGAAAGGGCAGCCTTGCGCGCGAGCAGCGGCATCTCGAAGGCGCCCGGGGCCGAGAACATGCCGACCTGTCCCGGTGCGATGTCGTGTTCGGCGAGCACGGCAAGCGCACCGCGCCGAAGCCCCTCGGTGACTTCACCATTGAAGGAACTGACGATGATGGCGATGCGGGGCGTCAACTCAGCGGACATTGTTCTCGAACTCCTGATCGTGAAAGGTATGGCCAAGCCGCGTGCGCTTGGTGTGCAGATAGCGCCAGTTGAACGGGTTGGCGGGAATGACGAGCGGGACACGCTCGCTGACTGCGATGCCATAGGCGCCGAGCGCTTCGGCTTTGGCGGGGTTGTTGGAGAGAAGGCGCAACTGCGCAATGCCGAGGGCCTTCAGTATCTGCGCGGCGATGCCATAGTCGCGGGCATCGACCGGCAGGCCGAGCGCGGCATTGGCATCCACAGTATCGGCGCCTTCGTCCTGGAGCGCATAGGCGCGGACCTTGTTGGCGAGGCCGATCCCCCGCCCCTCCTGGCCGCGCAGGTAGATGACCGCACCGCCGTGGCTCGTCGCGACCTGCCGGAGAGATTCCTGCAATTGCGGGCCGCAGTCGCAGCGCAGCGAACCGATGGCATCGCCGGTGAGGCACTCGGAATGGATACGGACCAGCGGCGTGCCCGCCAATGGTGCCCGCACCAGCGCCAGATGCTCGCTGCCATCGATACGACTGCGAAAGGCCCGCATCTCCAGGGGCAGAGACGCATGCATGGTGGGCAGGCTGGCGCGCGCCACCTCGTCGACCAGCACTTCGGTCGCCAGCCGATGATCGGCGATCTGCCGGATGGTGACCATGGCGACGCCATGTTCGGCGGCGAAGCGCATGAGGTCAGGCCGGCGCGCCATATGGCCATCATCCCGCATCACTTCGCAGATGACGCCAGCCGGATTGAGCCCGGCGAGCCGCATCAGATCAATGGCACCTTCGGTATGGCCATCGCGCACCAGAACGCCGCCGTCGCGCGCCCGCAAGGGGAAGATGTGCCCGGGCGACGCGATATCAGCAGGGGTCGAGACGGGATCGGCGATGACCGCGACGGTACGGGCGCGGTCATGGGCGGATATGCCGGTGCTGATACCCTCGCGCGCCTCGACAGAGATGGTGAAGGCCGTCGAGCGGCGGGCGCGGTTGTCGGCCACCATGGGCGGCAGGCCGAGCCGGTCGGCCTGCCCTGAGGTGAGCGCCACACAGATCAACCCGCGGCCGAAACGGGCCATGAAGTTGATGGCCTCGGGGGTGACGAACTCGGCGGCCAGCACCAGATCCCCCTCGTTCTCGCGGTTTTCGTCGTCGAGCAGGATGACCATTTCGCCGCGCTGCAGCGCAGCGAGGGCTAGAGATAGGGCTTGCATAGGCGCTCCACATATTTGGCCATGACGTCGACCTCGACATTGAGGAGGTCGCCGATCGAGAGGCGGTGCAGATTGGTATGGGTCCAGGTGTGGGGGATGATGGTCACCGCGACACCGACCCCCTCGGGAACGGGGCGAACGGCGTTGAGGGTGAGGCTGATGCCGTCGAGAGCGATGGAGCCCTTTTCCACGGTGTAACGGCCAAGCTCCGGTGGCAGCACGAATTCGTGGTTCCAGGCACCATCAACCTCCTGCCGCGCCGCAAGCCGCGCGAGGCCATCGACATGGCCCTGAACGAGATGGCCTGAGAGCCTTGTGGCAAGGTTGACGGCCCGCTCGATATTGACCGCATCGCCTGCCTGCAAACGGCCAAGACTGGTGCGCTGCAGCGTTTCCGGGCTGGCGAAGAAACGAGCTTCGCCCGTCGGCTGTCGGCTGGTGACGGTAAGGCATACGCCATTGACCGCGACGCTTTCACCCAGTTCGAGATCGACAAAGCCGGTACCAATCTCGAGCGCGAGCGCCCCATCTATGCGGTCGCTGCCTGTGACGGGGGCAAGCCGTTCGACTATTCCAGAGAACATGGCGGTCCTTTTGGGATGAGGGGGAGATTTGCGCCGCGACGGATGACCGACACGGCATCGGCAAGATCGGCCCGCGCGCCTTGCCGGATCAGCACGTGCTCGTCCCAATGGGGACCGGCGAGCACGGCTGAGGTAAGGGCGGGCCCCGCCTCGACGAGCACTTCGAGCACACCTGCGTGGCCCAGACGGCGAAGGGCGATCTCGATGTCGTCCTCCACCCACACGTCGAAGCCACGGGCCGCTGCCGCCTCAAGATAGGCCGGCATCACCCGCCTTCGCCGGTCGAGGATGACGAGTATTCGCCGCTTTCCAACGTGGTCGGCCACACGCCGCACCGTGAACAACGGGTCGTCCGCGATGATGGTGCCTGAACCCGTGAGCACGGCGTCGGCGCGTCGGCGCAGATGATGGGCAAGGTCCAGCGCCATCGCGCCAGTGAATGTCTTTTGCCCGGGCCCAGGGATCATCGACCCTGAAGGCGTCAAGGCCTGCTTGACGGTGACGAAAGGCATGCCGGTGCGGCTGTGCCTGGTGAACGGCGCAAGCAGCCGCTCAGCATCTGCTGCCAAGGCCTTGGCCCCTTCATGGGCAAGATCGGCCCAGAGCCTGACGTGCCGACCTTCGGCGCGCAGCCGCTCAAGGCCACCCCCCGCAACCCCTGGATTGGGGTCGCGGCAGGCGATCCAGATCTGCTGCACTGGCGCGGTGAGGAGCGCCGCTGTGCAGGGCGGGGTTCGGCCATGATGGTTGCAGGGTTCGAGCGTAACGATAGCGACCCGCGCACGATCAAAGGACAGCGCAGCGCGTGCGGCCGCAAGGGCAGCGGCTTCAGCGTGCGGGGCGCCGGCGCGCTCATGCGCACCTGTGGCCACGACTGCCCCTGCCGCATCGAGGAGAACGCAGCCGACTGGCGGATTGGGCGCCGTGGCGCCCTCAAAGGCGCGAGCCAGAGCCAGCGCCTGCGCGAAAGCTGCGGCAAGACAGGCCGGCGTTAGTTCAAAATCAGGCGGGCTAGGTGCTTTCGTCATGCTCCGGACCATCGTCAAACCGATGAGTTCCAGGGCGCATGACACAACAAGCGCACTATCCGGGGGCGGATAGCACGCTTGGCCGATCATGTGTTCTCTTCCATCCGGACTATACCGTCGGCTCCGGAGTTTCACCGGATCTGCTGACCCTCCCCAAAGGGGAGGCGCTCGCGGGCTGATGCGCCATCGGCACAATCACCGCCGGTGGGGAATTGCACCCCGCCCTGAGAACTCGCGCAGGCGAACCTGCACCCTTTGCATCTAGGGCACAGATCGGCTCGCGACAAGCCGTGCGTTGCCGACAGGCAATCTGCCGCACCTTCAGAATAGGCCAGATTGAAACAACGCACCGTGTTTGTGCCGGTGGTCAGATGCAGGCATCGTGGAGGGACGCGCGCAGAGCCAGGCCGCCAGCCCAAGGGTCGCCACCCGGTCCACCTCAAAGAAGTGCCGACGAGTTGGCGCCATCACGACGGAACACCACAGATCGGTTGGTGCATTCAACTGGTTGTTTCCGCCGCCATGCTCCCGAATTTCGGCGTCCCCTGCTCTCGCTCAAGCGCGCACCAAGCGCGGATCAGGGTTTCCTGAGCCCACGGACGAACGATTCAGCGAAAGCATCTATGGCAATTTCGGCGCGTTCCTCCCAATCCGGCAGCCCGCTGAGCGGGCCGAACAGAGCAGCATTGATACCAGGTGCGAGCAGCACCAGCGGGCTATCATCAATGCGCGAGGGCGCCAGTTCACCGCGCGCGATCCCGTAGTCGATCAGTTGCCGCAGCATAGCTTCGGCCTTGCCGAACAATTCGCGATAACATTCTTCCGCAAGATCAGGAAACCGCTGCCACTCCAGCAGCAGGATGCGCATCAGCACCACGGCCTCGGAATGCGCAGCCTGACGGAAGGCTACACGCAGTATGGCCCGCAGGATATCGGCGAAAGGAGCGTCGCCGAAGGCGTCCACCATCTGTTCATCGCCAAGGGGCTCGACAAAGTGCGCTCGGAACAGCGCCCGGAACAATGCCTCCTTGGTATCGAAGTAATTGTAGATGGTGCCATGCGAGATCCCGGCGCGGCGAGCGACCTGCGTGAGTTTGGCGCCGGCAAAGCCGTTGAGCGCAAACTCCTGCAGGGCTGCCGACATGATCTCGCCTGGACGTTCGTCCTTGCGGCGTTGGCGTTTCCGAATGGTTTCGTCCATGTCGTCAAATCCACTTATTGACATGCTTGTCATTAACGCTGCTGACATATATGTCAATAACATCGATGACGGAACATGATGATGAGCGAACAAGCAGCACACTCTCGGGCGGAAACACCACTCCCCCTCCTGGCAGTGAACAGAAAACCCGCGGGCGGCGCACGACCGCTTTGGCGCAGCGGGCTCGTGTGGGTCGTGCTCGGGGTGGCTGTGCTGGGCGCCGGCGTTGCCCTGACTGCCGTGAGCGGCACCGCAGATGGCACTGGCGCGCCAGTCGCGGCGGCGGTCTCTCCGGATGCTGCACTCCCGCATCTCGCGGCACTCGGCGTGATCGCCCCGCGGGGTGGCGTGACAGCGGTGATGCCGGCCGAAAGCGTACGCGGGGCGGTGGTAACCGGTATTCTGGTGAGCGAAGGCGACATTGTGCAGGCAGGCGACGCGATCGCGGCGCTGGATACTCTCCCGCGCGCGGCGGCCAATCTCGCCGGCGCCGAGGCGAATGTGCGGGGCAAGTCCGCCGCCCTGGCGCAGAGCCGGCTTTCTCTCGACTCCGATGCCGCGGCGGCAAAGGCCGCAATAGCCCTCGCGGAAGCGCAACTGGCGCAAGCCGAGCGCAGTCTTGCCCGCGCCCGACAGCTCTCTCCGACGAATGCCATCTCTCAGGCAAGCCTCGAAGACCTGCAAACCGAACTCGACGTCCGACTGGCACAGCTGGACCAAGCGCGCGCCCGGCAGGTGCGCCTCGCCACGGCGACGGACCAGCATCCGGACATCGTCGCGGCGGCCGAGGCGCTCCGCGCTGCAGAGGCCGACCTGGAACTCGCCCGGATCGCCGTGGCCGAAGCGACCGTCCGTGCGCCCTTTACAGGGATGGTGCTGTCGGTGGAGGCGCGCATAGGCGAGCCGGTATCCAGCGCCGGTGTTGTCCGCATAGCGGCGAGCGGCCCGATCGAAGCCGAACTGGAAGTGCACCAGGACCGCATAGCCGATGTGACGACGGGAGCTACAGTTTCCCTGCGGGCGGCGGCCATTCCCGATACACTGGCCGGCAAGGTCATCGCCATCGGCACCGAAGTGCGGCGCCAGGCCGTGTTTGACGCAGACCCGGCCGCCAACACGGACAGCCGCGTGATTGATGTGCGGGTGGAACTCAACGCGGCCTCCGCCGAACTCGCGCGCAAGCTGATCGGGCTGCAGGTCGTGGCGGATATCTCCAGCTTGGGTGACCTGCCGTGACCTACCTGCTCGAAATCCTGCTCAGGCGCCTGCCGGTAGGCTGGCTGCAACTGCGGCATCGAAAGGGTCGCCTGATCGCGGCGATTGCCGGGGTTGCCTTTGCCTGCCTGTTGGTCTTCTTTCAGCTGGGCTTTCTTGGCGCGCTGACCACAGCGGTAGGACTGCCATACCAGAAGACCAGTGCGGACCTCATCATTTCCGGGGCGGGGACGCGTACCTTGCAGGATGGGGCCAATATCCCGCGGCAAGTCATGCTCGATGCCTTGTCAGTGCCGGGCATTGCGGCGGCGACGCCATTGTTCGTGGGCACGTTGCGGCTGGAGGGCGTGAACACCACAGACCTGGCACTCACCGTGTTTGGAGCCAATCCCTCGGCGCTTGCCCCATTCTGGGATGCCGATATCGCGGCGGGCGCCGAACGGCTGCGTCAGGCCGATACAGTGTTGCTCGACAAGAAGTCACGCTTTCTCGACCCCGCGCTGCGCGAGAGGGTAGAAAATGGTCCGCCGCTGATGTTCGAAGCCAATAAACGGCAACTCGCCCTGGCAGGCAGCTTCGCGATCGGCGCAGGTTTCGAATCCGACGGCTATGCCTTCGTTTCCGACCAGACATTCCTGAGGATATTCCCCGACCGCTCGGCACGGGCGCCCAACCACGTGCTGGTGCGGCTATCGGCGGGGGTCGACGCACAGCAGGTGCTGGCGGCCCTGAGGGCGAAGCTGGATGTGCCCGGGGTGCTGGTCAGGACGGTTGCCGACGCACGCAGTGGGGAGCAGGCCTACCAGACGGTGGAGCGCCCCATAGGCGTGATCTTCGGCTTTGGCGCGATCATGGGAATCATGGTCGGCCTCGTCATCGTCTATCAGGTGCTGTCGACCGAGGTGTCCGACCATATCCGCGAGTACGCAACGCTGAAAGCGATTGGCTATCGCAACCGCTACTTCACCAGCGTAGTGCTGGAACAGGCCGTGATCCTTGCCATCGGTGGCTTCGTGCCAGGGGCGCTCGTCGCGAGCCTCATTTATTCCGCCCTTGCCGATACCACGGGCCTGCCTCTCGGGATGACTCTCGACAGAGCCATGAGCGTTGTCGTCGGGGCACTGGTCGCGGCGATACTCTCGGGCCTTTTCGCAGCCCGCCGCGTTGCGACGGCCGATCCGGCGGAGCTTTACTGATGCATGCCAGTCCGGTGATCACTGTTGAAGCCTTGCAGCACGCCTTCGGCACGGGCGAAGCCCGCGCACAGGTGCTGTTCGATCTGGATCTCACGCTGCGACGCGGAGAGCTGGTTGTGATGAAAGGCGCGTCCGGCTCGGGAAAGACCACGCTCCTGACCCTGCTTGCCTGCCTGCGGCGCGTGCAACAGGGTCGAGTCGACGTGCTGGGAACCTCAGTCGAAACGGCCGACGAAGCGCAACGCGTGCGTCTCAGGCGGCGCATGGGTTTCATCTTTCAAGCCCACAACCTTCATCCGGCGCTGAGCGCCATTCAAAACGTGCGGCTGGGGCTCGAACTACATGGCGGCGAGCTCACTCAACCCTGGCAGGAGGCGGCAGCGCACGCGCTCGATATGGTCGGGCTACGAGATCGACATGGCTACCTGCCGAAGAATCTTTCGGGCGGGCAGAAGCAGCGGGTCGCCGTCGCCCGGGCCCTGGTGGGCAATCCCGACCTGGTATTTGCCGATGAACCGACTGCGGCGCTCGATGCCGAAGCTGGGGGGCGCGTGCTCGACCTGTTCGAGGCGCTGGCGCTGGAGAGGGGCACGACACTGCTTGTTGTCACGCATGACCAGCGGGTCATCGACCGCGCAAGCCGCGTCGTCACGCTCGCGGACGGCCGGATCGTGGATGATCGCACCAGAACCCCGCAATCGTGAGACTCGACGGGTCCCGCGGAAGCAACGGCTCAGCGTGACCTGAGTCGGATCGGCGTTCCGCTGCGGACGCGGTGTTTCGACCCGCCAGTGCCGCACGCATCGTCCGGAGAACGGCATGCGCACAGTCCGGCGCCATTGGGCATCGCCTCGATCGCAGTCATTGGAGCCAGTGGGCAGCAAACATGAGAGGAGCGCGGCCGCCGCCGTCCAGGGCGGGGCGGCGGCCGCGGTGATGGAGGGGCGGTCTTGCCCGGGGACTTCACGCGGCGCGAGAGAGCAACCGCTTCCTCGTCGTCGTGGAGCTTGCCTCTGAGCCGAGCTGAAACACTGATACCAAGTCGTCCACAGCGATGGCCTGGCTCTCCGTCTGCTCGATGGCGGCATTGGTCTGTTCGACCAGCGCCGCATTGTGTTGCGTAGCCTCGTCCAGTTGCCGCACCGCAAAGGTGACCTCATGGATGGCTTCAGCCTGACCATGGCTGGCCACGGCGATCTTGCGGATCATCTCGGCGCTCTGGCGAACCGATGCGAGCACAGAGGCGAGGCCAGCCGAAGCCGTGTTCACCAGATCGGCACCGGTCCGTATCTCCCCTTCACTGCGCGCAATCAATGACTTGACCTCTGCCGAGGACTGCGCCGCCGACTGTGCCAGCCGGCGAACCTCCTGAGCGACAACGGCAAACCCCTTGCCAGCATCACCCGCTCTGGCCGCTTCGACCGACGCGTTGAGCGCCAGCAGGTTGGTCTGAAACGCGATGCCGTCAATGATGCCAATGATCGCCGCGATCTGCGAGGAAGACGCGGTAATGCGTTCCATCGCCTCGCGTGCCCGCAAGACCGTCGAGCCGGTTTCTTCTGCAGTCGCAGAGGCCGTGTCTGTGAGCTTTGATGCGTCTCCCGCACTCTTGGCGTTGTCGGACACAGTGACCGCGAGTTGTTCGATCGCCGTGGATGTCTCCTCAAGGGTCGCAGCTTGCCGGGTGGTGCGCTCCGACAAGTCGTTGGCCCCCGCAAGAAGCTCGGAGGTCGCGGTGCGCAAGGAGCTTGAGGTCTTGCGCATGTCCTTAACGATCTCCGTCATCTTCTCGGCCACGGCATTCGTATCATCCCGCAATTGCCCGAATGCGCCCTCGAATGCACCCTTCACACGCGGCTCGAGATTGGCCTTGGCCAACGAGGTCAATACCGCGCCCGTGGCAGAAATGCCGGTTTCGACCGTATCGAGCAACTGGTTGACGTCGGCGGCGAGGGCGTTCAGCTCAGCATCGGCAAAGTGCGCGGTAACCCGAGCCTCAAGATTGCCCGAACGTGCTGCATTGACCACGGAACTGAACGCGCCCTGGAGCTCCGACATCATTGCCCGGCGCTGGGTTTCGCGGGAAGCCATATCGGCTGTCTCACGAGATGCGAGGGTCTTCAAGTCAAGACTCTTCTGCCGGAAGATCTCGGCAGCCTGCGCCATGAGCCCGATTTCGTCGCCACGAGAAGTGAAGGGTATCACTTCCTCAAGCAAGCCACTCGCAACCCGCGTCACAGCCAATTGCAGCTTGCGCAGGCGCTCGGCAACGCTGCGGATGATGACATATCCGCCATACCCGATCGCTCCAACAGCAAGAGCGCCCGCAAGAACAATCGCGACCAAGATCATGTCCTGGAAGCTTCCAATCTCCACCAGGTCGTCGATGGCATTGTTCTGCAGAAGAACAATCTCATCGGAAATGGCCGCACTGATGGGATCGATGGCGGGGTAAAGGCGCTTCTCAGCGAAATCCACCAGCGCCGCCTGGTCCTGGGCCTTGAGGATCGCAGTAAGGTGCTCCATCTCTGTAGCGGCTGCCGCGATCGCCTTTTCGACAGGCGCCTCGGCGATCTGGTCCTCTTCGGGCTTCACCCTGGCGAGTTCGGCAGTCCAGAGTTGCTCGATCTGAGACTGCGCGTCCGCCATAACCTGAGCTGACTGCTCCCACGACACCGTTCCAGCGCGTGTCTTGTGAACATTGTCAACGATCGCCACCGCATAGGCATCGGCGATTATCTTCAGATTGCTGATGGGCCGCATGTGGTCATTGACCAGCATGTTGGTGTTGGCGCGCATCACCATCAGGCTGAAGCAACCTGCCCCAATCAGCGCAGCTATCACTGCCGTGAGCATCCCCAACGAAATGCTCAGACGTGTCTTTAGTGTCATTATTCCCCTCGGATTCTCCGATTGCCTGCAGCCCGACACCTCGCCAAACGGCAAGCGCACACCCCAAAAGGGGAGCGGCTCACGTCGGCCCGTGCCCGTGCAGCAAAGCGATCACTTTCGGATAAATTCATTCCCTGTACGTATTAAGACACAGGAGAAGTTAACTAAATGTCGATGCATGCAGCTTCAGCGCCCGTGCCATCGGCATATGCGGGACAGGAAACGAACAGGTCTGACATGGTTGCGTGGCGTGGTGACCAGCGCTCCCCATGCCGCCCCTGGCGGCAATAGAGTCCATTGTCGATTGTCGCGTTCCGTGAGGCGAGCGGTCGAGTTGCAATGCAAGCTGGTGGATGCGCTTGTTGGAATGCGACAGGTCGCGCAGCCTATCGCGCGCCTGGTCACGCAACTGCCGTTCGAGCCGGGTCCGATCGGTCGTGAATTCCAAGCTACGCCCAAGCGCACACGCACGGATTGACGCAAAGCACTCGCCAAGGCCATGCCGGGCGCTGTGGGGCACCCGGCATGGACTCAAGACGCAGTCGTTCAGCCGGCACTACGCCGCGCGATGACGCCTATGCTCTGCGCCCAACTCGAACTGTTCGACAATACGATCGAGTTCAGCGGCCTGACCCTCGGTCTGCTCGACCGCAGCGTTGGTTTCCTCCACCAGGGCGGCATTGTGCTGGGTCATCTCATCCATCTGGCGCACGGCGGTCGAGACTTCCGCGATGGCGCTGGCCTGCGCCTGTGTCGCCGCGGAAATCTGCTCGACCAGTTCGGTGCTACGGTAGATGCCCGATACCACGCGATTGACCTTGTCGGTGGCCTCCGCGACCAGACGGGTGCCACCGGTGACTTCGCGGGAAGATTGTTCGATCAGTGCCTTCACTTCGGCGGATGCCTCGGCGGCCGACTGCGCGAGGCGCCGGACTTCAACGGCAACGACAGCGAAGCCCTTGCCCGCTTCGCCAGCGCGCGCGGCCTCCACGGACGCGTTCAGCGCAAGGAGGTTCGTCTGGAAGGCGATGTCATCGATAAGGCCGATGATATTCGAGATCTTTCCGGACGAAGTAGCAATGCGCTCCATGGCGGAATTGGCATTGCCGATGGCGGTGCCTGCGTCGCGGGCATTGCCCGATACTTCGAGCGACGACCCACGGGCTATTTCGGCGCGCTTGGCGTTTTCCGCGACGGTCGAGGCGAGTTGCTCCATCGCGGCAGAGGTTTCCTCGATGGTCGCAGCCTGCCGGCTGGTGCGATCCGCGAGATCGCCAGTGCCGGACATGATTTCCGTCGTCGCGGTCCGCAAGGCGGATGCGGCATCCCGCAGGCCCGAAACGATGTGGCTGAGCCGGTCGATGGAGAGGTTGAACGATTGCCGCACGTCTTCGAGTTCGTTCGGCAGTTTTTCGGGGATGTGGTTGTCAAGCCGTCCTTCCGCCAGCTCGTGCAAGGCTTGGCTGATGCGCAGCACGGCCTGCTTCCGGGCCGTGATGTCCAAGGCATACTTTACGACCTTGTAGGGACGCCCATCCGCATTGCGGATCGGGCTGTAGACCGCCTGGATCCAGATCTGCCGGCCACCCTTGGCGATGCGGCCATATTCGGCAGTGAAGTGTTCGCCCGCGGCAAGGCGCACCCAGAACTGCTGATAGTCGGCGGAGCGTGCATACTCGGCATCAACGAACATGCGGTGATGCCGCCCCTTGATCTCATCGATGGTGTAGCCGACGGCGCCGAGAAAATTCGCGTTGGCGTCGAGGATAGTGCCATCCAGTGTGAACTCGATGACCGCCTGGGCTCTGGAGATGGCCTCGAGCTGGCCCTTCCATTCAGCAGCGGCGTTCTTCTGCGCGGTTACGTCGGAGGCGATCTTCACCACGCGGGTGACCTTGCCGTTTTCGACGACGGGATTGTAGGAGGCCTGAATGTAGACGGACTGGCCAGATTTGCCGATGCGACGGAACTCCTCGGCCTTGAACTGGCCGGCGCGCAGATCGGCCCAGAATTGCCTGTAGGCGGGCGTTGCGGTTTCACCCGGATCAATAAACAGCGAATGGTGCTTTCCAATGATTTCGGCGAGCTCATATCCCAATAAAGCGCAGAAGACCGGGTTGGCGGTGACGATCATGCCGTCCGGTGTGAATTCGATCATCGCCTGTGACTGGGAGAAAGCGTCAAGCACGGCCTTGGCGGAGTCGTTTTTCGGGTTTTTGAAGAGTGAAATCATTACGTCCCTCCGATTTCGCGCGGAGTGTGAATTTATGTAGCTAAGAAACCGTTCACATCGAACATCGGCTGCATTCCGGGTCGGGACGCGCATCTGGTGCCAGACGCCGCGTTTCTGCGCCTCCGGGACGCGATACCAGCACCACTGCCGTGACAGTGAGCAGGGCGCGAGACAACCGCACCCCGCTAGCAGTCTCCGACGTCGGGCTTTTCTGAAATCCGACAAGGACCCTTGGCCGCAGGTTGCTCAGCCCCACCAGGGTTCGTTGAGGTAACGATGGCCCTTGAGCCAGTCATTGTCTGGCATGAAGCCGAGGCCGGGACCGTGGTTGATCTGCATCCGGCCATTGGCGATCCTCAGCGGGTTCTCATCCGCCCAAGCGAGGCGCGTGGCGCTGCGGGTGCATTCGATGCGCGGACAGTTGAAGATCGAGGCGGCAAGTTGCTGGCTGGCGAGATTGAGCAGCAGCCCGCTGACATTGTGCAGCGTGATTGGCGTGCGGTAGAGGGCCGCCGCGTCTGCGATCGCCCGCGTGCCGGTTATGCCGCCCGAACAGACGATGTCGGGCTGCAGGCAATCGACGGCCTGTGACTGAAGGAACGGCATGGCCTGGTCGACGAGTTCGATGTTCTCCCCGGTCATGATCGGCAGGTTGGTCTGACGACGCAGAGCAGCCCAGTTCTGGTTGAAACCCGGCTGCAGCGGATCCTCATAGTAGAGCGGCTTGATCTGCTCCACCGCCTCGGCCACCGCGATGGCGCTCGGGGTGTCGAGTTCGTTATGGCAGTGCACGATGATGTCGATGTCTTCGCCCAGATGCTCACGCGCCAGTTCGTAGGAGCGGCGCACCTTGCGAATATCGCCCGGCGACAGGCTCGGCACATATTGCTGCATGTGGAGGCCGAGGCAGGAGTGGATATCCACCTTGAAGGCGGTGAACCCATGCGGGTCCGCCTTGAGTTCGGCGGCACGATCGGCCCAGGCGGCTGGGTCAGTGAAATCGCCTTGCGGGCAATGCGAGTAGAGCTCGATATCGTCGCGGAACCTGCCGCCGAGCAGCTGATAGACCGGTTGGCCGAGCAGCCTGCCCGCGAGATCCCACAGCGCCATGTCGATGCCGGAGAGCACCTGTATCTCGCGGCGTCGCTGCGGAAAGACAGTGAACATGCTGTGGTGGTGGACGCGTACCGCCAGCGGGTCCTTGCCGAGAAGCTTCAGGTGCGGCAGCCGCCCGCCACCCTCGGCATGGCTCGCGATCACCGCGCGGGCGTGGTCCCCATCCATATCGCCACATTCGCCATAGCCTGAGATACCGGCATCGGTATCGATACGAATGAGACAGAACCCGCTTTCAAGCCGCATCGCCTTTATGGCCGTAATGCTGGCCTGCCCACGATGCGCTGCGGCAGCGCCTTCGAGACGCGTCATTGAAAAGTCCTCCAACCCTCATCGGGGGCAATGTGGGGCCGGCTCGGGGCAGGAATCCAGCCGAACTATTGGTGGATTGCTCCTGTGCGAGAAATCACCTCCGTACCCCCCCACGACGCAATCGAGCAGGCACAACCGCCTCGTCGGAGGTCCTCTGCTGCAATGCCCGATGGCGCGCTCGCGGCACCTTCGCTCAGAGGCCCGTGGCGGGCGGAGGCGCCGTCGGCGCGGCGGAATCGAGCCGCTGCAGGTGCAGGAGTCCGTCTGTCCCGCAGGAAAGCTTGTGACTGACTTTGTCGTCTGGTCCGATCAGCCGCCAGAAGGGCGGCACCTCGGACAGATCCTTGCCATTGTCCAGATCGGACAGGGCCAGCTCCGCAACGATCCGCAGATAGATGGCGGTAGTGACCGGGCACATGGCATCTGCCCCGGCGCGGCGGGCCAGATCGCCCCGCATCCGCGCAATGCTGCGCCGCTCACCGTTCGGTATCGTGGCGATGTAGCCCGCGATATCGGCGGGGGACGAAATCAGCATGGTGCTACCTGCACGCACACCGGCAAAATCCGAATGCAGCATAACGACATGCGGCGGCTTGGCAGCGCCGAAGCGCTTCTTCCAATCCGTAGGCTTCTTCGGCCGGGCGTTTGCCGGCTTGCTCTCGCTTTTCATGAACCTGCCTCCACCCGGAGCTTGAGATCGGTGAGATAGTTGCGTGCGAACGCCTCCGGATCAAAGAACAAATGGGCGAGCAGCCGCGTGATCGGATTGGGCAGGCGCGCTTCCTCGACAACGAGGACATGCGTCGATCCTGCCTCGTTCCGCAGGCGTGCGGACCATGTGCCCGCGTAACCAGCCGCCGAAGTGAAGGCGAGTTCGAGATGATCTGGATCCAGACGGGTCCACTGGAAGGCGATGATCTCGCCGCCACGGGTCGTCTCACGCCACCCATCAGCAGTCAGCGTGATCGTGGCGACTGACTTTCGCCATTGAGGCTGGGCGGCAACATCCTTGATCGTCGCGATGACCCGGTGAGGGGCCGCAGCGATGAAGGTTTCTGCCTGCCCGCGCCGCGTTTCGGGCAGAGCAAGCACAAAGCCGACAAGTGCGCATATGGCCAGGCACACGACAAACAGAACAACGAATTGCATTGCGACCTCCTTTGCGAAGACGGAGATGGCACCGATGGCGAAGGGCAGACAGTATCTCGCAATTCTTACTGAAATTACAGGAGTTTAGCACGGGCGCTGCGCGTCTCGGGGACCGAAAGCAACGAAGCGGCCAACCTCAATGACGGGGAGGATGACCGACACGCGCCTCAGGCGCTGGCCGCCAGGATGCCGCCAAGCACCGTATCGACGATGGTGCGGGCCGCGTCCTCGTAATGACGTGAGGTCAGCCGCTTCACCAGCAGGGCATCGGCGGCGAGCGGCTCGAAGTCGCCATAGAACTGCGTGGCCGACCAGAGCATGATGAACAGGTGCCGGGCGTTGACCTGCTTCAGCTGGCCAGCAGCGACCCAGCCATCGACAATCGCCACGGCCTTGTCGGTCACATCCTTCATGTGCTGGCGGTCTGCGCGGGTAAGGTATTCGGCGCCACGGATGATCTCCGAGGCGAAGAGCCGGGATTCGCTGGCGTTCTTGCGAGTATACTCGAGCTTGGCGCGCACATAGCCCTCAAGCGCGGTGCGCGGGTCGGCCTCCGGGCGGATATGGGTGAGCGCATCGTCCCAGCCCTGGATCAGGTGGGCGATCACCGCGCGGTAGATCGCCTCCTTCGACTCGAAGTAGTAGTAGACATTGGCCTTGGGTAGCCCGCTCTTTTCGGCGATTTCGCTGATCGGCGTGCCATCGAAGCCCTTTTTAGAGAACACCTCGATCGCAGCCTTCAGGATCAGCCGCTGGTTGCGGGCGCGGATGCGCTCCTCGTTGGGCTCGCGCCGCCCGCGTGGCTTCCGCTCTGCCGGCTCCGCCACCTCCGCCATGGCCATTGTCCTTCCTTCACTCGCCTCCCCGCTATAGCGGGCTGCCAAGCCGGACGAAAGAGGTGTCGCGGTGCTGTGCACAAATCTGACGCTCCGGTCAGGTTTGTCACTCTCATAAGTTGACACCTCGGTCAGGTTTTGACTTACTCGGTTATCGCCCGGCTAGGGGAACTTGCGGATGCCCATGCGGCTCACAGATGCGATGGCGGAGATTATGGAGGGCTGGCAGGCCGATCTGCCGCTTGCCTGGTCCGCCGCGCTCGGGCCGGTCGAGCTGGGCTTTGCCGATATTGACGCGGCGCTGATGCTCGAGCCCTGGGAACCAGTGTTTCCGCCGCGCCGGGGCCGCGTGTTTCCAGGCGCACCGAAGGGCGCGCATATGCTGGCTGCCTATGACGGGATTGCGCCCGAGGGCGTGCGTTGCGTCATTCTCGGGCAGGACCCGTATCCGGAGCCTGGCTTCGCCACCGGTCGGGCCTTCGAAGCCGGCAACCTCGCGATCTGGCACGAGCTCGACAAAATGTTCTCGAAAAGCGTGCGCGCCTACATGCAGCAGATCTATGCCGCCCGCACCGGCGAGCCCGGTTTTGCGCGCTCGTTCGACGATTGGCCGGCGGTGCGCGAACAGATCACCGACCCGGCATCGAGCTTCGAGGCTCCCTCGGACATCGGCGATCACTGGGTGCGCGAGGGCGTGCTGCTGCTCAATACTGCGCTGACGCTGAGTCGATTCCAGGTGTCCGTCGACCCGCACCAGGCGAAAGGCCACCTGCCCCTCTGGCGGCCACTGATGCTGAGGACGCTGGAGACAGTGGTCGGGCGCGGCAGGCCGCTCGTCATCATCGCCTTCGGTGACAGCGCCGCCGAGACGCTCGATCTGCTTGGGCTTGCGCAGGGGCCAGATCTGTTCATCGCGCGGCGGGCGCATCCCGCTTTTGCCGACCGGCTGTTTGCCGAGCCGAATCCATTCGTTCTGGGCAATCGATTTCTGGAGGCGAAGGGGCTTGCCCCCATCGCGTGGTGAATGCAGGGAACGAGTTATGACTTCATCATCGTGGGCGCCGGATCGGCCGGGTGCGTTCTAGCCAACCGGCTCAGCGCCGATCCGGCTCATCGCGTGCTGCTGCTCGAAGCGGGCGGGCGCGACCGCAACCCGCTCTTCCGGCTGCCCATGCTGATGGGGAAGCTGTTCCAGTCGGGCATCTACAACTGGCACTACCACACCGAGCCCGTGCCGACCCTCAATGGGCGGAAACTCTACTGGCCGCGCGGCAAGGTGCTGGGCGGCTCGTCAACCATCAACGGCATGCTTTATGTGCGCGGCAACCGCCACGACTACGACCGCTGGGCTCAGATGGGCAATTCCGGCTGGTCCTACGAGGATGTGCTGCCGGCGTTCCGCCGATCGGAATCCCATGAACAACGGCGCGACGCCTTCCACAGCCCGGATGGGGAACTGACCGTCACCCGTTCGCGCGGGCGCAACCCGCTGTTCGACACCTTCGTCGAGGCAGGCGTCGCGGCGGGCTATCGGGCGAACGATGACTTCAACGGCGCCGAACAGGAAGGCTTCGGCAAATATGACTTCACCATTAGGAACGGCAAGCGCTGGTCGACCAGCTTCGCGTTCCTGAGGCCGGCGCTGGCCCGGCCAAACCTCTCGGTCGAGACCGACGCGCACCTGACACGCATCATTATCGAAAACGGCCGCGCCGCAGGTATCGAGTATGCACAGGGCGGTGAAGTGAAGCGCGCAACCTCCGGCAGCGAGATCGTGCTCTCGGCCGGTACGGTCAACTCGCCGCAGGCACTGCTGCTCTCGGGCATCGGGCCCGCCGATGAGCTCAGGGCGCTGGGGATCGACCCGGTTCTTGACCTGCCGGGCGTGGGCAAGAACATGCAGGATCATGTCGATTGCGTCATGGCGTGGCAATGCACAAAGCCGGTGACCCTGTACAAGGACCTTCGCGCGGACAGAATCGCGTTCTCGGTGGTCGAGGGCATGCTGCTCGGCACCGGCATCACCACCACTTTCCCCTATGAGGCGGGCGCCTTCGTCCGCTCGCGGCCGGAACTCCTCGCCCCTGATGTGCAATTGCATTTCATGCCGGCCCTTGAGTCGACCGCCAATTTGCACCTGCCCAACCCGTTCAAGAAACGGGCGATCGAGGATGTACATGGTTTCACGTTGCGGGTGGGGCCGGTAAACCCGGAAAGCCGCGGCGAAATCACGCTGCGGTCGATCGATCCGCTCGACAAGCCGAAGATCCAGCCAAACTACCTGGCGACGCAGTTCGACATCGACACGATGATCCGTGGCATCCGGCTCACACGCGAGGTGATCGCGCAGAAGCCTTTCGATCCGTATCGTGGCGGCGAGATCGCGCCGGGGCCCGGCAAGCTGTCGGAGGCCGACCTCACCGCATGGCTCCGCGCCACGGCCATGACGACGTTTCACCCCGTTGGCACCTGCAAAATGGGCGCGGACCCGATGGCCGTGGTCGACGACCGGCTCAGGGTGCGCGGCATTTCGGGACTGCGCGTCGCGGACGCGTCGATCATGCCGATCATCTCTTCGGGCAACACCAATGCGCCGGCCATCATGATCGGCGAGCGCTGCGCCCAGTTCATTCTCGATGCACAGGATGCGACAGCATGATCCTCGAACACCGCACCTACACGTTCAAGCCAGGCATGGTGGACCGCTGGCGGCAGAAATACGAGGCAGAGGGTCTGCTGATCCAGAAGCGGCATCTCAACCGCTATGTCGGGCTCTACATCGCCGAGATCGGCCACCTGCACACCATAGTGCTGATGTGGGCCTATGACAGCCTCGCCGACCGCGAGGCCCGGCGCAGGGCGCTCTACGCCGACCCTGAGTGGCAGAAATTCATCTCCGAGGTCTGGGCGCTCGAAGCCATACAGACGCAGGACGTGATGATCATGAATCCGGCGCCGAGCTCTCCCGGCGTCTGAGCACAACAACCGAGAGCGCAGCGACCTGAACTGCCGGCAGGGTGAGCCGGAGGGACTGAAACAGGGACATCAACCGCCCGAAGGGGCATGACAGGGGTTAAGACATGACGGACAAACTCAATCGCATGGATCGCCGCGGCTTTCTGATGGCAAGCGCCGCGGCCGGCCTCGCCGCCGGGCTCTTGCCCAGCCTCGCCCAGGCCCAGACCGGGCTGGTGGCGCTCGTGCATACTCAGGCTGCCGGAGACTCGGGCCCGGTGGATTCGATGATCGAGAAGCTGAAGCAGCTCGCGAGCGAGAAGGGCTTCGAGTACCGCGCCGTGTATGCGTCGGACCCTGCGAGCTACGAGAGCATCTTCCGCACCCTTGGCGATGCCGGCGCTGCGGTGATCGTCTCTACGTTCAACGAGGTGGCAGAGCCTTTCAAGGCACTGGCGCCAGAGTACCCGAACACCAAGTGGATCCAGATCTTCGGCGACCCGATCGAGCCCGCGATCCCGAATATCGTCACCGTCTCCTACGACTATTACCTCGGCTGCTACCTCTCCGGCATGTTCGCCGCCAAGATCAGCAAGACCGGCAAGATCGGCTATATCGGCGGCATCTCGATCCCGCCGCTCAATGCCGATTTCAACGCCCTGAAGGCGGGCGCGCTGGCGGTCAACCCGAGCGCCACCGTGACCGCGGCCTTTGCCGGATCGTTTCAAGACCCTGCCAAGGGTCAGGAAATCGCGACGCAGATGTACAATGACGGCATCGACTATATCCAGACCGACTCGGCGGCGACGGATGGTGGCATCATCGCCGCCGCCAACGAAGCCGATGGACGTCTCGTCAGTGCCATCAGCCCGGCACAGTACAAGCTCGGGCCGAAGTCGGTGATCGGGCTCGTGGCACTCGATTTCGGCGTGTCGCTCTACAACGAAGTGGCAAAGGCTATCGGTTCGGACTGGGCGGGCGGCACGCATGTGCATACCGGCCTCGGCACCGGGGTTATCGACTTCGTCTACTCGCCCGTCTTCGACATGGAAGGCAACCAGGAGATCGCCGCCAAGGCGAAAGAGGTCTGGCCCGAGATCGAAGCTGCCAAGAAGGGCATACTCGATGGTTCGATCAAGGTGCCATTCAACACGGAACTCTGACCTGAACCTGGCCGGTCCGCTTTCCTGTGCCCGCGGACCGGCCACCCTCATCCGGCGAAGGATCTGCAATGGCCGCACATGCACTTGCCTGCCGCGCGATCGGTGTCACCTATGGCAGCCTGAAGGCGCTGGATGACGTCTCGGTGGCGTTTGCGCCCGGGCAGATCCATGCGGTTGTGGGCCAGAACGGCGCGGGGAAGACGACATTCGCCCGCGTCGTCGCAGGGCTGGTCGCGCCGTCTTCCGGCAGCGTCGAGGTGAGCGGCAACAGTGTATTGCCGGGCAATGTCGCGGCCTCACGTGCCCAAGGGGTGGAACTTGTGCACCAGAGCTTTGCGCTACCACCCTCATTCACCGTCGCCGAGGCACTGGAATTCGGCTTCACCGGCAAGGGTGCACTCTATAGCCGGCCGCAACTACTGCGTCGCTGGCAGAGCCACCTGGCGGCCCTCGATGTGTCGGTAGCCCCATCCGCCCGCATCCGCGACCTGCCGGTCGAGGCGCAGCAGGGCGTCGAGATCGCGCGGGCGCTGGTCACAGATGCGAAGATCCTGATCCTCGACGAACCGACGGCGGTTCTGTCGCCGACCGGCATCGAGGCGCTGTTCCAGCGGGTGCGTCGGCTCAAGGCACAGGGTGTCACCATCCTGCTGATATTGCACAAGATTCGCGAGGTTCTGGCAGTTGCCGATACGGTAACCGTGCTGCGCGGCGGGAAGCTGGTGGCTGGGCCGCTGCCGGTGGCGGATGTGACTGCGCCACTGCTTGCGACGCTGATTGTTGGGGAGGCGGTGGCAGGGGCAAGCGGCGATGTGGCGGCGGCACTTGGCGCTGGAGAGATCAGCCACACGGCGCATCGGGGGCTCGATTCCCGACCGAAAGTGGCGGACCTCAACGCGCTTTCGACACGTCCCGACCCGGAGGGTCCGGCACTCGCCGAGGCGAGCCTTGCGATACGCGCAGGCGAGATCGTTGGTGTAGCGGGCGTCGAGGGAAATGGCCAGCGCACGCTGGTCCGTGCCCTTGCCGGGCTGGTGGAAACGACAGCGGGCACACAGCATTTGGCGGGGGTGGGCTCGGAGAAGCTGACGCTGGCCGAACGCAGGCGGCTCGGCCTGCGGATCATCCCGTTCGAGCGCAATGTCGAGGGCCTGAGCCTCACGAGTTCCCTTTGGGAGAACTGGGTGGCGCGCCAACTGGTCGAGGGAAAGCTGCTGAGCTTCATCGCGCCGCGCAGGATCCGTGAGGCCTGTGACAGGGCCCTCAGGGCCTGGAGCGTGCGCTACGAAACCAGCACACAGCGCGCCGGGTCGCTGTCGGGCGGCAATGCGCAGAAGGTTATCCTCGCCCGCGAGGTCGACGACGACGCGAAGCTGATCATCGCGGCGCAGCCGACGCGCGGGCTCGATATCGGCGCAACCGCCTTTGTATGGCAATCACTGCGGGCCGCAGCGGCACGAGGGTCGGGGGTGCTGGTAATATCGTCCGATCTCGATGAGCTCTTCGACATTTCAGACCGGATCGTCGTGATGCTCTCGGGCCGGATCGTGGCGGAGTTCACCGCGCCCTTTGATCTTGGCGCCGTTGGCGCTGCCATGACGGGAGCCCGCTGATGCAGGACCAGGTTGCCCTCATCCTTCGCACGCTGGTGTTCATCATCATCGCGATCCTGCTATGCGCGGTGATCTTCCAGATTGCCGGCTTTTCGGCGCCGCTCATGCTGCAAAGCGTGGTGGATGGCGCGTTTCTCCGCCAGGGCGCGCTGCCGCAGGCGCTGCGCTGGGGCATTCCGCTGTTCATCACCGCAGCTGGCGTGGCACTCTCGTTCCGCGTCGGCTTCTTCAATATCGGAGCGCAGGGCCAGTTCTACATGGGCGCCATCTTCGCGGCGGTCGCGGCCGAACTGATGCGCGGGGCGCCCGCGCCCATCGTAGTTCCACTCTGTCTCTTGTCCGGCATGCTGGGCGGCGCACTCTGGGCGCTGTGGCCCGGACTGCTGCGCGTCCGATCGGGCACGGACGAAGTGATCACCACGATGATGGGCAACTTCATCGCCGGGCTCATTCTTGTCTGGATCACCTCGGGGCCGCTGAAGGATCCGTCGGGGTCCGGGCAGCAGGCGTCGAGCCGACCGCTCGAGGCCGCCTACCGGCTCTCGACCTCGACCGGCATCTCTCCGATCATCATCGGCATAGCCGTGCTGGTGGGGGTGGTGATGTGGCTGCTGGTCAACCGCACTGCCTTCGGAGTACTTGCCGGGCTTTCGGGTCGCAACGGCACGATGGTGGCCTGGCAGGGCGCACGTATCGACCGGCTCGGGCTATGGAGCTTTGCAATCTCGGGAGCGCTGGCCGGGCTTGCCGGTACCATCGAGTTCATGGGCCCAAATGGCCGCATCGCCTCGGGTTTCCTGCCCACCCACGGGTTCACCGCCATCCTTATCGCGCTCGTCGCCAACCTGTCGGTGATCGGCACGGCATTTGTCGCGCTGTTCTTCGGCGGGCTCGCCTCCGCCGCGCTCTACCTGCCGGTGATGGCCGGGTTGCCGGCCGCCGCCATCGACATCATCAACGCCGCAATTGCGCTGTTCATCACCGCCAAGTCGGCAACGCTCGAACGCCTGTTCAAGCTGAGGAGGGCCGCACGATGATCGACCTGATCATATCCATCCTGCGGTCGGGCACACCGCTTGTCTATGTGACGCTCGCCGGCGTCATCGCGCAACGGGCCGGAGTGTGGAACCTCGGGCTGGAGGGGCTGATGATCATCGGGGCCTGCGCCACGGTGCTCGGCATCATTGTTACCGGCAATTTCTATGTCGCGATGGCGATCGCCATGCTCCTGTGCATGCTGGCGTCCGCGCTGCTGTGGTTCGTCATCGACCGGCTGAAAGCCAATCCGATCATCGCCGGGCTGGGCCTTACCGGTCTCGGCATCGGCGGTACGGCGCTCGCTGTGCAAGCGATCTATGGCAGCCTCTCCGCCGTGAACGCGCCCATTGGTGTACCGCGCATCGGCCCGCTGTTCGGGCCATTCGCGCCGCTCTCGATCTTCGTTCTTGCGCTGCCTTTCGTGGTGTTCGGGATGTGGGTACTGCTGCGCCGAACGCGGTTCGGCCTGAGGCTCGCGGCGGCAGGCGAGCATCCGTTCGCGGCGCGCAGCGTCGGGGTGAACCCGTCGCGGATGCGGCTCGTGGCGCTGCTCGCGGGCGGCGTCCTCGCGGCCATCGGCGGGGCGGAACTCGCGGCCGGCAGTCTCAACCTGTTTGCGCAGAACATGACCTCGGGCCGCGGCTTCATGGCGTTTGCGGCGGTGATTTTCGGGGCCGGACACCCGATCGGTGCAACGCTTGCGGCCTTCTTCTTCTCCGTGGTGAGTGCGCTCGGCATCCGGGCGCAGCTGAGCTTCGGCGATGCACTACCGCATGACCTGCTGCAGGCCCTGCCCTATGTCGCCACGGTGTTCGGTGTCTGGCTCAGCGGCAAGCTCCGGGGCGGGTTGCGCGCCGCCGGCGGCGGCTTCGGCGAATTGCGCGACAACTAGGAAACCACCACCCATGCCCGCCTTTGCGCAGACCCACCCGATCAATGATGTCGTCGTCCTTGTGCGCGATATCGAAACCTCCGTCGCCTTCTACCGCGACCGGCTTGGCTTCGACCTGTGGCACCGCGCGCCCGGCTTTGCCGACTTCAAGGGCGCGGGGCTCACCCTCGCGCTGTGGGAGCGCGAGCATCTCTCATCCAATACCGGGGCGAAAACCGATCGCGGCCAATCCAACATGCTCATTGCGGTAAAGTTCGAGAGCCCTGCGGCGCTCGACGCGGCCTATCGCGACCTCGCGGACAAGGGCGTGATTTTCGTGTCGCCGCCGGGCGACACGCCCTGGAACGCCTGGTGTGCCTATTTCCATGGCCCCGATGGCGAGGTGTGGGAGCTCTATGCGTGGCAGCCCGGCGGCGCGCCGGGGACGATCAGCTCATGACCCGCCAATTGATCATCCTCACCGATCCGGGACAGGATCAGGCCGCCGCCATCCTCACCATACTCGGCCGTCCCGATGCTTTCGAAGTGCTTGGCCTCGTGGCCACTGCCGGCAATATCGGTCTCGACCACACACTGGGCAATTGCCTGAAGCTGCTGGAACTTGCCGGTCGGCCGGACATCCCGGTGTTTGCCGGGGCGCCGCTGCCAATGCGGCGCGACCTGGTCATGGCCGAGCACGTGCATGGCCCTACCGGGCTCGATGGGCCGGACCTGCCGACGCCTGCGATACGGCCCCAGGCACAGCATGGCGTTGATTTCATTATCGAAACGCTGCGGAGCAGACCCGAAGGCAGCGTCACCATCTGCGGGCTGTCGCCGCTCACCAATCTCGCGCTCGCTTTCCGTATAGCGCCAGATATCGTGCCCAGGGTGAAAGAGATTGTCGCCATGCTCGGCGCCTATTTCGAGCTCGGCAACATCACGCCCACAGCCGAGTTCAACTGCTATGTCGATCCGGAAGCCGCGGACGTCGTGCTGCGATCGGGCCTCAAGATCACGCTGCTGCCGCTCGACGTCACGCACCAGATGCGCTCGACGCGGGGGCGGCTCGACGCGTTTTCGGCGCTCGGAAATCGCTCGGGCCGCGCGACAGACGAGATGCTGACCTTCTCCGAAGCCTTCGACCTCAAGAAATATGGATGGGACGGAGCGCCGCTGCACGGCCCATGCGTGCCTGCCTACATGCTCGCGCCGGAGATATTCGATGGCCGCACCTGTGCCGTGGAGGTCGAACTCACTGGCAAGCTGACTCAGGGCATGACCGTGGTCGATTACTGGCAGATCACCGGCAAAGCGCACAACGCCTTCTGGGTGCGCTCGGGCGACGCGAACGCCTATTATCGCCTCATCACGGAGGCGATCGGCAACCTGCCATGATGACGCCCGAGACGCTGTTCCGGGGTGCCACGATCCTCGCGATGGATGCTGCCCACGGCACCACCCCCTTCAACGCCGACCTTCTGGTCGCGCATGGCCGCATCGCCGCCATCGGAGCGGGCCTCGCTGCGCCGGAAGGCGCGCGGGTGATTGATGCTCGCGGCAAGCTCCTCATGCCCGGCCTCGTCAATGCGCACATGCATTCGAGCGAGATGCTGCTGCGCGGCCGCTACGAGCGCATGCCGCTCGAAATCTGGCTGCTCTATGCCTATCCATTCCTGATGGACGACCCGATCGGGCTCAGGCTGCTGTTCCTCCGCAGCCAGCTACTGGCGATCGAATCCATCCGCGCGGGTGTGACTACCGTCTGCGACGATTTCTTCGATCCGCCCCGGCACGATCTCGAACGGGTCGCAACCGTGTTCCGCGCCTATGGCGAGGCGGGCTTGCGCGCCAACGTCTCCGCCGGAACGATGAACGTTCCGCCGCTCGATGCGGTGCCCGGCGCCAATGACCTTTTCCCCGAGTATCTCAAGTCACTGCTCGATTTCGGGCCGCCGCTTGGCTTTGCCGCCTATCGCGATTTTGCCGAGCAGGCCTTCGCGACCTTGCATGAGAGCTTCGATGGCCGGCTGCGCTTCATGCTGGCACCATCAGCGCCGCAGCGATGTTCGGCGGATTTCTACCGTGGCTGCTACGACATGGCGCTCGAACGCGGCGTGCCATTTCACACCCATGTGCTCGAAACCCGCGTTCAGGCAGCGACCGGTACCGATCTCCACGGCGAAAGCCTCATCGCCTATATGGCCAGGCTGGGCGTCCTCGGGCGCAACACCGCCATCGCCCATTCAGTGTGGGTCAGCGATCACGACATGGCGCTGATGGGCGACGCGGGCGTGTCGGTTGCCCACAATGTTGTTTCGAACCTCAAGCTCGGCTCGGGCGTGGCGCCGGTGCGACGCCTCCTCGATGCGGGCGTCACGGTCGCGCTCGGCACGGATGGGGTCTCGTCCAACGACACCGCCAGCGTGTGGGATCTGATGCGGGTGGCGGGACTGGTCCACGCCGCGCCCGGCCCCGACCCGAGCCAGTGGCTCGATGCTGGCGACATTCTCCGCATGGCGACCATTGACGGCGCGAGGTCGGCGATGCTGGACATCGTGACGGGGTCGCTGGAGATGGGAAAGGCGGCGGACATGCTGCTGCTCGACCTTGCGACCATCAGCTTTACGCCGCTTAACGATATCGCCCGGCAGTTGGTCTATGCCGAGAACGGCCGCTCGCTGGACCTCGTGATGATCGATGGCCTCATCGTGCTGGAGCAGGGCCGCATAACCCGCCTTGACGAGCCGGCAGTGCTGAGCGAGTTGCGCGAACTCCTACCCGCCTATCTCGCCCATCACGGCGACCTCGAAGCCCGAAACCGCGTGTTCGAGCCCTACTTCGCCGAGATCCATCGGCGGGCAGCGCGGCGCGACCTCGGGATGCATCGGCATATCGGCGATATGGCGCCGTTCACGCAGAAGAACCGCTGACGCAGGGACAAGCAACCCGACCCGCAGCGCTCACCGCGGAACGACAGGAAGCGACCGGCTCATCATCAGATGGCTGCCGCGGCGGCGACCGGGAGAAGATGGGCCGGCATTGGCGCAGCCCCCTACACCACCTGCCCGAACACAAAGCCGACGGCCGAGGTGATCGCCATCGCAAGCACGCCCCAGAACACGACGCGGACGCCGGCACGCAGGACGCTGGCGCCCCCGACCCAGCCGCCAAGCCCGCCCAGAACGGCAAGGCCAAGCGTGGTGACGACCATGGTGACAACCAGGATCAGCGATGGCGGGGTGAGGATGACTGCCGCGAGGGGCACGACGGCGCCGATAGCGAAGGTGATGGCCGAGGTGACGGCAGCCTGGAGCGGATTGGCCGACAGGTGCCCAACAATGCCGAGTTCGTCGCGGGCATGGGCCGCGAGCGCGTCCTTGGCGGTGAGCTCCTCGGCAACTTGCCGGGCCAAGGCCGGACTCAGCCCGCGCGCCTCGTAGATAGCGGCGAGTTCATTCAATTCCTGCTCCGGCAGCGTCGCGAGTTCCTGCTTCTCGCGCGCAAGGTCGGCAGCTTCGGTGTCGGACTGCGAGCTGACAGAGACATATTCGCCCGCCGCCATGGAAAGGGCACCAGCAACAAGGCCGGCCACGCCCGCCGAAAGAATGGCGGCATGGTCGGCCGAGGCCGCTGCGACACCGACAACGAGGCTGGAGGTCGACACAATGCCATCATTGGCGCCAAGCACGGCGGCGCGCAGCCAGCCGACGCGCTCCATGGCATGGCGTTCGGTATGAAGGTGCAATCGGCTCATCTGCGAGGCCTCGCTGTTGCAGCTGGACGCGGGGAGGCCGTGGGTCTCGCCGCAAGGAAGAGCAACGACTTCAATCGTCGTCGCCCTGTTCATACGCGTCCTCGTCTTCGTCGTCATTGCCGCCCTTCGGCTTGGGTGGCACTACCATGTCTTCGGCCGTGCAGAGCACCGAGCCGCTGAGACGCTCGCCGCTCCCGAGCATGAACACCGCATCGACATCACTGCCGACGCCATTGGCGATACAGTGCTGGGCGACAAGTTCGGGCGTGAGCCGTGCACGGATATCGGCCGCGGTGGCTGGAAGTACGGGGAGAAGCACAAGCAGGGCGGCACCGGTAATCAACCGTGCAGGGCGCGCCGAGAACGGCGACGGGGTCTTTGGAACGAGGTGTTTGGTTCGTGTCATGGTGGATCTCCGTCACTTTGGCCTGCGCACGCCATCGCGGCAGGAACCGGCGACGGGGCCAGATGCCAAGACCAGCCTGACGCTGCGCTGACACCCAGCCACTGAGGCGGTGCGACACAATGAGCGTGAAAGGGTACACCTGCACGGCGACACCGGCGGCCACCAATCCGCCAAACACCTGAAAAGCACGGGGCCGACCCAAAGGCCGGCCCCTGCATCTGGCGGACTTAGGCGTGGCTCGGTTACTTGCCGAGGGTCACGGTGAACAAGAAGGTTTCGCCCGAATTGTCGACGACACCGTCATTGTCGGTGATGACGTAGGCGATACCGTCCTTGTCGATGGCGAGGCTTTCGACCTTTTCAGCGGCATAGCCGTTGGCACGCGCCAGTTGAGGCAGCAGGTCGATCGCCAGCTCCTTGGTGACCAGCGGCAACTCACCACCGAGTTCGGCACCCTGCAGTTCAGCCACCGGCACGCGGTACACCTTCTTCAGGGCGGCCTTCTCGGCGACCTGGTTGTCTCGCTCGATGAGATAGACATAGTCGCCATGGGCGGTGATCTCGGAGAGACCATTCCAGGCGCCATCGGCGGCTGCATCGAGCGGATAGCGAACGGCCGTCCACTTCTTGTCCTTGGTGTTGTAGCCCAGCAGCTTCACCTGGCCGGCCGGATCGTCCTTCCACTCGCGCTGGATGGCGACCCAGAGCGTATCACCGATCATGGTGACGCCCTCGGCGCCGAAGCGAATCTCGGAGGGGAGCAGCGCTTCGGGGAAGGCGACTTCCTCGGTGATCTTGCCATCCTTGTCGACATGGTAGAGCGCGTGCGGAACGAGCCGATCCGAACGGCCTTCGGAGGCCAGCCAGAAACCGCCCTCGCCATCAAGCGTGATGCCTTCGAGATCGAGTTTCTGCGCCGCATCGCCGCCACGGGTGACAATGAGCTTAGAGGTGATGCGCGCCGGCTTTTGCGTGGCATCAATGGTATAGATCGACGGCTGTGCCGACAGGACACTGTCGGAAACGACATAGAGCGTGCCCGGCTTTTCGGCATCGGCGACAGCGCCAGACAACGCGGCAAAGCCTATCGGGTGACCGTCGGCATCAAGGTCGGAGACTATCTCGGGATAGGCCGGCGTGCCCTCGGCGCGCTCGTAGATCATCACATGCGAGCCAGCGAGGCCGTCGGCGCGGGCATCGAGTTCGTTGGCGGTGGCGAGCAGATTGCGCGCCGGGATCGCGACGAGGCCTTCGGGAGAAATGCCCGACGGCAGGGACTGCAGATACTCTGGCGCGGCACCGGTATCCTTGAAGACGGCGACGAGCGAGGAACGCTCCTCGGCGACAAAGAACAGCTTGTCAGCGCCGAACGTGCCCGTTTCGAGGCCTTCGGGCTCGACGCCCTTCCGGTTGCGCGCCTCGGGATAATGGCCCATCTGCGCGGCAGCGAGCTCGAGCGTGGTGCCCGCCTCGTAGGCAACCGTGCCATCCTTGTTGAGGATGGTGAAGCTGCGCGAGCCACCCTTCCAGTCGCCTTCGTTGGCGATGACAAGGCGACTGTCGTCGAGCCACTTCACCGCGTCGGGCTCGCGGGCGACGTCTTCCATCTTGCCGGTGAACTTCAGCGCGCCATCCCGCTTGGTATCGACATTCTCAAGGGTCGTCGCGCCGGCGGAGAAGTGCGCCTTCACGGTGCCGGTGCGACCATCGACGATGACGATGTGGTTGTTTTCCTGAAGTGTCACGGCGACTTCGTCGACGCCGTTGAAGGCGACGAACTCGGGCTCCGGATCCTCGGGCCCGACCTCGGCAAGGCCGGTGAGGTCGACCTTCTTCAGGCTTGCCGGGTCGAGCACGCCATCCTTGAGGGACAGCAGCACCAGATAGCCCGCTGGCATCTGAGGCAGATCACCGTCGTTGAGGTCTTCGTCGCGCTCGTTCTCGATGGCGATAGCGAGGAGGTCATCCTTCTGATTGTGGGTGACCGAATCCGGCTGGCCGCCGAGATCGACAGTGGCTTCGATGGCCTTGGTGGCGATATCGACGACAACGAGCTTGCCCGACGGGTTGACCTTGCTCTCGGAGGTGTTGACCGCCGCATAGACCTTGGCGCCGACGATAGTGACCGAAGTCGGCTCGCCTTCGAGCGAGAGGAAGCCGGCGGCCTTTGGTGCCTTAGGATCGGTGATGTCGATAAAGCCGATGCCGCCCGCCGGGCTGTCGGAATAGACGAGCAGCATGCCATCGTCCGACGCAGTGATGATCTCTGACGACGTGACCTCGGCCTCGGGATTGTTCTGGGCGACAGGGAAGCTCGCGACGCGGTTGAAGACCTCGGCGGCGATAGTGGGGGTTACGGAACCAAGCAGAGCCGCCGTCAGGGCGGCAAGAATGCGAAGGTTTTTCATTGTCGTCCTCATTTGCAAAGGGACGCCATTGCTAGAAAGGCCAAGCCAAAACCGGATGACGGTTTTGCGACGCTTCGGTGACTACGCATAAACGCGTGTTAGCTTCCAGCCCGGATCCGGCCGCCCGAACCTGAGGGCGGCGGCGGAGAGCCGCAGCAACGCTTCTGAAGGCATCCCCATGGCAGGAGCTTCGGCTTGCTCCCCGCTGCCCTACTCCGCCTCGCTGCCGCGATTGGATATGGCGAAGTCCTGCAACTGCTTGGCCGTGAAGGGTTGCCGATCGGACAGTTCGATCATTGCCGCGAAGGCGGCCCTAATGACCTCCTTCTTCTTGGCGTCCGGGTGCGCCTTGCGTACCGCGCTCATCAGATCGCGCGGGCTGTTTGCCGAATTGGCGAGGCTGAGGAGAGTGTCCCTGATCGGATTTTCGGACGGGTTCTTAGTCTTCGACATGGTTACGCTACGCTCCTGTTGGCGCAACTCAACCATGGTCCACTGTCACAATCCATTCATACTGACGGAATTGTCAGTCGCGTGACGTCCTTTGCCAGGTGCTCGTCATGCGCTGCGGCGCGATCCGTTTGCGCGAACTCGACCGAGGTCGGCATTGGAAATGATCGGCCCGGGGAAACTGCCTAGCTCGTGATGGAAGCTTTAGCGCCGCTGGTCATTTGGGCCGCATCGCGAGATCACCGTGATCAATGATGGCACGCATGGCGCGGCTCATTCGAGCGTAAACGGACGATTTGGCGCGTCAGTGCGTTGCGTGGCAGTGGCGGGAAGCGGGGGTGTTGCCGGCGCGTGCGAGGCTTGGCAACCGACGGTCCATTCGCCACTGCAGCGGAGGATGCCGCTGAAGCGAGTGGCGATGATGCGCGGCCGACGATGGTCACAATCCGGCGAGGTAGGCGCCTCCATAATCCGTGCGTCAGCCCCGGAACTATACGCGCTACCTGCAGGTTTCGTGCAGCGGCAATCGCTTCGTGGCCTTGCTGTTCCAGATGATACCGAAGCAGCGCGGTACTCGACAGATGCCCGAAACGCGCACCGCGTTCCCAGCAGAATTGGAGCGAAGAAGCCGGCCGCCAACAGCCGCTATCAGAGCAGAGCGGCGGGTACGGCGGTGTAGCTTCGCCACAGGCCTTCTTGTTGGCGATGACCCGGCGGTTTTCCAGCAATGTGCCCGGGGCGGCCCCAAGACCACGACCGAGAAGGATGTGAGCGCCCCAGGCGCCATATGGGCCGGCGAGCTGCACTTTGCAGCCCGCGCGGCACGCTTGCCTTATAGAGTGCTGGCATTCGCACACTGATAAACTGCGCGCGCCTCAGTCTCCCAAGGGCTCGAGCACCTTGCCCTTGCGGTGGTTGAGCACTGTGTACTTGATGCGGCGCAGGGTTTCGCGCGCAGAGCCATCTAGGCGATAGCCAACTGCGGTAGCCAGCAGGTCGACGATCAACAGAAAGGCATAGCGGGAGGCGGTGGGCTTTAGCGGATCGGGATACTCGGGAATGTCGACGGTCAGCCGGACGTCGCAGATGGCGGCCAACTCGGAGTCGGGCGTGGTGATGCCGATGGCCTTGGCGCGGTAGTGCTTGGCAAGCTCGACGACCTCAATGACCTCACGGGTGCGCCCAGTGCCGGAAATCACGATCACAAGGTCGTTCGGCTTCAGCGTGGCGGCCGTCATCTTGAGGACATAGGGGTCCGAGTGGGTAATGGCAACGACGCCGTAGCGGAAGAGGCGGTTCTGTGTTTCGTGGGCAAGCGAGGTGGAACTGCCGCCCAGACCGAAAACCAGCACCTGGTGGGCGGCGGCGACCAGGTCGGCGGCGCGAAGAATCTCGGCGGGATTGATGCTGCGCTCTACAGCGGCGATGGCATTGCGCGCTTCGCCGAACACCACGCTCCAGAGCGGCGAGCCGTCGGTGGTGGGCGAGGTCGGTTCGCCCGGCGCGAGGTAGAGGCGCCCCACTACAACACTCTGCGCCAGCTTGAGCTTGAAGTCGCGGACTCCGTCGCAGCCAATGGCCCGGCAGAAACGCGTCACGGTCGGCTCGCTGGCCTCTGCCCTGCGGGCAATCTCGGCGTTCGATGCGCCGACCGCAAACGTCACATCGGCAAGCACGACATCTGCGACGCGGCGTTCAGCGGGACGCAGTTCGCCGTAGGAATCCTTGATGATCGCCAGAATGTCGGGGATCGGCTTGGAATAGGTGTCCCTTTGCGGCTCAGCAGGAACGTGCGTGCGCATGAAGGCGCCTTTCCGCAGGTTGGTCTCCCGCCCGCCTATAACACTGTCGCCGACGATTTCACTGTCTTTCAATATGGAAACTTCCGGCGCCCCGCCCCTCAGGAGCACATGATGTAGGAATATTACACGACATTCAACTGGATGATTTTCCCATTTTCTGGCACTTTTCCATGCCCCACCTATACCCCAAGCGGCGCGCTTGACTTGCGATGTAGGTTAGTTACAGACTGGCATTGTCGACGGCGTCTGGCTCGGAAACGAGCGCGACGGAGGAGCGTCGGCATTGGCCGAAAATCGTGAGGGACGATGTCTGCCGCTGCCTCCACAGAGCCCAAGCTCAGGGTAAATGATGCCACAAAGGTCTACTCGACGCGCTCGGGGGACCTGCTGGCAATCGACCGCTGCTCGCTCAGCGTCAAGGCCGGCGAGATCGTCTCGATCGTCGGGCCATCGGGATGTGGCAAGACTACGCTGCTCTGGTCGATGTCAGGCCTGCACAAGCTCACATCCGGCGAAGTGCTGCTCGATGGTGCGCCGGTGACGGGTCCGAGCCCGGAAATAGGCATGGTCTTCCAAGACGCAAACCTGCTGCCGTGGCGCAATCTCGACGCCAATATCCGGTTTCCCTTCGAGATCAAGGGCACGCGACCGGACCGCGTGTGGATCGATGAATTGCTCAACCGCGTGGGCCTTGAGGGCTTTGGCGGTCGGATGCCGCGCGAATTGTCGGGGGGGATGCAGCAGCGCGCCGCACTGGTGCGCGCACTGTCGTTCAAGCCCTCGGTACTGCTGATGGACGAGCCTTTCGGGGCGCTCGACGCGTTTACGCGCGAGGAGATGAACCGTCTGGTGGAAGAGATCTGGCTCGACAGACCTACGACCATCGTCTTGATCACTCATTCGATAGACGAGGCGATCTTCCTTTCCGACCGCATAGTGGTGATGAGTCCGCGCCCTGGCCGCGTCGCCAACATCCACGAGGTACCGTTCCCTCGCCCTCGTTCGCTCGAGATCATGTCGACCAAGGACGTCTTCGACCTCACCAATTCCATCAAGCTGGAGATCGTCGGCAAGCAGCAGAGCCGCTATGCGAGGACCTCGGCCATTGCCCCGGCGCAGGCTGCATCGTGAGGATGCGATGAGCGATACCGACGCCATTCCCCAGTTCAAGCGCCGGCGTGGCGGAGGCACCGAGATCGGCGTTGCCGGCGGCATGTCCGCATTGGCAGCGGGCCCCGGCATCCGGTCGGTGCGAGAGGTGCTCGCCATCGTGCTCGTCGCGGTGATCATCATCGGGGGTACAGAGCTGCTGCTCAACCTGTTCGCAGTGCCGCAATATGTGCTGCCCAAGCCAAGCGAGATCGCAGTGGCGCTGGTGAGTGACTTCCCGCTTATCGCGCCGCACCTGGGTCATACGCTTGTCGAGCTGTTCGCCGGGTTCGGCATCGGCGCGGTTGCCGGGCTGGTGCTCGCGGCGGTAATCACGCAATTTCCGTTCGCCGAAAAAATCATCACCCCCTACATCCTGCTGCTGGTCACCACACCGATGCTGGCACTGGTGCCGTTGCTGATCCTGAGGTTCGGCTTCGGCTATGAGCCGCGGATCATCGCGGTGGCCCTCGCCTCGGGCCCGATGGTGATGATCAATGCCGCGACTGGGTTTCGCCGCGTCGACAGCGGCAAGATCGCGCTGGCGCGCTCCTATGGCGCCTCAACGCTGCAGATATTCTGGAAGGTGCGGGCGCCAATGGCGCTGCCAATGATCTTTGTCGGGCTGATGGTGGGCTCGATCTTCGGCTTGCTCACCGCGGTGGGCGCCGAAATGGTCGGCGGCGGGTTCGGCCTGGGCAACCGCCTCACCTCCTACTCTTCAATGATCCAGATGCCACAGTTCTTTGCTGTGGTGCTGATCCTCTCAATCCTGGGCATCCTGATCTATGTGCTCTTCTTTCTCCTGGGAAAGAAGTTCGCGAGTTGGGAGGCCTGAGACAGACCCGCCGTCAAGGGAGGCGGCGGCACGAAGACAAGACGAAACGAACCATCACAGAGGGGATAAACATGGCTAGCTTCATGACTTCCGGTGGCCTCAGCCGCCGTACTTTTCTGCAGGTGTCAGCGGCGGGCGTCGTCACCGCGACCGCACTTGGCGGCATCGGCCGCGCCAGCGCGGCGCCTTACTCGAAATTCACCTGGATCTCGCCGCGCGGCACGCTCGAAGTACTCGACGATTTCGGCTTCTGGATGGGCAAGAAGCTTGGCTATTTCGACGATCTGGGCGTGCAGGTCGATATGCAGCCAGGGCCGTCGGACGGCACCGCAACGGTGAAGTTCGTCGATGTCGGGCAAGCCGACATGGGCTTCCCTTCGCCAGGCATATTCTCGTTCGCGCTCGAGAACGGCATGAAGCTAAAGTCCGTATTCCATTGGGGCGCGCGCGATACGTTCAGCCTCGCGTTCCGCAAGGGTGAGGGCAATAACGACCTGAAGACGCTGGAGGGCAAGACCGTCCTGCTCGGCTCCGCGGCGTGGCAGTCGATCGTCGATCCGATGCTCGCCGTGCAGGGCGTCGACATCAGCAAGGTGAAATATGTCGAGGCCGGCTGGCCGACCTGGGGTACGGCGCTGGCGGCGGGCCAGGGCGATGCCGCCCTGGCCTGGGAAGGGCTGCGGGCCGAGTGGATCTCGACCGGGCTTGATTTCGAGTATTGGCTCGGCGTGCAGCGCTCGCCGCTGTTCGCCAATACCTATGTAGCGCGCGCCGCCGACCTCGACGACCCAGACAAGAAGGCGTTCCTCGACAAGTACCTGCGCGCCTGGTCGATGGGCCTTGAGGCCGCTTACCACAACCCGCGGGCGGCAGTGCATGCGGTGTTCGAGCAATTCCCGTCGGTGGCCAAGGCCAACGGGCCCGAGCAGGGCACCATGTCGCTGCTGCAGAACCTCAATGTCGTGCGCGGGGACATGTCGAAGCGCAAGGGCTGGGGCGACCACGATATCGCGGCCTGGCAGACCTTCTTCGACAAGGTGTACGAATTGGGGCAGGTAAAGACGGCGGTCAAGGCCGAGGACGTGGTGACCAATGCCTGTATCGGGGCGGCGAACGACTTCGACCACGACAAGGTGAAGGCCGAGGCACTGGCCGTGGAACTCCCGGCAGATATCGCCGCAGTCGATGTCGCCGCAGTCGAAGCCAAGCTGTTCGATCAGGCCATTGCCTGACCTGAACGCTCTCGTGGGCGGCGCCTTGCCGCCCACGGTCTCACATGACCTGATTGGGGAGGGCCGGATGGCCGACAGGGTGCGCGTCTTGGTGGTGGGGCTGGGCAACATGGGCAAATCCCATGCGAGCGCCTATCATCTCAATCCGGGTTTCGAGATCGTGGGCATCATGAGCCGCACGATAAAGTCGAAGCCGATCCCCGAGGAGCTCAAGGGCTACCCGCTCTTCGAGGATTTCGACACGGCGCTCGCGGCCACCCGGCCGGATGCCGTATCGATCAACTCGTGGCCGAATACCCATGCCGAGTATGCCGTCAAGGCAATGAATGCCGGCGCGCACGTATTCATGGAAAAGCCGATTGCCACCAATGTTGCAGACGCTGAGATGGTCGTCGCCACGGCGCGGGCCCAAAATCGCAAGCTTGTACTCGGTTATATTCTGAGGGTTCATCCGAGTTGGATCAAGTTCATCGAACTCGGTCAGACACTGGGCAAACCGCTGGTGATGCGCCTCAACCTGAACCAGCAATCGGGCGGGCCGACCTATGACTGGCACAAGAACCTGATCGACTCCTTGATCCCCATCGTCGATTGCGGCGTGCATTATGTCGATGTGATGTGCCAGCTGACCGGTGCCAAGCCAGTGCGTGTGCATGGTATCGGGGCACATCTGTGGGCCGAGGCCGACAAGCCCAATTATGGCCACCTGCATGTCACGTTCGATGACGGTTCAGTGGGCTGGTACGAGGCCGGCTGGGGCCCGATGATGAGCGAAGTGGCCTATTTCGTAAAGGACGTGGTCGGCCCCAAGGGCGCTGTGTCGATCGTGCCAAACCCCAAGGCGCACAAGGAAGGGGTGTCGGACTCCTCCGATATCGACCAGCACACCAAGACCGATGCCATACAGTATCATCACGCAGAGGTAGCGCCGGGAGACAAGAGCTTCGTGCGCAAGGACGAGATATTCACCATGACCGACGAGCCCAACCACCAAGAACTCTGTGATCGCGAGCAGGCGTTCTTCCTGAAGGCGATCCGGGAGAATCTCGACCTGTCGGACTCGATGGACGCGGCAGTCAACAGCTTGCGGATCGTGCTCGCTGCCGAGCAGAGCATCAACGAGAAGCGGGTCGTCGAACTCGCCTGACCAAACTTAGTCGCAGACGTTGAAGCGACGGGCCGACGGTCCCGCCGACCTGCCCTGCACATCCGGAGTTACCCAGATGCCGGCATCAGGACTATCGCCCCAATATGATCTCGTGCTCAAGGGCGGGCGTGTCATCGACGAGCGCAACGGGCTCGACGGCCACTTCGACGTCGCCATCAAGGCGGGCAGGATCGCCGCGGTGGCACAAGCGATCAGCGCGGGAACGAGTCGGGTTCGGGACGTGTCGGGATGCATCGTTGCACCGGGGCTGATCGACATTCATACGCATGTCTACCACAAGGCGACATCGCTCAGCGTCGATCCGGGCTTCATCGCCCGGCGCTCGGCCTGCACGACCCTGGTCGACGCGGGAAGCGCCGGGGCCGGCAACTATGACGGGTTCCGCGACTATGTGATGGTGCCATCGCCCTACCGCATCTTCGCCTTTCTCAACATTTCATTCCCCGGCATCTTCGGCTTCGACAAGGATGTGTCGATCGGCGAAGCGACAAGCCGCGCCATGCTGCCAGTGCATCGGTGCGTCGACAAGATCGAGGCCAATCGCGACCGCATCATCGGGGTGAAGGTGCGTATCGGCGGCATAGTGACGGGAGATCTCGGGCTCGGCGCACTGGAACTGGCCCTTGAGGCCGCGAACGAAGTCGACCTACCGCTGATGACCCATATCGGCCAGGCACCGCCCAGCTACTCGGACGTTGTCGACATGCTGCGGCCCGGCGACATCCTCACGCACTGCTACCGCCCCGAGCCGAACTCGGCGATCGGCCCGGATGGCAAGGTGCTCGACGCGGTATGGCGGGCACGCGAACGCGGCGTGCTTTTCGACATTGCCCACGGGATGGGTGCCTTCGGCTACGACAGCGCGGAGGCTGCCCTAAAGGAGGGGTTCAAGCCTGACCTGATCTCGTCGGACGTGCATGTGATCGCCGTCGAGGGGCCGGGGTATGACATGCTGCACACCATGAGCAAACTGCTCAATTGCGGACTTTCCGTCGCCGAGGTGGTCGGAATGTCGACGAGCCGTCCGGCGCTCGCCATCCAGCGGCCGGAGCTTGGGCAGCTCAGCGTCGGCGCACCGGCGGATATCACCGTGCTGCGCCAATATGCCAGCGACTATGTCTTTGCTGACGTTGTCGGCACAAAACGGCAGGGCTCGATCCTGTTGCAGCCGGTTGCGGTCTATCTCGATGGTCGCGAAATGGAAGTCAGCCGCCGCCCCTTCGAGGAGAATTTCCTCAAGGGCCACCATCACGGGCACTAAGGGGGCGGGCGATGGGCTACCGGGCCATATACACCTATGCGTGGGACTTGGCCGAGGATGGCGTCGCGGACTGTGTCGCTGACTTCCAGCGGCTTGGCCTCGACACGGTGACGATTGCGGGGAGCTATCACGCCGGCAAGTTCCTGAGGCCGCACAGCAAGGCGGGAAAGGTATTCTTCCCAGAGGATGGCACGGCTTACTTCCGCACCGCCCCCGCGCGCTATGGCGCGATCAAGCCGATCGCCAACAGTCTGCTGTCCGAGCGCGATGTGCTCGACGAGCTGACGGCGCAGGATCAGATGACGGTCAATGTCTGGCTCGTGCTGCTGCACAATACAGCGCTCGGTATGGCGCACCCGGACAGTGTGGTCCGGAACGCCTTTGGAGATCCATACTACTACAACCTGTGTCCCTCTGCGCCCGAGGCGCGAGCCTATGGCATAGGCCTCGCGCGCGATGTGACGGAGAGCTATCCGATCGCCGGGATATCGCTGGAGGCGCCTGGCTTCACACCCTATGCGCATGGCTATCACCATGAGTTCGCGCTGTTGCGCTCAAACATCTGGCTTGAGAACCTGCTCGGACTCTGTTTCTGCAACCATTGCGTCAACGCCGCCGAGGCCTGCGGAGTCGACGCCCGCCGCCTCAAGAGTCAGGTCGCGCACGACGTCGAGACCTACCTCAGCAGCGATCTCGACCTGCCGGCGGACATGGCCGAAGCGTTCTGGCGAGCCGATATCGCAGCCGACGGCGACCTGCGTCGCTATCTCGATTTCCGCAATGGCATAGTGACGTCGCTGGTAACCGAGATCCGGGCTGCGGTGCGTGCGGACGCGACTGTGGCGGTGATCCCCTCGGTGGCACGACCAACGGCCGGCGCCTGGTATGAAGGTAGCGACCTCCGTGCCCTCGGGGCAGCCGCGGGCATCATCGAGGCCTGCTTCTACGAGCCGTTGGCGATGCGCGTGAAGGCGGATCTCTTCGACATCCGTCGCCGCATCGACGCGGGCACAAGGCTGCGCGGTATCCTGCGGCCATCCTTCCCCGACCTGGCAAGCAAAGCGGAGTTCGCTGCGGCCGTGGCGGCACTGCGCGAGGGAGGTGTCGAGGACCTCGCCTTCTACAACTACGGGCACCTGCGCCGGGCCAATCTCGAATGGATCGGCACCGCCCTCAAGGGGACAGCATGAGCACCATGTTCGCCGGCAAAACCATCGCCATCACCGGAGCTGCTGGGGGGATCGGGCAATGGCTCTGCCGGTTCTTTGGCGAAGAGGGCGCCACAATTGCGGCTCTCGACCGCAGCGAAAAGGTGCTAGGCCTCATCGACACCCTGGGTCGTCAGGGCATCACGGTCAAGGCCGCGACGGCGGACATCGCAAATGGCGATGAGGTTGGCCGGGCCTTCGCGGGCTTTGGCGACGTGCATGTGCTCATCAACAATGCCGGCATTTCACGCTTCCCCACCCTTGCGGCCACGGATCCTGAGGGTTGGGAAGCCGACATGGACGCCAATCTCAACGGCGCCTTCACCTGCGTCCACGCCGTTCTGCCGCAGATGGTGGCGCGCCGGAGCGGCAATATCGTCAATGTTGGCTCGGTCAACGGGCTCTCGGCCTTGGGCGATCCTGCCTATAGTGCAGCCAAGGCTGGGATGATCTCGCTAACTCGATCCCTTGCGCAGGAATATGGCCGCTACGGCATCCGTGCCAATATCGTGCTGCCCGGCACTGTTCGCACGCCGATCTGGACCGAGCGGCTCGCCAAGGACGCCACTGTGCTCAAGACGCTGGAGCGTTGGTATCCGCTCGGGCGCATCGTCGAGCCGGAGGAGGTGGCGCGAGTGATCGCGTTCCTTGCCTCCGATCTTGCCAGCGCCGTCACTGGGGCCGCTATCCCGGTCGATTGCGGCCTTACCGCCGGAAACATTGTGATGGCGCGGGAACTGACACTCGAAGACTTCTGAGGGGAAGCACATGGACCGCCTGCGCATCGGAATCATCGGCCTGGGGTGGTTCGGCGAAATCCACGCCGAGACCATTGTGGGTGTGCCCAATCTGGAGCTTGTTGCGCTCTGCACGCGGACGCCGGAGCGGCTTACGGCACTCGGAGAAAAGTTCGGCGTCAATAAGCTCTATCGCGACTATCGCGACATGCTGGCCGACCCCGATATCGATGCGGTATCGATCTGCACGATGTGGGACCAGCATACCGAGCCCGCGGTCGCGGCACTCGACGCGGGAAAGCACGTGTTTCTCGAAAAGCCCATCGCGTCCACGGTGGCAGACGCCCGGAAGATCACCGCCGCGTCAAAGGGCTCGAAGGGGATTCTCTTCATCGGCCACGTCGTGCGGTTCAATCCGCGTTACCGCATGGCCAAGCAAGCCATCGATGAAGGCCGCATCGGCAGGATCGTCGCACTTTCGTCGCGACGGAACATTCCGGCCGCCTGGACACCAACAATCCTCAACAAGATCGGCCCGATCGTCGGAGATGCGATCCACGATACCGACATCATGCTCTGGTTCACTGGCGACAGGATTGCCTCGACCTATGCCCAGACCGTCGATGTGCGCGGCCTCAGGCACCCCGATATCGGCCAGACCATGTATCGCTTCAAGGGCGGGGCAACCGCCACGCTCGAAACCGTGTGGTGCATGCCGGACAAGACGCCCTTCGACATTGATGAACGCATGTCGATCATCGGCACTGAGGGGATCATCCACGTGCAGGACACGTTCCCCAACCTCGGTATTGTCGATGGCAGCAAGCTGCATTCACCTGATACGACCTATTGGCCGATGTTCAACGGCGTGCGCGGCGGGGCGCTGCGCGACGAGTTCAACTATTTCGCCGCAACCGCACTGAGCGGAGGCACGGTCACCATAGGCACGCCGGAAGACGCGACCGCGGCCCTTGAGGCAACGCTGGCGGCCGAAGACTCGGCGCGGACCGGCAATGTGGTGAGGCTGGAATGAGCGGTTTCGTCTTCGATCATGTGGGGATCACCACAGACATCCCGCAGCCGCAGGAAGACTGGGTAGAGGCGAGCAAGATCTGGGTAACCAACCCTCGCAACCACCCTGAGCATATTGAATTTCTGCGCTATCGGGCGGACAGTACCGTGCCGGACGCGGTGCGCCACAACCCGCATGTCGCCTATCGCGTTGAAGACCTCAAGCCACATATAGAAGCCGAGGGCGTCGAAATCCTGATCCCGCCCTTTGTGGTGGGTGACTTCCTCGAAGTGGTGTTCGTGCGCAAGCACGGGGCGATCTTCGAGTATATGCGCTATCTGAAGGAGGGCTGGTTCGGCAACTGAGGCCGCACACCCATCCTCCCAGCTTGCCCATCGTCGGCGTCAGTAGGACATTCGCCCGTCGCTGGCCCGCGCACCTGCGCTGCGCAGTGGCTTGCCGCTTTCGTTGAGCGGCAACGCATCGACGAACGCGATGCCAGCCAGGCGTACGATTGGACGGTTCGCGGTCAAGACCACGCGAATGGCGGCGGCGAGTTGCGGGTATGCGGCGCCGGGCTCGGCGATGGCGCATAGGTGCAACTCGGTCATGCCCGTTGACATCTGTACCGGGTAGCACATGGCGCCAACGATACCCGGGACGCGCAGAACAGCGGCATCGACATCGGCCGCATTGAACTTGACCCCGCCGAGATTGAGCTGGTCCTTGGCCCTGCCCAGAATACGCAGGCGACCATCCGCCATCAGCAGGCCGAGATCGCCGGGATAAAACCAACCGTCTCGGAAGATCTCCGCTGTCGCGTCGTTGTTGCCGATATAGCGCGTGACCATTGTGGGACTGCGCAGCCGCACGATGCCTGGGGTCGAGTGGGGCAGCACCTCGCCGGTATCGGACACGATCTGTGCCGTGACCTCGGGCCTGAGCGTATAGGCCACCTCGTCCATATCCTCGATGCGCTGCACGATCATGTCGCCGCCCCCAGCGCGCTCGCGGGCCCCATAGTTGAGACAGATGCGCTGGAAAAAGCGCAGCCAATGCCCCACGGCTTCGCGGGTCATGATGGACCCGGCGACGCGCAGCATGTGTATGCGCACGTCCGGAGGCTCGACACCGCGACACAGAGCATCGACCTGGGCTGGGGACCCCGCAACCCATTCGACACCGGCGCGGGCCATGTCCCCGGCCATGCCGGTGAAATCCCGCCCCGGGGCGGGCTTCACGACAGGCACACCAGCGATTATGCCTGCCAGCGTGTTGCGGTAACCCATAGAGGAGATGCTCGCAGCTAGTGGCGCAATAGCCGCGTAACCGTCAACGGGGCTGTTGGCAACCGACTCGCAGAACTGCAGGACGGTGCGCTCCATGAACTTGGCCCGACCGGTCGTGCCGGACGAGCGCGCGATATAGGCGACATCGTCGCCGGACGAGAAGCCGACGAAGAGGCCTTGTTGATCCACGACAAAGCCGGCCGGCGGCGTCAGCCAGCTGTCGTCCACCTCATGCACGCCTGGATGGGAAAGCCGCACAGGGTTGGTCCTGTCGTAGAGCAGATGCGTGACCTTCACCGCATCAAGCGGAATGTCTTCATGCGAGCCGATCCAGATTGCGCCGAGCAGATTGGTGGCGAAGGCCGCGAAAAAATCGGTCATGCCGTTCGGCAGCCCGATCATCACCACAGACCCGCGGCCCACTTTCCGCTTGGCAAGGTGGAGCGCATAGGCCCTCACATATCCGGCAACGACGCCGTTTGGCAACGCCTGGGTGAGGGTGGAAAAGGCAATCGCCGCTGGGTTGCGCTCAAGTGCTTCGAGGGCGCGAACGGGAAAATTGAAGCTTTCGGTCATGGGAGCGGCCTTCCGGAGAATTCAGCCATTGGTTGGTACGGGCGCGGACACGTGCAGGAGCGCCAGCGGCCAGCTGACGTGCTGGAGGATATCAAAAATGAGGTAGGCACTACCGGTCGCGGCTACGGCGCAAGCGAGTGCGCCGCGCCAGCGTGACCTGTCGAGCATCAGCGTCGCGACAGTCACGAAACTGAAGACGGCGACCAAATGCCCAACGGTAAACAGCAGCGCCGCAAAAAGCATGATCAGCCCGAGCAGCACCAATGCGGGACGCGGGTCATCGCCCTGCCCCACCAGAGGCCGCGCAACCAGCCCAGCAACTAGAGACGGCAGGCTGACGACGACGAGCGCACCCGCGACGATCCGCGGGAAGATATCTGAGCCACCGGAGAAGCTCTGTGAAGCCCAGAGCGCTGAAGCGCCGAGGACGAAGAGGCCACCCACCATGACCCGGTCGCCCCATCCCTCGGGACGGAGCACCAACCGGCTGAGTTGGAGGCGCTTGCCGTAGGCGAGCCGGATGATCACGAATACCAGAATGAGCAGGACCACGACAACCGCTGGACGAGACAGCAGGCTCCACCCGTTGAGCTGGGCGCTGAGGAAGTAGTAGCGCTCGATATTGGGGCCGAGCATAAAGCCAAGCGCGAAGGCCGCCCGAGACCAGCCATTGGCCTTCATCAGCATGCCAAGGCCGCCGAACATCACCAGCAGGACCAAATCCTCGACGCGCAGATGCGTGGTGAAGGCACCCAGCACGATGAGGGTAAGCGCGACGGGTACCAGCAGCGCCACGGGCGCCGCGGCGAGGCGCGCGATCTGCCGGGTCATCAGCAGGCAGATACCGGTGCCAAGCACGTTGGCGAGCGCAACAAAGATAACAATGGTGTAGACGAGCGGCAGATGCTCGGTGAGCATCTTGGGGCCCGGCGCAATGCCGTGCGAAGAGAGTACCGAGAGCACAAAGATCATGCCAATGGAGCCGGGCAGCCCGATCGCCAACGTGGGAATGAGGTTGCCCCCCTCCTTGGCGTTGTTGGCGCTTTCAGGCGCAATGACGCCGCGGATGTTGCCTTTGCCATATTCAGGCCCGCCGCGGCGGTCGCGCTGGGCAATGCCATAGGCCACCCAGTCTATCGTGGTGACGCCTATGCCCGGGACGGCGCCGAGCAGCGTGCCGACGACACTCGAACTGAGCACCAGACGCCATTCCCGGACGGTGTCGCGCATTCCTCGCAGGACGGCCGGCAGGCTAGAGGTGAACTGGACATCGGCCACACTGCGGCGGCGCAGCAGATCACTCAGTTCGACGAGACCGTAGAGCCCGATGAAGACGATCGAAAAAGCGAGGCCATCCCAAAGATAGGAACTGCCGAAAGTGAAGCGCTGCACGCCCTGGAGCGGATCAACCCCGACCAGCGAAAGCAGCAGGCCGAGCAGGGCTGCGAGAACTCCCTTAACCGGTTCTTTTCCGGCCACTACCGCGACAAAAAGCAGGCCAAACACCGAGACGGCAAGAAAATCCGGCGTCCGCAACGACAGGACGAGCGGACGCAGGATCGGAATTGCGAGTGCAAGGAGGATGGCCCCGATCAGCCCGCCAAACATCGAGGCGGAATAGGCGGCGCCCAACGCACGATCGCCCTGCCCCTGACGGGCGAGGGGATGGCCGTCCTCGACGGTGGCGATTGCAGCGGCAGAACCGGGAACACCGATCAGAACCGCCGGCATGGTATCTGAGGTCGTAGTCACCGAAGTCAGGCCGATCAAGAGCCCGATGACCGAGTAGACGTCAAAGCCATTGGTCATGGGCAAAAGAAGGACCATGGCGAACACACCGCCAATGCCGGGCAGCGCGCCAACTAGCAACCCGACCAGAACGCCGGAAAGCAGAAGCAGGAGCGTCAGTGGATCCGAGGCCCTCGCGAGAGCTTCTGCGAAGGCCTCCATTTGCGGCTGCTACTTGGTGAGCTCGGCGTACCGGGCGAGAATAGCGGGATCGGTGTCAAGCTCGGCAGCCACTGCAGCCTGCAGCGCTTCGCCTTCGGTATGCTTGTAGTCCGGGACCTTGGCCTTGATGTCGGCGATGAACTCGGGATCCTGATTCAGTGCGGAAAACGCATCACGATATATCTTGACGATATCGGGAGCGGTGCCGGCGGGCAGCGCCATCGCGTAGAAGTAAGAGTACTGGAACTGCGAGAAATCGATGACACTGCGATCTTCGGGCGAAACGCCGGCGAAGACATCGTCGACGCCAAGTGCAGCGAGGGTTTCGGGATTGCCGACGCCACCCACAACTGTCTGCGTGCTTTCGCGACCCTCGCGGATGTAAGTCGATCGGGTGGGTCCGCAATACATGCCGATCTCGCCGCGGTCGAGCGCCGCCATAAGCTCATTCTCGCCCTTGAACCCCAGGATGACCTGGATGGAAGGGTTCACGAGATTCTTGAGAAGCTGGCCGTTGCGATAGAAATCGCTGGTCTTGTTGACGGCGCCGACCAAAAGTCCGTCATCCTTAAGTGTGACGCCCGCATCCTTCTTGACGACGCAGAACGAAACGCTCTTGGCGAGGGCGCCGACCCAGATGGTCTTTTAGACTGAGAAATCAAACGTGGACCGATCGGTCACGTAGCCGTGGATGATCGACATGGAGCTGAAGGCCGCAACGCTGCCATCGGTGGGTTCGGTAGTGGCGAGTTGACGTGCGAGCTGCATGCCGCGGCCACTATCGACGGTCTCGACGACGATCTCCGGATTTCCAGGCAAGTGCTTGACCATGTGGGTCTGCACCGTACGGGCGATCAGATCCCAACTGCTGGTTGTCGCGGAGCCAACCTTGAGTACGATCTTCGGTGGCAGTTCAGCCGCGATGGCGGAAGAGCCCCACGCAACCATCAATGCAAGTAGAAGACGTCGCAGCATAAATGGACTCCAAATTGCGTGACAGGGTGAGGCCGAAGCCGCACCAAGCGTCATCACCCTCGCGAAAACAAGCGATTGCAGTCGCGGCGGCGGATATCAAGAGCTAACCTTGGTCCGCAGGGAGCGTTGTCGCCTGAGCGATGCAATCCGGCAACGGGGCGGCCACATCGCGTGACCTTGGGGCGGTGGATTTGTTCGACCACAGGGAGCCATGCAGTCCTCGAGAGTCCGCGGGGAAGCAGTGGTTTGGGCGCGAGCAAACTGGCTCAAGGTGGTTTCGGCTCAGCCACGTGTCTTCCAGGTGTCTTCAAGGTTGGCGCGTGGTGTCGTGCCGGTGCGCACCGCGGCCATTCGCCCTGTTTGGGCGAGCCAACGGTAAGACCATCGTCGCATTCAGCATTTCTTGACAGAACGACCAAGGTAGCGCCTCAATAATCGAAACAAAGGTTCCACATATGGAACGTCTAGACTGTACCGGAAGGGCTCGCGGCGCGTTCGTCATGACCGGTGCCCGGGATCGAGAACTTTGCTTCACGACAGCGCGATCGCGGATTGGCCATCAGGTAAACGATGGCTCCTTGGGCGGAACAGCATGGCTTTCTCGCCATGCGTCATGTGATGCAGCTTTCACCGGCGCAGCCTGGCACGGCTGGGTCGCGACATGACTCGAGGGGATAATGAGATCAGCGTGGGTGATGAAGCTCAGGGCCGGCCAAGAGGCCGAGTACAAGCGCAAGCATGACGAAATCTGGCCGGAAATGGTCGCGCTGCTGAAGAGCCAGGGGGTGCAGAATTACTCGATCTATCGCCACGAGCTCTGGCTGTTCGCGCATCTCGAAAAGCCCGAAGGCGCACCGGCGCAGACCGATGCGGTGAACGAGGTGGTGAAGCGCTGGCAGGCGGCTATGGAGCCGCATATGGAGACCAACCCGGACAAGAGCCCGAAGGTCTGGCCGGTGGAGGAAGTGTTCCGCCTCGACTAAGCCGACCAACAGGCGGCGTGCAGCCACAGAACCAAATGTTTCACGCAGGGAAATCGCCTTGAAGATCAAGAACATCCGGGCCTTCGCGATCACCAACCCGATCGCCGGGGGCACTTACGAAGAAGCCAAGCAAAAGGGCACGGCCCGCCGTCCACCGTGGACCAAGGACGCCGAAGTTGCGAACCCGATGTCGCGCTACCCGCGGTATAAAGCTCTGCGCGCCAGCTGGAATTCCAGCTTTCCGGCCGTAGGCATCATCGTTACCGCAGAAGATGGCTCCTGGGGCTTCGGGACCACAGGCTATGGTCAGCCGACCATCAGCCTCGTGAACGACCATATCGGGCCGCTGCTCGAAGGCGAGAGCGCACTCGCCACAGAGAAGCTCTACGACATGATGATGCGCATCACGTCGCCCTATTCGCCCTCTGGCCTCGCCTCCTACGCGATCTCGGGCATCGATCTGGCGCTCTGGGACCTGAAGGGCAAGGTGCTGAAACTGCCGGTCTATGAACTGGCGGGCGGCGCAGCGCGCGACAGGCAATTCTGCTATGCCACCGGCAACGATACCGACTGGCATATGGAGCTGGGCTTCAGGGCGACGAAGCTCGCGTGCCCATATGGCACCGCCGATGGCCTCGAGGCGCTCGACAAGAACGAAGCTTTCGTTGGGAAGGCGCGCGAACTGATCGGACCGCATGTCGAGCTCATGCTCGATTGCTGGATGGCCTTCGATGTCGAATTCGCCGTGCGACTGGCGCATCGGCTGCGGCCGTTCAACCTCAAGTGGATCGAGGATTGCCTCATCCCCGAGGATCACGCCTCGCACCGGGCGCTACGCGAGCGGCTGCCCTGGCAGACGTTGGCGACGGGCGAGCACTGGTACACGCCCTATACCTTCTTTGAGGCAGCCAAGGACCGCGTCGTCGATATCTTCCAGGCCGATATCCACTGGGTCGGTGGCTTCACCGCTTGCCAGAAGATCGCGGCGATCGCCGATGCGGCCGGGCTCGAACTCATCTGCCATGCGGGCATGAACACGCCCTACGGCCAGCACTTCACCTATGCCTCGACCAATAGCCGCTGGGGCGAGTTCTTCGTCGGCGGCGCACCGGGCCAGCCGCTGAAAGAGACCAACAACTACCCGGGCATGGCCGTGCCGGTGGATGGCTATGTCACGGTCAGCGACGAGCCGGGCTTTGGCCACGGGCTCTCGCTCGAAGCGATCGAGAAGATGGCGCTGTGACGGAACGCACCGTTGAGCGGCACTATTGACGGCTGTGCGATCGTTCCGCGCCGGCGGTCTCATTTCGGGGGCTATTGACCATGTCGCACCAGCTTTCCGATCGCCGTCGGATCGGCCGCACCGATCTTTCCGTTCCGCCCTTCGGCTTCGGCGCCGCGCACCTCGGCGGCATGTACCACCGCGTTTCTGGGGAACTGGCGCATCAGACCCTCGCGGCCGCGTGGGACGGCGGCGTGCGACTTTACGATACTGCACCCTGGTACGGTCGGGGCCTCAGCGAATTGCGCGTCGGCGGCTTCCTTATCGACAAGCCACGCGATGACTTCATCCTGACAACCAAGGTTGGCCGCTCTCTGCACAGGCCTGCGGATCCCGAAAGTTTCGAACGAGCGCCGTGGGGCGGCGGGCTCAACATGGAGGTGCGCTGGGATTACTCCTATTGCGGCATCCTGCGTGCCTACGAGCAGAGCCTGATCCGCCTCGGGGTCGACCGCATCGATGCGCTGCTGATCCACGACCCGGAAGCCTCAGCGGGCCCCGGCGGTCCGAAGATCGCTGACCTCGCGGAAAGCGGCATCAAGGCGCTCGATGAGCTGAAGGCCAAGGGCGAGATCAAGGCCATCGGCATGGGCCTAAACGCAGCGGAATCTCTCGATACCTACGCCATGGCCGTGCCGCTCGATTTCGTCATCGTCGCCATGCCCTATACCCTGCTCGACCAGTCGGCGCTGGCACATGGCCTCCGCCGCTGCACCGAGGCCGGCATCTCGATGGTGGTGGGCGCGCCCTATGCCTCGGGCATCCTCGCCACCGGACCGGTCGCCGGCGCGCGCTATCGCTATGGCATTGCCGACGAGGCGACCCTTGCTAAGACCCGCGCGATTGCCGCAATCTGCGCCCGCCATGGCGTCTCACTTCAGGCTGCGGCTCTGCAATTCCCGCTGGCGCATCCGGCGAGCGTCGCCATCATTCCCGGCGGCGCTTCGCCCCACGAAGTGCGGCAGAACCTCGCTCATTTTGCTGAAGTCATTCCGCCATCCCTGTGGCGCGACCTCAAGGCCGAACGACTGATCGACGCCAGTGCCCCGGTGCCCGGAGGCTGAGTCTTGACGCCGACATAGTAGGTGCGGAACGCCACCGAGACGCGGCGCAATGCCTGCAGGTCGGCGCCGGAATGAGCATCGAGGGCGGCGGGGCTCAGCGCCCTTCGCGCCCCAATGGCTCGCAAGTCTATCGAGTATCGACGGGAGCGGCTTATGGTGGGGGCGCATAGCCATCGATGTGCGCCTCTTCGACGTCCCACGCGATGATGGCACAGCACTGCGAATGCCCACGGTCGGACCGCTGCTCGCAGGCGACACGCTCGAATACGCCCTGACCTATCTGGTGGAGTCCGAGCACCTTGCCACCTCTGTCAGCGAATTGCGCCGAATGGGTGGGCTGGGCTTAAGGTATTTCATCGCAGAAGCGCTGGCGACGTAGACAAGCTCGATGGCCTTGGGCCGTTGCATCTGCCAAATCTTGTGACAGTAATGAGCCCCGCGACCTGAGAACTGCTCATCCGCCGCTGAGGCGGAACCTGCCGGGCGGCATGCCGTAGCGACGCCGGAAGCGCGTGGTAAAATAGAAAGGATTGGCGAAGCCGCAGAGCAGCGCGACCTGCGTGATGCGCCAGGACGAGGAACGCAACAGATGTGCAGCGCGTGCCAGTCGCTCTGCCTCGATGTATGCCTGCGGTGCCACGCCGAGTTCAGCGGTAAACAGCACAGTAAAGCGCGAGCGCGACAACCCGACGACCTCTGCCAAGGCGGCGATTTCAATGGGCTCGGAGAGTCGCTCCCCGATCAGGTCGACGGCTTTGCGGATGCGAGGATCACGTCGGGCAACAGCCTGCAGCGGGTTGATCGCGTCCGCGAGGATCAGCACCCGCTCGAGGCTGTTCATCGCTGCGGCAAGCCTGAGGCGCAGGGCGCCATTGGCGACTTCGACCATATGGCGCAGTTCGAACTCCATGCGCTCCAGCGCGTCGCCCGCCGCCAACACCATGATACCTGGCGCCAGTTCAGGCCAACGGAGCCAATCAAGCCATTCGGCCCGCGGGCGAAAGTGGGTCCAGACATTCACCCAGCCACTATCGTCGTCGAGATGACCGTACTCCTGTGGAGTATCGGGGCGGATCAACAGCATGTCGCCCCCCTCGAGTACCTTGAGGGCGCCCGCGGCACGTACATAGCCCTGCCCACTGAGGGTCACCACCAGAAGCCAGTCGCTGGTGCCGGCCGGGCGATAGCCCCGACTTTCGCCAGGCGACTGGAATTGCAGCCCCCCGATGATAGGCGCCGCCGCCGGAGCCGGGGTTATGGGAATTGGCGACATCGGGCCGCTCCTTGCTCCCCCAATGCTGGCATGCGACCAGATCAGCCGGCAAGCCGCTCGAGCCCGCGTTGGGCACCAGGCGCGCGCCGGGTGATGGGCTCAAGAATTCGGCGTTGCGCGGGGGTTACTCGCGCCAGCAGTTCGTCGGAATAGCGGTAGCCGTAGCGGGTGTTGCCCCAGGTTGGCCCGTAGCGGAAAATGACCACGCGCCGGTCGCCGGGATTGATACGCTTCGTCGCGCCATGAGACAGAGCATCGACGAACATCAGGGCGTCGCCTGCCTTCATATTCACCTCGATCGAGCCTTCCACGACCTCGTCATCGGCCTTGACTCGCTCGTCCCATGGCTTCGAGAAGACGGGATGGGCGATATTGCTCTTGTGGCTGCCGGGCAGGATGCGGGTGCCACCATCGCCGGGGCCGATATCGGTGAGCGCGAGGAGAACATTCACTTGCGCGCAGCGGAAGCGGCCGTTGACGAAATTGTACTGGTTGCGCACCACACCATCCTGCCCGCCCGAATGCATCGGGAAGTAGCCACCGCTGCGGCGGATAGACGCGAAGCACTCGTCGATGAACAGGCCTTCGACATAGGTACCCTGCTCGCCGCAATAGCGCATAAGGCGATCGACCCAGGCGGGATGATCGATCAGCCGCTCGAAGGGCTCGCCTGCTTCAACAATGTTCTGCAGTTCCGTGCCTGCATGACCGTGATTGTCGAGCCGTTGCACGTTGCCCCACCACTCACCGAACTTGAGATCGGGGAAGGCGTCGAAAGCCGCGTTGAGCTGGGCAAGATGGGCTGAATCGATGGCCTTTTCGAGGATCAGGTAGCCGCGCAGATCGAAGAGGAAATCGTTGAGGTCAAACTGGGCCATTGGAGCACCTCCCTTTGTTGATGACGCGACGATAAGGCCCAGATCGCCCGAATGCCATAAAGGCGCGTTGAAAAGACCTTCTCTTGTGTTCTGGAGGTGCAAAGGCGCCAGGCGCAATGCAAAGTTGCAGGTGCCACGTGCATGAGGGGGATTCCGTGCCATCGTGAAGCGAAATCCGGCAGAGCGAGAGCCTCGACAGGCACATGGTCGCCGCGCACCTGAGGGTCAGCGAATGGTTATGGCATCGCCTGTGTGTCGGAGATTCTGATGGTGCATCCAGCCGCTGCAGTGCGGCTCCTGCATATCCCGGAGGAATAGGCGCAGCAGTCATCACGCCATCGGCGCCACTATACATGCCGGCGGCTGGGGTGGCAGGCATAGCGGCGTATGGTGGATAAAGTTCAAGATCAGGGGCGTTGAGACAGCCGTGACTATGCGAACCTAAGCAGGTAAGTGAAGCGAGCCGAGGGACTGTGGCGCGGCTGTCCATGACGCGACGACGAGGACGGAAACGATGCAGAAACTGCTGCTGCTGCAGTCGCTTTGGACATTCGAAGCCCTTGACGGCGGGCCACTCGGACTCGAACGGCAGTTCGACATGATCCGCGCGGCCGGGTTCGATGGGGCCGGGACACTTTGGCTAGGTCGTGACGCGGCGCGGCACTCGGCCTTGCTGGCGAAGGATCGCGGTCTGGTCCTCGAAGGGCTGGCGCTTCCGCGCAGCGTAGACGACCTGCAGCCCGCCCTCGAATGGGGTGCGGAATTTGGGCTGCATCATCTCAATGTACAGCCCAATGTACGGACCGGTGATATCGGCGAGGCAGTGCGTCTTTTGGAAGGGTGGCAGCGACTGTCGCTGCAGGTGGGTTTCCCGGTACATATCGAGACGCACCGTGGCAGACTGACAAACGATCTGTTCTTTACGCTCGAACTGCTGAGGCACTGCCCCTGGCTCAAGCTAACGGCGGACCTGTCGCACTATGTCGTTGGGGGTGAGATCGGCCTGCCGATAGACACGGTGCATCAGCAGGCGATCGACCGGGTGCTGGACCATGCTGCGGCGTTCCATGGGCGCATCGCGACGAGCGAGCAGGTGCAGGCCGAAATCGGTTTTCCGCAGTATCGACCATGGGTAGAGCAGTTCAGTGCCTGGTGGCGCACAGGCTTTGCCAAGTGGCGCGGGAAGAGCACTGACGATGCCGAACTGAGCTTCATGGCGGAACTTGGCCCGCGCCCATATGCGACGACGGATGCCGAAAATCGGGACCTGTCGGACCGCTGGCAGGACAGCCTCGCGTTGAGGGACCTAGCCCGGCGGCTATGGGTAGAGAGCGCTGGCTGAGAGGCATCGGGCCCCAAGAGCCCCGGGCGACCGATTCGGAGCGGAAGAGGCAGGCGATGGGGGGAGAATGCGCGCGCAACCTGTGTTGCCCAAATGCAAGACGGACGCGGCTAGCGCCATTTGCAACCACAGTTGAACAGGACAGTACCGCAGTGCCGGTTGTCTATTGGCTCGGGTTTCATTAACCCTTGTCAGGCGCACATGGTGCGTCGCCTGTTCGTCCCGGTGGTGGCAGCAAAAGTGCTGCGGAGGCATGCCGAATGACAAGACTCTCGTTGACCGCCCTCGCTTTCGGCCTGTTGGTGCTGAGTGCGCCGATGGCCACGCCGGCGAATGCTGGCCCGAGCGAACTTGAGCTTCTGAGCAAATATACAGGGCAGTGGAGCGGTTCTGCCGAGTTGGTCGGTGGCGAAAAACCAGAACCCTTCTCGTGTCGGCTTGCGGTTACCAAGGGGAACCAGGCCAAGATCAACTATGCCGGGCGTTGCTCGGTGGCCAGCATGAACCTTTCGATTACCGGCACGATCGCCTACGACGATGCGTCCCGGACCTACCAGGCGGTGATGGGCTCGAATGCCGGCTACAAGGGGCTTGCGATCGGCCGAGTCAATGGCGACAAGATTACCTTCGACCTTGCTGAGAAACAGTCGGACCGAGCCGGCAACCCGGTCAAGCTGGGCGCGCGCATAACTCTCATCGGAACGGATTCGATTACGGTGGACTACAAAGTCGAATTCAACGATTCCGGTACTGTGCTGACCGCTTCCGTGCCATTTAACCGATAGGTAGTCAGTGGATGTCGACCAGCAAGGGGCCGTGCCGTGACCTATGCAACGGGCTTGACCAACCATGATGGCGGGTCAGCCAGCGTTTCTCCACTGATCTCGATATCCAATGTCGACTATACGCTGACGTTCGAGTCGACGCCGCTGCAGATCCTGAAGAATGTCTCGCTCGAAGTGGCGCCTGCCCAGGTCGTCGCTATCGTCGGCCCGTCGGGGAGCGGCAAGACGTCCCTGCTAATGCTGCTCGGCGCACTGGAGCGGCCGACAGCGGGCAAGGTGCGGATTGCCGGCCAGGACCTCGAAGGACTGAGCGAAGATTCGCTTGCCGCGTTTCGCCGGAAGACACTCGGCATCGTGTTCCAGAGCTTCTACCTCATTCCATCGCTCACTGCGCTCGACAATGTCAGCCTGGCGCTCGAGATCGCCGAGCCGGGACTTAGCCTGGCCGAGGCGCGCGAGCGGTCGGCCAAGGCGCTGGACGCGGTGGGCCTTGGTAGCCGCATCCACCACCGGCCATCGGCGCTGTCGGGCGGCGAGCAGCAGCGCGTCGGTCTCGCACGGGCAATGATCGCGCGGCCGAAACTGCTTCTGGCAGATGAGCCGACCGGCAATCTTGACCAGAATACTGGTGCCAAGGTTATCGAGTTGATGTTCGACATGGCTCGGCAGCAACACGCTGCAGTGATCTTCGTGACACATGACCCGGCGCTTGCGGCGCGGGCGGACCGCATGCTGACCATGACCCGCGGTGAACTGACGGAAGTGCCGAAGTGATGCCCGGCATCCGCGCCGCGCTGCATCTGGGGTTGCTCGACATGCGCGGCGATATGCGTCGCTTCGGGCTGTTGATCCTTTGCCTTGCAGTTGGGACAGCGCTGATTGCAGGGGTGAGTTCCGTCGGGGCCAGCATCAAGCAAGCCGTCGAGCGCGATGCAGCGGTGATCGTGGGCGGGGACGTGGAGCTTTCCCGCACCGACCGCCCTGCGAACTCCAACGAAAAAGCAATCATTGCCAGCTTTGGCAAGGTCGCGGCCGTGGTCGACACCAATGTGCGGGCGCAGGCATCGGCCGGAGAGGCTTTTGTTGATCTAGTGGCCGTGGGGGCAGGCTATCCGCTCGTTGGGCAGTTGGAGAGCGTCGGTCTGCCGCCGCAGACGGAGCCGGCCACCTTCCTCGGATTCGAGAATGGCAGTTTCGGTGCGCTAGTCGACCCGCTGCTCCTCGACAAGCTGGGCGCGCGGGTCGGCGACGTCATCACTATCGCCGGTACGCCGTTCGAGGCACGCGGTACACTGGGCCGCCTGCCTGACGGCGCAGTGCGCGGCTTCCGCCTAGGGCTACCAGCGTTGATCGGGCTCGACGGTTTCGGTAACCTTGCGGATACGACGTCGCCCTTGCCCGGGCTCGGGACCTACTATCGCTACAAGGTGCTGTCGGACGCCCATGACTCGTCGAAACTGCGAGCTGACCTCGAACTGGCGCTTGGCGACAATGGCTGGACGATTCGCACACCTCGAGACGCCTTGGGCCCCGTTGTGCACTACTATGACCTGTTCATGCGCTTCCTCACGATCGTGGGTCTGGCTTCGCTGCTCGTCGGCGGTGTCAGCGTCTGGACGGTAATTTCCTCGTATATTGCCGAGCGCTCGACGGTGATTGCCGTGATGCGCAGCATCGGAGCCAGCCGGGCGCGGATCTTCATCCACTTCTTCGCGCAGGTCGCCATCCTGGCGCTGATCGGCGTTGGCATCGGCCTGCTGGTTGGGCTGGTGACTGGACTACTGGCCCTGCCGCTCGTAGGACAAGCAATCGGCGTCGTGCTGCCGCCAAGCCTCTATCCGGGTCCGCTGGCAGTGGCTGCGGCAGTGGGCCTCGTCACAGCCTTTGCATTCTCCTATCTGCCGCTGCAGCAAGCGCTGAATATCGAACCGGTGATCCTGTTCCGCTCGCGCGGGCTTGCATCGCCACATTTTGCCTGGGCAAAGCTAATCGGCTCAGTGCAGGTTGTGCCGGTGATCCTGGCGGCGATCCTTTTCGTGGCGCTCGCCGTGGTGATGACCGGTGATGTCGTGCTGGTTGCGGCCTTCAGCTTGATGAGCGTCGTTTCGGTAGCGATCTTCCGTATGGCGGCCGGTTGGCTGATCATCGGGCTCAGGCAGTTGCCGGAGTCCCCGATACCTATCATCCGGCGCGCCTTGCGCGGCATTTCCGGCCCGGCTTCGAATGCGCCAGCGGTAGTCGTAGCGATCGGTATGGCGCTCTCGATGCTGATCGTGGTGTTGGCTCTCGAGACGAACCTGTCGAACGAGTATCTCGGGGCTTCGGCTTTCGACGTACCGACCTTCGTCGCATCCGACCTGTTCGACGACGAGGCTGCAAAGCTAAATGCGCTGCAGCGAGAAGATCGCGACATTGTCGACATGACCGCAACGCCGATGCTGCGCGGAGCCGTGACAGCGGTCAACGGCAAGCCCAGCGGAGCCCTGAAGCCGCATGGATCGGAAAGCCTGTTCCTGCTGTCGGGCGATGTGCCGCTAACCTATCGTTCGCAGTTGCCTAAGGCATCGCGACTGGTAGCCGGAACATGGTGGGCAGCAGACTATGGCGGCCCCGCATTGGTTTCGTTGCACCAAAGCCTGCGCTCGGGGCTGGGTGTGAATATCGGCGACCAGATCACCTTCGAAATCTATGGTGACAGCATCACGGCGACGGTTTCAAGCTTCAGAGACTATGCTTGGCAGGGTGGTATCGATTTCCTCGTAGCATTCTCACCCGGAGTGCTGGAGGCCTACCCCGCCACCTTGCTGAGCGCGGTGAAGGCCGCGCCCGGCCGTGAGGAGGTGGTGGAGCGCAAGCTAGCAGCAACGGTGCCAGATGTTCGCTTTATTGCTATCGGCGAGACGCTGGAGCAGGTGACAAAAGCACTGGGGCAATTGTCGCTCGCAGCCGCCACAGTGGGCGGTATCGCTGTCGTCAACGGCTTGCTGGTGCTGCTCGGGAGTCTCGCGACGGGACGACAACAGCGCCGTGCCGACGCGCTGATCACCAAGGTCCTGGGCGCTTCGCAAGTCGAACTGATGGTGACCTACGCGCTGCAATACCTGCTGCTGGCAGCCTTTGCGGCGCTGCTCGCCGCCGGAATCGGCATAATGGTTGCCTGGGGGCTGACACTGGCGCTGCTCGACGTCGAGTTCAGTGTGAACACGGGCATCCTTGCCGTCGTCCTTGGCGGGGCGGTGGCGCTGGTTGCTGTGTTCGGTGTTACGACAATCATCAGCGTGTTCCGTACCGCACCAGCAAGGCTGCTGCGGCAACTCTGAAATCGGCTGGGGACTGGCAAATTGGCGACAATCGCGATCGCGGCCGGTGGGTTTACCTTCAAGGCCGAGTTGCATGAGAACAAGGCGCCTTTGACGTGCCGGCATTTCCTCAGCCTGCTGCCCTATGCGGAAAAGCTCATTCACGTACGCTGGAGCGGGGAAGGCTGTTGGATTCCGCTCGGCGAGACCGAGACTAGCCTGCCATTCGAGAACGCCACCAGCTTCCCGGCGCCTGGCGAGATGCTGTTTTACCCAGGGGGCTTCAGCGAGACGGAGATACTGCTCGGCTACGGCGCCGTGTGCTTTGCAAGCAAGATGGGGCAGTTGGCGGGCAACCACTTCCTGACCATTACCGAAGGCCGGGAAAACCTGCGCGCGCTGGGAGTGAAAGTACTCTGGGAGGGCGCGCAAGATATCCGGTTCAGCCTGGAGACAGTTTAGGGGGTGACGGACTCCCAAATTGAGCCAGGCCGATAGCGCCAAGCCGGCTCGCCAGCGGACAGGATAATCAGGTGCAGCCAGCCATTGTCGAACAATGCCTGCACCGAAGGGTGCCGGGCGAGGATTTCGGCAACGGCGTCTCTCGGCGCTTCGATCAGAACCGAGAGGCGCAAAGGCTCGTGGACGAAGTCCCTGCCATCATGCACAGCCTGAAGGGGCAGACCGGCACGCAGCGTACCGCCATTGCCTTCGACGACACCAAGGCCGCCGATGACATTGTGCAGGAGCTTGTCACCGGCGCCGAATGCCGCCTGCGCGACCGTCGAGCCGTAGTATTGGAGGCTGATCCAGCTCGCCACGACGACCGGCGCGGTCAGGATCAGCTCTAGCGTCTTGAAGTCCTGGTCCGTCCGATATTCGTAGGAATGAAGGAAGCTACGGCCACCCAGATCCCGCCCACGGGTCAGGGTCCGCGGCGCGGCAATGAAGGACGCGCACCCGGCAAGACCCCATTCGGGCCGCAACTCAGCCCAGTTTTGGGCACGCGCTGCCACCGAGCGCGGGCCGGCATAGGGCAACCGGGCGGCGCGTTCTTCGCGAGTGATGGCGCCAGCGGCCTTTAGCCACGACCGCGCGGCGGCTGTATCGGCCGCACTAGCCTGTGGCGACTGATCGTCGAACAGTTGGATCTCGTCGGTAGTGGTCACATGGAGACCGGCGAGGAAGTGCGTGTCTGCTGGCACTTCGATACCGCGGGCCTTCAGGCCTGCGCGGGTCTGGGAATCATTCAGGAGGCCGGCAAGAATGCGGGCGGATACCTCGCCTGTATGACCACCACAGGCTCCACATTGATAGGCGCTCTCGTGCGGGTTGTTGGTGACTGCGGTGCCATGGCCGACGAACAACACCGTTCGCGCAAACCCGGCTGTCAGCCCCATCGCGTTAAGGACGCTGGCTGCGATTTCCGCCTTGCTATCTGCCGACAGCGGAACCGCAAAGTGCGGAGCGGGGGTCTGCGCTGGCCGCGAGGAGTGAATGCCAAGCGCAGCCGGGACCAGCTTTGCGCCATATGCAAGGCCGGCGGCCTCTACAAAGGCGAGCGACGAAACCGCAGCCTGCCGGAAACGACCCCAGGCGCGCACAGCCCGCGCCGAGATGCGTACTGCCGACTCGGTAGGTGAACTTGCGTGGCTCGTTACTGAAAGCGCGGGGTTCAGCAGGACCGGGAGGTGGTTGTCCGGGATATCGGTGCCGTGGTCGCAATGCGCCAGCGGCAACCCGAAGAACCCTGCGAAGCCGATGGTCTCAATTGCGGAGTCAAGGCTTTCGAGTGCGCGCCTAAACACTTCCGAGCGCACGTCGATGCAGAAGGCGGCCTGGAGCGCTGGGCGGGCTGCCGCCGGCGATGCTGGGCCCGCAAGTGTTGCGAAGAGCCGCCGCTGATAGGCACGCTCTGCTGCATCCTCGAGTATTGCATCGATGACATCGTCGGGGGAGGGCAGGACCGGCTCGAGATGCGCTGTGGCAATGCCGCGCCACAACGGCGCGATCTCGGGGGAGAGTTCGAGAAGGGCCTCTTCCCACAGGAGACGGACAGCAAGGAGTTCCAGCAGTGTCGAATCGCTGCCGCCAGAGAGTTCAGCCTCATGCATCAGATACCGTGCATGCTGCGCCCAGCCACCAAGATCCACCAACAGCCTGTGGAGCCCGGTCGCACAGGCGGCAGCATCAAGCTCGAGCTTACCAACCGCGCGCAAGATGGCCCTCTCGGCGCTGTCCGGCGCAGCACTGACGAAGGCGCAGAAGCCGGAGATCCCGGCGATCTCGGGCGTCAGGTCGTTCGCGGCCCATTCGCGCCAGGCTGCAAAGGCGCCCCTCCCGGGCTTCGGCAGCCACAGGGCCTGGCCCCGATCAAAGTGTCCGGCAGCCCAAAGGCCGATAGCCTTGGCAATGAGCGCCGGCCAATCGATGCCGGACTGATCGGCCGCGAGGTGAGCGACAGTGGGCAGGGGAGCGGCATGCACCGACTCTCTCCCAAGGGCAGCCTTGAGGGCCAGAAGGCTGTTGGGCTTTGCCAGAGACGACGAGGCAGCGAGCGCCGCCTGAAGATCGGCATCGGTGACACTTCCATCCGCGATGCGCGCCCGGAAGCTCGAACGGGGCGGGGTGACCTCGACCCCCGCAACCCGCCGCAGCCGGGCCTTGGCGGTGGCAAGATCCTCCCCGGACTGGCCGAGGAACGGATTGACCGCGACGGTTGCCGAGAGCGGGAACGCGGGCGGAATGGCGCGGATGGCGACGTGTGCCGCAGACATGATGGCTTCGAGCCGGGCGTCGGACTGGGTAGGTATATCGATAAACATCACGTGTCTCCTCGGCTCAAGATCTTGCTGCGGTGCGGAAGCCGCCGATCCATCGATCGAGCAGGGCGTTGAGATAGAGGCCGTTGACGAGGTGCACGCGCAGGCCCGCGACTGCCGGGTGATGGGCCCATAGGGGGAACATTGCCTGGGCAACGGCGACGAGACCGAACGAGAGCAGCGCAACCACGATGATGGCCCATTCGAGCGGACCTGCCATGGGCACCGGGGGAAGGATGCCTCCCCAGATGTATTCAGCCAGACGATGGAAGCCGAAATAGGCAAGTGTGGCCCCGAGCGATGCCAAAGCGGTACGGCGCGTCAGGGCGCGGGGTGCAGAATCTGCCAACCCCTGGGCGACAAGATAGGCAACGCCGAACACCAGTATTGCGCCAAGGGCGAGGGACTGCGCGGACTTCTGGCCAAGCAGCAGTTCGAAGCCGAGCGCCGCCAAGCTGTAGAGTGCAATTGCCAGGAGGAAGGCACGCCCCACCGCTCTGGGACCGGGGATGGCCACCGCTCCCGGCCGCCTTACGGACTCGACAGCCGCCACTGCACTGCCGGACGAAAGGAACGCGTAGGCCTTGTAGAGCGAGTGGGCAAGAATATGCAGCAGGGCCAAAGGCCACAGGCCAAGACCGCACTGCATGAGCATGAAACCCATCTGAGCGACGGTAGACCACGCGAGAGCTGTCTTGACCGCGCTCTGGGTGAGCATGACGGTGGCGCCAAACAGTGCGGTGAACCCGCCGATCATCACCAAAGCCGCCATGGCACCAGGGCTGTGACTGACAAGGCCGGACAGTTTGATGAGCAACAGGCCGCCAGAATTGATGATGCCGGCGTGAAGGAAGGCGGAAACCGGCGTCGGCGCTTCCATGACCTCGGTGAGCCAGCCATGCAGCGGGAACGCTGCCGTCTTCAGCACTGCTGCGATGACCAGAAGCGCTATGGCGATGTGCCCGAGCGGGGTGACGCCAGGCGAGGCCAGATCACCGAGTCGCGCGAAGTCAGTGGTGCCATAAGCAACAACGAGAAAAAGCGTGGCGAGGACAAGCGCAATGTCGCCCGCAGACCACACAAGGGTGAACTTGGTCGCGGCCCGACGAGCGGCCTGACGCTCCGGGAAGAAGAGCAGCAGTCGCCGCAGCCCGACCCCGATGGCGAGGAATGCGAGAATCACAACCGGCAGGCTCGAAGCCATAGTGAGCAGGAGCACGGCGGACAGTGTCACGAGCAGTTCGGCATGGAACTTCGCCGCGCCTGTTGCTCCAACGAGATAGGTGCGCGCGTAGCGTGCGACGACCCAACCTACGAAAGCAACGAGCAGCCCAATCGTGATGCTTACGGGATCGACCGACAGCGCAAGGCGTGCTGGATCCCAGCCGACTGCGACCACAGCCGGGCCAGCAAGCAGCAGGCCGACAAGCCCGATGCAGGCCACGGCGACGGCCAACAGGGCGGCAATTTCGGCTGCGACGCCGGCGCCGCGATCGGTCACCCGCGGACGAAGCATGACGAAGGCTGCGGCCGCAAGTGGAGGCAGAGGCGCGATGAATGCGGCTTCGGCGAACGATGGCATGAACTATTCTCTTCTGTCGGTTGACCCAGCAGGGAATTAGCCGTTGCAACTATTCCAGGAAATTACATATTTTGGAGCATATCTGCGCAAGGAGTAGAACGAATGTCCGTCCTGAACCTGCACCACCTACGATTGTTCCGTGCCGTTGCACTCGGAGGCAAGCTGACGGAGGCGGCTCGGCAACTGAATCTGTCGCAGTCGGCCCTGTCGACCCAGATCAAGACGCTTGAGGCAGCGCTAGGGCAGGATCTGTTTGAGCGCCGCGGCCGCGAACTGGTCTTGACCGAAGCCGGCCGTATCGCGCTCGACCATGCCGAAGCGATCTTCCGCACGGCGGAGGACCTCAAGGCGACGCTGCGCGAGACCGGAGGCTCGCGGCGCGCCCTGCGCGTGGGCGCTCTTTCGACCCTGTCGCGGAACTTCCAGATGGCGTTCGTCGCCCCCCTGATCGGACGGAGAGATGTCGAGCTTGTGATGCGCTCTGGCTCTCAGGTGGAACTACTGAGAGCGCTGGAGGCGCTGAGTCTCGACGTGGTGCTGACAAACCTGCCTCCGTCGCGCGATACCCATACGCCCTGGCTTGTGCAGAGCCTTGCAGCGCAGCCGGTGAGCCTTGTCGGCACGCCGCGGCGGCTTGGCGCGGGACGATCGCTGTTTCAGCTATTGACCGAGGAACCGCTGGTGCTGCCGGCGATGGATACGGCCCTGAGGGCGGCATTCGACGCAATGACCTCGCGACTCGGCGTGGTACCGACGATCGCGGCGGAGGCCGACGACATGGCGATGCTGCGTCTTCTCGCGCGCGAAGACATCGGGCTCGCAGTGCTCCCACCCATCGTCGTACGGGACGAACTGGCGCTAGGGATGTTGGCCGAGGCAGCGCGTCTTGAGGGCATCTCAGAGACCTTCCTCGCCGTGACCGTGGCGCGGCGCTTCCCCAACCCCCTGCTCCGCGAGGTACTTAACCAGGCGGAGTTCGAGGCACAAAGGTAGGTCGCGGCCAACCGCGGAATTGGCCACGACCGAAGGCAGTCGCGTCAGGTACCCTGACTTTGGCGGCTGTCATTGAGCTGCCAGAGCTGGCGGGCGCGCTCCAGGCTAGCAGGCTGCTCGCGGCGGTAGCGGCTGCCGATTTCCATCATCAGCACAGTGCCAGGCAGGAAGGTCAGTTCGGAGAAGATCATGTCCCAGGCGATATCGCCCCAGCCAAGCGGCATGTGAAGGTCGCCGATGCCGAGCGCAGTGTTTTCCTGCGGATGGAAGGCTTTGTAGAAGGCCTGCGGCCGACCAAAGCTATCGTGCACATGGAGGTGCCCGGCGACCGGCGCCATGGCGCGGATCTCATCCATGAAATCGAGGCCCTTGAAGGTGGCTTCGATATAGGCGTGGGAAAAGTCGATCAGCGCGACGACGTTCGGGTGGTTGAGTGCGCGGACGGTTGCGGCCACTTCGGACGGGGTCTGGCGGTACTGGCCGGGCTCGGTGGAGAAGATGTTTTCAAGCGCGATGCGCACGCCGTGCGGGCGGGCGAATTCGGCGAGTTCATGCAGGGCTTCGCGCTCGCGCAGGTCGGCCCCGGCGCGCTCGGCGATCTGGTCGGCACGCAGTGCACCCGAATGCTGGACGATGATGCCGGCTTCGATGCGGTTCGAGAGCTCGACCAGCGCCTTGGCCGCATCGATCTGGTAACGGCAGGTGGCGGGGTCCATGAAGTTCGACGAGACCAAGCCGTGAACGGTGTAGCGGAAATCGAAGCTCTTGCAGAGCGATACGAAGGCTTCGGCGCGCTCGGGGATGATCCGGCCGCCAGCGACGAGATCGAGCGAGGTGATGCCGATTTCGACGGTGTCGCAGCCCATATCCGCAAGGGCGCGGAGATCGGCTTCGAGGCTGAGCATTTCGCCGTCGTCAGAGCCGGCATTGAAGCCGGTGGCGATGATATGGCTCATCAATAGTCTCCCTGTCAGTGGGTTTGCTCGATGCGCTGGCCGCTTTCGAGCGAGAAGAGGTGAAGGACGCCGGAGGCAACGCTGAGATGCACCTGGGCGCCGGGGGCAAGGCTGACCCCGGAGGCGTCGACGGCGACGAGGCGGCTGCCGGCGACATCGGCATGGATGACGCGGGCGGAGCCGAGCTCCTCGATGTAGTCGACGGTGCCGGAGACGGCACCCGGCGCGTGGGGCTCGGTGCGGCGCACATCCTCGGGACGGACGCCGAGCACGGCGCGGAGGCCGGGGCGGCGCACACCGTTCAGTTGCTCGACCACCAGCCTGCCGCCGGTGCCGTGCACGAACTGGCCGTGATCGTCGAACTGGCCTTCGAGCAGGTTCATGGCGGGCGAGCCGATGAAATCGGCGACGAAGCGGCTCGCGGGGCGGTGGTAGACTTCAGCCGGTGGGCCGATCTGCTCAACACGGCCGGCATTCATGATGATCAGCTTGTCGGCGAGCGTCATCGCCTCGTTCTGGTCGTGAGTGACGAAGACCGAGGTGACGCCCAAATCGCGGTGCAGCTTGCGGATTTCGGCCCGCATGGCGACGCGCAGCTTGGCATCTAGATTGGAGAGCGGCTCGTCGAACAGGAAGACTTCGGGCGAGCGCACCATGGCGCGCGCCATGGCGACACGCTGGCGCTGGCCACCGGACAACTCGGCCGGGCGGCGATCGAGATAGGGCTCGAGCGCCACGATGCGCGCGACATTGACCACCCGCATGTCGCGCTCGGCCTTGGGCACACCCGAGACCTTGAGCGAATAGCCGATGTTCTGCCGGACGGTCATGTGTGGGTAGAGCGCATAGTTCTGGAAGACCATGGCGCAGCCGCGCTCGCGCGGCTCGAGGTCATTGACGACCCTGCCGGCGATGGCGATCTCGCCCTCGGAAATCTCCTCGAGCCCGGCGATCATGCGCAGCAGCGTGGACTTGCCGCAACCCGATGGCCCGAGAATGACGACGAACTCGCCCTTCTCGATTTCGACATCGACGCCGTGGATAACCAGCGCCTTGGGGTTGTAGCGCTTCTTTACGCCGCGGATGGAAATGGCAGCCATTTTCGCCTCCGTCACTTGTCTTTGGTGATGAGCCCCCGGACGAACCAGCGCTGCATGACGGCAACAACCAGAAGCGGCGGGAGCATGATGATGAGGGCCCCCGCCATGGTGACATTCCAGTCGGGCGTACCGTTCTGAGCGGGGACGAGGGCCTTGAGCTGCATGACCACGGTGCCGAAATGCTCGCGGTCAGTGGTGACGAGCAGCGGCCAGAGGTACTGATTCCAGGTCGAGACGAACATGATGGTGGCAAGCGCCAGCATATTGGTGCGGCTCAAGGGGACGAGCACGTCGACGAAGAACTGCATGGGCCGTGAGCCATCCATCTTGGCGGCCTCAACCAGCTCGTCCGGGATGGTCATGAAGAACTGCCGGTAGAGGAAAGTGCCGGTGGCCGTGGCGATCAGCGGCAAGATCATGCCCTCGTAGGAATTGAGCAGATTCCAGTTGAGGGCGATCTGCACGCCGCCCAGCTGCTGCACGAGGCCGGTGAGCCCGGTGACATCGAGCAGCGCCTGCACGGGCGACAGCGCGTTGGCTGCGATGGCGTAGGTTGGCACGATGCGCACTTCGAGCGGCAGCATCAACGTGATGAAGATGAGCCAGAAGAACACCATGCGTGCCCGATAGTTGAAGAACACGATGGAGAAGGCCGAAAGCGCGGCGATGACGATCTTGCCAACTGTGACGCCGACGGCGACGACCAATGAATTGATCATCTTTGGCCCCAGATCGGCGCGGATCCAGGCGGCGGAAATATTCTGGAACAACTGATCGGAAGGCCACATCTGCAGTGGCACGCGCGCCACTTCGGGCAGACTGAGGGTGGCGCCGATGAACACGACCCAGAATGGCAGGAGCACCAGCACCAGCCCGATGAGCATGGCGAGATAGGTGATGGCATTGAACAGGGGAGAGCGCTCGATCATCGGGATGCCTCACGCATAGTGGATCTTCTTCTCCACCCATTTGAACTGGATGAAGGTGAGCGAGATGACGAGCAGCATGAGGACGATCGACTGGGCAGCTGCGCCCGAATAATCGAGGCCTTTGAAGCCGTCGAAATAGATCTTGTAGACCATGACCACTGTCGCGTCGTTGGGGCCGCCCTCCGTGAGGGTATCGATGAGCCCAAAGCTGTCGGTGAAGGACGAGATCAGGTTCATGATCAGCAAGAAGAAGGTGGTCGGGGCGATCAGCGGCAATTGCAGATCCAGCATGCGGCGGAATGGACGCGCCCCATCCATAGCGCCGGCCTCGATCACCGACCGCGGGATCATCTGCAGCGCGGCGAGGAAGAAGACAAAGTTATAGCCGATGCCGAGCCAGGCATGGGCGACGATGACCATGAGCAGCGCCTGCCAGCCTACGGTGGACGGATCCCAGATACCGGGCCAGACTTGGTTGATAGTGCCGATGAGCCCGGCCTGGGGTGAGAACATGAAACGGAATGCGACGCCAGCCGCGGGTGCGGCGATGGCATAGGGCCACACAAAGACCGACTGGAAGAGCTTGGTTCCCTTCAGGCCGCGATCGACGAAGAGCGCAAGGGTCAAGGCCATGGCCATCGACAAGCCGGTGGCGACGACCGCGTAGAAGGCCGACCGCAGAACCGTGCCCCAGTAGCGACTGTCGGAGAAGATAGCGGTAAAATTGTCAAAGCCGACAAAGGCGTTGCCGCCTCCCCAGGGTTGCTCGAGGGTGAAAGCCCAATAGAGCGCCTGCGCGGTCGGCCAGTAGAAAAAGACGAGAACGAGGAGCAACTGTGGTGCGATGAGCAGCCAGGGCAGCAGCTTGTTGCGATAATAGGCGCGCCGTTCCATTGAGCCTCAATCCGACAAACGAGAAACTCCGGGCGGCCGCTTTGGGCCACCCGGAGCGGGGAGGACGGATCAGGGAAGCTGGGCGCCCTGGTAGGTCTTCTCGAACTTGCGGAGCAGGGCATTGCCGTTGGCGACGGCGGTATCGAGGGCCTGCTGCACCGGCACGTTGTTGAACATGACATCGGCCATGGCGTTGCCGATTTCCTTGCGCATGGTCACGTAGTTGCCGAGGCGGATGCCCTGGGTATTCTCGGTGGCTTCGCCGTAGGTGAGGCTCTCGATGGCAACTTCGCGGCCCTTGTAGGGCGCGTTGTCGTAGAAGCCCTTTGCCTTCATCGCCTCGAAGCCTGCCATGGTAACGGGCACATAGCCGGTGATGGTTGACCAGTGCTCGGCCTGCTCAGGGGTCGCGAGGAAATTGAAGAACGCTGCGGCGCCCTTGTATTCCTCTGCCGACTTGCCCTTCAGCGCCCAGATCGACGCGCCGCCCACGAAGGAATTCTTGCGATCGGTACCAGCCCAAACAGGCAGCATGGCGACGGTCCACTTGACCTCCGGCTTGGCCTGCTTGGTGAAGGAGCCGTGGTCAGCAATCGAGGACGAGGTGATCTGGCAGTTGCCATTGACAAAGGCGTCGTTCGGGGTCTCGCCGGCGGCCTTCGACTTGTGGACGAAAAGACCTTCGTCGAACATCTTCTTGTACCAGGTCAGCTGGTCGACGAACTTGGTCTTGTTGAGGACATACTCGGCGTCGAGCCCACCATAGCCATTGCCCTTGGAGGCGATGGGCTGGTTGTGTACGGCCGAGAACTGCTCGAACCACTGCCACACGCCGCTGGGGTCAAACGCAACCGGGCATGCATAGCCGGCGGCCTTCAGCTTACGGGCAGCGTCCTCGACGTCTTCCCAGGTCGCAGGAATGGCGGCCACGCCTGCCTTGGTCAGCGCATCGGTGTTGTAGTAAATCACCGCGGTCGAGTTGTTGAACGGCAGCGAGAGCAGCTCGCCCTTAGATGTCGAGAAATACGAGCGGATGCCGCGCAGATAGTTTTCAGAGTTAAGCGTATAGCCACCCGCTGCCATCAGTTCACCCAGCGACATGTAAGCGCCCGAAAGCATCAGGTCGAGCGTGCCAGCGTCGAAGATCTGGGTCAGGGTCGGCTGCTTGTTGGCGCGGAACGCTGCGATGGTGTTCTGCAGGTTATTGTCGTAGTTGTCCTGGCTAACGCAGGCGATTTCAAAGTCGGTCTGCGCCTGGTTGAAACGGGTGCACATTTCCTGCACGCGCTCGCTCAGGTCGCCCGAAAGGCCATACCAGAACTCGAACTTGGTGGCGGCCTGGGCGCTGGCCGAGCTGACGAGGGCGGCAGCAGCAAAGGCTGCGCCGTAAAGCCAGTTGGTCTTCATGGGTCTCTCCGCTTGGGGCGCTCGAAATCGAGCGAGCGAGTTGGTAGTGACGGAACCTGACAGTCGCTTCTCAGATTGGTGAAGCTCTCGTGACATCGGCGGATTCCGATCCAGCGCCAGACCTGATACCGGAAGCAAAATGTCCGGCTGGCGCATGGCACCTTCCGGCCCAACCATAAGTGGAGGAGACTACAATGAGGACGTTCAAGGTCCCGCAGGCCGGGTTCGAGGTGTCGAGCGTCGTGCTCGGCCTGATGCGAATTGCCAAAATGAGCGATGTCGAGATCCGGTCGCTCTACGATGCGGCGCGGGAAGCGGGCATCACCATGATCGATCACGCCGATATCTACGGCGGCGAGCGGCACAAGTGCGAGGCGCGTTTCGGCGAGGCCGTGACGCTGTCGCCAAACGAGCGGACCGAAATCCAGATCCAGTCGAAGGTCGGCATCCGTCCCGGTTTCTTCGACTTTTCCGCCGAACACATACTGCGCACGGTAGATGAGTCGCTTAAGGCACTGAGGACGGAATACCTCGACGTGCTGCTGCTGCATCGGCCGGACACATTGGTGGAGCCCGAGGAGGTGGCGGACGCCTTCGACACGCTGCATCAGGCGGGCAAGGTCCGGCATTTTGGCGTCTCGAACCAGACGCCGGGGCAGATCGAGCTGCTGAAGACGGCGGTGAGGCAGCCGCTGCTGTTCAACCAGGTTCAGCTCAGCATCACCCATGCCAACCTGATCGCGCAGGGGATTGCAGCGAACATGGACGGGCTCGACCAATCGATCTCGCGCGATGTGGGCCTGCTGGACTATTCGCGGCTCAAGGGCATGATGCTTCAGGCTTGGTCGCCGTTCCAGAAGGGCTTCTTCGACGGCGTGTTCATCGGTGACCGCAAGGAATATGCCGAATTAAACACCGCGCTCGACGACATCTCGGCAAAGCATGGCGTGACGCCAACAGGTATCGCGGTGGCGTGGATCGTGCGGCATCCAGCCAATATCCAGGTGGTGTTGGGCACGACCAAGCCCAGCCGCGTCGCCGACTGCGCGGCGGGCTCGGAGGTGCAGCTTTCCCGCGAGGACTGGTACCGGCTGTTCAGTGCCGCCGGGCACAAGCTGCCGTAGAACTTAAGCAGGCTGCGGCAGGGGTCCAACCCCCTGCCCTTTCGCCGAGGCCGGGGGCGGGAAGGCGAGCGCCATGGCGGCCGCCGCGAGCCCGATTGCGGCCGAGGCGACATAGAGCCAGTGATAGGTGCCGAAGGTGTCGTACAGCCAGCCACCGCCTATCGGACCGAAGGCCATGCCGATCGACGATGTCATGGTGGCGGCACCCAGCACAGTGCCCATGACGCGGGCGCTGAAATACTCGCGCGCCAGCACCGAATAGAGCGGCATCACTCCGCCATAGGCGAGCCCGAGCACAGCGGCGAGGATGTAGAAATGCGTGAGCTGGGTCAGGTAGATATAGGCGAATATGCCGACGGCCTGCAGGGCGAGACCCGCGACGATGACACGGCGGACACCAAAGCGATCTGACGCGACACCGAAGATGACCCGGCCGAACAGCCCAGCGATGCCCTCGATGGAATAGATGAAGGCGGCGCCGCCCAGCGTCGCGCCACAGAGCATGGCGTAACTGACAGTGTGGAAAATCGGGCCAGAATGCGCAGCGCAGCAAAGAAAGAAGGTGGCGGCGAGCACGATGAACTGCGGTGTGCGCAGTGATTGCCAAGCGAGCAATCGGTGCGGTTGCGGCGCGCCAGCGGGGGAACCGGCGTCGAGCGCCTGCGGCGGACGGCGGATGAACAGGCTTGCCGGCACAAGCACGAAGATGGCGACGAAAGCGATGGTGAGCATTGCACCACGCCAGCCGATCGAGGTGATCAAGAGGCTGGCAAAAGGGGTGACCACCATGGGCGCGACGCCGCCGCCGACCGAGACCAGCGAAACGGCGAGACTGCGGTGCGCGTCGAACCAGCCGGTGGTGGCCGCCATTATAGGCGCGAAGAACGCGCCACCCGAGGCGCCGACAAGCCCGCCATAGGCGAGCTGGAACACCAGCAGGTCATGCGCCTGGCTCGCGAGCGCCAGGCCGACGACCAGCAGGCCGGATGCCGCAAGGAGCACCGGCCGTGCGCCAATCCGGTCACTCAGCATGCCCCAACCGAAGCCCGCGACGCCCATGACGATGAAGCCGATGGTCATCGCGGCGGAGATGCCGGCACGAGTCCAGCCAGTCTCGGTGGCGATCGGCTCCAGGTAGATGGGGAGCGCAAACATCGCCCCCATCGCGATGCAGGTGATGACGGCCCCCGCCGCCACGACGACCCAGCCGTAGTTCCGCGTCATTTCGATCTCCCTCGCCGCTCCTGTAGCGCCAGACGAATGGCGACGCGCGAACTCGACACTGCCGATGGAATTTCCGCTCAGGTCGGCCTTAGAACCTCATCGACGAAGCGCAGGTTACCGGCTGTGAGACCGGCATCGACGGCCAGAACCGCACCGGTAACCCCCGCCGCCGCCGGGGAGGCGAGGTAGCGCACGGCATTGGCGACCTCGACAGGGGTGACCAGCCGACCGAGCGGATAATGGGGCAGGACGACATCGAGCACGTTCGGATTGGCCGCGAGCCGATGATCCCAAGCGGGTGTGCGGACGGAGCCGGGACAGACAACATTGGCGCGCACGCCATCGCGCCCACGCTCGACAGCAATGGCCTTGGCATAGGCTATGAGGCCGGCCTTGGCCGCCGAGTAGGCGGGATTACCGAAATGCATCAGGCCGTTGACCGAGGAGATAAAGACAAGGCTGCCCTGCCCGCGCTTTGCCATGGCTGCAATGAAGGGATCAGTTGCGGCATAGACGCCGCTGAGGTTGATAGCGACCTCCCGGTCCCAGCTCGTGGTGTCCAGCTCGCCGAAGTGCTCCGCACGGGTGAAACCGGCATTGGCGATGACCACATCGGGTACATGATGGCGCGCGAGGTAGTCGGCCGCGGCGGCCCGAGTGGCGCCCGTGTCGCCCTGGTCGAAAACCAGCGTGTCGGCCAGCGGCAGCCCGGCCATCTGGTTGGCGTCACGATCAGCGCCGATGACGCGAGCGCCGGCGGCAACGAAAGCCTTGACCAACGCCTGCCCGATTGCCCCGCCGGCCCCGGTGATGAGGACGGTCTGTCCGTCGAGGCGGAACGGATCGGGGGAAAGGTCCTGGGTCATTTCGCCTCCGGCGTCTTGTAGGCGATGCAGTCTATCTCGACCTTGCAATCGACCATCATGTGAGATTGCACGGTGGAGCGGGCCGGCGGATGGGCGCCGAAATAGCTCTTGTAGACCGCGTTGAATGACCAGAAATCCCGCGGATCATCGAGCCAGACGCCGCATTTCACCACATGCTCGAGCCCGTAGCCCGCCTCGTTGAGGATGGCGAGGACGTGCCCAATGGCGACATGGGTCTGCTCAACGATGCCGCCATTGACGATTTCGCCATCCTTCATCGCCACCTGGCCGGAAACGAACAGGAAGCCGCCGGCCTCGACGGCGCGGGCGAAGGGGAGGTTCTGGCCGCCGGCACCGGATTTTTCGGCGCCGTACCGGGTGATGGACATATAAACCGCTCCAGGAGTGAAATTCATTTTCTTGCCTCGCCCAGATTACCGCGAATTGCCGGGGAAATCCGCCGCACACTCGCCGAAGCCTGAAAATTTCTTACGTGAATGCCGGCTCCAACTCTGCTAGCTTTTTCACGTTTCCCGACGTCACGATGAGGCGCGAGTTGCGCGTATTTACTGCGGCCCTGGCCACCGAAACCAATAGTTTTGCGCCGATCTGCATCGACCGGAAAGCCTTCGAGGCCTCGCTTTATGCGCCGCCGGGACAGCATCCCGAGACGCCGACGCTGTGCAGTGCGCCAATCACCGTGGGGCGCGAACTGGCGAAGGCCGAGGGGTTCGAGCTGATCGAGGGTACCGCGGCCTGGGCAGACCCGGCCGGGCTGATCAATCGCGAGGCCTATGAAAGCCTGCGGGATGAAATCCTCGACCAGTTGCGGGCCGCCGGCAAGGTCGACGCCGTGGTGCTGGGGCTGCATGGCGCCATGGTGGCGGATGGCTATGACGACCCGGAAGGGGATTTTCTCGCCCACGTGCGCGAGATCGTCGGGCCTGATGTGCTGGTCTGCGCCGAACTCGACCCGCATAGCCACTTGACGAAAAAGCGGCTCGCTGCAGCGAATTTCTTCACGGTGTTCAAGGAGTTCCCGCATACCGACTTCGTCGACCGGGCGCGCGACCTGTGGTCGATTGCGCTGAGGACGCTCAAGGGCGAGATAAAGCCGGAAGTGTCGGTGTTCGACTGCCGGATGATCGACGTGTTCCCCACCTCGCGGCAGCCGATGCGCGGCTTTGTCGACCGGATGTATGCGATGGAGGCCGAGGACAAGGATCTGCTGAATATCTCGGTGATCCACGGCTTCATGGCGGGCGATGTGCCGGAAATGGGCACCAAGGTGATGGTGACCACCAATGGCGACCGCGCGAAGGGCGAGGCCCTGGCCGAGCGGCTGGGGCGCGAATTGTTCGCCCTGCGTGGAACCTTCATGGTGCCGCAGGTGAACGAACATGACGCCGTCGCCGAGGCCATTGCGGCAACCGAAGGTCCGGTGGTGATCGCCGATGTGTGGGACAACCCCGGCGGCGGCACGGCGGGCGATGCCACGGTGCTGCTGGCCGAACTGATGGCGAAGGGCGCAACCAACGTGGCGGTCGGCACGATCTGGGACCCGATCGCGGTACAGATCTGCTTCGCGGCCGGGGAAGGCGCGACGATCCCGCTGCGCTTTGGAGCAAAATCGGCGCCCGAGACGGGCAACCCGATCGACAAGCGCGTCAAGATTTTGAAAGTGCAGCGCAATGCCGAGCAGAAATTCGGCGACAGCCTGGTGCCGATCGGCGATTCGGTCTTGATCGGCTTCGACGGGATCGAGGTCATCCTCAACTCGACGCGGGCGCAGAGCTTCGACCCGAGCCTGTTCTCGGGGATGGGGGTCGATCCGTTGCAAAAGAAGATCCTGCTGATCAAATCGACCAACCATTTCTTCGCAGCGTTCTCGAAGATCGCGGCGAAGATCATTTATTGCTCGGCCGGACGGCCCTACCCCAACTCCCCGGCGCATACGAAATACCTGAAGGCGCGGCGCGACATCTGGCCGATGGTGGAGAACCCGTTCGGCTGAACCCTCAAGATGAACGGGTATTTTGCGTTTTGCCGCTGCCACAATTGCGCTGCTCCTTTCGACCTGGGGCATTATCACATGGCGGAAGGCCGCGGGGATTGATTTAAAGCCTGATGCGGCAAAGGGATTTAAGCTGCGGACGGGCTATTTCGAGAGTGGTGCGGAGCTTTGGCAAGACCGCAGCAGCCGGCTGCGCGGCGACGATTTCCGGACGTTTTATGCTGCCACCGACGGCACAAATCGCGCGCACTGCACATTGATGAACGCATCCTGAACACAAGCGCCAACGAGCAGACCCAGAATCCGCACGAGGACAGGATGCCAGGCGCACTGCCGGACTGGGAAGCGAGCGCGCCGCCAGAGGCGCATGGCCCTATTGCGGCTTGATCGCGGTGGCGAGAAAGTTGCGGGAGAGGATGGACTTTGTCTGGCCGGTTTCCGCGGCATTGAGCAGCCGGAACCCGAGCGTCCCCACCCACCACAGGAAAGCGCGCGCGGTGCTCCTGATGCCGTGTGGAACGGGGGTGTCCTCGAAGCACGCGATGCGGGTGAACCCAACTGCTCGCATGAACTGGCGCATGGACAAGTGATTGAACGCACGTTCGTGGGTCAGGTCACCATAGCGGATGGACGACCCGAAAATGGCATCGGCGTTGGGAACGTGGACGATCAGCTTGCCGCCGCCGCGCAGAACACGAAAGGCTTCGTCGCCCACACGGAACAAGGTGTCGCCATCGAGGTGCTCGAGGATATCCATCGCGAAGATGACGTCGACGCTGCCATCCGGGAGCCTCGACAGTTCCTCCACTATGTCGCCTTGCCGCGCTTCAACGAGACCTAAACGATGGGCCAGATCGATCTGCTCCTTGGAGAAATCAACGCCATCCAGCTTGGTGAACCCTCGAAGCTTGAGGAAGTACAGGATGTTACCAGCACCACAGCCGAGGTCGAGAATGCGGGCATCGCGGTTGGCCGGCACGTGCCGGTCTATCAGCCGCAGCAGGTGTGCCCGGCTTGACGCAAATTTCTGCTCGGCATTGATACCGCCCTGCCCCGTGGAGACATAGGCCGCGTAGAGCCGTCTCTGCCAATCCTGCGTCATGTGCTTGGTTGTCCGGTGTGCAAGGGCATGAGATTGAAAGCCATGACATAAGGGCCTCTGGCCGCCAGTGGCAAGGCTGATGTGCAACGACCAGATGCGTAGGTTGGCCCCGCCAGCCGCTCTCCGCCGCCCGCCTCGCACGACCGGCTCCGTCTTGGTGAGGCCCGCATGCAAGTTGCGAGACGAGGCATCACGCCTCCGGGATTTCCCAGTTGCCATACATGATGGGCATGAGGCCCGCGAGGGCGGCAAAGCGCGGCCAGCTCTTGCGGTCGGGTGAGGTCCAGCCAGCCTCGGCGATGGCCGAAAGACGCGGGAAGACCAGCCGGTCGAAGATGGCGCGGTCGGTCATCGGCTCGGACCAGATGCAGGACTGCACGCCAATGAGGCGCTGCAACTCCGCCTCGGACCAGCCGGCGCGCGGATCGAAAGTATAGGTCTCCTCCGGCCCCGACCAGCCGGCCCAGCCGGCACCCGGCTCGGACCAGGAGAGGGAGTTGGCCATATCGAGATAGTAGCGCTGGCCGGGGGAGACGACGATGTCATAGCCCTCGGCGGCCAGAAGCCGGCTCGCTTCGACATTGCGCCAGCCGATGAGATAGGTGCTGTCGCGATCGACGGCGCCGCCATGGGCCGCCTCCTCCCAGCCGCCCGTCTTGGCGCCCTTCGACTTGATGATCTCGTGGACGCGGCGAATGAAATGCGCCTGAAGCACAGCCGTGCCCGAGCCACCGATGGCATCGGCGCCGCCATGGTTGCCGGTAACGCCCTTGAGCGCGGCGTGGCGGCGGGCGGCCTCGGGGCCGGCGAGTTCTTCGAGCAGCGCCAACGCCTTGGGCGAGCCGGACCACGCGGCGAGCGGCACTTCGTCGGCGCCGAGGTGGAAGATGCCCGCCGGGAACAGCTCCAGCACTTCGCCGATCACCGTCTCGAGGAAGGTGTAGACCGGCTCGTGCGCGGGGTTGAGGCAGTTGTTGGGGAAACTCTGCACCGAAAGGTATGCGCCGGTTTCGTCCGGGTCGGCGAGCCAGGGCAGCGCCTGGATGGCGGCCCAGCAATGGCCGGGAATATCGATCTCCGGGATGATGGCAATGCCCAGATCGGCCGCGAGGGTAACGAGTTCGCGCACGGCTGCCTGCGTATAGAAGCCGCCGGTCGGCTCGGGACCCGAGCCGAGGAGTGGCGGCACCTTGAGGCCATGGCCGCGCCAGGCGCCGATTTCGGTGAGTTCGGGATAGGCGCGGATTTCGAGCCGCCAGGCCTCGTCCTCGCTGAGGTGCCAGTGGAAGCGGTTCATCTTGTTCCAGGCGATGACCTTGAGAAGCTTCGCCACTTCGGCGGAGCTGTAGAACTGCCGGGCGACATCGAGATGCGTGCCGCGGAAGCCGAGCGCCGGTGCATCCGAGATGGTGCCCGCGGCGGGGAAAACGAGATCGAATGGATGCGCCTTGGCGCCGCGCAGGATTTGCCCGAGCGTGATCAGCCCATAGACCAGGCCCGCATGGGTCGTGGCGCTGACGGTGGGGCCGGCGGCGGCGAAGCTTACCTCGTAGGCCTCGGGTCCGAAGCCCGCGGCCTCGACGATATGGACCGGCAGGCCGCCCTCGGCGACTGGCCGCACGAGGCCTTCAACCGCGAACAGATCGGCGACGAGCCGCGTGAAGGCCAAGGCCGCGCCCGAAGCGAGCGCGCCTGTTGGGCGCAGGTCGAGCCCACCGGGTACGGTGCGCGCCCCGGAGGTGGCGACGGATTTCGGCCAGGGGATGATGGACAGACTGACCGGCGACCTGCCGGCGGGCAGCGCGTAGCGGGCGGCACCCTTCTTGAGTGGCGCGTTGTCGCCGGTCATCTCGGTTGGGGTGACGGCGACGGGGACGCGCGTGCCATCGGACAGGATGACATAGGCCGCGGTCGCGCCGTCGGACCAGTGGCGGAGCGGATAGAGCTGCCGCGCGGTGGCGACCCAGGTATCACCCGGCCGCAGGGTGAAGCCTTCGGGCGGCGCAAGTTCGGTGAAATTCGACAGCCGGGTGAGAATACGGCCGCCCTCGATGACCGAATCGGCATCGAAACTCGCCGGGCCGGTAAGGCAGAGCCGGAAGGCCGTGATGTCGGCCACGCTGTGATTGGTGAGCTTGAGCGCATAGGCGAGTGGGGCGCCATCGCGGGCGGGCGTCCATTGGGTGGCGAGCGAAAGCCGAATAGCGGGCATGAGGGCCTCCTGAAGGTGGGGCGGTGGACGGGGTCAGTCGCCGAGCGGCTGGGTGTCATCGCCATCGCGGTTGAGCACAAGCTGGGTCTTGATGCGGCGCATGGCCTCGACGGCCACGGGACCAAGCCGCGTGGCGACAGCCTGGGCGAGGATATCCACTGTGGCGAGGAAGGCGTAGCGGCCGGGCGTGGGACGACGGATATCGACATTCTCGCGCCAGTTGACCGGCAGGAGGATATCGGCCTGGGCGGCCACCATCGACCCCGAGCGGGTGGCGACGACGCGGGTGATGCCATATTCGCCCGCGACGGCGAGGGTATTGGCGAGCTGGGCATTGTTGCCCGAGAGCGAGAAGCCGACGATGACGGTGCCGGCGGGCGCCGCCGCGACGCGCATCAGCTGCAACTGGTGATCGTCGGTGGAGGCGACCCTGAGGCCGAGGCGAAAGAGCCGCGTCTCGATCTCGCCGGCCATCATCGAAGAGGCGCCGCCCGACCCGAAGGCCAGCACGAAGCTCGAGCGGACGAGCGCGTCTGCGGCACGCTCAAGCGCCTTGAAGTCGAGCTGCTCGAAGGTTTCGTAAAGGACGGACTGGATGCCGTTGATGACGCCCTGCGCGATTTCGGGGACGCTGGACGGCCCGGCAACGGGGGTGAGGTAGCGCTGGCCGATAAAGCGCGACTGCGCCAGCCGCACCTTGAACTCGGCATAGGATTCGCAGCCGAGGCGGCGGCAGAAGCGGGTGACGGTGGGCGCGGAAATCTCGGCTTCCGCGGCGAGGTCGACGATCGAGAGCTTCAGGGCCCGATCGATATCGGCAAGGATGAGGTCGGTGAGGGCCCGCTCGGAGCGCGTGAAACTCTGCCGTTCGGTGCGCAGGAGGCCGACGATATCGCTCATCTCCTCGACCGGCATGGCAGGCCCCCCAGAGCGCTTTCAGGGAAAGCTGGATGACTTTCCCGGTTCGAAAGCGCGACAAAACAATGGCTTAGATCATGTCCGCGTTTCAACCAAAACGTGAAATGATCTAGCGGACGCCATTGCTGGCGGCATCAGAGAGGTGGATGGCCGCGTGCGAAAAGCCGACCTCCACAGGTTTGGCTTCGGCCTCGGCGGCGGCCTGGTCAGAAATGACAGTCACCCCCGGCCAGCCGATCTGCCCGATGCGGCCAGCGTTCGGCACGACGATCATGATGGACCCGAGCCGCCTGCGCCGCGCCATCAGAGCGATGCGCCGGATGCAGCGGGTTTGGCTGAGTCCGCGCCCAGTGCCGCATCGAAGCGCGACCAGATGGGCGCCATGTCGATAACGGTTCGGGTGCGGCGTGCCTCGTCCATGGTGAGGGCGAGGAGGCCCGCCTCTAGCGCATCGACCACCGAGACCGGCAGCGCGGCACCATCGTGGATATGGCTCAGGATATCGGCGGCCATCTGCTCGTCAGCGCCATAGTGCTGCGACAGATCGGAGGTCTGATAGATCTTGTCGATCAGCTTGTCGGAGGTGCGGGCGTCGGTGACTTCGAAGAAGTTGCGGACGAAATCGCCCTCGGCCATGCCCTTGTGACCGATGACGGCAAAGCGCCGAAAATCGTCGGGCACGTTGAGATTGGTGTGGAAGGTGAGCGCGGCGCCATTCTCGTATTCGACCATGGCCGTCTGATAGTCGATGATGTCGGCGTCGGTATCGAAGACCTTGTCGGTGCCCATCCAGCCGCTCGGCTTGCGATAGTAGACCTCGAGATCGTTGATGCCCGCGACCTGCGGCGCATTCTTCGGGATGAAGGTGCGGCGGCCGCCGAAACTCGACACATAGCGCGGGCGGCAGCCCATCACGCCATTGTAGAGATCGAGATCATGGCAGCACTTTTCGAGCATGAAGCTGCCCGAATAGCGTTCGTAGCGGCGCCAATCGCGCATGAAGAAGGCGCCGTGATAAGGCGGGATATGCTCGGACGCCTCGATGGAGACGACATCGCCGAGCTGCCCGTCGGCCTGCGCCTGCCGGAGGTCCTTGTAGAGCGGGGCGTAGCGCAGGACGAGGCCGACCATGACATTGTCGGTGCCGTATTGCCTGAGCAGGCCGGCGAGCTCGATGGTCTCGTCGATGGAGGTGACCACCGGCTTTTCGGTGAAGATCTTCAGGCCGCGATCGAGCCCTTCGCGGATATGGCCCAGATGCAGGTGATTGGGCGAGCCGACCATCAGGAGATCGAGCCTGGCCTCGTCGATCATCTCGGTCAGGCTCTTGTACTGGGTGCCGACCGAGATGCCATGCTCCTCGGTGTAGGGCAGGCCGGCGGGCGCCGGATCGACATAGCCGACGATCTCGAATGACTCAGAGGCGAGCGAAAACACCCGCGACAGATACCCCAGCCGATACCCGAGCCCGACAATACCTACCCGCATAATTTCCTGTCCGAAGCTGCCGGCACGACGCCCTGGTCAGGCCAGCTTGTCTGAAAAGTATTTTCAGATGCTAGGGGCGGTTCGAAGGGCCTGTCAACACCAAAAGAGACAAGTCTAATACCAATTGAAGCCACCGCGCGGAACCGTTGCGTTTCCGAGCATTTCGCACAGGAACTCGGCAGTTAATGGCTGATCGGACAGAAGCGAGCGGGCGAGGCATGGCCTCTCCGTGGCCGCGGTTGTCGAAATTGGTATCTATGTGGACTTTCTGGCGGCAGGCCGCTTCGTGCCCAAAATGAAAATGCGCAACAAAAGCGCCCCATCGCAAGGCCCCGTGCACGAGATTGCGATGGGGCCAGCGGGCGTGCCGGGGCGCTGAAGACGAATGCGTTGGTGACCCAGCCGTCCGATACCGGCTCTGACTTTGTGCCGCACCCTGTGCATTCGGCCAGCGCGAACCGACTGGCTTCCTATATCTTTGCCCGAGCGACCAGACGCAGCGAGGTGGGCATGACCGGACCGAACGAGACCGAAGCGAACGCGGCTGCGGGCCCAGTGCTGCGCCCGGATCCGCCAGCGCATCCGGCAGCGCGGTCCGGCTGGCCGCAGCGGCGACCGCTGTTCTGGCTGGGGGGCGGAGTGGTGGCGTTGCTGTTCGGCTTCGGACTGCTGGCCGAGGAAGTGGCCGAGGGCGACACCAGCGCCTTCGACCGCGCGATCCTGCTGGCGCTGAGGGAAAATGCCGACAAAGCGGACCCGATCGGCCCGATGTGGGTGGAGGAGGCGGCGCGCGACATCACGGCGCTCGGCAGCTTCTCGGTGCTGGGCCTCATCCTCTGCGCGATCGTGGGATATCTGTATTTGTCGGGTCGGGCGCGGACGGGGATGTATCTGGGGTTCGCGGTGGTGTGCGGCGCACTGATCAGCACGGTGCTGAAAATGGCCTTCGACCGGCCGCGGCCGGACTTCGCGGCGAGCGCCCGGGTGTTCACGGCGAGTTTCCCCTCCGGCCACGCGCTGGTTTCGGCGGTGGTGTACCTGACGCTGGCGGCGCTGTTGGCGGAATCGGCGCGAGAGCCAAAGTTTCGCGTCTTCTTCATCGGGGCGGGTGTGGCGCTCACGGTGATCGTGGGGTTGAGCCGGATCTATCTGGGCGTGCACTACCCGACGGATGTGCTGGCGGGCTGGTCGATCGGCACGGCCTGGGCACTCGCCTGTGCGATGGGATTGCGGCTCTGGCGCGAGGCGCGCTGAAGGCGGATTTCGGCGGAGAACCCGCTCGACTTGCCTGGAACCGGAGAGGCGAAGGTGAGGCTGCCGCCCGTCTGCTCGAGGATGGAGCGGACGATGGAGAGCCCTAGACCGGTGCCGTTGGCGCGGGTATCGCCGCGCATGAAGGGCTGGCCGAGCGTGGCCAGAATTGCGGGAGCGACCACCGGCCCGGCATTTTCGACACGGACGCTGTCGGGGCCGACCAGCACGTCGATTTCGCCCGAGGCATTGCCATGGCGAGCGGCGTTATCGACGAGGTTGCGCAACGCTATGGCAAAGGCATCGGGATCGATGGCGGCGATGAGGCTTGTGGCCTCGACCTCGAGATTGATGCGGCCCGCGGTGATGTCACGGCTGTTCAGGTCACGCACCATCAGGCGGATGACGGGCAGGAGATCCGTCTGGGCCTCGGCGCGGGCGAAACCGGCTTCGAGGCGGGAGAGCTGCAGCAGCTTTTCCGAGAGACCGCCGAGGTTGCGCAACGCCATTTCGATCTCGTGGACGCGCGCGAGGCGGGGGCTGTGGGGGCCAAGTTCGGAGGCGAGCTGCTGGGTCTGCGCCAAGGCGCCGGCGATGGGGGTGCGGAGTTCGTGCGCGGAGCGGGCGGCGAAATGGCGCTCGGCCTCGAGGGCGGAGCGCAGGCGCCCGAGGAGCGCGCCGATGGTTTCCGCCAAGGGGCGGAGCTCGCGCGGCTGGGTATCGGCCGCCAGAGGCGCAAGGTTGCGGCCATCGCGGGCATCGAGCTCGGCCCGAAGGTTCTGGAGGGGACGGAGCGCGACGCGGAGGGCCAGCCAGATGGTGGCGGCAATCAAGGGCAGCAATCCGAGCAGCGGCAGGATCAGGCCCACGAGGCTGCGCTGGATGGCGGCGGCGCGACGATCCGAGCGCTCGACGATGACAATGGAATAGCCCGACCGCGGATCGGTGAGCGAGAAGGTGTGCAGGCCATTGATTTCGCCATATCCCGACAGCGGCGCATCGATGGTGAAATTGGCGGGCACATCCTCGTCACGCAGGACGATGGCACCCGAGCTGTCGCGGATGACGTAGGAAAAGGATTCGTCGTCGAACTCGCGGCCGCCTTCCTCGTTCTCGTCCTCGCCCTCAGCGTCACCGCCGGAGATGCGCGAGGAGGCGTCGGGATTGCCGTCGAGTTCCAGTCGGCGACGGTCCCAGGGCTCGCGGAGGTTGTGCACAGCGAGCGGCAGGATGCGGAGCGCGCTTTGCCTGAGGCTGTCATCATAGGCGGCACTGAGGTCTCGCTCGAGCGAATGCAGCGCAATGGCGGACGCGCCAAGCCAGAGCAGCGTCAGGCCGGCGCCGAGCCAGAGGCCGAGCCGGAGGGCGATGGATGGCGGCGGGGTCATGCCGGCACCTGATAGCCGAGGCCGCGCGATGTCACGACGAAATCGCGCCCGAGCTTCTTGCGCAGCCGGCTGACATAGACCTCGACGGCGTTGGATTCGATTTCGGCGCCGAAGGCGTAGAGCGCCTCCTCGATCTCGTCCTTGGTGACGATGGCGCCGCGGCGGGCGAGGAGGCGTTCGAGCAGGCGCCACTCCCGCGCGGTGAGGGTTTCGGGCTTGCCGTCGACGGTGACGGTGCGGCGCCCGAGATCGACCACGACCGCGCCGATGACGATGCCGGGCGAGGCGCTGCCGCCATAGCGGCGGGCGACGGCGGCGATGCGGGCGGTGAGTTCCGAAAGGTCGAAGGGCTTCACCAGATAATCGTCGGCGCCGGAATTGAGCCCCTCGATGCGGATGGCGACCTGGTCCATGGCGGTGGTGATGATGACGGGCACATCGCTGCCCCTGGCGCGCAGCCCGCGCAGCAGATCCAGCCCGCGACCATCCGGCAGGTTGAGATCGAGCAGCACGAGGCTGTAGTTGACGGTCGAGAGCGCCAGTTCGGCATCATCGAGGCGCTGCATCCAATCGACGGCGTGGCCGGACGCGGTGACATGATCGCGCATGGCGGCACCCAGAACCCTGTCATCTTCGACCAGCAATACGCGCATGTGTTCCACCTTACCGGACAAGGCTGGGCCCCCGAGCTTACGCGCACCTGAACGAAGTTTCATGTTGGTTTCAGCCTGATGTCAGGTGGGGGCGGTTGAAGAGGGCAACAGACCACGACGAACGGACAAGACGATGAAGAAGATTGTGCTGTTGCTGCTTTCGGCCACCGCGCTCGTGACGCCGAGCCTTGCCTTTGCCCGCGAGGTGACGATCGAGACGCGACTGATCAACTACTCGGGCAATGCCGCCTACCTTGCCGTGTACCTGACCAAGGCCGACGGCAGCTACGACCAGACGCTGTGGCTCGCGGGCCAGAAGCAGCGCTATTTCGGCGCGCTGCGCGGCTGGGTGAAGGCGATTGCCAATGAGGCGCAAATCTCCGTCGATGGCATAACCGGCGCCAGCGTCGGTGGCGGCCAGATGCTGCAGGTGAAGGCGGACCTGGCCGACAGCCTTATCGATGCGGGCTATGTGATCCATGTCGATACCGCGGTGGAACATGGCGGCGAATATGCCGACGACGCGACCATTCCGCTGACCTCGACGGGCGGCAGCGCCCAGGGCACCGGCTACGTGTCGACGCTGAGCCTCAGCCTCTGATTGCCCGCATGTGGCCGGGTGCAGAGCCCGGCCGATCGCTGTGTAACCCGCCGTGCCTCTTCCGGCCGGCGGGACGTGACGGAGTTCCTGCCATGCGCCGCATCCATTCATTCTTTGGTCTAGGGGCCTTTGTGTTCATCAGCTTCATGGCGATCACCGGGGCCCTGCTGTCGCTGCAGCCGGCCATCGACGCTGTGACGAGTGCGCCGTCGGCCGCGGGACAAACCGTGGCGGAACTCGCCGCCAAGGTGAGCGCGACCCTGCCGGGCGTCGAGCGGGTGACCCGCAGCGCCTCGGGCCAGGTCGTGGCCTATTACAGTGACACTGGCGCGCGCCTTTCTGCCGTGGTTGACCCAGCCTCGGGCGCCGTGATCGCGCCCTACCAGCCCTCGGGCTTCTTCACCTTCCTTACCGAACTGCACCGCTCGCTGTTCCTCGGCGCCAATGGCCATATCGTTTCGGGCATCGCGGCGATTGCCATGGTCGTGCTCGCGCTCAGCGGCTTGTTGGTGCTCGTGCACCGCATGGGCGGCTGGCGTTACCTGCTGCAGCCGGCGCGCGGCACATTGAGCCAGCGCTGGCATACCGACCTCGCGCGGATCGGCATGGTGGCGCTGTGCATCACCGCGCTCTCGGGCGCCTATATGTCGGCGGTGAATTTCGGCTTTGTCGGCGACGGCGAAGCGACCGGCTTCAGCCTGCCCGTCTCCGGTTCGGGCGCAACGCCCGCGCCGATCGGCACGCTCGAAGGGCTTGCCGAGAGTTCGATCCGCGACCTGCGCGAACTGGTGTTCCCTGCCGTCGGCGACACAAGCGACGTGTTCACCCTCACCACGCACCAGGGCCTCGGGTATATCGACCAGGCGACAGGCGAGATTCTGAAATTCACCGCCAATTCCGGCCTGAAGCAGCTCTACGAAGCCATCTACATGCTGCATACCGGCGACGGCATCTGGTGGCTGGGGCTCGTGCTCGGGCTGATGGCGCTCTGCGTGCCGGCGCTGGGTGTGACGGGCGTGGTGATCTGGGCGCGCCGCCGCGCCAATACCCCGAAAATCCGGGACAATGTCCGTGCGCCCGATGCCGATACTGTGATCCTTGTCGGCTCGGAAGGCGGCAGCACCTGGGGCTTTGCCGAGACCCTGCATCGTGCGCTCACCGAGGCAGGCCGCAAGGTGCATGTCGCTGCCATGAATGATATCGGCCCCCATTATGCCAAGGCAACTCGCATGCTGGTGCTCACCGCCACCTATGGCGAAGGCACCGCGCCCGCTTCTGCCGGCAAGTTCCTCGCCCGGGTCGGCAAGCTGCAGCGCACGCCCGTCGAAGAAATCGCCGTGCTTGGCTTCGGCGATCGCAACTTCCCGCATTTCTGCGGCTTTGCCGAAGATGTCGAGGCGGCCCTCACCGCCATCGGCGCCCGTACCATCGTGCCCTACACCACCATCGACCGGCAGTCCCCGCAGGATTTCGCCGCCTGGGGCCGCGCCCTCGGCCAGCAGATGCACCATCCGGTCGAGCTCGTGCATGTGCCCAGGCATCCCAAAACCATCGGGCTCGAGCTCATCGCGCGCGACGATTACGGCATCGAGGTGCAGGCACCCACCGTCGTGCTCCGCTTCGCGGTGCCCCGGCGCGGGCTCGGCAAGTTCACCGCGGGCGATCTCGTCGGCATCGTGCCTCCGGGCTCCACCCTGCCGCGCTTTTATTCGCTCGCCTCGGGCAGCGAGGATGGCGTGCTCGAAATCTGCGTGCGGAAGTTCACCGGTGGGCTCTGCTCGGAATTCCTTCACGGGCTCGAACCTGGCCAGACGGTCGAGGCCTTTATCCGGCCGAACCCGGAGTTCCGGCCCAGCCATGGTTCGAAGCCGGTGATCCTTGTCGGCGCCGGCGCCGGTGTCGCCCCGCTCGTCGGCTTCGTGCGCGCCAATCACCGCCACCGCCCCATGCACCTGCTGCTCGGCGTGCGCGATGCGCAGTCGGATTTTCTCTATGGCGCCGAAATGGTGGCGGCGCAACGGGATGGGCGGCTCACGTCGCTGCAGCCGGTGTTCAGCCGGGCAGCGGGCGGCGGTTATGTGCAGGATCGTATCCGAGACCAAGCCGATGCCGTGCGCGACCTGATCGCCAGTGGCGCGCAGATACTGGTCTGCGGCAGCCGCGACATGGCGAGCGGCGTGCGCGAGGCGATCGACGAATGCCTCGCGCCACTTGGACTCAGCTCCGACGACCTTAAGCAGAAGGGCCGCTATCTCGAGGATGCGTATTGAAAAGGGGGCGACATGCTGGACCGTCACGTCTTTAACGGCCCGACCATGGGCACACGCTGGTCGGTGACCGCCTATGTGCCTGTGACGGTCGACAGATCGATGCTGCAGCGCGCGCTGCAGGCCGGAGTCGACCAGGTGGATGCGCATATGTCGAACTGGAAGGCCGACAGCGCGCTGATGCGGCTCAACCATGCGCCGGTGGGCGAATGGACCAGCGTGCCCGCCGACCTGTTCGACGTCATTGCGGCGGGGCTCGACATTGGCCGCCGCTCGGAGGGCGCGTTCGATATCGGCATGGGGCGCCTGGTGGCGGCTTGGGGCTTCGGGCCGGATGGCAGCCTCACCGACCGGAGGCCCGACACGAGAGCTGTGGTGCCGGCGCATCAGATGCTGGAGCTCGACGAGGCGGGCGAGCGGATCAGGAAGCACGGCGAGGTGACGCTCGATCTGTCGGGGATTGCCAAGGGCTATGGCGTCGATGTGCTGGCGGGCATGGCCCATGCCGCGGGCATCGCGCATTTCCTTGCCGCCATCGATGGCGAGTTGAGCGCGCGCGGCGGCAAGCCTGACGGAAGCCCGTGGAGCATCGCGCTCGAGAAGCCGGTGGAAGGTCGGCGCGAGGCGGGCGCCGTGATCGAGCTCATCGACGGCGCGATCGCCACCTCCGGCGACTACCGGCATTTCCACGACGTCGAGGGCCAGCGCGTCTCCCACACCATGGATCCGCGCACCGGCCTGCCGGTCGAAAACGGCATAGCCTCGGTGACGGTGAAGGCGCGGTGCTGCATGGATGCGGATGCGTGGGCCACGGCGCTGATGGTCGCGGGCCGCGAGGCGGGCGAGAGTCTTGCCGCCCGCGCCGGCATCGAGAGTCTCGTGCTGCTCAGGCAGTGAGCTGCCTGTTGCCGCGCCATTCGGGCCTGGCCCTCATGGCCTCCTCGGGGACATCGCGCCACTGGCGCGATGCCTTATCCCTCGGAGTTGGCTCGCAGAGCCCCAGCGGGGCTCTGCGCCGGCTTTGCCGGACATTTTCGAAGTCAGGCGCACATGTCCTCGAGCCGCGCGGGGTCGAGGATTTCAACCTCGTGGACGGATTTGAGGCGGATGACGCCCTGGTCCTTGAAGCTGCGGATGAGACGCGACACCGTCTCGAAGGTGAGACCGAGATAATCGGCGATATCGTTGCGCGGCATGGCGAGGCGAACGTGGCGGTCATCGCCCTGGCGCTCCATCACATCGGTGAAAAAGACCGCCAGCTTTTCGGCCGCGGTGCGGCGACCAAGCAGCAGCAGGTGGTTTTGCGCCCGGCCAAGGCCCTGCAGGGCAAGATTGAGAATATTGGGATCGGCAAGGCCGGCCTGCTGGCGCACAAGGCGGATGCCGGCGCCGTCGACGCTTTCGGCATAGGTTTCGTGCTCTGCACCCGAGGCGAAGCCAAACACCTCGCCGGCCATGTGGAAGGCACTGATCTGCCGACGTCCGTCGGCCGTGACGGAGCAGATGCGCACGGTGCCAAACTCGACGAGATAAAGTGCGCCTGACTTGTCGCCCTGTGCGTAAATGGCCGTGTCGGCGGGGTAGAAGGTTGCCGCCGCCGCTGGCAGTGCACCGGCGAGGCCGCCGCGTGCCTTGACCGAACCCCTGCTGAAACCGTGCTGGATATGCATTTCGCACCTCACCTTTTCTTGGTGAGGACCCTGCAGGTTCCAGAGCCGAAGCGAAATTCCGGTCGGCCTCTCAGCAACCCCCCTCAGGGACAATACGGAGGCCGCCGGTTCAGGCGTGGAGACCGACGGGCAGCACCATGCGGACGAGCTCCGGCAGGCTCTTGGCCTGCATCTTGCCCATGAGGCCGGCGCGATAGACCTCGACGGTGCGAGGGGAAATGCCGAGTTCCAGGGCTATGGCCTTGTTGGGCTGGCCTGCGACGACGCCCCGCAGCACCTGACGCTCGCGCTCGGACAGGCTGTCGAGGCGCTGGCGAACCTGCCCCAGCATGGTTTCGGACTGGTCGCGCTCGGCGGCGCGGCTTGCGGCGCGGGTGATCGATTCGATCAGCACGTCATCGCTGAACGGCTTTTCGAGGAAATCGATGGCACCGTTCTTCATGGCTTCGACGGCCATCTGCACGTCGCCATGGCCGGTAATGACAATGGCGGGAAGCATTGCGTCGATCTGGCGCAGCCGACGGAGCAGCTCGACCCCGTCGATCTCGGGCATGCGCAGGTCGGTAATGAGGCAGCCATTGCGGATATCGGGCGCGATCGACAGGAATTGCCCCGCGCTTTCATGCACCCGTACGGCAAAGCCCGCCGACGACAGCAGAAAGGCAAGCGAGGCGCGCACGGGCTCCTCGTCGTCGACGATATGGATGACGGTCTGCGTCGTCTGCATGGAAGCTGAACCGCTTGGTATTCCGCAAGGGGTCGGCGCGCCATCGGCACTTTCACGCAGGCCCTTCGACGATGTGTAGCCGCCATGCGCGGCGGTTTCAACGCCTGATGCGCCCAAGCGGCTGATTGACAATGCCTCGCCGCAACCGCTGCAGAACGGTGCGCGGTGCCCAAACTTTCGCGTTTCCGAGCGGAACCACTTGCAGACTGCCGCATTTCCTCAGGTCGGCGCGTTCAGCAAACCAATACCAGACCAAAGGAATCGCGATTGCGCGGTCGGGATTAGCTTCCCCGTTCGCAGTTTGTGGTGTACCCAACGCAGCATCGGGGAGTTTACTCCGGGATAGCGGCCCTTTCCGGAGGACGAGTCAAGTTGCCCGATTACAGCGTTGCGGCAGAACCACTCGGGTATTGCCAAGGACATTTTTGATGGGCGATCAATCAGATATTTTCGACGCAGCCGGTCTCGGCATGCAGCAGACTGGCGTTCGCCAGACCAATCAACGGGCGATCTTCACGCTGATCGCGCAGGAACCGGGCCTCTCGGCCGCAGAACTCGCGCGGCGCTCGCGCCTCGCGCCGCAGACGGTGTCGGCCATTCTCGACGACCTCGACAGGGCGCAGTTGCTGAAGCGCGGCGAAGTCTTGCGCGGCCGCCGCGGGCAACCCGCGACCCCTATCTATGTGAATGCCCACGGCGCCTACACGATCGGCATCGAATTGAGCTGGCGCCATGTCGAAGCGGTGCTGGTGAACCTGGCCGGTGAAACGATCGGGCATTACCACCGCGACTACAGCTATCCGGACCCGCGCACGCTGTTCAACGAACTGGGGGCGGTGTCGCGGCAATTGAGCGAAAAGCTGCCGGAAGACGAGCGCGGCAAGCTGTTTGCCGTCGGACTTGCGGCACCGAGCCTCGAGCGCAATCTCGGGCTGCTGGGCGCGCCCGACGCGGTGGCCGAGAAGTGGCGCGAGATTGACCTGCAGATGGAAGCCGAACGGGCGATCGACCTGCCCGTGCAGGTGGTGAACGACGGCAATGCCGCCTGCTGGGGGGAGTTGATGGCGCAGCCGCAGCCGCGCCCGTCGAACTTCGCCTACCTGACCATCGGCACCTTCATCGGCGCGGGCATCGTGGCCGAGGGCACGCTGTGGGAGGGCCCCACCGGCAATTCCGCCAATCTCGGTTCGATGCTGGTGGTCGACCGGCACGGGGACCTGAATTTCCTGCACCTGCTCGGCTCGATCTATGCGCTCGAACAGCGTCTTGCGGGCGCGGACCTGCATGTGCCTCCGACCACGCCGCTGTTCTGGCCATGGGACGAGTGGGAACCGAATGTCAGCGACTGGATCGCCGAGAGCGCTTCGGCAATTGCCAAGGTGCTGCTCAATACCGGCGCGGTGATCGAGGTGGAGAACGCGGTGATCGACGGCGTGATGCCGCCCGAGATCCTCGACCGGCTGATCACCGAAACCCGGGAGGCCATGGCGACGCTGCCGACGCTGACCTTCAACCCGCCGACGATATCGCGCGGGCACCTGGGCGGCAGCGCCGCGGCGACGGGGGCGGCCTTTCTGCCACTCTACCGCCGGTTTTTCGCACGGTACCTGGCGCCAACGCGGGCCAATGCCTTCGAGATGCTGCCATTGTGAGGCCGAGAGGCCCCTGGGAGCAAAGGTGGAGCCCGGCGGGACGTTTCCGCCGGGTTTGAACCGAACACTATATTCGAGAGATTGAATTAATTCGATATTTGTACCTTTGCGGCATTGTCTTCTCCGCTAAGGGAGACGCTGATGCGCCTGATGATCGTCGAGGACAACCGCACGAACCTGCTGGTCCTCAAGGGGATTCTGCAGCGGTTCGAGGATTGCGAGGTTGAAGCCTTCGCCGACCCCCTCGAGGCAATAGCTCGTGCGGAAGCCGAACGGTTCGACCTGGTTCTCGTCGACTACATGATGCCGGACCTCGATGGCCGCGGCTTCATCACGCGGCTGAGGGCCCGTGACGAATACCGACACGTGCCCATCGTGATGATTACCGCCGACGGCAACCGGCAGACGCGCATCGAGGCGATCACCGCCGGCGCGACGGATTTTCTCAACAAGCCGGTGGATCCGGTGGAGCTGAAGGCGCGGGTGGGCAACCTCCTCGTCATCCGCCGCCAGCAGATCGAACTGGCGAGCCACGCGCAATTCCTGCTGCAGGAAGTGGCGCGGGCCACCAAGAAGCAGATCGACCAGGAAGAAGAAGTGATCTGGCGGCTGTCGCGCGCGCTCGATTATCGCGACGAGACCACCGGCGAGCACACGACCCGGGTCGCGACGATCTCCAAGCTGATTGCCGAGGAAATGGGCTTCGGTGCCGAGGAGGCGCGCACGATCTACCTCGCGGCGCCGCTCCACGATATCGGCAAGGTGGCGATCCCCGACGCGATCCTCAACAAGCGCGGACCGCTCACATCCGAAGAGGTGCAGATCATGCGCCAGCATGTGCCGATCGGGGAAGACATCCTCGCCGATGGCAATTCGGAACTGGTGCAGATGGCGGCGCGGATCGCCGCGACGCACCACGAACGCTGGGACGGGACAGGCTATCCGCACCGGCTCGATGGGCCGGAGATCCCCCTCGAGGGTCGGATTGTCTCGGTGGCGGACGTGTTCGATGCGCTGTGCTCGGACCGGCCCTACAAGCGCGCCATGCCGCCGATCGAGGCGCGTGGCGAAGTCGAACGCTGCGCCGGCACGCAGTTCGACCCCGCCTGCGTGCAGGCCTTCATCAACCGCTGGGACGAAATCTCGGCGCTCTACCCCGAGGCAGCGCTGGCGCCGCGCGTACAGGCTGTGGCCTGACGGCCACGCACAGGACCCGAAAGAGACATGAAGATGCTGAAGCTGATTTCGACCATCGGCACCGCCGCCCTCCTCGCCGCGCTGCCTGCCCTGCCCGCGATGGCGGGCGAACTGGCCAAGCCGACCGGCAAGGTGGTGCTGACCATATCGGGCCAGATCGACAACACCAATGGCGACGGCGTCGCCGAGTTCGACATGGCGATGCTCGAGGCGCTGGCGCAGGGCGAAACCAAGACCAAGACGCCTTGGTATGATGGCGAGAAGACCTTTACCGGCCCCACAGCCAAGGCGCTGGTCGAGGCCGTGGGCGGCAAGGGCACGACCATGACCGTGCTGGCGCTGAACGACTACGCGACGGAAATTCCGCTCGCCGACTTCACCGACCTGCCGGTTATCCTTGCGACCAAGCTCGATGGCGAGGCGATGTCGGTGCGCGACAAGGGCCCGATCTTCGTGATCTACCCGTTCGACCAGCAGCCGGAACTGAATAACGAGACCTATTACGGGCGCTCGGCCTGGCAGGTCAAATCGATCGAATTCAAGTAAGGGCCGATGACCAGCATCGGCGGAGGCTTGAAGACCTGGATCGGTCGGCTCACGAGGCCGGCCGTGATCTTCAGCGTGATTCTGACGCTGATCGGCATCACCCTGCTCGGCAACCTGGTCGGGCTCTACAACGCGCTTGACGAGCGCAACCGCGCCCAGGTGCGGGCGGCGCAGGAGGACATGGTCTGGGCGGCCTACCAGCTCGACCGCGAAGCGGCGAAGCTGCAACTGCTCTTGAGCCAGGCGCCAGCGGACGGATGGGTCGACGAGGTCTCCACCCGCTACGATATTCTTTACAGCCGGACCGGCATATTGACCCAGGGTCAGGTAGGGCAGCGCTTCGGCCAATCGCAGACGCTGGGCGAGATCGCCGCGCATGTGGCCGAGGACATCAAGGGGCTCGCGCCGAGTTTCGACGATATAGTCGCCAATGGCGTACCCGACGACGTGACCCGGCTGGCAATCAGGGACGCGGTGGCGCATATCGAGGCCGATGCCGCCGATTTCCTGATAAAGGTGAATGCCCGCAATTCCGACCTGAAGGTCGCCGAGCGCGCCGACGTGGCGGTCATCTACAACCGCATCGCGGTGAGCGCCCTGGGGATGACGCTGGTCTTCGTGGCCTTCATCCTGCTGCTGGTGCTGCAATTGCGCGCCAACCGCCGGCTGCGGGAGCGCTCGGAGCAGGCGGCCAGAGAGGCGAGCGCCGCCAACCAGGCGAAATCCACGTTCCTCGCCGCAATGAGCCACGAGATCCGTACGCCGCTCAATGGCATCATCGGCATGTCGGAACTGCTGGCAGATTCGACGCTGAGCCGCGCCCAGCAGAACCAGCTCGGCGTGATCCGCCATTCGAGCGACGTGCTGCTCGACGTGATCAACGATATTCTCGATTTCTCGAAGCTCGAATCGGGCTCGGTGGATCTCGCTACGGCGACGTTCCCGCTGAGCGAGGTGCTGGACTCTGTCGAGCAGATCATGTCGCAGCGCGCGGCCGCCAAGGGCGTGAAGCTCGAGGTGAACTATCCCAAGGCGCTTGTAACGACGGACCCGAGCCGGCTCAGGCAGATCCTCATCAACCTTGTCGGTAATGCCATAAAGTTCACCGCCAAGGGGCAGGTGGCGGTAACGGCGCGCTATGCGGCGGTGTCGGGCGGGATGACCTGGCTGCAGTTCGAGGTGCGCGATACCGGAATCGGTATGACGGAAGCGACGATCAGCCGGCTGTTCCGCGATTTTTCGCAAGGGGACCCCTCGATCAACCGCGCCTATGGCGGCACGGGACTGGGCCTCGCCATCTGCAAGCGGCTGGTGGAAGGCATGGGCGGCGAGATCAGCGTCGACAGCGAGCCGGGGATCGGAAGCGTGTTCAAGTTCGCGCTGCCCTGCCGCATGACCTATTCGGATTCAGAGGTCGTGCGGCCGAGCAAGACCGACCCCGAGGTGCCGGACGGGCTGAGGGTGCTGCTGGTCGAGGACAATGCCGTGAACCGGCAGGTGGCGACCGGACTGCTGGAGCGGCTTGGCGCGCAGGTCGAGTTCGCCGAGAATGGCGCCATCGCGCTCGACAAGCTGCGCGCCGGGGCAGCCGGGTATGACCTGGTGCTGATGGACATGCAGATGCCGGTGATGGACGGACTGACCGCCACGCGCACGCTGCGCGCGGAGGGCATGACCCTGCCGGTGGTTGGCCTGACGGCGAACGCCTTCGAATCTGACCGGGAGGCCTGCCTTGCGGCGGGCATGACCGGTTTTGCCAGCAAGCCCGTGACCCGCGCCAAGCTGATCGAGGCAATCGGCAAGGTGGTAGCGACAGGCAAGCCGGGCGCAGTGTCGAGCCCGGAGCGGGCGAACGCCGCCGCCACTGCTGTCGGGGCATGGGTGGAGGAGCCGGAAGGCGCGGGTGAAGTGGCCGACGCAGCGCCTGCGGCGGGGGCGGACGCCATGACGCAGCTGCCACTTATCGACGCCGCGCAGCAGCGGGCGCTGATCGACGAATTGGGCGAGGAGACCTTTGCCTCGCTGGTCGACGGCTTCTTCCCCGATGCGCGCAGCGAAATCGCCGCGGCGGAAGCGGGTGGCGACAGGGAGCGGCAGGCGCGCGCGCTGCATTCGCTGAAGGGCATGGCGCAGACGCTGGGCTTCGTGGCCGTTGCTGAGCTGGCAAAGGTGGCCGAGATTGCCTGCCGGGACGATGCGCAAGTGGACATTGCCGGGCTCGAGGCCGCGCTCGCGGAGCTCGAAGCGCGCCTCGGCAGGCAGGGCACTACCGCCGCCGCGGCGTGATCGGCTTTCCATCCTGACGCGGCACCAAGAGCGGCTGCGACACCTATCCCCTTGCCGTGCCCGAGAATTCGGGGAGTATAGGCGCCAGGGAGACTTACATGGCACAGGCACATTTCGTGGTGGTCGGCGGCGGCACGGCCGGCTGGATCAGCGCGTTCATCATCCAGGACTCAATCAGGCGCAAAGGGCTCGATGCGCGGGTTTCGGTGGTGGAATCGAGCAAGATCCCCACCGTGGGCGTGGGCGAGGCGACGACGGCGGCCTTCCACGTGTTCCTCCGGCATTTCGGCATCGACATCTTCGATTTCTTCCGCAAGACCGAGGCCAGCTACAAGCTCGGCATCCGCCACGAGGACTGGCGACGGAAGGGCTATACTTACTACGGCCCGATCGACGACCCGCATCAGGTGATCGCGCCGCCGCCCGGCGCGCCGTCCGATTATCTCAACGTCTATGCGGTGAGTGCCGGCCACAAGGTGCAGGACATGCACCTGTTCGGGCCCTTGCTCGAAAGGAAGAAGGCCCCGTGGGCGCTGAAGGAGGATGGCAGCCTGATCGCGCTCGGGCCGTTCCTGCCCGCCTATCATTTCGACCAGGCGCTGGTGGGAAAGTACCTGAAGGCCAAGTCGCAGGGCGTGACCATCGTCGACAATGTGCTGGCAGGGGTAGAGCGCGACGGCGCAACCGGCGACGTCACTGCGCTGAAGTTCGAGGATGGCGAGCGGCTCGAGGCGGACTTCTTCATCGACGCCACGGGCTTCGGCAAGAAGCTGATCGTGAAGGAACTGGGCGCGCCATGGATTTCCTATGCGCGCGAACTGCCGGTGAACCGTGCGCTGCCTTTCTGGATCGAGCATGAGCCCGGTGCGCCCTTGCCCAACTATACCCGCGCCTGGGCGCAGGAAGCCGGCTGGATGTGGCAGATCCCCACGCAGAGCCGGTTCGGCTGCGGCTATGTCTATTCCGACGAATTCCGCACGCCGGACGAGGCGCATGCGGAGGTGGAGCGGGTGCTGGGCCGGAAGATCGAGGTGCGCGGCGATATCCGTTTCCAGATCGGGCGGCTGGAAAAGGCGTGGATCAACAATGTCGTGGCGGTGGGGCTGAGCTCGAGCTTCCTCGAGCCGCTGGAGAGCACCTCGATCCACGGCACCATCGTGCAGATGATGATGTTCGCCGGGCAATATCTGCGCGCGCCCAATCAGATGCGTCAGAGCCTGCGCGACGACTACAACAGGCGGGTGGGACGGCAGGTCGACGATTTCCGGACCTTCGTGAACACGCATTACCTGACCGAGCGCGACGACACGCCGTTCTGGCGCGAGGTGCGGGAGAACCGCATCCATCCGGAGACAAAGGAACGGCTCGCGCGGTGGAAACAGCAGATGCCGCGGCGCGAGCATTTCCCCGATTACCTGTTCGGCCTGCCGCATGTGGAGACGCAGCTGCATTACCCGGTGCTCGACGGGCTCGGGCTGCTCGACCCCGCCACCGCCAAGGCCGAGATGGCGCGCGACCCCAAGCTGAGGAAATTTGCCCGCGAGACGCATGACAGCCTCGTCAAGGAGTACAAGCAGGCGGCGACAAAGGCGCTCGACCACCGCGCCTTCCTCGACCACGTGAATGCGATGAGGTGACGATCCGGCCGGCAGGCCAAGCATCGCCCCGGCGGGCGCGGCCACCTTGCTTCCAAAGATGGCTTGTTCCGTTGGAACGTTATCACTAGGGTCACCGCCAATTCGTGCGTGGGCCAGATACATGAGATTCGGACTGGAGCTGCCGCCGCAAAAGCGGGTCTACGGCAGCTTTTTCGTTTATGCGTTCTGCATGGGCAGCCTGCCGCCGCGGCTGCCGGATATTCAGCACGCGCTGGGGGTGACCGAGGGTGAACTCGGCCTCGGCCTGATCGGCGTCGCCACCGGCACGCTGATCTCGCTCACCTTCGCGGCGCCCATCGTCGAGCGCATCGGCGCAAAGCGCGCCTTGCTCATCCTCCTGCCGCTGATGGCGCTCGCCTATGCCTGCGCCAGCTTTGCCTCGGGCTGGCTCAGCCTCTATCTGCTGCTGCTGCCGGCAGGTCTCTTCATCGGCGGCATCGAAATCCTGCTCAATCTCGAGGCGGACCGCACCGAGCACCTGATCGGCCGACGCATCATGAACCGCTGCCATGCCTTCTGGAGCTTCGGCATGGTGGCTGCCGGGCTGTTCGGCGGCGTGCTCGCGCAACTGGGCGTGAGCCCGCAGATCCACCTCATTGCCATGGTGCCCCTGGTGACACTGGGGGCGGGGCTGATGCTCGGCCGATTCGAGCCGGCGCCGGCGCGCGTTTTGACCCATTCGGATCCGCCGGCGCGCTTCGCGCTGCCGACACTGCCCATCATGATTCTCGTGGCGGTGACGCTCTCGGCCGTGATCCTCGAAGGGGCGGGGCTCGATTGGTCGGCCATCTACATGAAGCAGGAGTTCCTCTCCTCGTCGTTCATCGCCGCCTTCGCGGTGGCGCTCGGCTCCTTCATGCAGGCGCTTGGCCGGTTCTTCGCGGATGGCTTTGTCGAGCGCTACTCGCCCACCCTCGTCGCCCGCGTGCTGATCGGCGTGAGTGGCGTGGGCGCGGGACTGGTCTACTTCGCGCCGGATCCGGTGACGGCGCTGATCGGCTTCGGGCTCATGGGGCTCGGCACGAGTGTCATCTTCCCGCTCGCGATGTCGGCGGCGGCGCAGCGCACCGACCGGCCGGCGAGCACCAATGTCGCGGCGCTGGCGCAGACCGCCTTCGTCGCCTTCCTGCTCGGACCGCCATTGCTCGGCTTCGTGGCGCAGCATTTCGGCATCCGCTGGAGCTTCGGCATCGGCATACCGCTCGTGATCCTCAGCCTCATTCTCGCAGACTCATTGGGCAAGAAGCCCGTTCGCCATGCCGTCGACCGAGCTGTCGACTGACCGGAGACGACCATGAAGATCGCCCCGCAGATCCGTATCTATGCCGTGTTCTTCCTCTTCGCCATCGCGCTGGGGGGCATGCTGTCGCGCCTTCCGGACCTGCAGCGCCACCTCGATGTGGGCGAACGCGACCTCGGCCTGACGATGATCGGCATGGCGATCGGCTCGCTGATCGCGCTCACGGTTTCGGCGCCGCTGATCGGCCGGCTCGGGGCGAAGTGGACGGCAATCATCACCGTGTTCGGCACGGCGGCGGTCTATGCGCTGGTGCCGTGGCTGCCGACGGCGCCGGCGGTGTTCGGCGCGCTGTTCGTCGCGGGCTTTCTCGCGGGGGCGCTCGAGATCAACGTCAATATCGAGACAGACAAGCTCGAGGCGCAACTGGGCCGAAGGATCATGAACCGCGCCCACGGCATGTGGAGCCTCGGCTTTTTCGTGACGGCGCTGGCCGGCGCGGGCATCCGCCAACTCGGCATCTCGATGGAGATGCACATGCTGCTGCTGCTGGTGGTGGTGCTGGTGGCGGGCCTGGTGTTCTTTTCGGGCATGGTGACGACCCCGGACCGGGCGGATGCGCACAAGGGCGAACACCCGAAATTCGCGCTGCCGACCTGGGGGCTGCTGCCGCTCTGCCTGATCGGCATCGCGGCCTTCCTCGTCGAGGGCGCGGGCGTCGACTGGTCGACTATCTATATGCGCGACGTGTTCAGTGCCGAGCCGTTCGTCGGCGGTCTGGGGCTGACGGTGTTCACCTTCGTGATGGCGATCACGCGGCTCTATATCGACCCGTTCGTCGACCGATACGGCCCGCGTCAGGTGGCGCTGCTGCTGCTGTGCGTCGCGACAGTGGGCGTGCTGGCGGTGGGTTTCGCGCCTGACCAGGTGGTGGCGATCGTCGGGTTCGGACTGATGGGCATGGGCTGCAGCGCGGTCTATCCGCTGGCCGTATCGGCAGCGGCGCAGCGCACGGACCGCCCGGCGGCGGTGAATGTCGCGGCTATCGGGCAGGTCACCTTCGTGGTGTTCTTCCTCGCGCCGCCGCTGCTGGGCACCGTGGCCGAGTATACCGGAATCAGGAACTCCTACCTCATCTGCCTGCCGGTGATCGCGCTGGCGTTCCTCGCGTTGCCGGCACTGGCGAAGCGACGTCCGAAGGAGGAGGGCGCGCTGCCCGAGCCGCTCACCCCAAATGGCTGAATGGGGCGCGGAGCTCCCGCCGATCACCGACCTCAGGCAATCGCCCAATGCGCTGCGCGTGCAGCGCGGGGTGATGCGGCTGATGCGTGGCGCGTTCGATTTCTGCTGCTATACCGAGGTGCCGCTGGCGAACGGGCGGCGCGCCGACATCCTGGCCGTGGGCCCCAAGGGTGAGATCTGGATTATCGAGATCAAGTCGTCGCTGGTGGATTTCCAGGTCGACCGCAAATGGCCCAACTACAAGGAATTCTGCGACAGGTTCTTTTTTGCGAAACCGCCGGAGCTCGACCCCGATATCTTCCCGCAGGAGGAAGGGCTGATCGCCGCGGATGCGCATGATGCGGCGATCCTGAGGATGGCGGCGGAGACACCGCTGCCCAGCGCGCGGCGCAAGGCCCTGATGCTGAAGCTGGCGCGGCTCGGCGCCGACCGCATCCATGTGCTGATGGACCCAGAGGACCGGATCTGATGGCAGTGCCCGTCTCGCGCGCCCGGATGGCGGCAGTGTTTTTCCTGCATGCGCTGCCGCAGGGCGCATTGTTTACCCGAATTGCCGACCTGCAGATGATGCTTGGCCTCTCGAAATCCGAGCTGGGGCTGGCGCTGCTCGGGCAGCCGGCGGGCGCGATCCTGACGTTCCTCGTCGCAAGCCGGATCGTCGAGCGGATCGGCACGCGGCTTGCGATGCTGGGCTCGATCGGAGGCATGGCGCTGGTACTGTTCGTGATGGGGCTGGCGGCAAATCTCTGGAGCCTGTTCGCGGCGCTGGCGGTGTTTGGCGCGATCTTCGCGGTCTCGAACATTGCCATCAATGTCGAGGCGGACCGGGTGGAGGCGGCGCTTGGCCGCCGGGTGATGAATACCTGCCACGGCACGTGGAGCGTCGGGCTGCTGGTCTCGTCGCTGGCGGGTGCCGCGATCCGGGGTGCGGGGATGGAGCCTGTGCTGCATTTCGCGCTGATCGGCGTGCCGACGGCGCTCGGTATCGTGCTCGTCGCCCTGCCCTTCGCGGAGGCGCCGGCGCGGGTGCATGCGGGCGGTGCCGCGGCGCGTCGCATCGCGCTGCCCAGCGTGATGACGCTGCTGCTGCTCGGCTACTCGGTGGCGTCGAGCTTTGCCGAAGGCGGCTTGCGCAACTGGTCGGTGATCTTCATGCGCGACAGTTTCTCCGCGCCCGACTGGCTCGAAACATTGACGCTGCCGGTGTTCATGGCAGCGCAGGCGGCGGGACGGCTGCTCGCGGATCGGGCGGTGACGCGCTTCGGGCCGGTGCGCTTCGCGCAGGCGCTGGTCGTGACGGCACTCGGCGGCCTGCTGCTCATCGTGTTTTCGCCCAACCTGCCACTGGCGCTGTTGGGCTTTGCGCTGCTCGGTGCAGGGGTCTGCGCGTCGTTCCCGCTGTCGACATCGGCAGCGGCGCGGCTGACCGACCGGCCGTCATCGGAGAATGTCGCCGCCTTGACCATGAGCCAGCAGGTGCTGCTGCTCGGCGCGCCGGCGCTGCTCGGCTGGGTGGCGGACGGGTACGGCATCCGCATGGCGTTTGCGATCATGATCCCGCCGCTGATCCTCGCGTTCCACCTCGCGCACTATCTCGCACCCAAAACCAAGTAGTCTCCGGGCCGGCTATTCCCCGCTCGGCTCGCCATGCAGCGCCTTGGCGGTGCGGCCCGGCTGGGTCTTCAGCGCCAGGGGCGGGGCGACAGGGCCGGTTTCGGCGAGCACGGATTTCAGCGCCGACATGACGCGGTTGCGCTCGGAATCGGACGGTGCCGATTGCAGCTGGTGGCTCAGATCGATGATGAAGCTCGCATAGGCATTGTGCCAATCGGACGAAACCTGAGCGAGATCGACCCTTCGGGCGGCGGGACGCTCGACCGCCGCGATGCCCTCCGAGCGCAGTTCGACCTGATCATCGAGCAGCGGCAGGATCACCTGATCGCCCGCGAGGCCATCCTCGCGCATCAGCGCGTCGCGCAGCGCGGTGCGTTCCTCGTCCTCGCCATGGGTGAGAAAGACCGCGCCATGGGCCGGCAGGCGCTTCGTGACCCAGTCCACCAGTTCGGTATGGTCGGCATGGGCGGAGTAGTTGCCCAGGCTGCGGATCTGGGCGCGAACCGGCACAAGCTCGGAATGAATGCGCACCTCGCGCGCGCCGGACTGGATGATCTGGCCCAGCGTGCCCGGCGCCTGGTAGCCGACGAACAGCACGGTGGCGTTCTGGCGCGGCAGATTGGTGCGCAGGTGATGCTTGATACGGCCGGCCTCGGCCATGCCGGAAGCGGACATGATGATGGCGCCCGAGCGGATCTGGTTGATCGCCTTGCTTTCCTCGACACCCTCAATGATGCGGAAGCGGGGATCGTTGAACAGCTCGTCGGCACTCAGTTCCATGTCGTCGAACATGGCCGCGTGCTGGCGATAGACGGCGGTGACCTTCGAGGCGAGCGGGGAATCAAGGAAGACGAGCCGCGGGTTGATCTCGCCCGAGCGGATCAAGACGCCGAGGTCATGCAGCAGCTCCTGGCTGCGCTCGACAGCGAAGGTGGGGATGACCAGATTGCCGCCGCGTCCAAGCGCTGTGTTGACCTCGGCCTTCAGCGCCTCGCGGCGCTCGACAAGCGTCATGTCCTGCCGGTCGCGGCCGCCATAGGTCGATTCCGAGACGATGTAGTCATAGCCCGAGGGCGCGTCCGGGGCTTCGTAGAAGACCTTCTGCTCGGGCCCGAGATCGCCGGAGAACAGGATGCGGATCGGCTTGCCGCGATCCTCGACCTCGACTTCGATGGAGGCCGAGCCGAGGATGTGACCGGCATTCCAATAGCGGGCGCGCACGCCCGGGCCGGGCGACACCCATTCCTCGTAGCGCAGGGTCTTCCTCAGCTTCAGTACCGCCTCGGCATCTTCCATGGTGTAGAGGGGCTGGAAGGCGGGCTCGTCGCGGCGGCTGCGCTTCTTGGTTTCGCGCTCGGCCTCGCTTTCCTGGATGCCGGCGGAATCGGGCAGGAGATACTCGAGCAGGCCGGAGGTGGGCTCGGTCATCCAGATCGGCTGGTGGTAGCCGTTCTTCGTCAGCTTGGGCAGGAGCCCGACGTGATCGATATGGGCGTGGGTGAGCAGCACATAATCGAGCGCTTTCGGGGCGAAGGGGAAGGGCTTGTAGTTGAGGTCGCGGACCGTCTTGTTGCCCTGGAACATGCCGCAATCGACGAGGAACTGCCCCTTGTCATGCACCACGCGGTAGCAGGACCCGGTGACGGTGCCGGCGGCGCCGTGGAAATAGAGTGTGACGGTCAAGCGAGCCTCCTCGTTTCTTGTGTCGTTGCTTGGGTCATGTTGTTGGGATCAACGTGGACCGAAGCGCGGAGGCTGTCACGAGGGAATGACGCAGATGTGGCGGGGGAATGATGTGGTGGCCGGCAGTCTGGGTCCTTCTCCCGCAAGCAGGAGAGGGAATCCCGACTGAGAGAGCGAGGACCTACTTCGGCGCGCGCTTGGCCAAAATCCGCTGCAGGGTGCGGCGGTGCATGTTGAGGCGGCGGGCGGTTTCCGAGACGTTGCGATCGCACAGCTCGTAGACGCGCTGGATATGTTCCCAGCGAACGCGATCGGCCGACATTGGGTTTTCGGGCGGCTCGGGGTTATCTCCCACCCGCGCCAAGAGCGCGTTGATGACATCCTCGGCATCGGCGGGCTTGGCGAGGTAATCGACGGCGCCGAGCTTCACCGCGGTGACGGCGGTGGCGATATTGCCATAACCGGTGAGCACCACGGCGCGAGCATCCTCACGCTTGTCGTGCAGCGCGGCGACGACATCGAGGCCGTTGCCATCCTCGAGCCGCAGATCGACCACGGCATAGGCAGGTGCCGACTCGGAGACGGCGGCGAGACCACCGGCGACGGTATCGGCGATGCGGACATCGAAGCCGCGCTTCTGCATCGCCCGCTCGAGGCGGGTGAGGAAGGTCTTGTCATCATCGACAAGCAGCAGGCTCCTGTCGCCTGCGGGAAGGTCATCTGGCGTGCTCATGTGCATGTTCATTTAGGTCCTTCCTTCCGAAAGGTCAAAGGCTGGCCGAAAGGCCGAAGTCTTTGCCACGTCACTTATACGGATTGCGGCTCAGACGGATTGCATTTCAAGCGCGGCACGCGGCCACACCACCCGGACGCGGGCGCTGCCATGGCTCGCCTCGTTTTCGAAACCCAAGCGGGCGCCGGAACGGGCGAGGAGGGTCTTGGCGATGAAGATGCCGAGACCGAGGCCGCCAGGCTCGGCACCCTCGGCATTGCGGGCGCGGGTGGTGAGATAGGGCTCGCCAAGCCGCGTGATGAGATCGGGCGGGAAGCCCGGCCCGTCGTCGGTGATGGTGACAAAGATGGCGGTCTTGTCCCAGCCGACTTCGATGAGAACGGCAGCCTCGGCGAACTGCGCGGCGTTTTCGATGAGATTGCCGAGACCGTAAAGCAGGCCGGCCGAACGCCGGACGACAGGGGCGGCGCCGGCCCCTCGCTCTGCCCGTACCGAAAGCACCTTGCCCTGGTTGTCGAGCGGCTGCACGAGTTCGGCGAGCAGCGCGTCGATGGGCACGGCGACGAATGGATCGCCCGGTGTCTCGCGCAAGGTCCGCAGCTTGACGAGGATTTCGCGGCAGCGGGCGGCCTGCGAGATGATGAGCTCGATATCCTCGCGCACCGGACCCTCCGGCACCTCGTCGCGGATTTCGCGGGCGGCGAGAAGAATGGTCGAGAGCGGGGTGCCGAGCTCATGGGCGGCCGCGGCGGCGAGGCCATCGAGGGCGTTGAGCTGTTCATGCCTCGAGAGCGCCAGTTCGGTGGCGGCAAGCGCATCGGCCAGTTGCCGGCTCTCGTGGGCGACGCGGTTGGTATAGGCGGCCACAAAGGTGACGCCACAGATGAGGCTGACCCAGATGCCGATGACATAGACCCGGTCGAAGACGAGATCCTCCCCGGGCTTCCAGGGCAGATCGAGATGCACGACCGCGAGAATGGAGGCGCAGGTGACGACGAGCGAGCCCAGCAGCAGGGTGGAGCGCTGCGGCAGCGTTGTCGCAGAGACGGCGACGGGGGCGAGATAGAGCAGCGCGAAGGGGTTCTCGAGACCGCCAGTCAGCGCGAGGAGGCCGCTCAGCTGCAGGATATCCCAGCTGAGCTGCAAGGTGGCCGCCATGGCCGAAGGGCGCTGCACTTCGCCATATTTGAGGGTGAGCGCGACATTGAGCAGCACCGAGAGCCCGATCAGTGCGAAGCAGGGGATGAGCGGCAGCGGAAAGCCGAGGCCGAAGGCGACGATGAGGATGCCGGCGGACTGCCCCGCAATGGCGAGCCAGCGCAGGCCGACCAGGGTTCCGAGGCGGAGGGGGCGCCAACTGGTGCGCTGCACCCGGGCTTCGGCTTCGGCAAGGCTCATCAAATGTCCTTTCTGGGGCACGAAGGTGCCGATTTCATGGGGGCAGTATAGCGGATTTCAAGAGATGAAATCGGACACGAACGCGTTGGGGCGCGCGTTGAAGGGACGCAGAGGGGGGCCACATGATCCGCTGTTGTCGACTGGGAGAATGGACGATGAATACAGCCTTGATCAGACCGCAATGGGGTCCGGCGACGGTCGCCCTGATGGTACTGGGCTTTGTGGTATGGTGGCCGCTCGGGCTTGCCATGCTGGCCTATATCCTCTGGGGCGAGATGTTCGGCGGCTCTGCCGAAAAGGCGCAGCGGTTCATGAGCCGCTCGCGTCACTTCGCCGAAGGCTGCGCCAAGCGCGGCCCGTGGGCGAATGCGGAGCGCAGCCGCGGCTTCGGTGGCTTCGGCCCGACAAGCGGCAATGCCGCCTTCGATGACTACCGTGCCGAGCAGCTTCGCCGGCTCGAGGAGGAGCGCAAGCGCCTCGACGAGGAAATCGAAGCGTTCCAGGCCTATATGCGGAACCTCCGCATGGCCCGGGATCGCGAGGAGTTCGACCGCTTCATGCGCGACCGCAACAATGGTCGCAATGATGTCGGCCCGGGCAACATGGCCTGACGCGGTCCTCGTTGACCTGAACCAGCGCCTCCGGCTCACACGGCCGGGGGCGCATTCGTTGGCGCCCTAGGCATCCGCGCCAGGCAAAGGCCGGGGGCGCATTTGTTTGCACCGCCGAATCGTCGATGATGGGCGGATGATCTTCAAGATTCCCGGAGCGAAACCTGCGGCCACCATACCTGCGTCCACCGAAGTGGAGGTATTGGGCCGCAGCGTGCGAATCGAGGTGCGGCATTCGACGCGCGCCCGCAGCTATCGGCTGAGCGTGCCGCACCATGGCGCGCCCGTGCTGACGCTCCCCAAGACCGGCCGCTGGACCGAGGCGGAGAAATTCCTCGGGCGGCACCTCGGCTGGCTCGAAGTGCGGCTCAAGGCGGCAGCACCTAAAACGCCGTTTGTCGACGGGCAGCTGATCCCGTTGCGCGGCGAGCCGCACCGCATCCATGCGACGGGCCGACTGCGCGGACGGGTGGAGGCGGGCGAGATCGACGGCGAAAAGGTCATCCTCGTGCCCGGCGAAGCGCCGCATCTGTCGCGCCGCCTGACCGACTGGCTGAAGGGCGAGGCGGCGATCGACCTGGCGAGGCGTTCAGATGTGCATGCCGCAACGCTGGGCGTCGAGGTCAAGTCCATCGCCATGCGCTCGCAGGCGACGCGCTGGGGCTCGTGTTCATCGAGCGGACGGCTCAACTACAACTGGCGGCTGATCCTCGCGCCGGGCTTCGTGCTCGACTATGTGGCAGCGCACGAGGTGGCGCATCTTGTGGAGATGAACCACTCGGTGCGGTTCTGGCGCACGGTGAAGCGCGCCCTGCCCGACATGGAACGCGGCCGCGACTGGCTGAAGCAGCATGGCAAGGAGTTGATGGGCATGGGGCTGGAGTAGCGGGAGCCCGAGGGCTCCCGCATGGTTCGTGGTTCGGCGCGCTCACGATGAGGAAGCTCACCGTGAGGACGAGGATGTGCGCGGAAGCCGATCAGGCCTTTTCGAGCGCCTGGGTGATATCGGCGATGATATCATCGACATGCTCGATGCCCACCGAGATGCGCACCAGATCCTCGGAGACGCCGGCGCGGGCCAGTTCCTCGGGGTTGAGCTGGCGATGCGTGGTCGATGCCGGATGGGTGGCCAGCGACTTGGCATCGCCGATATTGACCAGGCGGTAGATCAATTGCAGCGCGTCGATGAAGCGACCACCCGCCTCGCGGCCACCCTCGATGCCGAAGCTCAGGATGCCCGACGGCGTGCCACGGGCGTATTTCTTCGCCAGCGCATTGTACTTGTTGTTGGGCAGGCCCGCGTAGTTGACCCACTTCACCTTGGGATGGCTATCGAGGAATTCTGCCACCTTCTGCGCGTTCGCCACATGCCGATCCATGCGGATGGCGAGGGTTTCGAGCCCGATGAGGATGAGGAAGGCGTTGTGCGGTGAGAGCGCGGCGCCGGTGTTGCGGAGCGGCACGACGCGGCAGCGGCCGATGAAGGCCGCGGGCCCCAGCGCCTCGGTATAGACGACGCCGTGATAGGACGGGTCGGGCGTGTTCAGCACCGGGAAGCGCGCGGCATTGGCCTTCCAGTCGAACTTGCCGGAATCGACGATGATGCCGCCGATCGAGTTGCCATGCCCGCCAATATACTTGGTGAGCGAGTGCACGACGATATCGGCGCCGAAATCGAAGGGCCGGGTGAGGTAGGGGGTCGCCACGGTGTTGTCGACGATGACCGGGACGCCGTGCTTGTGCGCGATTGCCGCGATGCGCTCGATATCGACGACATTGCCTGCCGGGTTGCCGATGGATTCGAGGAAGACGGCCTTGGTGCGATCGTCGATCAGGCGATCGAAGGCGTCGAAATCATCGGCGGCGGCGAGGCGGACTTCGATGCCCTGGCGCGGAAAGGTATGGACGAAGAGATTGTAGGTGCCGCCATAGAGCTGGCTGACCGAGACGATGTTGTCGCCCACGCCCGCGATGGCCTCGATGGCGTAGGTGATGGCGGCCATGCCCGAGGCGACGCAGAGGCCGGCAATGCCGCCCTCGAGTTCCGCCACGCGCTGCTCGAGCACGGCGGTCGTCGGGTTCATGATGCGGGTATAGATGTTGCCGGCGACCTTGAGATCGAACAGATCGGCGCCGTGCTGGGTGTTGTCGAAGGTGTAGGAGGTGGTCTGGTAGATCGGCACTGCGGCCGCACGGGTGGTGGGCTCGGGCTTGTAGCCATGGTGCAGGGCGATTGTCTCGGGCTTCATGAGCCGGTTCCTCCTTGTTGATTGGAGGAGAGTGTGTAGCGCGGCCCGCAGGCGGTGAAAAGCGTTGCCGCGGCAAGCCATGGTCAAAGCCGGGTGCGAGCCCGACATTTCCAACCGCAGGGCGGGGCATAGCGAGCACGGCGTTTCGCCACGGCACAAAGGCCTGTGCCAAAGCAGCCACAGGGGCGCGGCGGAGATTGACCGGGGGCGCAACGCCACATAAACCGGCCACAATTAGCCTCGATAGCCTTCGGTCAGTACCGGACGACGTCGAACGGCGCGCCGGACCGAGCGCGGCGCAGAGGACTAGCCGGGCCGCCTCCCGCCGAACGGTCGAGGTTGGTAGACGCACAAGCTTCAGCCTAGAGGGCCGGACCCGTCCATGGATTTCGAGATTTCGCCGGATGACCGCGTCGGAGGCGCGCCCAGGAAGGGCGGCAGGCCGACGCCGGCCGCAAAGCGCGTGGTCAAGAAGCCGGCGCGCGGGCGGAAGGCGGAACCTGGCTTTGCGGAATCGGGCGAGGTCTATCTCGACGACGACGACCTGCCCACGCCGACCCGGCGCGGACGATCGAGCCGCGGCGGAAAGCCGGAAAAGGCGCCGCGCGGCAGGCGGCGGCGCGAGAAGAAGCCGCTGACCTTTGGCCGGGTCGTGCTGAAGCTCATAGGCTGGTTGTTCATTCTGGGTATCTGGGGAGCGATCGCCGTGGGTGGCGTGGTGGGCTACTACGCCTTCCAGCTGCCGCCCGCCGACACATGGAAAGTGCCCGACCGGCCGGCCAATATCCGCATTCTCGCGGCCGATGGGCAGTTGATCTCGAACCGCGGCAAATCTGGCGGCGAGGCGGTATCGCTGCACGAGTTGCCCTATTACGTGCCGGCAGCCTTCGTCGCCATCGAAGACCGGCGGTTCTACGAGCATTTCGGGCTCGACGTGATCGGGCTGGCCTCGGTGGCGCTCGAAAGCGTGCGGGCTGGTGGCGTGACGCGCGGCGCCTCGACGATCACTCAGCAGGTGGCCAAGAACCTGTTCCTCACCCCGGACCAGACCCTGGGCCGCAAGGTGCAGGAAGCAGTGCTGGCGCTGTGGCTGGAGCGGAACTACACCAAGGCGGAGATCCTCGAGCTCTACCTGAACCGGGTGAATTTCGGCCACGAGAAATACGGCATCGAGGCCGCGGCGCAGTTCTATTTCGGCAAATCGGCGCGCAACCTGTCGCTGTCGGAAGCGGCGATCCTCGCCGGTTCGCTGCAGGCCCCGTCGCGGCTGAACCCCAAGGGCAAGCCGGAACTGGTGCAGGCGCGGCAGCAGCTGGTGCTGAAGGCCATGGCGCGCGAGGGCTATATCTCGGACGCCGAAGCGAAGGCGGCGACCATCGACCAGGGCGAGACGGTCCGCACGCGCGTCGTGGGCTCGGAAAGCTATGTGGCCGACTGGGTCGAGACGCTGATGACCGCGTATCTCGGCGACCTCAAGGATGATGTGATCGTGCGTACCACGATCAACTGGGACCTGCAGAAGCAGGCGGAGTTCGTGCTGCGCGAAGCCGTGGCCCAGCACGGCAAGGACATGGGCTTCGGCCAGGGTGCCATGGTGGCGATGGATGTGGATGGCTCGGTTCGGGCGCTCGTGGGCGGCATCGACTACACCCAGAGCCAGTTCAACCGCGCCGTGACATCGCGCAGGCAGCCGGGCTCGACCTTCAAGGCGTTCGTCTATCTCGCCGGCATGGAAAAGGGCTACACGCCCGATACGGTGGCGGATGATGCGCCGATCGACATCAATGGCTGGCAGCCCGCGAATGCCGACGGCAATTTCAACGGACCGATGACGCTGCGCGAGGCGCTGGCCAAATCGCGCAACACGATTGCCGCCGTGCTGGCCAACGATGTCGGCCCCGAAAAGGTGGTGGAGGCCGCCATGCGGCTCGGGATTTCCTCGCCGCTGCAGCCGGTGCCCTCGATTGCGCTCGGCACGCAGGAAGTGTCGCTGCTCGAAATGACGGCAGCCTATGCGCCCTTCGCCAATGGCGGCATCGGGGTGATCGCCAATGTCATCACCCGCATCGAGACGCCGGACGGCAAGGCGCTCTATGACGCGGTACCGGCCGGTCCGGGCCGTGTGATCCAGCCCAATATCGTGGCGGAAATGAACGACATGCTGCACGCGGCGGTGGAAATCGGCACCGGCAAGCGCGCCCAGCTCAATGGCTGGCCGATGGCGGGCAAGACCGGCACCAGCCAGAAGGCGCGCGATGCGTGGTTCATCGGCTATACGTCACGCATGGTGACTGGCGTGTGGCTGGGCAATGACGACGACGTGGGCACCAAGCTGTCGGGCGGCAATATTCCGGTCGAGGTGTGGAGCCAGTTCATGGCCAAGGCGCACGAGGGCATCCCGGTGGCGGACCTGCCTGGGCTGGTCGGCGCGATGAGCACCGACGGCACGTTGCAGCCCATGGAGCAGCCGGTGGTGAATGCGCCGACCGAGCCACAGCAGGGGGAACGGCCGAAGCGTACGCTGACCGACCTGCTCGAAGGCATATTCGGCGGCGGCTAGACCATTTCAGCGTTTCAACCGAATCGTGAAATGGTCTAAACCGTTGTTTTGTCGGGCTTTCGAGGCAGGAAAGCCATGCAACTTTCCTTCGAAGCGTACTAGACGTCGAGGTTGGCGACGTTCAGCGCGTTGTCCTGGATGAAATCGCGGCGGGGTTCGACAAGGTCACCCATCAGCTCGGAGAAGAGCTTGTCGTGGTCGTCGCTGTCCTTGATCTGCACCTGCAGGAGCGTGCGGGCGTTGGGATCGAGGGTGGTTTCCCACAGCTGGCCGGGGTTCATTTCGCCCAGGCCCTTGTAGCGCTGCAGCGAAACACCCTTCCGCCCCTGCGCTGTGACTGTGTTGAACAGCGAAGACGGGCCATAGATCTGCTGCGTCTGATCCTTGCGGGTGAGCTTGGCCACGCCCTCGAACAGATCGGCGGCGCGCTCGACGGCTGAGCGGATCTTGCGGGCATCGCCGCTGACCAGCATCTGCGCATCGAGCGCATGCGTCTCGGTGACGCCGCGCACGGTGCGCTCGAGCACGAACCCGCCCTGCCCATCGACATGGCCCTGCCAGCCGCGCTCGAACTCATCGGCGACGCGGTCGAGCCGGCCGGTGACGCGGGCCAGCACTTCAGCGCCGCGGGCCTCGTCGAGCCAGACATCGGGATCGAGCCCGCCGACGATGGCCGCCTGTTCGACAATGGTGCGGTCGTAGCGGGTATTGAGCCCTGCAATCGTGTGGACGATATCGCGGCACTGCCGCACGATGGAGAGCAGATCCTCGCCGGCATGGGTGAGGCCATCACGCGTCGTCAGCAGCGCATCCTCGGTGCCGGTGGACATGAGGTAATCTTCGAGCGAGCGCTCATCCTTGAGGTACTGCTCGGACGAACCGCGCTTAACCTTGTAGAGCGGCGGCTGCGCGATATAGACGTGCCCGCGATCGATCAGCTCCTTCATCTGGCGATAGAAGAAGGTGAGGAGCAGCGTGCGAATATGGGCGCCGTCGACGTCGGCGTCCGTCATGATGATGATCTTGTGGTAGCGCAGCTTGTCGGGGTTGAATTCCTCACGGCCGATGGATGTGCCGAGCGCCATCACGAGGTTGCCGATCTGGTCGGAACCCAGCATGCGATCGAAGCGGGCGCGCTCGACATTGAGGATCTTGCCGCGCAAGGGCAGCACGGCCTGGTTGCCGCGATCGCGCCCCTGGGTGGCGGAGCCACCGGCCGAGTCACCCTCGACGATGAAGAGTTCGGACTTGGTCGGATCGCGCTCGGAGCAATCCTTGAGCTTGCCGGCGAGATAGTTGACGTCGAGCGCCGTCTTGCGGCGGGTCAGCTCGCGCGCCTTGCGGGCGGCTTCGCGCGCCGCGGCGGCCTCGGCCACCTTGGCGACCAGCACCTTGGCTTCGGCGGGATGTTCCTCGAGCCATTGCGAGAGCTTGTCGCTGACGCCGTTCTCGACAACCGGCCGGACTTCGGACGAGACGAGCTTGTCCTTGGTCTGGGAGGAGAATTTCGGATCGGGCACCTTGACCGAGAGCACGCAGGTCAGCCCTTCGCGCGTGTCATCGCCGGTGACGGTGACTTTCTCGCGCTTCGAGATACCACTCTGCTCGGCATAGGAGGTGATCTGGCGGGTAAGCGCGGCGCGGAGGCCGGCGAGGTGCGTGCCACCATCGCGCTGCGGGATGTTGTTGGTGAAGCACAGCACGTTCTCGTGGTAGCTGTCGTTCCACCACAGCGCGACCTCGACCGTGATGCCATCCTTTTCGGACTTGAGCATGATCGGATCGGCAATGAGCGGGGTCTTGGCATTATCGAGATAGCGCACGAAGGCTTCGAGTCCGCCTTCGTAGTGCAGTTCGACCTCGACCGCCTCGGCATGGCGCAAATCCTTCAGATGGATGCGCACGCCGGAATTGAGGAAGGCGAGCTCGCGCAGGCGATGCTCGAGCGTCTTGAAGTCGAATTCGATGTTGGTGAAGGTCTGCGGCGAGGGCAGGAAGGTCGTCTCGGTGCCCGAGCGGCCGTCATAGGTGCCCGGCTGGCGATTGGGCACATAGGTGCCGGTAACCTCGAGCGGTGCATCGGCATTGCCATGCGTGAAGCTCATCTCGTGGATGCAGCCGTCGCGGCGCACCTTGAGCTTGAGCGAGGTGGAGAGCGCGTTGACCACCGAGACACCGACGCCATGCAGGCCGCCGGACACCTTGTAGGAGTTCTGGTCGAACTTGCCACCGGCATGCAGCTGGGTCATCACCACTTCGACGGTGGAAATGCCCTCTGAGGGATGGATATCGGTGGGGATGCCGCGGCCATTGTCGATGACCGTGACGGACCCGTCGGCATTGAGCTGTACGGTGACGAGATCGGCGTGACCGGCCAGGGCCTCGTCGATGGAATTATCCACCACCTCGTAGACCATGTGGTGCAGGCCCGAGCCGTCATCGGTATCGCCGATATACATGCCGGGGCGCTTGCGCACCGCATCGAGGCCCTTCAGGACCTTGATGGAATCGGCGCCGTACTCGTTATTTTCTGGGGTGCTCTCAGGAGTGCTCAATGGGGTCCCGAATCAGGTGGATTGCTCCGCGTTTCGTTGTTAGCGGATGGGCATGCTCTACCCAAGCTAAATGGCGATTTCAGGCCCGTTTCTCAAGGATTTGCAGGGGATTTACGAGGGATTTGGCGCGGTTTCGCGGGTTTTGCGGATGTCGTGGACGGCCCATGCGGAAACACCCGGCCTTGAGCCCCGCGCCCGAAGGGTTTAGCTCAGGATCAGACGGGTGGCGCGGCCACCCCAGCCAAGAGACCGACAATGGCCGACACCGCCTTCAGCGACATCAAGACCATGAGCTTCGAGCTGGCGCTCAAGGAACTCGAAACCATCGTCGGCAAGCTCGAAAGCGGGCAGGCGCCGCTGGCGGAATCGATTGCCCTGTATGAACGCGGCGAGGCGCTGAAGGCGCGCTGCGAGGCGCTCTTGAAGGAAGCCGAGATGCGGATCGAGAAGATCACGCTCAAGGGCGGGCAGCCGGTGGGCACCGAGCCGCTCGACACGCAGTAAGGCAGGGCTCAGATGGCTGAGCGGATACGGCTCGACCTGGCGCTCGAAGCGCGCGGCCTGCTGCCGAGCCGGGCGCGGGCCCGCGACGCGGTGCTGCGCGGCACGGTGAAGGTGAATGGCGTCACGGCGACGAAACCGAACCAGCCGGTGGGCGCGGCGGACAGCGTCACGCTCGATGATCCGGCGGCGCGTTATGTGAGCCGCGCGGCGCTGAAGCTGGTCGCGGGGCTCGATGCGGGCGGGATCGACCCCACGGGCCGGGTGGCACTCGATATCGGCGCCTCGACGGGCGGGTTCACGCAGGTGCTGCTGGAGCGTGGCGCGGTGCGGGTCTTCGCGGTCGATGTGGGACACGGCCAGCTGCACCCCGAGATTGCGGCGGACGGACGGGTGGTGAGCCTCGAGGGCACGAATGCGCGCGATCTCACCCGCGAGACGATCCCCGAGGAAGGGGATCTGCTGGTGTGCGACGTGAGCTTCGTGTCGGTGGTGAAAGTCCTCGAGGCGCCGCTCGCGCTCTGTGCGGATGCGGCCGATGCGGTGATCCTGCTGAAGCCGCAATTCGAGGTGGGGCGCGAGCATGTGGGTCGCGGCGGGCTCGTGACGGACGAGGCAGCGATCGCGGAAGCGGTCGGGCGGGTGACCGGCTTCATGGCCGATTGCGGCTGGCGGCACGTGGTTTCCGCCCCCTCCCCCATTGCCGGTGGCGACGGCAACCGCGAGACAGTGGCGGTGTTCCGGCGGGGCTAGACCCGCACCACGTCCATAGGACTTGCGCCGCCGAAGATTTCGCGGCGGAAGACCATATTGCCGATGAGCGGATCGCGGCGGATGGTGAGGCGGCTGAACGGGTTGCCGCCTTCGCGGCGCGGATCGCCCGGATCGCCGGGCTTTTCCATGCGGCGACGATCCGGGCCGAGATATTCGGATGTGCGGATATAACTGGGCGGCGAGGTGAGCTGCTTGCTGAGCCGGCCGGTCAGCACGTCACGCCGCTCGGGCACGATGATGACATCGTCGAAGCCGAGATCGATGTGGTGAAGTACGGTTTCAGCGGGGCCATCGGGGGTGAGGATGATGGCCGGGGCATAGCGCAGCCGATCAGTGCCGCTCTTGCGCAGCTGGTCGAGCAGCGAGCGCTTGGCGCTATGGGGCATGGAGACATGCACGAGGAAGAACACAACCGGGCGGAGAGCCACCTGCGGGTCAGTGAAGCTGGCGGATTCGATGTTGCCGAAGCCGATCAAGCGGGCCAGTTCGACCAAGGCCCTGTCATCGGCCTCGGTCGCGGCAACCACCATGGCTCCGCACAGCTCCAGCATACGCATTCCCCCCTCGGGAGCGCACCATGCTTGAGAAAACTTTCGCAAGTGTTTCCCAATGCATACCGAAGCGGGCACCGCCGGATGCCGGCGCTTTTGTCGCATGAATCTGGGCGCCAAAGCCGCGTTTCACAAGACAAATCAAGGGGCCGCACTTAATCCCGCGCGGCAGCCGCCCCTCAGTAGCCGAGCCCGCCGTCGCGACCTGTTTGCCCCCGATGGCGGAGGAAATGATCGGCGAGCACCAGCGCCATCATCGCCTCGCCGATCGGCACGGCGCGGATGCCGACGCAGGGGTCATGCCGGCCCTTGGTGACAACTTCGGTGTTTTGGTTGGCGGTGGTGACGGTTTCGCGCGGCGTGATGATGGACGAGGTGGGCTTGACCGCAAAGCGCAGGACGATCGGGTCGCCATTCGAGATACCGCCAAGTATGCCGCCGGCGTGGTTCGACTTGAAGGCGGGACCGCTGTTGCCGGCGCGCATTTCATCGGCATTTTCGGTGCCGGTGAGCGCTGCGGAGCCCATGCCCTCGCCGATTTCGACGCCCTTGACGGCATTGATCGACATCATGGCGGAGGCGAGGTCGGCGCTCAGCTTGCCATAAATGGGGGCGCCCCAGCCGGGCGGCACCCCTTCGGCGACGACCTCGATGACGGCGCCGACGGAATTGCCATCCTTGCGGATGCCGTCGAGATAGGTCTCCCATTGCTTCGCGGCGACCGGATCGGCGCAGAAGAACGGATTGTTGGCCACCTCATCCCAGTCAAAGCGGGCGTAGTCGATCTTGTGCGGGCCGATCTGCACCAGGGACGCCCGTATGGTGACACCGGGGATGACAAGGCGGGCGACCGCGCCGGCGGCGACTCGGGCGGCGGTCTCGCGCGCCGAGGCGCGACCCGAGCCCTTGTAGTCGCGGATGCCGTATTTCTGGTGGTAGGTGAAATCGGCGTGGCCCGGCCGATACTTGTCCTTGATGTCGGAATAGTCCTTGGAGCGCTGGTCGGTGTTCTGGATCTCGAGTGAAATCGGCGTGCCGGTGGTCTTCAAGAGCCCGTCACGCTCATCCTCGAACGTGCCGGACAGGATGCGGACGATGTCGTCCTCGCGGCGCTGCGTGGTGAAGCGCGACTGGCCGGGCTTGCGCCTGTCGAGATCGCGCTGGATGATTTCGGCCGAGATCGGGATGCCGGGCGGGCAACCATCGACCACGACGCCAAGCGCCGGTCCGTGGCTTTCGCCCCAGGTGGTGAAACGGAACAGATGGCCGAAGGTGTTGAAGCTCATGGAACTGCCCGGAATGTCTGGGGCCGGTCATAGGGCGAGCGGCGGGAGGGGTCAATGCCGGGCCGGACGACCCACGCGGAGCGATAGCCATTTGCCGCGGGCTCGACTATGATTTCGGGATGCTCAGCTATGCTCGCAGTTTGTCGTTTGTCATCGCGCTGGCCCTCGCGGCAGCGCCGGTTCTTGCCCAGGATATCGTCGGCGACGTACCGGCCGATGCGCAGAAGGACCTCTGGTGCGGCACGGCCTTCGGGCTGATGCTGAAGGAAGCGCCCGCGGAAAAAGGCGGCGACCAGACCGGGCTCAAGGACGCGTTCAAGGCCGGCAGCGCGGGGCTGATCGAGCGGGCGCTGCCGATCTATCTCGAAAGCGGCTACAGCAACGAGACGCTCGAGGCGTTCCGGCTCAAGCTCGAGGGCGAGGTGAGCCGGACGATAAATGGCGGCGAGACGGGGCCCTACACATTCCAGGATTGCTCGGCGCTGATCGGGCAATGAGTTCTTGCGACCAAGGAAATTGACGATGACGATTGCGCTCCGATCCGATGACCTGCTGCTGGTGGTGGATGTGCAATATGATTTCCTGCCCGGCGGCAGCCTCGCGGTGACCGACGGTGACCAGGTCATCGGGCCGATCAACGCGCTAGGCCGAAAGTTCGCCAATGTGGTGCTGACGCAGGACTGGCACCCGAAGGGGCATATCTCGTTTGCTTCGAGCCACGCCGGCAAGGCGCCCTTCGAGACGGTGCAACTGAGCTATGGCACGCAGGTGCTCTGGCCCGACCATTGCGTGTGGGGAACCAAAGGCGCCGAACTGAGCGCCGCGCTCGACCTGCCGCAGGCGCAATTGACCATCCGCAAGGGCTACCACCCAAAGGTGGATTCCTATTCAGGCCTGCAGGAAGCGGATCGCCAGACTAAGACCGGGCTTGCAGGATATCTGAAGGAGCGCGGCATCGGGCGGGTATTCGTGACCGGGCTTGCCACGGATTTCTGCGTGAACTGGACGGCGCAGGATGCGGCGCGGGCCGGGTTCGAAACCTATGTGGTGACGGATGCGTGCCGGGGCATCGCCTCGGGCACGGCGCTCGAGGCGGCCTATGCTGAGATGGAAGCGGCAGGGGTGGCCCGCATCACCAGCAGCGAGATTGCGGGATGAGGGCGCTGCGCGTCCTTGCCGGTGGGCTGGCGCTGCTGATGGCTTCGGCGGCGTTGGCGGCTGACGTGCCGGCCGAGGCCGACCGCCTGCTGTGGTGCGGCAGCGCCATGTATTGGCTGTCGATCAGCGCGTCGGACGCAGGAAACGACGCGGAGGCCGACCTGTACCAGGGTTGGGCCGATACGCTGACCGGGCGTGGCGCGCAGCACCTGATATCGGCAGGCTTTGCCGCCGATGCGATCGACGCGGTGGTGTCAGGTTATGACGAGAGGGTGGTGGTAGACCTCAAGGGGTCGACACCACCCCATTACGCGGCGGAATGCCCGGCGCTGGCGGAACAGCCGGCGGGGTAGTGCTCGTCGACCTCGTGCTTCGTCGTGCGACAAGCTCACGACGAGGAACTCAGCATGAGGTCGGGCGGGCGCACGATCTCGCCGCGCCCCCTTCCCCTGCTCGCGGTGGAGGGTGCCCGAAGGGCGGGTGGGGGTGCACCTTGCGCAGAATAACTCAAGCGTGTGAGAGGTTTAGCGCAAGCGCTCCCCCTCACCGGGCGCTCCGCGCCACCTTCATCGCCTACCGCCGCGCCACTGGCGCGTCGGCTTCCTGCGGAACCGGCTCGAAGTCCCGCAGGCGGGAGAGGGACGCCGACTGAGGGAGAGGCCGTCCCGACCCAGAGATCAGGCGCTTTTGTCGACCGTTTCGGCTTCACCAGCATGGGTGGGGCCGCCCTTGGCGACGCCGACCATGGCTGGACGCAGCACGCGATCGCCGATGGCGAAGCCGGCCTGTACAACCTGCACGACAGTGCCCTCGGGCTTGGTCGGATCGGGCACCTCGAACATGGCCTGGTGCTTGTGCGGATCGAATTTCTGGCCTTCGGCGTCGATCGCCTTGACACCGTGCTTGCCGAGCAGCCGCTGCATTTCGCGCTCGGTCATTTCGATGCCGTCGATCAGCGACTTGATGGTGACATCGGTAGAGGCGCGGGCCTCGGCAGGCAGCACCATGAGGGCGCGGCTGAGCGAATCGGTGGCGGTCAGCATGTCGCGGGCGAAGCTGGCGATGGCGTAGGACCGGGTATCGTTGATTTCGCGCTCGGTGCGCTTCCGCAGATTTTCCATTTCGGCGACCGTTCGCAGCAGCTTGTCGCGTAGATCGGCGTTTTCGGACTTCAGCGTCTCGACCGGATCCGGCGCGGAAGCCTGAGCTGTCGCATCGGCCTCGGGCGCGTTATCCTGTGGCTTCAAGTTCTCGTCGTGCATTCTGACCCTGGGAAGGTTTGAGCGGCCGATCACGGCCTTGTCATTCGTGCCCGGATATCGGGCAATGGGCGGCAAGTTTCAAGCCTTGAGGTGGCTGTCAGCTGGTCTTGCGGCTCAGGACCGCGGAAACGACATGTGCGGTATAGTCGACCACCGGCACGATACGGGCATAGTTGAGCCGCGTCGGACCGATGACACCGAGCACGCCGATCACCTTCTGGTTGGCATCCTTGTAAGGCGAGAGGATGACCGAGGAGCCCGAAAGCGAGAAGAGCTTGTTCTCGGACCCGATGAAGATCTTGACGCCCTGCGCCTGCTCCGCGTCGCCGACGAGATCGATAAGCCCCTCGTGGCTTTCGAGTTCGTCGAAGAGCTGGCGGATGCGACCCAACTCCTCGGACGCCATGGTGTCGTTGATAAGGTTGGCGCGGCCACGGACGATGACGGTGGGCTGCGTCGTGCTACCGGTGCCTGAGAGCGTCGCGAGCCCGGCTTCGACCAGCTTGCCGGTCAGCTCATCGAGTTCGGCGACGACTTCGGCGCGCTTTGATTGCAGCGCCTTGCGGGTTTCGCTCAGGGTCTGGCCGACTGCGAGATGCGCCAGATAGTTGGACGCACGGGTGAGCGCATCGGCGGCGAGGCCGGGCGGCAGCGGAAAGACGCGGTTTTCGACCGAGCCATCCTCGCCTACCAGCACCACCATGGCCCGCTCGGCATCGAGACGGATGAACTCGATATGCTTCAATATCAGATCGGATTTCTGCGCGATGACGACGCCCGCGCCATGGGACAGGCCCGAAAGCAGCTGGCTCGCCTGGGTGAGCAGATCCTCGACCTTGCCCTCGGCGGCGCGCGCCTCCATCTGCTGCTCGATGGCGCCACGCTCCTCGGCATCCACGGCGCCGACTTCGAGCATGGCATCGACAAAGAACCGGAGGCCCTGCTGGGTGGGGAGGCGCCCGGCGGATGTGTGGGGCGCCGCGATGAGCCCCAGATCCTCAAGATCAGCCATGACATTGCGCACGGAAGCCGGCGACAGGCCGACGGCAAGCAGCCGCGACAGATCGCGCGAACCCACCGGTGTTCCGGTCTCAAGGTAGCGTTCGACGAGCCGCCGGAATATATCCTGGCTGCGGGCGTTCAGCACCGCGAGCACGTCTTCGGTGACTTTCGTTGTCGCTGCCATATTCACCATTTAGGCGGAAACAGGTTGATCGCCAAGAGCGCAGCGCTTGTACCCCCCCATTGCAAGGGGTTAAGACGCGGTTAACGACCCCAACGAGGTGATTTGACCCCATGCGGCCTTCCGGACGCCAAGCTGATGAGATGCGCGCCGTTTCGCTCGAGCGCGGCGTGGCGCCCAAGGCCGAGGGCAGCTGCCTCGTGACCTTCGGGGGCACCAAGGTCTATGTGACGGCGACGGTGGAAACCACGCTCCCGTCGTGGCGGCGGAATTCCGGCCTCGGCTGGGTGACGGCCGAGTATGGCATGCTGCCGCGCGCCACCGACCAGCGCACCCGCCGCGAGGCTGCCGCCGGCAAGCAATCTGGCCGGACGCAGGAAATCCAGCGCCTGATCGGGCGCTCGCTGCGCGCGGTGGTCGACATGCAGGCCTTGGGTGAAAACCAGATCACGCTCGATTGCGACGTGCTCGAAGCCGACGGCGGCACGCGCACCGCCTCGATCACCGGCGCGTATGTGGCGCTTGTGGATGCGGTCAGGTGGCTCGAGGCCCGCGGGTTGACCAAGGGCCCGCATGTGCTGCGCGATTCGCTGGCGGCGGTATCGTGCGGGATCTATCGCGGCGTGCCGGTGCTCGACCTCGATTACCTTGAGGATTCAGAGGCGCATACGGACGCCAATTTCGTGATGACCGGCGAAGGCCGCTTCGTCGAAATCCAGGGCACAGCCGAGCAGGTGCCGTTCAGCCGTGCCGAACTCGACAGCCTGATGGGGTTGGCGGAAAAGGGCATCAACGCGCTGACGGTCTTGCAGAAGGCGGCGCTCGCGTGACCGAGGCCCCCCTCCTGTTGCGGCGTGGCGACCGGCTGGTGCTGGCGACCCACAATGACGGCAAGCTCCGCGAGTTCAAGGCGCTGCTGCAGCCGTTCGGGCTCGAGATCGTCTCGGCCGGGGAACTTGGCTTGGCCGAGCCCGACGAGACGGGCACGACTTTCGCCGAAAACGCGCGGATCAAGGCGCATGCGGCGGCGAAGGCTGCGGACTGCATCGCGCTTGCCGACGATTCCGGCCTTGTGGTCGAGGCGATCGGGGGACGCCCCGGCGTCTATACCGCCAACTGGGCGCAATCGGGCAACATGCGCGACTATCGGGTGGGCATGCGACGGGTGGAAGATTCGCTCGAGGCGGCGGGCGCACTGAGCCCCAAGGACCGGCGCGGCTCATTCAATGCCACACTGTGCCTCGCCCATCCGGATGGCCGCGACGCGCTGTTCGTCGGCGTGGTCGAGGGCGTGATGGTGTGGCCGCCACGCGGCGACAAGGGCTTCGGCTTTGATCCGATGTTCATGCCTGACGGCTTCGACATCACGTTCGGCGAGATGAGCTCGGACGAAAAGCACTCCTGGGCGCCGGGCAAGGTGGGCCTCAGCCACCGGGCGCGTGCCTTCGGGCTGTTTGTCGACAGCGCCCTTGGAGGCGATGTTGAGCACTGAACGGGCGGGAAGGTAATCGCATGACGGCAGGTGCCAACAGCGTCGATCCGCGCTCGAACGGGCTGTTCGGGGTCTATGTGCATTGGCCGTTCTGCGCGGCCAAGTGCCCGTATTGCGACTTCAACTCGCATGTGCATCGCGGCGCATTCGACGAGGCCGACTATGTCGCGGCCTATGAACGCGAGATCGCGCATTTTGCCCAGAAGACGCAGGGGCGCGTGGTGCAGTCGATTTTTTTCGGCGGCGGCACGCCCTCGCTGATGGACCCGCGCTCGGTGGGCGGCATTCTCGACGCCATCGCCAAGCACTGGGAAATCGACCCTAAGGCCGAGATCACGCTCGAAGCGAACCCGACATCGGTGGAAGCCGACCGGTTCCGCGGCTACCGCGCTGCAGGGGTGAACCGCGTGTCGCTCGGCGTGCAATCGCTGCGCGAGGGTCCGCTCGCCGAACTCGGCCGCAAGCACTCGGTGGATGAGGCGATCGCCGCGGTACGGCTGGCGCAATCGATCTTTCCGCGTTCGAGCTTCGACTTGATCTATACCCGCCCGCGCCAGACGCTCGAGGATTGGGAAGACGAACTGACCGAAGCGCTGTGGCTCGCCGAACCCGGGCATTTGTCGCTCTACCAGCTGACCATCGAGCAGGGCACGCGCTACTATGACCTGTTCAAGGCCGGCAAGCTGAAGATGCCGGACGAAGATATCAGCGCCGATTTCTACGAGCTGACGCAGGAACTGACGCAGAAGGCGGGTCTGCCGGCCTATGAGATTTCGAACCATGCCCGCCCCGGGCAGGAGAGCCGTCATAACCTGATCTATTGGCGCTATGGCGAATATGTCGGCATCGGGCCGGGCGCGCATGGGCGGCTGTTGATCAACAACCAGCGGCACGCCACGGCAACCGAGAAACTGCCCTTCGAGTGGCAGAAAAAGGTGCTGGCGCGCGGCCATGGGCTCGTCACCGACGATATCCTCACCTGGGAGGAAGAGGGCGACGAGTTGCTGGTGATGGGGCTTCGCTTGCGCGAAGGTATCGACCCGCGGCGGTTCACGCAGATTTCGGGCCGGACGATCTCGCAGCGGCAGATCAATGAGCTGAAAGCCATCGGCTTTGTCGAGACGCTGCCCAACGGCTTTATCCGCGTGACGGACAAGGGCTGGCCAGTGCTCGACGCCGTGGTGGCGGATCTGGCAGCCTGAGGGCGAGATTTTCGTCCTCGTGCTTCGTGGTTAGACACGCTCACCATGAGGAAGCTCGGCATGAGGACGAAAGACCATCATGCGCAGGCTCATGCAGTTGTGGCACTGAGTTTGTCCACCGCGAGAACCTCATCCTGAGCCTGTCGAGGAACCGGGTTCTTATGCTCTCCGGCCCCGCTTGCACTCCCGTTAGTAAACCGCTTTACTAACCCGGAGACCCGCAAGCCCGGAAGCGTGAGATGCCCCTGCCCGACGACCTGATCCTCAATGCCAAGGACGAAGTGACCATCCGCCAGCACCTGGTGCTGGTGGCGCTGGGGAAGCGCCCGGCGGACCTTGCGATCGAAGTGGGCCGGGTGCTGGCCGTGCATTCGCGGCAATGGCTCGATGACCAGGAAGTCATCGTCTCAGGCCGCCGCATCGCATATCTTGGGCCGCGCGGCAGTTACAAGGGGGAAGTGGCGAAGCGCGTCAGCTACCCCGGGCTTTCGGCGGTACCGGGCTTTGGCGAAGTGCACAAGCATATCGAATCCACCCATCTGACGCCGGAATTCGAGGCGGCGCTGGTGATTCCGCGCGGCAATACCTGGACCTGCGAGGCCTCCCACGAGTTTGCGAACGTCAACGGGCCGAAGAATACCGAGTTCTGGCAGAAGGCGCGGCGAGAGGGCTCGCAGCTGAAGGTGTTCATCCAGCCCGGATCGGCGGTGCCGCCGAGCGCCTGGGAGGAATCGGGCGGCTGGTATGGTTATGACGAGCAGAAGCATTTCCTCGCGTCCGACCTCGGTACGGTGTCGCTCGACGAGGTGATGGACTGGCCATCGGTGTGGAACCCCGAGAACCCCGGCTACAAGCGCATGTGGGGCATGATGGGCGCGACGATGGAAATGCGCGGCGTGGTGGAGGGACATGGCTCGGGGCTGATCGACCCGCATGATTTGAGCGCCTTCGTTGCATCCGGCATTTCGTCGGACCACGAAGTGTGGGCCTACAAGGAGGCCTGGGAGCGGCTGGGGCGCGGGATTTTCACCGAGCTCAGGCCATTCTCATACGATGTTATCATGCCAGAGCTGATCGCCAATCTGCCGGACTGGCAGAACGTGGCCTTCACCACCGATGACCGTTCGGCGACCGAGACGCTGGAGAAGGGCGCGTCGGACTATAATGTTCGCCTCGCCATCGAATATGGGCTCGCGCCCGAAATCGCCATCCAGTGCGCGACGATCAATCCGGCACGCCACATGCGGATCGACCAGTGGGTGGGCTCGATCGCGCCCGGCCGTTATGCCGATATCGTGCTGCTCGACGACGTGAAGACGCTGTCGATCCGCCACGTCTATGCCGATGGGCAGCTGATGTCCGACGGGAAGACCTGGCTCGGGCCAGACCAGCCGCTCGACTGGCCGGACTGGGCGCGGAAGACGATGAATATCGGCCGGAAACTTCATGCGGCGGATTTCGCCATTGCCGCCGAACCCGGCCGCGAGACGATGCAGGCGGCGGTGCTGCGGCCATTCCACTGGAACGAGGAGTTCTGGGTCAGGACGCTGCCAGTGGTGGACGGCGAGGTGCAGCGCGATGTGGGCAACCTCATCACCAAATGGGCGCTAGTCGACCGCTATCGCGGTGATGGCGCGGTGGCGAAGATGTTCTGGGCGGGGTGCGGGCCGGTGGACCCGGACACGGCGCTTTGCTCGTCGGTGGCGCATGACAGCCACAATGTCTGGTGCGTCGGCTCGTCGGATGCGGCGATGGCCAAGGCCGTGAACCGGCTGCAGGAGATCGATGGCGGCTGGGTGCTGGTGCACCATGGCGAGGTGGTGGCCGAGATGCGCTTCGAGATCGGCGGGCTGATGACGGCGCGGCCGGCCGAAGCCTATGACCGCGACATGCAGGCCTTCTACAAGGCGGCGGCCAAGGTGGAGTGGATGTATCTGAGTGGCGGCGACAACCTCTGGAAGCCGGGCTTCCCCGAGCACCTGAAATTCGCGACGCTGACCTGCAGCCCATGGCGCTGGGTGCTGGTGGCGCCGAGCCAGGCGGCGCCCGAGGGCTTCGTCAATGTGCAGACCGGCGCGACACACAAGGTGGTGTGGTAATGGCGAAGACGGCCGGCTGGCGCGGACGCGCGGTGCGCGGGACCTTCGTGCATGCGCCGGAGCCGGGCACGATCGAGGTGATGCGCGACGCGATCATTTCGGTGGACGATGCCGGCACGATCAGCGAGGTGGCGGCGGCCGGGACGGCAGCGCATGCGGCGCTGGCGGGACGCGATGATCTCATGACGGTGGCCCAAGGCCAGTTTGTCATCCCAGGGTTTGTCGACCTGCATGTGCATGCGCCGCAATATCCGCAGCTCGGCGAGGCGCTCGACGTGCCGCTGGAAGTGTGGCTGGGGAAATACACGTTTCCGCTCGAGGCGCGGTATGCCGACCTCGATTTCGCGCGCGAGCGCTACACGCAGCTGGTGGCGGACCTGCTGCGCGGCGGCACGACGACGGCGCTGTATTTTGCCACTATGCACCGCGACGCCTCGTTGCTGCTCGCCGAAATCTGCCTTGACAGGGGCCAGCGCGGGCTGGTCGGCAAGGTGGCGATGGACGACGCGGCGAGTTGCCCGGATTATTGCCGCGACGCCTCACCGGAGGCGGCGGTGGCCGACACGCGAGCCTTCATTGCGGATGTGCGGGCTCTGCCCGACAATGACCGCGTGCTGCCGGTGGTGACGCCGCGCTTCATCCCCGCCTGTACGGATGAAACACTCGCGGGCCTCGGGAAGCTGGTGGCCGAATGCGGCTGCCACGTGCAGACGCATTGCTCGGAAAGCGACTGGGCGCATCAGCATGCCATAACACGTTATGGCATGACCGATTCCGAGGCGCTGGACGGCTTCGGGCTGATGACGCGGAAGACGCTGCTGGCGCATTCGGTGTTTCTGACCGACGATGACATGGCGCTGGTGAAGGCGCGTGGCGCAGGTGTGGCGCATTGCGCGCTGTCGAACACCTATTTCGCCAATGCGGTGTTTCCATTGAGGCGCGCGCTCGACAAGGGGCTGAATATCGGGCTCGGCACCGATATTTCCGGCGGGCCATCGGGCTCGATGCTGGAGGCGTGCCGCGCGACGGTGGCCGTCTCGCGGCAGCTCGACACCGGCGTCGACCCAAAGCTGGCGCAGGACGGACGCGGCGTCGCGGGATCGCGGGTGGATATGCGCATAGCCTTCCACCTTGCGACGACGGGCGGCGGGGTGGCGCTGGATTTGCCGATCGGGCTGTTCCGAAAAGGCTACCAGGCTGATGCGATCGTGGTGGACCCGGCAGCTGCGGATGGCTCGGTGCGCCTCTTCGGCGCGGACCCGCTCGACCATCTCGAACAGATCCTCTACACGGCGAGCCTTGCCAACCTCGCCCAAATCCATGTGAGCGGCGAACGCGTCGCCTGAGGACCCAGATGCCCAAATCCGTCTATCTCGCCGGCCCGGAAGTGTTCCTTTCCAATGCGCGAGAGGTTCTCGATGCCAAGATCGCGCTGACACGCGCGGCGGGGCTCGTGCCGATTTCGCCGGGCGACCTCGAAATCCCGAAACTCGACGACAAGTTCGCGCTCGGGCTCGCGATCAGCCAGATCGACGAGGAGCTGATGAACCGCGCCGACGCGATCATCGCCAACCTGACGCCGTTCCGCGGCATTGCAGCCGATACGGGCACGTGTTTCGAGCTCGGCTATATGTGCGCGCAGGGGAAGCCCGCCTTCGCCTTCACCACGGTGGCAGCGGACCATGGGGCGCGGACGCGGGCCTATTTCAACGGCGTATGGCACTCGGATGCGCAGGGCCTGCCGCGCGGCCCCGACGGCATGCTGATCGAGGACATGGGGATGATCGACAACCTGATGCTGCATGGCGGCGTCGTGCGCCGCAATGGCGTGGTTGTGGTGGGCAATGCCAAGCCGGGCGAGGAGCTGACCGACCTTGCAACTTTCAAGGATGTGCTGGCGATCGCGGCGAAGGCGCTGGCGGACTGACCAGCGCAGGCTCAAAACGCAACGGCGCCGGATTGCTCCGACGCCGCCTGCATGGGACCTGGTGGTCAACTCACTGCCTGCCGGGCGAACCCGACGGGATAAAAGCGCTTCTTGCGATCAGGCCCTGCGAGCATGGCTCTCCGGGCGTTCTGAGCGCGCGAGGCTCCACTGGAGCCTCGCCAAGATGCGCTGCCCTCGATCAGGCCCTGCGAGCATGGCTCTCCGGGCGTTC
>JAIYDI010000025.1 GCA_027487555.1 Hyphomicrobiales bacterium
AGGACGCATTGGCAGCGGGGCCCTTTTCGGACGCCATGCCGTACGCTAGCGGCCCGGACAGGGACGACTCCCCATCCGCCCGATCTCTCCCCGCCGGACCGTTCGTCGCGACCCCGCTTTCCGCGCGGTGAGATGAGGGGGAATATAAGCGAGGTTTTGCGCGCGGGGATAGGTTTGGGGGCGCTTGCAGTCGGCGGCGCGAAGCTCTCAGTCGGCGCCCCTCCCCTGCCTGCGGGGGAGGGTCCGGCGGAGCCGGGGGTGGGGGCAGCCGCTTGCGCTAAATCTCTATGCGCCTTGCATAATTCGGCACAAGGTGCACCCCCCACCCGCCCTTCGGGCACCCTCCCCCTCAAGAGGGAGAGGGCCCGACTGCCCGTCTCGTGCGCCTGGATCCCGTGCTTCGTCGTTCGACAAGCTCACGATGAAGAGGCTCAGCATGAGGTCCTCTGTTGACCTACGCAGCCACCTTGCGGCTTGGGAGATATCCCAGGATGGGCCCCGGCCCTCGCCGGGGAGACCCGGTGGCTAGGGCGGGATAGAGCCACAAGTAGCTGAGGCCGAATGGCGGCGCTGAGGGAGAGCCCCCTACCCGTGCCGGGCGGCGAGGACGTGCATATCGACGAGCTGATGCACGACGGCGGCGATATCACGGTTCATCACAAGGCCGAGGCGGCCGGAATTCTCGAGCGACACGACGGAATGGATGGAGGCGAACAGCAACTGCCCGGCCTCGCGGGCTGCGGCCTCGGGCATGTCGGGCCGCAAGCGCATGAAGCACTCACCGACGATGCGGATCAGCGAGGCGATGGCGGCGATGTACCAGGTGGGGACCACCTGACCGGGCTTGCGGCGGAACTCGAACAGCGCATTCCAGAGGTGACGTTTCACGGCAATGTAGCCCAGAAAAGCATCTGCATAATTGTGCAGCATGCGGGCGGGATCGTCGCTCGGCGCGGCATCGGCAAAGGCCAGCGCAAGGCCGGCAAGCGTGCGGGTATTGACCTGGGTGACGATATCATCGAGGTCCGCGAAGTGATGGTAGAGCGTGCCCGGGGCATAGCCGATGGCGCGGCTGAGCGAGCGGGCGGAAAACGTATCGATACCGTCCGTCGCGATCAGATCCTCGGCGGTATCGATGATGAGGCGGCCCAGTTCTTCCCGGCTGTGATCGGCGCGACGAGCCATCGGAGATCCCCTTCTGAACGGCGTTCAGGTAGCGAAAACGGGGTGATTTGTACAGGAGCGGCGTGGTGCCAATGTGGTGGCGTGGTGCCGATGGCGAAACAGATGCGGCGCGATCCAAGGAGGGACCGCGCCGCGCGCCACAACCAAAGCCATGCGATGCTCAGCGGTTCTGGCGGTTGGCGATGAGGTCGTCGACCACGGCGGGGTCGGCGAGGGTGGACGTATCACCCAAGGCGCCGAACTCGTTTTCGGCGACCTTGCGTAGGATACGCCGCATGATCTTGCCGGAGCGGGTCTTGGGCAGGCCGGGAGCGAACTGTATGAGGTCCGGCGAGGCAATGGGGCCGATTTCCTTCCGCACCCAGTTGCGCAGCTCGGCCTTGAGCTCATCGGACGCCGTCTCGCCCGCCATCAGGGTGACGTAGCAATAGATGCCCTGCCCCTTGATGTGATGCGGGTAGCCGACCACGGCCGCCTCGGAAACCTTCGGATGCGAGACCAGCGCGCTTTCCACCTCGGCGGTGCCGAGGCGATGGCCGGAGACGTTGAGCACATCGTCGACCCGGCCGGTGATCCAGTAGTAGCCATCCTCGTCGCGCTTCACACCGTCGCCGGTGAAATAGAGGCCCTTGTAGGTGGTGAAGTAGGTTTCGACGAAGCGCTGGTGATCGCCCCAGATGGTGCGGGCCTGTCCTGGCCAGCTGTCGGCGATGCACAGCACGCCATCGGTCTTGGTCTCTTCGCGCACCTGGCCTTCGGGGGTGAGAACGAGCGGCTTGACCCCGAAGAAGGGCAGCGTGGCAGAGCCGGGCTTGGTGGGGGTGACGCCAGGCAAGGGCATGATCATCGAGGCGCCTGTCTCGGTCTGCCACCAGGTATCGACGATTTCGCACCGGCCCTTGCCGATACTGGCGTGATACCAGTGCCAGGCCTCGGGGTTGATCGGCTCACCCACAGTGCCGATGAGGCGGAGCGTCGAGAGATCGGCGACATCGACGAATTGCTGGCCCGCACCCATCAGCGCGCGGATGGCGGTGGGGGCGGTGTAGAAGATATTGACCTTGTGCTTGTCGACGGTGCGCCAGAAGCGGCTCGCGTCCGGCCAGGTGGGCACACCCTCGAACATCAGCGAGGTGACGTTGTTGGCGAGCGGCCCGTAGACAATGTAGCTGTGGCCGGTGACCCAGCCGACATCGGCCGAGCACCAGTAGACCTCGCCCTCGCGCGGATCAAAGATCATCTCATGGGTGAGGCTCGCCCAGACGAGATAGCCGCCGGTGGTGTGCAGCACGCCCTTGGGCTTGCCGGTCGACCCCGAGGTATAGAGGATGAAGAACGGATCCTCGGCGTTCATCGGCTCGGCGTCGCAGAAGGGTTCGACCCCTGCCCCGGCCTCGTGCCACCAGATATCGCGCGCGCCCTTCATGGCGACAGCATTGCCGGTATGCTCGAAGACCAGCACCTTCTCGACCCCAGCGCAGTCCTCGAGCGCCTTGTCGACATTGGCCTTCAAGGGCACGGTCTTGCCGCCGCGACGGCCTTCGTCGGCGGTGATGACGACGCGGCTGTCGCAATCATTGATGCGGCCGGCGAGCGCGTCGGGCGAGAAGCCGGCGAACACAACCGAATGCACGGCGCCGATGCGGGCGCAGGCCAGCATGGCGAAAGCGGCCTCGGGGATCATCGGCAGGTAGATGGTGACGCGGTCACCCTTCCTGATGCCGAGGTTCTTCAGCACATTGGCGAGGCGGCAGACCTCTTCGTGCAGGTGGCGATAGGTGATGTGGCGGGCGGGGGCCGTCGGATCATCGGGCTCCCAGATGATCGCAACCTTGTCGCCATGGGTGACGAGGTGCCGATCGATGCAGTTGTGGGAGACGTTGAGCACGCCATCCTCGAACCACTTGATCGAGACATCGGGCGCCTGGAACGAGGTGTTCTTGATGCTGGTGGGGAAGCGGAACCAGTCGAGACGCTTCGCCTCCTCGCGCCAGAACGCGTTGGGGTCGGAGAGCGAGCGCTCGTAGCGGCGGTCGAACTCGGGACGGGTGAGACGCGTATGGCGCGCGTGCACCGGGAAGACGTGGCTATTCATTCGGGTCACCTCGTCGCTTGACGTCAGATTGCAAGATATTCGTGGCGGAGATCGGCGTTCTCGAGCACATCGGCTGCGCTGCCCTCGAATGCGACTTCGCCGGTATCGAGGATCACCGCCCGATCGGAGAGACGGAGCGCCGCGATGGCGTTCTGCTCGACGATGATGGTGGTGATGCCCAGCGCCCGGATTTCGTGCAGGGTCTTTTCGATCTCGTGCACGATGACGGGGGCGAGGCCCTCGTAGGGCTCGTCGAGCAGCAGCAGCTTCAGGTCGCGGGCGAGTGCGCGGGCAATAGCGAGCATCTGCTGCTCGCCACCCGAGAGCGTGACGCCCTCCTGCCGGCGGCGTTCGGCGAGGCGTGGGAAGAGCTGGTAGATGCGCTCGAGCGACCAGCCGTGACCGGGGGCAACGCGGGCGAGCAGCAGGTTTTCCTCGACGGTGAGGCCGGCAATGATGCGGCGATCCTCCGGCACGAGCTGCACGCCGGCCCGGGCCGCCTCGTGCGACTTCATCTTGTGCAGCGGCTTGCCGCCCAGCCAGATCTCGCCCTGCTGAAGCGACGGGTTGTCGAGCCGGGCGATGGCCCGCATAGTGGAGGTCTTGCCGGCGCCATTGCGGCCGAGGAGCGCGAGGATCTCGCCCTCCTCGATGGAGAAGCTGACCCCCTGCACGATATAGCTTTCGCCGTAATAGGCATGGATATCGCGCACGGACAGGAAGGGCGCGGCCCCTGTGGCGGGCGCAGTGGTGACGGCGGTGTTGAGCGCGATGGTCATCAGTGGGCTCCCCCGAGATAGGCTTCCTGCACCTTGGGATTGCCGCGCACCTCGTCGGGCAGGCCCTCGACGATGACGCGGCCACCGGCCAGCACGCTGATGCGATCGGCCAGCGAGAAGACGACATGCATGTCGTGCTCGATGATGATCTTGGTCATGCCGCGCGCCTTGATCTTCTTGAGCAGTTCGATGGTGGTGTTGGTATCGTGGCGGCTCATGCCGGCGGTGGGTTCGTCAAGCAGCAAGAGGCGCGGATGCTGGATGAGGCACATGGCAAGCTCCATGCGCCGCTTGTCGCCGCGACTGAGCGCCCCGGCATGGGTGTCGCGGCGTTCATGGAGCCCGACATCGGCCAAGAGGTGCTCGGCTTCCTCGCGAATGCCCGCTTCGCTGTCGAGGAGGCGCATCATGTGCACCTTGAAGGCACCGTCGCGCTTGGCGAAGGCCGGCACCATGACGTTCTGCAGTACGGAAAGTTCGGGGAAGATTTCCGGCGTCTGGAAGACGCGGGCGACGCCGAGCTGGTTGATCTCGTGCGGCTTCTTGCCGGTGAGCACCTGGCCATCGAAGACCACGGCGCCTTTGCTGGGCGGGATGCGGCCGACAATGACATTGAGCAGGGTGGACTTGCCGGCGCCGTTCGGCCCGATGATCGCGTGGGTCTTGCCCTCCTCGATCTCGAGGTCGATGTCGGAGAGGGCGTGCAGGCCGCCATAGTTCTTGTGCACGTCATCGACATGCAGGACCACGTTGCGTTCGGTAGTGGACATGTCGCGCTCCTATTCGGCGGGCTGGATGCGGGCGGGCGCGCCCTTGGCGGGCCGCTGGGCGCGGCGGAAGAGGCTCATGATGCGGCGGATGCCCTCCATGATGCCGCCAGGCAGGAAGACGACAACGAGCACGAAGATCAGCCCGAGCGTCAGATGCCAGCCCTCGCCGACGAACTTGCCGACGATGGCGACCACGGTTTCGCGCAGGCCCTCGGGCACGAAGGCAAAGGCGTTCGAGAGGATCTGGTCGTTGAAGGCCGAGAAGATGTTCTCGAAATACTTGATGACCACGGCGCCAAGTGCCGGGCCAACAAGGGTCCCGACGCCGCCGAGGATGGTCATCAGCACCACCTCGCCGGAGGCGGTCCACTGCATGCGCTCGGCGCCGGCGAGCGGATCGGTGATGGCGAGCAGCGCCCCGGCAAGGCCGGCGAACATGCCCGAGATGACGAAGACGGTGAGGGCGTAGGGCTTGGTGTCGAAGCCCATATAGCCCATGCGGTTCTGGTTGGACTTGATGGCGCGCAGCATGAGCCCGAAGGGCGAGGAGAAGATCTTCACCGTGATGTAGAAGGCGAGGATCAGCACCAGGGCGCAGAAGAAGAAGCCGGTATAGCCGGTAAGCTCGAGGCCGAGCAGATGCGGAACCGGCAGGCCCTCGGGCTGCGGCCCGAGCGCCCGGTCGAGCACGCGCGGATCGTCAAGCGCCAGCTGCAGACCGGTCTCGCCGTTGGTGATGGGGGTGAGCACCGAATAGGCGAGGTTGTAGCTCATCTGCGCGAAGGCGAGCGTGAGGATGGAGAAGTAGATGCCCGAGCGGCGCAGGCTCAGGTAGCCGATGACCAGGGCGAAGATGCCCGAGATGGCGACGGCGAAGATCAGTGCCGGCAGCGCATCCATCGAGAGGAGCTTGAAGCTCCACACGGCGGCATAGGACCCGGCGCCGAGAAAGGCCGCATGGCCGAAGCTCAGGTAGCCGGTGAGGCCGAAGAGCAGGTTAAACCCGACCGCGAAGATGGCGTAGATGACGAATTTCTGCAGCAGATCCGGATAGGCGGCGCCGAACGGGCTGAGCCAGAGGGGCATCAGCAGCACGGCGGCGCCGAAGGCGAGCAGCAGCAGCAGATCGCGGCGGGAGAGGGAGAGTTTCGAGACGAGATTGCCCATGGCTCAGGCCTCCATGACGCCGCGGCGACCGAGCAGGCCGCGCGGGCGGACCAACAGGATGACGACGGCGACGAGGTAGATGATGATCTGGTCGATGCCCGGCACGATGGCCTTCACTTCGGTCATCGAGGCGAAGGACTGCAGGATGCCGAGCAGGAAGCCGGCGGCGACGGCGCCGGGCAAGGAGCCCATGCCGCCCACGACGACGACCACGAAGCTGAGCACCAGGAAATCCATGCCGAGGTGATAGTTGGGCGGGAGCAGCGGCGTGTACATGACACCCGCAAGGCCGGCGACCACTGAGGCCAGGCCGAACATGAAGGTGAAGCGCCGGCTGATATTGATGCCGAGCAGCCCGACCGTCTCGCGATCGGCCATGCCGGCGCGGACCACCATGCCGAAGGTGGTGAAGCGCAGGAAGGCGAAGACGCCGCCGATGATGCCGAGAGAGAAGAGGAAATAGACCAGCCGCCAGAGCGGATAGGTGATGACGCCCGGCGTCAGCCCGATGAGCGCGCCGATATCGGCGGCGCCCTGCAGTGCAGCCGGCATGGGCTGCGGGATGGGGTTGGCGCCGAAGACCGACTTGACGATTTCCTGCAGCACGATGGCGAGGCCGAAGGTCACGAGGATCTGCTCGGCATGCGGGCGCTTGTAGAAGTGCTTGATCAGGCCGCGCTCGAAGGCGATGCCGAGCAGCGCCATCACCGGAATGGCGAGCAGGATCGATACGGGTACGGACCAGTCGACCAGTACCGCGCCGAAATCGCCGAACCAGCCCTGGACCAGCGGCGTGCGGATTTCGAGCGGCTGCCCCCAGGGGTTGAGCTGCGTGGGGTCGATGGTGACGGTTTCGAGCGTCAGGATCTGGCGGAACGCCACGGCGCAGAAGGCACCGAGCATGAACAGCGCGCCATGGGCGAAGTTGACGACGCCCAAGGTACCGAAAACGAGGGTCAGGCCCAAAGCGATGAGCGCATAGGCGCCACCCTTGTCGAGCCCGTTCAGGAATTGCAGCAGGATTGCATCGAACATTTCGGCCTCCTCACCGAAAGGACGGCGGGAAACGTCGCACCGTTTCGCGCCCTCGGGACCGCGCGGGTAAGCGCTGGCAAGCACCGGGCATCAGGGGGAGGACTTTGCCCTCCCCCTTTCGGTTCGCCGTCCCTGCCCGGGCGGCGGCGAGCCTGCTTCGGATCAGGTCAGGCGCAGAGCGGGACGGGTTCGGCGGGGCCGAGGTCGCCGCCGAAGATCGCCGGATCGTAGGTGACCTCTTCGCGCGGCACTTCGCGCACGACGTTCAGCACGTCGTACTGGCTGGTGGGGCTTTCATTGCCCCGCACGACCAGAACATTCTTGAAGCACTGGTGGTCGGCACCGCGATAGAGCGTCGGGCCATTTCCGGCGCCATCGAACTCGAAATCCTCGAGCGCCTTGATCACCGCCGGCGGATAGAACGTGCCAGCCCGCTCGACCGCATCGGCATAGAGGATTGCCTGGACATAGGCGGTGTGCGCGGCCTGGCTCGGGGGCGAGCCATATTCGGCGCCGAAGGACTTGGTGAAGGCCTTCGAGCCTTCGTCGGGCAGCGCCCAGTGCCAGTTGGAGGTGCCGAAAATACCCTTGATGGCCGGTCCGGCGCCCTTGGCCATCAGCTCGGAGAACAGTGGCACGACGATCTCGAACTGCTTGCCGTTCACCTGTTTGTCGCGCATGCCGAACTGCACCGCCTGGGTGAGCGAGTTCACCATGTCGTTGCCGTAGTGGTTGAGGATCAGCACGTCGGCGCCGGAATTGAGCACCGGGGTCAGGTACTGGCTGAAGTCACCCGCGCCGAGCGGGGTCTTCACCGCCTGGGCGGTCTGCCAGCCGAGGGCCTCGGTTGCCTGGCGCATGGATTCTTCCTGCGTCCAGCCCCAGGTGTAGTCAGCGGTGAGGTGATAGGCGCGCCGATCCTTGCCATAGGCCTTGGCGAGCTCGGGGCCGAGCGCGATACCGGACATGTAGGCATTGAAGAAGTGGCGGAAGCCGTAGCGCTTCTTGTCCTTGCCGGTGGTGTCGTTGGAGTGGGTCAGGCCGGCCATGAAGATGACGCCCATCTCCTGGCAGAGACCCTGCACGGCAATGGCTTCTGACGAAGACGAGCCGCCGGTGATCATGATCGCGCCATCGCGCTCGATCATGCGGGTGGCGGACGCACGGGCCTGATCGGCCTTGGTGGCGGTGTCGCCGGTGACGAAGACGACCTTCTTGCCCAACAGGCCATTGCCCTTGAGCACGGTGGGCTTCAGCGTGTTGATGAGGCCGCCATCGCCTTCGCCGTTCAGGTGCTTGACCGCAAGCTCATAAGCCTTCTGCTCGTCGGCACCCTCTTCGGCATAGGCGCCGGTCAGGGGCAGGTTGAAGCCGAAGGTGACCGTGTCGCCAGTTGGGGCGTTGCAGAATTCCTGCGCATAGGCGCCGCGGGTAAAGAACAGCGGCATCGTGCTCGTGGCCAGAATGCCGGCAAGGCCACCGCGCAGAACGCTGCGACGGCCGAAGACCTTCGTGTGTGACATATGCTCCTCCATGTGTGACGCAGGGGGGTCTCGCCCATACCTCAGCATCTGGGTGCATTCTTTGCCCACTAGAAAACGGACGCAATATCTCATTGTAAACAAACCATTTTTCTGTCAATGATTGCTCCGAATTGACTGCATATCTGTCAATTCGTTGACAGGCGAAGGGGTGACAGGTGCGGGCGCCGATCGGCATCAGGATTGCGACGCGACGCAAGGCCCGCGGCCAGTCGCAGGTCGCGCTGGCGCAGGCGGTGGGAATTTCGCCCAGCTATCTCAACCTCATAGAACGCAACAAGCGCGAGGTGGGCGGGGCGCTGCTGAAGCGGATCGCGGCAGCACTCGGGCTCGACCTCGATGACCTGACCGGCGAAAGCGAGCAGCGCCTGATCCAGGACCTCGAGGCCGCGCTGGCCGATCCGGTGCTGGCGCGCACCGAGGCAAACTCCTTGTCGGCCCGGGATCTCGTCGCGAGCCAGCCGGCCGCCGCGAGCGCCATCGTGGCGCTGCACCGCGCCTACGAAGCCCAGACGGAGAATGCCGAGGCGCATGCGAGCCGGTTGCGCACCGATCCGCTGTTCTCGCAATTGCTGCATCAGGTGCTGTCGGGCATCACCGCGGTGCGCTCCGGCGCGGAAATCCTCTCCGATGTGCCGGACCTGAACGAGGAGGAGCGGCAGCGCTTCGTTTCGGCGATACGGCGCGAGACGGTGGGGCTGGGCGCGGTGGCGCAGACGCTGATCGGGCAATTCGACCAATCGAGCAGCACGCGGCGGGCGCTATCGCCGGTGCGGGAACTCGACGACCTGATCGCCACCGAGCAGAACCACTTCCCCACGCTCGAAGATGAGGCCGCGCGGCTCAGGGGCGAGGTCGTGGCCTTCGGCTCGTTCGGCGAGATGGCGCTGACCGAGATGCTCGGGGCACGATTCGGCATCGCCGTCGCCCGCAGTGGCGAGCCGCAGCGCGACGCACGCGGTTTTCCCGGCCAGTACCGCTACGACGCCGAGGCGCGGACCATGTGGTTCCAGCAAAGCGCAACCGCCGCGACGCGGCAATTCCAACTGGCGCGGCTGGTGGCGGAGCTTGCCGCGCGCGACGCCATCGATGCGGTGACGCAATCGCCACTGCTGTCGAGCCCGGACGCGCGACGGCTCGCGGCGCGGGCGCTCGGCTCCTACCTCGCGGGGGCCATCGTCTTCCCCTACCGGGCCTTTCTCGAGCGGGCAGAAGCGCTGCGCTACGACATTGCGGCGCTGCAGCAGGAGCATGTGGCGAGCTTCGAGCAGGTGGCGCACCGGCTGGTGACCTTGCGCCGGCCGGGAATGGAGGGCATCGCGTTCGGTTTCCTGCGTTCGGACCCGGCGGGGCGATTGACCAAGCACTTCCCCCTGCCCGGCCTGCTGCTGCCGAGTTCGGGCCATGCGTGCCCGCTCTGGGCGATCTACCAGGCCTTCCGCGCCGGCGAGAGCATCGTGCGGCAGGTCGTGCGCTTTCCCGATGGGTCACGCTACCTCTTCGTTGCCCGGACCAGCGCGCGCCGATCATCGCGATTTACCGAAGTGCTGGCCCCGACATCGGTGATGCTCGCCGCCGATCTGCTGCAGGCCGACCGCATGGTCTATGCGGATGGGCTCGACCTTGGCGATGACAGCGCCGACGTGCCGGTGGGGCCGGCGTGCCGCCTCTGTATCCGGACGGACTGCCCGAGCCGGCAGGAAGAGATGCTGATGCCCGGCGGCACCGGGATTGCCGTGCGCGCGCCGCTCGTGCCACGCGAGCCGTAGCGGGAGGGTGCAGGGTGGGCTTTGCAATTGCCCGCGGTTCGGGATTAACGTGCGCGCATGCTGCGGAAGGGAGAGCCGCGGCGTGAAGCGGCCTGGGGGGACATGTGCCGATCGATGTGTTGATCGCGGAGGACGAGCCGGCCATTCTTGATTCGCTCGAGTTCATTCTCAAGCGGGCGGGAATGGTGTGCGCGGCGGTAACCGATGGCGAGGCCGTGGTGCGCGAGGTGCGCCGGCAGCGGCCGCGCGCGCTGGTGCTCGATGTCATGCTGCCCAAGCGCAGTGGTTTCGAGGTGTTGAAGCTGCTGCGCGCCGACCCGCTGACGCATGACCTGCCAATTCTGGTGCTGACGGCGCGCGGGCAGGCGCAGGACCGGCGGAATGCCGAGGAACTGGGAGCGACCGCGTTCATCACCAAGCCCTATGCCAATGCCGAGGTGGTGGAAGCCGTGCGGCTGATGCTGGCCCCGGCGAACAAGGGCTGAACGGCATGGACCGGCGGAAACTCGAAAGTGCCGCGCTGTTCCTGACGATTTTCGGGGCGCTGCTGTTCATGCCGCCATTGACGCTGCTGTTTCAGCATGAGCAGCGTGTGCTCGGGGCGCCGATCGAGCTGGTCTATCTGTTTGCTGCCTGGGTAGCGCTGATCGTCGCCGCGCGCTGGCTCGGGCACCGCCTGCCGCGCGAGCCGGGCGAAGGTGAGCCGGATTGATGCTGCCCGCCGACCTGATCGTCTTTACCGCGATCGGCTATGTCGGCCTGCTCTTCGTCATCGCCTTCCTCGGCGACCGGCGCGCGCGGCTCGGACGCACCGGGTTCCTCAGATCGCCCTTTGTATACACGCTCGCCATCTCGGTCTATTGCACGAGCTGGACGTTCTACGGCTCGGTGGGTTCGGCGGCGCGCAGCGGCCTCGAGTACCTCGCCATATATATGGGCCCGACCATCGTGTTCATCGGCTGGTGGTTCCTGTTGCGGCGGCTGGTGCGGATCAGCCACGAGCAGCGCATCACCTCGATCGCCGACCTGCTGTCGTCGCGCTTCGGCAAATCGAGCCGGCTCGCGGTGCTGGTGACGGTGATCGCGGTCATCGGGATTGCACCCTATATCGCGCTGCAACTGAAGGCCGTGACCTCGTCGATCCAGGCCATCGCCGGGGCGAGCGGCGGCGGCGCGGTCAGCAGCATCGAGGAAGTGTGGCTGGCGCTCGGCATCGCGGCGGGCATGGCGGTGTTCACCATCTTGTTCGGCACGCGCAATGTCGATGCCAAGGAGCAGCATCATGGCGTGGTGGCAGCCATCGCGTTCGAGGCGATCGTCAAGCTGGCGGCACTGGTGGCGATCGGGCTGTTTGTCATTGCGGCGGGTGGCGGACTCGAGCAGATCTTCGCGAAGGCAGAGGCAGCCGGAGTCGATATCTACACGACCGACGATTTCGGCAGCCGCTGGGTAGCGCTCAACGTGCTGTCGGCGGCGGCGGTGCTGTGCCTGCCGCGTCAGTTCCAGATCACGGTGGTGGAGAATTCCAACGAGAGCCACCTGCGCACCGCGGGCTGGGCGTTTCCGCTCTACCTGCTGCTGATGAGCCTGTTTACCCTGCCCATCGCGCTCTACGGGCTGGTGGCGCTGCCACCAGGCTCGAACCCCGACATGTTCGTGCTGACGGTGCCGCTCAATGCCGGACAGGGTGGGCTCGCGCTTCTTGCCTTCATCGGCGGCTTCTCGTCGGCCACCTCGATGATCATCATCGAATCGATCGCGCTCTCCATCATGGTGTCCAACCACATCGTCATGCCGCTGCTGCTCAGGGCGACCCAGGGGCGCGGGCCGGCGCGCGGACAGAGCGTCAGCGCCCTGCTGCTGAACGCCCGGCGGTTCTCGATCCTGCTGATCCTGACGCTGGGTTTCCTGTATTTCTATCTGACGCGGAACTCGGGGGCGCTGGCACCGATCGGGCTGATTTCGTTCACTGGAGTGGCGCAGTTCGCCCCGGCCATCCTCGCGGCGCTGTTCTGGCGCAGCGCGACGCTGAAGGGCGCCATCGCAGGGGTGAGCATCGGCTTCGTGGTGTGGGCGTGGTCGAGCTTCCTGCCGTCGTTCGGCGGGTCTTCGCCCGAGGTGGCGGCACTGCTGGCAGAGGGGCCGTGGAACATCGGCTGGCTCAGGCCCGAGGCCCTGTTCGGCCTCGACGGGCTGGACCCGCTGGTGCACGCGATGTTCTGGAGCCTGTTTCTCAACGCCACCGCTCTGGTCGGCGTGTCGCTGGTGACATCGCAATCGCCGCTCGAACTCGTTCAGGCCTCGGCCTTTGTCGATGTGTTCCGGCGCGGCGCCGGGCGGAGCCTGCAACTGGTGCGCGGCGGCGCGACGGCGGCGGACCTGTTCTTCGTGGTGAGCCGCGTGCTGGGCACCGACCGGGCCGAAGCCCTGTTCCAGGCCGAGGCACAGCAACTGGGTGTGGGGCGGGACGAATTGCTGCCATCGGCGGAATTCATCGACCGGCTGGAGCGCGAGCTGGCCGGCCTTATCGGGGCGGCGAGCGCGCATGTCATGCTGTCGAAGGTGGTTTCGGGCGATGACATCTCGCTCGAGGAAATGATGCGGATGGCCGACGAGACGCAACAGGCCATCGAGTATTCGCAGCAGCTCGAGCGCACATCGAGCGAACTGCGGTCGACGGCGGCAAAGCTCGAGGCGGCGAACGCGCAATTGCTGGCGCTTGACCAGCAGAAGGACGACTTCCTCAGCCAGGTCAGCCACGAGGTGCGCACGCCGATGACGGCGATCCGTGCGTTCAGCGAAATCCTGCGGGAGGACGATATCGCGCCAAACGACCGACAGCGCATGGTGGAGACGATCCACCGGGAGAGCCTCAGGCTGACACGGCTGCTCGACGAAATCCTCGATCTTTCAGCGCTCGAACGCGGGGAGCGGAGCTTCGAGGTGGGGCCGATCGATGCGGAGCAGTCGCTCGACAGTGCGCTGGTTGTGTGCGAGGCGCTGGCGCGGCAGCGCGGCGTGACGCTGCGCACGCGGCGCGAACCGGGCCGCGCAGAGGTGACCGGCGAAGCGAACCGGTTGACGCAGGTGCTGATCAACCTGGTGTCCAACGCCATCAAGTATAACTCCAGCGCCGCGCCCTGGGTGGAGGTGGCGAGCCGCGTGGTCGACGGGCACCATGTCATCGAGGTGAGCGACAACGGCCCGGGCATCGCCGCCGAAGACGCCGGACGCATCTTCGACAAGTTCTATCGCGGGGGCGGCACCGGATCGGGCCAATCCGGCGCAGGGCTGGGCCTCGCCATCAGCCGCGAAATCATCGCCAGCATGTCGGGCACGCTCAGCCTTGTCCGCCGCGAAGGTGGCGCCAGCTTCCGCATCAGCCTGCCGGTCGCGCAGGCGACGGCGACGACGCCATGATCCGGCATGGATTCTCCGACCGCCTGACGATGGACAATCGCCGCGACGGGGCCTAAACCGCCCGCATTGGATCGTGGACAGGGCAGTCATGGGCAAGGACTATTCGGGGGTGATGAACGCCGCCGCTATCGCGGCCGCAGAGGCGATCATCGAGGTCTATAGCCGCCCGATCATCGCCGCCGAAAAGGACGATGGCTCGCCGGTGACCGAAGCCGACCGGCGCGCCGAAGCGGTGATCCTCGCGGCCCTCGCGTCAACCGGACTGCCGGTGCTGGCGGAGGAGAGCGTCTCGGACGGCCGCATTCCCGAACTCGGCGACGCCTATTTCGTCGTCGACCCGCTCGATGGCACCAAGGAGTTCCTGAAGCGCAACGGCGAGTTCACCGTGAACATCGCCTATTGCGAGGCGGGGCGCCCGGTACAGGGGGTGGTTCTGGCTCCGGCCACCGGCGACATCTATTGGGGCGGGCCGGACGGCGCTTTCTCCGGCAGGGTGGATGGACTGGCGATCAACGACGTCAAGCCGATGCGGGTGTCGGCCTATGGCCCGATGCGGGTCGTCGCCAGCCGGTCGCACGGCCACGCGGCGCTGGGCGGGTTCTGCGAGACGTTCGCCGTCGTCGAGGACGTGTCCGTGGGCTCGTCGCTCAAGTTCTGCCTCGTCGCCTCGGGCGTTGCGCAGCTTTACCCCCGGTTCACGCCAACCTGCGAATGGGATACCGCCGCCGGACAGGCGGTGCTGAATGCGGCGGGCGGCGCGGTGCTGGCCATCGACGGCCAACCGCTCGACTGTGGCCATCTCGAGCGGAAATTCCTCAACCCGTTCTTTGTCGCCGCAGCGAGCCCCGAGCTTGCCGAACAGGCGGCGGCCGAGATGCGGCGACTGGTGGGGTAAGGCGGCACAGGCGTTAACGGCGCGTTGGCTATGCCTTCGGGGCATGACTGATCCGCATTCCTGTCGATTGCGTAATGAGCCCGTCACATATATAGGGCCAGCATATGCTGGTTCTGCATATAACCGATCGATAGGCGCATGAACGTCAGAACAATCTGCCTCGCCGTGCTCTACGAGGGCGAGGCCAGTGGCTACGAAATCCGCAAGCAGGTGGTCGAAGGCGATTATTCGTACTTCGTCGAGGCCAGCTTTGGCTCGATCTATCCGGCGCTCGCCAAGCTCGAGGACGACAGCCTCGTGACGGCGCGGATCGAGGCACAGGACGGCAAGCCTTCCAAGAAGATCTACGCGATCACCGCAAGTGGCCGGCGCGAGTTCCTCGACCGGCTGTCAGAGCCATTGGCGGAGGACCAGTTCCGCAGTGAATTCCTGATGTTCGCGCGCTTCGTGACCGAATTGCCGCGCGAACTGGTGGCACAGCGCCTCGCCGAACGGCGCGCCGTCATCGAGCGCGAACTGACCGACATGCAGCAGATGTTGCACAAACACAGCGCTGCGCAGGATTGCTGGGTCATCGGCTTCGGGCGCGCTTGTCTGGAAGCGGCACGACATTACATCGACGCGCATGGCGCGGAACTCGTGAATATGGCGCGCGACGGCGACCGGGCCGAAGCAGCGGAATAGGGTAAAAGGGGTCTTATAGGCATGGGCAAGAAGGTTTCTTACGCTGTTGCGACCGGGCTGGTTGTCGTTGGCGGGCTCTGGCTGGGTTCAGGCACGCTGGTTGCGGGTGGCAATGGCCCCGGTAACGGCGAAAAGCCGGTATTGTCGCTGATCGACGAGAACGCGAAGCTGGCCGAAGGGCACCACAGCACAAGCGGGATCGACCCCCACCAGACGATTGCCGAGCGCGTGGCGCAATCGAGTGGCGAAGCGGCGCCCCTGCAATCCGTGCGGACCAAGACATACGAGCTGCAGGCGTTCCCCATCGAGGTCACGCTGCGCGGCCGCACAAAGGCCAGTGCGACGGTTTCGGTGACTCCGGAGACTTCCGGCGTCGTGACGGCGGTGAACGTGAAGAAGGGCCAACAGGTGAAGCCGGGCGATCTCCTGTGCACGCTCGATCGCGGCGTGCGCGAGGCGCAGGTCGCGCAGGCGGAGGCGAGCCTCGCGCAGGCTCAGCAGCAGTTCGACACCAATGCGAGCCTGGTGCAGAAGGGTCTCGCGGCCAACAACACGCAATCGCAGTATGAATCGGCCCTCAAGGCGGCACAGGCCGCACTCGACAGCGCCCGCACGGAGCTGGCGCGCACCGAAGTGCGCTCCAAGGTCGCGGGCGTGGTGAGCGACCCGCTGGCGGAAGCCGGCTCGGCGCTTTCCGCGGCGGTGCCTTGCGCAACCATCGTGCAGCTCGACCCGATGCTGTTCATCGCCAATGTGCCTGAATCACAGATCCAGTATGCGCGGACCGGCCTCGGCGCGACGATCGAGACGGTGACGGGCCTGAAGGCCGAGGGCACGGTCAGCTACATCGCCGCCGTGGCGGACGATGCCACCCGGTCATTTCCGGCCGAGATCCAGGTCCCCAATGCCGACGGCAAGGTGCTGTCCGGGGTGACGGCTTCGGCGATCGTGACCATAGGCACCCTGCCGGCGCACCTGCTGCCGCAGTCGGTGCTGACGCTCGACGATGCCGGCGTGCTGGGTATCCGTGCCGTCGAGGACGGCACGGTGAAGTTCTACGAGGTCAATATCGTGTCGGATTCCCGCCAGGGCGTCTGGGTGACCGGCCTGCCCGCCAAGATCGACGTGATCACGGTGGGCCAGGAATATGTCGTGGCCGGCCAGAAGGTCGACGCGAGCAACGAGGCGGAAACGCCCGCGTCTGAAGGCACCAAGTCCGAGGCGACCGCATCATGATGAACCTGCTCGAAAGCATCCTGCGCATGCCGCGAGTTGTGCTCGCGGTGATGGCCGGCCTCGTCGGGGCCGGGCTCTTGGCCTATTTGTCGCTGCCGAAGGAAGCTTTCCCGGCCATCGACGTGCCGTATTTCTATGTGTCGACCAGCCAGACCGGCATTTCCCCGCAGGACGCGGAGAGACTGCTGGTCAAGCCCATCGAGAACCGCGTCAAGGATCTCGATGGCCTGCAGAACTACACGGCCACGGCATCGACCGGACACGCCTCGGTCTTCCTCGAGTTCGACGTCAATGCCGACAAGGACAAGGCGCTGCAGGATATCCGCGCCAAGCTCGACGGCATCACGGGAGAGCTCCCTGATGACGCCACCGAACCTACCGTATCTGAAATCAACTTCACCGGTACGCCGGTGATCTATGTCGCCGTCTACGGCAATGTGCCGGAACGGGCCCTTGTGCAGCGCGCCAAGGACCTGCAGGACGCGCTCGACGATATCCCCACCGTGCAAAGCGTCTCGATCTCGGGCCTCCGCGACGAGATGATGGCGGTGACCATCGACCTCAACAAGCTCGAGACCTACGGCCTGACGGCGGCGCAGCTGTTTGATGCGCTGGCCAAGAATAACATGGTGGTGCCGGGCGGCACGCTCGATACCGGGCAGGGTTCGTTCAACGTCAAGGTTCCGGGGCTGATCTCGACCACCACCGACGTGTTCAACCTGCCGCTCAAGACCGACGGCGACAATGTCGTGACCTTCGGAGACGTGGCGTCAGTAACGCGGACATTCGCCGATGCGACCGAATATGCCCATGTGAACGGCCAGACGGCGATAACGCTCGGTATCACCAAGAAGCTTGGCACCAACATCATCGACACAGCCGATTCAGTGCGGGCGGTGACGGCGAAGGCCACGGCCGACTGGCCGACGGCAGTGCAGCACAGCTTCCTCAACGACCAGTCGGAATCGACCAAGAACCTGTTCCGGTCGCTCGAAGCGGCGGTTCTGACCGCCATCGCGCTGGTGATGGTGACCTGCGTGGCGACTCTTGGCGTCCGCCCTGCCCTGATGATCGGCACCTCGATTCCGGTGTCGTTCATGATCGCCTTCCTCGTCGTCGAGATGATGGGGATGTCGATCAACATGATGATCATGTTCGGCCTCGTGCTCGCCGTGGGCGTGCTGGTCGACGATCCGATCGTGGTGGTCGAATATGCCGAGCGCAAGCTGCAGGAGGGTGTCTCCAAGAAGGAGGCCTTCATCCTCGCAGCACGCAAGATGTTCGTGCCGGTGGTTTCGGCGACGTTCACGACGCTCGGCGCCTTCGTGCCGCTGCTGTTCTGGCCGGGCATCATCGGCAAGTTCATGAGTTATCTTCCGATCATCGTGATCGTGGTTATGCTCGCCTCGCTGCTGTCGGCGCTGGTGTTCATGCCGGTGATCGGGGCGCTGATCGCGTCCAACCATGTCGACCAGAAGGCCAAGGAAGCGGCCGACGTGGTGATGTATCCGGACAAGTTCGACGTGAAGAAGGTGCGCGGCGTTACCGGCATCTACGTGCGGACGTTGCAGCACCTGATCCGACACCCGCTGCTGACGCTGACGGCAGGGCTTGCGGTGATTGTCGCGATGTTCGGTATCTATATTTCCAACCCGACAGGCGTCGAAGCCTTCCCGGCTTCCGAGCCCGAATTCGGCACGGTGAACGTCATTGCACGGGGCAATTACTCGCCCGTCGAGATCCGCAACCTGCTGATGGAAGTGGAGAACGAAATCCTGACCGTCGAGGGCGTGCAGGATTCGATCATGACCTTTGCCGGCACCGGCTCGGCATCAGGCGCCAGCTCGCCGCCCGATACGATCGGGCAGTTCCAGCTGCAGCTGATGCCGTGGAACGAGCGCGTCAAGGCAGCGGTGATCTTCGAGGAGATCCGCGAGAAGGTGAAGGATATCTCCGGGCTGCAGATCCAGATCGCAGCACAGGAGAACGGCCCCCCGGCCGGCAAGGCGATCAACCTCACGGTCGAGAGCACGAACTATGCCGACCTGACGCCGGTGGTCACCAAGCTGCGAAATTATATCGACACCGAGCTGGGCAATGCCATCGACGTCGAGGACGGTCGCCCGTCACCCGGCATCGACTGGGAAGTGACGATCGACCGGCTTGCCGCTGCCAAGTACGGGATCGGCGTGCGCGAGCTCAGCCCCTATGTGCAGCTCGTCACCTCGGGCGTGAAGCTCGGCACCTATCGGCCGGAAGACACGGATGACGAGCTCGATATCCGCGTTCGCCTGCCGCAGGACCAGCGCAGCTTCGATGCGCTCGACTCGCTGCGCATCGTGACCTCGCAGGGGCTCGTGCCGGTCTCGAACTTCATTCAGCGCGAGGCCAAGCCGAAGGTTGCAAATATCAGCCGCAAGAACGGCCTGTACGTCATGGACGTGAGGGCCAATCTCGAGCCGGGCGTCAATGCCCGCGACAAGATCGACATGATCAAGACGTGGCAGGCCGAGCAGAACTTCCCCTCCACCGTGAACATCTCGTATGGCGGCGCGGAAGAGCAGATCGGCGATACGAACGCGTTTATCGTGCAGGCCATGCTTGCGGCCGTGTTCCTGATCGCGCTCGTGCTGTTGATCGAATACAACAGCTTCTACCAGGTGGTCGTGACCCTCTCGACCGTCGTCATGTCGCTGGCCGGCGTGGTGATGGGCATGGTGGTGACGGGCATGAGCTTCTCGGCCATCATGACCGGCCTCGGTATCGTGGCGCTCGCGGGTATCGTGGTGAAGAACGGCATCGTGCTGATCGACACCTATAACCACTATACGCGCGGCGATGGCGTCGAACCGGTGAAGGCCATGCTGCTCACCGTGGGCCAGCGCGTGCGCCCGGTGCTGCTCACTGCAACGGTGACGGCACTCGGCGTGATCCCGATGGCGGAGAATGTCGAGTTCGACTTCATCCGCCGCGAGATCGTGATGGGCGGGCTCGCAGGCTCGTGGTTCACGCACCTTTCGGCGGCGCTGGTGTCGGGGCTGTTCGTCTCAACCGCGCTGACCTTGATCATGGTGCCGGTGATGATCACGGCGCCACATGTGATCCGCACCGGCTGGCTCGGGCAGCTTGTTTCGAGGCCCTTCCGCCGCAAGCGGACGGCCGTGACGCCGGAAGGCGTCGAGGTCGATATCCCCGGCGATGTCGACAGCGCCCAGCGCTATGTGACGAAGGGGACGCCAACGGCAGATACGCCGGGCGAAAAGCGCGACGCGGCAGAATAAGCCCCCTGCCCCCGACCAAGAACGCGAGAGGCCCGCTGCGATGCGGGCCTTTTTCGTGCGCGGCTTGTAGGTGATGGCCAAATTAGCTATTTTAGCTTTGATCAAA
>JAIYDI010000032.1 GCA_027487555.1 Hyphomicrobiales bacterium
CGCGGGTGCGGGGCACACGTCCATTCGGCTGCCCATCACGCCCATGCGCGCGGATCATCCCCGCGGGTGCGGGGCACACGGCGAATGGACCAACCGCAGCGAGGAATTCGGCGGATCATCCCCGCGGGTGCGGGGCACACAGCGCAGGGTGGCTCATGGCGCTCAGCGCATTCGGATCATCCCCGCGGGTGCGGGGCACACGCAAGCGGTACGCGGTACGCATCAGCAAACAGCGGATCATCCCCGCGGGTGCGGGGCACACTGGGCCTGTGATAGACGGCCCGACTTCGTGCGCGGATCATCCCCGCGGGTGCGGGGCACACGCAACCTCGCTGGAACTGGTCAAGGCCGATGCCGGATCATCCCCGCGGGTGCGGGGCACACGCGCTTACCCTGAAAGGACAGAACAATGACGACGGATCATCCCCGCGGGTGCGGGGCACACTCCGGCAGCGGCTCATAGGGGTTGCCATCCACCGGATCATCCCCGCGGGTGCGGGGCACACGAGCTGTGGACGTCGAAGGGCACCGCCTCGGACGGATCATCCCCGCGGGTGCGGGGCACACGACCAGGCGGTGATGCACTCGTCGACCAGTGTCGGATCATCCCCGCGGGTGCGGGGCACACCTGCCCAAGCCGCCCTGCGACTGGGTGAAGTTCGGATCATCCCCGCGGGTGCGGGGCACACGGCACCCGGTTCATCCAGGTGAAGGTCGCGAGCGGATCATCCCCGCGGGTGCGGGGCACACGGCCTGACAGGCAAGCGCCGATAGGTCCGTGCCGGATCATCCCCGCGGGTGCGGGGCACACGCGAGTGTCGACGGAGTATTCGATCTCATGGTCGGATCATCCCCGCGGGTGCGGGGCACACCGTCGCCGTCAGGTATTGTTGGTGCGTAATGGCGGATCATCCCCGCGGGTGCGGGGCACACTGCGTTGCGCCTAGCGCGTGAAACTCTCGCTGCGGATCATCCCCGCGGGTGCGGGGCACACTTCTATTATACCTCCGATGGCGACACAGTCGCCGGATCATCCCCGCGGGTGCGGGGCACACTCGATGCCCTCGCAGAATCCGTCAAACCACGCCGGATCATCCCCGCGGGTGCGGGGCACACACCCAGCCAGCCGATCGGCTGGGCTGGGATTGCGGATCATCCCCGCGGGTGCGGGGCACACACGTAGGATTTTCTCGGTCTCACTGTTCGCTCCGGATCATCCCCGCGGGTGCGGGGCACACTACAGCGCGTGACCTGTCGCGCACCTACGGAGCGGATCATCCCCGCGGGTGCGGGGCACACGCCGATGTCTCAGAACGTCGCAGGCTCTGGGCCGGATCATCCCCGCGGGTGCGGGGCACACTGGTGGAGGGAGTAAGAAGTGACCCCTCCATCCGGATCATCCCCGCGGGTGCGGGGCACACTTCCCGAGGACGTGTGGGAGATAGCGCGAGAGCGGATCATCCCCGCGGGTGCGGGGCACACTCAAACGGGTCCGTCGTCTGGTTCAGGAACGGCGGATCATCCCCGCGGGTGCGGGGCACACTCCTGTGGGTCACCTCTGCCGCTCTTTTGGGCCGGATCATCCCCGCGGGTGCGGGGCACACGCATTTGTGACACGCCGTCACGACCTGCCGGGCGGATCATCCCCGCGGGTGCGGGGCACACGTTTTTCCAAGTGGTGAGGTCGCGCTGAAGGTCGGATCATCCCCGCGGGTGCGGGGCACACCTGCTGACGCATCAAAGCCGCTGCCTGATAATCGGATCATCCCCGCGGGTGCGGGGCACACGGATTCAAACAACAGAATACGATGGTCCGCCCCGGATCATCCCCGCGGGTGCGGGGCACACGCCGGGATCGTGCAACCGGACGAGCCATCGTGCGGATCATCCCCGCGGGTGCGGGGCACACTTGGCGGGTGGGAGCGGGGCCTACTGATGCTGCGGATCATCCCCGCGGGTGCGGGGCACACGCGGCACCGAGCGCTGCGCAGGACTAAGCCTTCGGATCATCCCCGCGGGTGCGGGGCACACCGTGAAAGGGTCTTCGTCTTGCGCGCGGATTGCGGATCATCCCCGCGGGTGCGGGGCACACTCTTGTGAGAGAGTTATGATTCTACAGTATTTTTTTGCACATCGGCAAGCCACCGCGAAAACCCGCTGGCTGCATACACCGCCCTGCCCCGGCGCAAACAACTGATTCACGATGACAAAAAACGCCCCCGCCGTCCTATGGTTCGGGGGAAAAGGCCACGAGCTTCAGCCCGTCGAAATCCACCGGCATGCGGCGGTTCTGCCCGAAGGTTTCGAAATCGAAACCGGCATCGGTGGTGGCGCTCCAGGCGATCACCGCGTCACCATTTTCGATGAGTTCGGCCACCTGCCGCGCGATCATTTCGCGCGCGCGGGCCGAATAGGTGCCTATATAAACCCCGGCGCGCACTTCCAGCAGCCACACGGCAAGGCGTCCCCTGAGGCGCGGCGGCGCGTTGTTGGTCACCACTATCATCATCCGCGCTGGCCCTCGTCTCCCGATGGCGCCGGGTCGGCAAAGGCGGGGCCGACGGCGTCCTCGGGGGTTTCGGGCCGGTCGAGGCCGCCGGCAAGCAACATGTCCTCGATGGCCGGGATAAGGCGGGAGAGGATGTTGCTCTTGCGGAACGCATCGCGGCAGGCGTGGCGCACGGCCATCTCCACCGGCTTGTCGAGCTTGCCCTTGGCGTGCTGGCCGGCCACGCGGAACGCCTCGGGTACAACGGTTTCGAACTTGTAGAGATCGGCGATGTCGTACACGAAGGAAAGCGGCTTGCCAGCGTGCAGGAAGCCGATCGCCGGCGCGTAGCCGGCCGCCAGTACTGCCGCCTCTGTGATGCCGTAGAGGCAGGACGTGGCAGCCGAGAGGCAGCGGTTCGGCACATCGGAAACATCGAATTCAGAAGGGTCGTAGTTGCGGCGCTTCCAGCTGACGCCGAACTGGGTGGCCAGGCCCTGATAGATGGTGCGGACGCGGGCGCCTTCGATGCCACGCAACTGATCAACCGAGCGGCGCTCCGGTGCCGCCTCGCCGAACCGCACTTGGAACATGCGCCGCACGATCCTAAGCCGCGCATCGGGATCGAGCGCCAGGCGGCATTGCCACAATAGCTTGTCGGCGCGGGCGCCGCCGGGCTGCCCGGTGGAGTAGAGCCGCACGCCCGCCTCGCCCACCCAGATCAGCAGCGTGCCGGCCCGGGCCGCCAGCGCCACGGCGGCGTGGCTGGCGCGGGTGCCCGGCTCAAGCATAATGGCGGCGAGCCCGCCCACGGGGATGACGGTGCGCACGCCATTGGCATCGACGAGCACGAAGGCGCCGTCGATGACATCGAGCTGGCCGCGATCGACAAACACGATCGAAGCGCGCTCCTTGAGCGGAATCGGGCGCGGCGGCTGCGCCCCCGGCAGGTCTTTGCGCGGTGTGCCGCCCGCCATCAGCCGAGCCGCCTGAGGAGCAGCAACCCGTGCCCGAACGCCTTGGCCCGGCCAAACCCGATGGCGAGCTTGCGGGCAAACGCATCGGGGTCGGTTACGGTCAGCGTGCCGGTGAGTTGCCCCACGCCGATTTCGGTGGGTCCGCGCGCGCCCTTGCGCCGCCGCCCGAGCGGCTCCATGCCGTAATTGACAAGCTCTGTGGCGTCGGCGTCAAAGCCGTTACGCTCGCCCTGCGAGCGCCACCACTCCGCCAACGCTTCGGCGCCGGCGGTGCGGCGCAGCGCGGCGCGGGCCTCGGTCTGTCCGGCCTGCTCGGCGCGGTGGATGGCATCCATCACAACATCAACGCGGTGACGCCCGGCTCGGCCCTGTTCTGGCGCATGCATCCGATCCACGGTGGCGTGAACGCTGAGCGAGAAGCCGAGCCGGTCGCCAACAGCCAACGCCGGAGCCCAAGGCTTGGTGTCGATATCGAAGAAGGCTGCAGTAGCGCGCGGGGCGGGACCCAGCACGTACCAGGCCGGGCGGCCGTCGCGGTCGGGCGCGCGCGCCCAGAGGAACGCGGCGCGGTCGCCGGTTTCGCCCACCGGCTTGCCTTCGGCCTGCATGGCCTCCGGCATCAGGGTCCAGAGCAGGCGGTGCGTGGTGTCGCGGCTCGGTTCGCCCCCTGACAACAGCGTGTCGAGCAGCGGCCTCAGGTCGGCAGAGCCGGTGCGTAGCGTGGCGCGGGTGAAATAGAGCCCGTCGGGGCTGGTGGTCTCGGTGTCGATCACGGCAGGACCTCCTTGTCGCCAGCGGCCACGATCCGGTACTCGCGGCGCTCGGCAAAGCTCCAGCGGATCGAGCGATCGCGCGGATCGTCGCGCCGCATATGCAGCACGGCCTCGTTGCTGCCACGGGCATCGGCACGGTCCTCGAGGCTAAAGAGGCGCGGATGCTCGGCGCGAATGGCGCGCGTCCGGCTCGTGGCGAGATATTGGGCAAATGCCTCGCGCACATCGTTGTGGGTGATGAGCCGCGCATCGAGCGGATGCGATAGCGCGCAGGCGCGCCGCCCCAACGACAGCACGAAACGGGGCGCGGCAAAGGCGGCCGCCAGGTCGGGCAACGCAACGCCCTCGGCGCCGTCCCGCAGCCGGTATGCGCCCAGCCACAGCCCATCGGAGCGGTAATCGCGCCGGGTGATGGCGGTTTCCACCTGATCCTTGCGCCTAAGGGCATCGGCGCGCGTCGCCGCGCCCTTCGCCGCCTGGTTGAGCGACTGGAAGGTATGAAAATCCGTCATCAACGTGCCGGGGTGGATCTGCGCGGCGGCGGTGACGAGTGCCGCCCCCAGCGCATCCTGCCCGGCCTGATCGTCCCGCCGGAGACCGAGCGCGGCGGCGGCGAGCCCCAAAAGCGCCGAGCGCGTCGGCATGTCGCCGGTCTTGCGCGTGGTGTTGCCCGGCGCATCGGCAAAGCTCGCGAGCGGCGCCCGCAGCAGCACCACAAGCCACTCGCTCATCAGAGCCCCTCAGCCGCGAAGGCGGCAATCTGGTCGAGGGTCGCGGTACCCGGCTTGCCCACATGCAGCACTTTCTCTGCTTCAGGCTTCAGGCCATAGGCCTCGGCAAAATCGGTGCGCTCCTTGTCGAGCCGGGCGACGGCATCGGCAAACAGATTGCCGCCCTTCACCGGGTTGGTGAAAGCCCCGGCGAGGTTGAGCGGCTGCGCGTCACCTCTTTCGGCGAGGATGTATCGGGCGCGTGCGTGGTTGGCATAGGAGTTGAGCTTGCCGCCCGGCACGGCAAGGGCCGCTGCGCGCACCAGTGCCGAAATTCCCCGCGCCGCCAGTTCGTTGTCGCCCGCCAGGTTTTCGACGAGCAGCGGGCGGTTGATGCAGATATATAGGTAATAGAGGCCGCTGCCAAAGCCGGTTTCGCCGACAAAGCCGGCGCCCGCATCCTCGGATTTCTCCTTCAGGTCATCGACGGCGGTATAGAAATCGTCCTCGATGGTGACGGCGTTGACGGTAAAGGCATGCGCCACCTGCACCGAGGCATCGCGGTTCAAGTCGGCATTGTCGGCGAGCATGCGGCCGAACATCCCGATATCGACCGCGCCATCGGCGGGACGCATCACCATCTTGGCAAGTTCCTTGCCATCGGGCAGTTTTTCGCCGGCAAGCGCCCGCTCGGCCAGCGCGAAGGCCGCCGCCCGCTCGTCCGGGGAGACGAAGGCAAGCTGCGCCGTCAGCGCCTTCTCGGGGCTCTTCTTCTCGTCGAGCTTGCCGAACACGCTGACGATCTGTTTCGCCACCTTCAGCGCATCGGCCTCGGATGCCCCCTTGCCGATGAGGTGCCGGATGATTTCCTCGCCCATGCGCTGCGTGCGTTGCCCGGTATGGCCGGCAAGGGCATCGCGGAACGCCTCATGCGTGCGGATGGCGCGCTTCAGCGCCTGGCTCGAAATGCGCTGGCGCTCGCTGCCGCCGATCCGCGCCGTCTTGGGGCGGCCCAGATCGTCGCGGTTGGGGTTCGACAGCGGATATTCCGTCAGCAGATGCAGTTGCACAAAGCGGCTCATTTCGCCGGCTCCTCAAGCTTTTGGGTGGGGACCTCAGCGGAGTCGCGCCGGGTCTGGCCGAAATATTGGAAAGTCCAGTTGATACGGGTCCTGTCGGACCAGAAGAGAAGATCGCGGAGGAACGCCCGGACATCGATGCGCTCGTCACCGATGATGGCCATGCCGCGGCGCAGCGCGGTCAGCGCATCGGCATCCGGCGCCCGGTCGAGCGCGGCGATCAGTGCCTGAAAGCGCAGCGTCTTGAAGCGCCGCTCCTCAGGCTTGCTGCTGCCACCAAGCGCTGCCGCAAAGCGCTGTCCGCCGCTGTCGCCAGACCGCCGCTCGGCCAATGCGCCGATTGCGAGAGCAAGCCAGCGGTAGAGGTTGGCATCAGCCCGCGACGGCAGGTCGATGTCGCCCTCCCGCACGGCGATGAGGATATCGTGGAAAGCCGGCACCACGAGGATCGCCTCCGGTGTCGCCGCGCGGCGCAGTTCGGCCCTCCCGCCCGGGTCGCCACGCCAGCGGTGCTCCGGGTCGGGGTAGAGGTTGCACCACTGGCGGATGATCTGCTCGGCGAGGTCAGGTACTTCGGCTGCGGGTGTGCTCATTTGCGTGCCCCCTCCCGGGTTTTGCGCTTTTCAACTGCGGTCGCGTCGGCCACGGGCTGCGGCACGCCCATCTGCTGCGCGAGCTTGCCCTTGTCCGACAGCGCCCCCGAGAGCCGGCCATAGGCAGTCGTCGCCCGCTCGGCGAAGCCCGCGTCGAGCCGCTCGCCGAGCAGCTTCGTGACGTGTTCGTCGTAGAGCGCGATGGCGCTGCGCCTGAGCACCACAAGCCACAGTCGCGCGGCCTCGGGCGCGCTTTCCGCATCGGCATGGGCAATACGCTCGAGCCCGGCATGGAAGCGGTTCTCGGTCTGCTCGTAGAGCGCCTCGGTCGCCTCCGTGAACACCCCGCTATCGGTTGATTTCGCCTGCCCGTCGAACAGCGCGTCGTTGAGTGCGCCGCGCAGCAGCCGCGCCACGGCATCGGCGGCATCGGCATGGCGCTGAGCAGTCTGCCGCAATTCCTCGGCCCGCGCCGGATCATCGGACACGAGATGGACCGGTTGCAGCACTTCGAGGAAGCGCTCGGCCTCCATGTTGTTCATCGCCCATCCGGCCGCGAGCAGGCTTGGGCGGTACTGCCTGTGCGCCGCGCCACGCGCCTCGACCGCCTTTACCGCCTCGGCCGGGAAGGCCTTGTCGGCCACCTCCGCCCGCCCCACGGTGATTCCGACCCAATCGCGATAGCCGAAGCGGCCTGGCTTGGGCTTTACGCTATAGGGCGCGTCATCCTTGCTCTGTCGGTAGGGCGTGAGCGGATGCCGCCACACGCCGTAGTTCATACCGGAAGGGCGCTGCACGAAGCCGCTGACGAGCGGCTCGATCTCGCCCGAAACCGGGCAGCGGCCCTCGCCCCCGGCCACGAGCCGGATGCGCCGCGGCATGCCGAAGAACGCCTGCAACCGGTGCACGGCCGGATCGGCCGCAGAGATGGTGGGCGCATCCTTCCCCTCTGATGTGCGTGTCGGGGTGAGCCATGGCAACGCGCGATCGAGCGCCTCATCCTCAAGCCACTCGTCCGCGCAGACCAGCGGCAGGTTGGCGATCAGGGTGCGGAAAAGCGGCGCATCGGTCTCGTCCTGTGCGCGCAGCAGCACCAGCGTCGTCATTGGCCCGCCGCCGCGCATGCCGGTGCGGATGCCGGCGCCGCCCGGCGGCGCAAATTGCTGCAGGGCATAGAGCGCCATCGCCGCCGTGCGCAGCCCGAGCGCCGGGAAACGCCCGCGATGCGTCATCAGGTCGGTATTCTTCTTCTGGCCATTCGCCCCCGGCGTATCGATGAATAGCGCCTCGACGGCATTGGGCTCGCCAGCAAGCGGCTCGAAATCCTGGCAGAAGCGCGGGCCATTGCCCTCACCGTCGCCGAACAGCGAAAAGGCCGGAGCCAGTTCGGCGATGCGCGCCTGCACATCCGCGTCGCCGCACCCGGCCCAGATGGCACGCCACTCCTCAGGCTCCGCCGGGCGATGGATGAGCGCCAGCAGTCCGATGGCGAGCTCGTAGCTTGCGATGTTCAGATCGCCCCGCGACCAGCCGAAGCCTACCGGGCAGTCACCCCCCTCGTCGAGCAAATCGACAAACCGCACCCAGCGCCGCGCCCTGGAGCGGGTGGCGACCGGAAACACTGGATCGGTGAGCATGTTGAGTTGCGCCGTTCGCATGGGCTTCCTCACGATCTGAAAGAGTTAACCATAAGCGCATGAAAGGGCGTCGTGCTAGAAGCGCATGCCAATGAAAATGCACAGGAAAATGCAAATGGTCGCGCATGCATATTTCGATTTACGGAATATCCAGCTTTAGGCTGGCGGATTGCAGTCCGGTTGTCGCGTGATATTCGAGCCCGGCATGCGTATCACCCGCGGCAGTACCATCGTTACTGATACCGATAACAGGAGTGCCCTGCTCGAATTCCGGCCAAGTGCGGCGCAGCCGGGCAATCGTAGCCGCGAGAGCCGCGTCGGCACCATCCTTCCGAACGAACCGCGCCAGCCAGTTCACCCGCACGGACAACTCGCTCAGCGCCCAGCCGAGGCTTGCCCCATCGGAAAGCCCGGCAAGCGGCAGCAACTGCTCACCGGCAAACCGCGCCAACCGAATGGTGATGGAGGGCTCGCCATCGCGGGTGCCGATCTCCTCGTCGGCCGAAGGAGTGGTGACGGCGGCATAGCCTTCGGCTGGCCGGATGGTGACCCGCTGCGCCTTGGCCCGCAGGCCATATTCCTCCCCCACCGAGTCATCATGGCCCTTGCGCAGCAGCTCGGGAAGGTCGTCCGTGCCTGCGTCATAGGCGGTTTCGATCAGGGGGCGCAGGTCCTGTGGCGTATCGAGCCGCCCCTTTCCCAGAAGGTCGCGCGCGGTGCGCCAAAGCACACCGGGCATGTCGTAGACGAAGGATGCCGGCCCGAGTGTCGTTTCAAGCCAGCGCGCCTTCTCGAGCGCACCGGGGTCGGGCGTGAGGAGCGTCAGCACCGGTGCCGGCACGGGACGATCATCGCGCCGGTGCCGCCAGAGCCGCCCGGCGCGCTGCACCACCAGATCGGCCGGCGCGAGATCGGTGTACATCACGTCGAAATCCACATCGAGCGATTGCTCGATCACCTGGGTGGCGACGAGGATGCGGCCGGCGCGAGTCTCCGGCGTACTCTTGCGCCCGAACCAGGCCTGCACGTCGCGCTCGATAGCCAGCCGGTCGCCCATGGCGAAGCGCGCGTGGAAGAGATGCGTGCGCTCGGGCGTGGCGCCCCCTGCCAACAGCGCCGCGAAAGTGGCGATGGCCTGATCGACCGCATTACATATGATGGCAACCGCAGCTCCGCGCGCAGCAGCCGCGAGCACTGCCTGCACCACGGCTTCGCGGCTCGACAGGGCGGCGATGGCGACGCTGCGCGTTAGATCCGGCGCGGCAGGGACCGGGTGTTCTTCCACACCGGCGGACAAGCCGTAGCGCGTCAGCAGCGGGTAGGCCGCGCTGCGCAGCGACCGGCCGATCTCCGCCAAACGCCTGACATGCACTCCGCGTCCCCGAGCAAAGGCGAGAACGAGGTCCGACCGTTGTCTCTGCGTCAACGTCGCCGACAGCACGATCACCGAGCCGCCGAGCCGCGCCTGCATCTCGATCAAAACTTTCAGCTCCTCGCCCATATAGGCGTCGCAGGCATGCGCTTCGTCGATAACCAGTATACGGCCAGCCAGCGCATATTGTCGCAGCGTCAGGTGTTTCTTCGGCAGAACCGAGAGGAACCCTTGATCAATGGTGCCCGCGCCGGCACTGGCGAACAGCGCCGTTTTGCGGCTGTCGGCGATCCACGCGTCGCACCAGAGCGCTGCATCGCTGTCGTTAGCCGCACCGCGGGGCTCGCGTCGCGCCAGATCCCGGGCGAGAGCCGACTTGCCATGGGCGAGCACGAGGCTCGCGTCCCCCTCGAACAATCCGCCCTGCGCAGCGCCGAGGCGGGCGTGCATGGCGTTCGCTGTCGCCATGGTAGGCATGGCGAGGAACACACCCTCGCCGAGGCCGGCGGCCATCAAGCGGGCAGCGAGCAGCAGTGCCGCCTCGGTCTTGCCCGAACCCGTGCCATCTTCAACGATCACGATTTGCGGTTCAGCGGGCAGCGCAAGTTCGGTGGCGAGCGCCTGCATGGGACGTGCGGTATTGGCGGCGTCGGACAGCCCCGAAAGAGTCGGGGTTGCGACCAGACGCGCCGGCGCAAGGCCCTTGGCAATGACTGCGGCTTCGGCCCGTGCAAGCGCCAACGGCCAATACTGCACCAGCGGCATGGCGGGGTTCTCGAATGCAAAGAACGCGGCATCCGACCCGATCCAGTCGCTGAGGGTGATCAGTCCGTTGAGTTGAAACGAATAGTCCTCCGGTTTGCGCAAAGGCGAAGGCGCCAGCCAAGGGGCCATAACCGCAGCCAGTCCCCCGGCGAGCGCCGCCGCCGCCGCGACACAGGCTGGCCCAATTTCAAGGTGTCGCGCTGCCGCGTAACCGGCGGCATCGACGAGTGCAGATGTCGGCGCCCGCCCATGGTGGCCGGCAATGGCGGCGATCACCTGCCGATCGAGCCCATCGGCGCCGGCGACCGGCTGCAATGCACTGCGCACCCCATCGGCGTTCAGCAGCAGAGCCGTCGCTTCCCAATGGCTGAGCGTCGCTGGCAATCTGTCCGGACACGCGCCGAGGATCGCCGCTGGCCAAAGCTCGGGGACCTTGATCTGGAAGCTCTTCGAAATCTTGCCCAAGTCATGCAACCCGGCGCAAAGCGCTGAAAGTATTGTGTGATCGTCGGGGTGCAATCCTGTGACCTCGGCGTCCCTGCGGGTCCGCGCCGGGTTCATGCGTTGCAGCACAAGGGCCGTTGCGGCCACGTCGGCACAGTGATGAGACACCGACTTGAACAAGAGAGGGCCGCTTGCAGTTGCGTCATCGCTGGTCTTTGCCCAAAATGCACCACGAGGCATGTTGTCAACACCTTTAGTCGTTTCGTTTCTGACTGGAGCCATGACCATCGGGCTGCTCACCGCAGTGTCCGCACCCATGTCAAATGTGGCTTTAAGCTCCCCTCCCAAATCCCCATCGAGGGTCATGGGTCTTGGGTCTTGGCTTAGCACGCAAACCTCGCCACGCCCTTATTGGTTCGGGCACCGATCGGCACCGCTTTTCCGGGGTTTAGCGGCCGTCGATTCGTCTCGGCCGGGCGGCCCAAGATCAGGGACCAAATCAAAAAACCGCGCAACCCTAAATTACACTGGACAGAATTCGGGATCAACGCCATGATTTTGCTATCCTTGGCATTATTGGAGCAAGAGCAAATGAACCCAGCCAGTTAGGGCGTGTGTGACTATGAATACCGGACGATTTTTTGCTCAATCAGATACCAACAATGCCGAGACCGGCCCTGCGACGATCTAGGAATAGTGCCAGAATGAGCTCTGATATTGAGGCTGCGCTTGAGGCCCTTGCCTACAGGCCCAAGCTGCACACGCGGGCAGAGGTCTTGGCCAAACCTAGTCCCGTCCCCGCTGCGGCGGGCCTCTATGCCTGGCATTTTCGTATACCTGTCCCGGAAGTACCGCTGAACGGTTGCCACACCTCGGCTGACGGTACTCTTCTCTACGTCGGTATCTCACCTTCCCGCCTAGCAAGCCCCCAGACTTTACGAAAACGTATAGGAACGCACTTTCGCGGGAACGCTGAGGGGTCAACATTGAGACTGACCTTGGGGGTGTTGCTTGGACTAGAATTGCGGAGGGTCGGGAGCGGTGCACGTAGGACATTCACACATGCTGGAGAGCAATGGCTAGACAAGTGGATGGACCTCAATGCACTTGTTGCTTGGCATGAGCATCCGGAGCCGTGGCGAATTGAACACGACGTGCTGAAGAGGCTATCTTGTCCACTTAATATTGACGGCAATCGCGAGCACCCGTATGCGGCGAGCCTGAGTATTCGCCGTCGGCATGCGAAGGCATTAGCGAGCGCATTGCCGATAGCAGACGAAGCTGGCCAACGTAGGCGGCTATTGTAGCCTTTGTGCAAAACACTCGCGTGCAAAGCGCAACAGATGCATGCATCCAACCAAGCAATCTGAGCGTGCAACAAAAGCCAGTAGATAAGACGCAGCGGTTTCCCTGGCATGAACCGCAACGGGAACCCCGGACGTTCATTCGTCCACGTTATGCGGCGACGTTGCCCTTCGCTCTATCAATAGTGACCGAGACTCAGGCAGTTGGTGAAGTGCTCCCCGATCTTGGACGGCCCGGAAGGGAAATTCCGGGAGGCAGGTCACAATCAGTACTGACCCACTTTTTCCATAAGTCGTTCCCGCGCACCGGCTGACATGGGGCTAACACAAATACTAAAGCGGCAATCGGGTAGTAACTAACTACTTGAAAAAACTGGCGCACCCGACAGAATTCGAATCTGCGACCTCTGACTTCGGACGGCAGCGCTCAAGCTCGCCACGCTAGATACTGCAGGGGCCGACGCTGGGACCCGGAAACAGAAGCGCTACATTTTCCGAATTAAAACAAATACTTAACGTGGCAAGCTGGCGGAGAGGGAGGGATTCGAAATGGCGGTGGAATTGATCTTGCTAAGCCCCGGAAATGTCTAAGGAATTTCGGGCAACATCACTCTCTAAGTTATTGATCACATTAGCTTATCGACCCGTCCGGCAAGTGGACGGTGATCCTTCTCCACCACCGGTTTGCGCCCGGTCCCTCCCTTTAGCCAGTCGGCACGCCAAACAAACTGGTGGTGGAGTGAAGCGTCCCAATGCCAAGTGCTAAATGGGCCATTGGAGAATGGCGCGACAGCATCGCTAACTCGGCCTACGAATTGGCCGTCTCCCGTTGGGTTGGTGGTCGGGCCGGGGCGAATAGACGCGAGCTTTCCGGGGGTTAGCTCAGCGAACCCAGAGAAACCGAAAAACCGTTTAATATCAAAGAGTTAGTGGCGGTGCATGTAGTCATACCAAACCAGTCTCCAATTTCCCTGTTCGGCGGGAGAATGCAGGGATTCTTCGCGTTTTCTGGCTTTCTGGGCCGCGTGCGACGCGGATTTTCTCTGTCTTTTCAGTGTGTTGGAACCTGAATTCCCTAGGCTACGGAACAGGGAATTTCTGCGCCAGATCAGGGAATTTAGGTTTCGAGAACCCGCTATGATCGGTCGCACTACGCGCGCTCCGATTTCCTGGGTTCTTCGACTGCTATTGCACCGGGGTTCACCTCAGCGGTCCGGCAATACCGATCACAGTTCAAGATCTCTTTGCTGGGTGCGACGTTGCCCGTTTCCGTATGCACCCCTAGTTCCCCTCATACGCTGTCCACGGCAATCCTAGTCGTGTCGCTGCCGCTTACCCACTCGAGGTGGTCGCCGCGACCCACCGGTCACCGTTGTGGTGCCGGCAAAGTAGGAGTGTCCAATGCGAAAGACCCGACCACACGTCCCGTACCGTGGGAACCGCAACAGCCAGCAGATTGAATACTGGCCCACCTCGAACCTTCGCCCCGGTCCACGAGTACGAAAGCACCCCGAGGCTCAGATCGAACGCATCCGCGCCAGCATTCGGCGCTTCGGCTTTCTGTGTCCGCCACTGATTGAACCGACCGGAGAGATCATTGCCGGCGTCGCTCGCGTCGAGGCCGCGCGACGGGCGGGCTACGAGGAGTTGCCGGTGCTCGTCGCGAGCAATCTGTCTGCGGCCGACATCAGGGCTTACCGCATCGCCGACAACAAGCTCGCGGAAATGTCGATCTGGGACCGCGACGTCCTGAAGCTGGAGTTTGAAGGGATTGTCGAAATCGACAACACCTTCGATCTTCAGTGGTCTGGGTTTGACACTGCCGAGATCGATCTGGTTCTCAATCCCATCGACGCCAGCGAGGACGAGAGCCCGGACGACGACGCCCCTGCCCCAGATGCCGTCCCCGTCAGTCGGGTTGGCGATGTGTGGATGCTGGGGGAGCATCGACTGGTCTGCGGTGACGCATTATCCGGCGAGACCTTTGATGTGCTCATGGGCGGCGAGATGGCCCGGCTCGTCTTGAGTGACGTGCCTTACAACGTGCCCGTCGATGGTCACGTGGGCGGGCTCGGCAAGACGCACCATCGCGAGTTCGTGCAAGCCTCCGGTGAGATGACTGCGGACGAGTTCGCAGACTTTCTGAGCAAGGCCATCTCGGTGATGACCGCCAACCTCATCGATGGCGGCGTCGCCGGCTTGTTTATCGATTGGCGCAGCGCCGAGACCATGCTCCGAGTCGGACGAGAACTTGGGATGAAGCTGATCAACCTGATCGTCTGGAACAAGTCCAACGGTGGGATGGGCAGCCTTTACCGCAGCAAGCATGAGTTGCTATGCCTGTTCAAGAAGGGCAAGGCTTCACACGTCAACAACGTGCAGCTTGGCGCCAAGGGCCGGTACCGGACCAATGTCTGGGACTACGCCGGAGTGAACACCTTTGGTGCTGGTCGCATGGCCGACCTGGAGGCGCATCCCACTGTTAAGCCAGTCGCCATGATCGCTGACGCTATCATGGATCTGACAAACCGAAAAGAGTTGGTCATCGACAGTTTTGTGGGATCCGGCACCACGATTGTCGCCGCGCAGAAAACTGGACGCATTGCCCGCTGCACCGAACTCGATCCGCTCTACGTCGATGTTGCTATCCGGCGCTTCAAAGCGCGGTTTGGCATAGACGCGATCCACCAGGCAACTGGGCTGACGTTTGACCCACTCGCCGCTCAGCGGAGCGTCGGCGGTGCGGAAGATTCTTCGCCAATTATTCCGCCGCCCGTTCGCGCACGCGTGCGTCCCGCCACGGCCTCCGTTGAGGAAGTTTGACATGACCAATTATCGCACCAAGGGCCACCCCACTCCCGTTGTTCGCCAGCGGGAGCGGCCCCGCGCTTCGACGCAGAATCCGCTAGTGGCGCCTCCCCCCACATCGGAAAGATCGTACGAGGTCGGCTACGGCAGGCCGCCGGAACACACGCAGTTCCAACCTGGGCAGTCCGGGAACCCGAAAGGTCGGCCACGAGGGTCCAAGACCCCGCTTACGCTCCTGCGCGAGGAACTGCAGCAGAAGGTCACTCTGCGGGAGGGCGGCAGGGTGGCCACAATCACCAAACTGGAGGCGATTATGAAGCGGATCGTGAACGACACGCTCGGGGGAAAGGTCTCTCCGACCAGACTGCTGTTTCCGTTGTTGCAGGTCTTTGAGGCGCAGGACGCATCTTCTCCTGAAGACCGCAACCTGTCGCTCTCTGATCAGGAGCTACTGCGCAACGTGCTGAAAGGGTTCGCCGATGAATAAGATGCCCCTGCCTCCCCTGCGCGTCGATGATGAGGTAGCCGTGCTTGATGTGCTCCTCTCCCGGCGGCTCGACGCCTTCATTGCAAAGACATTCCAACATCTCAACGATGGTCAGAACGTCAAGCCAAACTGGCTGCTGGGCACGATGGCGTGGCACCTGGACCAAGTAGAACGGGTCGAGTTGAAGCGTCTGATCATCAACGTCCCGCCGCGGCACCTGAAGTCGATCTCCGCCTCGGTTGCCTTTCCCGCCTTTGTGCTCGGGCGGAATCCTGGCACGACTTTTACCCTGGTCTGCTACTCGCAGGAGCTTGGCGAAAAGATGATGCGCGATCTGCGCAGCGTCCTTGCCAGTCAATGGTACCGGCAGGCGTTCCCGAATGTCCGCCTGACCAAGAACACCTCCTCCGAGATTGTCACCGACCGCAACGGCGGCGTGAACATGACCTCGGTCGAGGGGACGCTGACTGGCCGCGGCTCCGACATCATCATCGTCGACGATCCGATCAAGCCGGGGGACGTTCAGTCGGAAGCAGAACGCAAACGCGTCAACGAATGGTTCTCCAACACGCTGTTCTCCCGCCTCAACGACAAGAAGACTGGTCGCATCGTCGTGGCCATGCAGCGATTGCACGAGGATGATGTCACTGGCTACCTGACTGCATCACCCGGACATGGTTGGACCGTCCTAAAGGTGCCGGCCATCGCCGACCTCGACACCCTCCATCCGGTGATCGGGCGGTCGGCGCCCTACATCCGTGCCGCCGGCAGCGTGATCGATCCTGACCGCGAGGACCTCGAAACGCTGGCCCAACTCCAGCGCGACCTCGGCTCATTGGTGTATTCCGCGCAGTACCAGCAGGAGCCACTGCCGCGGGAAGGCAACCTTGTGAAGATGGCGTGGTTCAGGACCTATCCACCCGAGGCGCTGGAGTGGAGCTTCGATGCCGTCGTTGCGAGCTGGGATACGGCGTCTGCCGCGAACGAAAGCAACGACTTCTCGGTCTGCACCCTCTGGGGCGTGAAAGACAACCGCTACTATCTTCTGCGCGTCTATCGCGAACGGCTCGAGTATCCCGATTTGCGGCGGCGAATCCTTGAGGTCGTCCGACGCCATGGCACCGGGCGAGTCCTACTCGAGTGGGCCGACAGCGGGCGGAACCTCTACAGCGACCTGGCCGAACTAGACCGACGCAGCCGCTACAAGGTGATGAAGCCGAAGGGGAGCAAGGAAGACCGCCTTGCAGCGTGCTCGGCCATCATCGAAGACGGTCGGGTCTACCTGCCGCAGTCGGCCGACTGGCTTGATGCTTTCCTAAGGGAGGTGACCGGCTTTCCAAACGCTCGACATGATGATCAGGTCGACAGCCTCAGCCAGTTCCTCAACCATATGCGCCACCAGACAGGTGGTCGGCTGAAGCTGAGCTCGGAGGGTCGGCCAAAGTTTGAGCGCAAGCGGCTTCGGCCACGTTGAATTGTTTGGGCGACGGAGGTGAGGGGTGGGCTGTTGGCCAACTGCCCCTCGATCCTCCAATCTAACCCTCACTTCCCAAACCGCTCGACAGCCTCGACCCAATCGAAGGGCAGCGGATATGATCCCACGTACCAGCCGGTCATCACCGGGTTCCCATTCGTGTCGGTATAGTAGGAGCGCTGGATGTCCTCTTTGGTATGGGTCTCGAGGGGCACAAAGGCTGCATGACCATCCTTGTTCGCGACCATGAAGATCATGGGGTCGCTGAAGAACCCGCCGAAGAAACCCCCACCAAATAAGGTGCAGCCTGTAAGGCGGAACTCATCGATAATTTCGGATTCGCACGTAGCGTTAGTGTATGGCCTGCCGTCGAAAGTCGTGAACAGGCCCCCTTTCGCCATCTTGATGTAGTGCAGCATCAGGGCCTCCTCGACTTTCTTGGCGTCGCCGCCCGTCGATGCTTTCCAGTCGGCCTCCTCGATCATCTCCCAGCCGCGCCAAAGGGCTTCGCAGCGCAGGCTCCACGACTCGGTCATCGCGACGGGCTCCCACTCCGTGAAGGCAGCACCGAGGTCCCTCTCGATCTGTGCGTAGTTGTCGGCCTGCCGCGCCCGGATCCAGTCACCCTTTTCGTCGGTGCCAGAGATTCCGAACTTGTCGTCAGCCTCGCGGATTGTGGCGAGGTAGCGCTCCTGACCGTCACAGTAGAGCTTCAGGGCATCGGGCCCGAATTTGCTCCCTTCTTCTGCCGCTACAGTGGAGCCGGCGCTCATCGCTGCGGCCGCTATCGCCAGACCAGCCACGAGGCTGATGCATCTCGTACGCGATGCCGCTTTGGCGTCGGCGATCCCTGCGTAAGTCGTTGGCTTGGTGCGCAAAAGTGATCTCCCTTGGGTTCGGTTGGTGCCGAACACTGATGAGACTCATAAGCTACAAGTCAACTCGAAATGAGACTCATCGGCTGTAGATCGATGGGCTACATCTGCGTTGCCTACAAGGCATGGAACTTCGAGAAATCTTTGCGGCGAATATCAAGCGGTTGCGGAAAGATCGCGGCATGTCGCAGGAGGACCTGGCCTTCGAGTCAGGTCTGCATAGGACTTATATTTCCGGGATCGAGCGTGGGATCAGAAACGTCGGGCTCGACAACATCGGTGTCATCGCAGACGCACTGGACGTATTGCCGGACAAGCTATTGCTCCAACCTTCGGATTGGCCCGCTGGCTAAGCGCGTCGCAAGCGGCCTTGAAGCTATTTGCTTGCAGGTGGCAGGTGATCGGCGCCACCCGCACGCCAGTACGTGCCTTTGCCTCCTCGGCCACAGCTGGATCGGTCAGATCCCTCTCGGTGAAAGGAACGCCATTCAGAGTAAGCCAGGCCTTGAGCTGGTGGCAGTCAGGGCACGTGGGTGTGGTGTAGATTTCGACATCGGGGGATTCGGTATCGGCGATCATGGCCTCCGGTGCTTGATCCGGAAACGGGGTGCCGCTTCCAACGCTGGTCGAGTCAAGGGCTTCACCCCAGACGTCGACCGATCGGTTCTTCACCGAGGCCAATATCGCGCCGAAGATGCGCACTGGTCGGTGCTGCCGCGGGACGACGTGACCGGAAGGACGCAAGCAGTCGCTTGATCCAGTTCGGCCGTGCTCTAGGTGATGCAAGATAGAGTTCGTAGTCTTCGATCATGGTGTGCTCCTCAATGGGTCGAGGGGTCGGACCGGGCTGCACCCGGTCCGACCGGACCATCAGCCGACCGGAACTTCGCGCTGCGGCGCGGAGCCACGAACGAAGACCACTGCCGCTGCTGCGCCCAGGAAGGCCGCCACTGCGGCACCGAAGAAGGCCGTCTGGAAGCCGGCTAGCAGGTTTGCCGTTTCGGCTCCGCCATGCGGCGCGACTGAAGCCGCCAGGGCCACCATCACGGCAAGACCCACCGCGGATCCAACCTGGTAAGTGGTGTTGATGATGCCCGAGGCGAGGCCGGTTTCTTCTGGCTTGGCGCCGGACATTCCCGACATGGTGGCCGGAATGTAGGCGAGAGCCATGCCAAGCGCGGCCAGCAGCGATGCCGGCAGGACGTTGACCCAGAAGGTCCTATCCGTCGGCAGGTTGGCGAACATGAGCAGTGCGGCGCCCATCAAAAGCAGTCCGATGGTCAGGTTGGCCTTGGGTCCGAACCGACCGATGAGGCGGCCCGAGAACCCGACCATCACGACCATAATCATTAAGGTCATCGGCAGCAGGGCCAGGCCGCTGGCGAGTGCGGAGAGGCCCAAGATCTGCTGCAGATAGAGGTTCAGGAAGAACCAGAGCGGGATCCAGGCAGCACCAAGCAGGGCCATAACCAGATTTCCTGCGGCAAGGTTGGGTGCCTTGAAGATGGTCAGAGGCAGCAACGGTTCGCGGCGGGCAGCCTGGATCACCAGGAAGATCACCAGCAGGATCGCGGCAACGGCAAGCAGAATGAGGATCTGCGCTGAGGCCCAGCCCACGGTCTCGGCCGTGACGATGGCATAGACCAGGGTGACGAGAGCCCCGGTAACGGTGATGGCCCCAAACCAATCAACGCGGCCGGTGCTTCTCGGGGACTTGCGCAAGACGGCCGGAATCAGCGCCAGCACCAGCAGACCCAGCGGCACGTTGATGAGGAAGGTCCAGGGCCAGGCGAGCCACTCAGTGATGACACCACCGAGGAACACGCCAGCCGAGCCGCCTGCAGCTGCGGCAGCGCCCCAGAAGCCGAAAGCCTTGCCGAGCTCGGCACCGTTGTGAGCGAAGAGACGCATAACAATGGTGAGGGCCGCAGGAGCGATCAGTGCGGCACCGACCCCCTGCAATGCCCGGCCGGCCAGCAGCAGTTCCTGGCTGTTGGTGAGGCCGGCCAGCAGCGATGCTGCGGTAAGGATCACGAAGCCTGTCGTGAAAATGCGCCGGGCGCCGAACAGGTCACTGAGGCGACCGCCCAGCAGCAGCAGGCCGCCGAAGGCGATGACATAGGCATTGAAGATCCAGCTCAGGCCGCCGGGGCTGAAGCCTAGTTCGGTCTGGATGGCGGGCAGCGCCACGCCGATGATCGAAGTATCGAGGATGACTATGAACTGGGCCGCGCAAAGCAGCGCGAGCGCCAGCCACCTCTTGGGGTCGGGTCTAGAGAGTTCCATTTCGAAGTTCCTTTGCGTCGGGTTCCGGTCATCCGGAACATCTTGGATCGCGCTTCAAAATCGCGATTGTCTCGACGCCTAAGGCTTCCAACTCTTGGAAGGTCAATAGCGAAAATCAATGTGATTGGAAGAAATTAAGCCGACCCATTGGCGGCACTAAGTAACGGCGAGCGTCGTCAATCGATCGACTGCCGGCGGCAGAAAAACAAAAAAGGCCGCAGTAGTACTGCGGCCTTTTGACAACTGCATTGGCAAACTAGCCGGCGTGCGCCCGATCCGGCGCGATGTCGGTGACACCAAAGCGCGGCTGGCGTTTCTTCGGCTCCGGCGCTGCCGCCGAGGCGAACCCTTCGATGATCGGGCAATCGGGCCGCCCGTCGCCGTGGCAGTTGTTTGCAAGGTGACGCAGGGTGTCGCTCATTGCCTTGAGCGCCTTTGCCTTCTCTTCGAGGACGCGGATGTGCTCGAGGGCGATATCTTTAACGTCTGCACTTGCCCGGGACCGGTCCCGCCAAAGGGCCAGAAGATTGCTCATCTGATCAACAGAGAAACCGAGATCCCGCGCCTGGCTGATGAAGCGAAGCGCATGGATTTCGTTTTCCGAGTAGATCCGGTAGCCGGAATCGGTGCGCAGCGGCGACTTAATGAGGCCGATGGACTCGTAGTATCGGATCATCTTGGTGGAGACGCCGCTTGCCTTGGAGGCTTCGCCGATGTTCATGATGCAGGCTCCAGAATTTCGAGATTGGCGGTGGAAGAGTCCCGCGTGTCGCGAGCCTTCTGGTTGGTGGTAAGTGGCCCCGCAAAACGGCGCAGTCGTAGGGCGTTGGCGATTACAAAAACGCTGGAGAGCGCCATCGCGCCGGCTGCGAGGACTGGGGAGAGCAGCACGCCGTTGAGGGGGAACAGTATACCAGCCGCGACCGGAATCAGGGTTACGTTGTAGGCGAAGGCCCAGAACAGGTTCTGCTTGATGTTGCCGATCGTTGCTTTTGACAGAGCAATCGCGTTGACCACACCCCGCAGGTCCCCTGACATCAGCACGACGTCGGCGCTCTCGATGGCGATATCGGTGCCGGTGCCGACCGCGAGACCGACATCCGCCTCAGCAAGGGCCGGCGCATCGTTGATGCCGTCGCCAACATAGGCGATTTTGCGGTTGTCGGCGCGGAGCGACCTTATCGCTTCGACCTTCCCCTCGGGCAGCACCTCTGCCACGACTTCATCGATCCCCAGGCGCCTGGCCACGGCGTGGGCGGTCCGCGAATTGTCGCCGGTGATCATCGCCACTCGCAGACCAAGTTCGTGAAGGGACCGGATCGCTTCTGCGGAGGTCTCCTTGATCGGGTCGGAGACCGCAATGATCGCTGCCAGCTCGCCATCGATGGCCGCATAGAGCGGCGATTTGCCCTCGTCGCCTAGCACACCCGCGATCGAGTTAAACATTGACACGTCGATCCCTGCCTTTGTCATGGCTCGATCGGCGCCAATGAGCACACGGCGACCAGAGACGTTGCCGGTGACGCCGAAGCCGGGCTCGGCCTCGAACGCGGTCACTTCCGAAAGCAGCAGTCGGTCCTTGGTCGCCGCCGCCACAATGGCTTCGGCGATAGGGTGTTCGGACTTCGCCTCGATACTTGCAACTAGCGCAAGGACCTGGTCGCGGTCAAAGCCGGGGCGAACATACAGATCGGTGAGTTCCGGCTTGCCCTTGGTCAGTGTACCCGTCTTGTCGAGTGCGACGATCTGGGCCGAACGTAGCGTCTGCAGGGCCTCTCCCTTGCGAAACAGGATGCCCAGTTCGGCGGCGCGACCGGTGCCGACCATAATCGAGGTCGGTGTCGCCAGCCCCATGGCGCATGGGCAGGCGATGATCAGCACGGCGACCGCATTGATCAGCGCGAAGGTCAGGGCTGGCGATGGGCCGAACACGAACCAGACAGCGAAAGTCAGCAGCGCTGCGCCGATAACGGCGGGTACAAACCAGGACGTCACCTTGTCCACCAGCGCCTGGATCGGCAGCTTGGAGCCTTGGGCCGCCTCGACCATGCGAACGATCTGGGCCAGCACAGTATCGGCACCAACCTTGGTGGCCGAGAAGGCGAAGGCGCCGGTGCGGTTGATAGTACCGCCGACGACTTCGGCTCCGGCACGCTTGTGCGCTGGAACCGGCTCGCCAGTGATCATCGATTCATCGACGTAGGACTCGCCATCGATGACCAGGCCATCGACCGGCACGCGGTCACCCGGCCGGATCTCGATCCAGTCGCCGACGATCACCTGGTCGATCGGAAGCTCAAGCGTCACACCCTGACGCACCACTCGGGCGCTCTTTGGCTGCAGGCCGATGAGCCGCTTGATCGCCTGACTGGTCCGGCCCTTGGCGCGAGCCTCGAGATATCGGCCGAGCAGGATCAACGTCACGATGACGGCGGCGGCCTCGTAGTAGACATAGGCGGTGCCTCGCGGCAGCAGCGAAGGCAGGAAGGTCGAGACGATCGAGTAGCCCCAGGCCGCACTGGTGCCGAGCACGACAAGCGAGTTCATGTCGGGCGTGCCGCGAAGCAGGTTCGGGATGCCCTTCCTGAAAAACCGCAGGCCCGGCCCGAACAGGACGATCGTGGCCAGCGCGAACTGGATGTAAAGATTGTTCGGCATGCCGATGTTCGTCATGATCCACTCGTGGATCGCCGGAAAATAGTGCGAGCCCATCTCCATGGCGAACAGCGGGACCGTAAGGATTGCGGCGATCGCCAAGGCATTGCGCAGGTGCCGGATTTCGCTGGCGCGGCGATCCTCGCCGTCATCAACGACGGCCTTCGCGGCCTTGACGATGTCATATCCGGTGGCCCTGACGGCCTCCTCGAGTTGCTGACGTGTTACCGAGCCGCCCGCTACGGCAACAGCGGCTCGTTCGGTGGCGAGGTTGACGGCCGCTGACTTGACGCCGGGTACAGCCAATAGGGCTTTTTCAATGCGCGCCACACACGAAGCGCAGGTCATCCCCTCAATTTGAAGCTCGACCGTCTCCTCGCGGATGGTGTAGCCGGCCTTGTCGATCGCGGCGACGACAGACTTGGCGTCCGGCTTGCCAGTGAACGCTACGGTCGCTTTCTCGGTCGCAAGATTCACGTTGGCGGAGACGACACCAGGCACGGCACGGATCGCCTTCTCGACCCGCGCAACGCAAGAGGCGCAGGTCATTCCCTCGATCTGGAAATCGGTGGACTGAGTGGCTACTCTGGCCGGCACGGCAGGCTCATTCACGGCAATTGACGATAGCATTTCGGCAGTCCTTCATTCGACTGCTCCGACAGATAATCCTTCCAACGATGGGAAGGTCAAGGGGTGTTTTCGCCGCCGCGGTCGGACTCGAACCTCGCCGCCAGCTGGCGGAAGTGGGTGCCCACCTCTGACGGAGGTTGTCTCGCACCTGAAGCGATCCAGCTTCGAATGGCGGAAATCAGTGCTCCGGTGAGCATAGCGACTTCCAGATGGCGCTCCATCCCTCGCCCTAGCTCGCTTGCAACGATCCCCTCGACGATGGATTGGAATTCCCTGTCAGCCAGCGATCCGCCGCCGCCATTCAAGAGTGCGAGATAGAGCCCAGCATGCGCCCTGGCATGCAGCAACAAAGGCTCGACAAAACCCCAGGCGTTCTCCGAAGCTGCGCCGCTCAGCAGTGGCTCGATGTCGTCCCGCAGCATTTGAAAGCCGTACTTCAGCAGCTCATCCTTGGATTTGAAGTGAGCGTAGAAAGTCGTTCGGCCGACGTCCGCTTCATCGATGATGTCTTGTACCGAGATCGCGTCGTAGCCGCGCTCGACGATCAGCGACGTGAAGGCTGAGTAGAGTGCCTCTCGGGTTTTCCGGATGCGGCGATCCATATTTCCAAACATCCAGTGGCGAACTGTCCCGAACCGAATGGTCCGACAGCTCGGTGGGTTTCCCGAACATACTGTTCGTTATAGGCACCGTGTCCAACACTTTCGGAGACACACCATGTCAGCGCATCGCCTGGACCTCATCTCAATAGCGACCTTGGTCGCCACTCTTGTGGCTACAGGTATCCACCACATCTTTCGGCTTGGACCGGCACTTCTCGTGCCGACGCTCATCGGGATCGCATTGGCCGTCGGCCTGTGGACCCTTTACGGCAAGACGCGCCGGCTCGGTTTTCTCGTGGGCTATGGGGTCTTTGCCGCCCTGGTCGTGTTCTGGTTTGGGTTCCTTGACGGGTTTCTCGATCACGTCGCGAAGGCGGCGGGGTTGGAGAATGTGACATTCCTGCCTGGCAGCGAAGCGGAGGTTGTTGCAACAGCGATGCAGCTTTGGTCTCAAGAGGCCAGCACCGCGTTCTATGAAGGCACGGGGATCCTGAGCGCCATTCTTGCCTTGCTCACCGCGGTGGCTACGGTTGCTTTCATCTACCGGGAAGTTCCCGCGCGAAGAGAAACTTCCAGCTGAACTCGGCGGCGGCCGCACTAGCTGCTTTGACCGCCCTCCTGGTCGGCGGTCAAGCTATACCGCCTGTTCCAGCCATAGCGCGTCAACCCTGCCGGTTTGTACACGGACAGGATGGTGGCTCCCAGCAGAACCGCCAGGCCGGCACCGGAATGGAGAACCATGGAGAACTTGGCGGTTGCCCACTCGGCACTCAGCAGTGCCTCCACAGGCAAGGCGGCGAGTAGCCGGATATTGCCGAGCTGCAGCCAGAGCACGACGACCACCAGCACGGTCAGCACAAGCTTGATCAGCACCCAGTAGTGCCGGATGAGTCCCCAGGGCGTGACCAATGACTGCAGCGTCCCGAGCGCAAGCGTGATCAAAGCCAGCGGAACGATCAGATACTGAGTGATCAGATCCATTGCTGGGTAGACGGTTTGGCCAACCACCGAGCCGTTGAGGCCTGCCACCGCCAGGATAAGGAAGCCGGCCACGCCACCAACGAGGCCCACCGACGTTGCGATGTGGGTCAGCAAGAGGAGGCGCCTCGCGGATGGCCCGGCCCTCATGGATTGGTCGTCCCTTCGGTTTGACTGGGACTCATGTGCCGCCAGGGACCGTGCGTTCCACCGATACCAGTCACCATCGCGATCCCTGCGAGGACGACGAGCACCACAGCCGAGAGCCCCAGGACCTTCACCCAACGCGGCGTAGCATGCGGGGCCCCGGCCGCCTTCCTCATTCCATGAACCATCACACCCTCCATTTGATGATGATGGATTTATCGAGACACTTTGTCTATGTCAACGCAGTTCGTCTCGACACGCGCGCACGTGTTCCGTATACCCGACGCATGCCAAAGCTCTGGAATGAAACAATAGACGCCCATCGACGAGCTGTACGGGACGCAACGCTCGATACGGTGGCCCAGTTGGTCGCTGAGCACGGCGTGGCTTCCGTCACCATGTCACAGATCGCGCAAAAGACCGGAATCGGTCGCGCCACGCTCTACAAGTACTACCCCGACGTAGAGGCGATTTTAACTGGCTGGCATGAACGTCAAGTCGGGCGCCACCTGGAGCTTTTCACCGGTCTCGCCCAACAACACGGCTCGCCACTATCCCGGCTGGAGCGCATGCTCGAGGCCTACGCGCAGATCGTACACGAGCACCACGGCAGCCGGGTAGCCGCCATGTTACACAGTCTCGGCCACGTCGCGCACGCAAGGAACCATCTCAGCTCGTTTCTGGCTTCGATCATTGGAGAAGGGGTGGCCGCAGGAGAGATCGTGGAGCACGTGGCCCCATCCGAGCTTGCCATCTTCTGCCTCAATGCCTTGGCGGGAGCTGCCGATTTGCCCTCAAAAGCTGCGGTGAGCCGACTGGTTCAGCTGACGTTATCCGCAGTCCGGTGCCTTCGACATCCGGAGATCGAAAGGTCCGCGGACGGGTCTTGACCTTACCACCGTTGGAACGCCTACGTTGCGGCCATCACATCGGAAAGGATGAACCGAAATGTACGACTTCAAAGTTAGTGACATGACCTGCGGCCATTGCGTTGCCACCGTCGAAAAGGCGGTCAAGAGCGCTGATGGTTCGGCCAGGGTGAGAGTTGACCTTGGCACGCATGCTGTCAAAATCGAAAGCCAGAAGCCGGCGGCGATCTTCACCAAGGCGATGCAGGAAGCGGGTTACACCGGGGAACTTCTCGGCTAATCCGGCACAGGCCCGGCGAGCTCCGCCGGGCCACCTCCAACGGCAAACCTGTTGCTATTTTATTCGGAACAGAGATCGGCTTGTGCTACTCGTACTCAACTTTTTCTGCGAAAGGCTATTGCATAGGTTCAATGCCTTGAATCAGCCATTGTCCTGCGGCGTCCTCGGATCAAAGAGTGAGTCGGAATAAACGTCTCACTGGACTGCCTTGAAGCGGTGAAACTTGGTGCGCTTGCTTAATTGGATTGCAGTTCTTATGCTGCTGGCACTGGGCGCCGGAAGCGACCATTCGCCCCTTCAGGTGCGGTCAAGCCTCGCCGCGCACCATGAGTCAATTTCGCCGATCGCGGTGTCCGGCACGAACATTTCGCTCACATCTATTGCTCAGGACGAACACGCACCGACAGAGCCCACCGCCCACTGCGGAACGCCACTTTTGGGGCTCAGTCCATTCTTAATAACAGCGGCGCCCCGCCTGTCGCCCTCATACCTCCAACAATCGCATGCGACATTGTATGGGGACGCGCGTCATCCAGAACCACGACCGCCCAAAGTGCCGCTGAGGACCTAAGTCCATCGCGCCGTCGCACGTTCTGGTGCGCCTCTCCACCTAGTTGCGGAATTTTAAAATGAACGGCCTAAACACGCGCGCCTGGCTTGCTGCCGGCGCGGTCGCGGCGATGACCGCTGTAGTTTTCGCGCATGGCGGTGCCACAGGCATTGTCGGCGAACGAATGATGGGCATGATGATGCTCAGCGAGCAGATCAAGCTACTCACCCCGATGGTTTCGGCCGGCGGAGAGATCAACCCGGCAATGTTGAAGGAAGCTGCCGGGATGATACGGATGCACGCCGGCTCTGCAATGACAGACCTCTTCCCTGAGGGGAGCACCGAGGCCCCATCTGAGGCGCGCCCCGAGATCTGGACACAATGGAGCGAGTTCACAAACTACGCGGAAACACTTGCCGGGCTTGCGATTGAACTTGAGCAGTCCGCGATGCCCCCGATGCGGCTCGCAAAAGCTTCGCTGGTTGAAGGTGAGCCGGCTCGGGAGCTCAGTGAGTGGGAGAGCCTGGATTTTTTCACCCTCATGGGGCTCCCCCACGCCGATGCGGACCCGGGTGACGAGATCGGACTTGATCCTGCCACCGTTGGTAGTATAGCGGGCGATCCAAAAACCGCCGCGCATCGCTCCACCCATCAGGTGTTCGCTGATATTACTGCAACCTGCTCATCCTGCCACGCCGCGTTCCGGCGGTAGGTCATGCGAGTTTACCTGCTTATAGGCTTATGTATCATCGCGCTGGCTGCGGCTGGATTCGCGGTGCTTACACTTTGGCCCATGCCATCGGCCGGGGCGATAACCGTCGTTGCCGGCGATCCAAAACGCGGCGCGTACCTTGCTCGCCTGTCTGGGTGTGTGGCCTGTCACACTGAACGCAACAGTCCGGCTTTCAGCGGCGGCCCCGCACTGAGCTCACGCTTTGGGGATTTTTTCGCGCCCAACATCACACCTCACCCCCAGTACGGTATCGGCAATTGGACATTTCCTCAGTTTGTCAGAGCGGTACGTCAAGGAGTGTCGCCGGCAGAAAAGCCCTACTATCCTTCTTTTCCCTACGAGTTCTACACCACTCTCACCGATCGCGACTTGGCAGACTTATGGGCAGCCCTTCGAGCGCTGCCAGCAGTTGAGACCCCGTCGCGTCAGCACTCAGTCGGCTTCCCTTTCAATGTGCGTGATGGGCTAAAGCTCTGGCGAAGCATGTTCGAGAAGCCCGCCGCGTATGCACCTCGTCCTGACAAGAGCCAGGCTTGGAATCGGGGACGATATATTGTCGAGGGCGCGGCCCATTGCGGCGCCTGCCACACTCCGCGGAATTTGGTCGGCGGCCTTTCGACAGACGCCGGCCTCGAAGGTGACCCCGCTATGATGGATGGGGGTAAGTCTCCACCCATTACCACGGCAGCGCTGCTGCATCGGGGATATACTAAGGAGTCGCTCATCGCCGCATTGCGTACCGGAGTTTTACCTGACGGCGACGCCGTAGGGGGATCTATGTTCGAGGTCGTGCACGGCTCCACCGCGTTCTTAATGACTGAACACCTCAACGATATTGCCACCTACCTGCTTGGCCTCGAGTGAACCGCTTGCGCAAATGGTTTGCAAAATTCCTGCTATGGGTCGTGCTGCTGCTCACCGTCGCGGCACACCATCAAGCGGTGGGGGCGCCGCAGCCTGCTTCTTGCGAAACAGCCACGCACCACTGCGTTCCGGAAACTCTAGGCGTGACGTGCTGTGCAGCCGGACTTTGTCTAGTTGTACCGCCACCGCAGCAACCAGTTGCCTCCCAGGCGGTTAGACGGGTGTCGCTTCGTCACACCAACGACGGACGCACGTACGATCCTCCTCGCGATATCGACCGTCCTCCGAAGTGGCCATGACGTTCGAATTGCCCGTCTTCGCGCCAAGATACCAGGCGCACTTCCCTGACAATAAGGAACCCATAAAATGAAGTTCAATCTCATCGCCCTTATCACCGTGACTACGCTTGGACTTACCTCGGGCGCCATTGCGCAAGACTCTATGGCCGGCCATGACATGTCCACCATGGGACAGGAACCGGCTGCTTCCACCCTTCCCGACATCTGCCGCAGCGGCGGAGAGATGAGTGCCATGAGCATGGGCGGAGCCATGGCAATGGACGAGGCGCACACGGCGTTGATGGCCGGAATGGACAAGATGAATAACGAAATGATGACCGGCGGCATGGCCAAGGACATCGACGTCGCGTTCGTCTGCAGCATGATTCCGCATCATCAAGGCGCCATCGACATGGCGAAAGCAGAGCTGCAGTACGGTGACGACGAATGGGCCAAGGAGATGGCCCAGAAAGTCATTTCCGCCCAGGAGCAAGAGATTGCCGATATGCTTGCCTGGCTGGCCAAGCAGCCCAAATAGGCGTTACCAGGGGGCGCTTCGGCGCCCCTTTCCTTAGGGGTAGACGAGCGGCGGGTGCTGGCGTCAAGACGCAGCATTTAGATGCTACCCTACTAAGGCTGCGCCAACCGCGAATTGGTATAGCCAATTTGGGCTTCGCGTCGATGATGTGAAGCTGGACGTGCGACTGAATCCTCCCAAGTTCCTCAGGCTTTAATAGGTCGATCTGCAGACCAACCGCGGCGGCAGCGATAGGGTGAGACGATAGATCCCCTTCCGTCGAGTGACCGAGCGCGAAGAACAGCCCACCCAACGGCCTATTCTGTGCTTCGCAGTAGCTTGCGCAGCAGAGTGTCAATGGCCACATATTTTGGGCATTGAGCGCGTGAAGCAGCCCGTAGCGCCGTTTCGAGCAATACTAGTAGTTGGCTGAAAGCCGGCCGGGCCCATCTCACTACGCCAAGATTTGCGGCGACTAGCTCGAAACAAGTGCACCATCTTGACCCGACCAGTTCCACCGATGAAGTTGAACAACTTTGCAGGTGCATTTTCATGTACCGGCAGCGTTCGGCCAAATTGCCATGCGCCGTGTGCCCTTGCGCCCGGGATTTGGGTGCGAAGGAACATTGCTTCTGACAGTGCGCCGACGCAACGGAATGGGAAGAGCGGGCGTGGCGCCCAACCCCTCCCCTAGACGTACACGACCTCCGACATCATGCCGGCCATCATGTGATAAAGGTTGTGACAGTGGTAGAGCCACCGCCCTGGATTGTCGGCATCGAAAGCGACGACCACGGTGCCCATCGCGGGGACGAGAACCGTATCGCGCATCGCACCCGCGATCCGAGTGCCACCAATCTCGGTCACTTGGAAGTGGTGGCCATGTAGATGCATAGGATGGGCCATCATGGTGTGGTTCATGAGCTCGATCTCCACGCGTTGACCCGCCGAAATCTCCAACTTGCGCCGTTTGGCCCAGGGCCGATCGTCTATAGTCCAACTATAGGGCGCCATTGCCCCGGTGAGCATCACAGTATGTCGAACGTCCGCCGACCGGGCGCTGAGCGGGGACAGGGCTATCAGCTGCCGCTCAATCGAAAGGTCAACCGGCACCTCAACGCCCACTGCCGCAGGGCCATAGCGTTCAACCTGCACGCCTGGCGCCGCAAGAATGATGCCGGTTCTTGCGACGTCACCTTCGCGCCGCGCGAAGACCGGTATTGCGGCTCCTGCCGGCACATTGAGTACGAGATCCAGTCGCTGCGCCTGAGCGATCGGAAAACGCGACCCAATCACCGGCTGAACAGCGTTGCCGTCGACCGCGACCAAGCTTGCCGCGGCTGGTCCGAGATCAATCCAGAACGCAGTCGATGCGGCGCCATTCACAATACGGATCCGCACCCGCCCATCGCGTTCCGTTCGCACGACTTCTGGATCGACGAGCGTTCGATCATTGGCGAGAAACGCATCATAGGTGACATCATTGAGGTCCATGCCGTCCATCGACATCATGGCGTGATCCATACTGGAAATGTCCTCCATGCCGCCATGGTCCATCGTTGCGCCACCGGTGAGCTCGCTGAATATGTCGATAGGCTCGCGAAAACTGAAGTCGTTGAGGAAGAGCGTGACTTCCTGTGTGTCAGCATTCGCATCATCTGCGGTCTGGACGATAAGGGGGGCGGTGAGGAGCGCCTGCTCTTGCAGTTCATGGTGCGAGTGCATCCAATGGGTGCCCGTACGGGCGACAAAATCGAAAGTGCGCGTCTCACCAGCCGCAAGCGGCTCCACATAGCCCGTCTCGGCGATACCATCGAGCTCCGGCGCAGGCGTCTGGCCATGCCAATGAATGCTGGTCGGGGCGGCGATCGTGTTCTCAAGCGCCACATTAAATCGCTCTCCAGGGCCCAAGAGAAGCCCTGGACGGCCGGCCACATCGGTAATGCCGAAGACCTTCGCCGATTTCCCCAGCACATCGATAGTGCGGTTCCCGACGGTGAGCCGCCGCTGGCCCGTCGCAGCGACAGCCTGACCGGGGACTATGCAGCCAGCGAGTCCGAAGGCCCCAGCGGTGCTCAGGAAGGATCGTCGGGTGAGATTAAGTGACACGGTCGTCTCCATTAGGTAGCGCCGTGATGCCACGGTCGGGTTCGTTGTACTGCGTGTGCTGCCTCCCACGATGGGAAGGTCAAGCAGTTTTTCTGTGGCAGACACGTTGGGTCACTGGAATGACCGGGCATAGTCCGCCACCACATCCATCGTCCCACGCTCACTTTTTACCCCGAAACGCCACCGGCCGGTCATCGTCAACTGACCTTGCGCGCGGTAAGCGCCTGTGGCTGTCCGCTCGAGCGGCACCGGTGTTGGCGACATTGGGTGCCCGTCCATGGTCAGTGCGACCTGCAGCAACTTGGGGTCAATTGCCGAGCCCCCGGTGTCGGTGAAATGGAGGGTCAGCAGATACGTGCCGTCCGGTCGGGTGACCACATCGCTGACTGTCAGCAAGTCTCCCAACTGAACCGTCGACCCTGGCGGAACGTCACGTCGCACGATGAATGGGACCGCCATAAAGAGGCCGGCGAGGGCGACAACGATGAGCGCCCCCGCCAGCCCGAGCAGCGTAATTCCGACATGTCGCGCGTTGCGGCGCGACATGTCGGTCGTTGTGCTTTTCAGTTCCGATGGCATCGCATCAGCTCACAATAATCGGCGCTGGAATGCTGATGCGGGAATAGAGGTCGACGACGTCTTGTTGCAGCATCCGCACACAGCCACTTGAGACTGCCTGCCCTATGGAAGCGACATCGCTGTTTCCGTGCACCCGGTATAACGTGTCGACACCGTCATGAAAGATATACAGTGCGCGCGCACCAAGCGGATTCTCGAGGCCTGGAGGCATGCCTGCCCGATACCGTTCGAGCTCTGGCTGCCGATCGATCATCTCCGCCGGCGGTGTCCAGGTCGGCCAAGCCTTTTTGTACCTGATTTCGCCACGACCCGACCACGAAAAACCGGCACGACCAACGCCGATCGCGTAACGGACTGCCGTCTTATTTTCGAGAGTCAGGTAAAGGACGCGATCGTGCGTATCCACGACAACCGTTCCAGTGGGCTCGCCGGTCGGATCATCGACCACGCGGCGGAAATACGACGGCTTGAGCTTTCCGACGTCTACAGCGGGAACGGGGAACGGCTCGTCTGGCAACGGGCCATAATCGACTTTTGCCTGCCTAATCAGCTTGGCATCCATCGTTGCGCCGAAGGCGGTCGCGGGCATTGTCGATGCCGCTGCGGCAGCAAGTACACCGCGCAACATGACGCGGCGCGTGAAAATTGCCCCCCTTTGTGGGCCCCTATTGATCAGTTCTGACATGAAAATCGTCCCAATTGCGTAAAGCATCACCCCCGACTAACGGCGGCGACACACAAATTCTGTGCAAAAGGAACTAGCTTCGAGGAGGCTGTGGCTCGGGAGGGACCGGCAGACCGTGGCCAAGCGAGACCGGCGCAATGTCAAATGAACGTAGGGCAAATGGTGGGAACACCAGATCAGCCGCAGTGGCAACAAGCTCTGTCAGGCAGTGGCCAGAAACGCTTTGGGCACCGGCCCGAATATCCTCATCGGAGGCGCCGGCGACCATCACCGCCGGCAACCGGGCCTCGCTTGCCGATAGCGTGCTCATCACCGACAGGGATCCGTGGCAAATACTATCATCCGCGCCTGCCGACACGCCTGACGTGAGGAGCAGAAACAACATTGCGATGTGCAAGATTCGGATCACCAGCATCAGCCTCCAAAACTCTCTTAGCACGCACCACAAGCCTGGCAATCCTGCGGCGCCCGTCTTCCACCGCACCTACGGTGCCGCGGCGAAACGCCGCCACTAGCGTCTCGCCCTGAGGCATCACTATTCAGCCGGAGCCTGCGGGGTCGTCGCGGCAAACGGCCCGTACCTTCGGGCGCTGCCAACCCTAAAGCAAATCAGCACAATAGTCGGCCATAGCATCGTGTTGGCAATGTCCTTGAGACTATCGCCCAGCTCGAAGGAGAAGGCACCTGCGTGCCAGTGAAACAGGTCCATGAACTCGTTGATGAGTTCTAACCCGAGCAGTCCGAACCAGGGCAGCAAGCTTGCCGGCGACCGCTTAAGCAACAGAAGCAGTCCGAGGAAAATCGCCAGCCCAATGTGAATATGCAGTGCGTCCTTGGTTAGGCCCAAGAACCCAGTAAGGTCGGTCTTCAGCGCATTGTACATGCCAAACTCGTCATTCTGCAAACCTTCCGGGGCCGTTGATATCTTGCTCAAGCGTCCGCGAAGCTTACCTTTCCGGCCGCGTCGAATTCGTAAACGTCGTCGCGGAAGCTGACCGTACCCTGCCGGTTGGCCCAGGCGGTAATGTAGGTGGTATGGATTGGCACCTGCACCTTGAGCGGCACGTCTTCACGCAAGCCGCCCTCAAAGGCGGCTTGCACGGCGGGTAAGTCCCAGCCGCCATTGTCGCGCAACAACCAATCGACCAGCGTATCGATATTTTCTGCGCGCACGCAGCCCGATGAGAAGAATCGGGCATTTTCGCCGAACAGGCCTTTCTGCGGTGTATCGTGCATGTAGACGTCGTATTTATTGTAGAAGTCGATCTTGCATCGCCCGAGCGAATTGTCGGCACCTGGATCCTGTCGAAACGTGTATTGGACCGCGTCTTCTGTCGACCAGTCGATGTCGCTGGGCTGCAGCTCCGCGCCATTGTCGTCGAAGATGCGAATACGGAACTTGGTGAGGTACTCCGGATCCTCGTTCATGTACTTGATTAGATCCTTCCGAATAATGCTTTTTGGGACCGTCCAGTACGGATTGAACTTAACCTGGTGAATCTTGGAATTGAGGATCGGCGTCGCCCGGTCAGCCTTTCCCACCACCGCCGTGTGCCGCTGCACAACCTGCGCACCTTCAACAGCTTCGATCGTCGCCGCTGGGATGTTAACGACTAAATATCGATCGCTAAGCGTCGTGGCCCAGAACTCGATGCGCTGGGCGTTTAGCTTGAGCTGGTTGAGCCGGTAATCGGCAGGGACGGACAGCGCGTAGAAGGTTGCTTCGTCGACGTGACCGTTGATATTGAGACCATGGCGAGCTTGGAACAGGCGCACTGCTGCGTCGAGTTTATCGTCGAATTCGTCGTTGACGCGCTTTTCAAGCGGCATGTCGCCGTTGATCATCAGCCGTCGCTTGAGTAGTCCGGCCGCGCGCCGTGACTCGCCGAGCTGGAGGCCGAAAGCTTCTCGCGGCGGCAGCTCCCAGTTCCCGTTCGCAGCCACGAACGCCTCATAGTTCTGGATCGCGAGTTGCAGGTTACGGGCCGTGTTGAAGCTCAGGATCGGTTCGACCGCGTCAACCAGGCTCCTCGCCGTTGCAGTGTTACCCTCCACGTCGGCCCGCAAGGTTTTGCGCTTGCCGAACGACTCCCAGATTGTATCGTTTTCTTGGGAGCGCGCCGCTGCTGAAAGGCATAGGCCGGCGCCAATAGCTGACAAGGTGGCAAGAAATTTTCGTCGATTGATTGGCATTAGAGATACTCCAAATCTGGTGTTGTCTGAGTTGGAAATAGAACCCGCTCACGTCGCGACCGTGTGCGCATTGGGGCTCGTAGCAACCTCACTGGGACCATCGTTTCGCGGAATGCTGCCGGCTGAAGTGGTCCATGCCGAAAGCGTCCAGATCGCAAGTTCCAAACCCGCGCGGAACGCCAAGCTGGCTTCGCCATCTAGCCGAAGAGAGCGTGCAGCGCGGCATCCTTGGCCGCGACTAGCTTCGTGTGCTCAACGAAGGCGGACGGTCGCCTGGTCGTGGTCCGGTATGGGATTAGGAGATGGGCGGCATCAGCATCGGGTTGGATGTCCTGCCGTCAGGTAGCAAAGCTACCAATGGGGACGGTGATACTTTGGTCGTGCGGAAGCTGGTGATGATCGGCTCGGCAACCGGCTGAAGTGACCCCAGACACAGCTGCACGCAGTTCAGCGTCTTGTTAGCACCGCAATGCTCACAGTCACTATCAAGCGCGCTAACCTGGCTAGCGGAGCTTTGAGCGACGACTTCAGGAATATGGGCGTAAGCCGGTGCAATGGCATTAGCCATGAGGAGCGTTAGCAGCACAGTAGTGACGTTTTGCAGCCATACGGCCATGAAGCAACCTACCTTATTCGAAACACTCTGCCGTACCCGAGCGGCCAGCGGCCTTAATCGAGCAGCCATGTTGGGCGCTTCGATGGCAGAGCGAGCAATAAGCGGCGGTCCACTGCGATGGAGATGGCTATTCACAAGGTGCAGGGTCCTTTTGTCGCTCACTGCGAGTCGGCATGTGCACGGGCCGCCTGATACGCCTTGGCACGTTTGGTCCAGGTGCTTTTGATGTACTCAAGCACCTGAGTGATCTGCTCATCGGTAAGCACCTCACTGAACGCGGGCATATCGCTCTCGTATCCGGGTGCAATTGCCCCCAATCCGAATTTCACTATCTTAAAAATCTGCCTGTCGGAATGATGCCATGTGTGCCCCGTCTCGTCGTGCGGCGGAGCTGGCAGACGTCCGCTGGGTAGTCGTTTCATCCAATCGGGCTGACCTTCCAGATTTACACCATGGCAACTCGCGCAGCGGGAGAGGTAGAGGGTTCGCCCAACTTCCGTGTCGCTCGAACGAGCAGAAGCTAAGTACCCGTACGCGACCGCGGCCAAGACTAACATCACCACGAGAAGGCCGAATGCTATTGCCCTCATTTGCCAAAGGGCACAAAGCTCTGGCCACCGTCGAAACTCTCCAGAACCAAACTCTCGTCAGTGACGGCAACAAGGTGGTCGGGTGTTTTCGGGTCGACAGCCAGATGGAGAATGTAGCTTTCCCCCAGGCTGCCCATGAGTGCTTCCCAGTCCCCCGCGATTGACAGTCGATACAGGCCAACACCTGCAAAGTAGACATAGATGGAACCGTCGGACGTCGACTCAACCATAGTAACCGGGCGGCCGACGGGTCCTGCCAGCGTCCAGGTCCCGCCGCGGTCGATACTCTGCATCAAGCCGTCAGCAGTCCCGGCATAGACTGCATCCGGATCGGTCGGCGAGACTGACAAGTCTATGAGCTTTTCCGGGGCGGGGCCAACCATCTCCCAGCTCCGCCCGCCGTCCCGGCTGACCTGGATGCCCCTGTAGACACCATACATAACCTCAGGGTCACTGGCGCTTATTGCCATTGCATGAAAGTCGACCGGTCCGTTATCGCCATCTGAAATTCTTGCCCAGCTGACACCGCCATTGGTGGAGATGATCACCCCCAGATTCCCGCCCTGCCCTTGATGACCGCTGGCGAGGAGCCTGCCCGGGTCAGCAGGGTCGGGACTGAAGCCCATATAGTCGCTGGCATCAACCGAAACGGTCTCGGCCGTGCCATCCGGCGCGGCGCGGAAGATGCCGTAGTGAGTAGCAAGAAGTATTGCGCCCGGCGTTGACGCATCGAACCCGATTCCGTGTATGTGCGAGACATCGGCCAGCGTTAGCTCTTCCGAACGGGCAAGGTTCGTGAAGCCAAGGCAAGCGAGCGCCAACATTGCCAACTGCCGTGGATAACGGACGCGCATTTCACGCTCCCTATAAGTTTTGAAAGCCACACCCGATTCCACTTGCGATGGCTTCAGCGACGGAGTTTGACCGGCTTCAAGCCTAGCAATTTGGAAGTGCCCTCCACGCCACATCGCGAGGTGCCAAACAGACGAGACCATCAGCAGGTAGGTCAAGTCACGTGTTGGAGACCAGATGTCCAAACGCTAGATCGGCCTTGGCGATCTTCCATCCTCGAGTAGCGAATTTGGGCCAATGCGCACCCAGGGTCTTCCTGGTTCAATGATGCTGACTGAGTTTAAGGCCATCCCGTCCCGCAAGACTCTCAATGATCGGGCAGTCGGGCCGGTGGTCGCCATCGCAGGCATCCGCAAGGTGCGTTAGCGTTGCCCGCATCTCATCGAGCAATCGAATCTTCTTCTCAAGCTCGGCGACATGTACCAGCGCTAAGGCTTTCACGTCCTTGCTCGACCTGGACTGGTCGCCCCAGAGTTTGAGGAGGTCTCGTATCTCTGCGATCGAGAAACCAAGATCACGCGCCCGGCGGATGAACCCCAGGCGGTGCAGATCGTGATGAGAGTAATCACGATAATTGCTGTCGCGGCGGTCAGCTGCCGGAACCAGACCGATGAACTCGTAATGCCGGATCATTTTCGCCGAAACGCCCGTCGCCTTTGCGGCTTCTCCGATCTGCATGACCAAAACTCTCCAGCGCCACAAAATAGGGCATTGACCTTGCCATTGTGGGAAGGTGCAGAACCAGAAGTAGATCGACATTGAAAAGGTTTCAAGATGTCCGAGCTGGGCCACCAACACTCGCACAAACATGCAGACGGCACGGATTGCAGCTGCGCAGTGCCTCACGAATCAGACTCAAAAACTGCAATTGATCCGGTTTGCGGGATGACTGTCGTCAAGGAGGGCGCGAAGCACACGGCTACCGTGGACAGCAAGACCTACTATTTTTGCTCGGCGGGCTGTCGCACCAAATTCCTCGCCAACCCTGACGCATTTGTTCAAAAGCCGGAGGCCCACAGCCACGGTCCCCATAGTCAGGGCGATCACAACGACCGGCATCCCGCGCACGCCGATCAACGCAGTCACAATCGCGCGTCCGAGCCGCCCCTGCCCCTGGAGGTCAAAGACCCAGTTTGCGGCATGGACGTCAACCCAGCGACGGCGAAGTACAGCGCCACCCATGAGGGGCAGACCTACTACTTCTGCTCCGGGAGCTGCGAAGCGAAATTCAAGGCAAATCCGCTCCAGTATCTGAAGTCGGACATTGCCAAGGCTTCAGAAGCACCCGTCGCAGAGGGTACAATCTACACCTGCCCGATGCACCCACAAATCAGACAGGCCGGACCGGGGTCTTGCCCGATCTGTGGGATGGCACTCGAACCCGAAATTCCGTCAGCAGAAACGGGTCCGTCCGCAGAGCTCAGCGACATGACCAGGCGCTTCTGGGTGGCGACGGCCCTTTCTGTGCCGGTGGTCATCCTTGGTATGGGTGCGGAACTTCTGCAACTGCACCGTTTGATTTCGGGAACCTGGCTCAATTGGCTGCAGCTTGTCATTGCCACACCCGTGGTCCTGTGGGCTGGCTGGCCGTTTTTCCAGCGTGGACTAGCTTCGATCAGTAACCGGTCACTCAATATGTTCACGCTCATTGCGATGGGCGTTGGTGTTGCATGGCTCTATTCCGTCGTCGCAACGGTTGCTCCCCAGCTTTTCCCCGTCACCATGAAGACCATGGACGATGCCGTCGGGGTTTATTTCGAAGCGGCTGCCGTCATCACTGCCCTTGCGTTGCTGGGTCAGGTGTTAGAGTTGCGCGCGCGTGAACAAACTTCGGGCGCGATCCGCGCCTTGCTTGACCTTACCCCCAAGACCGCACGACGCATCCGCAAGGATGGCTCCGATGAAGAGGTGCAGATCGATACCATTGTAGTTGGCGATACCCTGCGCGTGCGCATGGGCGAAAAGGTACCCGTCGATGGCACCGTCCGGGACGGTCGTTCCGCCGTAGATGAGTCCATGGTCACCGGCGAATCCATGCCAGTCACCAAAGACAAGGGCGACCGCCTGATCGCCGGCACCATCAATCAGTCTGGCGCACTCGTCATGGAGGCAGCCAAGGTCGGTCGCGACACAATGCTCGCTCAAATCGTCCAGATGGTCGCGAACGCCCAACGCTCGCGAGCGCCTATTCAGCGCCTGGCCGATCAGGTCTCGGGCTGGTTTGTGCCGCTGGTCATCGTGATTGCCATCGCCGCATTCTTCGCGTGGTTCCTTATCGGACCGGAACCGCGATTCGCGCATGGCCTCGTTGCGGCCGTCTCTGTGCTGATCATCGCGTGCCCTTGTGCGCTTGGTCTTGCAACGCCAATGTCGATCATGGTTGGCGTCGGCAAGGGAGCCGGTATGGGTCTTCTCATCAAGAATGCCGAGGCTCTGGAAAGATTTGAAAAGGTCAACACGCTCGTCGTGGACAAGACCGGCACGCTCACCGAAGGCAAACCTGCTGTCACTGCCGTGATAACCGCGGGAAAGATAGCTGAGGATGAGCTAGTCCGTGTCGCCGCGAGCCTCGAGCGCACAAGCGAGCATCCTCTCGCCCAGGCGATCGTCCGCGCCGCGACCGAACGGAAAATAACTCTCAGCGAGCCGTCTGAAGTTGATTCCCCGGTCGGCAAGGGCGTGACCGGTCTCGTAGAGGGTAAACGCGTTCAGATCGGCAGCGCGAAGTATCTTGAAAGCGAAGGCGTGCCTGCTGCAGCCCTAACTGAGAAGGCAAATGAGCTTCGCGCGCGCGGTGCCACGGCAATTCTTGTGGCAATTGAAGGCCAGTTGGCGGGAGCCATTGGCATTGCCGACCCCATTCGCAAGACGACCAAGGCGGCATTGAGTGCCCTGCGTGCGGAAGGCATCCGCGTCGTCATGATGACAGGAGACAACGAGGTAACGGCGAAAGCCGTTGCAAGAGAGCTTGGGATTGACGAAGTCGAAGCTGACGTTTTGCCGGAGCGCAAAAGTGAAGTCGTGACGCGGCTTCGCTCCGAAGGTCGCATCGTAGCCATGGCAGGGGATGGTGTGAATGACGCGCCAGCGCTGGCAAGCGCGGATGTCGGCATTGCTATGGGCGGAGGAACCGACGTTGCCATCGAGTCGGCAGGTGTGACGCTCCTTTACGGCGACCTGCAGGGAATCGTGAAGGCGAGGCAACTTTCGCAGGCCACAATGCGGAACATCCGGCAAAACCTGTTCTTCGCTTTTATCTACAACGCGGCAGGTGTCCCCATTGCAGCAGGAATCCTCTATCCGGTAACGGGACTCTTGCTGTCTCCGGCGCTCGCCGCCGCTGCGATGGCCCTCTCGTCGGTTAGCGTCATCGGTAATGCGTTGAGGCTTCGCGCCGCGAAGCTTTGATCTGGGACAATGCGGCAGGCGCAGCGACCGTAGAAAAAGGGCCGGACGTGCCGGGAACAGGCCCCAACAACCAACGAGCTACAATGCGCACTTATGACCATGCTGCCGAGGAAACGGGGGGTATCGACGCTCCCGTGGAAACCGTGTTCGCCTTCCTCGACGATCAGGCGAATTTATCGTCGCATATGAGTAAATCGTCCCCGATGATGTTTGGAACAACCATGTCCCTTCACATGGAGGCCGACCATACCCGCAGTGTTGGCTCCCGGTTCGGATTTGTCGGTAAAGCTTTTGGCGTCCCGCTTCGAGTGGAGGAAATTGTCACGGCGCGGACGCCCCCGCTTAGCAAAGCATGGGCAACCACCGCCGAGCCCGTTCTCTGGGTTATCGGAGCATATGCCATGAGTTTCGACCTCATTCCCCGTGAAGATGGCTCGACCCTTAAAGTTCAAATTGATTACGACCTGCCTCGCGCGCCTCTGCCGCGCCTCCTGGGAGTTTTCTTCGGTGGTTTCTATGCGCGGTGGTGCGTGGGACAGATGCTCAATGATGCCAAGCGGCACTTTGCCCTACCAAATCATGTGGTGGCATCGTGAGCGTAAAGGCCAACTGGTATGTCATCACTGGTGGCCCAAGCTCCGGCAAGACGACTACCGTCAATCTCTTGCGGAACCGCGGCTACGTCACAACCATTGAGCATGCGCGGCACTACATCGACACGCAGCGCATAACGGGGCGAAGCGTAAAAGACATTCGCTCGAACCAGCGCGAGTTTCAGCGCAGCGTCATCGACATGCAGATTGAACAAGAAGCGGCACTCGATCGACACGCGCTTACGTTTCTCGATCGTGCGCTTCCTGACGCTCTGGCGTACTATCGAATGCTGGCGATCGCGCCTGATCCTGACTATCTGTCCCAGCTGCAGAGAACCACCTACCGCGGTATTTTCGTTCTCGATCTTTTGCCACTCGCGCCCGACTACGCACGCAACGAGGATCGCGCGGGACAGGTGGCAATTCATGATTTGCTATCCACTGCTTATCGCGAGTTGGGATACGATCCCTTGCCGGTGCCGGTACTCCCTGCAGAATCCCGCGTGGACTTCATTCTGGCTCACTTGTGAGGGTGTCTTGACAACGACTTTTGTTTCAAACTTGACGGCCTGAAGGACCCCCGATGTGGCGCCGTTCCACCGTTCCACCGTGCGCCCCAGTGCAGCAGAAACTTCCTACCTCAATTGCAGATACTCATTTTGTTGCGACTTTGATTTCTTTCAAACACCACTAGGTGGTCATCGTCACGCAGCTGACCTGCCGTCAATTAGTTCAAGTGCACATTTGAATTGGGCATCCATGAGAGCTTGGACGGTCCCGCAACTGTTGCGAACACCATGGTGCTGCTCTTTGTGAGGGTCCCACGGCAGCCGCCTGAGCCCTGCCGTATCGGCCCACCGCCGGATGCGCGTTCGAAATCGGAAACGCGCTCAAGGGCTGATCACTATGCTTTGCCCACAGTCACGGAACCGGCCTTAATTGTGACAGCTGCACGCCATAGCGAGCGGGCGGGGTGGAGTCGGAGTGCGTGACACAATTTTGGAAGGACGTGGAACTTCCGAGCCGCCGAACGCGGCGCGCTTTAGCTCAGTTGCCATTCCCGGCTCGTTGCTGGTGCACATCGCAATCCTGATGGTTGTTTCAATGACTGCAATCGACCGGCCACTTCCGCCCTCCGCGCTGCCCCGCAGCATCGAAGTCGAGATTGTAACCGAGCTCGAATACAGGGACGCTTTCGAACTACCTCCAAAAGCAACTATTGCGCCGCTTGTCGTGCCGCAGCTTGCAGAGGAGCCAAACGCTACCCCACCGGCTCCGGCAGACGGAATGAAGCATGCTACCGAACTCTTCGCCAGCGGGGTGCTTGCCGATCCAAAAAACCGACAGGTGCGAGAAACGCTCCCGCTGTTAGAGGGGACCGAACGCATCGTACAGTTATGTGTCATCGAAGGTCTCGAGCAACTGCGTTCCGAAAAACCGGAGCCGCTTCCAGACTCCATTTCAGCCGCTGCATTTGGTCCCTCAATCCTGCGTGGGTATACACTTGAAGCGAACGACGCCGCGTACCGAGCTGCACAAAAGTGGTATCGGCTGGCTTTTGCCTGCACCGTCGCCCCGAACTTTGCCGGAGTTGAAGCCTATGCTTTCAAAACCGGCGAGATTATCCCGGAGGCCGATTGGGATGCGCACAATCTCATTGCGGAGGACGAGGATGAATAGAATGTATGGAACTCACGTTCGCGAAACGTGAACTGCCAAGAAAGCTTGCGCCCCGAGGCGGGATCTCGCGCGGCTTGCGCACCCAAAGCCCGGCCACGGCAACAAGGTCGAGGTCTAGTCCGGGCTGGAATAGAGCGCGCCGACCGGCAGCCCCCGGCTGGCTTCGGCGGTAGCATCCTGACCCTTGCATTCGCTATAAAGGTGCGTTTTGTGAGGCGAGATGGAGGGGCAGATGTCTGACAGAGTGACAATACGAGTGGACCAAGTGCTGATCGACGCCCTTGACAGATTCCGTGCCGCTAGCGGGCCCGACTCTCGCTCTCGGCAGGACGTTCTGCGCCATATCATTGAGGACTGGCTAGCGACGCATGGATATCTGCCCATGCCCTCCAGGGAACTCCAGCAGGATCAGTTTCGCGAGCCCCCGTCGTCGCCGTGACTACGCTCCGGGCATACCACGCGGCTCACTGGCTTGGCCGTGCAGTCATCACGGAATGAGACAAACACGCCAATGCACAAGACATTGACGGGTCAGTGGCCGCGCTGTTCTGCCCGGAACTCTGACATCATTAGCGATCGGTGTAGCGCCCGCCCAATCGCAAGGCACTACGTCCTCATTGAGAAACGAATGTCGGCTGCGCAACTCGGTCAGCTTGGCGGTGGAGCGGTACCATATTGCTGACTGCCTCCCATTGCCCGGACAATCTGTGTGCCTGCGCTTCCGTCAAGGATGGCGAGTGATTGGTCCAGCCGTCCAATGCCGGCAATTCCGCCGGTCAGCTCGGCGAAGGTGGAAGCGGCTTCCACCTTGGGAGCCATCGAGCCAGCGGCGAATTCCTTTTTTCGTATGGACTCTGGTGTTGTCCGGCGTATCGCCTCTTGGTGGGGCGTACCCCAATCCGAATATACTGCGTCGACGTCAGTCAGCAACAAGAGTGCGTCCGCACCAATTTCCAGCGCCAAGACTCCCGCAGTGCGGTCCTTATCGATGACTGCCTGAACACCGACCAAGCTCCCGTCACCGCGTCGGACGACAGGAATGCCGCCCCCGCCAGCGCAGATCACAATCACATTCGAATCCAGCAAGAGTTGGATGACATCGACGTCCGGAATACGCAATGGCGGTGGCGAGGGCACGACACGGCGGTACTTGTCGCCGTCCAGTGCGACGATCCAACCGCGGGCGGCGGCTAGCCGTTGTGCTTCGTCCTGCTCATAGACCGGACCGACCGGCTTTGTCGGATTGCGGAAAGCAGGATCATTCGCATCGACCTCGACCTGCGTCAGCAATGTCGCAACTTTTGGTCCGTTGGGCAGAGCGTTCTCCAGTTCCTGTTCGATCAGATAGCCGATCATGCCTTCGGTCTCGGCTCCGAGGATATCGAGGGGATAGGCTTCGTCCGGACTCTGGGCCGCTGCCTGGAGGGCGAGAAGGCCGACCTGTGGCCCGTTGCCATGGGTGACGACGATTCGATGGCCGGCGCCGACCAGCCCAGCGAGAGAGGCAGCCGCGCGGCGGACGTTGCTGCGCTGCGTTTCGGCCGAGATAGACTCCCCCCTTCGAAGGAGAGCGTTGCCGCCTAGGGCCACGACGATGAGCATCGCGGTCACCCAGCGATCGTGGCGACGAGGATCGCCTTGATGGTGTGCATGCGGTTCTCAGCCTGGTCGAACACGATCGAGGCAGGGGACTCGAACACCTCGTCGGTGACCTCCATGCAGTCGATCCCGAAGCGCTTGGCGATGTCGGCGCCGACCTCGGTTTCCGCGTTATGAAAGGCCGGCAGACAGTGCATGAACTTGGTGTGAGGGTTGACGGTCGCGGCCATCACTTCGCGGGTGACGCGGTAGGGTGTGAGTTCGCGGATGCGCTCGGGCCAGGCAGCCTCGTCCTCGCCCATCGACAGCCAGACATCCGTGTAAAGAAAGTCGGCGCCCTTGACCGCTTCCTCGACACTTTCGGTGACGGTGATGCATCCACCTGTCTCCTTGCCGAGCGCCCTCAGATGCTCGACGAAGGGTTGGTCCGGCCAGAGACTGCGTGGCGCCGCTATGCGCATATCCATGCCGACCTTTGCAGCACCGACGGCCAGCGAGTGGGCGACGTTGTTCCGCCCATCGCCGAGAAAAGTCACCGCCAGTCCTGAAAGATGCTTGTGCGTAAATTCGCGCATGGTCATGAAATCGCCAAGCGTCTGGGTCGGATGGGTCTCGTTGGTGAGGCCGTTGTAGACCGGCACGCCGGCATAAGCTGCGAGTTCCTCGGCGATCTTTTGTCCAAAGCCGCGATACTCAATCGCGTCATATACCCGGCCCAGCACGCGGGCCGTATCCTTCATCGATTCCTTGTGACCGATCTGGCTCCCGGATGGCCCAAGATAGGTGACATGGGCGCCCTGGTCGTAGGCCGCAACCTCGAAACCGGTTCGGGTACGGGTCGAATCTTTCTCGAAGATCAGGGCAATGTTCCGCCCGGCCAGCCGTTGCCGTTCGGTACCGGCTAGTTTGGCGGCCTTGAGTTCGCTTGCGAGCTTAAGGAGGAACCGGATGTCGGCCGGAGAGTAGTCGTCGAGCGTCAGCAGGCTGCGGCCGCGAAGATTGATCGGCATGGCAAAAGGTCTTCCTTGTCTCAGAGGGGATCGCGAGCGATCGGACAGGTCATGCAATGGCCACCGCCACGCCCTCGTCCGAGCTCGGAACCGGCGACAGTGATCACTTCGATGCCAGCCCGGCGGAGCAAAGTGTTGGTGTAGACGTTGCGGTCGTAGCCGACGACGACGCCAGGCTCTATGGCGACCACATTGTTGCCGTCGTCCCACTGCTCGCGCTCGGCCTCATAGCTATCGCCACCAGTGGCGACGACCCGCAGTCGATCGAGGCCGAGCGCCTTTTGGACGACCTCGACAAACGGTCCGCTCTCGGCCGTGATCTCGATGCCGGTTGGTCCAGTGCCAGGGCGGAGCGAGAATGCCCGGATACGCTCGACGACAGGCGGGTAGATCGTCACGAGGTCGCGATCGCAGAAAGTGAAGACCGTGTCGAGATGCATGAAGGAGCGGTCGCGTGGCATCAGCGCCGCGATAATTCTTGTCGTGACACCCTTGGCGAAGAGGCGCTTGGCCAGCGTCGCCACGGCCTGCGGCGTCGTACGCTCACCCATACCGATAAGGACGACCCCGTTCTCGACCGGCATGACGTCGCCGCCCTCGAGCGTGGCGATACCCGTCCCATCCGAACCGTCCCACCAGGTTTCGAATTCTGCGTCCCGGAAGTGAGGATGGAAGCGGTAGACGACCTCCACATTGGTCGCTTCCGGGCGGCGTGCGGGCCAGAACATCGGATTGATCGTCACACCGCCGTGGATCCAGCATGAGCTGTCTCGGGTAAACATCTGGTTGGGTAGCGGCGGCAGGACAAAGTCCTGCGGTTCCATGGTCCGCCCTGCTAGGCCCGCCGGCGTAAAGGGAAGCTCGGCACGGGCGATGCCGCCGATCAGGAAACGGCCAAGCTCGACTGCCGGCATCTCGTCCAGCCAGCCGCGCATCTCGCCGACCATGTCCTCGCCGACTGCGGCGACACTGACGCGCCGGTCGAGCAGCCATCGCCGTGCTTCGGCCAGGGCAAGCGTCTCGCCGAGCAGGCTGCCGAAATCAAAGACAGCGACGCCTCGCTCACGCAGCGCGTCTACAAAAATGTCATGTTCCTGGCGAGCCTTCTTGACCCAGAGGACGTCGTCAAACAGTAGAGCGGCGCGATTGTCCGGTGTCAGTCTTTGCAGGCTGAGGTCAGGGCGGTGGACTAACACCTCGCGGAGCCGACCTACTTCCGAAAAGGCGCCAAGTCTTGTGGCAGTGTTGATTGCGTTCATAGCGGACTGATACTCCCGTTCCAGATGAGGTACGCGGCGGCGAGACCAGCGACGACAAGCGCGACGGCGATCAGTGCCTCAAGGATGGTGAAGCTCTTTTCACCGCGTTCGCGCCGCGCCATGACATAGATGAAGATTCCCGGGGCGTAGAGCATTGCGGCCATGAAGAGGTAGGTGGGACCGGCCGCATAGACCAGCCAGGCGCCATATAGCGTGGCGACCAGGCCTGCGATCAGATCGCGTGTCCGGCTCTCGCCGGGGCGATAGGCTTCGCCGGTGATGGCAAGCTTGGCCGCATAGGCGCCCGAGAAGACGTAGGGGATGAGGATTGCCGTCGAGGCGATGTAGAACAGCGCCGTGTATGTGCTGTTGGCAAAGAGCGCGACGATCAGAAATATCTGCACCAAGCCGTTGGTGATCCAGAGCGAAGTCGCCGGAGCACCGCGCTTGTTCTCGGCGCCGAAGAAGCGCGGCATCGTGCCGTCGCGGGAGGCGGCGTGGGGGATTTCGGCGGCGAGTAGCGTCCAGCTCAGGAAAGCGCCTAGCACCGAGACGACCAGCGTGATGTTAACGAGGATCGCGCCCCACGGGCCGACGAGATGCTCAAGCACCCCTGCCATGGACGGGTTCTTCAGCGCCGCAAGTTCCGGCTGGGTCAATATCCCCAGCGACAGCAGCGAGATCAGCGCATAGAGGGCAAGGGCGACGAGGAAACCCGCCATCGTCGCAATGCCGATGTCAGAGCGACGCTCAGCGCGGGCCGAGATCACGCTCGCCCCCTCAATGCCGATGAAAACCCAGAGCGTGACGAGCATGGTGCTCTTGACCTGATCAAGTATCGAGCCGAGTTCGACGTTCCCTGTGCCAGTGAAATCGAGGGTAAAAACGTCGACTTTGAAAGCGACGATAGCGAGAACGATGAAGAGTATGAGGGGCGCGATCTTGGCGATTGTAGTCACGAGGTTGACCAACGCCGCCTGACGCACGCCCGACAGGATCAGCGCATGGACAAGCCACAGCACGACCGAAGCGCCAACGATGGCCTGCCAAGTATTGCCCTCCCCGAACGGCGGAAAGAAGTACGAGAGAGCGCTGAACATGACGACGGCGTAGGAGACATTGCCGATCCAGGCGGAGAGCCAATAGCCCCAAGCGCTGTTGAAGCCGATGAACGGCCCGAAGCCGGCTTTGGCATAGGCATACGGTCCGGCATCAAGCGCCGGCTTTCTCATGGAGAGGCCCTGATAGACGAAGGCCAGTGCCAGGATGCCGACGCCGCTAATCGCCCAGCCGATGATGATGGCGAGCGGTGCCGCGCCGGCCGCCATGTTCTGCGGCAGGCTGAATACGCCTGAGCCGAGCATGGAGCCGATGACGACGGCGGTGAGCAAGCCGAGCCCTAGCTTGCGGGATGCCGCTGCCGCGGGCTTTGGTGTGACCGTATCGATGGCGATGGTGGTCATGGCGCGTTGCCGAAGGTCGGCCCTCCTGGTTGAATCGGCTCGGTTCGAGCCTGTTGCATTCTGCGAGAACGAGAATTTGAGGCTTTGACGCACATCAATCGGGACGTGCCCGTCGAGATGATTTCGTCGCGGCAGCGGGCCGCCGATTGGAAGGATTGTCCGCCGGCGTCGGCGCCAGTTGCCGAGGCAGGTTCAAACTGGCGATCGCAGCAAGCGCAACAATTGCCGCAGCGGCAAAGAAAGCGGTGCCCTCTTGCCCGTTGAGACCGAAAAGCAGACCAGCACCGGCTGCCCCAATAGACTGCCCGAGACTCACTGCTGCACTCTGAATGCCCAGTCCCACGCCTCGGCTTCGGGCTGACCTTTTTGCCACCCAGTAGCTCAACAGCGGGCTGATCAAACCCGCCGAGGCAGCCACTAAGGCAACCGCAGCGAGCACGCCACCAAAGCCGACAATGCCTGGGACGAGAACCAGACCAAGCGCCATCGCCGCAAAGGCTGGTGCGATCAGCCAGCGCGTCGCGGCCGCCTTGACGAAGGGCGAAAACACGATGGCCTGGACGGCAAACATCACCGCGCTGCAGGTGGCAAACATGATCGCCAGATCGGCAGACGTCATCGCACCATCACCGCTCCGCAGCGTGAGACCAACTTCAAAGGCCCCTAGCCCCACGGCAGAGGCAACGGCGAGGACGAGAAGCTGCAACTTGCCGGGCAGCGGCGCGGTCGAACGCTGCTCTGGCAATTTGGGTCCGTCCGCGGCAGCCCGTTCGTTCGAGAGCAGGGTACCTATGCCCGCGGCGGAAATTGCAGCCAGACTGGCCGCCAACAGGAAGGGACCAGAACCAGGCAAACTGGAAGCGCCACTCCAGCCGGCGGCGAAACCGCCAAGCATCGGCCCAAAAAAGAAACCGGCAATCGATGCCATGCCGACCGCCGCGAAGGCTTTCGCACGGCGATCATCGTCGGCTTCCACATCGGCAATGAATGCAAGAACGGTGGGCACGACGGCTGCGGCAAAACCTCCGTTCAGGATGCGGCCCGCATAGAGGACAGCCAGATTGGAGGCAAGAGCGGTGGCCGCCAATGTGATGGCAAAGCCCAGCAATCCCGCAATCAGGATGGGCCTTCTCCCAATCGAGTCGGAAAGTCGGCCCCAGAGGATAGCCACCGCGAGGGGCGCCGCGACATAGGCAGCCGTCAGGAGACCGACATGTCGAGCAATCGCGGCAGAGTCGGACGTCCCGGCAAGTCGCGCCACCGTGGCCGGAAGAACTGGCAGGACCACGCCGAAGCAAAGCGATACGACGAATGCCGCAGCAAGTAGGGAGGCCAGTACCCACTGTGATATGCGCAAACTCGCGTTGAGCTGCGTCACGTTGATGCCACGGGGGCAGGCGCAGACGGCGCTGCGTCGGTAGTCGATGAGTTGCTTGGCCGAATGCCCTCAAGCTTGGTCCGCTTGAGCAGAAGGGCATTGATGGCCACTAGCGCCGAGCTGCCAGACATGGCGAGCGCTGCGATCTGCGGGCTGAGCAGGAACGGGTAGAACACGCCCGCGGCGATCGGGAAGGCGACGAGATTGTATCCCACCGCCCACCACAGATTCTGATGCATTTTTCGTAGCGTCGCACGCGAGAGCGTCATTGCGCCCACAACGTCGTACGGATCACTCTTCATCAACACGATGTCGGCGCTCTCGATGGCCACGTCGGTGCCTGCGCCGATGGCGAAGCCGACATCGGCCTGGGTCAGGGCCGGGGCATCGTTGACGCCGTCGCCTACCATTCCGACCTTGAGGCCTTGGGCCTGCAGCTCCTTGATCTTCTCGGCCTTCTGTCCCGGCAGGACGTCGGCCAAAACGATGTCGATGCCAAGCAGATCGGCGATCCGCTTGGCAGTGCCGGCATTGTCGCCGGTGAGCATCGCAACGCGCACCCCCTGCTCGTGCAGTTTCTTGATCGTAGCGATTGCTGTCGGGCGTGGGGCGTCGGCAATGGCGATCAGCCCGAGAAGTTTGCCGGATCGGGCCACGTGAATGACGGTGCGACCTTCGCCCTTGAGCGCTTCGGCCTTCTCGCCTAGCGTCAGGAGATCGATTTTCTGCTCATCCATCAGGCGACGGTTGCCGAGGAAGATCGGATCGCCGTCAATTGAGGCACTGGCGCCCTTGCCCTCGATATTGAGGAAGCCGGTGACCTTGGGAATGTCCAGGTCCTTGGCCCGCTCTACGATGGCGACGGCGAGTGGATGGTCCGACCCCTGATCGACAGCGGCCGCGACCCGCAAGAGATCATCGGGCGCAACAGCAGGTGCGGGGATGACATCAACGACCTTCGGCTGGCCCATGGTAAGCGTCCCAGTCTTGTCGAAGACGATCACCTTGAGCTTGGTTGCGTCTTCCAGAGCAGCCGCATTCTTGAACAGGATGCCGTTGGCGGCGCCGAGGCCGGTGCCGACCATGACCGCCATCGGCGTAGCGAGGCCCAGTGCATCGGGACACGCGATGACGAAGACCGTGATGGTCAGCGTCAGGGCAAACAGCAGCGGTTGCCCGAGCCACCAGAACCAGACGGCGAAGGTGGCGAGCCCAATCACGATCGCGGCCAGCACCAGCCATTGCGAGGCGCGATCGGCAAGCAATTGCGCGGGCGCTTTGGAATTCTGGGCCTCCTGGACCAGCTTGACGATCTGGGCCAAGGCCGTATCGGCGCCCACCTTGGTGGAGCGGTAGCGCAACGTGCCGCTCTTGTTGATCGTGGCGCCAATAACGCTGTCCCCGACTTTCTTGGTCACCGGCATGGATTCCCCGGTCAGCATCGATTGATCGATGGTCGACTCGCCCTCGATCACCTCGCCATCCACGGGAAGCTTGTTGCCCGGCCGAAGCACCACGATGTCGCCCAGCACGACTTCCGCGGTCGCGACTTCGATTTCCTTGCCGTCGCGAAAGACCGTGGCCTTTGGCGGCGCCAGATCAAGCAACGCCCGGATCGCCGCCGAAGCTCCGGCGCGGGCCCGCATCTCCAGCCAGTGGCCGAGCAGGATGAATACAAGAAGGACGCTCGCCGCTTCGAAGAATTGTTGGCCCTCAAAGAAGAAGGTGGCGCCCACGCTGAACAGGTAGCCGGTGCCAACGCTGAGCACGACCAAGACGGCCATATTGAGCACGCCGTTGCGCAGGGCGCGCCAGGCGGCCACCAGGAAGGGCCATACCGGATAGAGGATGGCGGCGCTGGCAAGCAGGAACATGGTGAGGTTCATGCTCAGCCCAAATGGCGGGCTTATGAGGGGTTCGCCCAGGCCCATAGGCTCCAAAAGAAAGATCGGGATCGAGAAGACAAGGCTGACCAGAAAGCGGTTCCGCATGTCCTTGACCATGCCTTGCATGTCCCCGGAGCCGTGACCCATCTCGTGAGCCATGGCATCACGGGAGCTCTTGGCGGCAACCGCTCCCTTGCCATCCCCCGCGGGCATGGTCATGCCCGCGTGTCCTGCATGCTCATCCCGCGCCGGCGCGACGGACTCTTGGGCGCGCGCCGGCTGCACCGTTGTGCTGTTTGGGCTGCACAGGTGGCGCGGCAGGACTTCGCCCCGGCAATGGAAGCCGCAGGCCTCGATTTCTCGCGCGATTACCTCAGCGCTGGTTCTTGCGTCGTCGAAGGTGACGCTCGCTGTCGTTGAGGCGGCGTTCATGCTCGCCGCGGTTACACCGGGGAAAGCGGAGAGCCGTTTCTCGACCGCCGCAAAGTCGAGAATGCTGGTGAGATTGCCGACGTCGAAGTTCGCTTTTTTCATAATTCAACTCCTGGAGCCCAGTTCCGGCTGCGGTGCGTTTAGTCCCGGTCGCAACGCGGGGGATTCTGTCCGGCGTTCACGGGTCTACTCTGGGTGTGAGCGTGTTAAGGCCATTCAGCCGTCCGATCCCGAGTGCGGCATTGGTCGCCGATATGGACGCCGCTGCGTCGGTCTCGATGCCCGCAAGGGCACGGATCGCGTCTATGGTTTCGGGGATCACGATGGCCTGGTTGTCGACCATGTACGCGTAGAACAGTTCGTCGCCCTGAACCGTCAGCATGTCCGCCCAGAGCGCCACTTCGTAGAGATCGCCGTGCGGGCGACCAATGTCGAGCATCCATTCCTTGATGCTGTTGAGGGCTTTCAGCCCGTGATCGCCGCTGATGAGGGCAATGCGCGAGGAGGCACGGAACGCATCCAGAACCTCTTCCTTGCCGGCAGTTTTTGTCATTCGGACGTTCCAGTAGTGCAGATGGCCAAGCGTTTGTGGAACCTTTACCGCCATCGTCACGACATCGAGGCTGGGATCGACGCTTTGCGCGTCGGGACCCTGGTGACTCGGTATGCTCGGTTCGGGTACCAGGGTGTTCATGATGCCGGTCTCGTGACTCTCCCAGGGATCGGTGGCCCGCCGCAGCAGGGTTCCCCGTGCGCTGCGCAGCAGGCCGGCCCGCTTCAAGGCAGTCAGCGTCCGCACGATCGAAGTCGTGTTGCAGGAAACGACGCGAGTACTTTCCCGGCCTATGGCGCTTTCATAGGACGACTCCGCCACAAAGGAGTGGCCGGTTACGGCATGCTTTTCGCCGCCTTGGATAGCGAATTTGAGACCCAGCTTCCGGTAAGCCTCGATGTTGCCCGCGGCGATGTTCTTGGGTGTGCAATCCACTACGACATCGGCGGCTGCAAGCAGTTCGGGAACCTCGCCGCTTACCGCTATTCCCGCCGCCCGCATCGCCGCTGCGGTCGGCGCTGTCGCGCCGAAGATCCCGAAGCCCTTGTCCACGGCGACCGCCAGACGCCAATCCGAGCCGACATCGGCAACGCCGGCAAGCACCATGTCGGACTGCAGGCTGACCGCTTCGGCCACGCGCTTGCCGATGACGCCGTAGCCATTGACCGCGACGCGAATTTTGGGTCCTGCCGATCCAATCGCTTGTTCTCCCATCGCTGACTCCTAAATCCGGTAGCCGAAAGTTGACATCATGCCGGTCGCCATGTGGTAGAGGTGGTGACAATGGAAGGCCCATTGGCCGGGATTGTCGGCATCGACGGCAATGGTGACCGACCGCATCGGCGGCACGAGCACCGTGTCGCGAACCGCGCCCGAAAAGCGCTCCCCGTCGATCGCCACCACCTGAAAGTGGTGACCGTGCAGGTGCATCGGATGGGCCATCATGCTGGTATTGGTCAGCGTGACTTCGACGCGGTCGCCCCTATCCACGAGGATCGGTGCGCTGGTCTCAAGGCCCCAGCGATAGGCGGCCATGTCGCCAGTCAGCGCCATATCGAATGACTTGTCGGCCGTACGGGGGGCCAGCGGTGCGATGGCGCGGAGTTGTGCTTCCAGCGCGAGGTCGAGCGCAGGAGCCGCCGCGCCCGCTTGTGTGGCGAGCTTCGCTACGTCTGCCCCGGCTGGGCTGAGGATAATTCCGGTTCGTTCCTGACTTCCTTCGCGCAGTGCCAGGATCGGGAACGATCTGGCTTCACCCGGCAACTGCAGCCGAACATCGATGCGCTGTCCCATGGTCATCGGAAAACGTCGGCCTTTGAGGGAAACGACGTCTTGCCCGTCGACAGCGATCAGTTCGCCTTCGAGCTCACCAAAATCGATCGTGAAGGCCGTCGCGGTGGCGCCGTTGATGATCCGGACACGCACCCGTCCGTCGCGCTCCACCGCCACGATTTTCGGATCGTCCAGGGTGCGGTCGTTGGCAAGATAGGCGTCATAGTCGATATCGTTGAGGTCGACTGCAGCGGCCCCGCTATCCATGGCGTCCATGGGCTCCGAGGAGGGCATCGCCATGTCACCATGCTGCATCGGCGCGGCGCCGCCCCCGGTTAGGCCGGCCAGCAATTCATCAGCGGAGGAGAACGAAAAGTCGTGCAGCAGAATGACGACCTCCTGCTCGTCTCGTCCTGCGTCGTCAGGGTTCGCGACAATCAGCGGCGCGGCGAGGAGTGCCTGTTCCTGCAGGGTGTGGGCGTGTAGCCAATAGGTGCCGGGCCTACCGACCGGAAAGTCGAAAGCACGGTCGCTCCCGGCCCCGATGAGCGGAAGCGGGGCATCGGGAACGCCATCGCTCGGCCAAGGGGGTGTCAGGCCATGCCAATGTACGATCGTCGGCTCAGCGGTTTCGTTGCGAAGCAGGAGTTTGAAGGCGTCGCCCGCCTGGTAATGGAGCCCTGCTGATCCGTTGGGCTGCTGCACTCCGAAAACGCTCGCCGCCCGGCCATTCACCTCTATCGTGCGACGTACGATGCTGAGCAATTTCTCGCCGGGCGGCATTACCGCAAAAGCCGGCCGCGACAGCGCCCAAGGCAGCGACAAGGCTGCAGCTCCGGAAATTGTGCCCTTGAGAAGTTCGCGACGTTTCATGTTTCGCTTCCTTTGTGATTTGTTAGATTCGGGCTGTGCGCCCCAGACCGCGCCACCGCCGCCTCTGCCCAGAACGCGACGAAACTTAGGGCCCATACCGAGGCGCAGCCGAACAGAAGCCACTTGAAGTCGGAACCGATTGCGAAGTTGACCACGGTCATCAGACCGATCGATGCCGCGCCGCCGATGAAGGCGCCTACGACCGCGATGGGCCGACGCTCGCGGAAGGACGTTGCAGCAAGCGCGAGAGTGAGGAAACCGGTCGCCAGTGCGTAGCCGCCCAGAACGCGGAACACTTGGGTGAGCCACGCTCCAAGCCGTGGACCTGTCTCGGCGACCTCGGCGGCTGACAACCCGATATAGCGAATGTCCTCGGCCAACAGGGATGGCCGAAGGAAGATGAAATAGACGCCGATTCCGGCGACAATCGCTCCGCCCAGTGCCAACAAGATTGATGAAGGGGACCAGGGCTTGGCCAAGGACGTCACGGGGTTGCCTGCCGGGTCACTGCGCTTGACGGCTCAGCCAGTCGCGCATCTTTGCTATCTCGGCTTCGTGGGCAGCGATAATCTCATTCGCCCAAGCTTTAACTTCCGCATCGGAGCCGTGCTGAAGGACGGCTTTGGCCATGTCGATGGCGCCCAGATGATGTGCAATCATCGCCTGTGCGAAGGCCTTGTCGGGATTGGCGTCCCGTGCACCCATCATCATGGGCGCTTCCATCTTCTTCATCGCGTCCATGTACGCCCTCGATGCGGCCGACATGTCGTCCATTGCGGGCTTCTGTTCTCCCGCAGCGCCGCCCGTCATGCCGCCTTGCATCATGCCCTGCTGCATCATCTGCATCATTTGCTGCATCATCGGCATCATGTCCGCGCATTGCGCCTGCATGTCGCCCTTGGCTTCTTTGGGGGCTGGGGTCACCGTGGCGGGCGCCGCGGTTGCGTCGGGGTGATGTGCGTCGGTCTGCGCGAGGGCCGTTCCGGACAGGACCAGGAATGCGGCAGTGGTGATCATTCGAATCTGGGTTTTCATGTGGGGGGTCTCCTATCGACCGTGCTTTCCGGGAACCGAAGAGCGGGTTTGCCTAGCAGTCAGCCGCGCGGTGCGTCGGCCGATGGTGCAAAGATCTCGTGGACGAAATGGGTCAGGCGGCCACTCTGGTTGGTATCAAACGCCTGCGAGGCCGCGCGGGCGTGATGTCAGGCCGGGAGCCTGGGAGGACGCCGGTTGGCTTGAGGGTCGATGCTGCCCAAGCCAAGGATGGCAGGCAAGCATGAGTGGACGCGGGTCAAGTCGCCCTGGGCAAGCATGGACCTCGCTCCGCATAGGCCACCCGAAGCGCAGCAGCCAGATCCAGTCGCGTTAGAGCAGCACGCCCCGTGGTCAGCGGCGCAGCCACTATCGGGGCGATCAGTCTCAGCAAAGAGTTCTTCCGTCCCATGTTCTGTAACAAGAGTATCTAGCGCCGCTGCCGTCGTCGCACGCGTCCCAGCAGGCCAAAGCTGATCCGCACTGGCCGATCCGGCGCTGGCGAGAAGTCCGCCTGCAGCCAAGATCAGCGCAATCAACAAGGTTCGGAAGAGATGGGAGAACGTGGACGTCATGTGCTCACGTTAGCCGAGGGGGGCTGCCTTTGATTTGATCGAGATCAAGGTTGCAACGAATTGACCGACCGCATGTTGCACCCTCTGGCAGTTTATTTTCCGCGGGACGTGAGGCCAGGGTAGAAAGCGACCTGAGAATCATCGCCCGACGGTCCACAAAGTGGCAAGTCACCGGGTCAAGCTATCATGAGGGACGATTGATGGCCGAGGCAATTGACGCTCTCCTTCCCGTGGTCGCCGAGCTCGCTCCCGAACGGCTTAATCAATCTTGCCTTTGCATTACTCTCGACCGCGATGAGCTCGGCCTCCAACTCGATCGCGAGGCGGGAGAGTTTGGATTCTTCAAAACCCTGACGGAGCAGCGACCGCATCTGTTCTCCAATGTCCCGGTGTTTCTGTCGGCCTCAGCCCTGACCGAAATGCGCGAGATCGTCGAGGCCATCGAGGCGACTACCCAACTCCCCGGATATCGAGAGGCCGTGCTGGCGTGGGCGCCCGACATTTCGCAGAAGGACCACGGCCCGGCGGGCGCGCTCATGGGCTACGATTTTCATCTCGATGACGACGGCCCCAAATTGATCGAGGTGAACACCAATGCGGGCGGAGCCTTCCTCAACGCCGTTCTTGCACGCGCGCAAATGGCTTGCTGCGGCGATGTCGCCATTCGCTACGAGGACGGGCTGATCGGCGGCTTCGGAGAGCGCATCGCAGCGATGTTTCTGGAAGAGTGGCGCCGCCAGCGCGGTTCGGGTTCGCCGGGGACGATCGCCATCGTCGATGATGCCCCCCTGGAACAGTATCTCTATCCGGAGTTCGTACTGACTCGGCAGATGCTCGCCAAGCACGGAATGGACACCGTCATCGGCGATGCGCGCGAACTGCAATATCAAGGCAACGAACTTTTCCTCGACGGCCGCCGAATCGACCTTGTTTACAATCGCTTGGTCGATTTCACGCTGGATCGGCCTGAGCACGCCGCCCTGCGTGCTGCCTATCAGAATGGCGCTGCGGTGGTTACGCCCAATCCCCACCATCACGCACTTCTGGCCAACAAGCGCAATCTGACGCTTCTCTCTGACCCGGATGCTCTCAACATTTTCGGCCTTTCAAGGCGTATGCAGCAACGCCTCGCCGGCGTTCCGCAGACCAGGCTGGTCACGCCAGCAAACGCTGACCAATTCTGGCAATCGCGAAAGGGATTGTTTTTCAAGCCCCTGTCCGGGCACGGCAGCAAGGCCGTATACCGGGGTGACAAGCTGACCAAGTCTGTCTGGGCCGAGATCGCCCGCGGTGACTACGTCGCACAGACCTTCGCCGCTCCGGGTATGAGAATGATCAGGCTCGAAGGCGAGCCGGCGTCACGCAAGTTGGATATTCGCCTATACACTTACCAAGCCAAACCACTACTGGTCGCCGCTCGCCTCTATCAGGGGCAGACGACGAATTTTCGGACCCCAGGTGGCGGGTTTGCCCCAGTTTTGGTTGTCTGACCAGGGCGACGCTGAGGCACCCGGCCTGTGGCGAGTCGGCGAGCGCCCGGACGTGCCGAGTAAGCGACCTGGCGTGCGAACTCCGACGATGCCGAAAACTCAGCGACCCGTGGTAAATCATCAGCCCAATGTCTCGCGTTAGGATGGAGCGGTGCCGCCCTCGATAATGAGCCATCCCGCTTCATCGTAGGGTAGCCAGGATGTGAGCGAAAATGCCTTTGCTGAACCGGCTCGCAGTCCGCCGTGACGGTTGCGCTGACTAATTCGCCAACCCACTTCGTTTTGACGAGCCGCGCCTCACAACCGGAGGCCAAGAAGCAGCGATGGGCGAGACAATTCTCACAGTATGTAGCCGCGGCGCGCTGTTGAGCGAGTTGCGATCAAAAGGACCCAAACCGCAATGTGCTTTTCTGCAACAGCCAGTTTCACTGCCGGGGCTGCACTTCTGATCGTCGGCACGGTAACGGTGCGACGCGCCCAGCGGCGTGTTGAACTGCCCTTTGCGCTGATCCCGGTGTTGTTCGGCGTGCAGCAGCTGATCGAGGGCGGCCTCTGGCTGACGTTTCCCGACAAGGCGCCGCTGCTGAATACGATGCTGACGCATCTCTATTCGCTTTTTTCGCACGTTCTCTGGCCGACCTACGTTCCGATCGCAATTCTGCTGCTTGAGCCCACGCCTTGGCGGCGCAGAGTGCTGGTCGCCATCTCGATCGCGGGCGCCGCGGTGGGCCTGTACCTGCTGTATTTCCTTCTAAGCCTACCGATCGTCTCGCAAGTCGAAGGACAGCACATCAGCTATTTTTCCCCGCACTTCTATATCGTCGCTGTGATGATAATGTACGTTCTTGGCACCTGCATAAGCATGCTCTTTTCGAGTCACAAGGCGGTTAGACTATTCGGTGTCGCGACCTTTGTTGCGTTCGTCGCAACCTATGTTTTCTACGCCGCCTGGCTCATCTCCATTTGGTGTTTTTTCGCTGCAGCTCTGAGTTTCCTTGTGTTGCTTCATTTTCCTCGGCTATCGGGAGGAGAGGGACGCTCGGCATGACCGGCCCCACAAGCGCTTCTTCCATCAGTTTTTGACGTCGTGGGGCCCATTCCCGGGTCGCCGACGAGTAACGAACTCGAGCACATGCTGCGTGATCCAGGTTTCAGGTGGCAAGCTCAGCGGGTCCACGTTTGTCCGGATCATTCTGGGCAGGCGTTTTCGGGAGTTTGCCAATCGATAGGTATGAGCGTGTCCGCACCTTAGTTTCTCCACCTTGGTCAAGGATGGCATCGGGATGAGCCACAATCCGCATTCCTCCGCCCCGTCTGACCCTACCCTTCTCGGTGCAGACGTGGTGGCGTTTTCCCTCGGCAGCGAAGTAGTGGATGGATTGACCGCCGCAGCGGCAGCGCAGCGATTGGCACAATACGGCCCGAACGAACTTCGGCCGGTGGCTCAGCCGCCGACCTGGTTGCGCATGCTGAAGCAGTTCCAAGACCCGCTCGTCTATCTGCTGCTCGCTGCCGCCGGAGTTGCCCTTGTCGCATGGGCTATCGAGGGCCGCGAGGGCGCGCCGGTGGAGGCGCTGGTGATCGCGGCAGTAGTTCTTCTCAATGCCCTTCTCGGCTACGTGCAGGAAGGCAAGGCGGCCGACGCGGTCGCATCACTCGCAAAGATAACGGCCTCGACGTCGTCGGTGATACGCGACGGTAATCGGCGACGCATCCCTAGCGCCGAAGTTGTTGTCGGCGACCTGCTGCTGCTGGACGAAGGCGACGCCGTGGGCGCTGATGCGCGGCTGGTGCAGGCCTCAGCACTGCGCGTGCAGGAGGCCTCGCTGACCGGCGAAAGCGAGCCTGTGCTGAAGGACGCAGCTACGCTTACCGAGCCGGCGCCGCTCGCGGAGCGCTTTTGCATGGTTTTCCGGGGCACATCGGTCACCCAGGGCAATGCAACCGCAATAGTGACGGCCACCGGAATGCGCACAGAGATGGGTGGGATCGCCAGCATGCTGGACGCTACCCGTGAGGAGCCAACGCCGCTGCAGCGGGAAATAGCCCATGTCGGTCGGATGCTCGGCATCGCCGTGGTCGCGATCGCGGTGATCGTGGTCGTGACCATCCTGCTGCAATCGAGTGTCCGGAGCGTCGACAACTTCATGACCGTGCTGCTGCTTGGGGTCTCGTTGGCGGTCGCGGCGGTGCCGGAAGGCTTGCTCGCTATCCTGTCGCTGGTGTTGGCGCTCGGCGTGCAGCGAATGGCGAAGCGGAATGCCCTGGTAAAGAAACTCTCCTCGGTCGAAACGCTGGGGTCCGCCTCTGTCATTTGCTCGGACAAGACCGGCACGCTTACACGCTCCGAAATGACCATCGAGCGCGTCGTCACCGCCTCAGGCGGCAGCCGGATCACCGGCATCGGATACGCGCCCGTCGGGTCCGTGGAGGCGGAGGGCGTCGGGCCTCTCAGTGGCCCGCAACGGGCTGAGCACATTGTGGCGCTGAGCGGCGGCAGCCTCGCCAACAATGCCGATCTGCACCAAGGGGAGGATGGGCGGTGGGAGATCGAAGGCGATCCCACCGAAGCGGCATTCTTGGTGGCGGAACGCAAGCTCGGCCTCACGGAGCGTCGCCAGCGGCGGTTCCTCCGGGTCGGCGAGATCCCGTTTACGTCAGACCGAAAACTGATGTCGACCATCGAGCGTGATAACGAGCAGGACGATGCGCTGGTCGTCATTACCAAAGGCGCTCCGGACGTGCTGATTGACCGATGCACTCGGGTGCGGGTCGGGATGGAGGTGCTCCCGCTCCATGACGAGCGCAGAAGCCAGGTTCGGGCGGACGTCGAACGGCTGTCGGACGAGGCCTTAAGGGTTCTTGCCGTCGCCTACCGGCCCATCGAGGAGCGCGATGTCGAGAAAGGCGAGGAGGAACTGGAGCGTGACCTGATCTTCGTCGGCGTCGTCGGCATGCTCGATCCGCCACGCGAGGAGGCAGCGCTTGCTATTCAGGAGGCCCACCGAGCAGGCATCCGCGTGCTGATGATTACAGGAGATCACCCGCGCACGGCTGGTCGTATCGCCGCCCAGTTGGGCATTGCCGAAGTTGGCGCTAAGGTACTTACCGGTCCTGAGCTGGATCACCTCAACGACGCAGCGTTTGCCCGCGCGACGCGTGAGGTCTCGGTCTTTGCCCGCGTCGCTCCGGTCCACAAGCTCCGCATCGTGGACGCGCTACAGGCCGATGGCCAAGTCGTGGCCATGACCGGCGATGGCGTCAACGACGCTCCTGCCCTCAAGAGCGCCGATATCGGAGTTGCCATGGGCATCGCCGGGACGGAGGTAAGCAAGGACGCTGCAAAGATGATCCTTGCGGACGACAATTTCGCGACCATCCTCGTTGCGGTGCGTGAGGGTCGCGTCATCTTCGACAACATCCGCAAGTTTCTGCGCTACATGCTGTCGTCCAACATGGGGGAGGTGTTGACGGTCTTTCTGGGCGTCATCGGCGCCGGTATCATCGGACTTAGGGTCGGGCAAGACCAGGCAGTGGTCCTGCCGCTGCTGGCGACACAAATCCTCTGGATCAACCTCATAACGGACTCGGGGCCGGCGCTCGCCATGGGCGTGGATCCGGAAGCCGACGACGTCATGGCGAGGCCGCCGCGCCGCAGTAGCGACCGCGCCATCGACGGGAAAATGTGGGCTTCGGTATTCGGTCTGGGACTGGTGATGGCCGTAACCGTGCTTGCCACCATCGATCTTTACCTGCCAGGGGGCGTGATCGAAGGGTCGCGCAGCCTCGATCAGGCCCGTACCGCAGGCTTCACCGTCCTGGTGTTTGCGCAATTGTTCAACTGCTTCAATGCGCGCTCTGAAACCAGCAGCGCCTTTCGGAATATCCTTGCCAATCATTGGCTATGGGGCGCCGTCGCCCTGTCGTTCTTCCTGCAGCTGGCGGTGGTCAATATTGGAGCGCTAAACGTTGCCTTTGGCACCGTGCCGCTGGCGCTCGATCAGTGGCTGGTGTGCCTGCTGATGGGAAGCGTGGTGCTCTGGGTCTCGGAAGCGTCAAAATGGGTCCAACGGCGCCGCGACAAGAAACCCTTTGCGGTGACCCGACCATCGCACTAATCGATCATCGGCCCGGCAACCTGTAGCGAGCTCGCATGCCGCTGTCGCCGCGCAGCCCGCATCGGAGAGGATGAGGACCGCTCGCATACTCGGGGGCCTCAGATTGCTTGAGCCGATCCAAAAAAACCACTGGACTGGCGCCCTAACGCAAGCATTGCTGTTCGTCGCCGACCAACACCCCGCCCTCCAGCCCGGACCAACTCCGGGCTTCGGTCAGTGCAAGCCCTGCGATCGTCGCTGGGCTCCTGATCGAAGGAGGGTCATATGGCCACCAACAAACTAACCGACACCCAACGCGTTATACTTGCCGCCGCAGCAGCTCGCGACAGCGGGCTCGTCCTGCCGCTTCCCAGTTCGCTCGGCAGTAACCGCGGCACGCTCGGCATCGTCCTCAAGAGCCTCCTCACCCGCAAGTTGGTCACTGAGCGCCCGATCATGCCGGATGAGGATCTCTGGCGCGACACGGCCGAACTGGGCCGCACTACACTGGTGATATCCGTGGAGGGTCTGATGCTGATGGGAATCGACCCAATTGACCACGTCGTCCACAAGGACGCAGACGGGAACATCGTCACCGACGATGGCGGCATTTCGCCCGGCCGTCGACGTCCCGACGTTCACCTCGATACCGGCATCGAAACTCCAGACCCAAACCCCTCAAAGACCGGAATGCCGAAGGAGGGCAGCAAGCTCGCTACGCTCATCGCCTCGCTGCGCCAGGCGGAGGGTGCGACGATCTCGGAGCTGATGGAAGCTACAGGCTGGCAAGCACATTCGGTGCGCGGGACCATCAGCGGCAACCTCAAGAAGAAGCTGAAACTCGAAGTCGTGTCCGAGGTGCTCGACGGTCGCGGCCGTGTCTATCGCATCCCGGCCGAGGAAGCCTCGGCATGAAGCGCCTGAGCACAGAACAGGTCGAGCGCGAGATTGCCGCGCTCGACACCCTCGACACCAAGACGTTGCAGGTCCGGTGGCTGGAGCTTTATCGGCGAGAACCACCCCCGCGTATCCGGGCCGGACTGCTCCGGCTCGGCATTGGCTATCGACTGCAGGAGAAGGCGCACGGAGGCCTGAAGCCGCAAGCTGTTCGGCTGCTGCGAAAGCTTGCTGCCGAACTACGGACCGAGCGGGTATTGAAGCGTTCTGGGTCTGACGCCTCCGACGCAGCCCCGCCGCACTGGGCCGCAGAAGGCCGCCTGCTATCGCCCGGTACCCAGCTGATGCGCGAGTGGAACGGGGTGACCGAGGTCGTCGATGTTGTCGCCGAGGGATTTGTGTGGCGCGGTAGGACCTATCGGACGCTCTCCGCCGTGGCCGTCGCCATCACCGGCACAAAGTGGTCTGGCCCAAAATTCTTCGGCCTCGTCCCTCCGGCGCCAGGGCGGCGGAGTGATGCTCATCAACGTGGTTCCGAGACGACTATGGAGGTGTCGTCATGACCGACAAGAAAGCGTTTCGTTGCGCCATCTACACCCGAAAATCCTCCGAAGAGGGTCTCGAGCAGGATTTCAACTCGCTCGAGGCCCAGCGCGAGGCCTGTGAAGCCTATGTTCGATCGCAGGAACACGAGGGGTGGAAGTTGCTGCCCGACCGTTTCGATGACGGTGGCTTCTCCGGCGGCAACATGGAGCGGCCGGCGCTGAAGCAGTTGATCGAGCTGGTCGACGCCGGCCGCATCGACATCATTGTGGTCTACAAGATCGATCGGCTCACCCGCTCGCTGACCGACTTTGCCAGGCTGGCCGAAGTACTCGACAAGCGTGGCGTGTCGTTTGTTTCGGTGACACAGCAGTTCAACACGACGACCTCGATGGGGCGTCTGATGCTCAACGTGCTGCTCTCCTTCGCCCAGTTCGAACGCGAGATCACCGGCGAGCGCATCCGGGACAAGATCGCCGCCTCCAAGAAGAAGGGCATGTGGATGGGTGGGGTGCCGCCCATGGGCTACGACATCGTTGGGCGGCAGTTGGTGGTCAACGAAGTGGACGCGGCGACGATCCGACGGATCTTCGGCTTGTACCTCGAGGAGGGCAACGTCGCTGCCCTGCATGAGCGCCTGGCGCGAGAGGATATCCGAACCGCGGCGCGCTACTCGGCCAAGGGAAACCACTACGGCAATCGGCCTTTTACACGCGGACATCTCTCCAAGCTGCTGGTCAATCCCATCTACATCGGACGTGTACCACACAAGGCGGTCTCGCATCGTGGTCAGCACCCGGCCATCATCGACACGCCTACCTGGGATGCGGTGCAGGAGAAACTGGCGGATAACACGCAGGGGCCCCGGAATCGCCGGCGGCGCCCCGAGCCACAAACCCACCTCCTGGAAGGGCTGCTGCACACTCAATCGGGCGCACGGTTCGTCGTGGGCGGTGCGAACAAGGGGGCGCGGCGGTACCGATACTATGTCGAGGAGCAGACCGACCGCGATGGTGACGGAGGGCTTCCAGCGGTCCGACTGGCGTCAGGGGAAATCGAGACGGCGGTCATTGCTGGACTCAGGGGCGTGCTTGCCGACCACCGAGGGCTGTTGGCTCGCCTGGAAGCTGCAAACTCGGCCGAGGCACCTACTGCACTGCGATCCGCCAACACCTTGTGTGACGCGCTTGCCGGTCGCATCGACCCTGAGCTGACGACACGGGTTCGCCGCGTGCTGCGCCGGGTGACGGTCGGCCATGACCGTTTGCTGCTGAGCTTCTCAATTGGCGGCCTGCGAAGCGTTCTTGGCATCGCGCGTGCGCCCGCTTTAGGGCCGACGAATGAGGCTGAGGTTGATGAGGAGTTCTCGATCACCGTGCCCTATCGGGTCACGCGACGCGGGCGTCAGATGAAGCTCGTGCTGCTGAATTCCACCAATAGTTCGTCCCTCGATAGATCGCTGGTCACGGCGGTGGTGCGTGCCTGGGACTGGGCCGAGCGGCTCAAATCCGGAGAGGTCGAGTCGATGGCGGAAATCTGCGCCACCGAAGGGTTCACCGACACCTATGTCGGTAAGGTGCTGCCGCTGGCATTCCTGTCGCCGGAGATTGTTGAAAGCATCCTCAGAGGTTCGCAGCCACCATCCCTCACCGCCAACCGACTGATCTGGGGCGGTCGCCTGCCATCGATCTGGAGCGAACAGTCGGCAGTAATCGACGGCTAAAATAGGGCAGGGCTTAGTCGCCAGCGGTCGCGATACGCTCGGAGGCGAGCCGGCAGCGCTCAATGGCGCGCAATAGGCGACGTTGCAGGTTCTTCTGCTGAGCCGGCGTCAGACGGGGATTCTGACCAGCGGTGGCGATACTTTGCGCATCTTCGAGTAGGGCGGTGGCAATGGCGAACAAGTGCCCAACGCGGTCCGCCTGCCTATTCTGATGATGCCGCACCACAATCCCCCACAAGATAGGTGAGGTGACGAAGGCTTGCCAACTGTAGGAAGTCCAGCTGAGCAGTGACGTAACTCACTGCATCATCCGAGCAGGATTGAAATTTCGCGCATGGCAGATTCCGTCGGGAGACAAACCTTACGGTGTTCCATATCGCATGTAATGCGAATGAAACGGGCTTTGCCCGCCGGGGAGCCGGCGTCGACGTCCCAATGATGGTAACGGGTGTACTGCACGGCTTGCGAGGATTACGGGCGACGACGCTAACCGTGTGCACGGGAGAACTGCAGTGTGATCGCCCACAAGGATAGGCATATGCCAGCCACAGTGTGCCTCAGTCACAAGCAACAGTGTGGCTCAGCCTAACCATTGACTCAAAGGCCCCGAATTTGGGGCCTTTCGATTCCTGTAGCCGATTGTGGTTCTTGATACCGCCTGGTGCTGGTCACCGGCTGCCGAACAAGCCGATGGTTCCACCTTCAAGCCAGACTGCGCTCGGACCCATGGCGCGAACGCTCGCAGCGGCCTCTTCCGATCGCCCGCCCCCTTTCCCCAGACGGTGACCGGCACCTTGCCCGCGGGAATGTTGGGCAGCGCGAAGCGGCCTCCGAGTCAGTCCGTACTGGCTCGGTCGCCTTATCCGGACCTGTCGAGACGAGGCGGTGCAAGATTGCTACTCTTCGACAGTCGCCAGTTTGACAGTGATGGCTGCGGCACGGTCGGGTCGCATCTTGGAGAGGATCGGTGCGATCTTTCGAGGGCTCATTGCCCTCGCGATGGTGAGGAGGACTTCGTCGGGCATTTCATTGAATATCGCCGCTGCGGCCGCCGGCTTCATGCTTTCGTAGGTTGCGATAAGCCCCTCGAGCTTGCCAGATTCTGCCTCTTCCGCCTTGGCCAAGGTCGCGTCAATATCGACTTTAAGCTGTTCAAGTGCGGCAGTTCTCTCCTCGATCTGCTTTTCTGCGGCCGCGAGAATGGCTTCCTGCATCTCGAAATCGCCCGACAGGGTTTCGAGTTCCAGGCGGCGCTCCTGGAGCCGCTGTCCGATCATGTCTTGCGTCTTCAGTTCTGCGGCGATGGGCACGGGCTTGCCGTCGGCACCGATAAAGGAAGGTTCGGCATCAGTGATATTGACGCATTCGCGACCGGTCTGGGGCTGCTGATCCCCCACAGGTTGCTCGCCCGCGATTTCTTCCTCAGGGCTACCGGCGTCAGCATTGCTCGGCGCCGGGGCAGACGCTTCAATCTCGCCGATCTGGACTACGCACTTCTCGGCAGACGCGACTACATGTTCCGCCTCAGGCGCGGCGCCCTCGACTTCAGACGATGCGTGGGCCGGGGGCTCGCCTTCAGCCAACGACCCGAAATCCAGCGTCGGCGTCTCGTCCTCAAGCGTAGGAGCGGTATCCTGAATGGTCATGCCGAGATTCTCGCCAGATTCCTCTCCGGCACCCGGGCTTTCAGCCTTCTTTTCGCTTAGCGCCGGCGATGAGGCCAGCATGGCAGCCACTCCCAGCGCAATAGCGCATGTTCTGATGAGTAGAGAAGCCCTTGCCATGTTGCGCGCTCCAGAGTGGTCAAGCCCGCACCGATAAGCCAACGAGAGCCTGAACCGACTGTCAACGAGGCCCCATTTCCGAGTTCGATTTACGGTCCGTCTTCTTCGATGCTTAGCAAGTGATTGCATTGACGGTTACAACGGGTTGGATCTTCATGACCGGAACGTCGCTCGGGTCGACACGGAGGCGCGATATCACTTCGCATCCATCGCACTCAGCAGCAGCCCCTTTCGGACCGCAGTTTCTCGAATACGACGCATGGCCTGACCCCTGAAAAGTGGTTCTCCCCGAAGTATGGCTCTTGAGCCAGGAGGACGACGAAATGGCAGGCAAGAGACCGACATCTGAAGGGATCGTGGCGAGGCTACGGCAGGTCGATGTGCTGAACTCGCGCGGTAAGACGGATGCTGAGGCGGTTCGAGCGATAGGGGTTACGGAAGTAACCTACTATCGCTGGCGCAAGGAATATGGGGGCCTCAAGGGCGACCAGGTGAAGCGGCTGAAGGAGCTCGAGGCGACGAACGCCCGGCTTCGACGGGCCGTGTCGGACCTGACGCTGGACAAGCTGATCCTGGCTAAGGCCGCTCGGAGAGCTGGCGCAGCCGCTTCACCTCCGAGGGCATCAACCCAGCATAGCGCTTACGCCAGTGGCCTCGGCAATGCCGCCCCTGCGACAGACCTCCGCAACCGGCGTGCCATCCTCGGCCTGCTTGAGTACAAAGGCGATCTGCCCTTCAGTGAACTTCGACGTCTTCATGGAACTCTCCTTTTCCCGGCCAGCGGATCATAAGTGGAAAATTCCAGCTCAGAATGGTCCGATTTGCGGGAGTCAGGACAGGCCGATACTCCGCTATTCGAAGCCGCAATCTGAACCGAATGTTCTGACGACGGCAGCAGACGGTGTTGCCGACCGCGAAGGACGTCCTGCCGTTGACTCCGACGTCTGTGAACCCTGCGACATTGGAGGTCACATTCGGCGCGTCTATGTCGGCCTGAAGTTGGTTCGTAACAAACTCGACCGCAGCGGCCCGCTGCAAGCGCGTCTCGTCGGCACGAACCCCTAAAGCGGTTGAGCGACCGCGGCCCCCCATACTTTCCAGTCTTGCGCTAGGCTGGAGCGGGGCGACAAGAAGATATCTTCCCTCCGGGTCCTTCACTCGATCGCGCTACGCTCGGCCTGAACGACACGGATACGGTCGGGCCAGGTGGATTTGATGTAGGCAATGATGTCCCAGATCTGCCGGTCGCTCAGGCTGTCCGCAAAGCGCGGCATGCCGCTGTCGAAATCCTCGACCCCGCTCTTGGCCAGGGCTGCGCGTCCGCCGAGCTTGGTGTAGTCGAAAAGGACCAAATCGCCGTGGTGCCAAGTATGTCCGGTTTCGTCGTGCGGGGGCGCGGGAAAGCGTCCGTCCGCTCCGAGGCTGCGCCAATCGGGCCTACCCTCGAGCTCGGCGCCATGGCACGCGGCGCAGTTCTCGGCAAAGAGGTCGGCACCGGCGACGATATCGACATCGTCCGGCTGTGTGACGTTCGCCGTGCCCGTACGCGACGTCACCCAGAACGCGACGGCCGCGACGGCCGCCAGCGCGGCGATGGCCAGAGCGGTCCGCGTCATGTCAAACTCACCCGTTGCATCATGCCAGACACCGCATGGCCTAGCATGTGGCGATGGAAAAGCCACTCGCCGGGGCTATCGGCGACAAAAGCGATCTGGCGGCCCCGCAGCAGAAGTGTGTCGCTCATCGGACCGTTAGCGCCGTCGGCCGGCACCTCCAGAAGGTAGATACCATGCAGGTGCCTAGTATGCGGAAACACTGTGTGTAGTTCATCCTGACACGCATCGCCTCGCCCCGCAATGCGGCGACCAGCGGCCACTGTGGCATGCCGACATCGCCTGCCATCGCCCAGAACTGCCCGGCGCGCGCCATCTCGCGGAAGCCTGTCCGCTTTCCGTCCAGCATCGCCGAGCGCAGGCCGCCCATGGCGCCGCCTTCGATCCGCATCTCGACCGTTCGGGCAGAGGTAGGATCGCCCATCGCATTGCCCGGGTTCGGCGACAGGGGCGCGGGGCCACTGCGGCGGGCCAGCAACTCCCGGCTCGTCACCGGGAACGACACCTGCGCGCCCCCCGGTGATTGTCGATATGGCCGAGCGAGGCCTCCTGGCCTTCCGGAGCGGTGACGTCGGCGACTAGGTCGACCCGTTGCGCCGGGGCAAGCTCCACGCCGTGGTCACCTTCTCTGGCTGCGGCAGGGTCACCCTGTCATGGGCGACAGTCCAGCGGTCCAGCCCTTTCAGCGCCAACTGAAAGATCCGGGCATTCGGTGCATTGATCAAACGAAGCCACAGGCGCTGGTGCCGCGAGACGCGGCGGCTCAAGTCGAACTTTGCATTTGTCGTGATGACGTTGCCGAACCCGCCGCCATGCGAAAGATCGTGCATCGCGGCGAAATCCGGTCGATCTGGGCGTTCTGGGAAAGTCGCCAATCGTCAAGGATCAGCATGCTCGGCGTCGATGTGTGGCGCGTTCTAACGCTGAAACCTACAAAAATGCTGTCCCAGCTACCCTCGGAGATCACCGATGAACGTCCGATCCGGCCCGCTCGCCTGCATCGATCCGCTCCAGACAGGCAATGTAATGGGGGATGAATGCCTGCTGCCCATTTTGCTGTTGCAGGTCGCGACGTGTTGGTAGAACGCTCCGCTCGTGGCCGGGCCCCTCGACAGCGCGGTCGTGTTCGTGCGCGTCTCGCTGTGCGTCGGCATGTGCCACGCGATGCATAAACTGATGGGCGGGACTTATCTCGACAAACAGACCGAGACGCGGCAGGACCGGTAGTGCCGGAGGTGATCAACCGAGCAGACCGGCGGCGTGAAACTCGGCATGCGATGGGGCCGGCTCGCTGCCAGCCTTTTGACAAACGGATGCTCGATCTCGACAGGATCATGCGAACCGTTTCAGGTAGTCGCGCCGGGCCGGTGTTCCGCAAGGTTGCGTCGTCGTAGACCTGTCCGATGGTGATGTTCCCGATTTACCTACAAGAACAGACGGACAGGCTTCGTGATCGGGCCCCGGTGATCGAATGCGAAGGCTTCCCGGCTGCACTCCATCCGCGGCCAGGCACACGTATAACGCAGTATTGAATGCCGGAGTGGACTGGCGGGTCATCCGCGTGCTTGACCTTCTAGCGGGGGAATGCCCCATCGGAAGATTGGACAAGCGAGACGCCAGGGTAGGACGGTGATGTCAGGACTGAACATTTCACGCCGAGGAGTTCTGGCTGTCCTCATGGTCGGGGGCCTCGGTGTTTTGATTGCAAGGCGACCGATCGGCGCGCTGTTCGCGGCGGATCTCGAGTTCGAGCCTATGCCCGGCCTGCCCGGCTTCCGGAGGATGGCGGGTGGCAGCATATCGAGCAGAGGATTGGCGAGCGGCACGTTCAGCCCCTTCGTCGGGCTGGACGCAGGCGACGAAGCGGACCCGAAGCTCCAGGAAAGCGTGGCGCAGGTCAGGTCCGCCATCTGCCCCGCGCTCTACTCCGACGGCCCCAGCGGGGACGTCGTGCCGGTGGCCTCGTTCTCGGACTACAATTGCCCCTATTGCCGGGTGCAGACCGAAAGGCTCGCCGAGATGGCGCAGGGCGGCGGGATCGAAGTGGCATGGCACGAGTTGCCGCTGCTGGGCGATACCTCCGTCACCGCGGCTCGGGCTGCGCTCGCCGCCAAGCGACAAGGGGCCTACCTGGCCTTCCACAGACGCCTAATGCGGACGATGTTTCTGCCGAGCCCGGAGTACCTCGATGTTCTGGTCGACGACATCGGGGTCGATCGGGAACGCTTCCTCGCGGATATGCAGAGCGCCGAGGTGGAGGACGAAATCCGACGCAGCCGGGCGCTGGCGCGGATCTTCGGCTTCATCGGCACACCGGCGCTTGTGGTGGGACGCACGGTCGTCCAGGGCCAGCTCGGCCATGCGACGATCGCCAAGCTGATCGAGCGGGAACGGACGGAAGGGCCGGTTCCGGGATGTGCGGCCTGATACGCGCGTGGGTCGCGACGCTTATGGCGATGCTCTTCCTGATGCAACCGGCCGTCGCGGCGGTCTCCGACCGCGTCGGCGCCGAAGCCGTGACCGCGACCCTAGTCACCGCCGAGAATGCGGTTGCGCCCGATGCGTCTACCCTGTCGGCCGGTCTCGACCTGACGCTCGGACATGGATGGAAAACCTACTGGCGCTCGCCGGGCGAGGTCGGCATCCCGCCTGAGATCTCTTGGGAAGGCTCCGAGAATGTCGCCTCGGTCGAGATGCTCTGGCCGGCGCCGACACGGTTCCGCGCCTTCGGGATCGAGAACTTCGGCTATGCAAATCACGTCACCTTTCCGCTGCAGGTTCGACTGGCCGACCCGGGCGCTCCGGTGGCGTTGCGCGCATCCGTCGATTTGCTGGTCTGCTCGGACATCTGCGTGCTGCAGACACTGGATCTGTCGCTCGAGCTGCCCACAGGGTCGGGGATCGACACTGCCTCCGCCGAACTGATCGGTGAAGCTGCCGCCCGCGTGCCGGATGCCGAGGCCGCCGGCATCATGGCCGGCACCGCCCATCTCGACACCGACCGCACGGCGTTGACCGTCACCGCGCGCAGCGACGCGGGCTTTACTGATCCAGACGTCTTTCCAGAACTGAACGGCGCGACATTCGGCGCGCCCGACATCAGGCTCGGCGACGGCGGCAAGCTGCTCTGGGCGCGGCTGCCGGTTCTGGCGGTGAGCGACGCGCCAACGGACCTCCGCGTCACCGTGAGCGACGGGCCACGCGCCGGGACGTTGACGATCCCATGGACAGACAACCCCCACACACCACCGTTCGCGCTCGACCGGGTCGTGCCGGGGATGAGCGAGCTGGCTTGGATCGCCATGGTGGCGTTCCTTGGCGGCCTCATCCTAAACGTGATGCCTTGCGTGCTGCCGGTTCTGTCGATCAAGCTCCTTTCGGCGATAAATATGCAGGACCTCGGACCGGGGCGTGTGCGCGGCGGGTTCCTGGTCTCGGCGCTTGGCGTTCTGGCCTTCATGTGGCTGCTGGCGGCGGGCACCATCGCAGCAAAGACGGCGGGCTTAGCCGTCGGCTGGGGCCTGCAGTTCCAGAATCCGGTCTTTCTCGCCGCGATGATCGGCGTGCTGGCCCTCTTCGCCGCCAACATGTTCGGGCTGTTTGAGATCGCGCTTCCGCAATCCTGGTCGACGGCCCTCGCCCGGGGCCAGACGCGCAAGGGATATGGCGGCGATTTCGCCGCCGGGGCCTTTGCCGCGATCCTGGCCACGCCCTGTTCGGCACCGTTCCTTGGCACCTCGATCGCCTTCGCGTTGGCCGGGCGCGCGGTGGACGTGGCGGTTGTCTTCACGGCTCTGGGCCTAGGAATGGCGCTGCCCTACCTTCTGCTCGCGGCGCGCCCGTCGCTGGTTCGGGCGCTGCCGAAGCCGGGGCGCTGGATGCTGGGGCTGAAGGTCATCCTCGGGGGGCTGCTGTTGGTGACAGCCGGCTGGCTGATCTGGGTGCTAGTCGGCTTGGCCGGAAGCATGGTGGCGGCGCTCGTCGCCGCGCTCGTGACTCTCGGCGTCGTGCTGGCCTGGCAGGCGCACCGCCTGCCCGACATCGCCGTGGCGTTCAGCCTGGCCGCAGCCGGTGCGGGTGTTCTCGCGGCACCGGTCCTGACGACACCCGCGCCGCCATCCGCCGCAACGGCAACTCAGTGGCAGGGGTTCGATCGCGGCGACATCGCGCGACGCGTCTCGACCGGACAGGTCGTCTTCGTGGACGTCACTGCGGATTGGTGCCTGACATGCAAGGCGAACAAGGCTCTGGTGCTCGATCGCGGCGCGGTGGCCGACGCGCTGTCGGCGCCGGATGTCGTCTCGATGCAGGCCGACTGGACCCGGCCGGATCCGGAGATCGCGCGCTATCTCGAATCCCATGGCCGGTTCGGCATTCCGTTCAACATCGTCTACGGCCCCGGCGCGCCAGAAGGCATTTCGCTGCCCGAACTACTGACAGCGGAAGCAGTGCTGGCCGCGCTCACGTCTGCGCAGAGCCGGACCGAAGCCACAAGGTAGCATGCCAGATTGCCGGATCGTCTACGAGACGAGGCGCAACACACCGGGCAGGAAGAAAATCAAGAAGGAGTCGGCACCGGCAAAAGTACAGACATACTTACGTTGTCGGCATTTGACCTTCGAGCGCTGGAACGTCGCACCCGCACAAGAAATAGAAGCATCGCGTCGAGTAACACGGCGTAGGGATCGAAACCCTACACACGTCGCCTCCCGACCGCATATCCACCTGAAGTTGAACGAGGCCGGTTGCTTCGGACCTCGCAGCACAGGGACAGGCTTGTGATCATAGGCCCTGGCCACATTGGTATCGACGTCTCTGAAGACCATCTCGACATCTTCGAGTACACGCGCATCGGATTGCCAACACATCAGAGGTGATTGCGGCGTTCCTGGCTGGGCTGGACGCTCCCGGTTGGTGCTGTTCGAGGCTACCGGCCGCTACGAACGGAACCTGCAAGCAGGGTTAGCCTCCGCCGGCATTGCGTTTGCCCGGGTCAACCCGCTGCTTGCCCGTGCCTTTGCGCGAGCCACCGGGCGATTGGCCCAGACCGACGCGATCGACGCCGGGTTGCTCGCCGCTATGGCTCGGGCGCTCAACCCTGCACCCCAGGCGCCGGCCGACCCTGAACGGCAGGAACTGGCCGATCTGCACCGCCGCCGGGCCTAACTGGTCGGCTTCCGCCAGATGGAAAGCACCCGCCAGCGCACCGCGGGTCCGGGCAGCGCCCCCAGCATCGCCAGCCACCTGACCTGGCTCGATACCCAGATCAGGGTCCTCGAGGAGCAGATCGAGATTCTGATCCAGCACCCCGCGACCCTCAGGCTTGCTGCCAGCCTGCTGCGGACCATCCCAAGCATCGGCCCGTTGGCGCAACCGCGCTAATCGCCATGACGCCGGAACTTGCCGAGGAGTGCGAATACTGGGATGAGATTCGCGACAAACTCGTCTCAATTCGGGCCGATGCACCGCGCGCCCGCCGACCTCGCGAAATGCCATTCCCTCATCCGGAAGATATCGTCATCGACCCCGAATGAGGTGTCAGGTTCACTGGCCCACTCGACGCGGCTGGGCAGGCTAAGTTGGAAGACACGATCCGGATGCGAGATCTTTTGCTTGTTCAGGATCACTACGATCAACGGGAGTGCAATCAGAGTGATCTGAACGACGGAGCGAACAGAGCCGGCGGCGCTGCTCTCTACGCTCTCACCCTCAATGACCTGTTGCCGAAGCGCTATCGGCTATCGACCGTCGATATGGTCATCAAATTGATGGCCTTGAACAAGCTGACCAAGCGCCAATTGCGGGCCAAGCTGTATCGGGAGTGGAAGGCGCAAGGCCGCCCAGTTCCCCGCGGCAAAACATTCGGCTCACTTTCCGATGCAGAGCGGGTGCTGACGCTGACTTACGACACGCTGCGCGATGCGTTGAAAGGCAATTCTGGATAGCCAAAGGTTTGGGTGCATTTCACCAAGGCGGATACTCTCCGCTTCTTCTCAGTGGGGTGGTCGAACCGGGGCACACAGGACGTCACTTATTTAGCGCCACCCATCCGGCGATTTACCTGTAGGCGCCGCCGGGGAAGCCGACTACGGCTTACCTTTGGCCTATCCGGATTGTAGGTGGTGAGGCTCCGAAGAGGGCCTTCAGACCGAGGTCAAGAAGTCCAGGCACGCGCATTGGGCCTCTATTGCGATCCGCTCCCGTTGCCGTTTCCGAACTTCCCCTGTCGCCAAGGTCTCCGACGATTTTGGAACTCTGGCGACCGACGGTAGCCTTGTTGAATGACCAAGAGATGCCGCCCGCCCCGGAGCTTTCGGCCGCGATGGAACTCACTGAGCCAACGGACGACCAACGGCCGGACGCGGCGCGCCGACGCGCAGGCGCCGGTAGCTCAAGGACAGGAACCCTGCCCCGGCCATCAGCACGCAGCCGAGCCAGATCAGCGTGATGTACGGCTTGAACCACAGCCGCACCACGCTGGTGCCATCGGTCCCCGGCTCGCCCAGCTGCACATAGAGCTGGCTGAACCCGTAGGTCTCGATCGCCGCTTCCGTCGTCGGCATGCCGCTGGCGTTGTAGACGCGGCGCTCCGCCACTGCGACGCGTTCGCTGCCGGAACCAGTGATCGCAAAGCGGCCGGTATCGGCGACAAAATTCGGCCCCTCCTCGTGCACGATGCCCTCGAAGCGGATGGTGTGGCCGGAGAGCTCCACCTGTTGTCCGGGCGTCATGGTGGTCACCAGCTCTGTGCCCCAGGCGCTTGCCGCGACGATGCCGATCAGCGTCACGCCCATGCCGAAATGCGCCGTCGCCGTCGACCACGCCGTCCGCGGCAGGCCGAACAGCCGCCGCAGCGAGGTGGCGATATCGGTCTTGAACAGCTTGGCGCGGTCGGCCAGCTCGGCCAGCGCCCCGAAGGCCACCCAGAAGCCGAGCAGCAGCCCGAATGGAGCCATCGAGATGGACGTCCCCGAGAGAGCAAAGCAGAGGATCGCGGCAAACAGCGCCAGCCCGGCGGCCCCCGCCAGCCGCTGCGCCGCGGCGACAAAATCGCCGCGCTTCCAGGCGAGGAAGGGCCCGAACGGCAGGATCACCAGCAGCGGCGCCATGATCGCCCCGAAGGTGAGGTTGAAGAATGGCGCCCCCACCGAAATCTTTTCGCCGGTCAGCGCCTCTAGCAGCAGGGGATATAGGGTTCCCACCAGTACCGCCACAGTGGCGCTGGCGAGGAACAGATTGTTGAGGATCAGCGCCCCTTCCCGGCTCACCGGCGCGAACAGGCCGCCAGCCCTGAGCGAACCTGCCCGGAAAGCGAACAGCGAGAACGCCCCCCCAATGAAGGCCGCCAGTATGCCCAGGATAGCGAGACCGCGAGTCGGATCAGATGCAAAGCTATGCACGGACGTCAAAATGCCGGAGCGCACCAGAAATGTGCCGAGCAGGCTGAGCGAGAAGGTGACGATCGCCAGAAATATCGTCCAGATCTTCAGCGCGTTGCGCTTCTCCATCACCAGCGCCGAATGCAGCAGCGCGGTGCCGGCCAGCCACGGCATGAAGCTGGCATTCTCCACTGGGTCCCAGAACCACCAGCCGCCCCAGCCAAGCTCATAATAGGCCCAATATGAACCCATGGCGACGCCAAGAGTCAGAAAACACCAACTGACCATCGTCCACGGCCGCACCCAGCGGGCCCACGCTGCATTGATCTTCCCTGAGATCAACGCCGCGATGGCAAAGCTGAAGCACACGGAAAACCCGACATAGCCCAGATAGAGCAGCGGCGGATGGATGGCGAGGCCGATATCCTGCAGCACCGGGTTCAGGTCCTGCCCCTCGAACGGCGCCGGTGACAGCCGGGCGAACGGGTTCGACGTGAACAGGGTGAAGCCGGTAAACGCCGCGACAAGCAGGCTCTGCGTCGCCAGCACCAAGGCCGTCAAATCCTTGGGCAGGTTCCGACCAAACGCCGCCACAGCCGCCCCCATCAACGTGAGGATCAGTACCCAGAGCGTCATCGAGCCCTCGTGATTGCCCCAGACGGCGGTGATCTTGAAGATCAGAGGTTGAGCCGAATTCGCATGCTCGTAGGCGAGTTCCAGTGAGAAGTCCGAAGTGACGAACGCTTGGATCAGGGCGGCGAAAGCCGCGGCCACCAACACAAACTGCAGGACGGCGCCCTGCTGCAAGTAGCTCGCTACGCCAAGGCGCCGCCAGAATAGAAGTCCGACAATCGCCGAGATCACCGCGATGGAGAAAGCAAGGACGAGGGCGAAATGACCCAGTTCAACGCTCATCCTACCTCGCCGAGTGCTCAAAGTGGCCATTGAGGAGTAGCTTCACACCGAACCGTCGGCGAGCATAGTTCTTGCTGGCAGGCACCATTTGCGACACGTAGGTGTCAGGCATCGAACGATACCCTGCCAGCGGCGTCGAATTGGTACACATCGTCGCGGAAGCTGACCGTTCCCTGCCGGTTCGCCCATGCCGTAATGTATGTAGTGTGGATCGGCACGGGGTTTTTCACGACGACGTCAAGACGTTCTCCTGACGCGAACACGGCGTCAATTGCGGGCTGGTCCCAGTTGCCGTTGCTGACCAACACCCAGGCGACGAACTCGCGGACGTTTTCCACGCGCACACAGCCCGATGAATAGAATCGGGCGTTTTCGCCGAACAGGCCCTTGGTGGGAGTGTCGTGCAGATAAACGGCATATGGGTTAGAGAAGTTGATCTTCACGTTCCCCATCGAATTGTCGGGGCCGGGATCCTGCCTGAAATCGTAGTTCACCGCATCTTCCGTGGACCAGTCGATGTCAGTGGGCTGCAACTCCCGGCCACTAGCGTCATAGATGCGGATGCGAAACTTGGTCAGGTATTCCGGATCCTCGTTCATGTATTTGATGAGGTCTTTCTGGATGATGCTCTTGGGCACGTTCCAGAAGGGGTTGAAGTTGATCTGATGGATCTGGCTTTTGAGGATCGGGGTCTGGCGATCGATGCGGCCAACCACGGCCGTGTGGCGCTGCGCAACCGCCCCACCCTCGATCGCTTCAATCGACGCCGCAGGGATGTTCACCACCACGTAGCGATCATCGATCGTCGCGGCCATAGCTTCGATCCGCTGCAGATTCAAGCGCAGTTGATTGAGGCGATAGTCGGTCGGCACGCTTAAGGCATAAAACGTCGCTTCATCGACTTGACCACTGACGGACAGGCCATGACGGGCCTGGAAGAGCTTGACCGCCGCATCGAGCACCTCGTCGAACTTGTCACTGGCTCTCTCTTCAAGGGGCATGTCGCCGTTGATCATCAACCTTCGCTTCAGGTCTCCAACCGCGCGACGACGGGCACCCAGCTGCAGGCCGAACGTCTCCTGGGTCGGAAGGTCCCAACTACCCCGCGCTGCTACGAACTTTTCGTAGTTGGCGATGGCCAATTGCAGGTTGTAGGCGGTGTCGATCGACAAGATCGGTTCGATAGTGTCCACCAGGCCCAGAGCGCTGGCAGTGTTGCCTGCTAACGCCGCTGCCTGCTGCGCTTCCTTCTGCGTCTCGCCCCGCACCAGGGCAGGCTGCCCCGCCAGCACGGCGGCGACTGAGCTAACGATAAACTGGCGTCGGGCAATGCGCATGGATTCGTCCGTTTGGTAACCGACTATGCTCAAACTTGTGGCGAAGTGTGGTCACAGCATGGTGAAAGCGCCGTGCACGTTGTCGCAGCTACACACACTTTTCGTTGACCACAAGGCGGCGTGGCCAACTTAGGCCTATCGTGAGCCATGCGCGGCAGGGACTTCGTAGTTGTCAGCTAGACCTTGGACACTTTTTTTTGGACTTCTTTTTGCCGTCGTCCTGGCATTTTTGGCAGCGGCGTATTTTTTGATGGCCGTGCCGCACTAGGTCCAATCGACATTCGGGATTCCGTTTTGGTTTGATCTCTGATTCATAGGGTTCCGCGTTTTGAAGGCGGGAGCCTGTGATGGGTGTGAAGCGGTATGAACTGAGCGATGCGCAGTGGCAGAGGATCGCGCCGTTGTTGCCGGGCAAGGCTGGCGATCCGGGGCGGACTGGGTCGGATAACCGATTGTTTGTGAATGGCGTTCTGTGGGTTCTGCGTTCAGGCGCGCATTGGTGCGATGTTCCCGAGCGCTATGGCAAGGACAAGACCCTGCACAAGCGCTTCACCCGCTGGGCCAAAGCGGGGGTATGGGAGAGGGTATTCGCCTCTCTGATCAAGGATCAGGACAACCAGTATCTGATGCTCGACAGCACCCTGGTTCGTGCCCATCAGCAGGCAGCGACCGGAAAAGGGGGGGCCAAAACCAGGCTTTGGGGCGTTCCCGAGGTGGACTGACCACCAAGATCCACATGCTGGCCGACAGCCTGGGTCGCCCCCTGCGCTTCATCCTGACGCCCGGACAAGCTGGCGACGTGCTCAGCGCACCGGCTCTGCTCGACGGGTTTACCCCGAGGGCAGTGCTGGCCGACAAAGCCTATGACAGCAACGCCTTCCGGCAGATCGTGGCAGCCACCGGAGCCGAAGCCGTCATCCCTTCAAACCGCACCCGCAAGACCCTGATCCCACACGATCCGATCATCTACAGACTGCGCAACCGCATCGAGCGATGCTTCAACAAGCTCAAGCACTTCAGGCGCTTCGCAACCCGATATGATCGAAAAGCCCTGCACTTCCTAAGCTTCATCCAAATCGCCGCTGCTATGATCTGGATGCGATGAATGTCGATTCAGCCTAGGGCGACATAAGTTTGCCTACCAACCCGCAGAATTCCTCAAACCTTAGGGTAACCAGCACCTTAACCGTTTGAGTGCAACTCGCTTCAAATCTGATTACAGTTTTTGCCTTCTACGCAATTTCGCTTCTGCAAGCTTCGTCCAAAGGGGAAGAAGCATGCCGAGCAATACGTTCCTGTCTGTACTGATCATCGCTGGTGTTCTGATGGGGGCGGTACAATCCGCCGCCGCGGTCGATCTCAGCAATCCTGCGTTCACTATTGAAGGGAAGGTCACGGCAGTACCGATCGGACACTATCAATTCTGCCGGGCAACCCCGACCGAGTGCACGCCAAACGACGCGCCGGTAGATGCAACGGCCCTCACCGACGCCAACTGGCAGGACCTTGTAGCTGTGAATAGCGAAGTGAACGCGGCCGTCGCCCCTGTCACCGACATCGACCAGTACAACGTGGAGGAGTACTGGACTTACCCTCAGTCAGCCGGCGACTGCGAGGACTATGTTCTGGCCAAGCGCCGCGCTCTTATGAACCAGGGCTGGGCCGCGAGCACCCTTCTGATCGCCGTGGTTAGGCAACAGAGCGGCGCCGGCCACGCCGTTCTACTCGCCCGCACTGACCGGGGAGACCTCGTGCTCGACAACCAGGACGGCGACATCCATGTGTGGAACGAAACGCCCTATACGTACCTCAAGAGGCAGTCGCAGACCGATTCAGGCGCGTGGGTAGACATTATCGACCAACGCCCCGTATTGGTTGCGGCGGTTCACTAGTCAGCTGTCGAAGGCGGCGAGACGTCGTCCGACCGCGAGAAACGGCGTTGGGTCGATGGCTTGGTCTCCCTTTCGAATGTCGAAATGGAGATGTGGTCCCGTAGACCGTCCGGTGGAGCCCACCAAGGCCACCTGCTCGTCGGCCTCGACCTTCCGGCCCTCGCTGACCAGGAACTTCGACAAGTGCGGATAGCGTGACACAAGGCCGGACCCGTGGGTGATCTCGACGATATTTCCGTATCCATCCCGCCACCCGACGAACGTAACCACCCCTCTGGCCGCGCTAACAACTGGCGTCCCGCTTGGGGCAGGGAAATCGATTCCTGAATGGAACGCAGACTGTCCGGTGAAGGGGTCCTTCCTGATCCCGAAGCTGGAGCTGACGCGGGTGCGCTCCAGCGGGGCGTGGATCGGAGCGTCCTTCATGGCATCTCGCGCAGCTGCTAAGCGCTCCATTGCCACTACGACCAGTTCGACGCCAGCTTCCGAGCCATCCAAGTTGTCACTGTCCGCAGCCAAAAATGGCCCGCCTACGGCGGCATTTTCATCTGGCTGTGGCGCATGGCCCACCTGCTGCAACTCATCAACGATGGTATCGGCAGATTGCCCAACAAGATTTGCCAACGTGATTGCCGCCACCGCTGCCTCCTGCCTGAGGCCGAGAAGATCGGTTCTTATGCGATCAATTTCCGCGCCTCTGGCCTCAGGAGGACCACTGTGCAAGTCAGCCGAATCCGCCAGACCGAGCGACAACTCCACGCCCATTCCCCTTGCATTGTCAGTCAGCAGCACGATCTCAGCAAGCTGCTCGCCGAGTTGCACTTGCAGTTCGCTGGGGTCCTGCAGTTCCAGGCTCGCGCTGCCTTTCTCGGAGTACTCCCTGAAGCGCAGTTGATCGACGGCCCCTCGAAGCTGTGCAAGTCTGCTCGTATATGCTGTGATCGAGTCCTGTCTCTGCGCCCAGATACCAAGTATTTCCGGACTTGTGACGAACGCTGCTGTGGTGAGCAGGTTAGTTGTGACTAGGTTTGCTAAAATGGCGAAGTGTGGCTGATTGACCAGTCCATCCAGACGCTCGCGCACGCTTATGACACTCCTTGAGATCAGGCCAAGGATCGGTTGTCATGGTTAAGGAAGGGAAAACCGGAACTGTTGCGCGTGAATGTTCAATTCGTTTCCTGTAAACTCCAGCATCACCACTGCCAATGACGTGTGCCGCTCGCCTAGCCCTGATCGGCGTCGCCGGCGCGCACCCCGTAGAGTTCCAGTTTGTGCCCCGTGAGCCGGTAGCCTAGCCGCTCGGCGATTGCATGCTGCAGCCGCTCGATTTCGGGGTCCGTGAACTCGACGATCTGCCCCGTTTCGGCATCGATCAGATGATCATGATGCGGGCCATCGGCAAGCTCGTAGTGACAGCGACCTTCGCCAAATCGATGTTCTTCGACGATGCCTGCGTCGCGTAGCACGCTCAGCGTTCGATACACTGTGGCGAGAGAAATGCGCGGATGTTTGCGGGTGACGAGTTCGTGGATGTCGGTGGCGCTTGGATGATCCTGCGCCCTCGCCATCACTTCAGAAATTGCTTTCCGTTGCCCCGTCAGTCTGATGCCGCGTGACCGGCACGCCTCATTTAGAGCTTCGACCGATCGGTCCACAACCATCTGCGATGCGCCCCTAGATCTTGATCAGAGCGGCCGTCGCATACATGAAAGCGATGCCACTGAGAAATCCCCCCAGTGCCGCCGGCGAGTAGAGCGCCGAGCCTTGTCCCTTGTTGCTGCGGATGAGGTAGGAGCTGACCTCCACGATCACCTGCAGGATAGCACCGGCGCCCACTGCGAGAGCCAACGCCGACCACTGTGGGGCATAGGCCAGGCTTCCCAGCCACATGCCGAACACCGCTGGGGCACCAGCCACGAGCGTCAGGGCGACAAAGCTCCACGCTGGCGGCCGCACCTTGAGAATGGGCGCCGCGATACCGATGCCCTCCGTGACATTGTGGATGGCAAAGCCGACAACGAGGAAGGTCCCGAGGCCTGCCGAACCAGCGGCGAACGCCGCTCCGATGGCCAGCCCCTCGCCGAAATTATGCAGGCCGATGCCCAGTGCGATAAAGAAGGCGAGGGCCAGACCTGCCGGCGTGCCCCGCCAGCGGCCAATTGCCATCAGCAACAGGAAGCTCGCCATGGCCGCGAGTACCACCATGGCGGGTCCCTGGAACAAAGCAGCCGACTCCGCGGCGAGCTCGAGCGCATCGCCGCTCATGTCGATCAGCAGGAAGGCCAATAGTCCAACAGTGAGCGCCAACAGGAAGTTCATTCCAGACTGCCCTACCCCGCGCAGCGCCGGATAGAACATCAGTCCTATGGCGACCGGCAGAATGCCGACGATGGCACCGACAATGCCTTGTGCTGTGAGTTGCGAGGAGGTCGGTTCGGGCGTCGGCACTGCCACCGCAATTTCGTGCTCGAATGTCGTACCCGTGTTTGTGACCACGTTGACGCGATGGGCCTCGCCAAGAACCCAGGGATAGGCGAGGCTGAGCCACACGGTGGAGCCGCGCGCGATTTTTCCGGGCGGATCCTGCGTAAAGGTCCAATAGGCATCGTCGACCTGCACCTGGGCGATCGTCATGGACTCGGAACCGCCAGCTCGGACTTGCACCTTTATGCCGCTGCCGTCGAGGACGACACGCTCATAGGTCAGTGCTTCCACTGGGGGTGCGCCGTTGTTGAAGCTTTTGAGCGGATCGGCCGCCACTATCCAGGCCAGCGCGGCGACGAGCAAAGCTATGGGCAGCAAGAACCATGAGATGCGCTGCCACCTAGGCGCCGACGGCCTGTTCGCAGTAGGTGCGGCATCGGTCATTTCACGCCTCCACAACGTCAAACATCCCCATCCAGCCGAGTTCGGTGAACTCGGCCTGGTGGGCATGGAACATGTACATTCCCGATTCATGGTCACGGTAAGAGAACTCAAGGATGCCGCGCTGCGCCTGGCATTGCATGATGAGGTCAACAGTCTTCAACGTCGGCGTCAGTGAAGTGCCGGTGTCGAAATAGTCGAAGAAGTTTGCATGCAGGTGGAACGAGTTGATCGGATCGAACTCGGTCACATTGACGAGATAAATGCGAACGGGCCGCGACTTCTCGATGCGGACTGGCTGGACGGCATAGGCGTGCGCGACGGTGTTGACGGCATAGAACTCGTTGGCGCCATCGAAGTTGGTGTCGAAGGCGTTCATCACCATCACCAGCTCCTGCCAATTCGCGTTCTCGGGTGTCCCCAGCAGGCGAGACTTGGCCACCGCCTCGAACTCAGGATGTAGCGCGGGATCGGGGTCGATGACGAAGGCGCCGTACATCCCCTTGTGCATGTGCCGCTTCAGCGGAAGCGCGTGGCAATGATAAAGGTGGCAGCCAAAAGGCTTGGCGTCGAACTCGTAGACGAACTCTTCGCCCGGGTTGATGAGGCCGGCGCCGGGCACGCCGTCCATGCGCCACGAGTGGATGCCGTGAAAGTGCATCGAATGGGGGTGCGAGCCGAAGTTTCTGAATACAAATCGCAGGCGCTCGCCTTCCTTGGCGCGAAATGCCGGGCCGGGAACACGGCCATTATACGTCCACGCAGGAAACATTACCCCCGGAGCGATTTCGATTTCCTTGTCCACGGCTTCGACTTCAAAAGTGCGGAGCACCCTCCCGTCCGCGGTCGTCGACAGCGTACCGGTGTCCCACGCTGTAAGGAGGACGGAAGGATCAAAGCCGTTCGCAGCGTGGTCCACTTCGCCGACTGTCATCATATTGCCGTGGGCGCCGCCATGTGCCGGCGGCGCAGCATAGGGGTCGGTCGCCAGTGCAGGTTCGGCAGCCATCGCCGACATGTCGTGGCCCTGCATACTCTGCGCCGCTGCGGAAGTCGCCACAGCGGCAGCGCCTCCCGCTGCGACCAATCCACCGAGCAGCAGGCCCCGCCGCGTCACCACTTCAAATTGAGGCATTTCGTCCTGCATACGACCGACCTCAGTTGCGAATTGTTCGCAGCTGGTGTACCAACCCGGCACTTATGATGCAAGTAGGAATTATTTGCAGAAAAGAGGCGGCCTAGCCTTAGCTGTCAGGGCATCGTGTACTGCCGCACTTCCTCAGGTTGGCAATCTTGGTTCGCAACGCTTCAATCCCTACCGCGCCGGGGATCACCTCGTCCCCGATGATAAAGGTTGGGGTACCGGTGATTTGCAGCTTCTGGGCAAGTTCGTAAGAATTATCCAAAGCAGTTCCGACTTCCGGGTCGGCAAGTTTGGTCCGCAGGCTCTCCGGATCAAGACCCAGAGTCGTCGCCTGGCGCAGCGCACTCTCGCCGTCGATCTGGCCGCGGCTGGTAAACATGGCCTTGTGGAAGGCCCAGTAGTCTACACCCGCCTTGGCGACCAAAACTCCGACTTTCGCTGCGTCCACCGACCCCTGCGAGAGGATCGGGAACTGACGAAGCACCAGCTTCAGCTTGGGGTCTTCGTTCACAAGCGCCACCAAATCGGGCATCGTGCTACGACAATACCCACAATTGTAGTCGTACATTTCTACCAGGGTAACGTCACCGTTTGGATTGCCGACGACAACGGCGCCCTCCGCTGTGTAGATCAGGTCGCGGTTCTCTTCGACCGCGAGCTTCATCGTTGCGGTGCGCTCAGCCTCGATCTCGGTATTCAGGGCGGTTGAGACGCGCTCGAGGACGCGTGGGTTCGCGAGCAGGTACTCTTCCGCCAACGGACCAACGGATTCTTTGGAAACGGAATCGGGACTTGCCGCCGCGGCCTTGGTCAACGCCTCCGAAACCAGTTTCTCAATACGCTGCTCGTCAAGCCCAATAGGCGAGCGCGAGACGAGATAACCGCCAAATCCTCCAGCGACAACACCGGCCACCAACACACCCAGGATCAAACTTGTAGAGGCCAAGAGATGCACACTCCCTAGGTCAGCAAAGGATCGATCTCGGCGGCGAGATCGGTCAGGTTCAGGACGCCGGTTTTGTGCTTGCCGTTGATGTAGAACGTGGGGGTTCCAGTGAGGTGGAAGTCGTTGACCGCCTGATCCCGGGCCTTTTCCATGGCATCAAAGGTCGCCTGATCCTTCAGGGCAGCCTCGAAACTTTCCGCGGAGAACCCGTATTGCAGCGCTACCGCCTGCAGCGCGTCCTTCGGTGTCGGTGAGGTCGACCACTGGTCTTGAGTCTTGAAGTACGCCTCGAGAAGGTCGAAGTACCGCTCCCCCGGGGCGGCATTGGCCAATAGAAAGACAACGGCGTCGGGGACGTTTCGAACAAAAGGCCGGATCACGAAACGGATTTTGCCGGTTTCGATGTAGTCCGTCTTGAGCGACGGGTATGTCTCCGTGTGAAAAGCAGCACAATGCGGGCAGGTCGGTGACGCATACTCGATCACCGTGACCTTTGCGTCGGCCGGGCCGAGAAAGCGGTCAGCAATGCCCGCGGGCGCCATCAACTTCCCGACGTCGATGAAATCGCCCTCTTCGGCGACAGTCGGCATCGCTCCGAAGGCGACCAAGGCACCCCCGGTTCCGATGAACACGCGGCGAGACACGATCATGGAATTTCCCTCCTATATTCGCTGCCAATGTACGCGACAAACGACCGATCGAACTTCAACTGCCCGTGACCGAAGGCGCTTCTACGAACGTATGGAAGCGACACTCGCCGTGGTCGGCAAGAATTTCAATGACGCGGCAGGTCTCGACGCGCCCATGCGAGCACCCGTCGACCATGCGCTGCAACTCCGCCTCCAAGGCCCGAAGGCTGGCAATTCGTTGCCTTACTTCCTCCAGGCGTACCCGTGCAATTGCATCGGCGTCGACACAGGGCTGGGCCGGTTCGTCCTGCAAATGGAGAAGTGTCCGGATTGCTGCGAGTTCAAAACCCAGCTCGCGTGCGTGCCGGATGAAGGCCAGGCGATTGACGTCGTCGTCACCATAGAGGCGGCGGTTGCCATCCGTTCTCTCAGGCGATGGCAGGAGGCCAATCCCCTCGTAGTAGCGAATGGTGGGAACTTTTACCCTGCTTCGCTCCGCCGCTTTTCCAATAGCCATGCCTGGCTGCATGTCAAACTCCTATGATCGCTTAGCATCGTACCAGACGGGCTTACATCGAAAAGCATGTCGTGCCCAAACGCGTCGACGCGTCGCAGCCGCCCTCAATAGGGGTGATAAGATTACGTGTTGCTCCTCTAGTGGCTAGAGGTTGTAGGAAGGCACCAAACAAATGCATGGAGCTCCGCATGACCGACACCAGTATGGATACGCGCTTCCGCGTTGACGGTATGGACTGCGCCAGCTGCGCTACGAAAATCGACACCGCCACGCGTCGCATCGACGGGGTTGAGGACGTCTCGGTATCGGTGGTGGCAGGCACGATGACTGTCCGCCACCGACCGGGCGTTGAACTCGGGACCATCGTCAGCAAGGTGAAAAGCCTTGGCTACCAGGCCCAAATCCTGAAATCGGGTGCCGGCGGCGAGCCGGCGGAGCCTGCGGCGGCCTTGGACAAACACGCGGGCCATGACCACGACCACAAGCATGACGATGACGGTGACCAACCCAAGGGCAATCATGACTATGACGGCGACAAGCCCAAGGGCGCAGACAAGCGCTCTGGATTGCACGGCCACGATCACAGTCTTGACGAGGGGCCTTGGTGGAAAACGTCGAAGGCTCGGCTGACCATCATTTGTGGTCTCGCCATCGGCGCAGCCTTTGTTCTGTCGTGGTTCCAGCCCGCCTACAGTATGTGGATCTTCACCGTCGCCATGCTGGTGGGGCTTGTGCCGATCGCACGTCGGGCCTTTGTGGGCGCCATCAATGGCAGCCCGTTCACCATCGAGACGCTGATGACTGTTGCCGCAGTTGGCGCGGTCTTCATTGGCGCCAGCGAGGAAGCGGCAGTCGTCGTCATGCTGTTCCTTGTCGGCGAACTGCTTGAAGGCATAGCTACGGGCCGCGCCCGCGCCAGCATCAAGGCGTTGGCGACCCTCGTTCCCAAGGTGGCGCTGGTCGAAGTCGACGGCCGGACCACAGAGGTTCCCGCCGAGCAGGTCGAAGTCGACAGCATCGTGCTCGTCCGGCCCGGCGACCGCGTTCCGGCTGACGGCACCATCGTCTCGGGCGAGAGTGCAGTCGACGAGGCTCCCGTTACCGGCGAGTCCGTGCCCAAGCGCAAAGGCGAAGGAGACCAGGTGTTTGCAGGCACTGTGAATCAGGAAGGAACACTTCGCATCCGGGTAACTGCCGCTGCCGCGGACAACACCATCGCCAGGATCATCAAGCTGGTCGAGGAGGCGCAGGAATCGAAGGCCCCCACCGAGCGATTCATCGAACGCTTCTCGCGCTACTACACTCCGGGTGTGATGATCGTCGCCGCACTGATTGCGATCATTCCTCCGCTGGCGTTCGGCCAGAGCTGGGACGAATGGATCTACAAGGGCCTTGCGGTCCTGCTGATCGGTTGCCCCTGTGCGCTGGTTATCTCGACCCCCGCAGCAATTGCCGCCGCTCTCTCGGCCGGCGCCCGTCGCGGACTGCTGATGAAGGGTGGCGCCGTACTCGAGGGTCTCGGCAAGATCAACCACATAGCCCTCGACAAGACTGGCACCCTGACCGAAGGCAAGCCAAAGGTCACCGACATCGTCGGCGTCGGCCGGACCGAACGGGAGGTGCTGTCGCTTGCTGCAGCCCTCGAGGTCGGTTCGAGCCACCCACTTGCTAGCGCCATCCTGGGAAAGGCGAAGGAACAAGGGCTCGAGCCTCAGGGTGCCGGCGCCGGCGGGGCCGTGGGGGGCAAAGGCGTCGTTGGCAAGATTGGCAATGACGAGCTTTTCCTTGGCTCCCCGCGCGCTGCCGCCGAGAAAGCAGCACTGCCTGCCGATCTTGAGAGCCGTATCACCGCCCTCAACGATGAAGGCAAGACCGTCTCGGTGCTGCTGGTCAACAACGAGATCGCCGGGGTGATCGCGATGCGCGATGAACTTCGTGAGGATGCGAAGGAAGGCATCGCGGCACTCAAGCGCATTGGCGTCGAACCCGTCATGCTGACGGGCGACAACAAGCGCACGGCTGCCGCAATAGCGGCCTCTTTGGGGATCGAACCGCGTGCCGAACTGCTGCCAGAGGACAAGCAGAGAATCGTCAACGAACTTCAGGCCGAAGGCAAAATCGTCGGCAAGGTCGGTGACGGAATTAACGACGCCCCGGCGCTTGCCGCCGCAGATATCGGCATCGCGATGGGCGGTGGCACCGACGTCGCGCTTGAGACCGCGGATGCCGCCGTGCTCCACGGGCGGGTGCTCGATATTGCGAACATGATTGTGCTGTCGCGTGCGACCACCAGCAACATCGTCCAGAACGTCACCATCTCACTTGGACTGAAGGCGTTCTTCCTGGTCACCACGGTAATGGGGATTACCGGGCTCTGGCCGGCAATCCTGGCAGATACAGGCGCAACCGTGTTGGTCACGGCCAACGCCATGCGGCTGCTGGCTTGGAAGGGCATCGAGAAATGATCACGGAGACGCTCATGTCAGAGCGTCCGACCGCCATGTGGTTTGTCGTCCCGGCTCTGGTGATGGCGGACCTCGTCACGAAGTTTTGGGCGCATGCCACTCTAGCACCCGCGTCACTTGAGGTTTCGCTGGGAAGCTTTCTGGCCCTGCACCTGATGCAGAATTCCGGTGTGGCGTTTGGCGCGTTGGACTTCGGGACCGGGCTGGGCAGGCTGATCCCGCTGGGCCTGACGATCGCGCTCGCGGCGGCGGTTGGCATTTGGATGGTCAAGGCGTCCAGCGAATGGCGGCGCTTCTTCGTCGCACTCATTTTCGCCGGAGCCGCCAGCAATATTATCGACAGGCTCGCCAACGGAGCGGTGACCGACTTCATCGAATATCGCTGGTTCGGCGAGGCGCTGTTTACCGGAAACCTCGCGGACATCTGGATCAGTGTCGGGGCGATCGGGGCGTTTGGCGCAGCCATGTTGCAACACTTCAGTCGCCCTGCCAAAGGAGCCACCTTTCGTGAAGACTAGAGTAAAAAGATTCCTCGTGGGCGCTGTTGTCGCGGTTGCGCTGATGTCGCCGACCTCCAGCGCGTTCGCACATGGCTTCGAAACCTCGGAGCTCGAAATCATACATCCCTTCCTGCGCGCCACTCCCCCAGGAGCAAAGACCGGGGCTGGATACGTCATCATTCGCAACAGCGGTAGCGAGCCGGATCGACTGTTAGGAATCGAGATGGAAGCTGCGGCCCGTGTGGAATTCCACCAGAGCGTGGTTGAAGAAGGCATCGCAAAGATGCGCCCCATCGAAGGCGGTATCGAGATTCCCGCTGGAGGCGAATACCGCCTTGGGGCCGATGGCTCACACGCAATGCTGGTCGAGCTTACCGGCGGTATCGGCCTCGGATTCCTCGTCGAGGCGACGCTTATCTTTGAGAAGGCTGGGCGCGTTCCGATCACCTTTGAAGTTGAGCCGGCTGGAGCGACATTGGAGTCCGCCGACGCGGAACATACTGATGGCCACTAAGGCTCCTCTGACCCTGCGGGTGTTTCAACTGATCTTGTGGTCGCTTGTGTTGTTGGCCATAGGCTACATGGTTGTTCCCAGATTCTTGCCGACCCCGCAAACACCCGAATTTGGTCCAGGAGTTCCGCTTTCGTCGCCGTTTACGCTCGTGAACCAAAACGGTGAGTCTGTTACCGAAGCAGCGTTCGCAAACAAAGCCGGCGCTTGGTTCTACGGCTTTACAAATTGCCCGGACGTTTGTCCCACCGCGCTCACGGAGATGGCCGGCCTGTTGCAGGCGCTTGGGGACGACGCCGCAAAGCTGAATGCCGTCTTTGTCACGGTTGATCCCGAACGGGACACGGTGCCCGTGATGAAAGCATACGTTGAGTTCTTTGATCCACGGATCGTCGGCCTTACAGGTGAGCTTCCGGCGATAGCGGACATGGCGAAGTCGCGCTTCATCTACTTTGCCAAAGTGCCGCAGGACGACGGCGGCTATACAATGGATCACAGCGCGTCGATCTATCTGACCAACGCCAAAGGCGAATTCGTCGGTACGCTCGATGCTGAAGAGCCTCTCACGACCAAGCTCGCAAAGCTCAAACGCCTGATCGGTGAAGCCGCCTAGTGACCGACTACGATAAGGAGAAAGCGATGTCAGAATCCTTGCAACAAGCCGCTGACGGGAACGGGCTGATGTGTCCGAACTGTCGCGTGCAATCGGTCATGAGCGACCGATAGGGCATCTAGATCGGCTATTGTCCGCAGTGCCGGGCGGGTGGCTGGACTTGGGTGAGGTTGACAAGATCATCGAGCGCAGCCTTCCCCCCCTTCGCCCGGCCAGCAGGCCGAGAGGCCACAGCCACGGTCCGACGATCGACACGGCCACCGTGGCCCCAACGGTCGAGGCAATGAGCGATAGGGCGGCTGTGGCAAGCGGCGCAAGTTATTCTTGTCACGACTTTTCGATGACTGAGTTTGTGTTCGACAGACGGCATCCGGCGAGACTGGAATCATATGAGCGCAGGGCACAACCTTAAGGCACCGACGACGGGGAGCGCCGGTGCGCGCCACCGCAAGAGCCTGATCTGGGCCTTGGGGCTCACCTCTACCTACCTCTTGGTGGAGGTGATCGGCGCTGTAGTGACCGGGAGCCTGGCGCTCTTGGCCGACGCTGCTCACATGCTGACCGACGTCGGGGGGCTCGCGCTAGCGCTCTTCGCCATATGGTTCGCATCGCGGCCGGCATCGCCAGCAAAGACATACGGCTTCCTCAGGGCAGAGGTGCTGGCCGCGCTGGCCAACGCTGTCGTGCTTCTCCTTTTGGCAGCCTACATCCTCTATGAGGCCTATCGGCGGCTCTTCGAGCCTCCGGAGGTGCTGTCCACGCCCATGCTCGTCGTTGCGATCATCGGCCTGGCCGTAAATCTTGCAAGCATGCGAATGCTGGCGGCCGGCTCGGAAGAGAGTCTCAACCTGCGAGGCGCGTATTTCGAGGTGCTGGCCGACATGCTGGGCTCGGTCGGCGTCATCATCTCGGCTCTGGTCATCATGTTCACAGGCTGGACGCTTGCCGACCCTATCGTCGGCGCCGCAATCGGTATCTTCATCGTCCCGCGAACTTGGGCATTGCTGAGTCAGTCGGTGAACATCCTACTCGAGGGAACCCCGGTCGGCATGGACCTGTCAAAGCTGAATGCCGGCCTGCGGCGGATTGCAGGAGTTGTCGATGTCCACGACACTCACGTCTGGACAATTACCTCCGGCTACGACGCAATGAGCTGTCATCTCATCGTAGCCGACGGAGTGGACGAGCAGGAGATACTGGTTGCGGCTCGGGAGCTCCTGCACCAGAGCTTCGGCATCGATCACGTCACCATCCAGATCGAAACGTCGGCGATCAATGGAAACGAGAATAGAAGCCAAATCTGAGGAGATGATAATGGCTGAGATGGTTGCCTCGACGGATCGAACGCGTATCGATCCCAAGGACGGCCCGACACTGGCGCTGCTGGCCGCGTGGGTCGTGGCGTTGCTCGCCACACTGGGCGTGCTGTTCATTGGCGAGATAATGGGGCAGCAACCCTGCATCCTCTGCTGGTATCAGCGCGCCGCAATGTTCCCGTTGGCGCTGATACTCGGCCTCGCCGCTTGGCGTGGGGACTTGGGGATCTGGCGGTACGCGCTACCGATTGCAGCCGCGGGGATGGTGACTGCGGCATTTCACGCACTGCTCTACTTCGGGGTGATCCCCGAGGGGATCGAGCCATGCGGGGCTGGACCGTCTTGCATCGACGCCCAGATGACAATTTTGGGCCTGCCGATACCGGTGTTATCCTTTGCTGCGTTCCTTGGTATCGCCGATCTCCTTCTCCGTGTTCGCAAGGGCAGTCAGCGATGAACAGGCGTAATTTTGTCTTGGGAGTAACGGCCACCGCATTTGTGGCGTTCGGCCTCGGTGCTGTTGCCTACCGCGAAGCGGTCGCTGCCTCTGCGCGCGAAGCCGCCGCGAAGGCCAGCGCCGCCCTCTACCGTGAGCACGCCCCTGTTATTGGACCGACCGACGCCAAGGTTACGATCACAGAGTTCTTCGATCCCTCATGCGAGGCCTGCCGGGCGTTCTATCCGATTGTGAAACAGATCATGGGAATGCACGAAGGCAAGGTACGCCTGGTCCTGCGTTACGCCGCACTGCACGAAGGCTCCGATGAGGTGATACGCATCATTGAGGCGGCGCGTCTCCAGGACAAGTTCACTCCGGTACTTGAGGCCTTGCTGGACCAGCAGCCTGAGTGGGCGGTGCATAGCGCTCCAGATCTGGAAAAGGCCTGGTCGATCGCAGGTTCGGCGGGGCTCGATCTTGTCAGAGCGAAGGCCGATAGCCAGTCTGATGGGATCAACGCGGTTTTAGTCCAAGACGCGGCTGACGTCACAGCAGTAGGCCTCACGCAGACTCCCACATTCTTTGTGAACGGCAAGCCTCTGACTGAGTTTGGCCCGCAACAGCTCTACGACCTCGTTACCAGCGAGGTCACGGCGGCGGCTCAATGACGGACTTCGATGTGTTGGTTATTGGCGGGGGGCAGGCCGGCCTCGCCACAGCCTATTGGCTCAGACGGTTGGGTCAGAAATTCGTGGTTCTTGAAGCACTCGATCGGCCTGGCGAGCGCTGGCGGAAGCGATACGCCTCTTTGACCCTCTTCACGCCTCGCGAATTTAGCAGCCTACCCGGACTGCCGATCCAAGGCATTCCCTCCGGGTACGCCAGTGCGGTGGAGTTTGCCGACTACCTAGAACTGTATGCCGCCAAATACGAATTGCCAGTCCGTACGAACCAGCCTGTGGTTCGTCTGGCGCGCTCCGAGACTAGCTTTGTCGCCAGTCTCCAATCAGGGGAACAGGTCTCTGCGTCGACAGTGATCGTCGCAACGGGTGGTTTCCAGTTGCCGGTCATTCCAACTATCGCGACAGAGCTTTCGCCAGGGGTGCAGCAACTGACCGCCGACGCCTACCACTCTCCAGCTGATGTAATAAGCCAGAGCGTCCTTGTCGTTGGCGATGGTGCCACGGGTCGGGACATCGCCGCCGATCTGGGCGCCACGCACCGGGTCACACTGGCGTGCGGCCGTCAGCGCCGTCTGCTACCCGAGACATTCCTTGGTCTCAGCACCTGGAAATGGCTGAAGGCACTTGGTCTCCTGAACGCAGCCGGCAATTCTCCGGTTGGCAGATTCATGCGCAAGGCAGAGCCGTTTCCCAACCGGCAGCGTGAGCTGAGTGACCTCAGGCGCATGGGCATAGACATCCGGCCTCGGGCAACTTCCGTAACTGGGTGGCGGGTAGGTTTCGCCGACGGCGGTTCGCTTGAAGCACAAGCCGTGGTCTGGGCTCTTGGCTACCGCGATGACACGTCGTGGGTCGACATTCCTGGAGCGGTGGATGCAGAAGGGTCTTTCCTGCATTTCCGCGGCCGCTCCCCTGTCCCGGGGCTCTACTTTGTCGGTCGCCCCTGGCAGCGCAACCGTGCTTCTGCGCTCATTATGGGGGTGGGTTCCGACGCACGACTGATTGCAGCCGAGGTCGCCGAGCCGTTTGGTCACGATACGCGCATCGCACTCGAGCAGACCCTCAGGCCAAGGTAGCCGGCTGGGTGCCGCAGTTTGGTCAACTGAGCCCGTCTATGAGCTATCCCGCCAATCCCCGAACCACCACGGCTACTGGCCGCCTTCCAGGGCCGCAATGATGCGTTTGTCATGCCCATAGATATCGTCAAATGACCGCACCGTGCCGTCGCTGTCGGCACGCACCGTGAAGTAAGTGAGGAATACCGGAACCGTCGTCTCCAGGTTGAACCATTTTTCCTTCGGTCCGAACGCTGCCTCTAGTCGCCGAGCGCTGAGTTGAGGCTCGTTGGCAAGCAACGCGTCCGCGAACTCCATGGGGCTCTGGACCCGTACGCAGCCATGGCTGAAGGCGCGAAGATCAGCCTCAAATAGTGACTTCTCCGGTGTGTCGTGCAGATAGACATCATGTTTGTTGGGGAACAGAAACTTCACTTGCCCGAGGGCATTCTGGGAGCCCGGTTTCTGACGCACCTGATACGGAAAGCCACGAGTGGCGGACCAATCGACGCTCAGCGGGTCGATGACCTTGCCGTCGGATATCAACTCCATCTGCTTCCGCCCGAGATAGCCGGGGTCGCGCAGTACCTGAGGCCCAATCTCGTTTCGCGCGATCGAAGTGGGGACGTTCCAGTACGGATTGACCACCACATGCCGTATCTGATCGTAAAAGACAGGTGTCTGGTTCTTGGACGTGCCGACCACAACACGCGTTTCATAGACCGGTTCGCCGGCCTTCTTGATCCACAGCCGGTACTCGGGGATGTTTACCTGCACGTAAAAGTCGCCAAGGTCGCGCGGGAGCCATCGCCACTTTTCCATATTGGCGAGGATTTGGCCCCGCGTTAGGTCACCGGATCGATTGAGCGCCGAGCGGGTCGCACTTCCAACGATCCCATCTGGTGTCAACCGGTACTCGGACTGGAAAACCTTGACCGCTTCGACCAAGGCATCGTCGTAGACCTCCTCACTCTCGGGCGGCGGCGAAACGCCAAGCCGCTTTCTCAGAGAAGCCACCCGGGGATTGCTGTCGCCGGGCTTGATACTGTCGCCGGCCGGTATCACTTCGGGCGCTTCAGTGGCGTCAGCAACATTCGCCAGCTGCCGGCGCAGTTCCGCAAACTCGGCAGTCTCCGGCGCAAGTGCCACAAGGGCGTGGCCAGGGCTGTCAGTGCCCGCCAGTCTCTCGAGCAAGTCGCGAATATCGACGCGCGGACGGTCCATATCCAGATTTTCCGACACCGACCGAGGGGGGATGCGACCCCCGAAGGTGTCCTGAGCGTAGAGAACGGTCGCCGACGTGATGGCCAGTTCCAATTCAGCCGCCCCTGCAGGGTCCGAAGGGCGCGGATCCAATGCGATCGTATAGCTCGTCGGATCAAGCCCCCACGATGCGGCATCGGCGAACGTCCTGATGACATCCAACGCCTTCGGTGACAGCGTGTAATCGCTGCCTCCAGCGTATTCAATCCAAAGCGGTTCAAAACCTTTTGCGCCGTAGAAGTAGTAGCGAGCCTGAGCATCAGACGCCTGGTTGCGCCTATCATTATTGAGCTTCTCCTTGATAGCGCGGGCGATGTCGGTAAGGGCAGGCGCAATGACGATACGTGACGGCGGCGCCGCGTTCACGACAGACACCTCTTGTGCGCTAGCGCCGAGGGCAGCGAGGTTGCAGGCAACGAGCGCAAGTAGGCAGGTAGCCAACAAGAAGGCACTTTGCCGGCCTCCATCAAGTGCTCGGATACGCGTGACTAGTGCACGGGGCGACGACTGGCTCCTTGCCTTAAACAGTGAAGCTCTGATCATTCCACCAGCACCTCGCTCGGTTCGCGCGTCATCAACTCGCGTATCTGTGTCGCCGTCTGCAAGAACGGAGCCTCTTCCTGCGCTGCCAACTGTCGATCTCGCGGCAGCTTGACGCTGAGCGCGTCAACAGGCCTGCCATTCACCCGAACTTCGTAGTGAAGATGGTTGCCGGTCGAGTTGCCGGTGGAGCCAACATAGCCCACGATCTGACCCTGCTTGACCCGCATCCCCGGCTTGAGACCATCGGCGATCCGGCTCATGTGGGCATAACCGGTCTGGTACCCATTGACGTGGTCGACTTCCACATACCGGCCGTACCCGGATACCCACTGGGCCCGCTTCACCGTGCCGTCGCCCCCGGCATAGACCGGCGTCCCGTAAGGCGCCGCGAGATCGACCCCGCTGTGTAGTCTGCGAGTCTTAAAAATGGGATGGATGCGGTAGCCGAACCTGCTGGCGAGTCTGCCCCCTCCCTGCAACGGTCTGCGGGTCAGGAAACGCTTGCCCGTCTCGCCTTCGGGACTGTAGAAATCAACCAGGCCGTCCCCGGTGCGGTAGCGGAACAACTCGCGTGTCGTACCGGCAACATTGAGCGCCGCATACAATAACTCGGGGGACTCATCCTCCGGCCTTGTCCTCAGAAGGCGGATCGTATCACCAGGCTCCACCTTCTTCGTGAGATCTACATCGTAGGCGAACATAGCGATGAGCCGTGAGATGGTCCCGTCGTCGATCTCATGCTTCCGCCCAGTCTCCCAGATTGCCCGGTAAAGCGTCGGCAAGCTGGCGATGTTGATTTCCTCGGTATCTTCCTCAGGGAATTCTATCGCGCCGGGCTCAAGACCGATAACGTAACCTCCGCGATCGGTGAGCGCCGCCGTGACTGCATGCCGAATCTCACCGCTTTTGGAGTCGGCGAAGTAGATGCTCAGTCGATGCGGCACGAGGCTACCGGACGTACGGGACGGACCCATGAGAATCCGTAGTTTCGCGTTTCTTGGCAGGGTCATTTCCGGCAGGACATTCTGAAGCGTAGCGGAAACCAGAGCATAGCTCTGGGCGTCGAAGCCGTTCTTGAGCAGAACTTCATGCAGCGGTCTGCCCTCCCGGATCGTAACAACTCGTTCAGCTCGGCCGCCGCCCTCGTACGCGCTGCTTTTCTTGGGAGCAACGGTGACATTTTCGGCAATGCCGCCGGTTTGATCGGGGGACACCTCAAAACCGGCAATGTGGCCGGGCGAAAGGGTGTAGCCCAGCGCAGTATCGCCTCCGCCGACCGCAAATGCGTCGTCAAGCGCAGATGCCGCGAGACTTGCGGCGATGGGGTCGGATATCGCTGGCGCGGGAACTAAGCTGCTTGGCAGGGCCGACATGGTGACAGCCACTTCGCCCTCCACGGTGGTGCTGTAAATGTCGGTGTTTTGGTTCGAAGCCAATTGCAGCGCAGTGTTGGCAATCGAATCCAGCAGCGCCGCCGGATCATAGTCGGGAATATCTTCAGACAGCACGGTCCCAACTGTTGCCAGTGTTGCTGCAAGTCGAGTGAACGACTGACTCCGGATCATTGATCGCCCTTCGACGGTCTCCCTGATCGACGCTTCCACGACCTCTAGATCGGACCGAGTGGCGGCAACAGGGCGAACCCGCGATTGCTTGGTCGCAGAAATCTCGATCAGGTCGGACTTGTTCCCCGTGGCAACTTCTAGAGCCTCATATGGCGTGGAGAATGTTGCCTGTCCCTGGAACGAGACATAAAGAGCGGAGCCCATCAGGAGCACTGACGTCAGCCCGGTCATCACGGTGCCGGCTAGCCAAGCGAAACTGAGCTCCCGGCCCTTGGGGTGATCTCCGTCGGCAGACTGGAGCGTCAGTGGCGGTTCATCCGTGTACCCGCTGTGCAATGCGGCTCGCCGACCGGTGCGCGCATGACGGCGCCCTGTCGGGTATGTGATGTACGGAACCGCCTTGGCGGCATCAATGCTGAGAAAACCCATTCGAGGCCTGACGCGGTACCTCGCCCGCCATAAGGCGTTAAGCGAGCACATGGTAAACAGCAGACTCGACGGGCTTGTCGCCCTGTGCGGTCGCCACGTGTCTTTGGCGCACCTCCCGTGATCAGAGGCAGCCGAGATTTGTCAGGTGATGGGGGGAGTTAGTGGTGGTTTACTGCTCATTCCGGCGGGCAAAAGCCCGGCGGGAAAGTTGCGGGCTTGTCCAGAAGAGGGCTGACTTTCTGAGAACCAACCAGTGTCCATGTCGATGGCTGTCAAGCAGAACTGCACGCAAGAGCGGAGACGGTGCATGCCGCATTCTGGGCAACGCGTATCCGCCCGCGGCCCGGGCGCATGGGTGTCGACAGTCGTCGCGACAACCAAATCGTTATGATTGGTCGCAGCAATTGAGGCCGAGCCAATGCACAGCGTCATTAGAACAGCGATGAGGACACGCAGAAAGCTTCTCATGGACACCATCAACTTATCCGACCATCACGCCGACGCAAGCGTGGTCAGATGTCTCAACCTACACGAAAGTGACAGACACTGTGCTGCTAGGTTTGAGCACCCGGCTGGATGGTGGGGGGACATTGGGCCAATGGATCCACATTGCGCGAGCCATACTCCTTGTTAAAAACGTACCTGCCGCCGCAAACGTCCACCGCTGCCGGGCGCCGTGTACGCTCGAACTCGTCAAACCCCTCCTTCAGGTTCCGCCAAAATTCGACATGCGGGCTATTGCTCTGTTTGGCGAGATTTTCCTCTGTCATGCGGAACGGATACAGCTCTAGCTGGAAGCTTGGGTTTCCTCCGGCAAAGCTCTCACGCGCCAGGGCATAAATCTCGCGGATCTGATCGTCGGTCATCGCGTAACACCCCACTGACTTGCAGTCACCGTGGACCATGAGGTTGGTCCCCGTCCGTCCGTATGCGCGATCATACTTGTTCGGGAAACCAGTATTGAAGGACAGATAGTAGCCCGATTTCGGGTTCATCATCCCGGGTGTCACGCTGTAGAACCCTTCGGGAGACTGATAGTCGCCTTCCTTGATCTTCGGTCCCAGTTCGCCGGACCATTTGCAAATGGGATACCTCTTGAAGAGGCTGTAGTCGCCGCTCGACGTGGGCTTCCAAACTTCCAGTTCCGCAGATTGCTTGAAGATGCGGACCAACATGGGCGCCGCGGGCGACGTATCGAGCGACGCAAGGGCCCTCACCGTGCTTTGCGAAAGTGGCAACTTATCTTTGGGCAGACCAAGCGATGAGCAGCCCTGCAGCATCAAGCTCACCACAATGAGCAGGACGGCCGGCCAGCCATGGGTAGCGATGCGCATCGATTTTTACCTCGGCTAACTTTTAGTCAGGCTAGTCGAGTATCGTTAAGGACCGATTTTGCCGCTGTCCGAAATAGGCCAAAACCGCCGTCGCGATCGGTCGCTGCTGCTGTGTACTATATGCCGACGAGCGCGGGGATTCTCACACGTGACGTCGGCCGCCAAGCTCGGTCGCTATCCAATTTTCTGCCAAGAACTCAAGTGATGAGTGCGCTCTCTGGTCGAGCTTCAGCAAATCCTCTAGGCGAGGTACTTTGTTTGCTGCCTATCGCCTGTTTAGTTTCTTTCCAGTTGCTCCAATATTGGAATTTAGCGCTGGACTTATTGCGGATGCCAAGCATGGCTGTGACAGGGAGCACTCGTCGGTGAGTTCCTTGTCGCCCGGAGCCACTCCGGGCTTCGGTCAGTGCAAGCCCAGCGATCGTCGCTGGGCTCCTGACCGAAGGAGGGCCACATGGCCTCCAACAAACTCACAGATACTCAACGCGTCATCCTGGCGACCGCTGCAGCGCGAGAAACCGAGTTGGTATTGCCCCTCGCCAAGTCGCTCGGCACCAACCGCGGCACCCATGGCATCGTCCTGAAAAGCCTTCTGACGCGTGGATTGATCACCGAGCGCCCCATTGAATCGGGCGAGGAAGTTTGGCGCAATTCTGAAGAGGTTGGGCGAACAACACTCGTGATATCTGAGCTGGGCCTCGAGGCCATTGGCATCAGCGCCACCGAAGTGCCGGAGCGCGATGGCAACCAGACGCCGCACGGCGATGAGACAATCACGGTGAATTCGGGATCGACCGACAATCGCCACGAACGCTCTATCCCCGATGGCGCTGTGTCCACTCTTCCCAAGGCCGGCAGCAAGCTCGATGCATTGGTCACTGCCCTGCGCCGAGCCGAAGGGGCAACGATCGCCGACTTGATGGGGGCCACGGGATGGCAGGCGCACTCGGTGCGCGGGGGCATCAGCGGCAGCCTCAAGAAGAAGCTGAAGCTGGAAGTCACCTCCGACATGGTCGAGGGGCGAGGACGGGTTTACCGCATCGCCGAGATGGTGTCGGAGTGAAGCGACCAACCAGAGAGGAGGTCGAGCGCGAGATCCTGGCGCTCGACACGCTCGACACCAAATCCTTGAAAGCGCGCTGGCGGATCCTGTATCGCCAGTATCCGCCGCCGACGTTTCGACCGCGCCTACTTCGACTCGGCATCGCTTACCGGCTGCAGGAGCTAGCCTTCGGTGGCCTGCAGCCGCGGACCGTTCGGCTGCTGCGAAAGCTGGCTTTGGAATTGAGGGCTGAACGCGCCGAGAAGCGCTTGGCGAGCGCCGTGAGCGTCTCGCCCCCTGAGCCATCGAAGTCGATCCGACCTCATTTGTCTAGCGGGTCGCAGCTGATGCGCGAATGGAATGGCTCGACCGAGATCGTCGATGTCACAGACGAAGGCTTCCGGTGGCACGGAAAAGACTACCGAACCCTCTCAGCAGTCGCGGGCGCCATCACCGGGACGAAATGGTCCGGCCCGAAATTCTTCGGGCTCGTCGCTTCCTTGGGCCCAACTGCGGCGTCGCGGCGGCCCCTCCGAACGACCACGAAAGCAGCATTTGCGGCCGACGGAGGCCCGGCATGACCGAACAGAAGATCTTCCGCTGCGCGGTCTACACCCGAAAATCCTCTGAAGAGGGTCTTGAACAGGACTTCAACTCACTGGAGGCGCAACGCGAGGCCTGTGAGGCCTATGTTCGGTCGCAATCGCACGAGGGCTGGAAACTGATCCCGGACCGGTTCGATGACGGCGGCTTCTCCGGCGGTAACATGGAGCGACCTGCACTGCGCCAGCTCATGGAACTGGTCGATGCGGGCAAAATCGACATCATCGTCGTCTACAAGATCGACCGCCTGACCCGCTCGCTTACCGACTTCGCAAAACTTGCCGACCGCCTCGACAAGCATGGCGTGTCCTTCGTCTCGGTGACGCAGCAGTTCAACACCACCACCTCGATGGGCCGGCTGATGCTCAACGTGCTGTTGTCCTTCGCCCAGTTCGAGCGCGAGATCACCGGTGAGCGCATCCGGGACAAGATCGCTGCGTCGAAGAAGAAGGGCATGTGGATGGGTGGCTCTCCACCCATGGGCTACGACGTGGTGAACCGACAGCTCGTGATCAACGAGAAGGACGCAGCGACCATCCGTACAGTCTTCGATCGGTATCTCGAGGTGGGCACCGTCCCTGCCCTGATCGATCGGCTGCAGAACGACGACATTCGGACCGCTGCGCGGTATTCCGCCAAGGGCAACCACTATGGCAACCGCCCCTTCACCCGAGGCCATCTCTACAAGCTGCTCGCCAATCCGATCTACATCGGGCGTGTGCCACACAAGGCGGCCTCGCACCGCGGGCAGCATGCGGCGATTGTCGACCAGGCGACTTGGGACGCGGTGCAAGCGAAACTCGCTGCCAATACCCAGGGACCACGGACTCGACGTCGACGGCCCTCTGCTCAAACCCATCTCCTCGACGGGCTGCTCAAATCGGAGAGGGGCAACCGGTTTGTACCGGGCCACTCCAACAAGGGGGCACGCCGGTATCGATACTATGTTGAGCAGGTCGCAGCCGGGACGAAATTATACACGGCGCCGATTCGTCTGCCCGCCGAGGAAATCGAAGCGGCTGCGATCGCAGCAGTGGTCAGCGTTCTTGCTGACCATCGCGGGCTGGTGCATCGCCTCGATGGCATTCCAGCGTCTCAGCTTCACAACGCGCTCAATGCGGCGGGTGAAGGCACGGTACCGGACCGGTGGGACCTGGTAGGGGGCGTGCTGGCTTTGCTAGCCGCTGCAGTCATCCTCTTCGCGCCCCGAGGCTAGTCCGGAGTCTCCCCCTCCCAGCGCCCATGCCACGGGCGCGGGCATCGAGAGCCAGCAACTGGCCAATAGCGATCGTGCCCTGCCACTTTGAGTGTCACACGTTCCGCTGGGGTCCAGCACCGGTCGCCGGCCGCTTCTCCAAGCCGCGTGTGCGATCGGTTCCTCCCTCTAGACCACAGAGTCGGTCCACCAAACCGGTGGTGGAGTGAAGCGCCCCAATGCCAAGTGCCAAATAGCCCATTAGAGAATTCCCCAAACGCATCACGAATTCGGCCTCCGAACTGTCCGTCTCCAGTTGGCTTCGGGCAGCTGTGAGGGCGAATAGACGCGACCTTCCCGAGGGTTAGCCGAGGCACCCTGGAAAGACCAAAAACACCGTTAATATCAATGACTTAGTGGCGGAGAGGGAGGGATTCGAACCGGCGGTGGAGTTTCGCTACCTAACCCCCGGAAATGTCGGAGGAATTTCCGACACAATCTCGCTAAATACCTGTTAGAGAATGACAATCTACCATCGAGGCTAGATTAACTACCCTGAACTCCACCATCGGTTTGCGATCAGTCCACTCCCTTCAGGCAGTCGGTTCTCGGGTCCGCTTTGCGCCAGGAGCGGTCACTGAGGCTGCGTCATGCCAGCCGCCTCAGCTGTAATGCTCGCGCCTAAGCCGATTCTTTTCCATGCGGTAGCGGAGTGTGTCGCGGGAGATGCCGAGGGCGCGGGCGGCGAGAGTGACGTTGCCGTTGGTTTGGCGCAGGGCACCGATGATCATGGCGCGCTCGGTGTCGGCAAGCTTGGACTCCCTCGCCTCGATCGCAGCGCCAACTGATGGCGCCAGACTTGGTACATCGCGCAGATTGAGATCGGCGACATCGATTTGGTCGCGAGCGCACATCAGGCTTGCCTGCTCGACGACATTGCGCAACTCGCGGATGTTGCCCGGCCATGGGTGTTGTAGCAGGGCGTGCCGGGCCGCAGCGGTAAACTCGAGGCGCGATCGGCCATAGCGGCGCTCGAACTCGGTGACGAAGGTCTCGGCGATCGCCAGGATGTCCTCGCCGCGCTGGCGCAGCGGCGGCACCTCGGCAGTAATGGTGTTCAGCCGATAGAGCAGGTCGCTGCGGAACTCGCCCAGGCGCGAACGCTCTTCGATGGCAGCATTGGTGGCGGCAACGAACCGGATGTTGACGGGACGGTCGCGGACACTGCCCACCGGGCGCACGACCTTGTCTTCAATGGCCTTGAGCAGTTTGCCCTGCTGCGCCAGCGGCAGTTCGCCGATCTCGTCGAGAAACAGCGTGCCGCCCTCGGCGGCCTGAAAGAGGCCGACCTTTTTTTCCGTAGCGCCGGTGAAGGCACCACGCTCGTGCCCGAACAGTTCGGACTCGACCAGTTGCTCGGGGAGTGCCGCGCAGTTGACCGCAATGAAGGGTCGCTCGGCCCGCGGTCCATCAAAGTGCAATGCCCGCGCCACCAGTTCCTTGCCGGTGCCGGTTTCGCCCAGGATCAGCACTGGGGGCCCAGCCTCGACGCCATCCGATGAGGCCTTGCTCTCCGCCGCAGTGAGGAAACGGATGCGGCGCTTGAGCTCGAGAATGCCCGGCGAGGTGCCGACGATGCGATCGACGCCACTGCGCGCCCGTTCGCGCGATGTGAGATAGCTCAGCGTGCCTTCGATACGCGATTGCGCCAGCAACCGGCCGGCCAGAAGGCCGAGCTCGCTGAGCGAGACAGGCTTCGTGAGGTAGTCGTTTGCCCCGGCTTTCATCGCCGTCACGGCAAGCTCTACTCCGCCATGGGCGGTGACCATCACCAGCTTGGTCCAGCGATCGGTGGCACGAATGGTCTCGATCAGCGACAGCCCCGTGCCATCGGGCAGGTTGTGGTCGACCAGCACCAGATCCGGTTGCAGCGTCTCGTAGAGCCGGAGTCCACCGGCCAGTGTTTCGGCATGTTCTGCCGAAAACCCCTGCCGGGTCAGGAAAGTCTTCATGTTGCGGCCAAGCACGGGCTCGTCCTCAACGATCAGCACCGAGCCTCCCATCATGCCACCGGAAGATCGATGGTCACGGTGGTGCCGACGTCGCGGACGCTGGCAATGAGGAATGTCCCGCCTAAACGCTCGATGATGCCGCGCGTCAAAACCAGTCCCAGCCCGAGGCCGCCTGGCTTGGTGGTGAAGTGACGCGACGAGACATGCTGCAATACATCGGGCGCAATTCCTTTGCCCGTGTCCGCAAAGCTCAGGCGCACCATGCCGCGGGACGGCGAGCGGCCGGCGGCAACGACGAGCTGGCCACCCTCGGTCATGGCCTCTATTGCGTTGGTGACAACGGTGGTCAGCGCTTGCTCGAGCAGCTTGAAGTCGGCCTTGATGCGGGCCGTCCCTTCGAGAGCGTCGCTCAGGGTTATGACGATGTCGGTACGGTCGGCGGCATGCCGGTGCCTCTCCACAATGCGCGACAGGACGCTGAGCGGGTTGATGACCTGGAGGTCGTAAGGTTCCGGCCGCGCATAGGCAAGGAGGTCGCGCACGTAGGAATCCATGCGGTCGACGTCGCGCATGATGTCGTCGGCGATCTCCTGGGTCTCAGGCGGCAGCTGGCTCCGCCACAATTCCGCGGAGGATCGAATCGCGGCCATTGGATTGCGAAGGCTATGCGCCACCGCGCTCGACATCTGCCCGACAGCAGCCATGGCCGCGACATTGGCTAGTTCACGCTGCTGGCGCTCGATGATCTGGGCGCCGCGCTGCACAATCCAGTACAGCAATGTAAACAGCAGCAGCGCTGCACCAAGTGCACCAGACCAGATCGCCGTGCTGCCGGCCGCCAGGCGATCGTCGAGACGCAACGGCAGCCGATAGAATTCCATGACGGCGACGACCGACCGGTTCGGCGCCCTGTCATGTAACGGCATATAGGCTTCGATGTAGTGGCCGACATTGCCCAGCGCGACATGTTCGGCCTTGTTGGCGTCGGTGAGGTAGCTCATTTCGGCGACGATCTCACCGTCCAACGCGCGCTCGAGTTCGTCGTTGTCTTTGAAGGTCTGACCAACAAGCTTGTCTTCCGTCGACCATAGGACACGCCGCGTGGTGGTGTAGATGTTGATCCGTAGTATGCCAGGAATATTCAGGGCGTGCTTGACGAAGTCGAGCAGTTCTGCGCTCTGGTGCGGCACGACGGCACCGTCATCTGCAAACATCTGCGCGCCATTGACAGCGGTGATGGTCTCGAGGAACTCCTGCGAAACTTGGCTTTCTCGGTCGATCAGGCTGTCGGAGAGATAACCGTTAAGCCAGAACGCCGCCGCGGCGCAGATCAGCACGATACTGCCCAGACTTCCAATGGCAAACCAGAGCCTGAGGTTGAAGGTGGCTTTCGGCATGGGGCCCTGTCGCGAGCCCTGACGCTGCAAGATGAATGCGGCGATGGACGCGGGTTGAAATTGATAGGTGCCGAACAAATGCTTGGCAAGCCGCGAACAGGCGCTTGAAAATGTCATCATCAAATGGCCGACCGGACGGGAGCACTGCTCCCATCCGGCGATGGTCGTCGCGGCGTCAGATACCGACGCAACGGCTCACGGGCGGCACATAGACTTCGGTCTCGACCGAGCTCGAGTCGGTCGAGCTGCCCTGCTTGCGCTTCTGGCCGCCGGCGCGGACGTTGGTTTTGATGTTCATGAGAGTCTCCTCGGGTTAAGCGCAACTGCGCAGTTTTCAGCGGATGTCCGCCGAACTGGGAATGTCGGACGACGTGGTTACGGCAATGCCGTTGGCGTCGATGGAAAGAAGGCACCCGATCGCCTCGGCCAGTTCCTCGGTGAGGAAGGGTAGACGCTGGGGGACGTTGCCAAGCAGGCGGCCGTGGACGGCTATGTCGGCGACGGTGAAGGCGCGGGCCGGCGATGCCCTACCGATACTAGCATTGACCGCGTCCTGGCAGCGTTCGGAGACGGCAATGATCGCCTGCGTGTCGAGCGCGAAGTCTGCCAGTGCTTCGGCAAGCGCCGATGTGTGGCCGGATGTCCCGAGGGCCGGAACCAGGTGGCCGGCAAGCTCGGCGGAGAGTGCGCCTCGCGAGACGGTTCGCTCCGCGGCGAGCCGCGCCACCAGACCGTCACCGGCAGAATGCAAGCCCAGTCCGCATTGGTCGAAGATACCGGCATAGGCGCGCTCGCGGCTCGCGCGGCGCTCCTCCGTGCCGAGCAGCGTGACCCGCTGCATGTTCGACACATGGGCGGTGAGCCGGGCCGAAAGATCGGCATAGCTCGCCTCGCCATCTGCATGAGCAGCAGTTGCGATGCCGGCCAGCCGTTCATACGAACGCGCCATGGCAGGCCAGAAGCGGAACAGCGCAGCATGCGCCTGCAGGGCGTGGAGGCCGTAGTCGAACGCCACATCGACATCCCCGAGCGCCGCTGCCACATCGGGATCGAAGGCGAAGTCCCGGTCCTCCTCGCCATGCAGCACGGCATCGAGGAACTCGCGCACCATGTGGCTCGGTCCGGCGCACACACCGGTCTCCGAATGGAAAGAGTAGTTGCGCTCCGCATAGTCGAAGATCGCCTCAGCGGTGATCGGACTGTCAGGCGGCAGTACGGGTTCCCCGACCGGAATGAACATCATCTGATGGGTCGCCATGCGCAGCCCGTCGGTGACGCGGAAAAGCGAGGAAAGTGCCGGATGGAGGGGGGCAGCGTCGGCGCCTTTACGAACCAGTTGATAGGTCGGTACTGCGAGAACCAGCGCTGCCAGACGTTCGACATGCGCCAGCGTCCAGCGATCGGCTGCCGCGGGGAAGCGTTCGAGAAACCGTGCCCGGATCAGCTTGAGCGCCGCCATCATCTGCTGCCAGTGATTGCGCATGGCCTTGAGCGCGCTGGTATTCATTGGCCGGTCGGCCATGTAGCGGGTACCAGGGAACGGACAGGCCATCCACTCAGTCGGCGTATCGAGCCGTAGCGGACGGGGAAAGACATTTGCTTCGCCCACCTGTCGGCCATCGGTATCGAGGGCGATATGTGCCACCCGGAACATCGGCACGATGAGTTCGAGATGTCCGGGATCGATAGCGCGACCGGCGAGCTCGTGGGTAATGGCGGCGCAGTCTTCCCAGCTGCGGGCCACCGTCGTGAGGGCCGGCGGCAGCGGCGAGGGTCGAGCGTGGCTTGCAGACCGCACAGCCGTCTCGGCCGTGCCGGACTCCAGGATGCCGGCCTCGATCAGGCTTTCGAGCAAACCCTTGACCGCGACCCACTCGTAGCCGTCACCCCAGCGTGTGGCTGAGTCCGCCCGGAAGCGACCCTGGCGCGCCAGCGCCTCGCCGAAGGCAAAGAGGTGCGGTTCGTCGAAAGAGATTTCCTTGTCCTCATAGTAGAGGACCAGTTCGGGCAGTCCGTCGTCGTTCCGCGTCTGCTGTACCACCATGCGGCGCGACATCGGCAGCACCAGCTCGTCGCTCGGCTGCAGTCCCTCGGCCACAGCCGAGTGCATCGGGCAATGGGCGCGGACGATTTCTGGACTGTCGAAACTCTGATGCATCACAGTGGTCCCAACCGGCTGGGCCGGCGTTGCCAATTCAATTGCAACCGGCGTGCCAGTTGGGCGGGAAGCGCCTCTTGGGATCGAATAGACCAGTTAATCCAATTGCTTACCGCATGGACCAGGAGGGATCGACGCATGTTGGATGGTGGGGCATCGGGGTGGGTGACCCGCCCAAGTGGGGCATTTGCCCCACTGTTGCACCCAGTCCTCCCCCGCCCGCAAAACCTCGTGCACGCGCCGCACTAGAGTCTGTGCGCGCACCGGAGCGAAGGTCATGACGGCGCACTTTTCTCACACGATGGTGGCCCTTTCCAACGACCGCCCGCGGCAGGTCCACCTCGTCTGGGCCGCTGCGGCAGTCGGCATTGCTGCCTGGTCGATCTGGTTCTTCACGGCGCCGCTGACGCTCTATGCCTCTTCGCAGTCTGCTCATGTCGAGGCGCTTGGCGCCGCCCACGCCATCGACGTGCCGATGGCAGGCGAGCTGCTGTCGCTCCGCGCTGCTCTCGGGTTGGCCGTGCAGCCAGGCGATGTCATCGCTGAGCTGGACGCGACGGAGGAGCGACTTCGGTTGGCGGAAGCGCAGGCTGCTCTGTCTGGGCTGGAATCCAAGTTTGAGCACCTGGGCCGCCAGATCGAGGCCCGGCAGTCGCAGCAGCAGAATGAACTGGCTTCGGCCGAAGCCGCAGCAGCGGTCGCCGAAACCCACAATGACGAAGCCATCGCCGCGCTCGAGTTTGCCCGCGGTCGCTCCGAGCGGCTCGGACAGCTGGCCAAGGCTGGTGGCACATCGGCTGCTGACGTACTCAAGGCCACCGCCGATGTCGACTTGCTCACGGCAACGCAGAAAGGCTGGGTATCCGAAGTCCTGCGGATTCGCCTCGATGCACATGCCCGTGACGCGCAAGCCGTCGCGGAGATCGAGGGACTGAGCAATGATCGCGCGGCGATTGCGGCCGATATCGATACCGCCAAGACCACCATCGCGCTGACCGAGCGGGAAGTGGCGCGGCATATCATTCGCGCGCCCATTGCGGGGCGTATCGGCGACGTCGGCAGCCTGAGGCCGGGCGGTTTCGTGGCCATCGGCGAACGACTCGCCACCATCGTGCCCGATGGCGTGGTGATCATTGCGGCGACCTTTGCCCCGTCCGAGGCCCTCGGCCGCATCCGCTTGGGCCAGCCTGCCACGTTTCATCTCGATGGCGTCGGCCTGCATGACGTCCAGGCGGTTCCTGCCACAGTGTCCGCGGTCGCAAGCGAGGTGCGCGACAACGCCATCCGCGTCGAGCTCACCATGGACCGAGGCATCCCCGGTGTCGCGGCACTACAGCACGGCCAACCCGGTGCGCTCGAGATCGCGGTGGAAGACACGACGCCTGCCGGCCTCATTATGCGCGTCACCGGTCTGGTTGTCGGGCGATGAGCGCGTTTGCTTCCACCCGACGCTGGTTCGCGCCGGAAGTTGTGCAGACGTCGAGCATGGACTGCGGCCCGGCGACACTCAAATGCGTGCTTGAGGGGTTTCGCATTCCGGTAAGCTATGGCCGCCTGCGCGAGGCCTGCCAGACCGGCATCGACGGCACCTCGATCGACACGCTCGAAGAGGTCGCCAATCGCCTCGGCGTCAGCGCCACGCAGTCGCTCCTGCCGGTCGACCATTTGTTCCTCGAACGCCAGACGGTCTTCCCCGCAATCGTCGTCGTGCGGCTCGGCGATGGCGCCACTCATTTCGTAGTGGTCTGGAGCCGGCATGGCGAATGGCTGCAGGTTATGGACCCCAGCCTTGGCCGTCGCTGGGTCAAGGCTGCGGCGCTCGCCAACGACCTCTTGCGCCATGAGGCCAGCGTGCCGGCCGCAGCCTGGCGTGACTGGGCCACATCGGAGAGCTTTCTTGTACCTCTGGCCGAGCGCTTCGCTGGACTTGGCGGCAGCGATGCGGACTTCGCGCGGCTTGTCGCTATCGCCACTGCCGACCCGGGCTGGTATCCGCTCGCGGCACTCGACGCGACCATCCGCATGGCGGGCAACCTGCTCGATGCCGGCGGGCTGGTTGCCGGCGACGAGGGGCTGCGTATCGTCGAAACATTGTTTCAGCGCACTGTCGCCAGCCCCGACGACATCTACGCCATCCTGCCACCGGACTGCTGGCTGGTGGCGCCGGATCCGGAGAGCGCCGCCCTCGGGGAGCGCCGAGTGCTGGTCAAGGGCGCCGTCCTGGTCCGCGTAGCGGGTCGCGCCAAGCCGCCGGCCGAGGTACCAGACGACCTGCCGCTGCCGCCCGAACTTGCCGCTGCCCTCGCGGAGAAAGCGCCGCGTCCGTTTTCAGTTTTGCTGAAGCTGCTGCTTGCCGACGGCCTGCTATCGCCACTCGCCCTTCTAGGCGCCATCGGTCTCGCCAGTCTGTTGATGATCATCGAGGTGCTTGGCCTGCGGGCATTGGTGGATGTCGGCGGGCTGCTCTCGCCCGGCGCACAGCGGATGGGCGGGGCCGCGGCACTGCTGTTGCTCATGTCGGCGGCACTCGCCATCCGGCTCGGCGTTGTGCGCGAAGCCTTGCGGATGGGGCGGGCCGTGGAACTGCGCCTCCGTATGGCGCTGCTCGACAAACTGCCGCGCCTCAGCGATCGCTACTTCCAGAGCCGACCGATCTCCGACATGGCCGATCGCAGCCATTCGCTGCATCTCAGTCGCGCCGTGCCGGGCATGGGCGTGCACTTTGTCCAGACCATTGCCGAACTCTGCCTGATGCTCGGCGGCATCGCGCTGATCGATACTCACACCGCCCTGCTCGGTGTGATCGTCGTCGGCTTGCTGATGGGCCTTGCCTGGCTGCTGCAGCCGCTGGTCAGCGAGGCCGACCTGCGGGTGCGCAGTCATTCCGGAGCACTGCATGGCTTTTCGCTGGATGCGTTGCTCGGCGCCGTTCCGGTCCGTGTCCATCGCGCCCAGCGAGCAGTCCGCCGGCGGCACGAAGGCCTGCTGGTCGACTGGGCCCGGGCGCTATTGCGGCTGAGCCGGACCACGCTGCTGATCGAGAGCCTGCAACAGGCGTTGGCCCTCGGCCTCCTCAGCCTGGTGTTGTTCGAGCATTTCGGGCGTGCAGCCGGCATTGCGGCGTCCGACCTGCTGCTGGTCTACTGGTTGCTCAAGCTTCCAGTGGCCGGGCAGGCGCTAATGTTGCTTGCGCACCAGTACCCGGCGCAGCGCAATGTGCTGTTGCGCCTGCTTGAGCCACTCGCGGCGCCCGACTCCGGCGCAGACGCTTCGTCCCTAGCCCCATTGCGTCCCTCCGCGCCGACCCGCATCGAGATCACCGGTGGCAGCGTCAAGGCGGGCGGGCACGTCGTTCTCGAAGACATCGATCTCACAATCGAGGCGGGCGAGCATGTGGCCATTGTCGGCCCCTCAGGCGCCGGCAAGTCGTCGCTGCTCGGTCTGCTGCTCGGCTGGCATAGCCTTGCCGATGGTGAGCTGCTGGTCGACGGCATGTCACTTGAGAATGAAGGGCTGGCCCAGCTACGCCGCCACACCGCCTGGGTCGATCCTGCGGTGCAACTCTGGAATACTTCGCTCGGCGACAATCTGGCTTTCAGTGCTGAAGCGCCCGAGAGCGCCCCGCTTGCAGCAGCAATGGCGGCCGCCGACCTCCGCACCGTCGTGCAGCGCCTGCCCGATGGGCTTCGTACATCACTGGGCGAAGGCGGCGGCCTGCTCTCTGGCGGCGAGGGTCAGCGCGTGCGGCTTGCCCGCGCCATGGCCCAGGAACATGTCAGGCTGGTTCTGCTCGACGAGCCCTTCCGGGGTACAGATCGGGAGCAGCGTCAGCGTCTCCTCGGAAGTGCGCGACGCCATTGGGCCAGCGCGACACTGCTCTGCGCCACGCACGACATTACCGAGACGCTGAGCTTTGGCCGTGTGCTGGTGATCGAAAACGGCCGCCTCGTTGAGGACGGCGATCCTGCACGACTGGCCGCAGCGCCGTCGCGCTATGCCGAACTGCTCGAAGCTGAAAAGACCGCCCGGCAAAGCCTCTGGCAAGGCCGGCACTGGCGCGCCCTCAGGGTGGAGGATGGCCGTGTCCGAGATGACTGCTGACAGTGTCACCGTCGCCGACGCGTATCCGGCCACCGAGGTTCGGGCACGTCATCGCCCCGGTCCGGACGACGGGCTGGTGAGCCTCACATGGCCGCTGCAGCGGCTGGGTGATGGCCTCGCGGCGCTGGCATCGGCAACGGCGCTGCACGCTGATGCAAGGCTGCCGAGCGTTCCCGCCAGCGTGCTCACGGGTGCGAGCGACGCATTGGAGCATTGGCTCGACTGGGCGAGCGGCATGCTTGCCCTCGAGGTCGAGGAAATCGAGGCCGGCGTCGCCGATCTCGGCGCGCTCCTCGCAGTTGCCTACCCTGCTATCGTCCAGGTTCGCGGCGTCCGGGGGCCGATGTTTGTGCTGGTCGTCGCACGTAGTGGCAACGACCTTATCGTGCTGGCGCCCGACCTGCGGCGCCGACGCCTGCCAATTGCCACGCTCGAGCAGAAGCTCACCGCGCCCCATGCCGCGCCGCTGCAGCGCGAGATCGACAAGCTGCTCGATGTCGCCGGGGTGAACGTCAGACGCCGCCCGTCCGTCAGCTCGGCGATGGCGCGTGCGCGGCTAGGGGCTACGCCGGTCAATGGTATCTGGGTCCTTCGGCGCCCGCCCTCCGCGCCCTTTGTTGCTCAACTCAGGGCCCTGCGGCTGCCGCTGCGACTGGCCGGCGTGACTGCCCTCATGGTCGCCCTCTATGGCCTTGAGATCTTTGCCTGGGGCATCATCGGCGGCAGCATTCTGGCGGGCAGGCTCGATTTAGGTGCCCTGGCAGCCTGGTCGCTGCTGCTGGTGTCGATGGTGCCGTTACGCGCCGCCGCCGGCTGGCTCAATGCCCGGATGGCGGCGGACTTCGGCAGCCTGCTCAAGGGGCGATTGTTGGCCGGGGCCCTGCGGCTCGATCCGGAAGTCACCCGCCGGCAAGGCGCTGGCCACCTCCTTGCCAGAGTTATGGAGTCGCAGGCTTTCGAGGCACTGGCGATTGCCGGCGGTCTCTCTGCAGCGGTCGCCGTTATCGAGCTCGGCTTTGCCTTCTGGCTGCTGGCGAGCGGCGCAGGCGGCGCGCTCCTCGTGGCGCTGCTGGCTCTTTGGACGATACTGGCGGTTGCCCTCGGTCTCCGCTTTTTCCGCCGCCTCGACAGATGGACCGGCAAGCGGCTCGATCTCACCCATGGGCTCATCGAGCGCATGGTTGGCCATCGCACCATCCTTGCACAGGAGCGCGCTGCGCATCGCGACGAGATGGGGCGCGACATGAGTGGCTACCTAGCCACCTCGGTCGGTGTCGACAGCGCCGCCCTGCCGTTCGTTGCCGGCATTCCCGCTGGATGGCTGGCGCTTGCCATTGCAGGACTGTTACTCGTCGTCTTGCCCGGCGTGCCCGATCCGACCCTCCTCGCCATCGCGCTGGGCGGTATTCTGTTTGCCGGCCGCGCACTTGGAAGTGTTGCCACCAGCCTAGCCGCACTCGGCCGCGCGGTGATCGCCTGGCGCGAGATTGCGCCGATGTTCAAGGCCGCCGCCGAAGTCGAACCAACGCCGCCGTTCCTGCCGCCCTCGGCCTTCCGAGAGGGAAGCGCCAGCGCCGTGCCGCTGATGGAGGCGTCTGGCGTCTCGTTCAGCTATGGCGTCCGACCGGTGCTCGACGCTGCCGACCTCGTCATCCATTCTGGCGAACGCGTGTTGCTGGAAGGGGCCTCAGGTGGCGGCAAGTCGACGCTGGCCTCGCTTCTGGTGGGCATTCGCACCCCAGACTCCGGCCAGGTGCTGTTGCGCGGGCACGATCGCCTTACGCTGGGCGCCAGCTGGCACCAGTTCGCCACCGAAGCCCCGCAGTTTCACGAGAACCACATTCTTTCTGGCAGTCTGGGATTTAATCTGCTGCTGGGCCGGCGTTGGCCGGCGACGGCGGATGACCTCGCAGACGCACGCCAGATCTGCGACGAACTTGGGCTCGGCCACTTGATCGACCGCATGCCGGGCGGGCTCAATCAGATGGTGGGCGAAACCGGCTGGCAGCTCTCTCACGGCGAGCGCAGCCGGATTTTTCTGGCGCGCGCGCTGCTGCAGGATGCCGAACTGACCATCCTCGACGAGAGCTTTGCCGCGCTCGACCCCGAAAGCCTGCGCCTCTGCCTCGACTGCGCCTTCCGCCGCGCCCGCACCCTGCTGGTCATCGCCCATCCCTAGTCGTCTATTCGAGCGCGCAGTCCGCTTTGGGCCAGCAGCTGCCATTGCCTTGGGTCCGCTTCGCGCCAGAAGCAGCCGCAGCTACCGGAGAACCTGTTTGCAGTGTCGGAGTGGCGTTGTACCCATACAGTAGCTGGCTGGGAGGGCGCCAACATGTTCCGTAGAGTCTTGCGGCTCGGCATCACCATCAACTGGATGCGCATCGTGCCGATCCTTGCCTGCACGGCGTTGGCCGCTGCCCTACCAGTCGGACTTCCCTTGCTTCTCGGTAGCATCATCGATGCATCACTCCGCGGAGCCGGGCTGGTTGAGGTGCTGCCGCTATTGGGGTTGGTCGCTACCCTTGCCATCGCCTCGGCGCTGGCCGAAGTCGTGGCCAACACCCTGGGCGCGCGCATCGGCTACGGCCTCTCTTGGCAACTGGCCCGACGCCTCTATGCCGAGGTGCTGCGCATGCCGCTGCTCAGCTATTCGACCATCAATCCAGGCGTGCTGAACAGCCGACTGACCAATGACATGCGGCTCGTTGATCCGCTGTTCAGCACTGTGCCGCTCGCGACAGTCCATGGCTGGGTCGGACTGGCGGCAGTCGCCATTGCGTTGGCCACTATCAACGCGTGGTTCCTTGCCGCCTTCGCCCTGGTGCCCCTGGCGTTGTGGGCGGTGCGGTTCGCCGAGGGGCAGATTAACGCAACGATCAAGCAGGCCTACGAGGTCAATGCGGCTGCTGCGGCGCAGGTCGAAAGCACAACCAGCGGCGACGCAGTAAGCCTGGTGCGGCAGGCGGGCGCCACAGCGGCCGAAGAACTGCGCTTTGCCGAAATCGCCGACAAATCGGTCGACCTTGCGGCGAAGATGGACAGCTGGCGGGCGCTGATTGGCATCGCCTACAGGGTGTGCTTCGACCTGATCACCGTGACGTTTCTCGCCATTGGCGTTCTGCTGGCGTCGACGGGGCAACTCTCGATCGGCAGCGTGGTGTCGGCTTTATTCTTTGTCGGCTTGGTGCGCCAACCGCTCGGCGAAGTTGTGGGGCAGCGCTACCCACTGATCCGTGCTGCCATGGGATTGGACCGCGTCGAGGCGGTTCTGCAATCGCCAAATACCGGGCTCGCGACAGTGGCGGCGACCGCGGGAACGCGGCCTGCCGCAAGCGATGCGGTTCTGGAGTTCGACGGGGTGAGCTACACCTATCCGGGTCGCGAGGCGGTGGCGGTGCCGACGCTGTCCGATATTGCTGGCGCCAGCGCCGGCATGAGCGGTTTTCTCGCCGGAGTCTCGCTGACGCGGCTGGAGAGCGCTGCGGAAAATGGATCTGAGGATCGGCCGGCTCAACTGCTGCACGACATCTCATTCACGGTGCGGCGTGGCGAAACGGTGGCGATTGCCGGACACTCGGGTGCTGGCAAGTCGACCATCCTCAGCCTTGCCAGTTCGACGATCCGACCAACCGCCGGCAGCGTTCGGATCGTCGGCGAAGACACGCGCGAGCTGACCGAAGAAGATGCTTGGCGGTCTGTATCATTGGTGAGCCAGGACGTCTACTTACGCGATGCGACGCTGCGGGAAAACCTAAGCTACGGCCTCGATGACGCAACGGACGACCGAGTTGCCGATGCCTTGCATAGGGCCGGGCTGGATGACCTGCTGCGACAGCTCCCCGATGGGCTGGGCACCATGGTCGGGCAGCGCGGCAAGCGATTCTCGGGTGGCGAACGGCAGCGTATCGCCATCGCCCGTGCGGTGCTTCGAGATCGACCGCTACTGATCCTCGACGAAGCGACGTCCCATCTCGACGCCGAACGCGAGGAAGGAATCCTGGATGCCATCGAAGCGATCGCGGCAAACCGGGCTGTGCTGGTGGTCGCTCACCGGACATCGGCAATTGAGCGTGCTGATCGCGTCATCATGATCGAGCATGGCAGCGTCATCGAGCGCGGCACGCATGCGGAGTTGATCGCAGCCGGTGGTCGCTACGCCGCCATGCACCGTGCGGCGTAAATGTCCGCTTCGGGCCAAAAGCGGTCATCCGCAGCACCTGTGAAGAGCGCCCCCGTACCACTGGAGACCAAGTAGTCCGCTCACGAACTGGTGGTGGAATGAAGCGCCCCAATGCCAAGTGCCAAATAGCCCCTTAGAGAATAGCGCGAACGCATCGCCAATTCGGCCCCCGAATTGGCCGTCTCCAGTTGGGTTCGCGCGGCGGTCATGGCGAATAGACGCGAGCTTTCCGGGGGTTGGCCGAGGCACCCACTGGAGACCACAAACACCAATAATATCAATGAGTTAATGGCGGTGGATGTAGTCTTGCAAAACTAGGCTCCGTTCCAGTTTTCCCTGATATCACGAAAAATACCCGCTCCAACAACTCCCGCAGGTCTCGAGACGCGCGTCATACCCCTGATATATCGTGGGTTTTCGGGATTTTACCTTCAACGCGGCGGAATTTCTAACAGGGAAAACAAATCGGAATAACAGGGAAACGCGTCGCCCGAAGCAGGGAAGATCACCTGCACATTGAATGACCACCGGATTGACCCAACGCGACTAAATGCTTTGTGAACTGATTTCTTGTCTCGATAAATGCCCAGGACCATACTCTGTGTAGGGTCATCGAGCTGCATCCCTGCAAAACCGCTCGCCTGGAACAGCCAACTTATTCCATAGCCGTGTTTTGGCTTTGGATCGGCGGCTCACGACGACCCGGGGTGCCGGCCCTCAGGTCGATTCGCGCAAAGCACTGCCCGGCGGTTAAGACCCAAAATGAAAGATGACAACGCACTTGCTGCGTCTACTGCGTTTTCAACGCCGTTGACGAACGAAGAAGCACGTCTGCTGAAAGACAATCGCGGCTCGCGCCGCGGTAAGCTTGCCCAGGCGAGCAAGAAAGACCTTCTGGCCGAGGAACTTCGGCGACTCGAGGTGATCTACCGCGATCCTCACACGCTTGCTCCAAACGCTCGCAATGCGCGAACCCATGGGGAAAGACAGATCGTTCAACTGATCGCTGCCATTCGCGAGTTCGGCTTCACGAACCCAATCATCATCGATGAAGATTTGGTCGTGATCGCCGGTCATGCTCGGCTCCAGGCAGCCCTTCGGCTCAAACTGGCAGAAGTTCCAACGATTTCGATAGTAGGGCTGTCGGCACAAAAGAAGCGAGCTTTGATGCTTGCTGACAACAAGATCGCCTTGAACGCCGGTTGGGATATCGAAATGCTCCGCGAGGAGCTGATTGTGCTCACTGCTCCCGAACTCGACCTCACCGAGGCACTTGGATTCACTACCGCTGAGAGCGAAGGGATCATTGCGAACACGGAGGGCGAGGATCGTCCTGACCCGGCCGACCACGTCGACGCGATCGATCGATCGGTTCCTTCGATCACTCGAGTTGGTGATCTTTGGATCCTGGGAGATCACAAGATCCTATGCGCTGATGCACTACTTGCCGACAGCTACGAGCGGTTGATGGGCATGGAGAGAGCGCAGCAGGTGCTAAGTGACCCCCCTTGGAATCTTGCCGCCTCTATCATCAGCGGGATGGGCAAGGTCAAGCACCAGAACTTCGCTATGGCCTCGGGCGAGATGACCGCCGATCAGTTCATCGACTTTCTGAAGACCGCCATTGGTCACATGGTTGCCTTCAGCCAAAACGGCACAATCCTTATGCTGTTTATCGATTGGCGCCACATTTGGGACCTCATTTCGGCAGCGCGCGCACTCGGTCTCGAACTCAAGAACATCTGTGTTTGGGACAAAGGCAATGGCGGCATGGGCTCCCTCTACCGCTCACAGCACGAACTGATCGGTATCTTCAAGAGCGGCACCGCTGACCACATCAACAATATCGAGTTGGGCAAGCACGGGCGTTATCGGACAAACATTTGGTCCCACGCCGGGGCCAATAGCTTCCGAAAAGGCCGTAGGCAGGACCTAGCTAGCCATCCCACCGTCAAACCAGTCGGGCTGTTGGTTGACGCCATCCGGGACTGCTCCACCCAAGGGGGCATCATCCTCGATCCCTTCGGAGGGTCGGGGTCAACGCTCCTGGCCGCGGAACGAACCGGGCGGCGGGCCCGGCTCATGGAACTCGACCCCTGGTATGTCGACGTCGCCGTCCAGCGTTGGGAACAGATGACCGGCCGCCAAGCAGTGCTGTCTGCGCCAGCACGCGACGACACCGAACTCTAGAAAGGACCACAAAGCACCTCACTCTCCCCGCGATCCCGTGGGGAGAGCTCCCTCAAATGTGAGTTCGCACTATGGCCAATGATGACGACGATTTTCGCGATGACCCGCCCCCAAAACGGGGCCGGGGACATCCCCCGGTCGAACACAGGTTCCAGCCCAAAGTAAGCGGAAATCCGAAGGGGCGACCGCCAAACAAAAAGCCTGAGGCTCCGAAGATCGTACTCCATGACGACTTCATTTTGAAAGAAGCAGCGCGCGTGGTTGCCATCAGCGAGGATGGACAACCACTGACGGCAGAGCAGGCTCTCATGCGGGCGACCCTGTCAAGGGCAATCAAGGGCCATGCAGGATCCCAGCGCGTCGCCGCGACCGCTATCCAAGGCGCGAACAAAAGAAAGGAGGACAAGTTTTGGGCGCTGTTCGGAAACTTCGTGGAAATCCGCCACCGAGGGGAGCAAGCGATCGCTGACAACCTCCGAAAGGGTTTGCCGCCACCCGTCTTGGATATCCATCCAGACGACATCCTTATCGACGCGGACCAGGCGTGCGTTTGGGTCTATGGTGGCGTCACGGCAGAGCAGCGGGCCGCTCGAGCTGCGATCCGCAAGATTCGCGAGGAGCAACAACTGCTGGTCACGAGGCTCCAAAAATCCGCTACGAGGTCTCCAAAGGACGACGAGCTTAAAGTGATACTCGACGAGGCACTAGGAAGCCTGAATCATTTGGAATCCTACAACCTTGACAGTCCGCGCTACTTTGGGCTGCTTCCCGAGGATCAGGTTCGCCCGCCGCCGCCCCGAGCAACCTTTAATGAGATGATGCGCAATGAACGCAGGTCGAACGCTGCACAAGAGGCGGACGTGGTGAGGGCCGGCAAGAGAAAGAAATTCTGACCGTAGAAAGTTCTTCGCCGTGTTAGTGGACAGGATGCTTAGCCCAGTCGTGGCGCGCGACAGGGCCTAGGCAGCCTCCTGGAGCAACCACTCAAGCAGCCCGGCAGCGATCGCTTGCCGGGCTGTCGTTTGCCCGGCACCGCAGTTTCATGCGCATGGGAATGATAAGGTCCTCCCGACAATCGGCTGGACTCACTTCACACAGCAAGCACTGCTGAACCGTTCGGTTCAGATTAGGGAAGGTGACAAAACCTACACCACGTCCTTGATCGCAGCCGGAATAAAATCCTTGATGCAGAAGGTTGCGCGCGGGGATGAGAAGGCAATCCGTTCGGTGATTAATCTGATTAGCGAGCGGCTTCCCCCTATGCAGATTAAGGGTTTCGAGCTCGAAGTGGTACCCGGCCCCTATGACGGCTTGAGTAGCGAGGAAGCCGAAGCCCGGGCCCTCGTGCACCTGGAAAAATGGTGGGACAGAAGAACGCGTCCTAGCCCGCTTTCTGAACCAGCCAGTCCAGCAGCCCGGCGGCAATCGCCTGCCGGGCTGTCGCCTGCCCCGACCAGACGTGTACCGGTTTGCTGGAAGGACCGGCGGTGAGCGCTCCCTTGGGAGAGTGGCAGATAAAGAACATCCGATCGAAGCCGGGATCGCTCTCGAAGTCCAGGACATAGCGGCTAAGCGTCGCCTGATCGCATCCGGACTTCACCTGGACGAATGCTCGTTCGCCGGTCGCAGTCTGTTGTAGCACCAGGTCAGTCCCCTTCTGGAGCCCGCCCAGCTCTGCGACCCGCTGCCAGCCCGAGCGCGCAAAGATCAAGTCGCACAGCACCTCGAAGTCGCGCCAATGCAACTGGGCGATCAGCCGCTGTGTCAATTCCAGCAACTGCCCCTGGACCTGCTTCGCTTCTGCGACCACGGGCTCGTCAATGGCATTGATGCGGCGCACCAACCCCTCCAGCGGCTCGAAAGCGCACAGGGTCTGGCGATACGCTGCGACCTTGGTAAGCCGGGTACTGAGTGAGTTGAAGTCCAGCGGCTTGCCGGCCAAGTCCGTGTTTCGCCAAGGGTCGACCAGCTCCCGATAGCGCTTCCCGTGTTCCGCTGTCTCCGCGTCCAACTGATGCACATCTGTTTTGGCAAAGGCCCACCACATCGACCCCTCAGCAAAAGTCACCCACAGACAGTCGGGACCCATCTGGTAGAAATCGTTGACCTCGCGAGCATGGTCGGTGGCTTTGCTTTGGCTACGACCACTCTTGAGGTAAGCGCTGGCAATGGCCTCTTTGCCCTGGCGAGCCACCTCATCACTGATCAACGGGTGTCCGAACTCGATCCGGTTATGTGTGCGGCAACTGTCGAACCACTGATCTCCTCGTCCGAGCTTGATATAGCGTGCTGCACGTGGCGCGATCGGCGCCTGTCCTGCGTTCCCTACCCTGGTGTCGTCTTGGTCCATGACGCCATGACCGACACTCATCGGCTACAAGTCAAGGCAAATGAGACTCATCGGCTGTAGATCGATCGGGTGCATCGGCGCTCCGATGATCGCATGGAGTTGCGGCAGAGATTTGCGGACAATGTGCGAAAGTTTCGCAAGGAGCGCGGCCTTTCGCAGGAGCAACTCGCGTTTGAGGCAGGCCTCCACCGCACTTACATCAGTGGCATTGAACGCGGCGTTCGCAACGTAGGTCTCGACAATATCGGGGTCATCGCAAGGGCACTGGGTGTCAGTCCCGGATCGCTACTGGATGAGGGCGGTAACTAACGTACGTGCTTCGAATATCTTGGACTGCCCCCGGTTTGGCAGACATCGACCAGCCAATTAGGAAGCAAGGTATCCAAGCCGGGGCCGGCGGCGAGGCCAGTTTTGCGCGACTTCGCAGTGTTCCCTACGTTTGCAGCGGGAGCGCGCTAATCCACGAGCCACCATCGCGTTCAAACCCTCTGCCACCGTCGCTTAAGCGGCCGCCTCGTTTCGCTCCCGCCTATGCTTCGGGCAACTTTTCAAAACCGATCGCAGCGCTCA
>JAIYDI010000040.1 GCA_027487555.1 Hyphomicrobiales bacterium
CCCCACGGACCTGGCCGGGATACCGGCCAGGCCTGTGCAGCCTACCCGATACCACCTCGCCGACCGGCGCGGCGCCGACAAACCTGCCCAACACCGCTCCGATACCCCCAAACCGCGCCCCCGACACCGCTTTCGCAGAGGCCTCGTAAACGGTGGAGGGAAGACCCGACTGTGAACCTGGTGGGCGCCTCTATGGTGGGCCTCAATGCCCGCCGTGGAACCCGCCGACAACATCGGCCGGCTTCTTGACGAAGAAGGCCAGCACCAGCGCCACGAGCGAAATGATGGCGCCCGCGACAAACGCCGTGCGGATGCCGCCCGACAGCGCATCGATGGGCGCGGCCCCGGAGGCGGTGAGCGCGCCCGAGCGCAAAGTCATCAGGGCGATGAACAGCGCCACGCCCGCCGCACCCGCCACCTGCTGGATGGACCCCAGAATGGCGCTGCCATGCGAATAAAGCTGCATGGGAAGCGACGAGAGGCTGGCGGTGAAGAGCGGCGTGAAGACGAAGGCGAGACCCGCCGAAATCGTCACATGGCCGGCCAGCACCGCCCAGACCGAGGTGTTCTGGTCGACGAGCGTCAACGCCCAGAGCACCAGTGATACCACTGCGCTGCCCGGCACGAGCAGCTTGGTCGCCCCATGCCGATCATAGAGGCGACCGACGACCGGGCCGAGGAGGCCCATCAGCAGGCTGCCGGGCAGCAGCAGCAAACCGGTCTGCAGCACATCAAGCTTGAGCACGTTCTGCGTGTAGATGGGCAGCAGGATGATCGTGCCGAACAGCATGAGCATTGAGGTCGCCATCATGGAAACCGATAGCGTGTAGTTGCGGTGAAGAAAGGCGCGCAGATCGAGCAGGGCCCGGTCCTTCGAGGCCAGCATAATCTGCCGGATGACGAACATCACGATGCCAGCGACCCCGACGATCAGCGCCGCCCAGAGCGGAACCAACTGCTCCGAGCCACCCTCGCCAAGCGCCGAGAGCCCATAGACCAGCCCGCCAAAACCGAGCGCCGAGAGAATGACCGAAAGCACGTCGAGCGGCGCATAGCGCGGCGTCGTGACGTTTTCGACCTTCATCCAGCCGATGACGAGCGCGAGGATGGAAATCGGCAGAACGAGGATGAACATCCAGCGCCACTCGAGCGTGGACAGCACGAGCCCGGCGATGGTCGGGCCGATGGCAGGCGCCACCGACATGACGATGGAGATATTGCCCATGATCTTGCCGCGCGCCTGTGGCGGTACCAGCGTCATAACGGTCGTCATGAGCAAGGGCATCATGATCGCGGTGCCGATCGCCTGGATGACACGACCGAGTACAAGCAGCGGCAGGCCCGACGCCACGGCGCAGACCAGGGTGCCCAGCGAGAAGATCGACATGGCGAGGATGAAGATCGGCCGTGTGTTGATCCGCTGGATCAGGAAGCCGGTGATCGGGATGACGACCGCCATTGTGAGCAGGAACGCCGTGGTCAGCCATTGTGCCGCAGAGGCCGTGACGCCCAGATCCGTCATCAGATGCGGGATGGCGACGCTCATGATGGTTTCGTTGAGAAACACCACGAAGGTCGAGCCAAGCAGCAGGGCGATGACCAGCCGGCTCTGCGCCGTGAGGGTCGCGGGGGCGGCGGGCGCTTCGACGGCGCCGGCATCGGTCAATTCAGCACTCATCGCAATCTCACTTGAATATCGGGGCACATGCTATCCCGCGCCTCGACGCGAGCCGGACAGGGGCGGCGCGACAAAAGGACACGGGGAGGGGCGTATAGACCCGCCCCATGACACGGGCAAGATGGCGATGGCAAGTCGGCAGGCAGCCTAGGTGTTAGTGCTTAGACCGTTTCATGTTTCACCTGAGACGGTGAAATGGTCCGGGTTCCTGGTTTGCCGCGCGTCCGAACCGGGAGACACCCGCCACCTTTGCTGGAAGCGCTCCGGGCGGAAGGCCAGCCAACTCAGTCGAGCCCCGCCATGCGGCAAAGCAGGGCCCATTCGGTATCGCGCACCGGCGAGACCGAGAGCCGCGAGAGCTTGATGAGCGCCATTTCGGCAAGCTCCGGCGTCGCCTTGATGACATCGAGCGTGACGGGCCTGGGCAGCTTGAGGACCGGCCGCACGTCGACACATTCCCACACCACCTCGCCCTTCTGGTTGAGTTCGGCGGTGGAATCGGGATGGGCGAGCGCCACAATCTCGACGATGCCGACGATCTCGCGTCCGATATTGGAGTGGTAGAAGAACGCCTTTTCGCCAAGTTGCATGGCCCGCATGTTGTTGCGGGCGGCGTAATTGCGCACGCCGTGCCATTCCTCGGGCACGCCCTTGGCGACGACATCGTCATAAGAGAGGACGTCGGGCTCGGACTTCATCAGCCAGTACGCCATGGCCCGTCGCCTCAGAGCTTGTTGATGGCGAGGCGCCAGGGCTTGATGGTGACGCTCTCGAACAGCCCGCCGAGATAATAGGGGTCGCGCCGGAATGCGGCTTCGGCAAGTTCGAGGCTGTCGGCTTCGATGACGACGATGCTGCCCACCATGTTGCCGGCCTCGTCGAGGAACGGACCGGCGAGCTTGAGTTGGGGCCCGAGCGCTTCGAGGAACTTGAGGTGATCGGGACGGAGCGCGATGCGCTGCTCGACATGGCCCGGCTTGTCATTGGCGGTGAGGGCGTAGAACGTCATTCAGGTCTCCCGTTTGAGTGGCCGCGCCATCAGGCTAGCGACGATTTCGGCGATGGATTCAGTGCCCGACAGCAGGCGATTGACCGCCTCGACGAGCGGCGCGTCGATGCCGTGGCGGCGGGCGAGTTCAAGCGCGACGGGCGCGGTGGCAACGCCTTCGACAAGCCCGATGGCCTCGGTGGACCGGCCGGCGCCGAGCGCCGCGCCATAGCGATAATTGCGCGACTGCACCGAGGTGCAGCTGAGCGTGAGGTCACCCAGGCCGGCAAGGCCAGCAAGGCTCGTGGACGTGCCGCCCATGCGGACGACGAGTCGGGTCAATTCGGCAAAGGCGCGCGCGATCAGCGCCGCGCGGGCCGAGGCCCCGAGCCCCGCGCCATCGACGGCCCCGGCGCCGAGCGCATAGACATTCTTCAAGGCGCCGGCCAACTCGACGCCGATGCGATCGTCTGCGGCATAGGGGCGGAATGTGGGGCCGGCGAGCGCGGCCGCGACTTCGGAGGTGAGTTCGGCATCGTCGCCGGCGAGCGTGACGGCGGTGGGCCGGCCCGTCGCGACATCCTCGGCGAAGCTTGGGCCCGAAAGCACGAAGGGCACGGCGCTCGGCACAATGGCGGCGAGCACTTCGGATTGGCGCAGCTGCGTGCCGCGTTCGAGCCCCTTGGCCGAGAGCACGACGGGGAGGCCGGCAAGACCCGCGGCGAACTGACCGAGCACCGCGCGGCTCTGCTGGGCTGGGACCGCGAGAATGACGAGATCGCTGGCGGGCAAGGCGGCGGAGGCGCCAACGCGCTCGGCAAGCTCGAGACCCGGCAGATAGCGGGAATTGCGGCGATTGCGGGCGATGTCGTCGATAACGAGAGGGTCGCGGCCGACGAGGGTGACCTCGCCGCCGCCGAGGGCCGCGGCTTGCGCAAGCGCCGTGCCCCAGGCGCCGGACCCGATGACGCTGATCCGCGCGAAGCTCACGTGGCACCCGCGGGGGAAAGCGCCATATCGGCGCTGTCCAGCGGCCAGCGGGCATGGGCCGGAGCCGAGAGCGTCGAGCGTGCGCCGAGGCTCAGCCGTTCGGCGCCGGCCCAGGCGACCATGGCGCCATTATCGGTACACAGCGGAATGGGGGGCACCACGAGGGTAGCGCCTGCCGCTTCGGCAACCTCTCGGAGCGCCGCCCCGATGGTGCGGTTGGCCGCGACGCCGCCGGCAACGACGAGTTGCAGCGGGACGCCGGGGGCGAGTTCGTCGCGGAGCCGGTGGAGCGCGCGCCGGGAACGCGATGCGACGATTTCGGCGACGCTGGCCTGAAAGCTCGCGGCGATATCGGCGACATCCTGCTCGGTGAGCGGCGCGCGCGCTTCGGCAGCAAGGCGCACGGCGGTCTTGAGCCCAGAGAAGGAGAAATCGAGCCGCGCTTCCTTGATCAGCGGCCGCGGGAAGGCGAAGGCCTTGGGGTTGCCCTTCAGTGCGATCTTTTCGACGTTCGGCCCGCCAGGCACGCCGAGGTCGAGGAGCTTTGCCACCTTGTCGAAGGCTTCGCCGAGCGCGTCGTCGATGGTGGTGCCCCAGCGCTCATATTGGCCGACGCCGCGCACGAGGACGAACTGGCTGTGTCCGCCCGAAACGAGCAGCATGAGATAGGGAAAGGCAAGGCCATTGGTGAGCCGCGCGGTGAGCGCGTGGGCTTCGAGATGGTTGACGGCAATGAAGGGCTTGTTGAACGCGGCGGCGATGGCCTTGCCGGTGGTGAGGCCAACGAGCACGCCGCCGATCAGGCCCGGACCCGCGGTCGCGGCAATGGCATCGACATCCTTGAGCGCAATACCGGCGTCGCGGGAGGCTGCAGCGATGATGTGGTCGAGATGCTCGACATGGGCGCGGGCGGCGAGTTCGGGCACCACACCGCCATAGGCGGCATGCTCGGCGAACTGGCTGCGCACGATATTGGAGAGGATGCGGCCGGCGCCAGACGGATCGCGCGTGACGATGGCGGCCGCGGTTTCGTCGCAGCTCGTCTCTATGCCGAGGATAGTGAGGCCGGGTATGTTCACCTGGAGACCATGCTTGCGACCAACTTGGGGTTGCCGGGTGCCTTGCGAGGGGGTAAGCCCAGCGCGCTTTGGCCTACACCAGGGACGTGCCCCATGCAATCGGCCCCTTTCCTCACCATTGGTACGCGCGGCTCGATGTTGGCGCTGATGCAGGCGCATCTCGTGCGCCGGCTTCTGAGCGAAGCGCACCACGTCGCCGAGGACGAAATCGCGGTGAAGGTGATCTCGACCAGCGGCGACCGCATCACCGACCGGCCACTGAGCGAAGCGGGCGGCAAGGGGCTGTTTTCGAAGGAAATCGAGGCGGCGCTCGCCTCGGGCGAAGTCGATGTCGGCGTGCATTCGACCAAGGACATGGCGAGCGAACTGCCCGAGGGGCTGGGGCTTGTCGCGTTTCTCGAACGCGAAGATGTGCGTGATGCGTTCATCTCCAACCGCTTCGGGAGCCTCGCCGAGCTGCCCGAGGGCGCAAAGTTCGGCACCTCGTCCATTCGCCGGGCGGCGCAGCTGCGGCGGGCGCGGCCCGACCTCGACATCGTGCCGTTTCGCGGCAATGTCGACACGCGACTGGGCAAGCTCGAAGCCGGCATTGCGGACGCGACGCTGCTCGCGGCAGCGGGCCTGCATCGGCTGCAGAAAGCCGATCGCATCACCTCCTATCTCGACCCGCAGGAATTTCCGCCGGCCCCGGCGCAGGGCGCCATCGGCATCGAGATCAGGCTCAGTGACAAGCGCACCGCCAACCTGGTGAAAGCGCTGAACCACGAAACCACCGAGCGCGCCGTGGCCGCCGAACGCGGACTGCTCTCGACCCTGGATGGTTCGTGCCGCACGCCCATCGGTGCGCTGACCGAGATGGACGGGGCCAATCTGAAACTCACCGCCGAAATCCTGAGCCCGGAAGGCAGCGACTTCTTCCGGCTGAGCGACGAGGGGCGGGTATCCGAGGCGGCGGAAATCGGCCGCCGGCTCGGGCAAAGGCTGCTTGCCGCAGCCGGGCCGGAATTCCGGCTGAAGCTCGGCCTCTGAGGGCCGGGCGCATGCGCGTGCTCGTGACCCGGCCGGAGCCTGACGCGAGCGACACGGCCCGTCGCCTCGCAGAACTGGGGTTCGAACCCGTCATCTGGCCGCTGCTGGAGATGGAGATCCTGCAAGCCCCCCTGCCGGCCGATATCGGCTGGCGCGGCCTGACACTGACCAGCATCAACGGCGCGCGGGCGCTCGCGGCACGCGGCGATATCGCTCGGCTCCGGCACCTGCCTGTCTATGCGGTGGGCGACCGGACGGCGGCGGAGGCACGGGAGCTGGGATTCAGCCCCGTGTCCAGCGCGCAGGGCGGCGGCGCAAAGCTCGCCCAGCGCATCATTGCCGATGGCGTGACCGGGCCGCTATTCTACCCCGCGGCCGAGGAGCGGAGCTTCGACCTCGAAGCGGCGCTCTCGGCGGCAGGTATTCCGCTTGTCACCCAGCCGGTCTATCGGATGCGTACAACACGAACCCTGCCCGAGGCGATCCGCGCCGGCTTTGCCGATAAAACCATCGGCGCCGTAACGCTCTATTCACGCCGGACGGCTGAATGTTTCATCAGGCTGGTCGGCCAGCATCTCGTGCCCAACGGCAGCCACGGCTTTGCGCTTTGCCTGAGCGCGGCGGTTGCCGAAGGGCTTACTATTGGCGAAGGGCTTGGCGATGCGCATCTGTGGAACATACGGATTGCCGAGCGGCCCGACGAGGCCGGCATGATGGCCCTTGCCAGCGCGCTTGGGGGCGACGACAAGGCGGCGACGCCTGGGACAAGAGGATCTCGTTGATGGCTGAGCGCAATTCCGGACCTGTGAAGCCGCCGGTGATCGACCTCAAGGCGCGGGACACCGCCGCCGAGGCCGGACGCGCTGATGACGGCGCCGCGCCGCGCCCGCCACGCCCCCTCGCCCAGCTCGCGATGCCGTGGAGCGCCATCAGCATAGCGGCCGCGGGTGGCGCGGTGCTGGGCACGGTGCTGACTTATCTCATTGGCAATGCCATTCCCCTGCCCGACAACCGCCCGGTCTACCCGGATCCAGCGCCGGTGCTCGCCGCACAGGCAGGTCTGATCGACGGGTTGGAGCAGAAGCTGGCAGCACTTGCCAGCGCCAGCGAGGCTGGCCAGACGGATACGGAAACCGCGCTGACCGACCTTCGGACCCGCCTAGAGGGGGCAAGCCAGGCCGTGGCCGAGCAAAGGGCAGCGCTGGCCGAGATCGACCTCAAGCCCATCGACGAGAAGCTTGCCGACTTCGAAGCGCGACTCTCGGCGGTGGCGGCCGGAGCCTCGCCGGCCGATGCCTCGAGCCTCACCGCGGCGATGAGCACGCTGCGCAGCGAGATCGACAGTGTCGCGGGGCGGCTTGGCGCGCTCGACCTGCGCATTTCGGCGCAGGACGCGACGATTTCCGCCACCAAGACCGACATTGAGACGACCAAGACAGCGATTGCCGCGCAGAACCGCACACTTGGTGGGGCCGATATTGCGCCGGCGGTGCGCCTGCCTCTTGTCGTCACCGGGCTCGAAAGCGCCTTCGCCGCCGGCCGACCCTATGCGACCGAGGTGCGGAGCCTAAAGGGGCTGCTGCCCAACCTTGCCGTGCCGGCGACCGTCGACAGCGCGGCAGGAACCGGCCTGCCCCGCCCGGACGCGGTGGTCGAGCGTTTCCGCATGCAGCTTCCCGTGATCCTTGCCGCGCGCAGCAATGCCGATACGACCGACCTCGGCCAGGGCGCACTCGAATGGGTGAAGGGGTTGCTGGCCTTCCGGCCCGCCGGAGAGATTGAGGGCGATACGCCCGACGCCATCGCCTCGCGGCTTGAATCGGCGATAGAACGGCATGACTTCGAAGGCGCGGCCAAGCAGCTCGCCAGCCTGCCCGAACCCATGCGGCTCGCGGCCGGCGATGTCGGCGCCGATATCCTCCGCCTCGCGGAAGCCTCGCGGTTCGTTGCCTCGGTCCGTGCCGCGGCGCTCGAGCCCGCGACGGAGGGCACGCCTTGATCCGGCTCGCCTATTGGCTCATCGCCAGCCTGCTGCTGACGGCCGGCATCGCCTGGCTGATCGGGCTGCCCGGCACCCTGACCGTGGAACTGCTGGGCTATCGCATGCAGCCGCGGCTGGGCGTTGCCGCCTTCGGGCTGATGGCGGCGGTGGCGGCGGTGATATTGATCTGGGGGGTGGTGAAGCGCGTGGTGGCGGCGCCGTTCTATCTGGCGCGCCGCAACCAGGAGCGTCGGCGCGACCAGGGCTATCTGGCACTTTCCGATGGCTTCATCGCATTGCAATCAGGCGATGCGCTGCGCGCCCGGCAACTGGCGCGGGAAGCCCGCAACAACCTGCCCAAGAATGGCGCGGCGCAATTGCTCGAAGCGCGGGCCGACCTGGCACTTGGGGAAATGCACTCGGCGCGCGAAAACTACCGTGCCTTGCTGTCGAACCGGAAGACGGCACTGGCGGCTTTGGCCGGCCTTTACGACCAGGCGCGGGCGCAGGGCCGCATCGAGGCGGCGCTGACCTTCGCGCAGAAGGCGCTCGACCTCTCGCCTCAGGTGGGCTGGGCTCGCGATGCGCTGTTCCAGGAAATCACCCGCAACGGCCGCTGGGAAGAGGCGGCGCGCATGGTGGAAAGCGAAGCCTCGCTGACGCGCGAGGACAAGATGCGGAAACGCCGCCGCATGGCCGTGGTCGATACCGCGCGGGCGCAACTGGCCGAAACGCAGGATCCGGGCGCCGCGCTCGACCACGCGCTCGCTGCCCTGAAGCTGCAACCCGACTTCGTGCCGGCGGCGCTGATTGCAGCGCGCATCTATGCCAACAGGGGCGACTCGAAGCGGGCGATGACGCTGCTGCGCCGCGTCTGGCGCGCCACATCGCACCCCGACGTGGCCATGCTTTACGCCAATGCCGTACAGGGCGCGCCCGCCACCGAAAGGCTGAAGCGCATCCGCGAACTGGTCGATACCCCGCCCGCCAACAAGGCCGGCGCACTGGTGCTGGCGCGCACCGCCATCGATGCCTTCGAATGGGTGGAGGCACGCGCTGCGCTCTCGGGCTTCATCGGCACCGAGCCGAGCCAGTCCGTGTGCCTGATGATGGCCGAGATCGAAGACGGCGAAACCAGCGACCATGGCAAGGCGCGCGACTGGTGGAACCGGGCGCAGCGCGCCCCGCGCGACCCGGTCTGGACCGCCGACGGCATCACCGCGCCGGAATGGGAGCCGGTCTCGCCGGTGACCGGGCTGCTCGATGCGTTCGAGTGGCGGGTGCCGACCAGCGCGATTGCCGCCCGCACCGGGCAGGCGGGCGCCGGCAGCACGACCGCGCCCGGCGGGCCCGGACAGGCTTTGGCGAGCGAGACTCTGCCCGTCGCCGAAACCAGCGGAACGGCCATCACGCTTCGCGACAATTGAGCCTTGCACGTTTCGGGCGACGCTTGTATGAGACGCCTCGTACCCTGTGTCGGCCGCTTTAGCTCAGTTGGTAGAGCACATCATTCGTAATGATGGGGTCAGGTGTTCGAGTCACCTAAGCGGCACCAGGTTGCATTTCCCGATATCGCCAGAAGCTGATTGCCGCCTTGCCGCGGAATGAAACCTATTGGCGCAGCGTGCCGTTGTTCGTGTCGTATCCCCCCGCAACGGAGAGCCGAGATGTCCAACAGTGAAGCAAGTTCGCGCATTCCGGTGGCGCGACACCACCGGATCCACCCTGCACGCGGCAGGCTTTCGCGCCGGGCGGTGAAAGCGAGGCTGTACGATGCCATTGCCGCTTCTCTGGGCTTCGGGCCGGAATCCGCGCCTGCCGGAGCTCGGCCCGCAGTGCTGTTGCAGCCCGGTCACGGCGGCTGGAAACCGCATGAGCCCTCTTTTCTTGCCCGCCCAACGCTTTAGAGTGATTCGTATTGAGGCGGGGGACTGGCATGCCCACGGGCGACGCAGGCGATATCGCGCGCTATCGCGGCTTGATCGTCGCGGCGTTGCCTCAATTGGCGACGGCGCCCCTTGAGCTATTGCACAGGGGCGATGATACGGCCGCCATTCTTGCCGACAGCGCCATCCTGAAACTGCCGAGAACTGCAGACGCCGCGCTGAAACTGCGGCGCGAGGCAGCGCTGCTCGAGTATCTCAGGCCGCGTATCACCATGGCGCTGCCGCAGATGCAGATCGTCGATGGCACACCGCCCTTTTCGCTGCATCGGCGTATCGAGGGCGGGCCGCTGACCAGTGCCGCCTACGAGGCACTGGACAATGGACGCAGGAACGCCATCGCCCACAGGTTGGCAGGATTCTTTGCCGAGCTGCACGCCCTGCCACTGCCGCGGCTGACCGCGATAGGGGCGGTGGCCGTGGAGCCCTGGCTCGGCCCGGACGCCATTCTCGAGGCGACGCTGCCCCTGCTGCCGCGCAAGCTGCATCCGTTTGTGCGGCGGATACTCAAGGCCTACCGCGCGCTGCGGATCGAGGGCGAGGAGCTGGTTTTCGGCCAGTTTGGCACCGATGGCGACAATCTCGCGATCGATGCGGCGACGGGACTGCTCGCTGGCGTCTTCGATTTTTCGGAGGCGGGGTTCGGCGCGCGGCACCGCGATCTGAGTTATCCCATGCGGGTCGGCATCGACCTGGGACTGCGGATCATCGCGCGCTACGAGGAGCTGGGCGCGCCGAGGATCGACCGCGCGCTTGTGCTGACCTACGCTGCCGTCGACCGGCTGACCCGCATCGCGAGCGGGACGGAACCGGTCGACCCGATCGAAATGGCCGGTTTCGTCGCGGCAGTGGAAGCTATCGTGCCGCCACCGCCCCCTCGGACCCGAAAGCCTGCCCTGGCGGCCGAGCCCATCGCCCCGGTACGACCGAAGCGTCGCCGCACCTGATTACTCGGCGGGCACCATACGGCCGGCGCCGAATTCCTGCTCGACGAGCGACCGCTCATAGGCGAGGCGCGAACTGGCGCGCTGCGGTGTCTCGAACCGCGTATCCTCAGCGGGCCGCGCGAACAGCTGCGTCCGCTCCTCTTGCGTGGACATGAAGAACGGGTAGCGGCGGAGCGTCGCGGGCAGTTTGGTCGCCACATAGGCAGCAAAGAGCTGCACCGGAAAGGTCAGGCCGGGATAGGTGCGGGTCTCGCCCATCGCCTCGGAGCCGAAGACGCGCCGATAGAACGCAGTATGCTGCGGCCGGACGAGGGCGAGGCAGGCATCGGCCTGGAAATGCACCGAGGCCATCACCGCAAGCCGCAAGGTGAGAAACGGCAGGGCCGGATAGGCAAGCGAGGCCTCGTAGTCCGCCGTAAAGCGCGACGGATCGATAAAGCTTTCGCCGCGTGCGAGCAATGGCTCGAGAATATCGGCATGGGTCTTCATGCTGGGGCCGAAAGGATGCCGCGCGCTGACATGGTGCAGGCGGATGGAACTCACCAGTTCGCCATCGATATGCACACCAAAGCACATGCCGTTGGGGGCCGTGTCGAGATCATCGACAACAACACCCGCATCATTGAACGGCACGGATTCCTCACGCCGATACGCTTCATAGCGGAGGCGATAGACCGGATTGTCAACAACATCCATTCGCACCCGCGAATACTCTACGCGGTCGAGGATTTCCAGCAAGGTTCCGCTAAACTTCGACGCAGTGTGTGGCTGCGGCGTTTCGGTGGCGATGAATGAATGACGCATTATCAGACTCCGCTACAATGCGGGCATCTTAACCGTCGATTCATCGTATTTGAACTAAAATGCGTGAAAGTCCGCCTTGCGCCCGGCGCGGCCTAGGAGCGCAGCCTGGCGATTCGGCCGTCAACCCAAAGGGTTAATTGCCGTTAACCGTAATCGACGATTTGCGGAAACTGGCCAGGTTGACCGGCGCGTTGAGCGGTATCCCGAGTCGCTGGATCAGCTCGGCGACTTCGCGCTTCGGCAGCGGCACACCGAACAGGTAACCCTGGATCTGGTCGACACGGGTATGTGCGCGGATCAGCGACAGCTGTTCCTCGGTCTCGACGCCTTCGGCGGTGACCATCAGGTTGATGTCCTTGCCCAGCTGCGCCACGTTGGTGAGCAACTTCAGCGAGCGCGGATTCTCGGCGAGGTCCATCACGAAGCTGCGGTCGATCTTGAGTTTGGTGAAGGGCAGCGCCTGCAGGTAGCTCAGCGAGGAATAGCCGGTGCCGAAATCGTCAAGGGCGATGCCGATGCCTTCGGCCGCCAGCCCGGACAGGATCTCGGTGGCCTTGCTGCGCTCTTCGAGCAAAGCCGTCTCGGTCACCTCGATTTCGAGCCGGCGCGGTTCGAGCCCCGAGAAGCCGAGCGCCGCATGCACCATGTCCGCCACATCATCGTTGCGGAAATCCCTGGTGGAGATATTGACCGAAACCGATACATCACCCGGCCAGTTGCGGCATTCGGCGGTGGCTGTCTTCAGCACCCAGCGGCTGATTTCGGAAATCAGGCCGGTTTCCTCGGCGATGGGGATGAAAAGCGAGGGCGGGATCGAGCCAAGCTCGGGATGCACCCAGCGCGCCAGCGCCTCGCAGCTCACCACCCGACGGGTCTTGATATCGACGATCGGCTGGAAAGCGAGCGTCAGCTTGCCCTGCGCCACCGCCTCCTTGAGATCGGCCTTCAGCCGCTGCCGGTAGCGATAATCGGTATCCATTTCCTCGTGGAAGACCTGCGCCTGGCCCTTGCCCAGTGCCTTGGACTTGTAGAGCGCGAGGTCAGCCTTGGTCATCAGCCCGTCAAGCCCGTCGGTGGTGGCGGCGAAGGTGACGACGCCGATCGACACATTGACCGAGAACACCTCGCCCGACACATGGAACGAGCGCGAGAACGCTTCGAGGATGGCGGCGGCGTCGCGTTGGATGGTGTCGGTGCCCACGCCCGAGGCGCGATACACCACGTATTCGTCGCCGCCCAGTCGGGCAACCAGCGCATCCTTGCCGAGGACGCGCGTCAGGCGTTCGGACGTTTCGACAAGCACCCGGTCGCCGATCAGATGGCCCATGGTGTCGTTGACATGCTTGAAGTCGTCGATATCCACGATCATCAGCATGGCCGGATCGCGCACCTGCCCGTAGCGGCGGCGTTCGAGGTCGGAATCCACCTGCTCGGTGAAATAGGCGCGATTCGGCAGCCCGGTCAGCGTGTCGTAGTGCGCCATATAGTTGATGCGTTCTTCGGCCTTGACGCGCTCGGTGATGTCTTCGAACAGCAGCACGGTCTTGTCCTGGCGGCTCGAAACCGTGACTTCGCTGTGCTGGCCATTGGCAAGGGCCAGGACGACCTTGCCGCCCAAGCCGTTGCGGATGATGGCAAGCAGCTGGTTCGCCTCGTGCTGCGGAATAGTGCCGCGCGCGGCCGAGGCAGAGATCAGCGCCGCGAAGGGCCGCCCATTCCACTCGCCTGGCATGACGCTGGCAAAGACCAGCTCGGCGCGATCATTGACGACGCTGATCACGCCCTTGCCGTCGAGCATGCACAGCCCGTGCTGCATGGTTTCGAGCGCGGTATCGAGTTCGGAGGCGAGCCGGGTCGCCTCGATGCGGCCGTGCACGGCGCGCAGCAGGATGGCTCGGATATTGGCGGAGACCTTGCGCAAAGAGACAACGAACGCGATCAGCACCACTGACAGAAAGCTCGTGTGGAACGAACCGTCGAACAGCATGCCGATAGCCATGCCGACACAGATGAGGCCGACCTGCCAGGTGACAAGCCGATCAATGGCAAAGTTGCGGCCGGCGACGCCGACCAGAACCGCAACGGTGACCGAAAGCGAACTCATTTCGGCGAATGGGGAGTTCACCACGAGGAAGCTGTAGGCCAACCAGAACGCATAGAGTCCGGCTATGGCGCAGGCACCGACCGTCGCGCGCCATTCCCACTGGATGGCGGAGGGGACATCCTCGTCATCAAGCTCGGTACGCTCGAAGCTGCGCATGTCGAGATTGCGGACAATGCCGATCAGCGCGAAGCCAATTGCGATGCCGATGAGCACGATGGAATGCGCTTCGACGCCGCCAACAACCGCCACCGCCGCCGACGACAGGGCGCCAAGCATCATGACCCGACGGTCCGCATACAGCGAGCGGATCATCGAAACATAATCGACCGGCGGCAATGACCTGTGGGCTGGTTCGAACATGCGCCTTCACCATGAGCTTTCAACATGCCGCCGAAATGGTTAATGGGCCTTTAGTAGGACTATTGCGGCCCATGTGCGCGCGAGGAAACGCCGCATATGGTTACCCATGCCTTCACACTCGGCTGCCGTGTGTTGCTGGCACAAGCGGGGCGGACAGGCTAACAAATGCAGGAAACCGCGCGGCAGATCAGGGGCACAATGGGCAAGGCCATCATCCGGCTCAAGGACATTGCCGACAAGACCGGCTTCTCGACCAACACCGTGTCTCTGGCGCTGCGCGACAGCCCGCGCATCCCCGAGGCAACCCGCGCCATCATCCGCCAGGCGGCCGACGCGCTCAACTACCTGCCCAACCAGATTGCCAAATCGCTGGTGAGCCGCGAAACGAAGACGGTTGGGCTGGTGCTGACCGATATCACCAACCCAGTGCTGACCCGCGTGGCGCAGGCCGTGCAGGCAGGACTGGCTGCACGCGGCTATGGCATGTTGCTCGCCACATCAAGCAACCAGCTCGAGGAGGAGAAGCGGGCGCTGGCGCTGTTCCGCTCGCGACAGGTCGATGGCATGCTGATCTACCCGACCAACCACCGGCTGATCGAGCATCTGCGCGTGCTGAGGGCGGCGGGCTACCCGATTGTGCTGCTGGTAGGGGACCCGGATGCCGGCATCGACGCCGTTTCGATCGACGAGCGGGCGGGGGCCCACAAGGCGGTGAAGCACCTTACCGACCTCGGGCATCGCCGCATCGGGCTGATCGATGCTGCCAACCCCCTCGGCAATTCCGAAAAGCGCGAGGGCTACCTCAAGGCGCTCGCGGAGGCGGGCATCGCCTTCGACACGAGCCTCGTGGTGGAGCCGCGCGGGCATGACGCGGCGGCGGGCTATTTTGCCACCGACCGGCTGATGCAGCGCGAGGACCGCCCCACGGCCCTTTTCGCCGGCAATGATTCGCAGGCGATAGGTGCCTTGAGCTGGGCGCGCACCCATGACATCGCCGTGCCGGAGCAGTTCGCCGTGATCGGCTTCGACAATATCGAATTCGGCCAATATGCCTCGGTGCCGCTGAGCAGCGTCGACTATGCCGTGGACAGGGTGACCAACCTCGCCATCGACCGGCTGATGGAGCTGATCGCCGCGCCGGACCGGCTGCCGCCGCCGACGGTGACCCAGATCGAACCGGACCTCGTCGTCCGACGTTCTACCTCCGCCCCCAATGGCAAGAAGGAGAGCTGAGATGACCGAAAGACTGAGCGATACCGCCCGCGCCGAGGCGCTCCAGACCCTCACCGGCTGGTTCCACGATGAGGTAAGCGACGCCATCACCCGCGAGGTCAGGTTCAAGGATTTCCGCACGGCCTTCGGGTTCATGACCCAGGTGGCGCTGAGTGCCGAGAAGCTCGGCCACCACCCGGATTGGTCGAACTCCTATGGCCGCGTGGTGATCACGCTCTCGACCCATGACGCGGGCGGGCTGACGGAGAAGGATATCGCACTCGCCAAGATCATCGACGCGCTGGTATAGCTCCGAGCTTCTGCTAGCCTTGTTGGCAAATGCCGGGCCCAACCCGGCGGCAACGAGGAAAAAGGCCATGCGCGCGGCACAATTATTCGCCCCCGGCGAGATGCGGAACATCGAGCTCGAACGGCCCGAGCCGGGGCCGGGCGAGGTGCTGATCCGCGTCGAGGCCTGCGGTATCTGCGGCTCCGACCGCCACATGTTCAAGGGCGAGTACCCGACCGCGAAACCGGTGACGCTCGGCCATGAGTTCAGCGGTATCGTCGCCGGGCTGGGGGCAGGCGTGACTGCACTCTCGGAAGGCGACCGGGTGGCGGGCGACCCCAATGTGCCGTGCGGACGGTGCAGCTTCTGCCGCGACGGCAAGCCCAACCATTGCACCGAACTCAAGCCCATCGGCGTGATGCGGAATGGCGGCTTTGCCGAATATGTCGTGGCGCCCGCGGACTATCTCGCGAAGCTGCCGGCTGATCTCAACCCGCTGCATGGGGCGTTCTGCGAGCCGGTATCGTGCTGCGTGCACGCCATCGACGTCGCGCGGATCCGGCCGGGCAACAGGGTGGCGATCATCGGCGGCGGCGTCATCGGGCTATTGATGGTTGAGCTGGTGAAGCGCGAGGGCGCGGGCGAGATCGTGCTTTCGACCCGGCAGGCGGCCCGACGCGCGCTGGCGCTGGAGCTGGGCGCGACCCATTCTGTCGACCCCAGCGCCGATGGCGGCACCGGGGTGCTGCTGGCGCTCGCGCCCGAAGGCTATGATGTGGTGATCGAATGTGCGGGGACGGGCGAAACATTCCTGCAATCGATGGCGATAGCGCGCAAGGGCGGAACCGTCGTTCCGTTCGGCGTGGTGCCGCAGGATGAGCGCGTGATGATTTCACCCTTCGACCTGCTGACCCGGGAGCTACGCGTGGAACCGGCATGGCTGAACCCGAGGACGCTCAACCGCGCCGCCGAGCTGATCGCCTCGGGGGCGCTGTCGCTCGACCGGCTGGTCACCCGTACCATCGGGCTCGGCGAAGTACCCGCAGTGATCGGGGCGCCGCCGGCGCCCGGAGAAATCAAGGTCATTGCCGTGCCGTGAGCCGGTACTGGAAAAAGGTCGCACGGCTAACCCCATGATTTCGCCGCTTTTGTCGTCGACTTCGCCTTGTCCTCGCCCATGATGACGCCCATGCTGCACACCATGACCTGACCAACCGCAAACTCCCGAAGGAGGAAGTGCCAATGCCCCATGACACGCCCCTGGTCTCAACCATCGTCGCGGGTCTGGTGTTGGCTTTCATCTTCGGAACAGTGGCAAACCGGCTGCGGATGCCGCCGCTGGTGGGCTATCTGGCGGCGGGTATCGCAGTGGGCCCGTTCACGCCGGGCTTTGTGGCGGACACGGACCTTGCGACGCAACTGAGCGAGATCGGCGTCATCCTGCTGATGTTCGGCGTCGGCCTGCATTTTTCGCTGAAGGACCTGCTGTCGGTGCGCGCCCTCGCCATTCCGGGTGCGATAGTGCAGATCGGCGGCGCGACGCTGCTTGGCCTCGCCCTCGCGACGAGCATGGGCTGGTCGCTCGGGGCAGGCCTGATCTTCGGTCTTGCGCTTTCGGTCGCCTCCACCGTGGTGCTGCTCAAGGCGCTGCAGGAACGCCACATGGTCGAGAGCGAGAAGGGCCGCATCGCCGTCGGCTGGCTCATCGTCGAAGATCTCGCCATGGTGCTGGCGCTGGTGCTGATCCCCGCGATCGCAAGCATTTTCGGCGTTGCGGGCGCCGAAATCCACGATCCATTCGTCGATTTCGTCGAGCGGCTTGTCGGCCCGCTGGGGCTGTTCGGCGTACTCGCGGTGACATTGGTGAAGCTCGCCGCCTTCGTCGGCTTCATGCTTGTGGTCGGCCGCAGGCTGATCCCCGGTCTGCTGCACTACACAGCCCATACCGGCAGCCGCGAGCTGTTCCGGCTGGCCGTGCTTGCCATTGCGCTGGGCGTGGCCGCGGGATCGGCTTATCTCTTCGGCGTCTCACTGGCGCTCGGCGCCTTCTTTGCCGGCATGATCCTGTCGGAAAGCGAATTGAGCCACCGCGCCGCGCAGGAGACGCTGCCCCTGCGCGACGCGTTCTCGGTGCTGTTCTTCGTCGCGGTGGGCATGCTGTTCAACCCGATGATCCTCATCGAGGATCCGCTGCCGGTGATTGCCACGGTGCTGATCATCGTGGTGGGCAAGTCGCTGTTCGCCTTCGGAATTGTCATCGCCTTCCGGCGTTCGGTATCGACGGCGCTGACCATTTCGGCGAGCCTCGCCCAGATCGGCGAGTTCTCCTTCATCCTCGCCGCGCTCGGCGTGGGCTTGGGCATATTGCCGCCCGAGGGCCGCAACCTGATCCTCGCGGGCGCGATCATCTCGATCGTGCTCAACCCGGTGGTGTTCTGGGGCCTCGACCGGCTGAGGCCGACGATAGAGGCATGGCTCGGGCGGCATGCGCGGGCGGAGACCGAACCGCGGCGCGAGCCCGATCTGGTGAGCCCGCAACCGGCACCGGCCCTTGCAAACGCGGAACCTGAAGAAGCCGATGCCCCGGCGCTCGTGCCGACCAGCAAGACCGGCCATGTGGTGCTCGTCGGCTATGGCCGCGTCGGCGCCGTGGTCGGCGCGGCTCTGAAGGCCGCCAACCGCGCCTTCCTCGTGATCGAGGATGGCGAGGACGCAGGCCTCGCCGCCCGCGCGACAGGCGCCGAAGTGATCGCCGGCAATGCCGCGAGCCCCGATGTGCTGGCTTGCGCCAACCTGGAAGGGGCCGTGGCGCTGGTCGTCGGCATTCCCAACAGTTTCGAGGCCGGCCAGGCGACCGAGCAGGCGCGGCGACTCAACAAGAGCCTGCTGATCGTCGCCCGCGCCCATTCGGACGGCGAGGAAAGCTACCTCAGGAGCCTGGGCGCCAATATCATCATCATGGGCGAGCGCGAGATCGGGCTCGGCATGGCCGAGATCATCACGCGCGACAGCCGGGCGGTGGCCGAAATCGTCGCGGCGGACGCGGTGGAGCAGGCACTCGCGCCATTGGCGGGAGTGGGTGCGGTGGCCGCCGTTACGCCGGCCGTGCCGATGGCGCCATTTGCCGAGATGCCCTCGGCAATCGCCGAGCCGTTGGACGTGGACCCCGAACCTGACGAGGTCGCGGCGTCATCGGTGCCGGAGGCGGATAACGCCGAAGCCGAGCCGGCAGTGGTGGAGCCAAGTGTCGAGGAGTCGGCAACGCCATCACGTCCACGTCGCATGCCCTCGAGCACGCCGGGCGAAGCCTTTGCCACCCAGCCCGAAAGCTTCAACCCCGAAGTGCCGCCGCGGTGATGAGTGCGGATCAGGGTCGGACCTGACGCACTGCGCCCGGATTGCCTCCATCGCTCGAAACATGGCAATTTCGCCCATGACCGACTCAAAAAACATGCATGACGCCATCCCGGCGCTGACCGCATTCGGCCCGGGGCACCAGTTCGTCGTTTATGGCGATGCGTGCTCGGGGGTGCCCGGCGCGCCGCACGAAGCCAATCTGAAGGCCGTCAATGCGGTGATCCAGCGGCTCGTGCCACAGCCGGAATTCATGCTTTTCGCCGGCGACGAAGTAGTGGGCTACACCCAGAACCCCGACGAATTGCGGGCGCAATGGCGCTATTGGCTCGATGTCGAGATGCGCTGGTCGGCCGACAGGGCCATTCCGGTCTGGCATGCGACCAGCAACCACACGACCTACGACCGCATGAGCGAAAGCGTGTTTGCCGCGGTGCTGCCGCATCTGCCGCGCAATGGACCGCCGGGACAGGAGGGCCTTTGCTACTGGCTGCGCCGCGACGACCTGCTGATCGTTGTCGTTCATACGCTGGCGACGAGCCTCGGCGGCGAGGGCTTTGTCGAAACAGAGTGGCTGAAGGCGGTGCTCGCGGCGAACACCAGCGCCAGGCACAAAATCGTGCTCGGACATCACCCGGTATTCTCGGTGAACGGTTTCTCTGGCGCCTATGGGCGCGATATCGGCCCCGAATGTGCCGAGGCCTTCTGGGATGTGCTGGTTGAAGCCGGCGTTCTGGCGTATTTTTGCAGCCACATCCTCGCCTTCGACGTGCAGGTTCACCGCGGCGTGCTGCAGGTGTGCACGGCCGGTGCGGGAACCGGACACCGCATGCCGGAAGGCATCGAATATCTGCACGCCGTGCAGGCGGTGATCGACGATCGTGGCCTGCGCTACCAGGTGCTCGATACCAAAGGTACGGCGCGTGAGGGCCTGTCGTGGCCGACCCCGATGCCATCGGCAGGCAGCTGGCGTGAGCTGCCGGCACGGGGCCATCCCGCCGATCTCGGGTTTGAGAACGGCGCGAGGCGCCCAGTGCTGCTGCGCTTCGTCGGAACGGCCAGTTCGGACAGCAATGGCAGCGAGCAGACCTTGCTGGCCGCGTTTGACGAAGGGCGCCGCACAAGGTTCTGGATCGGGCTTCGTGGCGCAACGCAGCGGCTGACGGTGATCATGGCCCCCGAAGAGGGACGCTCACCGTTCTATAGTTTGGGACCCACGGTTTCGGCGGGCGGGGCATTCGATTTCACCATCATGCTGCATCCCGGCATGGGCCCCGGCGGGTTTTTGGTGAAGGACGGCGATGGGCGATGGTCGTCGATGAAATCGACCTCGCCCTGGGGGCTGGAACGCCTGCGCTGGCCCGCAACGCTGAGCCTGGGCTTTGCGCAGGGCGCCGATGACCGCCCGTTCCGCGGGCGGCTCGACCGGGCAGCGTTCGCTTTTTGCCCAGAGTGAATCGGGCCGGCACTGTCCGCCGTAAATGGGCTGTCTGGAGATGAGCAAGCGGTTGTTATGAGCGAGGCCAGTGCCTTGACACACAACCGCGACTCGTATTTACATACTTGCGCAATTACTCAATTGAGCAAACATGCAAGATCAGCTGTCTTCCACCTTCGCGGCGCTGGCCGACCCGACCCGGCGGGCGCTTCTCGTTCGGCTCACGCGTGGAGCGGCGACGGTCAACGAGTTGGCCGAGCCCTTTGCGACTACGCTGCCGACCATTTCGCGCCACCTCAAGGTGCTCGAAGACGCAGGTCTCATCGTCAAGGAACGATCTGCTCAGTTTCGGGCCTGCCGGCTGGAGGTGGGCCCGCTCGAGGTGATGGATAACTGGCTGGACCAGTACCGCGCGTTCTTCAGCGACCGCTTTGATCGTCTCGGCGAGCACATCGCCAAACTGCAAAACACAGGTGAGCCCAAATGAATTATCCGATGCAGAAGCGGGGGTTTACGACAACCCGCACCTACCCCGTGGCGCCCGAACTGGTGTTCGCGGCGTGGACCGACCCGAAGCAACTGGGCTGGTTTTTCAACCCCGGCCAGCCCGTGGACGAGCCGCCCGAGGTGGATCTGCGCATCGGCGGCGCCTGGCGGCAGCGTATGATCGAACGCCCCGGCAAGTCATACATCACCGGCGGCATCTACCGCGAGATCGATCCGCCGCGCCGGCTCGTGTTCAATTTCGGCGCCATTGGCGGCTGGCCGGACCTGTCGACCGGGCTGGATAATGCGCTGCTGGTGACCATTGTCTTCAACCGGGTGCCCGAGGGCACGGAGATGATCTGCACCCTGGAGGTGCCGCCGCATGTGAGCGATGCCGAGGCGAAGGCCTGGTTCGACATAGGTATCGAGATGGGGTGGACACAGACGGTGAACCGCCTGCAGCTCAGCGCCGCGGGCACCTGAGGGTGACGGACCCGGCGCACATGCTCCGTCAAAGAGGCCCGCCGTTGCTGGCGGACCTCCTAAGGATGAACGCCTGCGTTCCGCGCCGCGATCTACATAGCCGCCAGAGCCACCCGCCAGTTCATCGTTGCGGACATGCATTTAACGATGCATGTTGCGGTGATGAAACATTCGTCCCTCGTCGCATTCCTGTCGGGCCGTCTGGCCCCAGCAGCTTTGGCCGACGAAATCGCGGGCGAAGTTGCGGCTTGTTACGCAGAACTCCGAGACACCAAAGAAGGTGTTATCCGCGTCTCGTCAGGAACGACATTCGTAATGGATAAAGCCGCTGCTCGGCGGCTATTGGAAGCAATTTCCAGTCGACAATTGCCCGCGGAGACCGCGGCGTATGTTGCCGATTGCATTGTTGCGAGTGAATATATCGAGTTTGCCGACGATCCAACGCGAGATGCTGTGGCATTCGTCGAAGATGACAGCAGCCGGTTCATTGCTGAGCGCAGTGAGATGTGGACAAACGAAGAAATCTCGCAGGCGTTGGCAATGCTCGACTGACCAGCCGCCTTGTCGGCCTCAACTCCGAAAGCCGCCAGCCCCCTCCCCCACATTGCCGCTAGAGCCACCCGCCCAATCACACTATAGCTAGGGCTCGCGCCACTCCGACCACCCGACCCCAGCCGATGATTTCGCAGAAAGCCAAATATGCGCTCCGGGCGCTCGTCGCCCTCTCCCGGATTCCGGCGGGGGAAAGCCTGATGATCTCGGAGATTTCGCGGGCACAGGCGATCCCCAAGAAGTTCCTCGAGCAGATCCTGCTCGAACTGAAGCGCGCCGGTATCGTGATGAGCAAGCGCGGCCGGCTCGGCGGCTACGGGCTGTTGAAGGCGCCCGAGCAGATCACCTTCGGCGAAGTGCTGCGGCTGATCGACGGGCCGATCGCGCCATTGCCGTGCCTCAGCAAGATCGCCTATCGCAAATGCACCGATTGCGCCGAGGAGCAGAGCTGCGAGATCCGCAGGGTGTTCGCGCGGGTCGCCCTCGCCACCCGCGAGGTGCTGGACCAGACGTCGCTGGCCGACGCCGTGGCCGCGGAAGATGTCGTTCTCGCCTGAGGGCGTCCGCGCAATTTCATTCCCCATTGGCCCGATAGGCGAAACCGGGTTCTGAAAACCCCGCAAAACCTTACCCCGTGCCTTAGCGCGAACGCCATATCGACGGAATGAAGCTGCGGCAATGCGGGCATCTGGCGCGAAACTTTTCCCCTTGCGTGATTTCGGGCAGGATTCCACGTTCTTGAGAAACCCGACTGTTCCTGTAGGGTATTGGCAGTTTCAAGAACCTAGGCACTCGACAGTGCCTCCTGGAGGACCTGATGAAGCGGACGGCCAACTTCATCGCCAGAACACTTGCAGTGGGCGGCCTCGTTGCCTCCCTTGCAGTGGTTGGCGCAGTCACCGTGCGTGCGGACGATCAGAAGCTGCTGAACGTCTCGTACGACCCCACACGTGAACTCTACCAGGAGTTCAACGAGGCGTTTGCCAAATACTGGAAGGACAAGACGGGCAATACCGTCATCATCGAGCAGAGCCATGGCGGCTCGGGCAAGCAGGCACAGTCGGTGATCGACGGCTTGTCGGCCGACGTGGTGACCCTGGCGCTCGAAGGCGATATCAACGCCATTGTCAATAAGTCAGGCCTGATCGACGAGAACTGGCGCTCCGAGTTCCCGCACAATTCCACGCCCTATACTTCGACCATCGTGTTCCTGCTGCGCAAGGGCAACCCCAAGGGGATCAATGACTGGGGCGACCTGATCAAGGATGGCGTCGAAGTGATCACCCCCAACCCGAAGACCTCGGGCGGCGCGCGATGGAACTATCTCGCGGCCTGGGCCTGGGCCGACAAGCAGTATGGCGGCGACCAGGCCAAGATCGAAGAATACATCAAGAGCCTCTATGTGCATGTGCCGGTTCTCGATACGGCAGCGCGTGGCTCGACGGTGACCTTCGCACAGAAGGAAATCGGCGACGTTCTGCTCGCCTGGGAAAACGAAGCCTATCTGGTGCTCGAGGAATTCGGCACCGATAACTTCGAGATCGTGACCCCGCCCTCCTCGATCCGCGCGGAACCTCCGGTCGCCATCGTCGACAAGAATGCCGAGGCACATGGGACGACCGAACTCGCCAAGGCCTATCTCGAGTATCTCTATTCGGCTGAAGGTCAGGCCATCGCAGCCAAGAACCACTACCGTCCGAGCGAGCCCTCGCTGGTTGCAGACCAGGCGCTGGTGAGCGCTTTCCCCGAAATCGACCTTGTCAGCATCGACGATCCGATCTTTGGTGGCTGGAAGGAAGTACAGCCCAAGCACTTTGGCGACGGTGGGATCTTTGACAAGCTCTATGCCCCCAACTAATCCCGGATCGGCCAGCGGCCCCGGCGCAGCCTCCTCCCGCGCCGCGGCAATCGCCATCCCATCTCGCCACCCCGCGAAAGCGGGGTGGTCTTTTGTGCGTCCCAGCGTGATCCCGGGCTTCGGGCTGAGCCTCGGCTATACGCTGACATGGCTCAGCCTCATCGTGCTTATCCCGATCATCGGGCTGTTCCTCAAGGCGGCGCAGGTGCCACTCGACGAGATCGTGAAGATCGCGACGGCGGCGCGCACCTGGCATGCGCTCGAGGTGAGCTTCGGCTCGTCGCTGATCGCCGCACTGGTGAACGTGGTGTTCGGCGTGCTGATCGCCTGGGTGCTGGTGCGCTACAAGTTTCCAGGAAAGCGGCTGCTCGACGCCATTGTCGACCTGCCCTTCGCCCTGCCTACGGCGGTGGCCGGCATCGCGCTCTCGGCGCTCTATGCCAAGAAGGGCTGGGTGGGCTCGCTGTTCACCCCCGGTGGTCCGCTCAACGAGTGGATCGCGGCGCAGACCTGGCTGCCCTTCGGGCTCAGCAGCTTCCAGTTCGACTGGAAGATTGCCTACACGCCCTCGGGCATCGTGATCGCGCTGATCTTCATCGGCCTGCCCTTCGTGGTGCGGACCGTGCAGCCGGTGCTCGAGGAATTCGAAGCCGAACTGGAGGAGGCGGCGGCGACACTGGGCGCCAACCGGTTGCAGACCATCACGCAAGTGATCCTGCCGCGGCTGACCCCGGCGATCCTGACCGGCTTCGCGCTCGCCTTCGCACGAGCGGTAGGCGAATATGGCTCGGTGATCTTCATTGCCGGCAATATCCCCGGCGTTTCGGAAATCGCGCCCTTGCTGATCGTCATCAAGCTCGAGGAATTCGACCAGGCGGGCGCGGCGGTGATCGCCGGCATCATGCTGCTGATCGCCTTCGCCATGCTGCTGGTGATCAACCTCATCCAGGCCTGGGCGCGCAGGAGATTCGGCGATGTTTGAACGTGAAGGCGCCGTTTATGACAGCAGGCGGCCGATTGCGCCGCACCAGCACCTCAGGCCCACGACCGAGCGGGCCTGGGTCAAGGTGCTGCTGATCTCGATCGCTCTCATCTATATGCTGGCGATCGTCGTGCTGCCCTTGATCCAGGTGTTCTTCGAAGCGTTCCGCAAGGGCTTCGACACCTATTTCGCCAGCTTCGAGGATCGGGGCGCGCAGACGGCAATCCAGCTGACGCTGACCGTCGCGGCGATTGCCGTGCCGCTCAACCTGGTGTTCGGCGTGGCGGCGAGCTGGGCGGTGGCGAAGTTCGAGTTCTGGGGCAAGAGCTTCCTGATCACGCTCATCGACCTGCCCTTCTCGGTGTCGCCGGTCGTGTCGGGCATGGTCTATGTGCTGCTGTTCGGCGCGCAGAGCGCCCTGGGGCCCTGGCTCAAGGCCAATGATATCGAGATCATCTTTGCCGTACCTGGCATTGTGCTCGCGACGGTGTTCGTCACCTTCCCCTTCATCGCCCGCGAACTCATCCCGCTCATGCAGGCGCAGGGCAATACCGACGAGGAAGCCGCGATTTCGCTGGGTGCCAGCGGCTGGCAGACCTTCTGGCGCGTGACGCTGCCCAATATCAAATGGGGCCTGCTCTATGGCGTGCTGCTCTGCAATGCCCGCGCCATGGGCGAGTTCGGAGCCGTGTCGGTGGTGTCCGGCCATATCCGTGGCCAGACGACGACGATGCCGCTCGAGATCGAAATCCTCTACAACGAGTACAACTTCACCGGTGCCTTCGCGGTCGCCTCGCTGTTGGCGATGCTGGCCCTGCTGACGCTTGTGTTCAAATCCCTGCTCGAATGGCGCTATGGCGACGAACTCGCCGGCACGCGCCGTCACTGACCCCAATGTGCTGAGGGCCATCGTTTGGAAATCCGCGTCGAAAACGTCATCAAGGAATTCTCGCGCTACCCGGCGCTGGACAATGTGTCGCTGGGCGTACGCTCGGGCGAACTGATCGCGCTGCTTGGGCCGTCGGGCTCCGGCAAGACCACGCTGTTGCGCCTGATCGCGGGGCTCGAGAACCCGACGGCGGGCCGAATCTTCTTCGGTGAGGAAGATGCATCGCAAAAGACCGTGCAGGAGCGCAATGTCGGCTTCGTGTTCCAGGCCTACGCGCTGTTCCGCAACATGACGGTATTGGAGAATGTGTCGTTCGGACTGAAGGTCCGGCCGCGCGCAACACGCCCGCCCAAATCCGAAATCCGCCGCCGGGCCCTGGAACTGCTCGATCTCGTGCAACTGAACGGGCTCGAGAAGCGCTATCCGCAGCAGCTTTCGGGTGGGCAGCGGCAGCGCGTCGCGCTCGCCCGGGCGCTGGCTATCGAGCCGCGCGTGCTGCTGCTCGACGAACCCTTCGGCGCGCTCGATGCGCAGGTGCGCAAGGAACTGCGCAAATGGCTGCGCGAGATTCACGACCGGACCGGGCACACCACGGTGTTTGTGACCCATGACCAGGAAGAGGCGCTGGAACTGGCAGACCGGCTCGTGGTGATGAGCCGCGGCAAGATCGAGCAGGTTGGTACGCCCGACGAGGTGTATGACAAGCCGAACTCGCCCTTCGTCTTCGATTTCATCGGAGAATCGAGCGCCCTGCCGGTGACTGTGCAGGGCGGTGAAGTGTGGCTCGGCGACCGGGCGCTGGGGCTCAGGGCCGAAGGCACGGCACCTGGGAGCTACCGGCTGTATTTCCGCCCGCACGATGTCGATCTGGTCGATGACGGACCGGCCCTGGTCGGTGTCGTCGCCGGGGCGCGCCGCGTCGCCGGGTTGCGGCGCGTGGAGCTCGAGATCGGCGGCGATGGCGCGCGGGCAGAGATCGACCTGCCGCATGACCACCCGGCCGGGGAACGCACCCGCATCGCGTTCCGGCCGCGGCTGTGGAGCCTGTTCCCGGCGTGAGGGGAGCGCTTACGCAGTAGCCATTCGGCGGTTAACGCCCTCGCGCTTCGACAGGCTCAGGGTGAGGTCGTTAAAGCGGCGATGCCAGTGAGGACCTCATGCTGAGCGTGTCGAGGCACGAGGTACGTCACTCCCGAATTTACGCCGCGAGGCTCTCCGCCTGATCGACACCAAGCATAAGGTTGAGATTCTGCACCGCGGCGCCGGAAGCGCCCTTGCCGAGATTGTCGTAGACCGCAACCAGCAGCGCCTGGGCCTTGTCATCATTGCCGAAGACGTGCAGCCGCATCGTGTTGGTGCCGTTATGGAGCTGGGGGTTGAGCTCGGCGGAGCGCTCGGCATCGGCGAGCGGCGCGACGGAAACGAAGCCGCCCGCGATCGACGCAAAATGATCGGCGATCGCCGCATGGAGTTCGGCAATTTTCGGCACGCGCGGCAGGTGGCCGAGCTGCAGCGGCACGGTCACGATCATGCCCTGCCGGAAATTGCCGACAACGGGATAGAACAGCGGCGTGCCGGCGAGCGTGGCATACGCCTTGAGCTCCGGCAGATGCTTGTGTTTGAAGCCGAGGCCATAGAGCTGATAGGCATTGGCATCGTCGCCCTTTGCCACATAGTCCTCGATCATGGTGCGGCCACCGCCCGAATAGCCGGACACGCCGGTGACGGTAACGGGATAATCGGCGGGAACAAGGCCGGCGGCGATCAGCGGGCGCAGTGTCGCGATGGCGCCCTGAGGCCAGCAGCCGGGGTTGGCGACACGCTGCGAACTGGCGATCACCTCGGCCTGCGACTCGTCCATCTCGGCAAAGCCATAGGCCCAGCCGGGCGCAACGCGATGCGCGGTCGAGGCATCGATGACCCGCGTGGTGTCGTTTTCGATGAGCGAGACGCTTTCCTTCGCCGCATCGTCGGGCAGGCAGAGGATGGCGATATCGGCGAGGTTGAGCAGGCGCTTGCGCTCGGCAAGATCCTTGCGCTTTTCGGGCGCGATCGAGATCACCTCAAGGTCGCGGCGGGCTGCAAGGCGCTCGCGGATTTCGAGCCCCGTGGTGCCGGCTTCGCCATCGATGAAGATCTTCTTGACCATCTCTCGCCTCGTTCGGAACAATGCCGGGGTGATATAGGGATTATGTGACCGGCTCGCAAAAGGTTTCATCCCCGCGGGCAGCGCATCGCCGTGATTGCGCCGCGATCCCTCAGATATATGCTCCCACGAGCGCAAGAGGAGCAGGCATGTTCGGCAGGCATAACGCGGCACGACTGAGGGAAACGCTGACCGGCATCGAGACCATGACGCGCTTCGCGCTGGCGGTGCTGGCGCTCGCCTCGGGCGTGTATACCTATCTGGGTGTGCGCGGCATTCTCGATGGTTCGGCGACTTTCGTGTTCTTTGCCGCCATCACCTATTCGGCCGCCGTCTCCGTGGCGATCTACGCCTTCTGGAGCTTCATGTTGCGCTTCGTGCCGCTGGTAACGGGCGGGATGCAGCGCGCGGCCCTGTTCCTTACCATGGGCTTTGGCTGCCTGATGATCATGGCGATGTCGAGCTGGCTGAACGCAGCGGCGCTTGCGGGTTCCGCGGCGCTCGAGCAGCACCTCGCGGTAACGGTCGAGGGCTATGTCGGCGATCTCGACAAGGCGCATGGCAATGCGCTCGCGGCGCAATCGCTGCTGCCGGACGTGCAGCGCGCCGCCGATCGGTTCGTGCGCCTCGCCGACGATGAGCGGAGTTCCGGCGCCTTGACGGGCACCACGGGCTCGGGCTCGGTGGTGCAGCTGCTGACCCAGATGGGCGCGCAGATGACCGAACTTGGCAACACCATCAGCAAGTCGCGCGAAGAGGTGAATGCACTGTTCGAGCAAGGCTCGACCCACCTTGGCAAGATGCGCGAGCTGGTATCTGCGCCAGGCGAAGTGGCCCCGCGGGCCGATGAATTTGCTGCCGAAGTGATCGAACTGAATGCGGTGATCGCGGCGCTGCAGGAAACCGGAATTGCCCCCTCGGTGAAGCGCGCCGCCGCCGACCTGTCGCTCGGCTTCATCGCACCGGTGGCCGATGGGCAGACGCCGGGCCTTGCCGTGCGCCAGGACCAGGTGATGGACAACGTGCGCGCCTCGGTGGCGTCACAATCGGCGGCGCTGGCGCAGGCCGCCGACGAAATCCTCGCCGAGCCGAAGGTCGAGCCGCGGCGCTTTGTGCCTTTGTCGTCGGCGGAGGCGGTGCTGCGCTATTGGAGCGACTTCATCCCATCATGGGCGGGCGCCATCTCCATCGACCTGCTGCCGGTGGTGCTGGTGCTGGTGCTGATGATCGTCAACGACGCGATGCGGCGCGAATCCTCCTCAATGGAAGGGGCGGAGTCGATCAGCGCTGCCGAGATGCTGCGCGCCCTTGCGCTCTACCGGCAGATGACCGGCGACACGGGCCCGGAGGCGCGGCTGATGGCCGACGCCGAGCGGGCGATGTCGCCGCCGCCAGCAGAGGAAAAGCCGGCGGCACACACGGAGACTAAGCTCGATACGCCGGCCGAGCCGGCAAAGCCGCTCGAGAGCGACGCGACGGTGACGCCGCTCGATACGGCCCGCAAGCGTGGCGACGGGCCAGCGCGCGCATGAGCGCGCGGGCGAAACGACGCGGACTGCTCGGATGGCTCGCCGCACTCGACGACGGGCAGCTGATCCGCGCCGCGTTCTTTGGGCTGCTCGCGGCGACCGCGGCCATCCTTTATGTGGACTTCGGCGAACTCAGCCTGTCGGACACGACGGCACCGGCCGCCGCATCAGACATGGTGCCGATACTGCCACCCTATGATCCGGACGCCACCACGCCGCCGGCGGGCCCGGCGATCACCACCGACCCTGCCATCCTGAGCCAGCCGATGAGCGTGGCGCTCGGGCCAGGCGGCGTTCTGGAGCTCACGGGCACGATCACGCCCGGGACCTTCGCGCGCGTTGCGGCGGAGGTGGAGGCGCGCGGAGAGTATGTAAGGAGGGTGATGCTCAATTCGCCCGGTGGCGCGGTCGAGGATGCGATCAAGATCGGTGCGCTGATCGAGGTGAAGGGGTTCGAGACCGAGGTGCCGCAGGGCGGGCTGTGCGCATCGAGCTGCCCCTTGGTGCTGGCCGGCGGCAAGGAGCGGATTGCATCGCGCGCCTCGGCCATCGGGCTCCACCAGATCTATGCAGTGGGGAGCGCGGCCGACGCCTTGCCGAGTGCCCGCGCGGCGATCGGCATCGCCATGGCGGATGCGCAGAAGACCACGGCCGTCATCACGCGCTATCTGCAGACAACCAATGTCGACCCGAGCCTTTGGCTGATCGCCCTCGAGACGCCACCCGACCGGCTGCATTACCTGTCCGAGAAGGAGCTGCAGCTCTACCGGCTCATATCAAAATTCAGCGACTGAGCGTCGCAGCCCCAGAGTCCTTCTTGTGCAACCGCCTGGCCATCCCGACCTGTGCAAGTGGCAAGGGAGGACGAGGAGATGCATGACAGAACCCTGACTGGACACCATGATATCCGGCGCTGGGCCGAGGCACGGCGCGCACAACCGGCGCTGGCGCTGGGCCACGGCCGCAATGGCGAACTGCGCCGCCGCCTGGCCCTGCGCTTTTCGGTGGCGGCGCCGAGCCCCGTCGATCCGTCGCCTGAGAGCGAGGGCCTGGCCCCCTGCTCCTGGACGGCCTGGCTTGCCGAACTCGACCGGCAGAACCTTGCGCTCAAGGTACGTGACATCGATACCGATGTGGTGGAGTTCGTGGCGCGCGGGCAGAACCGGAAGTAGCGCTTAGGCGGACCGCGAGATGGTCGTCGTCGCCAGCGGATGCACAGGCATCTGGTCGAACGGTAGCTCCGACACCGCAACGAGATCGCGGCCACCGCGCTTTGCCGCATACAGCGCGGCATCGGCACGGCGTCTGAGATCGGCATAGGACTCGCCGGGCATGGACTCGGCGACGCCGAAACTCGCGGTGCAGAAACGCCCTTGCGGCAGACTCTCGATAGCCAGGGTGCCGAATTTTACGCGCACCGCTTCTGCGAACAGCCGAGCGGCACCAAGATTGGTATCGGGCAGATAGATGGCGAATTCCTCGCCCCCCATGCGGGCGGCGATGCCATGTGAAGGCGTGGCGTCGCGCAAAAGGGCAGCGAAGGCCATGATGACGCTGTCGCCGACATCATGCCCGTAGCTGTCGTTGATCGACTTGAAGGCATCGAGATCGGCCATGACGAGGCTTGCGGCGCGCTCGAGCGAACGCGCATGCATCATCTGCGTGGCGACGCGATCCTCGAAGCCGCGCCGATTGTAGAGCTCGGACAACATATCGGTTTCGGACCGGGTGGTCAGCTCGACCAGCATGTCGCGCAGGAGCATCAGCAGCATGATGAGCCCGACGGCCACCTGCAGGACAGCGCCAAGCGACTGCGAGTACATGGCATAGACGGTGGCGACATAGTCCTGTGCCGTATCACCGGGCCCGCCGGTCCAGCCCGCGACAAAGGGCTTTGACACGAACTGCACCGCACCGAGCGTGAAAATGCCCATCAGCGCCCAATCGACGGGTTGGCGGCGCTTCGCGGCGAACACTGCCCAGGCGGACAGCGCCTGCATCAGTGCGTAAGGGGCCTGGTAGGCCATCATGCGCGCCAGCGACTCCCGCTCGAGATCGTAGCCGGTATAGTTGGCGACGACGGAGCAGATGACCAGCAGCACAAGGAAGCGCGCCGGAATGGGCTGCCGATAGCGCTCGGCGATACCGACGAAGATGCAGATGGTGGCGCCCAGGAAGGCCGTGAAGCCGCCGACATAGGCGAGCCGCGGCGCATAGGTGGGCAGCACATGGATCGGCAGCAGGAACTCGAAGATCAGGTAGGCGATGCCGAACCCATAGGCAAAGCTGAAGCTCGTGGCGATGCGGCGTGACTTGGTCGAGAGAGCGACAATGAAGAACGACAACGCAAACAGCGCTGCGATGAAGATATTGATCGCAAGGATGAAACTTGCACCGCTCATGCGCCGGGACCCTCTCGGTGGGGAACAATATGGGCGGGTCCGCTAAGAGAGGGTTAAACCCGGCGCACACTCTGGACCGAGTCAATATTCGTCGAATAAATTCGATCGCTGATCAAATGACCCATTGGAACTAAGGTCGAGTCTCACCACTTTTCATCTGGACGCGCGATGGCCCGAAGAGGCCTCAACAAGGACAAGGTGAACATGCCGAAAGTGCTGACCGAACGTGACGAGATCCGCCAATGGGCGATTGCCCGCGCCGGTACCCCGGCGATGGAAGACCGACCGACCGGCATCGGCGGCCCGCCGCTGCTGCGGCTCGTCTTCGACCAATATGCGCTGAACGCCGGCGAGAACCAGTACGGCGACCGGCCACGTGGACTTGATCTCGTCGACTGGAGCGAATGGTTCGAGGAATTCGAAAAACACAAGCTCGGCCTGCTGGTGGAAGACGAGCGCCCGGGGCTTCTCGACGATTACTACGAGTTCGTGCCGCGCGATGGGAGTCCACGGGGCTAGTCCATTTCACGGTTTCGCCTGAAACGCTCATATGGCTCGGGCATTTGCCGTGCCGCGCTTCCGAACGGGAAAAGTGCTGCACCTTTTCCGGGAAACGCGCTAGTTCAGCCGCGCTTTCTGCCACTCTGTCCAGACGTGCTCGGCATCAATATCGTGGTAACCCCGCGCCTGGTCCATCTTCAGGGCGACAGAGTAAGCCACCGCCATGCAGATGGCGCCGTCGCGGGCGGCCAGCACCTCGGCTTCGGTCAGGGGCTGGCCCCGTTCTGTTTCGCGCGCACGCAACACCGTGACCAACGGCGGATCGAACACCAGTACCAGCGGATCGTCGTCGTGGGGAGTGGTCATTCCCGATCGGCTGCCGCTTCGATGGCTTCCATATCCGCGTCGGAGAAGCCGAAATGGTGGCCGATTTCGTGTACGAGCACGTGGGTGATGATTTCGCCCAGGGTCTCGCCGGTTTCACTTTCGGCCCAGTAGTCGAGTATGGGGCGGCGATAGAGCCATATCTGGTTGGGCAATTGCCCGGTGAACGGATTGGCGCCGCCCTGCGGCAGCCCGACGCCACTGAACAGCCCGAGGATATCGAACTCGCTGTCGAGCTCCATTTCCTTGATGGTCTCCTCGTCGGGAAACTCGGACACGACACAGGGCACATCGCCCACCAGCGCCCTGAACTCCTCCGGCAGGGCGGCGAAGGCAGCTGCTGCGATCTCCTCGAAATCATCGAGTGTGGGGGCGGTGCGGGAAGTCCAGGGGTTGGGCATGGTGAATGGTGAATGGTGAATGGTGAATGGTGAATGGTGAATGGTGAATGATCAGCTGCAACTGTAGATAGTCTCTGGAAGGCCAAAAAAACAGAAGGCAGCCGAACAGTTTACCGGCTGCCTTCCATTCACGATTGACTATTCACAATTCACGACGGCGTCGATGTCGCAGCGCCGCTGAAACCCTTAGTTCCACTCACGGATATCGACGAAGTGGCCCGCGATGGCGGCGGCGGCGGCCATGGCCGGCGACACAAGGTGCGTACGCCCCTTGAAACCCTGCCGACCCTCGAAATTCCGGTTCGAGGTCGAGGCACAGCGCTCACCCGGCTTGAGCTTGTCGGGGTTCATCGCAAGGCACATCGAGCAGCCCGGCTCACGCCACTCGAAGCCGGCATCCTTGAAGATCGTGTCGAGGCCTTCGGCTTCCGCCTGTTCCTTGACGAGGCCCGAGCCCGGCACGACCATGGCGCTGACGGTGGGCGCGACCTTCTTGCCGGCGATGACCTTGGCGGCAGCGCGCAGATCCTCGATGCGGCCATTGGTGCATGAGCCGAGGAACACCTTGTCGATCATGATGTCGGTGATCTTGGTTCCAGGGGTCAGGCCCATATAGTCGAGGGCGCGCCACTTCGAGGTGCGCTTGGTCTCTTCCTGGATCTCGTCCGGGTTCGGCACCACACCGGTGACCGAAATCACGTCCTCGGGGCTGGAGCCCCAGGACACGATCGGCGGCAGTTTCGTCGCGTCAAGCACCACGACCTTGTCGAAATGCGCATCCGCATCGGTATGCAGCGTCTTCCAGTAATCGAGCGCCATGTCGAACGCCTCGCCCTTCGGCGCGCGCGGACGGCCCTTCACATAGTCGAAGGTCTTTTCATCGGGTGCGATGAGACCAGCGCGGGCGCCGCCCTCGATGGTCATGTTGCAGACCGTCATGCGACCTTCCATCGACAGCGCGCGGATGGCCTCGCCAGCAAATTCGATGACATAGCCGGTACCGCCGGCCGTGCCGATTTCGCCGATGATGGCAAGGATGATGTCCTTGGCGGTAACGCCCGGCGGCAGCTGGCCGTCGACGCGCACCAGCATGTTCTTCGCCTTCTTCTGGATCAGCGTCTGGGTCGCGAGCACATGCTCGACCTCCGACGTGCCGATGCCATGGGCAAGCGCCCCGAAGGCGCCATGGGTGGAGGTATGGCTGTCGCCGCACACGATGGTCATGCCCGGCAGGGTGAAGCCCTGCTCGGGCCCGACAATGTGGACGATGCCCTGCCGCTTGTCGAACGGGTCGTAATACTCAATGCCGAAATCGCGGGTGTTCTCGGCCAGCGTCTCGATCTGGATGGCGCTTTCCGGATCTGGATTGGGCAGCGAACGATCTGTCGTGGGCACGTTGTGATCGACAACGGCCAGTGTCCGCTCGGGGTGGCGCACCTTGCGCTTGGCGAGGCGCAGACCTTCGAAGGCCTGCGGGCTCGTCACTTCGTGGACAAGGTGGCGATCGATATAGATGAGGCTGGTGCCATCCTCATTGTTGGTAACCAGGTGATCGTCCCAGATCTTGTCGTAAAGCGTCCTGCCGGCCATTTGCCCATATCCACGCGGGTTGTGAGGAACAACGGGGCTAATAAGCCCCGCATGCCTTGTAGGTCAAGGTTATGAGCCCAGATGGGGAGCGATGGACGCGATCACAATGGCGATTGCGACGCCGCTGGCTCGGCGCGATCCGGGAGCCGGCCAATGCGGAAGAGCCCGAAAAGCGACGGATCGATGCCGATGGTCCGTCGGCAACGGATGGTGAGCGCCACCTGCGCCACGGCGCGGGCAAGGCCGTTGACCGCAGCGGCGGCGACAATGCCGCCCGAGGGGATGACGGCGATTTCGACGATGAGCCCAACGATGACGATGAGCCCGAAGAGCCGGACATAGTCGCGCTCGTGGCCGGTCATCATCATCACGATGCGCGCCGGGCCCGTCGCCGCCTCGACCACGAGCCCGAAGGCAAGCAGCACGAGGATCAACGGGCCAGATGCATCGTCCTGCCCGAAGAGCGACAGGATCGCCCCGCCGAACAACACGAAGCCAAGGAAGATGGCGAGCGAGAACAGGAACCCCGCCCAGGCGCAGAGCGCCGTGATCGCCTGCGCCTGCCGCATTTCCCCAGCATGATAGTGCTTGGACAGCATCGGTGCGACGACAAGCGTGATGGCGAAAGTGAAGAGCGTGAGGAGCCCGGCCGTGCGGAAGGCATTGAAGTAGATGCCCGCCGCGACCGGCGCGACAAGCAGGCCGATGAAGATGGTATCGAGATTGAGCGCTGCCGAGTCGACCACCGTACCCATGAGAAACCAGCGCGACGGCTTGCCGCGGCGCTGCCAATACGGCCGCAGCGCCTTGAAATCGGGGGCGAGGCGATAGCGCCGGCGCAGGGCGACGAGAGCCTGGAGCCCGAGCGCCGCAAAGAGCAGCAGCGCGGTGACAAGGAGCGCAGCGGCACCCGACAGCGACAGCCCACCAAGGGCAAGCAGCACGACCACCAGCGGCACGGCCAGCCGCCAGCCTATATCGCGCGGCATGAGCGCCGTGAGCACCGAGCCCTGTGCACGCAGCGCCGAACTCCAGTACTCGCTGAGCGCCATGGGGATGATGAGAAGCGCAGCGGCAACGATGTGCAGCACCGGCTGCGGCGCGGCGAGGCCGACAAGGGCAGCGGCGACCGACACGGCCCCCGCCAGCCCCAGCGCCGCGACGATGACCAGCGCACCGCCGCCGCCAAGCGCCTCGCGTGCAAGATCCGGACGCCCGGCGCCCTCGTGCTCGGGCCAGTAGCGGAGGATCGCTGTTTGCTGGCCCATGCACGCCCCGATCGACAGCACGGTCGCAAGGCTGAGGCCGAAGGCAAAATAGCCATAGGCATCGCCGCCCATGGTGCGGCTGAGGATGACATAGGTGAGGTAGGTGAGCCCCGCAGTGCCGACCTTGATACCGAGCGAAAGCGCCGAGCGCGACAAGCCGGCGCGGACGAGTGCCCGGAGGCTGGACTGGCTCGCAATCATGCGGAACTCCTTTGCGACTCAGCATGACAGATGAGCGCTGACAAGGTCTTACCACTCGACAAGCCGATGCAGCCGAAGCAGAGTCGCGACAGAGATGGTGGCGGGGGCGTCCCGGTGAGCGAACGTAAGGCGGATGCGGCACGAGCGGCCCTATTGGGGCGCGCCGACGCACAATTGTTGAGCGAGCCGAGCTTCTCGCGATTCCTGCGGGCGGTCGCGGAAGCGCTTGCCGACGAGGATATCGCGACAGCCGACCTGCCGCGGCTAGAGGCACGGATGCGCGCATCCTATGCCCGCATGGGTACGCGCGACATCGCCCGGAACTTCGTCTCGATCGTAGCGCCCGAGGGGCGGGGCGAGCCCGAGATTGTCAATGTGTTCTCGCCCGACACACCCTTCATCGTAGACAGCGTCTTGGGCGCCATACGCGCCAATGGCGGACGGGTGCGGATGCTGGTGCACCCGGTGATTGACTTCGACCCGACCACCTTCAGGGTGCTGGAAGAAGCCGTGCCGGGCAGCCGCCGCGAGAGCTTCCTGCATGTGGAGATCGATCCCCTGCCCGGTACGGAGACCCGATCGGCCATGTCGGCAGAGATCGAGCTGACGCTGACCGATGTGGCGCGCGCCACGGCCGGCTGGCGGCCGATGCTGCGCCGCCTGCACCAGGCCGTGGGCGACTGGCAGGCCACCCCGCCACCGATCGACCCCGATCGCCTCGCCGAGGCCGTGCAGTTCCTCGGCTGGCTCGCCGAACACAATTTCACCTTCCTCGGCATGCGGGAATATCGGCTGGAGGGCGATGGCGCCGGGGCCGTTCTGGTGCCGGCCGCAGACAGCGAATTGGGCATTCTGGAGGATGCCTCGGTGAAATTCCTCCGCTCGGGCACCGAAATGGTGGAAATGACCGACCAGCATCGGGCGTTTCTCGCCGATCCGAGTCCGCTGCTCGTCACAAAGGCCAATATGCGCGCCCGGGTACACCGACGTGCCTACATGGACTATGTCGGGGTGAAGCTCTACACGGCGGCTGGCGCGATCTCGGGCGAACTCCGCATCCTCGGACTTTTCACCTCGCTCTCCTTCGCGACACCAAACCTCGATATACCCCTGCTGCGCGGCAAGGTGCTGAACGTGCTCGACCGTGCGGGGTTCGACCGGGGCAGCCATGCCGGCAAGGCACTGATGAATGTGCTCGATACCTATCCGCGCGAAGAGCTGTTCCAGATCGACGAAGGACAGCTGAGCCAGTTCGCTGTTGCGATTGCCGAGCTTGCCGACCGCCCGCGCGTGCGCGTGCTGCCGCGCATCGACCGCTTTGACAACTTTGTGTCGGCGCTCGTCTACGTGCCGCGCGACCGCTACGACACCATGGCCCGCATCCGTATCGGCGACCTCCTGGCGCGCGAATATGACGGACATGTCTCGGCCTTTTCGCCCTATTTCCCCGAAGGCGAACTGGTGCGGGTGCACTTCATCATCGGGCGGAAGGGCGGACCGACGCCGCGACCGGCCCGGGCCGACCTCGAGGCACGAATCGCGCTCGTCATCGAAACCTTCGCCGACCGACTGCTGCGCGCCGCCGCTGAGCCCGCGCGGGTCGCGCCATACCTGGCCGCCTTCCCGCCAGCCTATGCCGAGGCGACCCGGCCCGAGACGGCGCTTGCCGACATCGAGCAGCTGAAGATGCTGCCGCCCGAGGGGCAGATCGCATTGCGCTTCGCGCCAAGGCCGGAAGGGCTCGGGCTGCGCGTCTTCCACCGCAAGCGTCCGATCGCCCTCTCCGACCGTGTGCCGATGCTCGAGCATTTCGGCTTCCGCATCATCGACGAGAGCACCTATCGCCTTACGCCCGAGGGCGACGAGGTCTATCTCCATGACATGCTGCTTTCGGCACCGGACGGCGCTGACCTCTCGGCCGAGGACCGCATCGCCCGGCTCGACACGGCCGTGCTTGCCGTGTGGCGGCAGGACGCGGAATCGGACGCGCTCAACGCGCTGACGACGCTGGCCGGCCTTGGCTGGGCCGATGTCGAAATCCTCCGCGCCATGGTCCGCTATGACCGGCAGCTTGGGCTGGGGCTTGGGCTCGACACTGTGGGCAGCATCCTCGCGCGCTACCGGCAGGTGGCGCTGTCGCTGGTGCGGCTGTTCCACGCGCGCCATGACCCCTATTTTGCCGCGCAGCGGGAACGCGCCGCGGCCGCCGCCGACGAGACGATCCGCGCAGGTATCGCCGCCACCGTGACGCTCGACGAGGATCGCGTTCTGCGGCGGCTCGCCAACCTCGTCGAGGCGGTGGTCCGCACCAATGCCTACCAGCGCGACGCGAGCGGTACGCGCCGCCCGGCCCTGGCGCTGAAATTCGACTGCAGCAAGATCGAGGCCTTGCCGGAACCGCGACCCTATCGCGAGATCTTCGTGTATTGCCCGCGCGTCGAGGGGCTGCACCTCCGCTTCGGCCCCATTGCGCGCGGCGGGTTGCGCTGGAGCGACCGGCCCGACGATTTCCGCACCGAGGTGCTCGGTCTGGTGAAAGCCCAGCAGGTGAAGAACGCCATAATCGTGCCGGTGGGTGCCAAGGGGGCGTTCGTGCCGCGCGGCCTGAAGCCCGGCATGGCGCGGGAGGCGCGCGAGGCCGAAGGCATTGCCTGCTACAAGATATTCATCTCGAGCCTGCTGGACCTGACCGACACCTATGAGGGTAGCGGAGTGTTGCCGCCGCCCGACCTGGTGCGCCGCGACGGCGACGACCCCTATCTGGTTGTGGCGGCGGACAAGGGCACCGCGAGCTTTTCCGATATCGCCAATGCCATCGCGACCAGCCGGGGCTTCTGGCTGGGCGATGCCTTCGCCTCGGGCGGCTCGGCGGGCTATGACCACAAGCAGATGGGCATAACCGCACGCGGCGCCTGGCTGGCGGTGGAGCGGCATTTCCGCGAGATGGGACGCAATAGCCGCACAGACCCCTTCACGGTGGTGGGCGTTGGCGACATGTCGGGCGACGTGTTCGGCAATGGGCTGCTGCTGGCGCGAAATGCCCGACTGGTGGCTGCCTTCGACCACCGCGATATCTTCATCGACCCCAACCCCGACCAGGACAAGGGCTTTGCCGAGCGACAGCGGCTCTTCGGGCTCGAGCGGTCGAGCTGGCAGGACTATGACAAATCGCTGCTGAGTACCGGCGGCGGTGTCTTTTCGCGCGCGCTAAAGAGCATCGAGCTTTCAACCGAGGCGCGCGCCGCGCTCGGGGTTGCGACGGCTGCACTGACGCCCACCGAGCTGATCCGCGCCATTCTCTCGGCCCCTGTGGACCTCCTCTGGTTCGGCGGCATCGGCACCTATGTGCGTGCTGCCGAGGAAACCGACGCCGAAGTCGGCGACCGCGGCAACGACGCGGTGCGGGTGACGGCGACCGACCTGCAGGCCCGCATCGTCGGCGAAGGCGCGAACCTCGCGGTGACGCAGAAGGCCCGTATCGCCTACGCGCTCAGGGCCGGGCGGATCAATACCGACGCCATCGACAATTCGGCCGGGGTAAACTCCTCAGACCTCGAGGTGAACATCAAGATCGCGCTGGGGGCCGCGATCCGGCAGGGGAAACTGGCACTCGCAGAGCGCAACGCGTTGATGGTCGAGATGACCCAGGAGGTCGCGGCGCTCTGCCTCGAGAACAACCGGCTGCAGTCCGAGGCGCTGTCGCTCGAAACGCATCGCGGACTTTCGGCCTTTGGCGAGCACCTCGGGCTGATGGCGGCGCTCGAGGCCAGTGCCGGCCTCAGCCGCAAGGTCGAGGCACTGCCAGACGACGCCAGTTTGCGCGCCCGCGCCGACAAGGGCCAGGGGCTGACGCGGCCGGAACTCGCCGTGCTGCTCGCCTATGCCAAGAACGAGCTGAACACGCGGCTGGTCGCTTGCGCCGCGCCCGACGACCCGTATCTGGGCCGCGACCTGCCGAAATACTTCCCCGCCTTGCTCGCCGAGCGGCAGCCCGAGACGATCACCCACCATCGGCTCAGGCGCGAGGTGATCGCCACCGTGCTCGCCAACGGCATGCTGAACCGCGGCGGACCGGCTTTCGTGCAGGTCCTCGAAGCCGAGACCGGCGCCGATATCGGGCGGATCGCCGCCTCCTATGCCGCCTGCCGCGACATTTTCGACCTCACGCGCCTGCATGGGCTGGTGGACGGGCTGGACGGCACGGTGCCGGCAGAAGTGCAGCTCGATCTGGCGCTGGAGCTGCAGGGGCTGCTGCGCCGGCAATCGCTCTGGCTCATCCGCCACGCCGACCTGAAGGACGGGCTGACGCCGCTCGCCAACCGCTTCCGAAATGTCGCGGCGATGCTGGAAGGCGCAGATCCGCGGGTACTGGGTGAAACGACCGCGCAGGCGCTTGGGCGCTGGCAGGCGGACTATGCCGCCCGCGGGCTTCCCGAGGCACTGGCGCAGAGCTTTGCGCGCCTCAAGATCCTGCGCTTTGCGCTAGAAGTGGGGCTCGTTGCCGAGGCAACGGGCGCACGGCCGGGCGAAGCGGCGACGGTGTTCTTCTCGCTGATGGACCTGTTCTCGCTGGCGGGCGTGATCGAGGCAGGTGAGCAGGTGCCGGTAAAGGGCCGGCTTGAGCAATTGGCCAAGGCCCGGGCCTTGATCGATATCTCGGGCGGCCTCAGGCGGCTTGTCGCAGAGGCGCTCTCCGGCGACGCGCCGATTGGCGCGCGCTTCGAGGCCTGGCGCAACCGGCGGCAGGAGGAACTGAAGCAGGCTGCGCGCGAGATCAGGTCGCTCGCGGCCGAGCCTTCGAGCCTCGCTGGCCTTGCGGTGATGGCGGGGCTGGTGCAGGACCTGGTGGATGGGTAGGGGCGATTGCGCTGCCAGGCCCTCTCCCGCCTGAGCAATTAGTGCCTGAAATGCCGCATGCCGGTCATCACCATGGCGACGCCAGCCTGGTCGGCAGCGTCGATCACCGCCTGATCGTTCATCGAGCCGCCTGGTTGGATGACTGCCGTCGCCCCTGCTTCGACAGCGGCCAGCATGCCATCTGGGAACGGGAAGAACGCGTCGGACGCGACCACCGAACCCGCCGTCAACGCGCCCGCGATGCCGGCGGCTTCGGCCGCGTCGATCGATTTGCCATGCGCGACGCGGGAGGAATCCACCCGGCTCATCTGGCCCGCGCCGATGCCGACGGTCGCGCCGTCCTTCACATAGATGATGGCGTTGGACTTGACGTGCTTTGCGACCTTCATGGCGAGCCTGAGGTCGCGGATCTCGGTCTCGGTCGGCTGTTTCTTCGTCACCACGCGGAATTCCGCGTCATCGACATTGCGGTTGTCGCGCGTCTGGACGAGGAGCCCGCCAGCCAGCGACTTGACCACGAGCCCATCGGCCTTGCCGTCGGCGAGCGCTCCGGTGAGCAGCAGCCGCAGGTTCTTCTTGGCTGAGATCACCGCGATAGCCTCTTCGGTGGCGTCCGGGGCGACGATCACCTCGGTGAAGATCTTCACCACCTCTTCGGCGGTCGCCCTGTCGAGCACCTGATTGAAAGCGACGATTCCGCCAAAGGCGCTGACCGGATCGGTGCGGAAAGCGAGCCTGTACGCTTCGGTCGGGCTCGCACCCAGCGCCACGCCACAGGGGTTGGCGTGCTTGATGATGGCGCAGGCCGGCACCGACGGGTCGAACTCGGAGATGAGCTCGAAGGCCGCGTCCGTATCGTTGAGGTTGTTGTAGCTGAGCGCCTTGCCCTGCACTTGCCGCGCCGTGGCGACACCCGGCCGCCGCTCGCCGGTTGTGTAGAAGGCGGCCCATTGGTGCGGGTTTTCGCCATAGCGCATCACTTCCTTCAGCTGGCCCGAGAAGCTGCGATAGGGCATGTCGGCGAAGCCGATTTCGCCCGCGAACCAGTTGGAAATAGTCGCATCGTAGTTGGCGGTGCGGGCATAGGCCTTGGCGGCGAGCTTCTGGCGCGTGGCGAAGGGCACGCCGCCGGTTTCGCGGATGGAGGAAAGCACGGATCCATAATCGGCCGGGTCGACCACCACGGTGACATAGGCGTGGTTCTTGGCAGCCGAGCGAATCATGGCCGGCCCACCGATATCGATGTTCTCGATAGTCTCCTCATACGATGCGCCGCGGGCGATGGTCGCCTCGAAGGGGTAAAGATTGACCACGACCAGGTCGATGGCACCGATCTCGTGCTCGGCCATCGCGGCCGCGTGGGTCGGGTTGTCGCGGACCGACAGCAGCCCGCCATGCACCTTTGGGTGCAGCGTCTTCACTCGACCATCCATCATTTCGGGAAAGCCGGTCAGGTCGGAAATGTCGCGCACCGGCGCGCCGGTGCCGGCGATCAGCTTGTGCGTGCCGCCGGTCGAGACCAGCTCGATGCCAAGATCGGCCAGCCCCCTGGCAAATTCCGCCATGCCGGTCTTGTCGAAAACCGAAAGCAACGCGCGCTTGACCGGAACCAGTTTGCCGTCGGACATGCCCATCTTCCCGCGATGTACTGAAACTTTCGCGCCCCTAGCACGGGCCGCCCGCCATGAAAACCCTCGGTCTTGCCGAACAGGTCAGTCGTTGAGCGAAAACACCCAGCTGATCTCAGGCGTCTCGGCCGCGTGGCCCTCGAGCACGATCTGCTTGGTGCGCTGGAAGCCGAAATAGGAGGATTGGCGCACGCTGTCCTCGATCCGCATCTCGGCACCCTCCCACAGGAAGGTCCACAGTGCGCCGGAATTGAGCCGAAGCCTGACGAGATCCTCGCCCTGTTCGACATCGGTGCCACTGGCAAGATGGAAGCGGATAGTGGCGGCACCCGAAGCGCGCGGCCTTGTGCGGATGAACTTGTCCTGTCCGACCAATGTCTTGCCTTCGGGCAGCAGCGTCAGGTGCCGCTCGATGGTGATACCGAAGCGCTCGACATAGCCAAAGCAGCGCATGACGAGGGAATCCTCGCCCTCGAGCGTCTGGATGGCCGGCAACTTGCCCACCTGCACCAGCCGGCCGTTGAGCGCACCGCGCGTCGGCAGCGCAGCGGCGGACATGGCATTGAGCGTGATGGTGGAGTGCGCGATGCCTTGGCGGAACAGCGCCGGATCGTCGAAATGCGGCGGCGCCGGCCCGCAATTGGCGACGATGAGGTCGCGCCCGTGGCTGAACTCGAAAGCGAGCGCGCTGGCGTGGCTCTCGCCCGCGAACTCGGGCGGCGGCACGATGCCAGAATCGGCAACGACGATGGCGCGGCCCGAGACGAGCCGGCCATAGCCGCTCGAAATGCTGGTCGAGCGGGCGCGGGCGGCACTCTGTGCCTGCACGGCGACAATGATGTCGTGCGGCATCTGTCCGGTGCCGTTGAAATAACCCGGCTCTCCGGTGCCGAGCGATACCGCATCGAGCGCCTTCTGCATGCGCTCGGTGATTTGCGCGAAACTCGCCGCGAACTGCTCGTAATGACGGCGCAAAGCCAGAGCTATGGTGATGAGTTCGACAAGCAGCAGCACCTGGATGCGCGCCGACCGTGACTTGTGCAGGGCATCGGCATCGAGCTGCTGGGCAAGCAGCGCCTGCACACGGCGGAGCCGCGACGGGACTTCGTCATTGCCCTTGTCGGCACAGATCGCGACACCGGCGAGCGCAATGGCGACCAGCACCTGGTCGACCGGATCGGTGAGCAGCGCGCTGCGCAGCTTCAGCGAAGCAATCTGCGTACCGAGCGAGCGTGAAATCGCCGCCAGTTCGTCCGCAGGAGCGCCGTCGAAGAGGATATGCTGGTGCCGAAGCCAGTTGAGCACCCTGCGCGCGGTGAGGGAAGGGGCCCAGCTGCGGCGGCTGAAGCGGCCTTCGCGATCAATCCAGTCGAGGGCGAGGTGACGCGCAAACAACCGCTCTTCGTCGGTCCGCGCATCTCGGAAATGCCGGAGCCAGGAGAAGCTCTCCAGCTCTTCGATCCAGTCCTCGTGGTCAACATCCACAGAGAAAGGCGAATCTCCATGCGTATCGACCAGCTTGCTGGCGAGCAGGTAGCGACCCTCGATCATCTCGAGAATGCTTTCACGGTCCGTCGGCCGGAATTCGACAAGCGCCTGGCTCAGGTCCTCGTTCGCGGGACCGGTCCAGGTCCAGCGCACCAGGGGGCTGGTCACGACGCGATCGGTCGCCGTCAAGATGGCACGCCGGGTGATGAAGCGCAGTACGGGAGTCAAAACTGAGCTGATCCTCCTTCGGGCAGGCTTCTGATAGGCCGTGTCGCGGGCGCTGCCAAGCCCGCGGCCAGCTTTAGATGGGAATAGCGGCCAGTTCAGGACCTGGGAGTACGGCGGTAGCGCGCAATGAAGAACCCGTCTGCCGTTCCGGTGCCGATAGGCAGCGCCGGCGTGGTGCGCACCGTGCCGTCGGGGCGTAGCGCAGGGCCAAAAGCTCCGAGCTCTTCAAGGCGAACAGGATCGGGCACCAACTCGGGATGCGTCTCGGCAATCCAGCGTGCCTGATCCTCGCCTTCGCGCGGCTCAAGCGAGCAGACACAATAGACCAGCACGCCGCCCGGCTTGAGGTAGGTGGCCGAGGCCGCGATGAAGCGGCGCTGCAGCGCGACACGGCCATCGATATCGCCGGCATTGCGGTGCCAGATGACCTCGGGGTGGCGGCGAAAGGTGCCGGTGGCCGAACAGGGGGCATCGAGCAGCACCGCATCGAAGGGCTCTTGGGGCGCATAGTCGAGACCATCCGCCAGCACGATCTCGGGCGCCATCCGGAGCCGCGCCATATTGGCGCCCAGCCGTTCGAGGCGGCCGGAATCATTGTCGAGCGCGGTTACGCGATAGCCGGCGGCAACAAGTTGCGCGGTTTTGCCGCCCGGCGCAGCGCACAGATCAAGGACGCGAGCGCCCTTCTCGAGCGCGACGAGCTGCGCGGGAAGCGCGGCCGCGGCGTCCTGCACAAAGAAGCGGCCATCCTCATAGCCGGCCAGAGCCTCGACTGGTCGGTCGCGCGTCTCGAGCCGATAGCTGTTATGCCCGACCGGCTCGGCGCCGAGTTCCGCAACCAGCGCCGGATCGGGCGCGACAAGGCTGAGGTCGAGCGGCGCGCCATGCAGCAGCGCCTCCGCGAAGGCGGGCAGCACGGCCTCGCCATAGGCGGACGACCAGCTTTCGATGAAGGCGGGGGGAAAAAGTGTTTCGGGCAGGAGCAGGCGCCATTCGGCGGCTTCGGCCTGTGCGCGCCGCAGAACGGCATTGGCCAGCTTGCTCAGATGCTGGGTCTTGGTGTCGCGCCGCATCGCCTCGACTGCGAGGAAAATGGCGGAGTGATCGCCCAGATCAGGCAGGAAAATCAGCTGCGCGAGCGAGAGCCGCAGCAGCGCCTGAAAGCGGCCGCTGCGCGCGGGAATGCCGCGCTCCAGATAGCGCCTGATGACCAGGTCGAGCTGGCCATGGCGGCGCAGCGCCACCGTCACCAGCCGGTTGGCCAGCGCACGATCGCGACCATCGCCGATCTCGGCAATTGAAAAGGGGGCGAAATTCGCCCCCGCGAGCACGTCTTGTAGCCGGTCAGCGGCCTGGAGTCTGAGCCCCAGCCCGGCCGGTTCCTTAGGTTTGCGCAAACGATCAGCCCCAGGGTCCGCGGGAGCCGCTGTCGCGCTCCTGGTTCCCGAACGAGGGAACGCGCCAGCCGCCTTCCGCCTCGCTAGGCGATGTTGACGCGCGCGTAAAGGGGCTTTCGGACCGGCGCGGCGCGCGCAGGCTGCCCATTTCGTCCGCGAGCCGCTCGAGTTGCGCGATGCGGTTCTCCACCGCGGGGTGCGTGGCAAACAGATTGTCCATGCGCGCGCCCGACAGCGGGTTGAAAATGTACATGTGCGCCTGCGCCGGGTTGCGCTCGGCGCCGTAATTCACAGTGCGCTGCGCGACATGCGAGATCTTGGCCAGCGCCGATGCCAGCGCGAGCGGGTCGCCGGAGATCTCGGCGCCATCTTTGTCGGCTTCATATTCGCGCGTGCGGCTGACAGCCATCTGGACAAGGGCTGCAGCGATGGGCGCGACGATGACCGAGATGAGGATGCCGATCGGCCCCAGTGGGTTGTTGCGATCGTTCGAGTTGCCGAAGAACATTCCGAACTGTGCGAGCATGGAGATGGCGCCCGCAAGCGTCGCCGTGATTGTCATGGTGAGGGTATCGCGCGAACGGATATGGGCAAGCTCGTGGGCGATGACACCCGCCACTTCGCGCGGCTCGAGCGTGCGCAAGAGCCCGGTTGACACGGCGACGGCGCCATGGGCCGGATCGCGCCCGGTGGCAAAGGCGTTGGGCTGTTCGGTGTCGATGAGGTAGACCCGCGGCATTGGGATTTGGGCGCGCCGGGCGAGCTGCTCGACCATTGCATAGAGATCGGGTGCGGAGCGCGGATCGACTTCGCGCGCATTCTGCATCCTCAACACCAGCTTGTCGGCGTTCCAGTAACCGATGAAATTCGTCACGACCGCGATGCCAAGGGCGATCATCATTCCGGTGCGGCCACCGATGAGGAAGCCGACGCCCATGAACAGCGCGGTCATGACGGCGATGAGCACGGATGTTCTGAGGAAGTTGAGCATGGTGGGGTAAGTCTTGTACCTCGTTGTGACCGTTACGAGATGAAAGTGGTCATTGCCCAGAGCGAGGGCAAGGCTCCTCAAGAAAAGGTAATCCGATGGCTGATGAAGATGACGTGAGGGCCGTGCTTGTGGCAGAGGCGGCGCCGGCGCCGCCAAAGGTGCTGAGCCCCGCCGCCCAGCGGGCGCTGGCCGAGGCCGAGGCGCGGCGTGCCGAAATCGACCGGAAGACGCATGAAGCCGCAGTGGAAAAGGGCGGCCGCGGCGGACTCGACCCGGTGCGCTTCGGCGACTGGGAGATCAAGGGGCTGACCGCGGATTTCTGAGGAGTCCGTGGGCCGCATCGCATCCGCCTTGCACCTCGCCCTGGGTGGTTCGAAAACGCTCACCATGAGCGCTCACGGTGAGCTTGTCGGGTCAGGGGCAGCCCGCAGAAGCTGGCACGACAGTGCATCGTGCCACCACGACCTCATGCTGAGCCCGTGTCGGCGCGAGGTCGTTGCGGTTCTGGAAGCGGGAGCCTATCCCCGCCGCGCCCGGGTCCGGTTCTGCTGCGAAAAGCCGATCAGCATGGCCGCAACTACGCCCAGCGCCACGACACCGATAATGATGGTGGCAAGCGCGTTGACATCTGGCGAGACGCCGAGACGCACCTTGGAGAAGATTACCATGGGCAGCGTCGAGGAGCCGGGGCCGGAGACGAAGCTGGCGATGACCAGGTCGTCGAGTGAAAGGGTGAAGGCCAGAAGCCACCCCGAGACCAGCGCCGGAGCGATGATGGGCAGGGTGATGTCGAAGAACACCCTGACCGGAGTTGCCCCCAGGTCCATCGCCGCCTCCTCGAGCGACAGGTCGAGATCGGAGAGGCGCGACTGCACCACCACGGTGACATAGGCCATGCAGAAGGTGGAATGGGCGATGATGATGGTCACGATGCCGCGCCCGGCAGGCCAACCGATCAGGCTCTCCATGGCAACGAACAGCAGCAGCAGCGCGAGGCCGGTGATCACGTCAGGCATGACCAGCGGCGCAGAAACCGTGCCGGCGAGTACCGTGCGGCCGCGGAAGCGCTTGAAGCGGACGAGGGCAACCGCGCACAGCGTGCCGAGCACCAGGGCGAAAGAAGCCGAAAAGAACGCCACTTGCAGGCTTCGCCACGCGGCTCCCAGCATCTGCGGATCGGCAAACAGCTCGCCATACCATTTGGTGGAGAACCCCGACCATACCGTCACGAGCCGGTTCTCGTTGAACGAGAAGATGACCAGCGACATGATCGGCAGGTAGAGAAAGGCGAAGCCAAGGGTCGCCGTGATGGGGAGGAACCAGCCGCGCCGCATGTCAGCGCCCTTTCTCGACAATGGCATCCTGCGCCTTCTGCAGCAGCAGGATGGGAATGACGACGACGACCAGCATGGCGATGGCGACCGCCGCGGCGCGCGGCCAATTGGCAGCCTGGAAGAACTCGTCCCACAACACGCGGCCGATCATCAGCGTTTCCGGACCACCCAGCAAAGAGGGAATGACGAACTCACCGATGGCCGGGATGAATACGAGCATGGACCCGGCAATAATGCCGGGCAGCGAGAGCGGCAGCGTCACCGAGAGGAAGGTCTGCCAGGGCCGGGAGCCAAGGTCGGCCGAAGCCTCGAGCAGAGCACCATCGAGCTTCACGAGGTTGGTGTAGAGCGGCAGGATCATGAAGGGCAGGTAGGTATAGACGATGCCGACATAGACCGCGAAATCGGTCTGCATCATCACCAGCGGCTCGATGCCAAATACGCCCAGCACCTGGTTGATCACGCCGTTTCCGCGCATGAAGCCGGTGAGGGCGTACACCCTCAGGAGGAACGAGGTCCAGAAGGGCAGAATCACCAGCATCAGCAGGATATTGCGCCAGCGCTCCGGGGCGCGCGCGATGGCATAGGCCATGGGGTAGCCGATCAGCAACGTGATCAGCGTCGATATCAGCGCGATGCGTATGGAACTCAGGTAGGCGGCCACGTAGAGGCCGTCGGTGAGAAGCCTGAGATAGTTGGACAGGTGCAGCGTCAGTTGCACCGTCCCCTCGTCGGTAGTGAGCAGCGGCGAGTAGGGCGGCCGGCCGAACTGCTTGACGGCCAGCGAAATGCCGAACACCACGAAGAGCGGCACGAGAAAGAACACCGTCAGCCACAGGGCCGGAGCGGCAATCACAAGGGCGCGACCGGACAAGCCGAACGCAGCGAGGCTGCGCTCGAGCATGGTCCAGGGCCGGCGGGGGGGGAGGCGCGGACTGTCGCTCATACCGGTAGCACCGATCCTGCGGTCGGATCCCAGCTCAGATAGACCCGCTCGTCCCAGGTGATGGCATCGGGATTGCCGCGCAGGGTGTTGGTCTGAGTGACCCGCATCAGCTTTCCGCTCTCAAGCCGCACCTGATAGACGGTCATGTCGCCCAGGTAACCGATCTCCTCGACCACGCCGCTCGTCACATTTGCGCCGTCCGTGGCCGCCGGCATCTCCCGGCTCAGGGTGATCTTTTCAGGGCGCACCGCCCACCAGAGGATCTGGTCCGGGGCGCAATCGACGCCATGACCCACGAATATGTCTGCGCCCAGATCCGCCGAGCGGATACGCACATGGTCGGGCTCGTCTTCAGTCACCACCCCCTCGACCATGTTCACCGATCCGATGAAGCTGGCAACGAAGCGGGAATTCGGGAACTCGTATATGTCGTGCGGCTCGCCGATCATGGCGATTTCGCCCTGGTTCATCACGCCAATTCGCGTGGCGAGGGTCATGGCCTCCTCCTGGTCGTGCGTGACCACGATGAACGTGACACCCAGCGTTTCCTGGATCTTGACCAGCTCGAACTGTGTCTCCTCGCGCAGCTTCTTGTCGAGCGCCCCAAGGGGTTCGTCGAGCAGCAGGAGCTTGGGCCGTTTCGCGAGCGCTCTGGCCAGGGCAACACGCTGACGCTGGCCGCCGGAAAGCTGATGGGGACGGCGGCGGCCATAGTCGTCAAGCTTGACCAGCGCAAGAAGCTCGGCGACGCGGTCGCGGATTTCGCCCGAGGGCAGATGATCGCGCTTGAGGCCATAGGCAATGTTCTGTTCGACGCTCATATGCGGGAACAGGGCATAGGACTGGAACATCATGTTCACAGGTCGGTTGTAGGGGGCGACATGAGTCATGTCCTGCCCGTCGATCTCGATCGTCCCGGAGGTCGGGACCTCGAAGCCGGCGAGCATGCGCAGGAGCGTCGACTTGCCCGAACCGGAGCCGCCCAGGAGGCAGAAGAGTTCGGACTTGAAGATGTCGAGCGAGACGTCGTTGACGGCAACCACGTCCCCAAACTTCTTGCTGACATTGCGGACGCGCACGAATGGCTTCGCGGCGGGATCGCGCCAGGGGCGCGTTTCGAAGGCAAGTTGCGGCTTCTTGGCCATGATCGGTCCTGAGCGACACAAGAACCGCCCCAGCCATCGCGGCCAGAGCGGAAACCCGTTGACCCCCGGCCAGCGCGCCGGGGCAAGCGAACAGTGAACGGGGTAGACATGGCCGCCCCAATCCAACAATGAACGGGGGCGACCTTGGCCGCCCCCGCGCGGGTCTTACTGCCCGGTCTTGATGCGCGTCCAGGTCCGGGTGAGAATTTCCTCGTACGCCGGAGAGCGCGACTTGAGGCTGAAGGCCTTGGCGAGCGTCTCGGCCGGCGGATAGATCGAGGGATTGGACTTTACCGCCGGATCGACGAACTCCAGCGAGGCCGGGTTGGGATTGGCGTAGAACACCGTGTTGGTGATCGCGGCAACGACCTTGGGCTCAAGGATGTAGTTGATGAACTTGTGCGCATTTTCCGCATGCGGTGCATCGGCTGGAATAGCGAGGAAGTCATAGAAAGTCGGGGCGCCTTCCTGCGGGATCAGGTAATTGATCGTAGTGCCTTCGGCAGCGTTGTCGGCAGCGATGAACATGTCGCCCGAATAGCCCATTGCCAGGCAGACTTCGCCATTGCCCAGATCATCGATGTACTGGCTCGAATGGAAGTAGCGGATATAGGGCTTGATCGAAGTCATCAGGGCTTCGACCTTGGCGAGATCCTCTTCGCTTTCCGAATTCGGATCGAGACCCAGATAATGCAGCACGGTGCTGGTCACCTCGGAAGGGCTGTCCATCACCGCCACGCCGCAATCGGCAAGCTTTGCGACGACTTCAGGCTTGAACAGCAGGTCCCAACTGGTCGGCGGGGCGTCGGTCCCCAGCGCCTGCGCCACTTTTGCCGCGTTGTAGCCGAGCCCGATGGTGTTCTGCATATAGGGCACGCCATGGGCGTTGTCGGGATCGAGCGCGGCGACGGAGGCCATCACGGCCGGGTCGATATTGCCCAGGTTCGGCAGCTTGGACTTGTCGAGAGGCAGGATCAGGCCAGCCTTGATCTGGCGCTCAAGGAAGCTGCCAGACGGGACGATGATGTCATAACCCGAGTTGCCGGCCAACAGCTTGGCATCGACGATCTCGTTATTGTCGTAGACGTCGTAGTTGACCTTGATGCCGGTCGACGCCTCGAAATTGGCAATCGTGTCCTCGGCGATATAGTCCGACCAGTTATAGACATTGACCACATTGTCCTGCGCGACCACCGGAGCGGTGGAGAGCATGAGGCCGATGGCTGCGAGCAACTTAAACTTCATCTGGAATTGTCTCCTGGTGAGTTTTCAAGCCGGAAGCGGGCCGGCGCCAAACATCCTGCGACGGCGGTGGGGTAAACCGGACGACGCGAGTGAACAAGAATTCGACCGGTGCCTGAGGGGCGACCGGTCGCGGGCTGCTGGGAAACGGAGATGCGGGAAGAAAGGCCAAGCGACGCAGGTGTCGCGCCGGGAGAAAAGCTGCTGGCAATGTACCCGGTGCCGGGCGCGCATCGATCCGGAGGCTCCGGATCAACCAGTAGTTTGCTCAGTGAAGTGACCCCTCCCGCTAGAACCGCAAGCGCGGAAACTAGTGGCAAAATGCGAGGGGAGCAAGCGGTCAGCGTCCTCTTGGGAGCGCGATATCGTCCAATGGTTGAGCGCGGGGCTGCGGCCCTTCGTCTCCCTCGCGTCGGCACGTGCGCCGCGGTTGCCATCCGAAGGTTTTGCGGCCATGAGAAGCCCCGGTAAATTCCATTTCGAAGGACCCGTCGTGAGCCTCGTCCCCCACCTTTCCATTACCCCCGATGTCGCTGCCGCCCTTGCGGCCGGCGGGCCCGTCGTGGCGCTCGAATCGACCATCATCACCCACGGCATGCCCTATCCGCAGAACCTCGAGATGGCGAAGAATGTCGAGAAGGTCATCCGCGACAACGGTGCGAGGCCCGCGACCATCGCCATTATGGATGGCAGGTTCCATGTCGGAGTGACGGAGGCCGATCTCGAACGGCTGGCACGGACCGGCGGCAAGGCCGCCAAGGCGTCGCGCCGCGACGTGGCGGCGCTGCTCGCCTCCGGGCAGACGGCCGGCACTACCGTCGCCACCACCATGATGGCGGCGCATGCGGCTGGGATCGCGCTCTTCGCCACGGGCGGTATCGGTGGCGTGCACCGCGGCGCCGAAACCACCTTCGATATCTCCGCCGACCTCGACGAGCTTGGCAAGACGCCGGTCGCTGTGGTCTGCGCCGGCGCCAAGCTGATCCTCGACATCCCCAAGACCCTCGAGGTGCTTGAGAGCAAGGGCGTGCCGGTGCTGGGCTTCGGCACCGATGCGTTCCCCGCCTTCTGGGCGCGGGAATCGGGTGGCGCCGTCGATCACCGCGTCGACAGCCCGGAGGCTGCCGCCAAGATCATCGCGCTGCAGTTCGCGCTCGGCCTCGGCGGCGTGCTCGTCGCCAACCCGATCCCCGAGGCGGCCGCGCTCGATCGGACGGAGATCGAAGGGCGGATCGATGTGGCGATCCGGGACGCCGAGGCAACGGGTGTAGGCCGCAAGGAACTGACGCCATACCTGTTGAAGCGGATCTTCGAGTTGACGGCCGGCAAGAGCCTCGCCGCCAATATCGCGCTGGTCGAGAACAATGCCGCCGTCGCCGCGCGCATCGCCGTGGCCCTCGCCGAGCAGACGCACTGATGGGTGGCCGCGGCCGACTCGTCGTCATCGGCGACGTGATGACCGATATCATCGTGTTGCCGGAGGGGCCCCTGGTGCGCGGGTCGGACAGGCGGGCCCGCATCGTTTCGAAGCCGGGCGGCTCCGGGGCCAACCAGGCGGTGTGGTTGGGCGCGATGGGCGCCGATGTGGAATTTGCGGCGCGCGTTGGCTCCGCCGACCGCGACCGCTGGATGGCATATTTCCGCGGCTTTGGCGTGATCCCCCGCCTGGCAGGCGACGAGACGGAGCCGTCGGGGACGCTCGTCACCATCGTGGATCCCGATGGCGAGCGGAGCTTTCTCACCGACCGCGGGGCCAATCTCAAGCTCGCGCCGCCGGACCTGCCATCGCTGGAAGCGGGCAATGTCTTCGGGGTTGTGATCTCTGGCTATTCCTTCTTCGCCGAGGGCCCGCGCGCAACCGTCAGCGCCTTCGCCGCCAGTGCGCTTGCCGCCAATGTGGACGTGAGCCTAGATGCCGCCTCGGTAGGCTTTCTCGAGGAAGTCGGCCCAGCGACCTTCCGCAATTGGACACAGGGGTTCTCGACTTTGTTCGCCAATGCCGAAGAGGCCGAATGCCTGTCGGGCAGCGCCGATCTGGACACGCAGATGCGCGAACTGGGCAGCACCTATCACCGAGTGATCATCAAGCGCGGCGCCGGGGGCGCGGCGATCGGCGGACGCGACGGCGTGCGGCTGACGCAGCCAGCCGAGCGGGTGACGCCAATCGATACGACAGGCGCGGGCGATGCCTTCGCCGCGGGGTTTCTCGCGGCGCGGCAGCTGGGCGAGAGCGAAGCCGATGCGCTGTCTGCCGGCATTGCCGCGGGCGCACGCGCGGTTGCCATGGTGGGCGGCCAGCCGCCCCGGGGTCTCATTCTTCGCGCAGGAACCTTGCCGGCCTGACCGACAACGCCGACCAGGTGGCCGCAACTCCGACGGCGACAGTGAGCACCACGGTGCCGCTGCTGACCGCAAGGATCAGCCCGTAATTGATGAACAGGTCAATTTCGAGCACATGGGTGACAAAGGCCCAGGTGCCGACAAGCGCCAGGCCCGTGGCGAGCAGCGCCGAGAGCAGCCCCAGCGTCGCATACTCGACGATGTAGGAGGCGACGATGCCGCCGCGCGTTGCTCCCATCACCTTCATCATGACCGCGTCGGCCTCGCGTTGCCGCCTGCCCGCCAGCATGGCGCCGGCGAGCACGAGGACACCGCTGCCGACCGCGAGCCCGCCAATCACCTCGATGGCTGTGGTGACGTTCGAGAGTACGGCGGCAAAGGTCGCAACGGCCTCGGAGGTGGGCAGGAAGATCAGGTCGGGGAACGTATCGACCAATTGCTTCTGGGTGGCGCGTTCGGTGCCGCTGGCCACCTTGAGCAGCCCGATCGAGCTGACCGAAAAATTGTCGAACGTGCCCGGAGAGAACACGAACGAGAAGTTTACGCTGCCGTCGCGCCAGATGATGTCGCGGAACGAGGTGATCCTGGCCGACACCGTATCGCCAGCCACAAGGAAATCGAGCATGTCGCCGAGTTTGAGGCCGAGCGCCTTCTGCAACCGGCTTGCGACGGACACTTCCGGCGGCCCGGCATAGTCGACCGGCCAATAGGTGCCCGTGCTGACCGTGGAATAATCGGGAAGCGTGGCCGAGAAGGTGAGCGGCACTTCCTGATCCATGAGCGCCGCGACATCGGAATTGGCGGCGGAGCCAAGATCGGCGAGCTTCTTGCCATCCACCATAGAAAGCGTGCCACGCAGCATGGGCAGCGCCTTGAAATCCTCGACATTGGGCTTCGACTGGCTCCAGTCCTTGAGCGACGCGACTTCGTCGTCGAACAGGTCGATAAAGGCAAAGCTCGGGGCATTGGGCAACGACTCTCGGTCGAGTTGGTGGCGGAGATTGCCGTCAACCAAGGCGATGAGCAGCAGCAACGCGAGCCCGAGCCCGAGTGACAGCACCACGACAGGCGCCGGTGCACCCGGCCGGGCGATCGCCTTCATCGCATTGCGGAGGAGCGCGCCGGGCAATGGCGGCAGGACTCGGATGATCAGCTGCAGCAAGAAGGCAGCCAGGCGCAGGACGAGAAACCCGCCGACAGCGCCCGCCATATACCACATGACGATCTCCTCGCGCCGGGTTGTCAACACGGCAAGATCGTAGAACAGCACCGCAGCCAAGAGCAGCGGCAGCACCAGACCGGGGCTCAGGAGATCGCGCCAGCCGATGCCGCCTTCGACCGCCGCCCCGGCGCTGCGGAACAGCATGGCGGGGCGCAGCTTCAGTACGCGCCACAGCGGCACGAGCCCGAAGGCGAAGGCGGTGAGCCCGCCGAACCCGGCGGCAACCAGCAGCGCCGGCAGATCGATCACCGCGCTGAGCGGCAGCCCGACGAGGCCGCCAATGATCGGCAGAGCCAGAAGGGTCAGCATAGCGCCGAGGACGAGACCGAGTCCGATGCCGACCGCCGAGAGCACCGTCAGCTGGATGGCGTAGTGCGTGAGGAGCCGCGCGCCGGTAGCGCCCAGCGCCTTGAAGGTGGCGATGGCCCGCTGTCGCTCGGTGATATAGGCGGAAATGGCACTCGAGACGCCGACACCACCGACCACGAGGCTCGAGAGGCCGACTATGACGAGGAAGCGCCCAAACAGCGTGAAGAACTGCGCGAGGTCGGTCGTCGCGTCGGTGGGGGCATCGATCTGCCAGCCCGCTTCGGGGAAAGCCGTGCGCAGGCCGGCCGCGGCAGCATCGAAGGGCGTACTGCCGAGCAGGAGCTTGTACTGGTAGCGGGCAAGCACCCCCGGCCCAAGGATACCCGTCGCCGGCAAGGCATCGAGCGACAAGAGTACTGGGATGCCGAATTGCATGGAGTTCGAGAGGGAATCAGGCAGCGAGCGGATGATGCCGCGGATGACGAAATCCTGCTTGCCGATGGCGACACGGTCGCCAATCTCGAGTCGCAGCCGATCGAGCAGCAGGCTGTCGGCGATGATGCCCTTGACGCCATTCTGGGGGGCCAGCAGGTCAGCGAGCTTTGCCCCCGGCTCCGCTTCGATGTCGGCGGTGCCGACCAGCGGATAGGCACCGTCAACAGCCCTGAGGGAAAGAAACGCCGTTTCGTCATTTGCTGTGGCGCGCCCCATGACCGAGACCTGCGCGCTCATCGGCCCGAGGGTCTTGAGATAGCTGAGTTCCGCGTCGTCGGCCGCACGGTAGGAGAGAGTCGCGACCATGTCACCGCCAAGCAGCAGCCGGGCGTTCTGGCTCAGCGCAGCCTGCAGCGCCGCGCTGACCGAGCCGACCAGCGCGATTGTGCCGACCCCAAGCGCGAGGCACGCAAGGAAGATGCCGAAACGACGAAGATCACCGCGCAGATCGCGGAAGGCGAGGCGCAGCAGCCCCCGGGCATAGGCCAGCATTGCGGGCCTCACGCGGGTTCGGGGGTAAGGATCGAGAGCCGCCCCTGGTCCATGCGCAATTGTCGATCGGCCCGCGCTGCGAGTGAAGGATCATGCGTGATGAGCAGGATCGCCATATCGCGCTCGCGGGCAAGCGCGAACATCAGCGCGATGATGCGGTGCCCGGTATCCTGATCGAGATTGCCCGTCGGCTCGTCGGCAAGAAGCAGCCGCGGCTTGCCGACGACGGCGCGGGCGAGCGCGACGCGCTGCTGCTCGCCGCCCGAGAGCGCGCTCGGCAGATGCCCGAGCCGGTTGTCGAGCCCGACATCGGCAAGCGCCCGCTCGGCTTCGGCGCGGATCTCCTTCCAGGCTCGGGCTGGATTGGCGATTTCGAGGGTGAGAGCGACATTTTCGAGCGCGGTAAGCGAGGGTATGAGGTGAAAGCTCTGGAACAGGATTCCCAGGTGCCGGCGGCGGAACAGCGCCAGCTTGTCCTCGTTCAACCCGTCGAGACTCTCGCCAGCGACGCTGATGCTGCCACCGCTCGGTCGTTCGAGCCCAGCCAGAACCATGAGCAGCGAGGTCTTGCCCGAGCCTGATGGCCCGACCACCGCGGTCACTTCACCGGCCGCGAGTGTGAGGCCCACGTCCTTGAGGATGTGCAGCGGCGCGCCGCCGCTCTTGAGGTGGAGATTGACGCCTTGGGCGACGACGACGGGCTGGGTCATGCGCGAATGGTACTTTTCCGGAACAGGGCACTATTTCCCCGAAGGGTAAAGTAGTGGTCCGGAAAAGCAGCACAAGTAGGGCGGCGGCGCCTCAAGAATCCCTGACGGCACCCGGCCCGGGGACGGCACCCGGTGGTACCTTGCCCAGGATGATCATGGCCAGCACTTCATCCTTGCTGACGTCGGAGGTGCGCGCTGAGCCCACCACCTCGCCATTCTTCATCACGACCACGCGGTCGGCGAGGTCAAACACGTCATGGATATCGTGGCTGATAAGGAAGATACCGATGCCATCGGCCTTGAGCTGCCTGATGAGCTCGCCCACCTGCTGGGTTTCCTGCGGCCCCAGCGCGGCGGTGGGCTCGTCCATGATCAGGATGCGGGCGTTGAACAGGATCGCGCGGGCGATGGCGACCGATTGCCGCTGACCACCCGAGAGGGCCTTCACCGGCTCCTTGAAGCGGCGGAAATTCGGGTTGAGCCGGCCCATGACCTCGCGGGCGCGGCTCTCCATGGCCGCATCGTCGAGCGTGCCGAAGGCCGTGACGAGCTCGCGCCCCAAAAAGAGGTTGGCGGCAGCATCGACATTATCGGCCACGGCCAGTTGCTGGTAGATGGTCTCGATGCCATAGGCCTTGGCATCGCGCGGATTGTTGATGGTCGCCGGCTGGCCGTCGATGCGGATGCTGCCCGAATCGCGTTTGTAGGCGCCCGAGAGGATCTTGATGAGGGTCGACTTGCCGGCGCCATTATGTCCAAGCAACCCGACCACCTCGCCCGGATAGAGTTCGAGGGAAGCGCCCTGAACCGCCTTGAGGCCGCCAAAGGAGATCGAGATGTCGTGCATCTCGACCAGCGGCACCTTGTTGTCCAGCATAGCCGGCACTCCTAGTTGGACTTGCGGCGGTAGAGCGTGTCGAGCCACACCGCGAAGACGAGAACCAAACCGACGACGATGGACTGCAGGGGGCTGTCTATGCCGACCAGCACCATGCCCGATTGCAGCGACTGCATGACCAGCGCACCGAGCATGGCCCCGGCGATGGTGCCGACGCCACCCGAGAGCGAGGTGCCACCGATCACCGCCGCGGCGATGACATAGAGTTCGTCGAGCGTGCCAAGGGCATTGGTGGCGGCGTTGAGGCGCGCCACCGAGATGGCAGAAGCGATGCCGACGAGAGCGCCCATCAGGACGAAGATCTTGACCGTCACCCAGCGCGTGTTGATGCCAGCCAGATCTGCGGCTTCCGGGTTGCCACCCATTGCGAAGACATAGCGGCCGAACCGCGTGCGGTTGGTGATGAAGGTCATCACGACCCCGACTGCGACCGCGATCAGCACCGGGATTGCAATGCCATGCGAGATGAACAGCCCGCCTTCGGGGATAGGGATGTTGTTCTCGGCGGCATATCTTTCGGCGATCCTGATCGGCCAGGGATAGGCATTGGCAACCGCAACGGCGGCGAGCACGGCGCCGCAGCCAAGGCTCGCCAGAGTGGCCTCAGCCCAAAGCGGGCGCAAGGAGAAGCTGAAGCGGCGGCGCTGGCGGCGCCCGAGCGCGATGACCGCAACGATGGCAATGCAGGCCAGCGCCGCGACTATCCAGCTGGGGACCATGCCGATTGCGCCGGCAGGCCCACCGCCGATCAACTGGAAAGTCTGGTCCATGGGCGCGACAGTTCGGCCCCTGGTGACCCACCACGCCGCGCCGCGCCAGACAAGAAAACCGCCCAGTGTGACGATGAACGCCGGCACCTTGAAATAGGCGATGATCACGCCGTGAAGCAGCCCGATGCCGCCCCCGACCAGGATGCCGGCGAGGAGCGCCAGCACCCAGATACCCGGATGACTGAAGCCCAGCATCTGCGGAAGAATCTCGGCCTGCAGCACGCCCATGATCATGGCGGCGAAGCCGAGGATGGAGCCGACGCTGAGGTCGATGTTGCGGGTGACGATGACCAGCACCATGCCCGTAGCCATCACGGCGACCGAGGCGGTCTGCACCGACAGGTTCCACAAATTGCGCGGAGTAAGGAAAAGCCCGCCGGAGAACAGGTTGAAGGCGATCCAGATGATCACCAGCGCGCCAACCATGCCGAGGAGTCGCGTATCAAGCTCTGTGGCGGTGAGAAAACGACGGATTGGATTGTGCGAGGCCATATCCACAGCTCGACGTGTCGCGTTGCTTGCTATGAGGTTCTGCTCGGCCATCGGCCCTGTCTCCCCGGCTCGGCGTCGCGCCGCAGCGGCGGGAGGCCAGCCTCATCATAAACACGCGTGGGCGAGCCTGTCGCGGTGGTGGCGGATGCCACGCGAAGGGCGTGGCATCCGGGGACTGGATCAGGACTGGCAATCAGCCGCAGACAGCCGCCTTGCCTGCGGGCACGCCCTGGCAGACTTCCTCCTTAGTGACCCAGCCGGCGTCGATGACGACGTTGAGGTTATCCTTGGTGATCGGCACCGGCGGGAGGAGCACGGCGTTCATTTCAACGCCCTTCGGCCCACCATTGAACTTGACCGCGCCGACGACGGCGTCGAGCTTCGCGCCGCCAGCGAGTTGAATGGCGATTTCGGCAGCCTTCTTGCCCAGCTCGCGCGCATCCTTCCACACGGACACGGTCTGCGTGCCGAGCGCGATGCGGTTGAGGGCGGCATGGTCGCCATCCTGGCCCGAGACCGGAACGGAGCCGGCAAGGCCCTGCGCGGTCAGTGCGGCGATGGCGCCGCCCGCGGTGCCATCATTGGAGGCGACGACGGCATCGACCTTGTTGTCGTTGGCGGTCAGGAACTGTTCCATGTTCGCCTGGGCGACTTCGGGGTTCCAGTTGTCGGTATAGGCCTCGCCAACGTTCTTGATGTCGCCCTTGTCGACGGCGTCCTTGAGGACTTCCATCTGACCGGCGAACAGGAAGTCCGCATTGGGATCGGCGCTGTTGCCCTTGATGAAGACGTAATTGCCCTTGGCCTGCACGGCGAAAACGCCGCGGGCCTGCATGCGACCGACTTCCTTGTTGTCGAAGGTCAGGTAAAAGGCCTCCGGGTTTTCGATCAGGCGGTCATAGCCGATCACCGGGATTCCTTCTGATACCGCGGCCTGGACCGCCGGGGCAACGGCCTCGGAATCCTGTGCCAGGACGATGATGGCGTTGGCGCCCTGCGAGATCAGGCTTTCGATATCGGTCAGCTGTTTCGACGCAGACGACTGCGCGTCGGCCGAAATGTACTTGTCGCCATTGGCCTCGATCACGGCCTTCATGGCCGCTTCGTCGGTCTTCCAGCGTTCTTCCTGGAAATTGTTCCAGGAGACGCCGATCACCAGATCCTTGGCGAGAACGGGGCCGGCGAAACCGGCAAACACGGTCGTGCAGAGCAGAGCCGCTGCGAACTTGTTCATGTGATCCTCCCTGGCGGATGATCCGCCGTAACGCCTCGGGTTGAACCCTCCCCGGCGTCAGGGCATTATTTCATTGCCCGAAAAAATGGATCGCATAGGGTTTATACGTGAGTCAATGAAAATTTTGACTGTCGAAAAAACTCCGCTCGCGCACAAAATCGGGCATTGTGGCGAGACGGTACGGGAGACAGAAGCGGGTGCGGGCCATAGGCGACAGCGATTCGATGCGGCGGCAGAACCGGGCGCTGGTGCTTGAGGCGCTGCGTACGCTCGGTCCACAGTCACGCACGCAGATCGCCGGGCTCACCGGGCTGAGCCATGCCTCGATTACCGCCATCACCCAGGACATGAGCGCCCAGGAAGTGCTGGTCGAGCTTGAGGAGACGCGCGCCGATTTCAAGACGCGCGGGCGGCCCGCGACAAGGGTGGGCTTCGCCCGCGCGCTTGCGAGCGTCGTGCTGGTCGAGATCGAGGTTGCGCGGGCGCGGCTGTCGCTCGTTGGCTATGACGCGACGCTTGTCGACCGCATCGAAATGCCGCTCCCGCCACGCGCCTTCCAGGAGACCGCGCCCCCTGCCCTGCTCGAACAGGGCATAAGGCGGCTTTTCGACCGTAACCAGCGCGAAGCAGCGCGCATGAGGCGCATCGCCATTTCCGTGCAGGGCATACTCGATGCCGCAGGCCACAGCCTTACCTGGTCGCCGGTGCCCCATCTAGCTGGCCACGACCTCGTCAACGGACTCGGCAGCCGCTTTGACGTACCGGTGGAACTGACAAAGCGCGGCCGACTGCTGGCGGAGGGCGCCCGCTGGCTCGACCCGAGTCTCAAGGATGCCGAGGTCGCGACGGTGTTCGTCGGCGCCACGGTCGCGATGGGGCTGAGCGCGTCAGGACCCGGATTCGGGCGCGACGCGCGAGCGACCGAATTCGGTCACATGAATCATGTGCCAGGCGGCGCGCTCTGCCGATGTGGCATGCAGGGCTGCATCGAGGCCTATGCCGCCGACTACGCCATCCTGCGCGCCGCCTACTCGGTACCGGAAAAGGCAACACCCGCCCCCGCCGTGCCAGCAGCGGAATTCGACGCGCTGATCGCCCGCGGCCAAGCTGGCGACAGGGCCGCTGTGCACGCCTTCAACCAAGCCGGGCGCGCAATAGGCTACGGGCTCAACCGGCTGACGGCGCTGTTTCGACCGTCGCATGTGGTGATTGTCGGGCCTGGCGCCCGCGCCTACCCGTTGATGCGCCTGGAGCTCGAGGCAGCCCTCGGCAATTCGCTGGTGGCCCGGCATTCGGGAATGCCGCAGATCAGGACACTGAAGGACGAGGGGGAGCCGATCTTCCATGGCCTCGTGCTGCAGACGCTCGGCGCTCTCGATCGCGAGGAGATTGCTGGCATGCCGGGGGTACGGGGCGCGGCAGCGGGGTAAACCGACGCCGGCGCAGCGGCGGGTTGTCAGCCCGCGGCAAAACGCCTATGAGAGCCGGGATAGTTTTTGGGCTCAGGGGAGGCGACATGGCAGTTTCAATGCGACGCACCCCAGCGCGACGCCATCGAGGGTGTCGCTTCTAGCTCCGTGACCCGGGCGATCCCGGCATCTTTTTCAACTTCATCGCCATTCTGGGACCGGCAGGCGCGCGTTTGGCGACGTCGCCGGAGTGATCCAATGACCCAAAAAGACAAGGCCCTGCGGTCGCAGGCCTATGCCAATGTTCTTTCCTTTGCGCTGTCACACTGGAAGCGCCAGCCCGGCCGCATCGGCTGGATGACCACGTCCATCCTGCTCGCGACCCTTGCCGACGTGCTTACGCCCTTCTTCGCAGGTCAGCTGGCCGAGGCCATCGCCGGTGGTCCGGCGAGCAACCCCACGGCCTGGAATGCAGCGCTTTTCGCCTTCTGGCTTCTGATCGCGCTCGGGGTTGCGGGTGTCATATTCCGGCAATGGAGCTGGATGGTGATGATCAAGGTTACCATCAAGATGATGGGCGACATCACCGCCAGCGCCTTCCATAGGGTGCAGCGCTTCTCGTCGGACTGGCACGCCAATGCCTTTGCCGGCTCGACCGTCCGCAAGATCACCCGCGGCATCTGGGCGCTCGATTCGTTCAACGACACCGTCATTCTCGCCATGTTCCCCTCCTTGGTGATGCTGGTGGGCACGACAGTTCTGCTCGGCATCTTCTGGCCTGTGATGGGGCTCGTGGTAGGCCTTGGCTCCGTGCTCTACGTCTTCCTCACGGTCTATCTCTCGACCGTCTATGTCGCGCCGGCGGCGAGCCTTGCCAATGCGTGGGACACGCGGCTCGGCGGCGCGCTGGCGGACGCGGTGAGCTGCAACGTCGTGGTCAAAGGCTTCGGCGCCGAGACGCGCGAGGAGGTTCGGCTCGATCATGTCATCCGCAAGTGGAAGAGCCGGACCGACCGCACCTGGACCCGCGGCACGCACAACGGCACGCTGCAGCAGGTCCTGCTGCTTCTGCTCCGCGCCGCGATTGTCGGGGCGGGTCTCTGGCTCTGGTCAGCCGGTGCAGCCTCTGCGGGTGACATCACCTTCGTCATCACCACCTTCTTCGTGCTGCAGGGCTATCTGCGCGACGTGGGCATGCATGTGCGCAACCTGCAGCGCGCGGTGAACGACATGGAGGAACTCGTCGCGCTCTACCACACACCGCTTGGCATCGAGGACGGCAAAGGCGCGCATGCGGTCACAATCGGTGCAGGCGAGATCCGCTTCGACCACGTGGATTTCCACTACGGCCGGCACACCACGCCGCTCTACAATGATTTCAGCGTGACGATCGCCCCGGGCGAAAAGGTCGGGCTGGTCGGGCATTCGGGCTCGGGCAAGACCACCTTCGTCAAGCTGATTCAGCGGCTGTATGATGTTTCGGGCGGCCGGATCGTCATCGACGGCACAGATATCCGCGATGTGACGCAAGCGAGCCTGCGCCAGCAGATCGCCATCGTGCAGCAGGAGCCGGTGCTATTCCACCGGACGCTTGCGGAGAACATCGCCTATGGCAAGCCGGGCGCCTCGATGGAGGAGATCCGCCGCGCCGCCGAACTCGCCAATGCCGATGCATTCATCGCCCGCCTGCCCAAGGGGTATGACACGCTGGTGGGCGAACGCGGCATCAAGCTCTCGGGTGGCGAGCGTCAGCGCGTCGCCATCGCTCGTGCGTTCCTCGCCGATGCGCGCGTGCTGATCCTCGACGAGGCGACATCGAGCCTCGACAGCGAGAGCGAGATGCTGATTCAGGAGGCGATGGAACGCCTGATGGTGGGGCGGACCACCATCGTCATCGCGCACAGGCTCTCGACCGTCAGGGCGCTCGACCGGCTGTTGGTCTTCGACGGCGGCAAGGTGGTGGAGGAAGGCAGCCATGCCGACCTGGTGAAGAAGCCCGACGGTATCTATCGTCGGCTGTTCGAGCGGCAGGCGCTGGAACTGGTAAAGGGCCTCGAAGCGGCCGAATGACCAGACAGGTCGGGCGGGGCGCTTCGAAGAAAAGTTGCGGCAATTCTCCGGTTCGAAAGCGCTACAAAACAAGAGTTTAGATCATTTCAGCGTTTCAACCGAAACATGAATTGATCTAGACCTAAGGTCAGCCCAGCCCGAGCATCTGGTTCTGTGCCTGTCTGAGTGCGAAGAGCCGCGTCGTGCGGTCGGGCGTGGCATTGGCTTCGGTGAGGAGTTCGCCCTTCTTCACCGGCGCCGTGATGGTGCCGCCCTCAAGCAGCCCGACCGGCACGGCGCGCTGCGCCCGTGCGTCGCCGACAGCGAGGATGAAGCTGCGATAGCAGGTCTCGCCGATGGCATCGATGTGTTCGCCGACCGCCAGATCGCGCTTGGCCACCGCGCAGACCTCGGCGACGGGCTGCGGCAACGGCACCATGTCAGCCTTGCCATAGAGCATGATGCGAGCCGCAGTCAGCGGCACTTCCAGCGAAGTGAGGTGATAGGGCCGGAACAGGGCGTAGTAGGGCCCGGTGCCGACATGCAGATCGTCCATCCGCTCGATGATGCGCGGATGCTCGGCCTCGACAATGACGAATACGCCGGGCGCCACACCCTTGCCGACCGTGAAATCGACCACGCCCTTCTTGTTGAGGATGCCGCCAGCCTCCTTGGGAACCAGAACCTTGGCCATCTGGTCGCGATCAGCCTTCGGCCCGTGCATGCCCGGAACATCGGGGACGAGCCCGGTGGCATTGGCGATTGCAGCCATTTCCACCATAGTCTTGGAGCCGTCGATGAACTCGACCAGCATGCGCGGGTTCATGTTCCGGCGCGTGGCTTCCTCGCGGTAATCGTCCGGCACAGCGTCGTGCTTGAGCGGATTGTTCTTGCCCTTGCCGGCGGCAACGATGCGGTAGCCCAGCGCCGCGGCGAACTCGATGAGCTCCATGCAGCTTGACGGCTCATCCCCGGCGCCAACCGAGTAGACCACACCGAGCCGATCGGCAGCTGCCTTGAGGTACGGCCCGATGGTGACGTCGGCCTCGACATTCATCATCACCAGGTGCTTGCCATGCTCCATGGCCATGAGGTCGTAATCGGCCGCGACGCCCGGCTTGCCGGTCGCGTCGATCACCACGTCGATCAATGGGCTCGTTACCAGCACTTCGGCCGAGCAGATCGCGATCTTGCCCGCCTCAATGGCGGCAGTGACCTTCGATGGTGAATCGACTTCGGCGGCGCGTGAGTCATCGCCGTAGGCGATGGCGATTGCAGCACGGGCGGTATGCGGGCGCCGCGTCGCGATGGCGGCGATCTCAAGCCCGTCCATCAACGCACCCTGCGTCACGAGATCGGTGCCCATCTCGCCCGAGCCGATCACCCCGATGCGGATAGGCCGGCCGCTTTCCGCCCGCGCCCGCAAATCGCGAGCGATGCCGGTCAGATGCACGTTGGTGAGGCGGGTCGCGGGAATGGCCGCTGGAATCTTGGCGTTCATGGGCGGCTGCTCTATCACTGCCGCAGGACCATGGAAACAGCGAGGCGGTGCGATGACGGGGGAAGTGGCGATCGGCCGCGAGGGCACGGCGCTGGTCATCAGCCTCGACAGGCCGCAGGCGATCAACGCGCTGAGCCTGCAAATGATCGACGCGATCACCACAGCGCTGCGCGTCGCCATTGCCGACGACGCTGTACGGCTCGTGCTGTTCGAGGGACGTGGGCCCCGCGGATTCTGCGCCGGGGGCGATGTGCGCGCGCTGCGTGAACTGGTGCTGCAAGGCCGGCTCGACGAGGCAGATGGCTATTTCGAAGCCGAATACGGGATGAACGCGCTGATCGCCACCTATCCCAAGCCGACGGCGGTCATCGCTCATGGCGCGACAATGGGCGGAGGCATCGGCATTGCGGGGCATTGCCGCCATCGGTTCACGCTCGAAAACGCCCGGTTCGCCATGCCGGAAGCGGCGATCGGCTTTGTCGCTGACGTCGGCGTCAACGCGCTGCTTGCCGACAAACCCATCAATCGCGTGCTGCCTTTCCTGCTCTCAGGTATCCCGGTCGGCCCGGCGGACGCGGTGGCGCTGGGACTGACCGACCGTGTCGTTTCGCCCGATTCCCTCACCGTTTTGCGCCAGGGCCTTGTGGACGCTGCCAGTGCGGGCACCCCGGACGACGCGATCGCCGCGCTTGCCCAGCAGCTTGCGGTCGACCCGGGCGCAATCCGCTTCTGCGCCCTTGCCGACCGCCTGCCGCTACTCGAACTCGACAATACCGCATCGCTGGTGGCCCAGCTGATCGAGCAGCCGGATCCCGACTGGCTGGCGCTCATCGCCCCCCTCGCGACCCGCTCCCCCACCAGCCTCGAGGCCATACGACTGAGCCAGCTCGCCGCCCGCAGACACCCGGGAATCACCCAGGTATTGGGCGTGGACCTGGCCCTGGCACGGGTGCTGATCCGCCTGCCGGACTTCGCCGAAGGGGTGCGCGCAGTGCTTGTCGACAAGGATCAGGCGGCTCAATGGGACCCTTCCGAGCAAGTGCAGGTTTCCTCGAAGAGCTTTATTAATTCAATTGCTGCCGTTTCCGGCTTTGACACGTCGTCGCCTTAGCACTTCTTAAACCGTTACCTTGGACACTGGGAACCGGACCAGAAAAGCGGGGGCAGCCAGTTCATGGCCCAGGCACGCAAGAAATCCGTGACCCTGCCGGCGATCGTCGACCTCGACGCGCTCGATCACATCCGTGACGAGCTCATCGACGCCGTCGAGCACGGTGCAGTAGCGGTGAAGGCGGCAGGCGTCGAGCGGGTGGCTACCAACGCGCTTTTCATGTTGTTGAGTGCCGCCGAAACCGCGCGGCGCAACAATTTCGCATTCTCGGTGACGGCGCCTTCCGCGCCGTTCCGCGCTGCCGTCGACAGGTTGGGCATCGGCGGCCAGTTTGCTGCGATTCTGGAAGGATAGGACTTAATGCGCGTTCTCACCGTGGACGATTCCCGCACGATCCTCGCCATGCTGCACCATACGCTGACTGGTGCCGGCTTCGAGGTGCTTCAGGCCGAAGATGGCCAGAAAGGCCTCGACGTTCTCAAGAACGAGAGCGTCGATGTGGTGATCACCGACATAAACATGCCTGTCATGGATGGCATCGAGTTCATCAAGAAAGTGCGCGCCTCCGGCATGCACAACTCGCTGCCCATCCTGATCCTTACAACCGAGACCAGCCAGGACAAGCGCGACCAGGGTCGTGCGGCTGGCGGCACCGGCTGGATCGTCAAGCCGTTCGATCCGGACAAGCTGATCTCGGTCATCCACCGCGTCGTGCACTGAGCCGATACTCCGAAGAACCCAGAAGGGTCAGCGCAAGCCAGCCATGAGCGATCTCGACGACTTCAAGGCCACCTACTTCGACGAATGCTCAGAACTGCTGCTCGAGCTCGAGGAGCAGTTCGCCGCCATCGAGGACGGAGATCGATCGAGCGACAGGCTGAACGCCGTGTTCCGCGCGATCCACTCGATCAAGGGCGGCGGCGGTGCGTTCGGGTTCCAGACCCTCGTCGGATTTGCTCATGCCTACGAAACGCTGCTGGACCACGTCCGGGACGGTCGCATCGAACTCAACGAGCATGTGACCGCACTGTGCATCCGCTCCAATGACATCGTTGCCGACTTCATCGCGGCAGCCAAGGAAGGCCGTGAGCTCGACGGCGCCTATGGCATGGACGAGAAGATGCAGTTCGACGCCCTCACTTCGGGCGAAGACCCCGATACGGTCGGCGAACCGCTCGAAGAATTCGACCTCGACTTCGTGCCGGTGATGGTAAGCCTGCCCAATGCCGAGGACGAGGCCGACAAGGACTTCGCTGACGCGCTGAGTTTGGGCACGGATCGGTTCGGAGAAGCCCCAATGACGGGCGGAATGCCCGGTTGGCGGGTACGCTTCGCGCCGCATTCCGAACTCTATGCTCGCGCCAATGACCCCCTGCTGCTGTTCCGCGAACTGGCTGGCCAGGGCGAGATGGAGGTCATCCCCCATATCGAGGAAATCCCGGCGCTCGCCGATTTCGAGCCCTTCGGCGTGTATTGCACCTGGGAAATCATCCTTCGCTCGGAAACGGCAAGCAAGGCGTCGATCGCCGAAGTTTTCGAGTTTGTCGACGGCAATTGCGACCTGACCATCGAGCCGCTGGCCGAGGCTAACGCGCCAGAGCCGGCCCCGAGCTTCTCCGACCTCGCCGACCTCGTGAAACCGGCACCGAAACAGCCTGCCGCAGAAGCGCCGGCCGACAACGTGCTCAGCTTTGCCGACATCGCCGATGCGCTGAAGCCCGCGCTCAAGGCCCAGCCGGTGATGCCAGCGCCATTGAAGCCGGCCCCCGCCGCCGTGGCCGACCATGACGAAAATGACGGCAAGAACAATGGCGAGGAGCGCCGCAACGGCGTGCAGTCGATCCGGGTCGACCTCGACAAGATCGACCGCGTCGTCAACATGGTGGGCGAACTGGTGATCACCCAGTCCATGCTGACCCAGCAAATGGACGAAACCCTGCGCGCCCGCTACCAGGAACTGGTGCGCGGCCTCGAAGTGCTGGCACAGACCACTCGCGGCCTGCAGGACTCGGTGATGGCCATCCGCGCGCAACCGGTGAAGACCGTGTTCAGCCGCATGCCGCGCCTTGTTCGCGAGTTGGCTGCAAAGACCGGCAAGAAGATCCGCCTCGAGACGATCGGCGAGAATACCGAGATCGACAAGACGATCATCGAACAGCTTTCCGACCCGCTGACCCACATGATCCGCAATTCTGCGGACCACGGGATTGAGCGCCCGGAAAAGCGCGTCGCGGCCGGAAAGGCCGAAGGTGGGGTCATCCGGCTTTCGGCCGAGCAGGCGGGCGGCAATATCCTGATTGCGGTCGAAGACGATGGCGGTGGCATCAACCGCGAGCGGGTGCTGCAGGTGGCGCGCGAGCGCGGCGTGGTCGGCCCCGACCAGCAGATGACCGACGAACAGATCGACCAGCTGATCTTCGCGCCGGGCTTCTCTACGGCGTCGGAGGTTTCCGATATCTCGGGCCGCGGCGTCGGCATGGATGTCGTGCTCTCGAACATCAAGAAGATCGGCGGCTCGGTGCACGTGAAGAGCTGGACCGGCAAGGGCACGCGCATGACGCTGCGCCTGCCGCTCACTCTGGCCGTGCTCGACGTGATGCTGGTGAAGGTCGCGGGCTCGCCCTACGTCATTCCGCTCTCATCGATCGTCGAGACGATCCAGTGCGCGCGGGCGAACTTTTCCCGCATGCCGACCGGCGCACAGGTGCTGCAGGTACGCGGCGAATATGTGCAGGTGGTCGACCTGGCGCGGCGCTTCGATATGCATTCGGACCGCGACCGCGAAGGCCGCTTCGTGGTGCTGTGCGAGGCTGAGGGCGGCGTGAAGATCGCGCTCATCGTTGATGACATCATCGGGCAGCAGCAGGTGGTCATCAAGTCGCTCGAAGAGAACTTCCAGTCGATCGAGGGCATTGCCGGCGGCACCATCCTCGGCGACGGCAATGTGGCGCTGATCGTCGACGTGCAGGGCCTCAAATCCTCGAACAATCCGCACAAGAGCGCCGCCTGAGGCGCGTGAAGACAAGCTGACGGCCGGTCCCCGAACCGGCGAGAAAGGCAAGACGAATGGAAGCCCTGGCATTCAAGGACGATCTCTCCGGCAACGGCGCCCAGGCGGCCAACAGCCTGCAGCTCATCGCCTTTTCCATCGGCGAGCAGACCTACGGCGTCGAGATCACCACGGTGCGCGAGATCCGCGCCTGGAATGGCGCGACCCCGCTGCCAAACACACGCGAATTCGTGCGCGGCGTCATCAACCTGCGCGGCACCATTGTGCCGATCTTCGATCTGCGCGCCCGCTTCGGCGAGGGCCAGACCTCGGTCACGAAGAACCACGTCGTGGTGGTAATGAGTGTCGGCGAGAAGTGGGTCGGTATCCTCGTCGATGCGGTCAGTGACATCCTCACGGTGTCGAAGGACGACATCCACAACGTCCCCGAGGGCAATTCGCTCGATACCGAGCTGCTCAACGGCATCGTCACCCACGAAAGCCGCATGGTCGGGCTGATCGACCTGCACGCCGTGGTCTCGGGCGCCCGCGTCGATGGCTGATCCATTGGGCATGGGCCCATTATCGCAATGGGTTTGCAGAGGGCGGGCCATCCCCGCCCTTCTGTTTTGCGACGAACCCGCCCGGCAGCGTTAACACGCTGTCGCAAACCCGTTGCACATAAGCCTGCTATTTGGCACAAATCGTCGCACTGCCCCGAGGGTGGAGGAGCGGCAGGTGCTTTGGCACCCGTCAGATAATGGAGTGCCCTCGCGGTAGACGAACCGAGGGACCATTATGTCACTATTGCTTTGGGCGATCGTGCTGTGCGGCGCACTGTCGATCGTATATGGCGTCATCACGACGCAAGGCCTGATGAAGGCCGATGCGGGCTCGGCCCGCATGCAGGAAATTTCAGCCGCCGTGCGCGAAGGCGCTTCGGCCTATCTCAAGCGCCAATACACCACCATCGGCATTGTCGGTGTCGTGATCCTGGTTCTCGGCTTCTTCCTGCTCGGCACCTATGCGGCGATCGGCTTTCTGATCGGCGCGGTGCTCTCGGGTGTGGCGGGCTTCATCGGCATGAACGTGTCGGTGCGCGCCAATGTGCGCGTGGCACAGGCGGCGACGAAATCGCTGGCCGGCGGCCTCGACCTTGCCTTCAAGGCGGGCGCGGTGACGGGCCTGCTCGTGGCGGGCCTCGGCCTGTTGGGCGTGACGCTCTATTTCATGCTGCTGACCGGGGCACTCGGCTTTGCGCCGACAAGCCGCACGGTGATTGATTCTCTGGTCGCCTTGTCGTTCGGCGCCTCGCTGATCTCGATCTTCGCGCGTCTGGGCGGCGGTATCTTCACCAAGGGCGCCGACGTGGGCGGCGACATGGTGGGGAAGGTGGAAGCTGGCATCCCCGAGGATGATCCGCGCAACCCGGCCACCATCGCCGACAATGTGGGCGACAATGTCGGCGACTGCGCCGGCATGGCGGCAGACCTGTTCGAAACCTATGTGGTGACTGCGGTTGCCACCATGGTGCTCGCGGCCATCGTGTTGCCCGATGCCTTCAAGCTCGCCGGCATGGTGCTACCGCTCGCGATCGGCGGCGCCTGCGTGGTGACCTCGATCATCGGCACCTATTTCGTTAAGCTTGGCGCCGACAACCACATCATGAACGCCCTCTACAAGGGGCTGATCGCCACTGGCATCTTCTCGCTGATCGCGCTGTTGCCGGTGCTTTGGCTTACCTTCGGCGACCTCAATGCCGCCATTGGAACCGAGGCCAAGCCCTTTACGCCGTGGAGCCTGTTCTGGTGCGGTGTCGCGGGCCTCGTCATCACCGCGCTGATCGTGGTGATCACCGAGTACTACACCGCAACCGGCAAGCGCCCGGTGAACTCGATCGCCGAAGCCTCGGTGACCGGGCATGGCACCAACGTCATCCAGGGCCTCGCTGTTTCGCTCGAGGCGACAGCGCTGCCGGCGCTGGTGATCATTGTCGGCATCATCGTCACCTATAACCTTGCCGGCCTGTTCGGCATCGCCTTCGCCGTCACCACCATGCTCGCGCTCGCCGGCATGATCGTGGCGCTCGACGCTTTCGGGCCCGTGACCGACAATGCCGGCGGCATTGCCGAAATGGCGGGCCTGCCCAAGGAAGTGCGCCACAATACCGACGCGCTCGATGCTGTGGGCAACACCACCAAGGCCGTCACCAAGGGCTATGCCATCGGTTCGGCCGGCTTGGGCGCACTGGTGTTGTTCGCCGCCTATACGCAGGATCTGACGTACTTCTCATCGCAGCCGGATGCACCGGCGATCTTCAAGGGGCTGGGCACGCTGACCTTCTCGCTCGCCGACCCCTATGTGGTGGTGGGCCTGCTGTTCGGCGGCCTCTTGCCCTTCCTCTTCGGCGGCATGTCGATGACGGCCGTCGGCCGCGCCGCGCAGTCGGTGGTGGTGGAAGTGCGCCGGCAGTTCAAGGCCGATCCGGGCATCATGGCCGGCACATCGAAGCCCGATTACGCAAGGGCTGTGGATATGCTGACCCGCGCCGCGATCAAGGAAATGATCGTGCCGAGTCTCTTGCCAGTGCTCTCGCCGATACTCGTCTTCGTGGTGATCTACTGGGTGGGCGGCGCCGCGGCGGGCTTCTCGGCTTTGGGCGCCATGCTGATGGGCGTCATCGTCACCGGGCTCTTCGTCGCCATCTGCATGACCGCCGGCGGCGGCGCCTGGGATAATGCCAAGAAGAGCTTCGAGGATGGCTTCACCGACAGCAACGGGGTCACCCACTACAAGGGCTCCGATGCGCACAAGGCCTCGGTGACCGGCGATACCGTCGGCGACCCCTACAAGGATACCTCGGGCCCGGCCGTGAACCCGATGATCAAGATCACCAATATCGTCGCGCTGCTGCTTCTGGCCGTGCTGGCGCATATGGGTGGCGCGGGCTGACGGGAGAGTGAACCAATGACCGCCAGCTCAGATAAAGGGGTGGCGGTCACCTAATCCACTGCGGATCAGTAACGGACATTACACATTGAAATAGATTACCGGTTTGAACTATTATACTGCACATTGATTTTTTTGGATGCGGATTACAGATGCCTTGGAATGATGGACTGACCGTTGGTACACCCGCACATAACATAGCCTCCAGTCAAAACTCTCGTATCCGCGTCGTAGCTGGACCCGGGACTGGCAAGTCATTTGCGATGAAGCGCCGCGTCGCACGACTGCTTGAGAGCGGCGCAGACCCTGCCACGATATTGCCTGTGACGTTTACGCGAGTTGCGGCGGAGGACCTCCACCGGGAACTCGTCGGTATGGGTGTTCCGGGGTGCGATGACCTTGAAGGCGTGACGCTCCATAGTCTCGCATTGAGGATGTTGATGCGGAATCACGTTCTGGGTGCGACAGGACGAGTGCCGCGTCCCCTCAATGAGTTTGAACTTGAACCTCTCGTTTGCGACCTGATGGCCCAACATGGGGGCAAGAAGGCGGTGAAGAAGCTTCGAATGGCCTACGAGGCAGCTTGGGCTCGTCTCCAGCACGAACAGCCGGGTTATGCATTGAGTGCGGAAGATGCCGCATTTCAGGCGGACTTGCTGTCTTGGCTACGTTTCCACGAAGCCATGCTCATCGGCGAGGTTATCCCTCAACTGTACAGCTATTTGTGTTCGAACCCTGCGGCAGAAGAGCGAAGCGAGTTCGCCCACATTCTGGTCGATGAGTACCAAGACCTCAACAGAGCCGAACAGGGCGTCATCGCGCTTCTATCTGGTGCTGCCGAGGTGTGTATCGTCGGCGATGACGACCAGTCCATTTACAGCTTCAAGCACGCTCATCCGGACGGGATTCGCGAGTGGCTGAACATAAATGCGGGTGCAGATGATCTCGGCCTGGACGACTGCCGGCGATGCCCGACAAGGGTTGTGCAAATGGCGAACAATCTCATCGGGCACAACGTTTTGCGTCCAGTGCCACGACCTTTGGTGCCCATGCCCGCAAACGGCGTTGGAGATGTCCGCATCGTACAGTACCAGACCATTGCACAAGAGGTGGCGGGCGTCTCGGCTCTCGTCTCGGGGATGATCGCAAACGGGACGCCAGCCGGGGATATCCTAGTTCTCACGCAAAGCCGGGCGTTCGGAAATCCTCTTTACGAGGCACTTGTCGCTCAGGGCGTTCCGACGAAGTCCTACTATGCGGAATCTGAGTTAAACCACATGGCTGCAAAGCGTTCGTTTGCACTGCTCAAACATTTCGCCAATCGGCAGGACAGGGTCGCCTTAAGATGGCTCGTTGGTATTGACGGAAACAATTGGCACGCGGCGGGATATCGTCGTGTCCGAGAACTCTGTGAAAACACGGGGACAACCCCCTGGGATGCCATGGTGCAGCTTGAGAGCGGAGCGCTGCACCTTTCCCATACCGGAGCTATCGTGCTGTCGTTCCGAGAAATTCTGCAAGCGTTGGCCGCGCTTGAAGCGCTGCCAGACCTGAACGCAGTCGTGGATCAGCTCTTCCCACAAGGGCAGAACGAAACGCGCGATATTCGGGACCTCGCAATAGCCGTCCTTGCTGAGATTGAGGAGGGTGATCGGGAAGCATTTGTCCGAGAACTTGCCATAGCTATAAGCCAGCCAGAAATTCCGACGGAAATTCAAGATGTCCGTATAATGAGCTTGCACAAGAGCAAGGGGCTCAGTTCCCCGATTACTATCATTGCGGGCTGCGTACAGGGGCTACTTCCGCGTCCAGCGGACACTGATCTGACGCCAGCTGAGCGGGCGCAGCATCTTGAGGAGCAACGTCGACTATTCTACGTCGGCATCACCCGGGTCAAAGCTGTTCCGCATGATCAGAAGCCCGGAACTCTTATTCTCACTTACTCTCAACGGATGCCTCTTGCCGACGCGCTCGGTGTCGGCATAGCGCCCGCTCAGCAGGTCTATGGAGATGCGATTCTCCACGCTAGCCAATTTATCCAAGAGCTTGGTCCTGCAGCGCCGGCTCCCGTGCGCGGATAGGCGACGGACCGAAGGACCGGTTTTCTCGATAGCAACGTTGCAACGTTCTCTGGTTGCCCAAGGCGAGAATCCCGGCTAGCCATTCCGCCAACACAAGAACCTGCACGAGGGAGCGCCGCAAATGACCATGTCCACTTCCACCCCATGGCTGGCCCGGCCGACGCATCGGAAGTGGCTGAAGGATCAGGCCGAACAGCTGTTCTCGTTTTTTGCGAGCCGCAGCATCAACCCAAAGGGCGGCTTCCATAACCTCGGCGCCGATGGCAAGCCGCTCGACCAGGGGAACTCGATCCGTGGCATCCATTCCACCGCGCGCATGGTGCATTGTTTTGTGATCGGCAGCCTGCTCGGCCGGCCGGGCTCGGATGCGTTGGTCGACCACGGCATGCAATACCTTTGGAACGTGCATCGCGACCACGAGCGCGGCGGTTATTTCTGGGCAGTGGACGACAATGGCGCCGCCGACAAGGGGCGGAAGCAGGGCTATGGCCACGCCTTTGTGCTGCTCGCGGCATCGAGTGCCAAGCTGCTCGGGCACCCGTTGGCCGACAAGGTGATCGCCGACGTGACCGAAGTACTCGAAACCCGCTTCTGGGAAGAGCAGCACGGCGCCATCGCGGAGGAGTTCAACGCCGACTGGACGCCGATTGCGCCCTATCACGGGCAGAACTCCAACATGCACCTGACCGAGGCGCTGATGGCCGCCTTCGAGGCGACCGGCAACCGCGAGTATCTCAGCAAGGCCGAGCGCATCGCCGACCTGATCATCAACCGCCGCGCGCGGGAGAATGGCTGGCGCGTCGCCGAACATTTCGATGCCAACTGGACTGTCGACAAGGCCTATGACGGCGACCCGATGTTCCGGCCGCAGGGCACGACCCCCGGTCATTGGCTCGAATGGTCGCGCCTCGTGCTGCAGCTCTGGGCGCTGGGCGGCAAGCGCCACACCTGGATGCCGGAAGCGTCGGAAGCACTGTTCCGCCAATCGGTGACCATCGGCTGGGACCAGAAATTCGGCGGCTTCTTCTACAATCTCGACTGGGACGACGTGCCCGACCAGCCGCACAAGCTTTGGTGGCCGGCATCGGAAGCCGCAGGCGCCGCATCCTTCCTCATTGCCCACAAGCCGAGCACGTTCCACGAGACATGGTACCGGAAGATCTGGGACCTGATCGCGCTGCACTATCTCGATATTGAGCGTGGCGGCTGGCACGAGCAGCTGACCACCGACATGAAGCCAGCATACACGCTGTTTGCGGGCAAGGGCGATATCTACCACGCGCTGCAGGCCTGCCTCATTCCGCTCTACCCGGCGGAAGGCAGCCTGACCAAGGGCATCATCGAGACGGGCGGAAGCGTCTAGGTGCTTCCAGCCTGAAGACGAATCGCACTTGCCGATCCGCCCGGGCGCGTGCTCCGTAAAGGGAAGGTATTGATGGAGGGGAAACCATGCGGATCACGATCGCGATCTTTGCCGCGCTGGCACTAACCGGCGCGGCACATGCGGTGTCGGTGTGGGATTTGCAGGCCAAGTGCGGCGACGATGCCAAGGCCTACTGCAAGGGCGTGGGCTATGGCGACGCCATGCAGGAGTGCCTGAACAAGTACAAGAAGCAGCTTTCGGCCCCCTGCAAGCTGCTGGTCGACCGCATCAATGGTGGCGAAAAGGTCAGCCTGTTCTGATCAGCCTGCCGCGGCCGCAATCTCTGTGAGCCTTTCGAGCAGGAGTCTGCGCTCAAGGGTGAGCCCCTTGTAGGCGACCTGCTCGGCGCTGAGGGCCGCGATCTGCGCGTGCAGGGCGCGGGCGCGCAGCGCACCGTCAGCCATGCTGGACAACGCCTCGAGCGGATCGACATGGATGCCAATGGTGAAGACGATGTCGCCGCTGTCAGACAGCCGGGTCAGCGTCTGACGCTCGACACGCAGAAAGGCGTGGCTGATGCTTGTGCCATCGCCGAAGCGCGGTCGCTCCGGGTGCCCGCCCTCTGGATGGTGCAGCCGGTCATCACCGAACAGCGACCAGTTCCAGCGGATCATCGGCGTTTCGGGACGGAGATTGTCGAACATGCGCGTGATGAGCTCTGCATTGCGCGTACCGGCTGAAAAGCCCGGTACCGGCGCATGCACCTCGTGCATGGGCCTGCCGAATTTCTCGGCCAGCGACCACGCCGAGGGAAAGCTCAAAGAGGCGGCGGCGAGGCGCCAGCCATCCTCGCCCCGCCGCATCAGCACCAGATCGTCGGGTATGAGGAGGGCGGCGCGAAGCAGCGCCGGCAGGCTCTGGTCATCAAGATCAATGGCGGGCGCGCCCGCGAGCGTCACCAGATTGCCGTAGCGCCGCCAGATGCCCGTGTGGTCGGTGGTGAGATGCGCGACGAGGCGCGCCAGCAGTTCCTTCTGGGCCGCCTCGGTGCCGGGCTCGGCCATGAACACCGTGCCGGCCACCGCGTGCCAGAGCCGGTGCTTTTCCGCAAGATAGGCGGCGAGGTCGCGCGGCGGCGCGATCCACTGCGCGGGCGGTAGCGGTTTCGCCCCGATCTGGAAGGGTTTGGCGGTGACGTCGAGGGCGGAGGAGATTTGCATCGTCTCGATGTTGCACTGTGACCTCGTGGTTCGACAAGCTCACCACAAGGTCATCGCCTGCGCTGCTAGATCGGCAGCACGCGGGAATATTTGATCTGAGCCAGCGAGAAGCTCGACTCGATCGAGCCAACCCCTTCGAGCTGCGTCAACTTTTCGCGCAGAAACGCCTCGTAGGCCGCAAGGTCGGCACAAACGACGCGCAAGAGAAAATCGAACTGCCCGGTCATCAAATAGCACTCCATCACCTCGGGCCAGGCGCGGATGGCGTCGGCGAAGCGGTCGAGTTCGCGCGAGCGCTGCCGTTCGAGCTTGATTGAGATAAACACCGAGACCGGCAGGCCCACCGCGTTCTGGTCGACAATGGCGCTATAGGCCGAGATCAGCCCAGCCCCTTCGAGCTGCCGGATCCGCCTCAGGCAGGGCGATGCCGAGAGCCCGACGCGCTCGGCCACCGCCTGAATCGTCATCCGGCCGTCCTCCTGCAGAGCGCGCAGGATTTTGCGATCTATGGCGCTCAGCGCTATCTGGTCGGTTTTTGCCAATCTTGAGGCTTTCCTGAGTAATTTCCTGCGCAAGAGCGCCTGAACGGGCACAAGATAGGCGGAAAATGTCTGACATTCGAGCGCAATCTTTCTGTCGCATTCCAGCGGACAGGGGCGAGGCGGGATGGCTGAGACGAGCGACACGATCCGCGGTATTGAAGCGCTGAACAAAAAGGCGCTGTGGCTCAGCCAATGGATGATCCACAATGCCAACCACATCCGCCCCAATGTCGATGGGGTGAAGGTGGGCGGCCACCAGGCAAGCTCGGCCTCGCTCGCGACCATCCTGTCGGTGCTCTATTTCGGCATTCTGAAGCCGGAGGATCGCGTCGCGGTGAAGCCGCATGCGTCTCCGGTGTTCCACGCGATCCAGTATCTGTTCGGCAAGCAGAGCCGCGAGAAGCTGGAGCAGTTCCGCGCCTGGCAGGGCGCGCAATCCTACCCGTCCCGCACCAAGGACAGCGACGACGTGGATTTTTCCACGGGCTCGGTGGGCCTGGGCGTCGCGTTCACCGCCTTTGCAGCCATGGTGCAGGACTATGTGCGGGCCAAACCCTGGGCGCGGAAGGACCGCGCCCAGGGCCGCATGGTGGCCTTGGTCGGCGACGCCGAGCTCGACGAGGGCAATGTCTACGAGTGCCTGCTCGAGGGGTGGAAGCATAACCTGCGCAATTGCTGGTGGATCATCGACTTCAACCGCCAGAGCCTCGACGGCGTGGTGCGCGAAGGATTGTATGACCGCATAGAAGCCATTTTCGCCGCCTTCGGCTGGCGCGTGGTGACGCTGAAATATGGCGCGCGCCAGCGCCGCGCCTTTGCCGAACCAGGCGGCGAAGCGCTGAAGACCTTCATCGACCGCTGCCCTAACGATCTCTATTCGGCCCTGATGTTCCAGGGTGGTGCGGCATGGCGCGCGCGGCTCAAGGACGAGATCGGCGACCAGGGCCCCGTCTCGGCGCTGATCACTCGCCGCACCGACGACGAGCTGGCCGACCTGATGGCCAATCTTGGCGGCCATTGCGTCGAGAGCCTCTACGAGCAGTTTGCCCGCGAAACCTCGGACCAGCCGACAGTTTTCATCGCCTATACGGTGAAGGGCTGGGGTACGCCGCTCGCCGGCCACAAGGACAACCATGCAGGCCAGATGACAGCGGCGCAGATGGAGCTCTTGCGCGCCGGCCACGCGATCCGGCTGGGCTTCGAGTGGGACACGTCCGAGGGCCTTGATGACCCGGCGCTGGCCAAGCGCGCGCTCGCGGCTGCGCCATTCAACACCAATGAGAGCCGCCGGCTCAGCTCGCCGCCGGTGCCCGGCCTCGGGCCGCAATTCGTCGGCACCGGCGCGACCTCGACCCAGGCCGCCTTCGGGCGCATTCTCGACCAGATCGCCAAGTCGGACAGCGAGTTGGCGCGCCGCATCATCACCACCTCGCCCGACGTGACCGTCTCGACCAATCTCGGCGCCTGGGTGAACCGGCGGCAATTGTTCGACCGTCGGGCCAAGGCGGACGTGTTCGCCGAACATCGCATCCCCAGCGCACAGAAATGGACCTTCGGCCCCGAGGGCCAGCATTTCGAGCTCGGCATCGCGGAGATGAACCTTTTCCTGCTGCTGGGCGCGGCGGGCCTCAGCCACCAACTCTTTGGCGAGCGGCTGATTCCCATCGGCACGCTCTACGATCCGTTCATTTCGCGCGGGCTCGATGCGCTGAACTATGCCTGCTACCAGGACGCACGTTTTCTGCTGATCGCGACGCCGTCCGGTGTGTCGCTCGCGGGCGAAGGCGGCGCACACCAATCCATCGGAACACCGCTGATCGGCATGGCGCAGGACGGGCTCTGCGCCTTCGAGCCGGCCTTTGCCGACGAACTCTCGATCGTCATGGACTGGGCTTTCGATTACCTGCAGCGTGACGGGTCGGACCGTGCCGATCTCGCCGCGTGGCCCCGCGATGTCTCAGGAGGCTCAGTCTATCTCAGGCTCTCAACAAGGACGCTCGAGCAGGTGCCGCGCACGGTTTCGGACAGGCTTGCAGCAGATATCATCAGGGGAGGCTATTGGCTTCGCCCCCCGACGCCGCGCACGGACGTGGTGATTGCATACCAGGGCGTCGTTGCAAGCGAAGCGATCACGGCGGCAGGGCAGATCGGACCCGAGCGCGACAATGTCGCGGTGCTCGCCATTACGTCGGCCGATCGGCTGAATGCCGGCTGGCACGCGAGCCAACGCGCCAGGCGGCTGGGCGAACGTGGTAGTTCGCATGTCGAGGCGCTGCTCGCCGAGATCCCGGAACGTGCCGGGCTCGTTACCGTGATCGACGGGCATCCGGCAACACTCGGCTGGCTCGGTGGCGTGCGCGGCCACCGCACGCTTACCCTAGGGGTCGAGCATTTCGGCCAGACCGGCACCGTCAACGACCTCTACCGGCACTTCGGTATCGATGCCGCGGCCATTGCCGATGCTGCCCGAGTGCTGATCGGCCCGACCCGACGAGTTGCGCGATGACCGCTGCGCTCAGGTCAGCATTACTGCCCAAATTTAGAACTTTCGTCTTGGCTGGCCAAAACTTGGGCGAAACCGTCAAGGCTTCGGCTGGACAAGGCCCGATGCATTTGTCAGACATATGTCATTGGACAGGTTTCGGAGGGAACGAAACCTGCCCGGATCCGGCTTCCGGGGGGCGTCTCATCCGGTTGCCGCACATCACAGGTCTTGCCTGCCTTCGGGCGCGCAAGGCTCAGGGACGTCACACCAGCTCTGCTGAAGGAGGGAGCTACATGAATGCGTTGCTGAAATTTGTCGGCGCGCTGACACTGGCCGCGGGTCTATCCGCTGCGCCGGTCTTGGCCGAGACAAAGCTCACGGTGCCCGGCGGGTCCACCACCGGCACCTATATGGACTACATGAAGACCGTCTATGCGCGGGCCTCGGGTTCGGAGCTGCTGCAGCTTCCGCTCACCAGCTTCGACAACGAGTACCAGCTGACGCCGCTCGCGGCCGAAAGCTGGACCCAGTCGGCGGACGGTCTGACCTGGACGTTCAAACTCCGTGCGGGCCTCACCTGGTCCGACGGCCTGCCGCTGACGGCCGGGGACTATGTCTTCGCGCTGCAGCATGCAGCCTCGACCGGCTATGACTTCGCCTGGTACTGGGATTTTGCCGGCGGCATCAAGGGCTGGAAGGACGTCACCGAGAGCAAGGCTGACGCCTCGACCCTTGGCCTCAAGGCCGTGGACGACACGACCCTCGAGATCACCACCGCGACGCCGAAGCCGTATCTACCCAGCGTGGTGAGCCTGCTCTACCCCGTGCCGAAGCACCAGTTCGATAAGTTCGGCGATGACTGGTCGACCAATGTCGACAATGTCGTTTCCTCCGGTCCCTTCAAGCTGAAGAGCTGGGAGAAGTCGAACAACTCCGTCGTGCTGGTGAAGAACGACACGTATACAGGCCCGTGGCCGGCGGAAGTCGACGAACTGACCATCGACCCCTCGGTCGGCGCACCGGAAGTCGGCATGCCGGCATTCCTCGCCGGCGACCTCGCCTTTACCTATCTCAATGCCGGCCAGATCCCGGTGATGAAGCAGCGCGCCCCGGAGTCGATCCGGACCAACGCGGTGTTCGCCACCTCCTATATCTCGTTCGACCTCGACTCCGCGCCGTTCAACAACGCGGACGTCCGCCGCGCCTTCTACTACGCCGTCAATCGCGACGAGCTGACCACGACGGTGCTGAAGGATATCGCCATCCCGGCCGGCTCGATCCTGCCGCCCAGCTATCCCGGATATAACCCCGAGATTGTGAAGCAGGCCGTGTTCGACCCTGCCAAGGCGAAGGAATTCCTCGCCAAGGCGGGTTTCCCGGATGGCAACGGCTTCCCCAAGATCGAGATCTGGCTGCGCGAAGAAGGCGGCTATAACGGTGCGATCCTGCCCCCGATGGCGCAGTACCTGCAGAGCCAGTTCAAGCAGGTTCTCGGCGTCGACATGGGCATCAAGATCATGCCGGGCAAGGACTGGATGGAAGGTCTTCAGCAAAAGAAGAACAACATCTTCATCGCGCCCTACGAATACGACTATCTCGATCCGTCGAATTTCTACGGCATCTTCTACAATGGCGGCCGCCACCGCTACTTCGTGAAGGAATATGACGATCTCGTTGCCAAGGCCGACTCGGCGACGGACTGGGATGAGCGCTACAAGCTCTATCAGGCCGCCGAGCAGGTGATGATCGACCAGGGCCTGATCGTGCCGCTCGTGCACCCGATCATCATGGCCGTGGTCAGTGACAGCCTCACCGGCGCCGGTGTTACGCCGAACTCGCAGGGCTTCACGCCGCTCGATCGTATCGGCAACTTCCTCTACTCGCATATCTCGGAAAAGCAGTAAGCTTGACCTTGGGCGCTCCGGATACCTCCCGGGTCCGGAGCGCCACCCTTCCTTTTCCCTGCATAGAACCCGGACCGGGCATGGCACTCGTCGACATCGCCGACCTCAAGGTCAGCTTCGCCCAGCACGGGGGCACGATTTCCGCCGTCTCCGGCATCAGCTTCAGTCTCGAAGAGGGCGAAAGCCTCGGCATTGTCGGGGAGTCGGGCTCCGGGAAGTCCGTCACCTGCATGGCGCTGATGAAGCTGCTTGGCGCCAATGCCCGGGTCAACGCGGCCCGCATGACACTGGATGGCGTCGATATCCTCAAGGCGACCAAGCGCCAGATGCAGGATCTTCGCGGCCGCGTCGCAGCATTGGTGTTTCAGGATCCGATGTCGGCTTTCGACCCGGTCTTCACCATTGGTCACCAGATCGTCGAGACCATCCGGACGCATCGCCGTACGAGCAAGGCGGAGGCGCTGAAGGAAGCAGAGAACTGGCTCCGGCGCGTCGAGATCAAGAATGCGTCCGACGTTCTCAATTACTACCCGCACCAGCTTTCCGGCGGCATGCTGCAGCGCGCGATGATCGCTATGGCGCTCTCCTGCCGGCCCAAACTGCTTATCGCGGATGAACCGACCACAGCCCTCGACGTCACCATTCAGGCCCAGATCCTGCAGCTCATCAAGGCGCTACAGGCCGAACTCGGCATGGCGCTGATCATGATCACGCACGATCTGGGCGTCATCGCCGAAACCGTCGACCGCGTCATCGTCATGTATGGTGGCAAGGTGAAGGAGGCCGGGCCGGTAGAGGCGATCTTCGATAGCCCACAGAATGACTATACGCAGCAGTTGCTGGGCAGCCTGCGCGCTGGAGAGGCCGAGCGGCGCCCGGCGCAGGATCGGCCCGGCGAAACTCCCGCGCTTGAACTGCGAGGCCTCAGGAAGACTTATCTCGTCAGGCGCCGTGGCAGGTTCCGCTCGCGCGAGGTGGAAGTGCCGGCCGTGCGCGGGGTCGACCTCGTCGTACCGCGGAACCGCATCGTCGGGCTCGTAGGCGAATCCGGCTCTGGCAAGAGTACGACCGGCCTGATGGCGATGCGATTGATCCCGCCGACGGCAGGGGAAATCCGCGTCGAGGGCAGCGATATCGCAAAGCTTGACCCGTTGGAGCTGCGGAGGTTCCGCAAGCGCATGCAGGTCGTGTTTCAGGACAGCTATTCCGCGCTGAACCCGATGCTGACGCTCACCGAGATCATTACAGAGCCCCTGGTCATCCACGGCGTCGGCACGCAGAAGGAGCAACTGGCTGAAGCGCTTGGCTGGCTCGACCGGGTCGGGCTCGATCGCAGCTTCGCCAACCGCTACCCGCACGAGCTGTCGGGTGGCCAGCGCCAGCGCGTTGCCATTGCCAGATCGCTGATCCTCAAGCCCGCAGTACTCGTCGCCGACGAGCCGACCTCTGCGCTCGACGTCACCGTCAAGGCGCAGATCATCAACCTCCTGAAGGATCTGCAACGGCAGATGGGGCTGAGTCTGCTGTTCATCAGCCATGATCTGAGCGTGGTTCGTGCCTTCACCGACAGTGTGGTGGTGATGTATCGCGGTCGGGTCGTCGAGAAGGCCCCGACTGCTGTGATCTTCTCCGATGCGCGTCACCCCTATACCCGCGCCCTGCTCGATGCCATTCCGGCCACCGACCCGCGCCGCCGTCGGGCACGCAGCTTTCTTTCGGCCGAGATGATCGAGAGCCAGCTGCCGCGCATCGCGCGCAGTGCGCTGTTGGAATCCGCAAGCGCGGGTGATGCGCCACAACTCGTCGCGATCGCGCCCGAGCATTTCGTCGAAGCCGTAGTCACCGGGTGAGGAGACAGCAGGAATGATCTTCTACATCATCAAGCGGCTGCTTTCGGTGCTCGTCACCTTCTTCATCGTTTCGCTTATCGTGTTCCTGATGATGCACTCGGTGCCGGGCGGTCCCTTCGACGGCAACGACATGCCGGTCTCCGAAGCGGTTCGCGCCAAGCTGATGGCCTCGCTCGGGCTCGACCAGCCGCTCTGGGTTCAATATGTCAACTACATGAGGGGTGTGCTGACCCTCGATTTCGGGGTGCCGTTCCAGGCGCCTGGCGAGACGGTGCTGTCGCTGCTCGCCGATGCATGGCCACCGAGCCTGTTGCTGGGCGGCCTCGGCGTACTGATCGGGGCGCCGCTTGGCATCCTCCTGGGCATGGCGGCGGCGCTGAAGCGCAACAGCTGGATCGACTATGTCGCCTCGACACTGTCCACGCTGGGCCTGACCATTCCTGTGTTCGTCATATCCATGCTGCTGATCCTCGTTTTCGCCGTCTGGCTGAACTGGCTGCCGGCAAACGGCTGGGGCAAGCCGGAGCGTTGGGTGCTGCCGATCATTGCCTATGCGGCGATTCCCCTCGCGACCTACGCACGGTATACCCGCTCGGCAATGCTTGATGTGCTGCACCGCCCCTTTGTCACAGCGCTCCGGGCCAAGGGGCTGAGCGAACGCCGTATCATCTTCCAGCACGTGCTACGCAACGCCGCGATCCCGATGGTCACGGTGTTTCTGCCGATGTTCATCGGCACTGCCACTGGTTCGATCTTCGTCGAGGCGATGTTCCGTGTGCCGGGGCTCGGATCCTACTTCGTGTCGTCGATCTCCAATCGCGACTACCCGCTCGAAATGGCATTGGTGCTGATGGTAACCATCGCCACTTGCATCGCCTATCTCATTTCCGACATCGCCTATGCCTGGCTCAATCCACGCATCCGGCTGGGAGACGACTGATGGCTATCGATATCGCCACCACCAAAACGACCAAGCCGCGTGGACCGCTCTGGTTCGCCTGGCGGCGATTCGTTGCCAACAAGGCGGCCGTCGTCGGCGGCATCGTGCTGCTGATCCTCTGCCTCGCGGCAATCTTCGCGCCTCTGTTCACCAAAGGCGACCCGACCGCACAGGACTACCTGACCCAATCGCTCGCTTTCCCTTCGGCTGAATTCCTCTTTGGCGTCGATGATCTGGGGCGCGATTTTTTCACCCGCATCGTCTTCGGGGCGCGCGTTTCGCTATCGATCGGCTTCGCTGCCGCCACCTTCTCTGTGCTGATCGGTATCCCGCTCGGCGCCCTTGCCGGCTATTACGGCGGCAAGATCGACTGGTTGGTGATGCGGGTGATCGAGCTTTTTTCTGTCGTTCCGTCGCTACTCGCCGCCATGCTGCTCGGCGCTCTCACTGGCGGCGGCTATGGAACCATCATCATCGTGGCGGCGCTCTTTGGCTGGGTGAATGTGTGCCTGCTAGTGCGGGCGCAGGTTAAGTCGTTTCGCGAAAAGGAGTTCGTGCGGGCAGCACAGGCGCTCGGTGCCACACCCTGGTACATCATCCGGCGCCACCTGATCCCCAATTCAGTGTCCCCGATCATCGTCGGCTTTGTGCTCGCCATTCCGCTCGCCATGATGCTGGAGGCATCGCTCAGCTTTCTGGGCATCGGTGTACCGCCGCCGACCCCCAGTTGGGGCCAGATGATCAGTTCGGGCATCAACTTCGTATTCTTCTATTGGCACATGGCGCTGTTCCCCACTGCCGCGCTTGCCATAACGGTGCTCGCAACCACGCTGTTCGGCGATGGCCTGCGCGATGCGCTCGACCCCACGCTGAAAGGGCGCTGATTTGTCCGCCAACCTCGCTCGCCACTTCCTCCTGCGTGACGACGTCACCTTTCTGAACCACGGCTCGTTCGGTGCCTGTCCCCGGCCGGTCTTCGAGGCCTATCAGCGCTGGCAACTCGAGCTCGAAAGCGAGCCGGTCGACTTCCTAGGCCGCAACCTCACCGCCAACATGCGTATGCCGCGGGTGGCACTGTCGGCAGAACTGGGTGCCGGCCCCGAGGATGTTGTCGGCCTGGTGAATGCCACCGAGGGGCTCAACATCGTCATCCAGTCGCTGCAACTGGTCGAAGGGGACGAAATCCTCACCTCCGACCACGAGTATGGCAGTCTTGAAAAGACTTGGGCCTATGTCTGTCGCCGCACCGGCGCGAAGATCGTGACGGTGAAGGTGCCGCTGCCTTTGACCTCTGAAGCTGAGTTCACTGCGGCGTTTCTTGCCGGCATCACGCCGCGCACCCGCGTTCTTTTCCTCAGCCACATCACCTCACCCACGGCGCTGCGCTTGCCGATCGAGCCGATCATCAAGGAAGCCAAGGCCCGTGGCATCTGGACCGTGATCGATGGAGCGCATACGCCCGGGCATATCCCGCTCGATCTCAACGCCATGGATGTGGATTTCTACTCGGGCAATTGCCACAAGTGGCTGATGAGTCCCAAGGGCTCGGCGTTCCTCTATGTCCGGCCAGAGTTGCAGAAGCTGATCAACCCGCTGGTGATCAGCCATGGCTGGACAGCGCAGTCGAAAGAGGCCGATGCCAAGGGCGCTTTCGGCAATTCCCCATTCATCGATGAGATCGAGATGCAGGGCACGCGTGACCCGTCGGCATGGCTGACCGTGCCAGAGGCGCTGAAGTTTCGTCGCGAGCATGACTGGGTTTCGGTGGCAAAGGCATGTTCGGCCCTCGCACAGGAAACGGCCGGGCGTGTAAGCCGCATGACAGGACTTGCGCCGATCGCGAGCCCGGAGTTCTGCGCGCCGCAGATGGTCGCCATGCCGATCCCTCAATGCGATGCACCGGAACTGCACAAGACGCTGCGCGAAAAGCACCGGATCGAGATCCCGGTGTTCAAATGGCAGGACCGCTGCATCGCCCGTGTATCGGTCCAAGGATACAATTCCCGCCAGCACATGGATGTGCTGATCCACGCGCTCGCTGAAGAACTTAGTCTGAACGCCGCCGGGATCTAGCTGGCACTTTTGGGTCATGACGGCTGACAAAAGCCGCGAACTGTGGTCATAAGGCCTACGGCCTTGGACCGTCGGAGGAGTCTATGCTCGACCAGGAGGGAGCGCTGAGCTATCTCGCGCCGCTCGAGAGCCGTAGTCGCGGGGTCGCTGTACTCGATGCGCTCGCCGAAATGGTCGAACGCGCCGGGCTCAGGATCGGCGATCGCTTGCCGCCCGAAGTCTCGCTTGCCACAAGCCTCGGCGTTGGCCGATCGACCATACGTGAGGCGTTGAACCGTTGGGAAGGGCTCGGAATCATCCGCCGTCGTCGTGGCGACGGCACCTATCTCGCCGCGCGCGTACAGGCGTCCCGCGGTGTTGTGCCGACGATGATCCGGCTCGAAGGCGAGGCTTTGCTTCGGCTTGTCGAAGTCCGGCGCGCCCTCGAGAACGACGTTGTACGCCGCGCTACACAGAATGCGACCTCAAGCCAGCGCGCTGACATATCCCGCCTCTGCACAGCGCTTCTGGTCGAAGTCGATGCCGGCCGCCCCTGGCGAAAGGCCGACCACGCCTTCCACGGCGCCATCTATGATGCGTCCGGCAACCCGATGTTCGGCCAGATCCTCGCCAATCTCGACCATGCACTCGAGCGCTCGGCGGAGTCACCGTTCGGCCGTGACGAGTTCGGGCTGGCATCCTTCCCTCCGCATAGAGACCTCGCGGATGCGATCTTTGCTGCGGACATCAGCGCAGCCTGTGGCGCGATAAACCGCATCCTGGACCTCGTTGAGGCCGAAATCCGGGCCATCATAACGACTTGAGGCAAAATATACCGCTGCGCGTTCCTTGAGGGCATCCAGAAGGAATGGAAACGGCCTTCTCGTTCGTGCAGAGCGGCAACACAGCGACTTGAGGCCAGTTCAACGGTTCGTCTGAGCCGCGAAATTGCCTAGGCCACGTCGGCGAATTGCTGGCGCGCCTCGCGAATGGCCGGGAAATTGTCGAACGACCACTGCACAAGGCTCCGTAGCGGCACCAACAGGCTATGGCCCAGGGGGCTCAGCCGATACTCGACGCTAGGCGGTGTCGTCGGGAACACCTCACGCTCCACGAGCCCATCGGCCTGAAGATCGCGCAGTGTCTGTGTCAGCATACGCTGGCTGATGTCACCGATCTCGCGGCGTAACTCTCCGAAGCGATAGGGCCGTTCGGCCAGCGCAGAGATGATCAGCACGCTCCATTTGTTGGCGATCTGGTCAAGAACACCGCGCACCGGGCACTGGCTGACATCCGGGTAGGCCTGGCGGGCTTCGAGCATGTTCTCTTCGAAACTGAGCCCTGGCTGCATGGTGGTTCTCCCGAGGTAACTATGGGTCCGAAAACTGCCGTCTTGCGTCTGCGATTGTAGTTACTAATCTATACGTACTCTCGAAAAGAGACAAGCCTTCAACTTGAATATGGAGTCCATGATGTCCCTTCCCACCCTCTTCGTATCCGGCGCCGGCGGCAACCTCGGCGGGCTGGTGATAGAGGCGCTGAAAGCCAAGAGCTATGCCGGCAAGATCATTGCCGGCACGCGCGATCCAGCGAAGCTCAGTGGTCTCTCGGGCGTCGAGGTGCGCAAGGCGGATTTTGCCGACAAGGCCGGCCTTGTGGCTGCGCTGGAAGGCGTGGATCGGTTCCTGATCGTCTCGACCGACCAGATCGGCCAGCGCCTTGCCGGCCATGTTGCGGCGATCGAAGCAGCCAAGCAAGCCGGCGTGAAGGAGATCTTCTACACTTCCATGCCCAATCCGGAGGCGCCCTCGGAGATCACCTTTGCACCTGAGCACCTCGGTACGGAGGATGCCATCAAGGCGAGCGGCATCGCCTACACCATCCTGCGCATGAACTGGTACATGGAGAACATGCTGGGCTCGCTGCCTGGCAACCTGAAGTCAGGCCAATGGTTCACCTCCACACAGGGCGGCAAGAACAACTATGTGGCGCGTATCGACTGCGCTCGCGCAGCTGCCGGCGCCCTGCTCAAGGGCGCCGAAGGCAAGATCTATACCGTAACGGGCCCCGCAGCACTCAGCAATGGCGAGATCGCTGTGCTGGCTACGGAGGTTACCGGCAAGCCGCTGACCGTGATTGAGATCACCGACGAGCAACTCGCTGGTGGGGCGAAGGCGGCCGGTGTGCCCGATTTCGTCATAGAGCATTTCATCATCCCCTTCGAGCAGTTCGCCCGCTCCGGGAAAGCGGCCGGCAATACCGATGCGGTCGAGACCCTCTGGGGCGAGAAGCCGCAGTCGCTCAAGGCATTCCTCACCGGCCACAGGGCCGCTTTGGTCGGTTGAGGATAGGTCGCGCCCCTGGCCTCGGGAGCGTTGCACCGGAAGGCGGGTCCCCCTAGGGCCCGCCTTTTGTCTTTTTGAGCGCCAGTCGGCTCACCCGAAGACGACGGTCTTTTTGCCGTTGAGCATCACGCGATTCTCGAGATGCAGCTTCACGGCGCGTGCCAAGACGCGGCTCTCCACGTCGCGGCCGGCGGCAACGAGGTCATCGGGGCTGAGGGCATGCGTCACCCGCGCTGTCTCCTGCTCGATGATCGGGCCTTCGTCGAGTTCTGGAGTGACGTAATGCGCGGTGGCGCCGATCAGCTTCACGCCGCGCTCATGGGCCTGGTGATAGGGTTTGGCCCCCTTGAAGCTTGGCAGGAACGAGTGGTGAATGTTGATGATCTGCCCGAACAGCCGCGTCGCGAAGCGATCGGACAGGATCTGCATGTATCGGGCGAGCACCACGAGATCGGCGCCGGTATTGTGGAAAAGCTCGATGACCTGATCTTCCTGCTCGAGCTTGTTGGACTTGTCCTTGGCGACCGGCAGCAGGTGATAGGCGATACCCTCGTATTCGGCCGTCGTGCGGCTATCCTCGTGATTCGAAACGATCGCCACGACCTCTGCATCGAGCCAGCCGACGCGGATCTGGTAGAGCAGGTGCAGGAGCGCATGGTCGAACTTGGAGACCATGACGAGGATCTTCTTCTTGACCGACTGGTCGATGAGCGACGTGCGCATGCCAAAGCGCTCGATCGCCGGCTTGAGTGCCTTTTCCAGCCGCTCCCGCCCCACCCCTTCAGGCGCGGTGAACGCGATGCGCATGAAGAAGGTGCCGGTCTCACGATCCCAGAACTGGTTGGATTCGGCTATATTCGCGTCGAGTGCGGCAAGTTCGGTGGTGACCGCCGCGACGATACCCGGGCGGTCCGCACAGGAGAGGGTGAGCACGAAATTTGCTGGCAACTGAAGCTCCTGATGCTGCGGGAACGGGCGGGGGAACTCGTCATGCCGCGTCGCGCGAGTCAAGTGGCAAGCCGGTCGCGGTTGGGGTGGCAATTGCCGCTTGCGCTGCTAGGGTAAGCGGAAATCTGGGGCGGGTGACATGGACCGGTTGAAGAACAAGGTGGCCATCATTTCGGGCGGAGCCACCGGTATGGGTGGGGCCAGTTCACGGCTGTTCGCGGCCGAGGGCGCGAATGTCGCCATCATCGACCGCAATCTTGCCGCCGCGGAACAGACCGTGGCCCAGATCCGTTCCGCTGGCGGCATCGCCTCGGCGTTCGAGGCCGATGTTTCGAATGAGGCGCAGGTGATCGCGGCCGTGAAGGCGGCCGAGGCCACCTTTGGGCCGGCAAATGTACTGTTCAACCACGCTGGGACTATCACCATCAAACCCTTCCTCGAGACCACGCTCGAGGACTGGGAACGGCTCCACGCCATCAATGTGCGCTCAATGTTCCTTGTGACGCGTGCCGTGCTGCCCGGCATGATCAGCGCCGGTGGCGGATCGATCATCTGCACGTCGTCCATATCGGCGGTAGCCGGCACGCCGATGGAAGTGCTGTACGGTACGACCAAGGGCGCCTGCCACATGTTCGCCCGCGCTATCGCAGTGGAATTCCGCGACCGCAATGTGCGCTGCAATGCCATCTGCCCGGGCTTCATCCGCACCCCGCATGGCCTTCGAGAGGTGGCGGAATTACAGAAACTCGGTGTCGATGTGTCGGAAGCGGCCCTTGCCGCACAGCAGGGTCGGATCGGCGAACCCGAGGAAGTGGCGGCCGCAGCGCTGTTTCTCGCGAGCGACGAGGCGAGCTTCGTCAACGGCACGCATCTGTTCGTCGACAACGGCTTCACTGCCGCCTGAGCGACCTCAGGAAGCGGGCGGCGTACCGCCATCGTCGGGTTTCTTGCCACGCTTGTCGAAGCTGATGAAGAAGCTCCAGATGGCATAGACGAAGGCGAAGCCAACCAGGCCCACCCAAGTATAGTCCGGGTTTTCCGGGCGCTGAACGACGCCGGTCCAGATTTCCCAGATCAGCCACACCGTGACGAAACCTGTCACAGCGAGGCGCCGCCAAAGCGGACGAAACCAATCCGTATCGCGCTGCTGCATCCCTGCCTCCCATCCTCGCGTGTTGGCCCGTCACATAGCCCAAGGAATAGGCAACGGAAACCCGCCGGGGCCTTTTCTTTACGCGCTAGGCTGCATAGTGTGCCCGTCCTTCCTTTATCTCGCTTGCGAGTTCTCCATGTCCGAGACGTCTACACAGCCCTTTTCGGGCAAGATCGGCCTTGTCACGGGCGGTGCACAGGGCATCGGCGAAGCCGTGGCGCGACGACTGGCCGCAGATGGCGCGGCCGGCGTGGCGCTGGTCGATCGGCGCCGTGAGAAGGGCGAGGCGGTCGCGGCAGCACTCACTGCCTCAGGCACGCCCGCGATCTTCCTCCACGCCGATTTGACCGAGGCAGACCAGGTTGCGCGCATTGTTCCTGCCGTGGACGCGGCATTCGGGCGGCTGGATTTTGTCGCCAATGTCGCGGGACTGACCGACCGTGGGTCCATCATCGACACCGACCTTGCGCTCTTCGACCGCATGTTCGCGGTGAACGTTCGCGCGCCCTTCTTCATCATGCAGGATGCGATTAGGCTGATGCAGCGTGAGCGCACCGAGGGTGCGATCGTCAACGTCTCTTCCGTCAATGCCCATGTCGGCGCGCCACAACTGGCCGCCTACTCCGCCTCCAAGGCAGCGCTCGTAAACCTGTCGAAGAACACCGCCAATGCCGTCAATGGGTTGCGTATCCGGATCAACTGCATCCTGCCAGGCTGGGTCGATACCCCGGGCGAACACGAGACACTGACCCGCTGGCACGACGCCCCGGCGGATTGGCTGGTGGCAGCCGAAAGGAGCCGGCCTTTCGGACGCCTGCTCAAGGCCGACGACATCGCGCGCGGCATCATCTTCCTCGGCGGACCAGCCTCCTATCCGATGACAGGCTCGGTGCTCGACTTCGAGCAGACCGTGTTCGGCGGCTTTGGCGGCATGGAAGGCTACCCCGAAGCGAAGTAACCACCGCGGACGTATCCGCTCCCGATTGGACGGGGCCCCGCAAGGCCCCGTCTTCGTTCGGTGCGTGAGCGCTATCAGGCAGCCTGCAGCCTGGGCCGCGAGCCGCCTTCGCGCCAGTAGATCAGCAGTGAACCCGCCAGCACCAAAAGGGCGCCTGGGATGAAGAGCGACAGGTTCGGCGCCTGCGATACGAAGATCCAGCCAAGCAGTGCGCTCAGCGGCACCTTGAGGTCGCCGAAAGGCTGCAGATAGGTCGCATCCGCCACCTTGTAGGCGAAGGTGAGGAGGTACTGCGCCAAGGCGGTGAGGGCGCCAAGGAGCAACAGCAACCAGATCCCGTCCCCGGACGGCAACTGGAAGGGGAAGCCGCTTACGACTCCTTGCGGCATTGCCGCGGGCGCGAGCCAGCCGATCAGGTTGACAGCCACAAGGATCAACAGGTGGTTCGGGGTCACGAGCACGAGCAGCGAGAGGGTGAGCGTCTCCGGGCTCTCATCGCGGGAAAGCGCTTTGGTAAGAATATCGGTAGTGGCCCAGAGCGCGGCGGCAAGGATCGGCACCAGCGTATGGACGCCAAGTCCTTCCTGACCCACGCCGGACACGATGATGGCGCCGACAAAGCCGAGAAGAGCTGCAGCAAGGCGCGTCGGCGAGGCCCTTTCGCCAAGGAACAGCAGGGACCCCGCGATGACGAAGAGCGGCCCGGTGGCGAGCAGCGTCACCATTTGCCAGATCGGCACGCCGGCGGCGAAGCCATAGACGAAAACATGCACCCCCAGCGCCGAGACAAAGGCGCGGATTTCGTGCAGCAGGGGGTGCTGCGTCCGAAGCTTCGAAACGCCGATACGGGCAATGAGTGGCAGCGCGAACAGCGTAGCGATGACATATTGCCAGAACGCCATGCCGGTGGAACTCATGCCATAAGTCCAGGGCAGCAGCGATTGCAGCACATTTGTGCCGGCAAAGGCGAGGCTGGAGGTCAGCATCAGCAGGGCGCCAAGACCTGCGCGGGAAGACGAGGAAATCTGGTTCATGAACGATCCTTTCCGTAACCAGTTTCCCCAGGGTTACGGAGATCGTCATGACCAATGGTCAACGCGTGCGCCAAATGACGACACGACGCCTACGCCCTTTAGGGGCGTCATCCGATCCCGTTCTCTTTCATCCGGACTATACCGTCGGCCCCGGAATCGCACCGGATCTGCTGACCCTTCCCTTCTGGGGAAAGCGCTCGCGGGCTTGGCCTTGCAGCCTTACCGCCGGTGGGGAATTGCGCCCCGCCCTGAGAACATGCCCTCGGGTAAGCCCCGACAGCGCTTCTGAAATAGTCAGGATCGTTGACGCTATCAAGCGCCGATTGGGCAGCGCGGAAGTACATTTCCTTTTCCATTCCGCGAACAATGCTTTTTTGCCTCAGCGGAGGCCGGTTTCCTCAAGCAGGCCGGCGCGCTTGGCATCGTAGTAGTAGCCGCGGGAGTAATTGCGCACGGCGCGATCGGAATTGTAGCCGCCCACGATATAGGCCCCCCTGAGATACTTCACCGCATAGCGCAGGTTGGTATCTGCATCGAGCAGGCCCGAGGGCTTGCCGCGATAGCCCATCGACTTGGCCGTATCGTAGCGGATCTGCATCAGACCATAATATGGGCCATTCCTGGCGCGCGGATTATAGCTGCTCTCGCGCTTCACCACCCGATGGATGAGAGAACTCGGTACGCCATACATCGAGGCATACTTCTGGATCAGGCCGTTGATATTGGCACTGCCACCCTTGGGCGCAGGGTTTTCGGCGAAGGCGAGCGGCAGCATGATGCCGTCGGCTTCGAGCACGGCGCGGGTCCGGATCTGCGGCTCCGGGGCCGCCGAGGCCACTGCCTTTGGCTGAGCAACAGCTGGCCGAAACTGCGGGAGCCCTGCCGTAGTGCAGGCCGAAGCCAGCCCGGCAAGAGCTATGACCACGAGGGCGCGGAGCGCGGCGCGAACTTGGCTTATGGTTAACTTCATGCGGCCCTTTTATCAGAGCCGCATGAAAAGGAAAACCAGGCGACGACCTGGTCGATGCCTCAGCTGATCCTGCCATCCTTGAGCGAAGTCGAGATCGGCTCAGGCCGGCTCACCGGACTTGTGATCGCCACCGGAGCCGCGGTGCGGCTCGCCGTCTCGAAAGACTCCATCACTTCGAGCACATGCAGCGCCAGATCGCCACTTGCCCGATGTGCCCTGCCCGACAGAATGGCATGAGCCATGTCGGCCACGCCAAGCGACCGGTAGTTTGCATCGGCATAAGGATAGGTGGTTTCGACGAGCGACCACTCCTTCTCGCCGGGCGCGCGGGTCCTGACCTCGCCGCCGAACATGTTGGGATCGGGCACCAGCACGCTGGCTTTTGTGCCGTAGAGTTCGAAGGGCAAGTGCTGGTGCGCCGGAACGTCAAAACTCAGCGTCACCTGGATGATCGCGCCAGACTTGAAGCGCATGAGGCCCGCCACATGCGTCGCGACCTTCACTGGCATCAGCTGGTCCCTCTTGGGTTCCGAATAGATTGGCCGCTCGAGCTTCGGGGTGGCGCTCATGGCCTGTACGGTATCGACGGGCCCAAGCAGGTTGATGAGATCGGTGATGTAATATGGGCCCATATCGAGCACCGGGCCGCCGCCGATATCGTAGTAGAAGGCCGGATCGGGATGCCAACGCTCGTGGCCGGGGCAGGCGAAATAGGCAGTGCCGCCGACGATGTCGCCCGCAGCGCCCGAATCGAGCAGCGCCCGGGCCTCCTGGTGGCTGCCGCCAAGGAAAGTGTCGGGCGCAGAGCCGATCCTGACGCCGGCGACCTTCGCAGCCTCGGCAAGCTTCTTGCCCTCGGCGAAATTCACCCCGAGCGGCTTTTCGCCATAAACATGCTTGCCCGCCGCGATGGCTCTGAGGCCGACCTCGACATGGGCGCGCGGAATGGTGAGGTTGACGATGAGCTCGACCTTCGGGTCCCCCAGCAGCGCCTCGACGCTGACAGCGATGAGGCCGAATTCGGCGGCCTTCTTTTCCGCCACCTCGGGCCGCATGTCGGCGATCGCGATGATCTCCAGCACGGGGAAATCCCGCATCGCCTTGAGGTACTGGCTCGAAATATTGCCGCACCCGATGATGCCCACGCCGATCCGGCCGTTTGCGCCCATTTTGTCCTCGCCTTTTTGAAGCGGCCTCGGCCCTCCCGGCCACGGCCCACATGAAGGAGCGAGCATCGCCTATTCGGCAGCGCATTTCCAGTACGACTGACGTACGTACCGCAACGGCGCAGTGGCTACCGCCTTGGCGACCCCGGCCCCTTGCGAGGGTTCCCCCCAGGCCGCGAGGCTGCTATGGGCCAATAATGCTGAACCCCATGCCCGAAAGCTTCGACTACTCCCCGCCAATCGAGCCCTGGCTGGCCGTGGTGTACGCCGACGAGGATATCGTCGTGCTCGACAAGCCCTCGGGCCTGCTCTCGGTGCCGGGCAAGGATCCACGGCTCTCCGATTGCCTTGAGGCCCGAGTCCGGGCGCGCTGGCCGAGTGCAGCACTGGCGCACAGACTAGACAAGGATACCTCAGGCATCCTCGTCATGTGCCTCAACAAGAAGGCGCTCGGCCATGTCGGGCAGGAATTCGAGCAGCGGCGAGCCAAGAAGACTTATGTGGCACGGGTCTGGGGCGATATCGACGACGAGGCCGGTCGCATCGAAATGCCGCTTGCCACGGACTGGGAGAACAAGCCGCGCCAATGTGTCGACTGGGAGAATGGCCGGCCGAGCCAGACCGAATGGCAGGTGATCAGGCGCGAGGACGGCATCACGCGGCTCAGACTCAACCCGCTTACGGGGCGGACACACCAGTTGCGGGTGCACTTGCTCGCTATCGGCCACCCCATCCTCGGCGATGTGTTCTACGCGACGGGGGCGGCGCTCGCGGCGGCCGACCGGTTGCAACTGCATGCAGAAACGCTGGGTTTTCACCACCCCAGGGGGCACTGGGTGGATTTTGTGGTGCCGACACCGTTCTGACGCACAAGAAAACCATGAAAACGTCATGAGCCGGTCGTGACGCCGCCTCGCGATTCACCTAGGGTACACATGAGTAGTTCCCTGGATAGAGGCCACCAATGGACTATGCCCGCGGGCGGCACGCCGCCGCCGAGGTTCCCAGCCTGCCCCATGCGACGGGCTCCGATGATCTTGACATGGTCGCTGCGTTGAGAGCGCAGCTGGAGGCTATGCTGCCGGTACGGGCAGACGCGGCAAACGCCGCTGTCGAGGACCGGATCGAGACAGAGATGGCGGAACTCTTCATGAGTCTGTCGGTCGAGACCGGCATCACGCGGCCAATCGACCACGACGAAGGCGACATCTCGGAAGCCAGCACCTATGAACTGCTGGACGAGCTTGACCGGCTTTGGGCCGCAGGCAACGCCTGACGGCCATTATGTCCCGGAATTCCGGGGCTCAGGGCCCAGCTCTCACTTGACCGGTCGGGTGTGCTTGCGCCATTACAACCCGCGAACAACAGGGGTATGGCCATGGACAAGTTCACCACGCTCAACGGTGTCGCGGCGCCGCTGCCGATCATCAATGTCGACACCGACATGATCATTCCCAAGCAGTACCTCAAGACCATCAAGCGGACGGGCCTGGGCAAGGCGCTGTTTTCCGAGATGCGCTACAACGAGGATGGCAGCGAGAACCCGGAGTTTGTGCTGAACAAGCCCGCGTATCGCGGCGCCAAGATCATCGTTGCGGGCGACAACTTCGGCTGCGGCTCCTCGCGGGAGCACGCGCCTTGGGCGCTGCTGGATTATGGCGTGCGCTGCGTCATCTCCACGAGCTTCGCAGATATCTTCTACAACAACTGCTTCAAGAACGGCATCCTGCCCATCGTCGTCAGCCCCGAGCAGCTGAAGCTCCTGATGGACGATGCGGAGCGCGGCGCGAATGCGACGCTGACCGTCGACCTCGAGGCCCAGACCATCAAGGGCCCCGATGGCGGAACGCTGCATTTCGACATCGACTCATCGCGCAAGAACGTGCTGCTCGAAGGTCTCGATGATATCGCGGCGACGCTGAAGGCCGACCCGGCCATTTCCACATTCGAGGGCAAGATCGCCCAGAGCCGTCCCTGGCTTTGAAGCCAGATGGCCGAGATCGTTCTTGAGGACGAGACGCAGCCGGAAACGCGTGCTGCCATCCTCGAAGGCCTGGTTGCCTACAATGCCGAGCAGACCGGGCAAGGCTTTGGTCCGCCGCGCAACATCGCCTTGGCACTCAAGCATCCTGAAACCGGCTCCACTATTGGCGGGCTGACCGCTCGGGTCGGCTTTGGACGAATGTTCATCGAGCTGCTGTTTGTCCCCGAGAGCCTGCGTGGCCAACGCCTTGGCGAAAAACTGATGGGCGAAGCGGAAGCCCTGGCGCGGCAGATGGGCTGTATGGGCATCTGGCTGGATACGTTCTCGTTCCAGGCGCCGGGCTTCTACAAGAAGCTCGGTTATGCGGAGTTTGGCGCCCTGTCCGACTATCCGCCGGGCTTTACCCGGTATTTCCTGCACAAGTCCCTGGATTGACAGGCATGGTCCAGCGCATCTCTTCGGGCTCGACCTTCGAAAGGACCATCGGCTATTCCCGCGCCGTGATCGACGGCGACATGGTTTATGTCTCGGGTACGACCGGCTACGACTACTCAACCATGACGCTGCCCGCGGACGCGGCGACGCAGGCCCGGAATGCTCTTGCAACCATCGCCTTGGTGCTGAGTGAGGCTGGTGGCAACCTCCACGACGTTCTGCGCGTCCATTATTTCCTTGCCGACCGCGCCGACTGGCCGGCGATAATGCCTGTGCTTGGCGAAGTGTTCGGCGAAGTCCAGCCCGCCGCGACGCTGCTCATCACAGGGCTGATGGAGGAAGCAATGAAGATCGAGATCGAAGTGACCGCGCGTTTGGGCGCAAGCAGGCCCTGATGGTCGAACTCACCGAAACGCTCGAGGCAAGTGCGGCCGACATTGAGCGCATCCTTGCGACGTTGGTCGAGAACGAGACCGCGGCAGGACGCGATGGCGGCTATCAACCATTCTCGGTCCTGATCCACGACGACTCCGGCGGGGTAGTCGGCGGGCTGCATGGCTACCAGCTCTTCGACTGGCTCTTCATCCAATATGTCGCAGTGCCAGTGGCGCTGAAGGGCCAGGGGCTCGGAACCGAGCTTATGGCACGCGCCGAAGCCTGGGCACGGTCGCGCAATCTGCTCGGCATGTGGCTTGATACCTTTGCCTTCCAGGCCAAACCCTTCTACGAACGCCTCGGCTTTTCCGTCTTCGGTACGATCGAGGACCATCCACGCGGCGAACGCCGCTATTTCCTTCACAAGCGGCTTACTCCGCGCCAACACGAGACCTGAGATGGCACACAAACTCTTCCTTCTTCCCGGCGATGGCATCGGCGTCGAGGTCATGGGCGAGGTGATCAAGCTCGTCGGGTGGCTCAACCGCGAGCAGAAGGCTGAGTTCACCACCGATACCGGGCTGGTTGGCGGCTCGGCCTACGACGCGCATGGCGTCGCGATTTCGAACGCCGACATGCAGAAGGCGCTTGCCGCCGATGCGGTGATCTTCGGTGCCGTCGGAGGCCCGAAGTGGGACAAGGTCCCCTATGAGGTGCGCCCGGAAGCCGGCCTCCTCCGCCTCCGCAAGGATCTGGGGCTCTTCGCCAACCTCCGCCCTGCCATCTGCTACCCGGCACTGGCCGATGCCTCGTCGCTGAAGCGCGAACTGATCGAGGGCCTCGATATCCTTATCGTGCGCGAACTGACGGGCGGCGTCTATTTCGGCGAGCCCAAGGAGATCACCGATCTGGGCAATGGCCAGAAGCGCGCTGTCGACACGCAGGTCTACGAGACCTACGAGATCGACCGCATCGTACGCGTCGCCTTCGACCTCGCGCGTACCCGTTCGAAGAAGGTCCATTCGGCCGACAAGAAGAACGTCATGAAATCGGGCGTCTTGTGGGACGAGGTCGCGCAGTCCGTGGCAAAAGACTATCCGGATGTCGCCTTCCAGCACATCCTAGCCGACAATGCCGCGATGCAGCTTGTCCGTAACCCCAAGCAATTCGATGTGATGGTGACGGACAATCTGTTCGGCGACGTGCTGTCGGACGCAGCCGCCATGCTCACCGGCTCGCTGGGCATGTTGCCGTCGGCTTCGCTCGGCGCGCCGGACAAGGCGACCGGCAAGCGCAAGGCGCTCTACGAGCCCGTGCACGGCTCGGCGCCCGATATCGCCGGCAGAGGCATTGCCAACCCGATCGCCATGCTCGCAAGCTTCGCCATGGCACTGCGCTATTCGTTCAACCTGATCGAGCTTGCCGACAAGCTTGAGTGGTCGATCGCTGCCGTGCTCGACGATGGCCTGCGTACCGGCGACATCGCCCAAGGCGGCACGTCGGTTGGCACCGAAGAGATGGGCGCTGCCATCCTGAAGAAGCTCGCCGCCTAAGCATTGACGCTCAAGCGGCTCAGGCATTTTCGCCCCTGCCGCCATCGGCAGGGGAGGAATTGATGTCGGACCTGAAGCAGCTTTTCACTCAGGCAGCAGAAGCTGCCGCGCATTATCGTGACCAGGTTGCCGAAGCGCCGGAGCTGCCGCGCCTCGCCTACAAGGCACTCGTTGAGCGGATGTCGGCGCCGGTTCCCGAATCAGGTTCGGCGCCCGACGCCGTACTCAGAGAACTCCTCGCCCTTACCGAGGGCGGTCTGATGCCTATTGTCGGCCCGCGCTTCTTTGGCTGGGTGAATGGTGCCTCTCACCCAGCGGGTGTCGCGGCCGACATCATGGTCGCCGCTTGGGGCCAGAATGCCGGGTTCCACACCGCCACCCCTGCCGCCTCCGCCATGGAGGCCGTTGCCGAGCGCTGGCTGCTCGACCTGCTCGACCTACCGGAAGAGAGCGGCATCGGCTTTGCGACAGGAGCGACCGTAGCAAACGCCACCTGCCTTGCCGCTGCGCGTACGCATGTGCTCGGCAAAGTCGGCTGGGATGCCGATGCGGACGGGCTGTTCGGCGCACCGCCGGTGCATGTGCTGATCGGCGCGGAGGCGCATTCCTCGCTGTTCGCGTCGCTGCAACTGATCGGCTTCGGCGCACGCCGGGTCATCAAGGTAGATGTCGATGGCGAGGGGCGCATCATCCCCGCAGCGCTCGAGCGCGCCATTGCCGGGCTCGAGGGTCCAAAAGTCATCATCGCGCAGGCCGGCCACATTAATTCCGGCGCCTTCGACCCCTTTACCGACATCGCCGCCATAGCCCGAGCCCATGACGCCTGGCTGCATGTCGATGGCGCGTTCGGGCTCTGGGCGCGCGCCAGCGCCAACGCCGCCGAGCGCGCGCTGACAAACGGTATCGAGCACTGCGACAGCTGGTGCACCGATGGACACAAATGGCTGCAGGTGCCCTATGATTGCGGCTTCGCCATCGTCCGGCACAAGGCTACGCTCGAAAAGGCCATGACCCAGTGGGCTTCGTACCTGCCACAGATCGGCAACGGCGACCGCGTCCCTTCGGCCTACGTGCCGGAACTGAGCCGTCGCGCACGCGGTGTGCCGGTCTGGGCGGTGATCAAGGCGCTTGGCCGCGATGGCATCGCCGAAATGGTGGCGCGGCATTGCCGGCTGGCGCGCCGACTTGGCGAGCGTCTGGCCGCCGAACCCGGCATAGAAGTGCTGAATCAGGTGGTAATCAACCAGGTGTCGGTGAGTTTCGGCTCAGATGAGGCGACCCGTGCCGTGATCGCCCGCATCCAGGAAGATGGCGTGCTCTATGCCGGCGGCTCGCACTGGCGCGGCCGGTGGGTGATGCGGCTCTCGGTTACCTCAGGTCCCACCGCTGATGCCGATATCGAGATTACCGCCGACGCGATCATAGCGGCGGCGCGGGCGGTGAAGGCCTTAGTCTAGTCTCGCGGATTGAGCCCGAAGGCCTCGGCGAGCAGCCGGAAACTGTGGCGGCGGAGTTCATAGTCCCAGATCGTGGTGCTGACGATCGCTTCGTCCGCCCCGGTTTCTTCGACCTTGCGCTCGATCTCGGCCTTGACCTCGTCGACCGAGCCGATGATCCACATAGGCGATTGCTGCTGAATGATCCGCCGCTCGGCAGGGCTGTATTGGTGAGCGGCGGCCACGTCGGGCGGCAGTAGCTTCCGCTCCTGTCCGGTGAGGAAGCGCGCCCAGCTCAGGGCCTGCGAGCCTGATAGGAACTGCGCCTCTTCCCTGGTTGGCGCTGCGATCACCGACAGCGCGAGGATGGCGTGCGGCGAGGGGAAATCCCGGCTCGGCCGGAAGGCCCGCCGATATGCGGCGAAGGCCGGAGCCGGGGGCGTCGGGCTGAAATGCGCGGCAAAGGCATAGCCGAGGCCCAATTGCCCTGCCGCCTCGGCGCTCGCGCCACTGGAACCGAGCAGGTGGATCGGCGGAAGGGGCACACCCTCCGGCACCACCGTGATTGGTGCGAATGGGTGGTCGGCGGGAAAGCCGCCCTCCTCGAAGGCGAGCAGTTCTGCCAGTTCCTGGCTGAAATAGCTGCCGTCGACCGAGCGCAGTGCCTGCAGGGTGCGGCCATCGCTGCCCCCTGCCCGGCCGATGCCGAGGTCGATGCGGCCGGGGCTCAGGCCATTGAGCGTGCGATAGGTTTCGACCACCCGGAGTGGCACGTGGTTGGGCAGCATCACGCCGCCCGAACCGACGCGGATTTGCTTGGTGGCGGCGGCGGAACTGGCGATCAGCACTTCGGGCGCCGAGGACGCGATGGATGCCATGCCGTGATGCTCGGCATACCAGACCCGGGTATAGCCGAGCTGATCGCCCAGTTGTGCGAGCGTTCTGGTTTCTGCGAGCGCTGCCGCGATTGAGCTGCCGTCGGCAACGGGCGCGAGATCGAGTATGGAAAGAGGGAGTTTCATGCCGCCTTATATCGGCATTTGCCGATGGAATGGAAGAGTCACGGACATCTTCGGTTCAGTCGCGTCTTGGCTTGACTTGCCGCACAGCGAATGGTTCGGTCGGATTGGGCCTGGAAGCACAAAATGCGTCATTCGATTGCCTTGGCATGTCTTGGGCTGGTGCTCGCACCGGCTGCATTGGCGCAGGACTTGGGTAGCGCCTTCGACGAAGTACGCATCGGCGTTGCCGCACATGATGTGTATGGCGGCTTCCTGCCGGTGAATAGCAGCCAATGGACCATTGAGGCACCTGAGGATGTGGCCTTCGAGGTGCTGTTCCGATCGCCTGATATCGAGGCATTCCAGTGGATCGGCGCGCCGCGGCCCAATATTGGCGGTACCGTCAGCACGACGGGCAGGGAAAGCCTGCTGCATGCCGGTCTGACCTGGCAGGTGCCGGTGTTCGAGACGCCGCTTTATCTCGAGGCGACGTTCGGGGCAGCCATCCATAATGGCGCGCTGACCGGTGCCACCGATCCGGGGCGGAACCTCGGCTGCCGGGTGAATTTCTATGAGGCCCTGGGCGTCGGCGCCAACCTTTCGGACGAGTGGACGCTGACCGTCAGCTATGAGCACACCTCGAATGCCAATCTCTGCGAAGAAAATGACGGGCTGTCCAATCTTGGCGTGAAGCTGGGCTACAAGTTCTAGATCGGCCGCATTTCGGTTGAGGCTGCACACCGGGCGCCTGCGCTGAGCGTGGTCGTCTGTTCAGTGAAAATTGCGCCCTCCCGGCAGGGCCGCGCGCGCGATGCGATCGGCTATGGCGCCCCGCCGCATGGCCGATTCGTCGCGACCGGGCTGCGGGCCGGACTTCCCCTCGTCGCCCCGAGCCAGTACCACGTCACCGAAGTCATGGCCGCGGGCGATCTCGATCAGGTCGGGCGTATGGTCGACAAAGCTCTTTGCGATGACATGGGTGACGAGCCCTTCGCGCTGCAATTGCCCGCGCACCGCCATCAGCCGCGAGCCGAGCACCACCTTGCGATTCACGTGGAACACCTTGGGCCAGATGATGATGTTGGCGACGCCGGTCTCGTCCTCGAGGGTGGCAAAGATCACCCCGCTCGCCGTACCGGGCTGCTGGCGTACCAGCACCAGCCCCGCCACCTCGACCAGCGCGCCATTTGGCCTGTCCAGCAGGTCAGTGGCGCGCAGCACACGCCGGGCAGATAGCGTCTCGCGCAAGAAACTTACCGGATGGCCCTTGAGCGACAGCGACAGCGTCCGGTAATCGTGCACCACCTGCTCGCCCGGCGCCATTTCCGGCAGCGCCTCCACCACTTCATCGGAGTCGGCCTCCACATGGTCGGCCGCGGCAAACAGCGGCAGTTTCTCCGCCCCTGCCGTGCCGACGAGGCCCTTGACGGTCCAGAGTGCCTCGCGCCGCGTCAGCCCGAGCGAGCCGAAGGCATCGGCTTCGGCCAGCTTTTCGAGCGTCGCGACAGGCAACCCGGTCTTGAGCCAGAATTCGCGGATCGACTGGTAGCCCGCACCGCGCCGCGCCACGATCAGGTTCGCATGGTCCTCGCGGAGGCCCGTCACCTGCGAGAGCCCCAGCCGGATGGCCCGTGTCGAGCGGATATCGTCCGTCATGTCGCGATGCTGGCGCGCGAGCCGCCCGCTCGCCTTGGGCCCGGGCTCGAGCAGATGCCAGTAATCGGAGCGGTTGATGTCGGCAGCACGGACCTCCACTCCATGCTCGACGGCATCGCGCACGATTTGCGCCGGCGCATAAAAGCCCATCGGCTGGCTGTTGAGCAGTGCGCAGGCGAACACATCAGGATAGTGGCACTTGAACCAGCACGAGGCATAGACGAGGAGCGCAAAGCTCGCCGCATGGCTTTCGGGGAAACCATACTCGCCGAACCCCTGGATCTGGCTGAAGCAGCGCTTGGCAAAATCTTCCGGATAACCGTTGCCGATCATACCGGTGATGAACTCCTCGCCGAATTGCGCGAGCTTGCCATTCCGCCGCCAGGCCGCCATGGCGCGGCGCAGCTGGTCGGCCTTGCCCGGGGAGAAGCCGGCGCCGACCACGGCGATCTGCATGGCCTGTTCCTGGAACAACGGCACGCCGAGCGTGCGGCCAAGCACAGCTTCGAGCTCCGGCCGGGGGAAGCTGACCTTCTCGCGGTTCTGCCGCCGCTTGAGGTAGGGGTGCACCATGCCGCCCTGAATCGGGCCGGGACGGACAATCGCCACCTCGATGACAAGGTCGTAGAAGCATTCGGGCTTGAGCCTGGGCAGCATCGACATCTGCGCCCGACTCTCGATCTGGAACACCCCGATGGTGTCTGCCCGCTGCGTCATGCGATAGACCGGCGCGCGGATTTCGGGGGTGGCCTCCTCATCCATCAACTGGGCCAGCGTCACGTCGCGCCCATAATGCTGATGCAACAATTCGATGGAACGGCGAAGGCAGGTGAGCATGCCGAGGGCCAGGATATCGACCTTCAGGATGCCCAGCGCATCGATATCGTCCTTGTCCCATTCGATGATGGTACGGCTCTCCATGCCGGTCTTGCCGATCGGCACCAGGCTTTCGAGGCTGTCGCGGGTGATGACGAAGCCACCGACATGCTGGCTCAGGTGCCGCGGGAAGCCGCGCAGCACGAACACCACATTCAGCATCTGCGTGATGGTCGGGTCGTCGGGGTCGAGCCCCAGCGCCCGGGCGCCGTTCAAATCGACAGATGACCCCCAGCCCCAATGCATCTGGTTGAAGGCGGCGACCACATCGTCCGACACGCCGAACACCTTGGCCGTCTCGCGGATGGCGCTTTTGCTGCGATAGGTGATCACCGTCGCTGTCAGCCCGGTGCGCTGCCCGCCATATTTTTTGTAGACATATTGCATCACCTCCTCGCGCCGCTCGTGCTCGAAATCGACATCGATATCGGGTGGCTCGTTGCGCTCGGTGGAAATGAAACGGCCGAAGACGAGATTGCCGGTAACCGGGTTCACCTCGGTGATGCCGAGGCAATAGCACACCATGGAATTGGCCGCCGAGCCGCGCCCCTGGCAGAGGATGCCGCGCTCGTGCCGGGCATAGCGGACTATGTCCTCGACGGTGAGGAAGTAGGACGCATAGTTGAGCTGGGCAATGAGCTGCAGCTCGCGGTCGAGCCCCTCGACCACCAGCGCCGGCACGCCCTCCGGGTAGCGCTGCCGCGCGCCCGCCCAGCTCAGCCGTTCGAGTGTCTGTTGCGGACTTTCGCCGTTGCCGACGGTTTCGGTAGGGTAGTTGTAGCGTAATTCGTCGAGCGAAAAGCCGATATAGGCGGCGAAGCGTTGCGTCTCGCGGATCGCCTCGGGATGCTCGGCAAAAAGCCGCGCCATCTCACGCGGACCCTTGAGGTGCCGCTCGGCATTGGGTTCGAGCCGCCGCCCCGCCTCACGCAGCGTGATATGCTCGCGGATGCAGGTGACGACATCGAGCACGATCTTCCGCTCGGCCGTGTGATAGGCGACATCGTTGCTGGCGATGAGCTTCGCGCCATGCCGGCGGGCGAGATCGTCGAGCCGGTTGAGCCGCGCCCGGTCTTGCCCCGAAAACCTCACCACGCCCGCGACCCACACTCGGCCAGGCGCAAGCGCAACCAGCGCTTCGAGCGCCGCCTCGGAGCGGGTCCAGTCCTGTTCGTTGGCGATGAGGATGAAAAGCTGTCCTTCCTGGAAATCCAAGAAGTCAGAGAAGGTGAGGTGGCAGCTGCCCTTGTCTGCTTCGGCCCTGAGGTTGCCGCGGCTCAATAGCCGGGTCAGCCGCCCATAGGCCTCTCGGTCTTTTGGATAGGCGACGATATCGGGCGTGCCGTCGGCAAACGCCAGTCTCGTGCCGATGAGATAGCGGAACTCGGGCGCCTTCTCCCTGACATCGCGCCCCGTCACATGGCCGCGCACCGCGCCCGCGAAGCTGTTGCGATCACAGAGCCCGAGACCCGCGAGCCCGAGTGCACCCGCCGCCGCCACCAGTTCCTCGGGGTGCGAGGCGGCGCGCAGAAACGAGAAATTGCTTGCCGAGACGAGCTCGATGAAGTCCTCGGGATCGGCCACGCTCATGCGAATATCCCGTGCAGGAACCAGCACGGCGCGACGCCTTCGACATAGAGCCCGATGCGGAACACCCAGAAGCGCCGTCCGCCATCATCCTCCACGACAAAGTAGTCGCGCACCGAAGCCTCCGGGCGGAACGGGGCGAGCGCTGAGATATGCGGTGCCTCGGCCGAACCGCGCCCAGGCTTTGCCGGCTCCGACGATGGCGCTTCGAGCCGGGGCGGCAGCAGCAATTCGAGGTTGCGACCGCTCTCCCACCATTCGGCCTCGATGCGCTCGGGCCCCGCCGCCTTCATGACGCGATAGGCAATCCGCCGCCACACCATGCGCATGGGCGGCCCATGCGGGACCTCGGCGATCACTTCCACTGGTTCGGGATTGGGCAAGAGACGCACCGGCCGGTCGAGGCCATGGGGCAGTTCGGCGAGCGGATCGGCGGGTCGGCCAGCCACTGCCGGTTCGAGCAACACCGCCTGTTCGGGCACGTGACTATTGACGAGCCGGGGCCTGAGCACCGCCTGCGGCCCGAGCCGGCTTGTCATGCGGTCGAACAGCCGGTCGAGATCCTCGGCGCCATCGGCCATGGCAAAAGCGCCGAGCTGCCGGCTGTCGAGGGGCGCGAGCGAACTCGCCGTAAGTCTGATCATGTCGATGCCGAAACCCGGATCATATTCGCCTTCGAGCCGTTCGGCCCGATGCCGGAACAGTTCGGCGATATGGCCAGGCTCGCGGGTGGCGCGCGCCGCATTGACGGAGAGCCGCATCAGCTTGTGGTCGACCCGGTAAAGCAGGAGGTGGAAGGCCTGCGCCCCCAGCCCCTCGCTCCCAAGGGTATGGCCCAATTCCACCGCGAGATCGGTCATCGCCATGATCACGTCGTCGATATAGCCGATCGGCTCGGCGAAGCGCCGCTCGGCACTGGCCTCGAAGGCGGGCAAGCGCGGCGTCAGCTTTTCCGTCACACGCCCGAGCGCCTGATCGAGCCGGGTGACCAGAATGGCGCCAAAGCGCGCGGCAAGTGCCTTGCGGTCGCGGTGATAGAGCTGACCGATCTGCTTGAGTCCCAATTGCTCGAGCTGTGCGAGCCGGCCCTCGTCGAGCCTCAGCCCCGCGACCGGCAGTTCTGCGAGTGCCGTCGCCTCACCGCCATTGGGCACGATGGTGCCGGGGGCAAAATGCGCCAGCGCCCAGGCAGCCCCGAGACTCGGCGCGATGGCCCCCTTGACGGCATAGCCAAGCCGGCTGAGCCGCCCGGTGAGCATTTCGAGCATGGCCTGCTCGCCGCCGAAAAGATGCGCCACCCCGAAGATATCGAGACCAAGATCGCCATAGCGATGGATATCCTCGACCACCGCAACGATCGGGCTTGCATTGGAATGCCAGTCGGCAAAATCCGCAAAGCTCGCCGCGAGCCAGTCATGGTCGATCTCGCGCAGTTCGAGGTCCGGCACCAGCGCGCGCGCATCGGCAAGCGCATGGCCCGGCATCAGTCCTGCCTCAGCGGCGCGACGGTCGACTGCGGCGAGCCGCATCGCCCCCTTCTGCCGCTCCCACAACGCAAAGGGCCGCGCGAGTTCGCACAGACTGGCATCAGCTCGCCTGAGAGAGTCGGTCGCCCAGCGCGGCAGCGTGAGGACGAGGTGACGACGCGGCGTGGCCGGGGCCCGGAACAGCCCGTCCGCCGAGGCGTCGAGCGGAATCGAGAGGGGTGAAGCCATGGTTTTCCCTCCAGTCGAGCAGCAATTGCCGCGGTTCGGCCCCCGCGCCGATCCCGGCGCCAAGCCGCTGTTTTTCGATATGGATGCTGAAGCGCGGCAAGCCGGGCGCCGAGCGGTCCCAGTGCACTTCGCCGCTCAGCACCGGCTCCACATGCCAGCGGAGCCGCGCCGCACTTGACTCGCGGCCTGTGCCGTAGCGGATGAGATAAACCGAGGTGCCCGAGGCTTCGGCGCGCAGGCTCAAGCGCCGCGAGGCGGTGAAGTCGAGCGCCTTGGGCGCCCCCGACACCTCGGCCAGCACTCCGGCCACGGCGCGGCAGGCGATCGCCTCCTCCACCGCCCAGAGCCATTCTGCCATACTGTGCGCCCTGACCAGCACCATCTGCCTTGGTTCCACCCCGAAGCGACGGAGCCCAGGCGCATAGGGCAGGCCGAGTTCCTGCCCGTCGCCGACCAGTTGCACATGCACCAACGCCGGCCGTTGTGGCATGAGCTGTTGCCCGCCGAGCCCGAGCGCGAAGCCGAGTGCCAGCCCGCCATGCCGCAGCTGGTCGGTGAAGATTTCATGCACCAGCCCACCCGGCAGCTCGGGCAGAGGATTGGCCGCGCGGCCCTCGCTTGACTCGGAGCCGAGCCTAGCCGCATTTCGCGCTTCTGCACCGGCTGCCGCAATTGCCCCTCTGCCCCCGAAGGCAGGGCGATGTTCGATCTCGGCGATACGTGCCCTCAAGGCATCGAGGGCGGAAGAGGCGGGCCGCATGGCAGTCGTGTCCAGCTGATGTTGTGGAACAAAAAGTGAACATCAGAGTCCGGTTCAGAGTCAACCCAGCCCCATCCACGCTTGCGCTCCGGCGCTCCTCCGGGCCCTTTGGTCACACCCGCGCGAGCCCATGCCAGGCGGGGGTTTCCGTACCGAAACATTGCGCCTATCTTTTGTAGTCAACATCACAAGGAGCCCATCATGTTCGAGGCCCTGCGCAGCATCTTCCAGCGGCCCGATTCGACCGTGCTGTCGATGGAGCCGCGGCTCGCCGTAGCCGCCCTGCTGGTGCACCTGAGCGCGATCGACGGGGTCGTCACGCCCAATGAGCGTGACGTGCTCGAAACCACCCTGAGGGACCATTATGGGCTCTCGGATTCGGAAGTCCGCCGCCTTATCGAGGAAGCGACACGGCAGGACCAGGAATCAGTGGATTTCTACCGCTTCACCTCGGCGCTCGCGGCGCTCGACGACAGCGAGAAACGCGAGATCATCCGCATGATGTGGCAGATGGTCTATGCTGACCAAAAAAACAACGAACTCGAGGACAACATGGTCTGGCGCATCGCCGAACTCATTGGTGTCTCGAACCGCGACCGCACCATCCTCCGCAACGAGATTTCGCACACATGATCATTTCCACCACCCCCACCCTCGAAGGCCACCCGATCCGCGAATATCTCGGCATCGTCACCGGCGAGGTGATCGTGGGCGCCAATATCTTCAAGGACCTGTTCGCCAATATCCGCGACATTGTCGGCGGGCGCTCCGGCGCCTATGAAGGCGCGCTGCGCGACGCCCGCACCGAAGCCTTCGCCGAACTGCGTGACGATGCCCGACGGTTGGGTGCCGATGCCGTGGTCGCAGTCGATATCGACTACGAAGTTGTCGGCCAGTCCGGCTCGATGCTCATGGTCTCGGTTTCGGGCACGGCGGTTAAGCTGTGAGGACAAGCCTCACCCTCACCACGCGGTAAACTGCCCCACCGTCTCGACCTCATCGCTGGCACAATCGAAATCGCGCGCCCTTTCGTCGGCCACGCTGCGGGCCAGGATATTGGCATCCGGATTGGCCAACGCGTCGACATAGGCGACGTGGCAGGTGGCGCCCGGGGCAACCTTGGTGATGACCAGCACCTGCCCCTCGCCCTCGCTCCCATCGGGCTTCGCCGTAAAGTAACGCAGGATGGTCGCGAACGGGAGCCAGCGGCCCTCGTCGTTCGACACCCGCCACTCGATCTTCGCACCCAGGTGGTTGAAGGGCGGCAACGTCTGTTCGGCAGCCCTTTCGGTGGTGGAAGTGAGCCCATAGGAAACGAAGAAGCGGAGATCGCCCTCACCCACCATCACCGGAATGCCCTTCAGGCCCGGACAGGCCCAGGTGGCGCCAAAATCGTCAGCGCTGATCACCGTGCACTGGTCGAGATCGAGGTCGGTGTAGCTGGAGTTCACCTGCGCGGCGATTGTAGGTGAAACAAGGCTGAAAAGCCCGCAGAGGGCAAAGATCATCCGGCGCATTCCAATCCTCCCAAACATGCAGCTGACGCCAGGCAAGCGCCGCCACGCACAAATCCCATGCATTCTGGTGCCTTGCCTTTTGGGCCGCGATTGGGCCAATAGCCCAAATCCTCCACCCGATAGGCGCATAACATGAATATCGATGCCATTCCGATCGGCAAGAACCCGCCGGACGATCTCAACGTCATCATCGAAGTGCCGATGGGCGGCGAGCCGATCAAGTACGAGATTGACAAGGCCTCGGGCGCGCTGTTCGTCGACCGCTTCCTGTACACACCCATGCGCTACCCGGGCAATTACGGTTTCGTGCCCCATACCCTGTGCGGCGACGGTGACCCGCTCGACGTCATCGTCATGAATTCGCGCCCGCTGGTGCCAGGCGCCGTGGTGCGCTGCCGCCCCTTCGGCATCCTGTTCATGGAAGACGATGGCGGGCAGGACGAAAAGATTCTCGCCGTGCCGGTGTCGAAGCTCACCAAGATGTACGACAGCATCAAGGATGTCGGCGACATGCAGCCGATCCAGATCGAGCGCGTGAAGCACTTCTTCACCCACTACAAGGATCTCGAGCCAGGCAAGTGGGCCAAGATCGAGCGCATCGGCAGTGTCGATGACGCGCGAAAGGTGATCATCGACGCGATCGAGCGCGCCCAGGCGGAAAAATCCGCCTGACACGACCTTTGGCGATAGACCCGTCCGGGCCGGACGCGCATGTCCGGCCCTTTTTTGCGCTTGTTGTCACATTATGTTAGGAGCCAACTGCTCCACGCCACCCGCGACCGCTGAGAAAGCCGCCCGCATGTCCATTGCCCTCGATCTCGATTTCCACGCCCATATCGACCGGCCGCGCGCCGGGCGTCCGTCTCTGGTCGGGCTGATGCGGGGGGAACTGCGGGAAGCGCTGAAGGGCATCGGCCTCGACGACCGCGAGGCGAAGATGCGGGCAAGTCAGCTCTGGAACTGGATCTACCACAACGGCGTCACCGATTTCGACCAGATGAGCAATATACAGAAGGGCTTTCGCCAGAAGCTCGCGGACAGTTTCGTGCTCGACCGGCCTGAGATCGTCACCGAGCAGGTGTCGATGGATGGCACGCGCAAGTGGCTGTTCCGCTTCCGCGACCCAAAATCGCCGCTGATGCCGCCCGTCGATGTCGAGACGGTGTATATCCCCGAGGAAGATCGCGGCACGCTCTGCGTTTCCTCGCAGGTCGGCTGCACACTCACCTGCTCGTTCTGCCATACCGGCACGCAGAAGCTGGTGCGCAACCTGACCGCGGGCGAAATCCTGGGGCAGATCCTGATGGCACGCGAACGCCTCGGCGATTTCCCCGGTGGCGTGCGCCCAACCGATGGCCTCGTGCCCGCCCCACGCGGCTCCGGCGGTTCCGAAGGTGACAGTCGGGCCATCACCAACGTGGTGATGATGGGCATGGGCGAGCCGCTCTACAATTACGAGAACGTCAAGCAGGCGCTGCTGATCGCGTCAGATGATGCCGGCATCTCGCTCTCGAAGCGCCGCATCACGCTTTCGACGTCGGGCGTTGTGCCCTTCATTGCGCCAACGGGCTCGGAAATCGGCGTCATGCTGGCGATTTCGTTGCATGCGGTGCGCGACGATCTGCGCGACATCCTCGTGCCGATCAACAAGAAGTACCCGCTCAAGGAGCTGATCGAGGCCTGCCGCGACTATCCAGGGCTGTCCAACGCCCGCCGCATCACCTTCGAATATGTCATGCTGCGCGACATCAACGATTCCGATGCCGATGCCCGCGAACTGGTGCGGCTCCTCGCCGGCATTCCCGCCAAGATCAACCTGATCCCGTTCAACCCCTGGCCGGGCGCAAATTACGAGTGCTCGACCTCGTCGCGCATCGAGAAATTCGCCGATATCGTCAACCGTGCCGGCTATGCCAGCCCGGTCCGCACGCCGCGCGGCCGGGATATCTTCGCGGCCTGCGGCCAGCTCAAGAGCGCCTCCGAACGGCTAACGAAAAAAGACCGCGACGCCCTGACCGAAGCCTGACCCGTGCTAAACCTAATTGCCTTCGATGCCGATGATACGCTGTGGCACCACGAGCGCTATTTCAAGCTGACCGAGGCGAAGTTCCGCGAGCTGTTGAGGCCCTATGCCGAGCCGCACCATCTGAGCGAGCACCTGCTGGCAGCGGAGCGTCGGAACATCGCGCACTACGGCTTCGGGGTGAAAGGCTTTGTGCTTTCGATGATCGAGACCGCGGTCGATGTTACCGACGGGCGCGTAGCCGGAAGCGTCATCGGGCAATTGCTTGATGCGGGCCGTGACATGTTGCGCCACCCGATCGAGCCCCTGCCGCATGTCGAGGCCACGCTCGACGCGCTCTCGGGCCAATACCGGCTGATCCTCATCACCAAGGGCGACCTGTTCGATCAGGAGCGGAAGCTGGCGCTGTCGGGGCTCCGCGACCGTTTCGAGGCGGTGGAGATCGTCTCGGAAAAGGATGAGGCGACTTATCGACGGCTCTTATTGAAACACGGCACCACCCCCGAGACGGCCATGATGATCGGCAACTCCATGACATCGGACGTGCTGCCGCCGCTGGCGGCTGGCGCGTTTGCCGTCCATGTGCCGTCAGAGCATGTCTGGGCGCTCGACCAGCATGACGACGCTATCGACAACCCGCGTTTCTTCCGGATCACCAACCTGTCGCAACTGCCTGCGCTTGTCGCCGGGCTCGGCTGAACTCCGCGCCTGACCCGTGTTAGCTGCATAGCAGCAAACATGACGCAAAATTCACTTGATGACCAAGATTCTATGTCGTTGAGTGATGATGTGCCGACCTCCGGCATCTTTTACAATTGAACCCTTTTTGACGCTCGCCCACCCGGCGCGTGACCCTTACTGGCACGCGCAGGTTCGGGCAGCGCATAGATTGTTGCTGACCGATGAACGACCTCTCCAGCCTGCACCGCTCTGTCACAAATGGTGCCGCCATACGGCGCGAGGCTCTGCGGCTTCTCGAAGGCGGCAAGGTCGGCGATGCCGAGGCGATGCTGGCGCCGCTCGTTGCGAGGCACCACGATGATGGCAAGCTGCTGCATCTGTATGGCGCCATATTGTCCCGTCTGCCGGGTCGTCTCAAGGATGCGGTGATGGTTCTCGAGCGCGCCGAGGGGCTGCTTGGCGCCGACGGCGGGCTCCTGGCAGACCTCGGCCAGGCCTATCTGGCGCTGAAGCGGCGGGCCCGCGCCGCAGCGAAGCTTACCGCAGCAACGGAACTGCGCCCTGACCTCGCCGCCGCCTGGTTTGCACTCGGTCGGCTCCACGAGGAGGCCAGCGCATGGGGCGAGGCCGCGCGCTGCCTTGCACGGACGGTTGCGCTGGCGCCAAAGGCTGTAGATGCCTGGATCCTGCTGGGCGGTGCCCGCGATCAGCTGGGCGAGTATGACGGCGCCATCGCGGCTTACCGTGAAGCCCTGCGGCTGGTACCCCACCATGCGGCGGCCATTGGCGCCATGGCGAAGACCGAGGAAGCCTTTGGGCATCGCGACAAGGCCGCTGCGGCCTATCGAGAGGCGCTGGCGCAGGCGCCCACCAACCTGACCTGGCGTCGCGCCCTGCTGCGTATCGAAGCTGACAAGGTGCCGCCCGGCGAGCTCGAGGCGAGCTATGTGGCTGCCGCTGATCCCGAATTGCGCCTGCATCTGGGCTTTGCGCTGGCGCAGGAGGCAGAGAAGTCGGAGCGCTACGATGCGGCCATGAGCTATCTCGACGAGGCCAACCGTCTGGTTAGGGCCAGCCTGCCGCATGACAGCGCCGGTACGCGCATGACCTTTGCCGAGATAGAGCGCTGCTTCACCCCCGAATTGTTCGCGCGCCTTGCCGGCAGCGGCAACCCCGATCCCACACCGATCTTTGTCTTGGGCATGCCGCGGTCTGGCACGACGCTGGTCGAGCAGATTCTGGCGAGCCATCCCCGGGTGCATGGCGGCGGCGAACTGCCCTATCTGCGCCAGATTGTCGGGGCAGCGGCCGAACGTATCGAGGCAAAGGGCTATGCCGACCTGTTGGCCCGCCTCAGCCGCGAGGAGCTCACGGCGCTTGGCACGCAATACATGCACCGCCTGCGCCAGCTTTCGGACAGGTCGCATATCGTCGACAAGCTTCCTGGCAATTTTCTCCTCGCGGGCATGATCAGGCTAATGTTGCCCAACGCGACCATCCTGCATGTCACGCGTGACCCGGCTGACAATGCGCTGTCCATCTGGAAGAACTATTTCGGCGACCAGCTGACCTATGCCTACGACATCACGGAACTTGGCGAGTACCACCGCCTCTACCGCAGCCTGATGCGGCACTGGCACCAGGTGCTGCCGGGCGGTGTACGGGATGTCTCCTACGAAGCCCTGGTCGCGGATCAGCGGGGTGAGACAGAGCGTCTGCTCGACCATGCCGGGCTCGCGTTCCATCCGGCGTGCCTGAGGTTTTACGAGACGAGGCGCCCGGTCCATACCGTCTCCATCAGCCAGGTCCGCGCGCCTGTCACGGATCGCTCGATCGGCCTTGCCCGCCGCTATGGCGCCGGGCTCGAGCCACTGCTCAAGGCGCTCGGCAGCGCCTGAGCGCGGCTGCGACCGAAGGCGATGGCAGCCGCGCCGACAAGGCTCAGGGCTGCCGCCAGCCCAAAGACCGACCAGAAGCCGAAGGCAGTGGCCCAGAACCCGGTGCCAAGGCCCGACAACAGGAGCCCGCCGCTCATCGTGTTGCCGAACAGTGCTGCTGCAGCCCCCGCCCTGCCGGGCAGCAGCTCCTGGATATAGGCCATGCCGACGATGTAGATGATGGCGATGCCGACGGCGCGCAGCACCTGCGCGAGATAAAAGGCGAGGAGCGTCGGCGCGACCAGCGGCACGACGAAATAGGCTGCAAAGATCAGGAAGCCGGCGATCAGGAGGCCATGACTCACCCGCTTCATCGGCCGGACGACGAACAGCCCCATAACCACGACTTCGATGCCGGCGCACAGGCTGAGCAGCAGCCCGACATCCGTTTCCGTCCCAAGGCCACCCACCACCACTATCGCCATGGCCGTCGAGGCCATGAACATCGCGGTGTGGAACATGGTAAGCGCCAGCGCCGCGGGCGCCGCCTGCCTGACGATGGACCAGTCGAGCCGCGTGCGCAGTTCGGTAGCGCCGGGCAGGACCTTGAGGCCAGTCGCGAGCACCGTGACCAGCGCGATGAGCCCAAGTGCCGCCGCGCCCATATAGACGCCGGGGAAGGACCCGCTGGCGACGAAGATGGCGCCGAGCGCCGGACCAATGGCCCAGCCGAGCGAGGTGAGGAGCCGCATGGCCGCCATGCCGCGGGCCGAGGTGGCCGCATCGGCCCGGTCGAGCTGTCCCTTGGCGATGGCGAACAGCAGCGCGAAGCTGGCATTGCCGATGGCGAACAGCGTGACCCCGATGGCGAACAACATCCATGGCGCCTCGACAATTGCAGCAAGGGCGAAGCCGACGATCTTGGCGACGAGCGTCAGCAGCAGCGGCCAGCGGGCGGGCTTCCGGTCATGCAGGTGCCCGAGCAGCGTCGAGACACCTATGCCGGCCAGCGAGCTGAACGTGAGGAACAGCCCTAGCTCCAGCGCGCTCATGCCCACCCGCTGCACGGCGAGCAGCGACAGGTAGCTGCCGCCCACGGCCTCAGCCAGCACATTGAGCAGCATGGCTACCATGGTCGGTGCGAAGAACGGCACCTTGAACAGCGCAAGGCTCGAACGGACAGACACGAATGGAAATCCTTGATGGCGACTACATTGATCGTCGACGCGTCGGGAGCCTACACCTAATCCGGGTCGGAAGGCCCCGCAATCTCCGCGGAACAGGGTACGTGGCGCCAATCGGCAGAGGCAGGAGGGAAACATGACCATACTGGTCCGGCGCATTCAGGCGTCCGACGAAGCAATGCTCACGCATGTTGCACCCCGCGTGTTCGACGAACCGATAAGGCCCGAATGGCTCTCCCGCTATCTGCGCCGGCCGGGCCATATCCTGGTACTCGCCTTTGACGGAGACACGGTTGTCGGCCAGTGCGCCGGGGTCGTCCACTTTCACCCGGACAAACCCGCAGAACTCTATGTCGACGAAGTCGGCACGGCCGATGACTGGCTGCGGCGGGGAATTGCCACGGCCATGCTGGCCGAGCTCTTCGCCTGGGGACGCGAGCTGGGCTGCGAGGAAGCCTGGCTCGGCACCGAAACCGACAATCATGCGGCGCTTGCTCTCTACCGCCGCCACGCACCAACCGAGGACGAAACCATGCAGTTCTTCGTCTTCAGGATCTGACTGGCTCCTCCCCCCGGAGCCATTCGAGCTTGTGCCGCCCGAGGCCCGGATCGCCGAGCAAGAGCGCCAGTGCCGGCAGCAGGATGCGCAGTTCCGCCTCGAGCGTGAAGGGCGGGTTGACGATGATCATGCCCGAACCATGCAGCTTGGGCGGGTTTGATGCCGGGCGCACCGAAACTTCGGTGCGCAGGATTTTCGGGATGCCGCAGTCACGCAGCGCCGAGGTGAAATCATGCACGGCGCGCGTGTCCTTCAGCGGATACCAGAGCGCATAGACCCCGCCAGGGAATTTCCTGTGCGCCTTCAGCAGCCCATCGACGAGGCGCTCGAACTCGCCTTTCTCCTCGAAGGGCGGATCGACCAGCACCAGCCCCCGCTTCTCCTTGGGCGGCACATGCGCGTTGAGCGCCAGCCAGCCATCGAGATGGATGACGCGCACCTGCACGTCGCCCTCGAACTGCGCGCTGAGCCGCTTGGCATATTCGGGATGGAGCTCCAGCGCCGAAAGCCGGTCCTGCGGGCGGAACATCTGGCGCACCAGCAACGGCGAGCCCGGATAGTATTTCAGCTTGCCGTCGGGATTCATGCCCCGGATGACATCGAGATAGGGCTGGACCAGAGGCTTTGCCTTCTGCGGCAGCTCGGCCGAGAGCAGACGCCCGATGCCATCGGCATATTCGGGCGAGCGGGCCGCAATCTCGCCCGAGAGGTCATAGCGGCCGATGCCGGCATGGGTATCGATGACCCGGAAGGCGCCATCCTTCTTCTTAAGATAATCGACCAGCCGCGTGACGATGATGTGCTTCATCACATCGGCGAAGTTTCCGGCATGGAAGGCATGGGAATAGTTCAAGAGCGGCCCCCTGGGGCAAAACCGTCGGGTGGACGGCTTTGGGCGTTGAACGCCGTGAACACGGCGAACGGCAAGATCATGACAGAATCCTAGTGCCGCGCCTGAGCGGTGAGGATGGTGGCGGCAAAAGCAGTGAACACAGCGGCAAAGCCCCAGTTCAGCGCCTTTTCCACCCATTTGTTCCGCTTGAACGCCGCGACCAGCCAATCGGCCGCATAGACCGTCGCGACCATCAGCGGAATAGAGATAATGACGAACTCGAAGCCGAAAACGAAGAGCTTCACCGGGGTTGCCGGGTCGCCCGCATCGACGAATTGCGGCAGGAAGGTCATGAAGAACAGCACGACCTTGGGGTTGAGCAGGTTGATGCCAAGCCCGGAAAGATAGCTCTCGACAAGTGTCGGCTGCCGCACGCCAGCCTCCGATATCCGGAGGCCGCCGCCATGAACGATGGCCTGGAAAGCGAGCCAGAGCAGATAGACGGCGCCCGCGATCTTGAGCACGAGGAAAGCGGGCGGCGAAATGACGATCAGCGCCGAAATGCCGAAGGCGACGAGCGCGGTATGTACGAAGATGCCCGTCATTGCCCCGAAGCCCGCGGCGAGCCCATGCGCGCGACCATGGTTGATGGCACGGCTCAGCTGCAGCGCCATATCCGGCCCCGGGGTGATCGCAAGGATCACCGTGGCACCGGCAAAGGCGAAAAGGCGGGCAAGGTCGGGGAGAAAATCGGGCATATCGGGTTCCACGAGGGACAGGGTTCTGCGTATCACCTCGGAGCATTGGGGCCAATGGCAAGCTTGGCGCGCGGAGGCGTCCGGCGGCCATGGGCCCCGGGTTTCGGGCAAGTGGAAAGCGGGCCGGCGAGGCGTTTGCCCCGACGCGGTTAGTCCGCGAATGTGTATGAGGCTCGCGCCTCGCCGGCCGACCAGGATTTTTGGCGCGGCTATCATCGTGCACCCGACGCATCGGACTGCCGCGGCCGCTGGCGGGATTGCTCCCGACATGAGGACGCGCTGACAGCGGGGCCCTTTTGGGGCGCCATGCCGAACGATAGCGGCCAGAAAGGAGACGACTCCCCTTCCGCCCG